>JAEUKB010000085.1 GCA_016794365.1 Myxococcales bacterium
CGGAGAACCTGCAACGAGCGCAAGACCATCTGGGAGCTAGGGCCACAGAGCCCATCGTGCCGTCGCATCGACTCCTTTTGCAGCGAGCTTTTTGGTCGCACCCAGAGGTTCGAGTCGCAGTGATGTTCCATGTTGTGACGAGTCGAGCGCCGATGTTTTACACGCTCGCGGCCATTTTGCTCACGACAAAGGAAAGTGATCCCAGTAGCGCCATCGAAAGGGGCAGCTCTGCCGGGTCTGGTGAAGCTGCTCGACGAAAGCCCAGAACTGCCAAGCGAGATGAACTTGCTGCGACTCCTGAAGCGAGGAGAACCAACGAAGACTCGACTGCCGAACTGGTTTCGATTCGCGCCATCAGCGGAACGAACGAGCACGCACCGTACGCACCGCATTCAGAAACCGGATGAGCCTACTTCTGTGCGTCTACATACACGCTCAAGGGCTCATAAATGATTAGGGAATACGCCGGAAAATTGCGCCATTCTGACCAACGACCCAAAGGTCGGTGGAGGAATTTGCCCATATACCCGCCAAGGGTGGTTTATTAGGCAATGTATCGAGTAAAGTAGCAGTTGAGGCAACTGAACCTGTAAAGTGGAAAATTTGCCCACTATCCGTTATGGCCCAAGCATCATTATTTGCTGGAGCAACTATACCAGAGACAACAGACGGAGCATACGACGAAATAGATATGCTAATCCACTTAGTGCCATCCCATCTATAGACCATCCCTGCGCTTCCTGATGCACCGGAGTTCCACACATCAGTTGCAGAATTTCCATTTAGCGAAATAACATTAGCGCTGGCAATTCCTGTATTCCTAGATGCCCATGTTTTTGTTGCGTTGCTATAATAATACACAACCTGATTCAGGCCAGCGGTCCATACGTCTTTGGTATTTTTGTTTTGCCAAATTGAATAGAGAAACGATTGAAATGGCAGCCCTGAAACGATTGACCAAACGGAACCATCCCAGTGATAGACAGTACCGCTGGTAGTTGGTGCTGTGGTACTCGACCCGACGGCCCATATATCATCAGATGCTGAGCCTGTTATATTCATGATGAGCAGATCTGCAAACGAGGAACTAGGCAGGTTGACTGATTTCCATGATGTTCCGTCCCAATGCCATGCTTGATCCTTTGGACCCATTGCCCAAACATCGTTAGCTCCAGAGCCCCACACACTAAAAAATGAGACACTTTTAGGGATTGAAGCTGACACAACCGACCAAGTTACACCGTCCCAATGAAGAATTGTGCCAGCCTGCCCAACAGCCCATGCATCCATCGGACTGCTTGCCCAAACACCTTGAAGATGGTTAGTTGTTAGGTTAGACGAAGAAAATGAACACCAATTCGATGTAGTGCATTGACGTTGAGAGAAACTTACATCAATTCGCTGACTATTGGCTATTGATTTTATTTGACATTGCTCACCAGCCAAAAAGCAACTGCCTTGCCATGAAGGTCGCCAACGAAGGTCTACATTTGCTATAAGGGAAACAGATTCATCAGACTTAAATTCGGCTTGGCATGTGCCACCATTAGACGGGCCACATGATATCCCAGCGGGCACAGAAGTCACGCTTCCGACTGCACCCTGGACAGATACACTCAAAGTACATAACTTGCTTGCAAGTTTCTGAAGAAGCCAGGATCTTTCTTCATATGACCGAAGGCCAGATGGAATATCAATATCAATGGTGCCTTTTGCAACTTTGCATGAAGACTCGGATGCCCCATCGAATGCAGTCGCTATTAGTGATATTGTACCTGTTGAACCCGATGGCACCTTGATAACAAACTGGGTCTGCTGATTCTCTAGCGGAGGAAGTACCGCAGACTTGACCCCATTCACCATGGCCTCTAATCTGACAATGGATGCACCAGCTGGCCATTCCGACAGTGAAATTTTAACCGCTGGCTCATTCCCACATGAACCCGACAAAAGCATAGCTAAAACTGCCGCTCTGCTGAGGGTGAGCTGCTGATTATTATTGTACGCTTTCATTTGATCTATTCTTTGACCAGATTAATTAAGAGGACGGATCACTGGAAGCCCATCGGTGTCTGGTTGCCTTGAGTATAGGTAGAGCCCAACTGAAACCCCTATTCCAGCAGCGGCGGCGATGCCAAGAATTGTCCATGGCCACCACTGCTTATACATCGGCTTAGGGCGTTCAATCTCAGTTTTTTCAGACAAAGCAGCCGAAGCGATTGAAAGACTCGCCTGCTTTTCTGCTTCAGCTTGATTGATGTATTCCTTTACCTTATCATTTAGCTCTGAAGAGCCAGTATTTGTAGTCAAAAACTGACGATAATGCTCCAATGCACGCTCATACTGCTTCTGTTTCTGGAGCACTCGCCCAATGTTAACCAGCAGCCATGGAACAGGCTGCTTCTGGTAGGCTAGTTGATAGAGCGTCAACGCTTCTGTATATTTCCCACTTGCCGATTGCGTACGCGCGTTATCTGTCAAAAGTTTGCATTCAGGGTCAGCCAAGCACGAGTCTGGGCCTTCATTTCCTTTGTCATTACCAGTAGTCGATGCACTAGACGGATTTGTTACTCCAGGGCTAGCAAATCCATCTGCTGCTTGCAGTAGAATCAAAATTGCAGCAAACCCGAGCACTAGGGATCTATTAGTCTTCAATAGGAAGAATTGCATTGGGCTTCGCTGTTTCTGCTTTGGTCTTCGGTGGCGATTTGTCGAGTTTTTCGACATTCGCGCCAGCCGCCTTCTTTGAGGTACTTGCTTGCTGGGCCTTTTCGTTTTTTCTACTACTTGCCGAGAGCTTTGGCTTCTCGGCTTGATTTTGCCTTCCGTTTTCCTCTGCTAGCTCTGGCGATGGATCGAGTTCTGTCTGATACACGCCACCTTGAACCGCTTCGACAAGTAGCTCTTTGTCTCTGTACCCAGCCAGTCTGATTCGCAAAGCAAGTGGCTGTTGCGATTTGGGAAGCGTCAGACGAGCAGGCCCAGTGCCCAGCGTTTTTCCATCGGAAGCACGGATGATGCTTGCCCCCGGTGGTTTGGTAACAACGTCGATTTCAATAGAAGTGGAATCACTAGCGACCGAGGACGCAGCCGAAGATGAGTTCTGTGCAGCGCTTGGCTCACCAGAGTGACTCAGCCGGGTAATCGCCACAGCACCGAGTAGACCAAATATTGAAAGACCGGCAGTGATGAGTATTCCAGTTCGTCGCTGAGCTGGGATGGTCGTCTGGATTTGTGCGGCTGAACGACCCAGTGTCGATGCAGTTCCCCGCGCGACGTTGGACAGAGTGTCCGCTGGCAGAGAGTCCATCCGGCTCGAACGCGAGAGCGGATACACGTCGCACTGCTCACGCAGTTCCTTGGCAAGTAGACGCATCGTTGGCCGCTCGTCTGGAGCCTTCCGTAGCAACCGATCGACCAGAGCCGCTATCTCCTTCGGCACGGATCGATTCACACTGCTCAGACGAGGCGGTTCCGAGAACATGTGCATGCCGATCAACTGGCCGGCCCCTTCCGCAGAGAACGGAGGCTGACCAGCAAGCATCTCGAACATCATCACGCCCAGTGAGTAGACATCGCTTTTGTCGGTGACTCCGCCTGCCCCGGCGCACTGCTCTGGCGACATATACAGGGGAGTTCCCATCAGCGCATTGGTCTTGGTCTTGACATGCGCTCCCCCAACTTGCTCGTTGACCTTTGCAATCCCAAAGTCAAGAAGCTTGGTCCGCTCGCCTCCCGGCATGTGTGGATCCCGAACCAACATCACGTTGTCGGGCTTGAGGTCTGTCAACCACAAACCTACATTCCCGTCGCCAAATTGTAAAATATGGCATGGTAAAGGGCAGGTAATTGTTGACAGGGGCTAAAATTTAGCGGTGTTTCTGATTACATTCTCGATATGGCGTCACAATGTGAAACTTGACAAGAAATGGAAGTTGATCAGTCGCAGACTATTACCCAAGAGCATATCCGATCCTACGGTCGGTAAGTCTGCGCAAGCGATCGGCGTTCCACGATTGAGCGCGCAAAAAGTCTTGACAACAGCAAACACACAAAAGGGCTTCCTAGCTTGCCGAAGTTGTGAAGGGGTCCAACAGGAAGGAAATATGGACACCGATCCCCGGCCCGGTTGCTTGCCTACGCCTTCACTGCCCACCGCTCGCTAGCACATCCTAAGAAATCTGCAAGGGTTCGGTTAGTACATGGGTCATGCCGCAGAGCCGGATGAAGTTCTTGAACTCCCCCGCGATGAACTGCGGACCGTTATCGCGGATGATTCGCGGATGAGCCTCTGGATACTTCTCCCGAGCGCGCTGCAACATACACTCGACATCGAGCTCGGTCATCCGCTGTCGAACTTCTAAGTGCACGATGCCGCTGCTGGCTCCGTCGAGAATGGAGCACAGATAGTAGAAGATGCCGCCCAGGTTCAGGTACGAAATGTCGACTTTAGCACGGACAAAGCCCTGTCAGATTTCGGCTGGGGCAAGACAGGTTCCGAGGCGAAGCAAGCCCCACCGAAAAGCGCCGGTAACACGAACCCTTGCGACACATCATCGCCTGTTCGCCTTGTCTGCGCCTTCCGTTCACCTTGTCTGCGCCGTCTGTTCTCCTTGTCTTCGCCTTTCGTTCGCCTTTCGTTCGCCTTGCATTCGCCTTTCGTTCGCCTTGCATTCCACATGCTATTCCACCGATCCAATCGCATCCCAGACCTAGTTCCCGTCGGTGTCGGCGATTCGGAGCCAAGCCATGTCGGTGGAATGCAAGGCGAATCCAAGGCGAATCCAAGGCGAATCCAAGGCGAATCCAAGGCGAAACCCAGGAGAGCGGAAGGAGATTAGGGGGCGATTCCCTGGAACGGAAACAAGGCGAAGCCAAGAAGAGGACAAGGAGAGATGCAAGGGCAGGAGTCGGCCCTGATCGTGAACAGGGGGAAGAGTAGGCGACGACTAGAAGCGTAGGCGTCACGCGCAGTTAGAACACGATGGGCCAGACTTTGACATGGCCCGTGCAGGCAAGACTATCGATCGAAATCATGGTTTACGAGGGGAGCGATACAGAATCATCAAGTCCGGGTGTCAACATCGAGTTCAGGAAGTCTCCGCAATCAGCGATGAGCCGCACAAACAACGACGCGCAGTCGTGAAGTCGCTGACTGCGCGGTAGCGACGAATCCCCGCAGATCGCTCCCTCCGACTCGCCTGCCGTCTATCACGTCCGTAGAAATATGCAAGCGGGACCGTTGGCGTTAGTGTTCGCTTGGGTACGGATCAAGCACAAAATGCACTTCCCGTCGGTGGGGGATGTTGGAGTTGGGATGCTGTCTACTGATACGACTTGATCAGGAACGTGTAGGCAGTGTCTAGGAGCGAGTTATGTACTCATAAAATTGCACACCCAATTCATTCAGACGGATAACCACATATGCACTTGGGCCAGGCCTTCCCATGCTTTCATCGTAAAGAAGGCCCTTTCGGATCAAACTTTGAACCAAAAATATATATCGAGAACGTTCAAAGCCGAATATTTCAACCTCATCCTTGCCGGCATAAACGCAAAAATCAACCTCTTTGCCTGCTTTTTGCAAATTAATACCTTCGGCATGAACATTATATAATTTCGCTAAGAGATAAAGCTCCGCCTCTGTTGTTTCGTCCAGAATATTAATGAAAGTCCGTGACATATCAGCAGGAGGATGACCTTGGATCGCTTGAGTTAATAAATTTCTGAAATATTGTCTTTTGGCTTCGCTCCTATTGACGGCGACCTTCAGGAGTAGGTCTTCACAGAAGTCGCCAAACTCGTTCGTCTTAAGAAATTCGTAATCTACCTTTTCTTCCTTAATCTCTTTGATGGCATCATTCAGAAATTCGTTAACCCTCTCCTGCTTCACGCGAGAACGCCAATTCGCGAAGGCCTCGATCCCCTGGCCCACTACCGGGATAAGCGCTCCGGCGACACCCTTAATCGCTGCGACGAACATGTCTGCTGTCGGCGTTGGATCGGTGCGCTCTACTCGCATGAGATCATTGCTCATGGAATTTTCACCTTGCCCGCCGTGGGCGAGTCGGGCTCCGCTGGTGGCATATCTCCTGCCACGCTGCCTCGATAGCGCTGCGTGCCACGTCGATCCGGTCGATGTCGTTCCGCTTCCACTGCTTCCTCAGCGCCTCAACCAACTCATCAAGGCGCTGAAGTTCTGCGTCCGAGAGGCGGACAGAGATCTGGTTGGTTCGTTTTTCCGTCGGCGGTTGTAGCTGCACATAGAGAACCTACATCGATGCCAGCCAGCTTGTAATGCACTGATATGCATGCGAAAAGATTTCATTTTGCATGCAATATGGTATTGATACGGCGGCTGAGTTCGCTGCATTGGACTCAACCTTGTCGAACCTGGGAGCGCTTCGTGCGCAATGAGGTGAGCCATGACCCGGATCCGCAATCGTCGTACCCTGGACCTTCAGCAGTCTTTCCGACGCCAGCCTCGCTCGACTGGCGCCCAAACACATCGGCACCGGAGCCATCGGCCCCCGCCCAGCGATGGAGCCATGCGCCACTGGCTCAACACCTTTTACTTCTTTCACTCCGACACCCCAACCTGCACCCCCGTGGCCCTGCGCATTGACGGCGGGTTGCCTGTGGCCAGCTCCTTGGTGGTGAGCCAAGGCACCGAGGTGAAAGCGGCACCGGGCGGGCGCTACGTCTTCGAGGTGGCTCTCTACGGGGACGCGCAGGGCGAACGCTGGTCACTCATTTGCTGGGAGGTCGATGTGCCGGGCATCCAGTTCTGTGACTGCGCGGATCGGGAGGAAGCGATGGCGCTGTTTGCGGAACCTGCGCGAGCTGCGGGCCGCTGGCATGGCGTGCGTGTGCAACGCGCAAAACGACCTTGGTAGCCGTGGTGTCCTGACGTCCATTGGACGTCACCATGTGGACGTCAGTTGGACGTCACTGTGGACGTCACCGTGGACGTCCAATGGACGTCACCTGTGGACGTCCAACGCGGGGGGAGGCGATGCCGTTTTGACGCCAGCTTGATGTCGTGGGGCGTGTGTCGAAATGATACCGGCCTGGTGTTCCGGGTGGCGTCAGCGTGACACCAGCGCGGTGTCTTGGGCCGCGTCAACATGGCACCGGCTTGGATCTCGGAATGGCGTCGGAATGACGCCAGCTTGGTGTCTTGGGCTGCGTCAGCATGACGCCAGGTATGACGTCGCTTCCAGTGCCAACCGTCGCTTTCGCGACTCGCCGATATGACGGTCATATGAGCGGGCTGCCCCTCCGACGCAGGCTGCTCATATGACCATCATATGACGGAGCACGCGGGCTGGGCTGAGACAGCAGCAGACACCTACATCGGATCTCGCAAGCGCATTGCGGTCGCCGAACACCACCACCCGCCACTCGACATTGAGAACTTTGCCGCTCGCGCTTCCGGTTCGTGATATCACGGCGATGTCACCGAAATATTACGCTCAGCGACGAGATGATATCACGGCGATATCACTGTGATATCACGACGGCTCGATCCAAATACGAAGCCAGAGCCGTCTATCCTACATCGGATCGAGCAAGTGCATCACGGTCGCCGGATGCCAGCGTCCACCGCGAGGCGCCGTGTAGCCCTGCTCCGTCAGCGCTCGCCCGATCTGGCGCAGACTGGCCCCTCCGTCGCGTAGCAATCGCGCCACCTCGGCAGCACTCTTGCGGACATCCGGCCCGACAGGTCGCCGCAGCAGCCCACGCACCGTCGCCGCATGCCACTCTTTGGCTCGCTCTGGGATGTGCCGCTCCTTCGTCAGTCTCTCGGCAATCTCGCGTAGGCTGAGTCCCTGCGCCTGAAGCTCTCTCGCCCGCGCCGCCGAGACGTTGCTGTCGCACACCTTCTCAGCCCTTGGCCGCACGCTCGGCGTGTAACAACCCTCCCGCTCAAGGATGAGGGCGATGACGCGACTGCGCCAGGTCTTGCCCTGCTTCGTCCGCTTTCCCTGCTGGTCGAGTCTCCTCGCTATCTCACTGAGATTATGCCCTTGGTCAAAGAGCGAGACGATGAGCCGCACCGTCGCTCTCTCTTCCGGGCAAGCGACGAGCATCCGTCGCCCGTTCGCATCCACATCCTTGCTATACTGAAAACCAAAGCGAGCCTGTCCGAGCGCTACACCTTGCGATTTCAGATGATTCATCGCTTCTTGCGTCCGCTCGCGCACAAGCTCTCGCTCGAACTGCGCATAGTTGGCAAGATTGAGCATCATCATCCGTCCTGCCGCATTGTGGGTATTGATCATTCCGCACAAGGACAGCAAGTAAAACTGCTCATGCGAAAAGAAGCGATCGACCAGCGAGCACAAGTCCTTCACAGAACGTGTCAGTCGATCGAGCTTGGTCACTACAAGCGTATTGGCATGCCCACGCTCCAGCGCCCAAAGCGCGGCTTGTAAACCTGGCCGCTCGATCGTTCCGCCCGATATCCCTTCATCCACTTTGATGTCGATCAGCCGGATGCGGTGCGATTTGCAGTATGCGCGAAGTTTCTCCTTCTGCACTTCAAGACTGACGCCCTCCTGCGCTTGTTCCGTGCTACTAACTCGAACATAACCGATAGCCACAGATGCCACATCCGATACTGATGTAGGTGCCTTCATGAAAGGCGTCGTAATAAGAAATTCCGTACCGAAGCGGACAATACACCGCGTTCAGGTATGTTGTCGTCGCACAGAGTGAGTCTGCTCGTGATCGGGCCTTCATCGGGCAGAGTTCATTCGGCCTCGCTTCCGCACGAGCAATAGATCCCAGGCTGTCGTTAATCCCCCGAACCGTCTCGGTCGGCCACGAATCGCATTGACGCCCCCCTGTCGTGTGCGACATTTCTAAGAATGACTGGACTGTGTGACCGGGGTGTCCGTAGATCAGCGACGGTTTGGCATGGAGTGTCCTCTGCGTTCGCCGACTCGGGCACGGCTCAGGCGATCACGTCCCTGGCCATGACACCAAAACTAAACAACTGAGAGGAGTTTGCAGGAGCCGGGCGCGCAGCGGGTGCCGGGTGGGGCAGCCCAGCAGATGCGCGCACGGGGCCTGCAAACGGCGGGTTGAACCAAGCCCCCGTATCGAGCACAGCAGGCACCGGACGTAACTCGAGCACTGGCAGCGTCCGAAGAAATCACTCCCGGTTGACTGTCAGAAAAAGAGTTTGCTCGACGGAAACATGCAGGAATTCGCGACAGGCACTTCCTATGGGCAAATTGGCCGCGACTCAGCTCAGCAAGAACGAGATCGCTGGTTGTTGACTCCGCTTTCGTCGATGCTTCCTCACAGTGCCGAGCGGAACCAAGCAAAGCGTCCGCCGCGTACCCGCGGCTTGGTTCAACCACCCGTGTATCTCAACAACACGCCCTGATGATAATGTTGAGGAGCGGGCCATACTTGGTTCCCGGGGCTCATAGTCCACGAAGGCAGATGGAAAATGGCAAACGCTGACAAAGATGATTTTCTCGGCTGGACGCCGAAGGAGGCCGCGGATCGCGCACTCCAGGCAGTCTGCGGACTCGTTTGCATAGCATCCGGCGGTCGAAGGGACGACATCCTCCCACAAACGATCCGAGCACATGTTGAAACGATGTCTATCGTTGCAGAGTCGTCCGATGCAGAGAATCTCGAACTGGTGAGAGAGCAACGTGCTTTCTTTGAGCGCGTGCTCGGGCGAGGGCGAATTGCCTTCCTTTCGGGGGAGCCCCGGCGTCTCTGGCGCCTCTTTGTGGAGCGATACGACCTGCGGACATTCCAACTGCGAGCTAGCCTCAGCGACATTCTTGACTGTTTCGACATGCAGGAATTAGGCCAAAGACTCGGTCGTTCGGAATCCTATCTTAGACGGCTTCCGCCATCGTCAGAGCTGGTTATCGCGCCTTGGAAGGAAGGCGTACGGGCCGACCTTGTCATCCCTCCGCGCCTACTTGTTCTCGACATGATTTTGATGCTCAAGCATGCCTTAGTAGAGCACCGTCGCCTCGAATTAGCGGATAAACGTGGCCAAAGTGAAGGTCGCTTCAGGATTGACAACGAAGGACGTCTCGATTCTTACGCTCGGCAGGCATTGATTCTCTCCGCGTCCATATGTGACAATGTGTTGACAGAATACGGCTACATAGTGGTAGCGGTGCTGAAGGGGGTATCGCGTGCACCTGAGATGCTTTCGAAGATCGAAAATGTCCAAAAACAAGGCGTAACTGCGCGCCTGCGTACGCTGCCTCAATTGTGGACGCAGGCACTAGATCGCGCTTCGGTGTCGCCGACCGACGCGGTTCGCGACATGCTGCTGCTAATTGAAATCCGAAACCGTCTTGTGCATCCTGATGGCCGTGTGAACTGCTGGTATGCTTTCCAAATCGATCCAACGCGAGCTTCTTGGCAGTTCTCAGACCGCATCGGCTACTATCTGGACAAGCCAGTATCTTACCGTCTTTCAGGGTCAAACATCGGCTACGAATTTGCTTTGGCTGAATTCTGCGTCGACACAGTATTGCTCGTAATCGATTATCTCCACTCGGTGCTGCATCCTGACGACCGGAGGACGCCATGGCTCGATCTCCCACGAATCGGAAACGGGGGCCTCGATCTCAAGCTTGCTACCGATTCTGAGCGGATACTCCAAATTGGAGATGGCTAACCCAAGGAAAGATCATATGCCCAGGAACCTCACTGCTGAGATCGACGCCATCATCGGCGACTCGCCATCCAATTGTCATTGATCGCACAGATCGGCGACAGTTTGTGTAAGAATGTTCGCTGTCGTCGCCGATCGGGCTTCGGTGCAGAAGATGACTTCCCTGGCCATGGCACCGAAACCACGTTTGTTCTTCCTATCCACCAGCCGATCCACGAAGCTCAGGAAGTGTCGAGCGTCCATTGCTGGTGGAGGGGCTTGACGCACGCTTTTTGCGCTAGACCCAGGCAGATTCGTGATGTTACAGGCAAAATTCATGCCCCCTCGTCAAAGAGCAGGCCATCTGCATGACTGTGAATGAACTAGCCAAGTTGTACTGCGTCGATGCGACTACCTTCGAGCTGCCCGATACGCGCCCGTCGTGGTTCACGTTCGGGATCGATAAGCTCATCCAGAAGCACGCCACTGAGAAGCGGTTCCTTCAAATGCCATCATTCTGGGGCGCGAAGGCTATCGGAGTCTTTTCCGATTACAGCGGTGATTCGCCCAAAGCAAAAGCACATACCTACTCATTTCTCTTCGCCGACTACGGAGCGCTGGAGACCTTCGATCAAAAGGTGAAGGAGATCCGCCAGAAATGCGGAATACTCCTCAACCGAGAGATCAAATTCGAGCAGCTTCAGTCTGGAGACATGCAGCGCGCTCTCCCATTGATCTTGCGGGCTGCGGATGAAATTCCTGGCCTGCTGTTCTCTCTCGTCGTGGACAAGCGCGTGTCATCTGTCATCGGCATAGGAAAAGACACCGATACCACCCTGAAGACCCAGTTGGCAGGATTCGGATTTCGATCATGGGATGGCAAGGGCCAAGCGGAGCGACTGGCGCGCGTTCTACACAGCGTCAGCTACTGGCTCGGCCTACTTGGACGCAAGAACATGAAGACGTTCTGGATGACGGACAATGACAGCATCCTCGGAAAGCCGGACGAGAAGGGAGAGTTCAAAGAGTTTGAAGAGGCGTACGGGCGTACGCTGTCTCTATTCAACTCTCCAGAGTTCGAGATTATTGGGACGGCGAAGTCATTCGCTGTCAATGGTAACCAACCCTATCCTCACGAGCTTGTATCCGTGGCAGATCTCGTCGCCGGAGGATTGTCGGCATACTTCACTGACCGAGAAGGCGGATCGCGACATGCAAAGAAACATCAGCAGATCGGTGAAATTCTGACCTTCCTCGGCCACCAAGCGGTGTTTCTGAAGAAATTCACCATGGCGGTGATGCCTTCGCCGTCACCAGAGGCTGAACCTAGTTGCGGTCTAGTATCCCTAACTGGGACCTCATGCTCGACAGAAGGCTATACATCCGTCGAGTTTGCGTAAAGACGCTAGCAGTCTGGGCTGGCGGCGACTAGAGCGGACCCGATGACCGCGCGGTGAGCTTCGTGCCATTGAGATGCGCTTCGAGAAGCTGTTGGGCTGGCCGTGATTGAGCTGTCACCTGGATCCACCAGGGCTAATCACGACGGGTAGAGCGCTAAAACTCCGGCCTGAGCGCACCGAGCTTTACAAGTTCCGCCTCGGCTTCCTCTAGGCGAGCCTTGAGCCTGTTGTATTCATCGAACGCCTCGCGGTACTCGTTCTGGGCGAGCGCTTTGGCCTCTGCGAACGCTGCCTCGAACTCCCGACTGTGGCCGTCAAGGAGTGGCGTCAGCCAATCTTGCCCCGCGCTGTTCTGTCGCCGGACCTCTTCCCAGAGCTTCCTGATCGATGGGTCGGCGGGCAGCTCCTTTTCGATCGCAAGCGTGGTCCGCTCAGTCAGGACCGCGCAAAGATGTGCGCCTGCGCCATCCGCATGATGCCGTGTCCGAACCTGGACAGATACGTAGTCGAGCAGCGGGGGCGCATGGACCATCCGGTTGCGAAGTGCCGTCAGCAGTCTTTGAGGCGGACATTTCTTGAGCCTGTCCGTCCTCGCTGAAACCTGGGCAAGTAGCCCTTCCGTAAAATGCCCGTTCTTCCCATAGGTGTAGAGAAAGTCGAGCGCCGCTTGAGCGCTCGCAAGGTAATTTCCGAAGTGGAAGATCACGTCAGCTCGGCGGGCTTTGGGATCCAGACGCGACTGCGAGTCCATGTCGATGTGCAACGTCTCAAGGGTGAGCGAATGGTTGCGGCGCAACCATCCGAGAACATCCTCGGAGTGAAACAGAAATGAAAGTTCAGAGAAGTCATCGAGCAAGCGGCGCTCGATGTTTGCCACTTCTTCGGTGAGGGGCGACACGCGATTAAAGAATTCGTCGAAAGTATCCACGGGTCCTTCTCATTTATTCTTGGGATCAGCCAGATCGGCAACAGTCTGGCGTAGAATGTCCGCTGTCGTCGCCGAATCCGGCACGATCCAGGCGATCAAATCCCGGACCATGCAGCCGAAACTGCGTTTGGATGTCCTACCCACCCGACGGCTGGCTGCGCCACTCCTGTCAGTAAACACCTAACCGCTTCCCCCTGTACTTCTGGCGGAAGCCGATCGTTTCTTCTCGGTACAACACCTACCGGACCTGGCGATCTGCGTACATCGGCCCACTGATCGGGTCAAGACTGATGCTTGGAGCAGTCGCGATCGGTTGATCGGGTCTGGGGTCTTGTCCCGTTTGGTAACTGAGTAGCCATCGCTAGTGTATGGACGGTGCGAGCCGCTAGGTCGGTCGCAGAGACGGCGATCCGTCGCGATCGGTTGATTGGGTCTGAGATCTGGTCCTGTTTGGTAACCGATTAGCCATCGCGAGTGTATGGGCGCGCGCTCGGCTAAGTCGCTCGCTCAGACGGCGAGCCGTCGCGATCGATTGCTCGGCTCTGAGATCTGGTCCTGCTTGATAACCGATTAGCCATCGCGAGTGTATGGACTGCGCGCGCTCGGCTAGGTCGAACGCTGAGAGGCTGACCGATCGGTGGATCGGGTCTGAGATCTCGTCCTGCTTGGTAACCGATTAGCCATCGCGAGTGTATGAACGATGCGATCGGCAAGATCGGTCGCTGCGAGGCCGATCCGGCGCGACCTATTGCATGGCCTAGCGCACCTCGTCTGACTGCGATCGAGATGGTCCGGTGCTGCTCGTTCGACTGCGGTCCGGTGCAGTTCGTTCGACTGCGATCGGCATGGCCTAACACCGCTCGTTCGACTGCGATCGGACGACCGGCGCGCGGGTCTGCGGCGGACGACACAAGGGCCGGTGTCTGTCAAGTCGGGGTGTTGTGCGGGTGGATGTGTGCGATTTTGCTTGCGTTTGCGCGGCTGCCGTCGCTGGCGTTGCGTGGGCGGACGGTTGACGGCATCGTGGGTGGGTGCCTACAGCTTGCGCCCTGTGTGGAGACGGTGATCACCGCTGCCTATCTTCACTCCCTCCGACGCCAGAACCACCGCCGCACCGTCGCACACGCCGAGCAAATCCATGTGTTCCCCGTAGAAGCACACCGAGTACACACCCGACCACGGCACGGCGGGCAACTCGTGCGGACGCATACACCAAGCGTCACCGCCGGGAAAGTAGCGCGGCGCACCGTTGCGGAGCCCCGGACAGCGCAGCCGATACCACCACGCACCGTCGGGCGCGATCGCAAGTAGCAGCAGCTCCAGATCGGGCGGCTCGTCGGGAATCTCCAGCATAAGCCAGTCCGCGAAGCAATCGCGCGCCCGCTCCCGTCGAGACTCATTCCGACACTTCACCGAGCACCACTTGCGCGTGCTGACCTGCTTACGCCCCCGCAGCGATCGCCCACAGTGAAAACACGCAGTCATCTGACTATGTGTTTTTCATTCTGTCTGCTGAAATTTAGCTAGAAATCTCTCATTCCTATAACTCATTAAAATTGCTTCGTATTTAGAAATTGTGCCCAGGATTGTGCCCAGGATTGTGCCCAGGATTGTGCCCAGGATTATGATAAGGTTCGTTATCCTTGGATTGGGAACCAAACCACCTGCGAATTTCAGCTAGCTTGTGCGTCGAGACAATTGGCGTTACATTGAAAGGCATGTCGGCAGCACATCCACATGAAGTCAAGCCAGCAGCAAAGCGCGCAAAGTCATCGTTTGAGGCCGAAATCAAACAAATCTTTCAAGAACTTGGCGAATTTGGAAAAGCACTCATCATTGAGCGCGCCAAAAGACAAGCCGAGAGCGCCGGTCGCGTGTGGGTCGATCATGCCGAAATTCATCCATCAAATTCACATCATGTAAAAGCACAGCAGCGGTCAGCACAAGCCGATGAAGTAGAAGCTAGTCCATCGACGGAAGTACAATCCGCAGAGCTGATCCGCGCGGAGAAACGCAGACAAGAGTCGGAATGGGCGATGGCTCCGATGTATGAGCGTCTCGAGCGAAGGATTCAACGATTTGAAGCGCGCTTTTCCGCTGACTATGTACCAAATAAGGAAGTCTCGCGAACCCGTCCAGCGACGAAAGCGTCCCATTCATATGAGACGGAGCGCTTTGCGCTAGCGTCGAGCGATGCGACGCTATCGATGGAACCGACGACTCGATCCGATGATTCCTCACAAGCTGCGGATTGGGCCATGATCTCCGCCGAAGCTGCCGAAGTCAGCAAAGAGGTAGTGGCGATGGGTTTCGACGCTGCTGATGTGTGCGAAGATCTATCTGCGACGAGCCCCGAGGCTACCGATTTCAGAAGTGGCGTAACTGCGGCCAGTTCCGACGCGGGTGACCGTAGCGAAGAAAGCATCCCGACGGAACCAGTGATGGCTGCATCGGTCACGCAAGATGCTGGACCAAGCTCCGTCGAGACAATGGATCAAGCTGCTGCGTCTGAGCCTGCCGAAAGCGCTCCCAGCGCAGACACAACAGCGACGCAAACGGTAGACGTTCAGCCGCCGACGCTCCGTCGGGTGGATCAAGATCCGTTTGTGCAGTCGTGGCGCTCGATCAAGCGATTCTTCCGTCGGATGACCGATATGGATCTGCTCCTGTTCACGTCGTCAGCCGAGATGTTTCGCGTGTTCCTGGCGATGCTGCGGGCGCTGACTCCGTACTATCAAGGCCCGTCAGTGAGCATGGACGAACTAGTCAAAATGGGCACCACGCCAGCCTAACCGCGCGCCGCTCGGTGTCATTATGCTTCGCTGTCTGCCGTAAGGGCGATTGCGCCGTGGCCATGCTGCCGCCGATGCTCAGCGGCGGTGGGCTTGGCGTGACGCTCGTGGCGGTTTGACCTTAGGTGTGTGGGGTTGGCTGATTTGGCGCGTTGGCGTGGGGTTTGGTGGGGCCCATTCCGCCGGTTTGGTGGACTACTCGGAAAAAGACCGATCGTACTGCTGCGCGACCTCGATCATCGGGCGCGACGGCCTTTGCAGCGAGGCCACGTCCTGCTCGGGTGGGACATCTTCCAGCGCCGATCGCGCAAGTATCGCATCTACAAGCCACACAACGATTGGAGGCGTCATTGCCTTTGAGCCAAGAGAACCCCAGCTAGCTTGCCTGGGCCATACTTCCAGGTTTGCAGTGTCTTCCAGCCTAATGTTGATAAAAATGTACTTAGCTTATCGAGGTCGTAGCGCTTGACTCGCTGAATCAAGAATCGCCGTTTGGGCTCGTATTCCACCTCTACATCTCCCCAGAATTCAATCGCATAGCTGCCTGGAACCAAGCAATGCGGGGACAGCACAGACCGCAGCTTGATATGGGTTAGGCCTTCACAGTGTCGCTTCAATGGCCCCGTCAGGAACTTATGGTGGGTTTCGGGTGGTTGGCCGTTTTTTAGCAAGGGCTCTGCTGCGCGGATCAGCTCTGGCTGATCAGCAGGGGCCCGCACAAGCTGACAGTCGATCACCAGCAGATCACCCGGCTGCGAGCATGCTTCTAAATCCTGGAAGAACCACGGTTCATCATTGATGTTGCCGAATGTGCCGCCGTAGAGAGTAAAAACGCGAAGTCGTTTGACCGTTAGAGGGTGCGCGAAAAGCACCGGGTTCTTGGAAATGTCGGTAAAGCTACCGTGGATTCCAAAGACTGGGATGCGACGCGGTGCAAGGCTATTTAGCGCAGTGCGATATCCCTCTGATAAGAGGACGTGACTGATGTCCAAAAGATATAGTTGAAGATCGGGCGGTTCAGGCATTCGATCGGCTAGCCGTTGAATCAGTGCCGTCTCGCTTTTTCCATCCCCACATCCCAGGCCGTCCACATCCAGTCCTACGCCTTTGCTCTCTTTGATAATCCTTTCTGCGATTTGGTCATGTGGTATTTTCTCCCGATAGGCTGCTACGTACTCAGCAGTATTGCAAAGCACAAAGTAGTCCACAGCACTGCGAGGATCAAGGTACAGATAGGTCTGCTCAATCCGTCCACCGGGGCCATTGAGCAATGCGGTCATTCCATCGATCAAGTCGATCGGATTGTACGCTTTGGTGAACCACGCCTCGACGGATGGTCCCTCTCCTGTTCCAGTCTCGAGAAGGCGCAGCGCTTTGACGGCAAGCAGTCGTCGCATGGTCTGGGGACTTGGCGTGGTCGAGCCTTGCTCAATGTTGACGATCGTATTGCGCGTCAGTCCGGTCTTTTTGGCGAGCGCTGCAATCGTAAGATTCGCCTCTACTCGACGAGACTGTAAGAGCTGGCCAAAGTTTGGTGGCACATCGGGGACGAAGACTTCTTCAGCAGCAGTCGTTTCCATTGTTCAGCTTTCTCGTTGATGCGGATTTCCATCATTTCGCAGGGCGGACCCTCACTTTGACACCGAATTGACTACGGACGCGACTGGAACTTGTCAACCTGCTGTAACGCCGATTGGCGATTCTTTTGTCGAGTCTGCTTTGGTACCGATTGCATCAAGTCGGCCCCAAGCAGAACGAGGCGCAGCGTATCGGCATGGGGCGTATAGATCAAGCCTGCGCGCTGTGAGGACTGCTTATGTTTATTGGGTCGTCGCTGCTTTGTGCATTGGTTCCGCTGTTGGGCTTTTGTCTCGTTTGGTATCGGCTGCGCTGCCTCAATCAGCAAGTTGGGCGGCTGGAGGAAGTCAGCGTCTACGACCCGCTGACGGGGCTGCGCTCGGGGCGGCTGTTTGAGTCGGAGTGCTCGATCCTCTGTCGTGGGCCTTGTCCCGTCGCTGTGCTGCTGATCGATCTGGACAACTTCCGACGGTACAACGACGGTGGCTACCGAGAGGAAGGCGATCGGGCGATCACGCTGGCGGCGCGCGTGCTGTCGGAAAAGCTGCGACGGCAAGCGGATCGGATCTACCGTCTGCACACCGCCGGGGATGAGTTTGTCTTGTTCTTTGCCGTCGAGACTTCCCGCGATGCATACCGGCAAGCGGATCGGCTGCGTGAGGCGCTTGCGTCGGTGAACGTGCCATGTAGCGTCGGGATTGCCTTTGCGGAAGGCTCGACGACGCGTGATCCGGCGCAGCTTCTGCGACTGGCGACGACCAACAAAAACATTGCCAAGAAGCGCGGCGGAAACACGGTCTATCCGCCCGACGAACCACCATCGAGCCCGGTGCTTGCGGAAGTCGTCGAAGAGTGGACACCACCGATCCGCTTGTCTGCGACGGCGGCTCGCTAATGCCTCGGCAGTGTCCATTTTGTGGTTGGTTCGGAGTCAGAGCCCAGCGCGGCGCGGCGATTGCCTTTCGAGTGTTTCCGTCGCTGACGCTCCCTCGCTCGATTTCCGTTCCGATGTGCATGCACTGCGGCAAGCACTTTCTTGATCCGTCGAAGGAGGTAGCGCTAACCCCGACGCTGAATGCTTGCTACGAAGCGCGCCTGCGCGTGATGGCGCAGACGGTGGTTCGTACGCTTCAGCAGCGAGGGACGCCGCTTCGGCAGCTTGAGCTGACGCTGGGCCTGTCGCAGGGCTACTTGTCGCGGCTCGGTGCCAAAGCGGGGACGCCAAGCCCGGCGCTCGTCGCGCTGCTGGCGCTCATCGCCGACGAACCGACGAGGCTTGCCCAGATTCACCGACTGTGGGCCGACCAGAAAGGATTGGCATGAAGACTCACGACGAGACACTGACAACAGACATGGACGCAGCGTCGGACGCAGAGCCTGCGGCGGATGCATCAAAGCCCAAGCAGCGTCGAGGATTCGCGGTGATGGACAAGCAAGCGCACCGAGAGATCGCGAGGGCGGGCGGTGTGGCGGCGCACGCAGCGGGGCTGGCTCATCGGTTCACATCGGAGCTAGCGCGCGAAGCCGGAAGGAAAGGCGGCGCGACGACGGCAGCGGACCGAGAGCACATGCGGGCAATCGGTCGAAAGGGCGGGCTCGGCAAGTGCGCAGCGAGGAGAAATCGAAGCGATGCAAAGTGACCTCATCGACGACGATCGACGATTTGCGAAGAGGCTGTTAGCGTGCCGAACCATTTCGGGGCTGTCCCGTCAGAAGCTCGCTGATGCGGCCAAGCTGAGCGCCGCAACGATCAAATTTCTGGAGAATGGACGAATGAGGCCGACCGTGCGGACCGTCTTTCGGCTGATGACCGTGCCGTCGCTGGGGCTTCTGATAGATGACATTCCGGTGGCGCTGCGTGAGACGATCCAGAGCCTTCTTGCGCAGCGACCCGTGACACTGCCCGAATATCGCGCTAGCTGCTCATCAAGAGGCGCACCGTGTTCGGATACCACTGGCCGCCACGCTTCGGAAAATGTCCCGCCTGCGCGAGCCTGAGCGCGATTTCCCGCAAGCTATGCCCTTGTTCCTTCAGATACTGCGCCAGCCCGCGCGGCGTGCTCCGATCGTGATAGACCGCAGACCGCAAAAGCTCTCCGACGGAATACCAGCGGTAAGCCTCAGCCTTGAGCGGTCGCAGCCCATGCGCGTTCAGCTCCTCGGCGATGGATTGCAGCGTGCGCCCGTCACAGCGTAGACGATAAGCAAGCTGGTACGCCTCGCGCTTGTCGTATCGTGACGAGCTATCGAGCCCGCG
Source organism: Myxococcales bacterium (assembly GCA_016794365.1). Classification (GTDB taxonomy): domain Bacteria; phylum Myxococcota_A; class Polyangia; order Palsa-1104; family JAEUJZ01; genus JAEUKA01. Next base: position 19,598 of record JAEUKB010000085.1, read on the forward strand.
CGTCTTGTGAACCTGCATCGTGCGCAGCAGTTCGTACATCTTGTTCGTCGTCCACTCCTTGACCCGTCCGTAGCGCGGCTTGATTCCCGCTTCGTTGAGCCGTCGCGCAATCTCCGCCATTCCGACGCCTTCGCGATACCAGCCGATCGCCGTCTCAAGCCAAGGATGCGTCACCGGATCGGGTACAAGCTTCGTCAGCTTGCCTTCTTTCACGACGGTAAATCCAAACGGCACCTTTCCGTAATATCCGCCTTGATCGACGATGTGGCGGATCGTTGCCTTGACGCGCTCGCTCGTGTTCTGCCTTTCGATCTGCCCGATGATCGCGAGGAACGGCAGAAGCATCTTCGACACAGGCTCGAACGTGTTGATCCCGTCGCGAATCGCTACCAAATTGCAGCCGCATGGCTCGAGCAAATCTTCGTTGATGTTGCACAGATCGCGCAGCGAGCGAGTGAGCCGATCCAGCTTGGTCACGACGACTGCCGCGATCTCACCGTCGGACTTCTTGATCTCGCGCATCATCCGCTGAAACGCGGGCCGATCGGTATTCTTCGCCGAGAAGCCGCCATCTACGAAGACCTCCGCGATCACCCAACCGCGATCGGCTGCGTACTGCTGGATCGCCGCGCGCTGGTCATCCAGCGAAAGCCCTTGCGCCACCTGCATGTCAGTGGACACGCGACAGTAGCCAAAGACGCGAACAATGTGCGCTGTGTTACGTAGTGTGGCTTGCTGGTTCTGATTGCGATAAGTAGAGCGGCTGTCAGTCTTCATGGTCTGTTTCTCCGTCGCTGTGACCTTTAGTGGTCAACCTGGAAACAGACTCTAGAAATTACGTAATCATCGCGGTGGACGATGCCCTTCGCGTGCGCTGCGGCTAAGGAGTCAGCGAGCTGCCAGGTAAGCGAGACGACATCCCCCACAGGCAATGGTCCACGCGCAGCGCTGATGCGACGAGCCAGGGACTCGCCATTGAGAAGCTCCATCACGAGGTAGGCAGCACCGTCCGGGAGCTGCCCAAAGTCCGAGATTTGAACCAGGCCAGGGTGCTCGACAACATTGACCGCCCGAGCTTCATTAAAGAAGCGCGAGGTGAACTGGGCGTCCTTGGCGAAGGATGACAGGAGTACCTTGATCGCTACCCGACGACCAATGGCCTCGTGCAAGGCTTCATAGACGGCTCCCATGCCGCCTTCCCCCAGCTTGCGAACGACCTTATACGGCCCGATCTTTTCAGGAATCTCAGGACCAGTCACTATCGACCCATCACCTGAATACTGCCGCTCATGTTACTATGAACGCGGTGTGATGTGCAATGCTGGTCTGTGGGTAGACCTACAACCGCACGCTACGGGTTCTATCACGGGGGCTGTTATGTGTGGGGCTCGATGAAGGCAGAGCCCGAAGGATGAACAACCAGCGGCATGTCGCTAGCTAGATACGCTACTTCCGACGGAGACAAGCGAAGACACTGATTTCTTTTTCAACCCAATCACTTTCCAGCAGTACCGCATCGGCCCCCTCGAAACAGCGGGCAAGTCCTGTGGGTGAAAAGCGGAAATAGTCTTCAGGAGAAGGGTGGTACACCCAGGAAAAAACCGTCGCGAGATACAGGAATGCTCCAGGCTTTGCCAATCGCACGAAGTTGCGACAAAACGTGAAGGGATCGCTGACGTGCTCCAGTGTATCGAAAGACACCACCACATCGAAACGACCTTCGATGCGAGCAACGTCCGCTTCGACCAGCAGGTCGCCCTTGATATCCAGTCCGCTGCCGGTTGTCTCCGCCGTGAAGCCCGGATCTAGAAACCGGAGATTCGGAAGGATCGAGAGCAATGGGTTGCGCGTAACGACTACGTTCAACTCGGCCTCTGGCAGCGGCGCACCGAGAAATCGAAGGAACCGAAAAGCGGCCTCCTTGTCTTGGGCGACCGGCACGCGCTCATTGGTCTGAAGATACACCTTCTCATTGCCGCCAACGTCGATGCACGACTTGTCCTTGGTTTCAACTCCGTGGCGCGTCACCGCATCGAGGAAATGATCTATCGCCTTCTGTCGCATGGTCGGAGCGGCAAAATCGCACTGCCAGCCTGTTCTGTCCAGGCTGAACTTTCCTGATTGATGCCCCCCATTCGTCGGCAACGTCTCCATGAGCGTGTCGTTGGCCAGCAGCGCTGGGCTACATCGGAAAGCGTTCAGTCAACAGCCATTCGGGTTGACAACAACCGCAGAGCGGGAGTATCCCGTGCGCCATGCGATTGGGATCTATTCAGCCATCTAATATGCTTAAACAAGCGCTCCACGCACCAGTTGGTCGGACCGTTGATTATCTTAAGCGCATACAGACGATATTGGAGCGATACCAGACCAAATGGGAAGATTCCGTGAAAAACGATGAACCCAGTGCGACAGTGCAGCCCATCGTCGCCAGTGCCGAAAATGAAATCGCTTCGCATCAATTGACAATCAAGCCCAAAGTCGTTCAGCCGATTTTAAACACCAATCAAAATCGCACCAGTCAAGCCATCTTTCAAGAGAATCCCATTTTGCAGTCGCATGATCTTAAACATTCAAACATAACATACGAATCACTCGGCATTGATCCGGTGATATTTTATAGTGGAAAATTTGCTGGCTCTCCATGTCGAGTTAACTTTCTGGCCGATCCTGCCAACCGTTTTGATATCGAGTACTCGCGCGCACGATTTCTGGTCAAGAATATCCCGTCGGGTGGACTGGTGCTTGACTTGGGCTGTGGCTCAGGACCGTTCGGGCAGACACTTCGTGACGAATGCCAGGTCAAAGCACTCATCGGAGTTGACATGGACCCAGTCTGCGTCCGTCTGGCTGAGCAGACCTACGACCAAGCAGAAGTCTTCCAAATCGGAGAAGCCCTACCATTTCCAGATGCAACGTTTGACGCTGTGTTCTCAGTGGATTTCTTCGGACATGTAGAATTCCGGCACAAGAACCGTCTCATCGAGGAAATACATCGCGTTACCAAGCCCGGCGGGATTTCTGTCCACATTATTGAATCGATGAAACTTGATTATCATAAGATTCAGCCAGGAAATATCGATGACCCCAGAATGAAATATATTCACATGGAAGGACATGTCGGGATTGAGCCTGCTGATATTGTCTCGGTGAGATGGTTAAGATGCTTTCAATCCGTAGTAGTTGAAAACGCTTTTCTTTTCCCATTTTATCCATCTTCCACCTACGCAGCTCTGACAGATACCTTTGAAGAGCCACTCCGTCGTCTAATTGAAGGCTTTAGCCCACAGGAAAAGCGTGCAGCAAATATCTGTTTGGGATTTGTCTGTGACTTCCTGATGGAACAGATTCGTCAGCGGGATCCGACGCTCTTGTTGCCCGACGACAGCGAGGAATTGCTGTTTCATCACAAAGAACATGAAGCTCGCTCGGTAGAGGAGCAATCGCCTGGCAACGCCCGAGACATTCTTCGCCACGGAAGTGGGCTGATTCACTTGGTTGCTCGACGCTAGCAACTGTGCCGAGTGGCTGCGATGCGGACAAGGATCTGCGCTTGCCGACCGCGTTACCTTGCCACGAAGCGGGCAGCGCGCCCTCCCACCTGCGTGATATCATCAGCAAGATGAAGAAGTGCGCGGGCGTTGTGGGAGCGCTCCTGGTGATCAGCCTGAGCATGGGATGCGGAGATCTATGGTCCCCGTTCCTAGCGTATCGAGAGGGGGAATTCCGACCTGGGCTGGTGCTCATTCCCAAAGGAGGCTACACGATGGGAAGTCCGACCGGGGAGTCTGCCCGAGGCAGTGACGAAGCGCCGCATAAGGTGACGCTGACGACGGACTTCTGGATGGCGGAAAGTGAAGTGACTCAGAGGCAGTATCGGAACCTGATGGGAAGCACTCCGTCGAATTTCAAGGGAGACGATCTGCCAGTGGAGCAAGTGAGCTGGCTCGATGCAGTGACGTACTGCAACGCGCTGTCAGAGAAAGAGAACCTTCCGCCGTGTTACCAGATAAGTGGAGAGACGGTGGGATGGGCGGACGGAGTGAAATGTAAGGGGTATCGGTTGCCGACGGAAGCGGAGTGGGAATACGCAGCGAACCCTGTGACGCCACCGAGAACGGTGTACGCGGGCTCAGACACGGTGGATGGGGTGGCGTGGTACTACACAAACTCTGCAAACACGACGCATGCAGTGAAGACGAAGACGGCAAACGGAAGAGGACTGTACGATTTAAGCGGAAACGTGTGGGAGTGGGTGTGGGACTGGTATCAGGGGAACTATGAAGCGCTGCCGTCCACTGATCCGCTCGGCCCCGCGACCGGCGCGTTCCGGGTGATCCGTGGCGGCGCGTGGCTCATCACCGCGCCCGCCGCGCGCATTGCGCAGCGCTCCAACGCCACGCCTACGATTCGCAGCAACGCCCTCGGCTTTCGTATCGTGAGGTCTTACCCTTAGCAGTTTTACCCTCTTACCCTCTGCAAAGGGCGAAGCCCAATCTGGGGCGAAGCCAATCTCGTCCAGTCCCGAATCAAGCCGAGCCAAAGAAGGGACGCCATCGTGAACACCAGCCAATGCAGAAGGAACGCCGATCGCCAGGATTTCCAGGCGCGCTCGTTATCGGCAGGAAACACGTATCCATCCAGGTTCTCGACCCACTGCTCTGGCACGTCGCTTCGGCTACGCAACGGACAGGGTTCAAACAAACCGAATCACGCTTCGTCCGTGATCCAGAAATTGTAGCCTAGCTCGCACCGTTCTAAATCCCTGGTTCCCCCACTCAACTAGCCCAGCGCACTTCCCGACCTCTCTGCGACGGCATCGGGAAGTTTGATGCCCATTTCTCGACGGACGTGATCTTAGCTGGCTTCAAGTCTCGGTGGAGGACGCCTTGGGTGTGGGCGCTGTGGACGGCTTGGGCGATCTGGGAAACGAGGAGAACTTTCTGTTCCAGGCTCAGGCGACGCAGGTGCAGCGGCTGACCGTCGATGAACTCCATCGCAATGTAGGGCTGCGACTGGAACTCTCCGACCTCGAAGACCTTGCAGATGTTGTTGTGGTCCAGTCGGGCTTGCGCGCGCGCTTCTTGCAGCAGACGCTCCGCCGCGTCGGGACTGGGAACGCGCAGGAACTTGAGCGCAACCAGTCTGCCCAGCTTGCGATCACGCGCAAGAAACACCGAGCCCATTCCGCCTTGTCCCAGCGGTCGCACGATCTCGTAGCGATCCCACGACTTGAGCGGATCAGGAACCGCGCCTGGTAGTGAAACCAAGAGCAGTTCAGAGCCTGTCTGCCGGGGTGCAGAGTTTCCATGCAGCGTCGGTGCGCGCGCCGGATCCATGGTCGGAGCCGTGGCTTCATCGATGGATAACGGAGCGGAATTCGAAGCGGAGTTCGGAGCCGCATCACGTCCAGACGCACGCTCAGACCCAGGACCAGAAGGAGTGGAAGTAGGAGTGGGAGAAGGAGTGGGAGAGGATCGATCAGACTGCGCGCTTGCCACCAAGACATGTTCACACAGGTCTTGATGCTTCAGCCAGTCGCTACACAGAGATGACGACGGCACACACCGTCATTCCTAAGCGCGCTTGGGAGTCTCTGTTAGTGCAGCACCGTACGCAGTCGCGAGATTCCCATTCCCAACGTCAGATCGCTGTCGCTTTCAAAAGAAGAGAACCGGAGTCCCATTCCCATCAGCGCTCGGATGCCTCCTTTGCCGTCGGAAAAGTTCAAGAAATAGTGATTCTTGACTTCTCCGCGTGCAGACACGCGCGCATGGGAATCGGGAAGTGAAAAGAACACCTGAACCTGCGTACCGAGCGGCAATGGCTCTCGCACTTCCACCATCATTCCGCCGGTCGAGACATTGCGCGCGATCGCGGAAATCTCACCAAAGGAATCGCTGCGCAGCGCCACCGCAAAGGCTTTGTCAAAGCGCATGCTGCGTCGCTTCTCGACACGAGTGGGAGCCCCGGATGGAACGTGCGCGCGCGTCGGACGACCACTCTGCGGACGACCACTCTGCGGACGACCACTTTGCGGACGACCACTTTGCGGACGACCACTTTGCGGACGCGCTGGCTGGGTCGAAACAGACTGTGCGGAAGACTGCGGCAGGTTGGGCTTCATGAAGAAGACCCTACTCCGGTGAGACAAGGAAGTCAAAAATCTTACGTTGTCCTACATGGTCACACTCTGTACTCCATGTCTGACATTCGCGCGGCTTGTTTAGGTTGGATCGCTGTGAACGGGCGCGCGAAACAGCTTCCAAGTGACCAGACCAAGCAGCAGCGCCAGCGTCGCGAACACGATCGCCAGCACGAAAAACACCGAGCGAGCGCCATACGCATCCACCAGCAGACCGACGCAGACCGCTGATCCGCTGTACATCACCGCCATGATCGCTTGATCGAACGAAAACAGACGACCACGCAGCGCATCGGGCACCGCTTTTTGCAGCGCAAACGTCGTCGCTTGCCACATCGCTCCGCCGCCCATGTGACCGATCACCACCGGAATCAGACCGACTTCCAGCGTCGGGCTCTTCGCCAAAAGCGCATAACTGAGCGAGTAGATCATGATGCACGGTGCGATCAGCTGGGTCCGTCGCACCGGACTTGCGACCAGCCAAAACAGCACGAACGGACCGATCAGCGCACCGAGCCCGCGCGCGACGAACAGCAGCGAGATGCCCTCAGAGCCGCGCAAAAACACCTTTTCCGCGAACACCGACAGCAGCGTCGTCAGTCCCAGCATCAGCCCGAGCAGTCCTTTGCCGCACAGCAGCGCCATGACCTGCGGCTTTTGACGAGTGAACTGAAAGGCTTCTCCCAACGAAGCCAGCAGTGGAACGGACGACTCGCTGCGCGGCGCGTGCTCGGAAAACGGAGTCTTGATCCCGACGAGCAGCAGCGCCGACACCAAAAAGCTGAGCGCATTGACGACAAACGCCGTGTTGCGCCCAAAGTACGTCGCAACCAAGCCTCCGAGTGCCGATCCAACCATCAGCATCGTGCCCCACGCCGATCCCAGCAGCGCGTTGGCCCGACCGAGATCTTCGGGAGCAACCAGGTTCGGCGCCGCAGCTTCCGACGCAGGATCAAAAAAGCCAGATCCCGCCGAAAGCGCCGCCACGGACAGATAAGCCAGCGGCAAAAGCGATGGAGTCACCACCAAGATCGGCAAGAGCGCCATCGCCGCACGCAGCAGATCCACCGTCACCATCAAGCGACGACGATCGGTGCGATCAATCAGGTTGCCAGCCCACGGCGTCACAAGCAGCGCAGGAAGTCCCAGGCACAGGTTGATGAGCGAGGTCAGCGTCGCGCTCCCGGTCTGCGACAGCACCAGATCGTACAGCGCAACCATCATAAACCAGTCGCCTGCGAGGCTAATCAGCGTCGCCAGATACACCCTGCGAAAGTCTCCATTGCGAGCCAACAGGCCCAGATAGCTTCCGCCGATCGGTGGCCGAGTCCCGTGCTCGCGCCCCACTTGTCCGTCCGTACTGTCCATCGCGTCATCTCAAGTCAGCCGATCGCACTTGGCAAAGCACGCCCCGAGGCCATGCAGCCTCATGTATCGGCAAAACCTGCGCAGGTACCTAAAAAGCCGAAGATCTTTCGCGCTCTTTCGGCGTGCGCTGGTGGTTGAAAAAGGAGTGTCCTTGACGGTACCCTAAAATCATGCGCAGAAGGCATGGCGTATACCGACTAGCGACTATCAGTGCTCTCGGCTTACTGCTTTCATCGTCTGTTTTTCGACTTCCCAGCGATTCAGCCACGGCCCGAGCGGCTCCAAGCCCGGTATCCGCCGCACCGCTAAGCCGTCCGATGTCAGTGCCGCAGCCTCGTCTGACCTTGTCCGATCAACCGTCGCAGGTGCGGCATGTGGTCATCATCAGCGAAGACGGCATGCGTCCCGACCTGATCTACGGACAGCAAAACATGGTCTGGCACGAGCAGCTCTATCGCAACGGATCGTTTTCGTGGAAAGCACGGACGATTCGCACGGCATCGACGCTGCCGTCACACGCATCCATGCTCTCGGGCGTCGATGTCGATCAGCACGGACTGACGTGGAATACCTGGCTGAAGACTCGCGGCTTCATTCGTGTCCCGACGATCTTTCAAGCGGCTGAAGAAAATGGGCTCAAGACCGCTGCGTTCGTCGGCAAGCCCAAGCTTCGTCACATCATGCCAGCAGGAACCGTCGGAATATTTGCTCGTCCCGGTTACTACTGCAAGAAGGTCAGCGACGAAGCGGCTCGTTACATCGAACGAGAAAAGCCGGAGCTACTGTTCGTTCACTTTTCCGATCCAGACGAAGCAGGTCACTCGGATGGCTGGATGACCGCCAGCTATCGCAAAGCCGCGCTCGCGTCGGATGCATGCCTTGGTACGATCTATCGTGCGCTTCAGCAGGCCAACATGATCGACGAGACGCTGGTGATTGTCTCGGCGGATCACGGTGGTCATGCGCGCGGTCACACGGGCGCCATTCCCAGCGATCGCGAGATTCCCTGGATCGCGTCCGGTCCCGGTGTTCGTCGCGGCTATCACATTCGCTCGGCTGTCTCGACGATGGATACCGCAGCGACGGCGCTGGCAGCGCTGGGACTGGCCCCGCTCACCCGCATTTCTGGCCGTCCCGTTTCCGAGATCTTTCAGTCGTCCACCCGCACCGGCCTGTGACGCAGCGCGTTGAGATAACACGCGCTCGTTTTTGTAGCGTTTCCTACCTACCTTTCCGTCGCTGAGTTGGCAGCCCAACCTGGCCCCGCGCTTGCACTTCTGGGCCGTGACAATGCCTTGCGGATCGCCAGCAGAGCGGTCCCACCGAACCCACAATCGGCGCAGGCAGCGGAACACGGAGCCCAACATGCAATCAGAGCCGCACGGACTGACAGCGCAAACCGGAATACGCAGTAGCCGCGTAACTGATTTCGCAGTGCGTAGTGATATACGCACTCTGTCACTGACGTATCGTTCCGGCACACTGCAAAAATATTCAGGGATCTTCATCAGCGCGGTCGCCTGGGTGGTGTTTCTGATGGGCATGGCGCACTTTCTACTTGCCGCAATGCAGCAACAGGCGGAAGAGCTAGGCGCAGGCATTGACTCGACGGAGAGAGGCATCAGCTACTGCTTGTCTGCGATCATGTTGCTCGCGGTGGCTGTGCCGCAGTGGGTCATGGGCGAGCGGCGACTTCATCGCTTGCTGGCTACGTAAGCCGTTACGTCCCAGCCGCAGCTACAGCGCAGCCAGATCATCTGGCTGTCGTCTCAGCCAGACATACAGCGCCAGGTACGTCGGCAAAAACCCGAGCAATCCGTAGAGCAGCGCTTGTTTTCCCAGGCGTCCGAAAAGCGCCATCACCGAACCGAGCATCACGAGTCGCAGCAGGTGCAGAGCCACCGCCCAGCTCGTCTGCGTCGTCGAAGAATACAGCCGCGTGTTCCAACGCAGAAGCAGCACATAGCTCGCTGCCAGCATCACTCCGAGGCCAAAGCCGATCGCGGTGGTCATGGCTGTCCTTTCTGAATCAAGCGGCAGCGGGCTTGTCGTCGAAAGCCCGAGTGCTGTGCGGAAAGCCGCTCTGGCTGCGTATTTTATCCGGGCTTTGCGACAAAAGGCGCGCTCATTTCCGACGAACGGACTCGCTTAGAGTCTGCGTCTGACCGGGTGCTCCTCGCTGGCGTCGGCCTGAAGACGACCTCCATCACCGCGACGGAGCTTGCTCATCGCGACCTTGGGATCGTGCGTATAAAACAGATACGCGCCGCGCTGACACAGATCCGATAGCAGCGCCGTCTTTTCGTCGATGAGTAGCTCGGGAAAGCGATCGTAGCCCATCGTCATTGGAAGATGCACCCAAGCGGTTCCAGGCACCAAGTCTCCGGCGAAGACCACCGCGCGATCGGGCGAAGGTCCACACACTTCCGTCAGAAGCAGTCCCGGCGTATGCCCACTGGAGTAATGAAAGCGCAGCCCCGGCAGCGTTAGATCGTGCGTCGTTCCGTCGGGAAGCACATGAAGTCGTCCGCTGGCGCGCAGCAGTCCGGGCAGCTCGGCAATGAAGCTGGCGCGATCGCGGACATGCGGCTTTTCAGCGCGAGCCAGCGCACCTTGACTGACCACATAGCGCGCGCGTGAAAACAACAGCGACGGCGGCTGACCTTCGACATACGGAGCCAGCAGCCCCCCGGCATGATCAAAGTGAAGGTGCGACAAGATCACGTCGGTGATGTCGTTCGGATCAAGTCCAAGCTGAGCCAGCGAAGCCAGCAAGACGTGCTCTTCTTCGACGACACCAAAGCGACTGCGCAGCTCTTTGGCAAAGAACACACCGATGCCGGTCTCCAGCAGGATTTTGCGATCCCCGACTTCGACAAGGAGCGCTCGACACGCCAGGCTGATGCGATTTTCCGCATCCGGCGAAAAGTAGCGCGACCACAGCGCTTTGGGGGCATTGCCAAACATCGCACCGCCATCGAGCCGCTGGGAATTCCCGACGACAGCCGAAAGGAAGATCTCGTCCATAGCGCTCATTATCATCAAAACCGGCTATGCTGTCCTGGCCGTGTCTATGCCCGCATCTGGCGTCAGCGCAGGGTCGCAGTTCTTCGGACTGAGCGCGTTTCTGCTGATGGTTGCACTGTGGGATGGCTACAACTTGGTGTCGTTGTCGCAGACGCTGCCAGAGCTACGCGCGACATTCGCTCTCTCGGTGAGCGAAGGCGGACAGCTCGTCGCGCTGGCCAACATCGGAACCGTGTTTGGCTACTTCGTGCTGCGTCTGTCCGATGGCGTGGGACGGCGTCCGGTGCTGTTGTGGTCGCTCCTAGGCTATTCGCTGATGTCGCTGGCTTCGGCGCTGGCTCCGTCGGTGCTTTGGTTCCTTTTGGGACAATTTGGTACGCGCATCTTCATCGTGAGCGCGCTCTCGACGGCGCTGCTCTACGTCGCGGAAGACTTCCCGCAGCACCTGCGTCGCCAAGCGATGGCGCTGTTGGTGTCGGCAGCGAGCCTCGGTGGAGTCCTGTGCGCGATCTTGGTTCCCGTGCTGTTGACGACGGAAATAGGCTGGCGAAGCGTCTATCTGCTCGGAGCCTGCGCAGCGGTTGGGCTTCCCTACGGACTGCTGAAGCTGAAGGAAACGACGAGCTTCCAAGCGCTGGGATCGCGAGTCCTTCCGTCGATGACAAGCATTTGGAAGGGCCCGCACCGGCAGCTGCTCTGGGTCTGTTCGCTGCTGTGGATCTTGACGTATGCGGTCAATCAAAGTGCCGTGACGTTTTGGAAAGAACATGCGCTTTCCGATTCGCACATCGCGCCGCAGCAGACAGGTCGCTACATCGCGCTGGCTGCGATCCTGGCGATTCCGATGTCGGCGGCTGTGGGTCCGCTGCTCAATCGGTTGGGACGACTGCGCGGCAGCTTGCTGGTCTATCTGGTGCTGACGATTGGGCTGCTGGGGGCGTACCTCCTTCCGGCGGGCTTGGCGCTGGGTCTGTCGCTGACGATGATGGTCGGTGGTGCCAGCGGCGCACTGGTGATTGTCAGCACGATCACCACCGAGAGCTTCCCAACCGAGCAGCGCGGCGATGCGATGGGCTGGTCCAACAGCTTGCTCGGACGGATTGGCTTTGTGCTGTCGCCGCTTTTTGTATCGACGCTGTCGCAGACGCACGGCTGGTCATCGGTCATGCCGTATTTGGCGGTCTTTCCGGTCGCGGCACTGCTGATTGTGTGGCGCTTTGTGCCGCACGCAGACTCGCCCACGCAGCCAAGCGAGGTAGACGCAGCAGCGACGCCGACTGACAGCGCCCGACCCAGGCCGACAGCGCCCACTGCGCGAGCCTGATGTACCTCGACGCACGAACCAAAGCAGACTGATGCAAAGCCTTTCGTGGTGATGGCGACTTTGATAGCCTCTAGACCTAAGTACATTCAGCGAGACTTCGGATAGGCGATGTCCCAAGAGCAGAAGGAAGCCGAAAAGCTCATCGGTCAGGTGTTAAACGGAACCTACCGACTCGAGCAGCTCCTGGTGACGGGCGGAATGGGCGCAGTGTTTCGTGCCCGACACGTCCGCACCGGCGGCGTCTGCGCCATCAAGGTGCTGCATCAGCGGGCCGCGATGCAGGGCGACCTGAGCGAGCGCTTTCAAGACGAAGCCCGCATCATCGCAGGACTCCGTCACCCCAACATCGTTCAGGTGAGCGATCTCGACCGAGACAAGTCGGGCATGGCGTTCATCGTGATGGAGCTGCTCGAAGGCGAAGATCTGCAAGATCGGATCGAGCGCACGGGCAGTGTTCCTCTCGATGAAGCGCTGCAAATCACCAGGCAGGTTTCGTCGGCACTTCACGCCGCTCACCAGCGCGGGGTCATCCATCGCGATCTGAAGCCGCGCAACATCTTCTTGGCTCGCCACGAAGAAAACGGCGTGCTGACGCAGACCGCCAAAGTGATCGACTTCGGCGTGTCGAAAGTGCCAAGGCCCGCCGACAAAGCAACGCGCGATCTGCTGGTGCTCGGGACGCCACGCTACATGGCCCCCGAAGGCGCGATGGGGCAAAACTCGCAGATCGACGGACGATCTGATCAGTGGTCAGTCGGCGTCATCTTGTATCGCATGCTGTCGGGAAAGCTGCCGTTTGATCACGAAAATGTGATCGATCTGTTCAAGCAGGTCATCAACGAGCAGCCGACGCCGATTGAGCAGCTTGTTCCGACGGTTCCGCCCTATGTGGCAGCCGCGATCAAGCGCTCGCTGGCCAAAAAGAAGGAAGAGCGCTTTGCGACGATGCTCGACTTCCTTCAGGCGCTGGAACCGCCGCCCGCTGCACCGCCGTTTTCGTGGAAGCGGAGCCTGACGTTTGGGCTGCTCGGTGCGAGCTTGGCTGGACTTGTCGTGATGCCACTTCTTGTGCGCGAGCTTCAGGGCAAAAAGCGCAGCGGTCAGGTCGCACAGCTTCTGGTGCAAGCCGATGAAGCGCTGATGGACGAGCGCTGGGACGAAGCGATCAAGCTGTCGAGCCAGGTTCTGACGGTGCCGGGACAGGCTCCGTACGTGGCAGCAGCGGCGGAAAACATCAAGCGTCGCGTCGAAAAAGGACAGAAGATCTCGGGCGATGCGCAGCAGATCATGCAGGCGCTGGCCAACAAAGACTACGACGGAGCGCTCAGTCGCAATCGTGATCTACCGCCTCGGACCAGCTTCCGCATCACCGCGCAGCAGCACTACGATCTGCTTCAGCAGCTTGTGATTGCCTATCACTTGCAGCAAGCCGAAGCGGAGCGCTCACTCGGCAAGTGCGACAAGATCGAACCGCACGTCGCCAAGATCTTGGAGCTGGTGCCCGATCACGTCGATGCACTGACGGCACGCTGGCGACCTTGTGCGCTCATCACGGGTCAGCCGCCGGGAGCAAAGAAGCTGGCAGGCTATCCGCCGCTGCGCGATCTGGCCGGAAAGCCGCTCGGCCTGGCGGGAGAGCACGACAAAGCGCACAACAACTTCGCGGAAATCGATCGCTCGCTGCGTGATGCCCAGATTGCGCACCAGCACGGCGAGTACATGAAAGCGGTGGCGCTGGCTCATACCGCAACGTCGGTGCCGATTCGCAGCTTGCCCGCGTGGCGCATCGTCGGTGTGTCAGCGTGTCATCTCAAGAGCCCCGAGATCCTGGAATACGTCGTTCCGCACCTCGATCTGGCGTCGAAAGAGTTCGTCCGCAGTCGCTGCACCGCTGCGGGCTACAAAGTCTCGTTCTAGGCCCGCGCTCTGTGCCAAATCCTGAGCTGTTCGCCCAATCTGCCTGATTTTCTGCGTTACACGATACGTTTCCACGCCGAATCTCGCGTTTCCTCGCCAAATCGCACGTTTCCTTGCCAAAGCCTGTGTTTTCTCGCGCTTGCGGAGCACGACTGCTTGAAGCGCTCGCAGCACGGACCGCACCTACGTTTAGCCACTTTTGCCTACTGGTAAGCGATTGCAGCCGTCTTCCTGCGCGGCTATGGTCCGGCCATCTGTCTGAATCCAAGGCACTTCACGAGGAAACGATCATGATCAAGAAAATCGCTCTCGCAGGCTTCCTGGCCCTTTCCGCGCTCGCTGCTGTCGTCGCAACCCGTCCCGATGAGTTCCGCGTCGAGCGCAGCATCACCATCGCAGCCCCACCCGAGGTCGTCTACAGCCTGGTCAGCGACTTCAAAGGCTGGGCCGCGTGGTCGCCGTGGGAAGCGCTCGATCCGAACATGCAAAAGACCTACGTCGGACAGCCGGGTCAGCCAGGTCAGCGCTACGAGTGGAAAGGCAACAAAGACGTGGGCTCGGGTCGGATGACGGTGGAAAGCGTGCAGGCTCCGTCGAAAATCGCGATCAAGCTGGAGTTTATCGAGCCGTGGGAGTCCAGCAGCCAGACCTTGTTTTCCTTCGATCCCGTCGGAGAACAGACCAAGGTGACGTGGACAATGTCGGGTCGCAATCGCTTCGTCGAAAAGGCGATGACGCTGTGGATGGACATGGACAAGATGGTCGGCGGGGACTTTGAAAAAGGACTCAGCAAGCTGAGCGAAGCGGCACAAAAGGAACACGCGCAGCGCGTCGCCGAAGCGAAGAAGAAGGAAGCCGAAGCCGCACAAGCTGCCGCCGCGCTCAAAGCTGCCGAAGCGGCTGCAACGGCGCCGACCGCTACACCGATTCCGACCGCTGCAAAGGCTAACTAAGCGTCCGTCGCTACAGCGTTTCAGCCAGTCGCCGCGATGCTCGCATCGCCAGCGCCATGATCGTCACCTGTGGGTTCACCGCCGGAGAGCTTGGCATCACGCTGCCGTCGCAGACATACAGACCGGGCAGATCGTGGGCTTGTAAGTTGGTATCGACGACGCTGCTCTCTCGATCGAGCCCCATTCGCACCGTTCCGAGCGGATGATACGCCGTCAGCTCGAAGTCGCGGGCAAGCAGCGGAAGCTGCTCTAGCTTGTCAATGTCCGACGAAGAATGGACGATCGGCAGCGGCGCAACCGCCGTCAGCACCTTCTCGGCCCCAGCCGCGAGAAACATGCGCGACACCAGTGCGGCTCCCCGTCGGATACGCGCGACATCACGATCCGCCAAGGTGTAGTGAATGAGCGGTCTTCCGCCGGGACCGGGACGCACGCTGCCGCTGCCTTTGTCTTCGACCATGAAGCCAAAGCAGCTGTGACGGTCGTATGCAGCCATGATCTCCATGAGTGGTTTGCCGACGAGCGTGATGGATCCGGCGGTCAGCTCAGGCGGCAAAAACGCGCTTTCCATCAGCAAGCCTTCGTCGTGAAATTCCTCGACGGCATAGCCTTGCGGAACCCCGAAGTAGCTGTTCAGTCGGTGCGGCATCACAGCACGCAGACCCAGCGCCGGATGAATCGTCAGGTTGCGACCAAGCGCACCAGAGCGTCCCAGCGCGTTCTTCGTCGCAGCGTCCTGCTGAAGCAGCACTGGCGTCATCAGCGCGCCGCCTGCGACGACAACGGCCTTGGCTCGGACCGAAAAGCGTGGTGGACGCTGGCCAGGCTGAGCGCTGCGCGTCGCAATCGCTTCAACACCGACGGCACGACCACGCTCGATGATCAGACGCTGCGCGGTGGCTCCGACGATAAGCTGCGCACCGGCTTTGAGCGCCATCGGGACAAACGACACATTGGTGGATCGCTTCGCATCCGTCGGACAGCCAAAACAACACAAGCCTTGTCCGTCGCAGTCTGGAGCATTGCGCGCGAGCGGTCCGTGCTGGGTGATTCCAAGCTTGGCGCATCCGTCGGCAATCGGCTGATTTCCTTGCAGCAGTGACTTCGGCGCACGCGTCACACCAAGCACTTCTTCCACCGACGAATAAAACGGATCCATGCTCTCGGGCGTAAACTCGCGCAGGCCGTGATCGCGATGCCAATCGCCAAAGACGCGGCTCGGCATTCGATAGCAAGTTCCCGAGTTTACGGTTGTGCTGCCACCGACGGTACGACCGAGCGGAATCGGGATAAAGCAGTTGCCCATCGCCAGCGTGACGCCCAGCTCTCGATAGAGCTGCTTTTGCATGTGAAACGAGCTGTGCGCAAAGTCGCTGCGGCCAAAGTACTGACCTTCTTCGAGGAGAACGACCGCGTGACCGGCCTTGGCTAGCTCATACGCAGCGACGGCACCACCAGCGCCAGAGCCAATCACCACTGCGTCACAGTCGATGACTTCGCCGGGACGAAGCTCCCACGCTTCACTGGTTCGCTCGACGGCCCAGCGAGGAAGCTCGACAGGAACTTTGCGACGTGGCAGCGGTCCCGTCGGAGCGCCTTTGTACGGCAGCCCAAACTGCTGATAAATCGCCGGATTGTCGAAGTACGCACCTTTGAGCGGCGCTGACAGCGTGTAGAGAAAATAGCGACGACCGACATCACCTTCGGCAAAGCGCTGGCAGATTCGGACAATCTGCTCGGGAAGAAGATCTGCGAGTGGCTTTCCGAGCGTTGCACGCGCGTACAGATTGAAGGCGCGGAGCAGGCTGCGATATCCAGAAGCCACCGTCGGGACATCGGACAGCCAGTGCTCGGCGCGAAGGATCGTGTCGATCGATACTTCCGGCAGTCCATCGACGGCGGGAAGCAGCGCTCGTGCAAGCTGGAGTGCAGAAATTCGTTCGTCGCTGCGCAGCACTGATCCCGTCGGAACGGGTGACGCAACGCGCACGGCAACCAAGTCGTCGCTGCTGTGGGGAGAGGTCGAAAGCGCGCTCATGGCATTCTCACTGGATTATTGGTTCGTCCAATTATCAGGCTAGCGCTCGAACAAAAGGCTCGCAAGCTACGGATTTCCTTGGACAGACGGGAAATTTTCGCCAAATGAGCGCGGCTTGGCATGCAGCCTGAGCGCGGTGTTATAACCCGCCTGTGCTCAGTGCCAAAACTGTCGAGCCAGCCGTCACACATTCGTTGCAAGCGCAGTGGAGCGCAGCAACTTCGCACGGTTGTGCTGTTGCCCAGCGGAAAGTGGCGTAGTGGGTGATACTGGGAACGCTGGACAGCCTCTGAGCCGATAGAGCGATTGATGGACGACGAAAAACAAAACGGTGGGGACAAGGGACTTCTGTCGAAAGTTCGGCGGCTGGTGACGGATCACCGCAAGGTGCGACGGCTCGACGGAGAACCGCTCAAGCAAGACCTGATCAGCGGTCAGCATGCGTTTTCGTATCTGCGACACCTGATTCGCGGCAATGAAGAGACGCTGGCGCGCTTTCCCGAGCAGCTTTCGCCGGCGCATCCACCGGTGCTGCTGATTCACGGTTTTTTGGGCACGCGCGGATCGATGTTTGTGCTGGAGCAGCGACTGCTCCGCGACGGGTTTCACGTCTTTTCGTTTAACCTTGGGATGCTCAATGTGCGCGACATTCGTACGTCGGCGCTGCTGATTCATCGCAAGGTCCAGACCATCTGCGAACAGACGGGAATTCGACGCATCGACATCGTCGGACACTCGATGGGCGGGCTGATTGGGCTGTATTACATCAAGCGACTCGGTGGAAAAGATCAGGTTCGTCGTCTGGTGATGCTGGGAACTCCGGCGCGAGGAACCTGGGTGGCGGCTCTCGGAGTGGCGACGATGGGACTTTTGTCCGCGTCGAGCTGGCAGCTTCTCCCCGGAAGTGATTTTCTCGACGAGCTACACCAAGGTCCGCTGCCCAATGAAGTCGAGTTTTTTACGATTGCAGCGGAGCGTGACTGGCTGTGTCCTCCGTCGGCGACTCAGCTGGAAGGCGCGCATGCGGTCACGGTTCCGCTCGGACATTCGTCGCTGGTGATGAGCGAAGAAGTGTATCGCAAGGTGCTGTGGGCGCTTCGCAAAGACGACTCGCCGCGATAGGCTGACGAAGAGGACGTTTCCGCTTGGCAGAACCCGCGAGGAACCGATGACGATGATGCGAGCGGTGGTGCTGCCTTCCGTTGGTCCACCCGACGTGCTGCGACAGACGAAGCTTCCGCTGCCGACGCCCGGGCCGGGTCAAGTGCTGGTCGAGATGATGGCCACGTCGGTGAGCCCGCTCGATTGTCAGCAGCGAGCAGGCCGCGTAAGCCGAGTCATTCCCGGCGGCAGACCGCAGATGCTGGGCTACGATGTCGCGGGTGTGATTGCGGCGCTTGGGCCCGGCGTCGATAAGCTCAGCATTGGAACGTCGGTGATTGGTCTGCGTGCGCTGCAACATCCAGGAACCTACGCGGAATTTGTGTCGCTACCCGCCGACGCTGTCACCAAAAAACCAAGTCGCGTAAGCTTCGTCGAAGCTGCGACGCTGCCGCTTTCGGGAACCGTGGCGCTCCAAGCGATTCGTGACCGAGGACGACTTCAGAGCGGCCAAGCCCTGCTCGTCAATGGCGCAGCGGGTGGAATCGGCAGCCTGGCGGTTCAGATTGGCAAAGCGCTCGGGGCTGTTGTGACGGGCGTGTGCTCCGGGGACAGCGCGGAGCTTGTCCGCTCACTCGGCGTCGATCAAGTCCTCGACTTTGAAAAAGAAGACTTATCGACGCTGACTGGCACGTTTGATGTGGTGCTCGATACCTCGGGACAGCTCACGATCGAAGGCTGTCGCAAGATGCTGCGACCACAAGGACGCTTCATTCCGATTGTTCCGTCGCTGAGAACGCTGTGGGATGGCATCACGAGCCGCCTTTTTGGTGGGCCTCAGACGGTACCGCCACCGCTGGCGCAGCCACGACGAGCAGATCTCGAGCTGATTGCCGAGCTGGCCGAGACGGGCAAGCTGCGTCCCGTGATCGATCGGGTGTTTCCATTGTCGGATGCAGCGTCGGCGCATCGTCACGTTGAAGAGGGTCGTCCTCGCGGTCGCGTCGTCCTGACCATCGGCAAAGGCACGTAGCAGACCGCACAGCACCGTTGGCTTGCCCAGGCAGCGACGGTTCCTGGTCCGGTGTCGTACGCGCGAAGGTTGGGTGTTGTCCGCGAAGTGCTTCTGTTAGGTAAGCGGCTCGACGGACAGCCTCGATACGGCAACCGCTGACGAGAGTCCTTTGCCAACAATCGAAAAGATCGGACCCGCTTTGACACCGGGCAGCGACTCACACAGCGACAGCAGGCTCGACGGCAGCAAGATATCGCCAGCATGCGCCTCGCTGGTCAGACGGGAACAAATCGCCACCGTCTGTCCAAAATAGTCGAGCCGTCGATCCTGACCGACCAAGCTCGCTGCGCCCGCAAACAGTCCCAGACGCATGCCCAGCAGGTGCGCAAACGGATTGTCGGCTCGCAGCGTCATCACCGCACGCTGCGCTGCAATCGCGGCGCGCAAGGCCGACTCAGCGCTCGCAAAGGCCACCGACAGACCGGATGTCACGCTGTAGAGCACCGCACCTTGCTCGCTCTCGACGGCACGCTCGACGGCTTGCTGAAGCTCTTGAAGCTGCCGAAAGGCACCAGCATCCCCGAGCGCCGAGCACAGCTCACCGAGCGAAGCAAACTCACACTGCCACAGCGCCACCGACGGCACAGCGAGCTGCACCGAAGGCTTGGGAATTTCCGACGGGAATAGCTGTCGAAACAGCGGCTGGAGCGTCAGCTTATGTCCGTCGAGTCGCTGCGCATTCCACTCGGTACGCTCTAGCTTGAAGTGCCGCGCTTGGTTGGTGGTGTGCTCGATCGTCAGCGTCCCGCCCATCGCGACTTCTACCGTCGCTGGCACAATCGAATCCGTCACCGTGATGCTCGCTTGCTGCGGTCCCAGCGTACTGACCTTGAGCACACCACTTGCACCGCCGCGCGCCCACAGCCGAAACTCACCGGGCTCATTGGGAACGTGAAACTGCACACTGCTCGATGCGGGCAGCACGAGCTGAGTCAGCACATGCGATGACGAGCTGGGATTGACGCTGGTGTAAATCGGTCGCGACATGGGTCGAATGCCGAGAGCAGGCCGAAACGTCACCTCGACATTGCTCGCAAACTCGACGGGAACCCGCAGCTCGCACAGCGAACAGAAAGACTCGTCGGACAGCTCGCTCAAGTGATCATGCTGACTCGCTGGACTGCGACAGCTTGGACACAGCACATCGAAGCTGGGCTGAAGCAGACCGTGCGCACAGCCAAGCAGCAGCAGACGCAACACCGACGCTTCACCCTGCCCTAGCGACTCACACAGCGACGACAAACGGAGCGCATCGATATCCAGATCATCCGTCCGTCTCAGCAGCGCCAGCAGCGAGTCCACGAGCGGCTGATCTTCCGTCGGCAGCGCAGCTTTGGTCTTCGTCACCGCCACAGCCAGCGACGGCTCTACAAACGAAGACAGTCGCTGCTGGGTCTTGGCTCCACGCTGAAGTCCCTCGTCGATCCGCAGCAGCGTCCGCGCCAGGTGCCACAGCGTGCCTTGTCCATACAGTCGAATCAGCCAGCCAACCTGCGGGATACGCGGCTCGAGCTGCATCTCGATGAGCAGCTTGGTGCCTTGCATCTGCGGCGTCAGCGTAAAGCGCGTTGCGACGCTGGCCACCAGACCTTGATGCAGCACCCGTTTCGACACAAGCAGCGACGGAACATTCCACTGTGGCGGCAGCTCCGTAAACGGAATCGCCTTGGGTCCAGTGCGCGCACGAAGCAGAAATCTCGCCGAGCCTTCCCCGACGATCGGTTCCCGCAAGACCGCTGGCTGTCCAAGCGTTCGATAGAGCCTGTCGCTATCGGCCAAGACCACAAACAGTGCGCTCGGCGCTGCTGCACAGGACAATTCCCGACGCAAAACGATGGCTTCCACGGCCCCCCCGCGATGACTGTCTCTAAGGCTAAGAAAAAGCGGACTCGTCGTCTAGCCCATCCGCAGGCAGATCGTCGGCGAACCGCATAGCGCGCGGTCTGTGACGAAGGAAGGTGTCGCCCGCACACGCACTTCATCGTCAGAGAGCGCTTGAAACCGAACCCAGGAACAAGGTATGAGTGATTATGCGCCCCACTGACAATGGGCATTTGTTCCTGTCCAGGGTAAGCGAGTTTGTGCTGTCACTTCCGTTCGATCTGAGGATCCTACAAGAAGCCATCACCGACGACGAATTACCACGACCACTGAGAGAACAAGCCGCCGGAGTGTTGATCCAAGCCTTTTCGCACCAGGAAGGCAGCGGTCCCGAGCGATTCTTCGAGGACGTGCTGCTGCTGCGGATCATGCTCGGTCAGCTTGCTGCCGTTGATTCCGACGAAATCAAGAGCTTTTGCGATCGTTTTGACGAGGTATTTGGCTCGCTGCCGCAGGATCTCCCGATGCTCGAAGCGGTCCTCGGCCCCGAGCTGTGGTCCAGCCTGACAGCTCGTCTGAGCAGCCTCAGCAAGTTGATCCACAAAGGCAAGCGTCCTGCGCAGTATGTCAGCGACGATGCAACTTGGGACTCGCTCTACGACGACGGACTAGACTTTCAGACGGCATACAACGTCACCGAAGAACAGGTCCGCAATCGCTTGCGCAGAGCCGAAACCGTCCTCGATGCGCTGCACAAGCGAGGAGCACGACCGAAGCCATTGTGATACCGTCTGCTCCATGCGTAGGGCTTCTCTGCTCTTCTACCTGTCTCTGTCCACCGCCGCTGCGGCCTCTCCCGGACCTTCTGAAACCATCGGTCCGGTGCCTGGCTATTTGGGCTTGCACTCGAAGACTCGCGGTTTCGCGCTCGGAAAACCGCTGCGAGCGACCCCAACGCCCGACGGCAAGCTTGTGCTGTTTCTGCGTGCCACGTCATCGTCGCCCGAGCTTCGACTGTACGCACTGGATGTCGCCAGCGCCGAAACGCGCGAGCTTCTGACGCCTGCACAGCTGCTGCAAGGTGCCGAAGAACATCTCTCGGTTGAAGAAAGAGCCCGTCGCGAGCGCATGCGTCAAACCATGCGCGGCTTCACGTCGTTCGAGCTGTCCAAAGACGGCAGCTTTTTGCTGATTCCCCTGTCGGGAAAGCTCTACACGTATCAGCTTCGCAACGGCTACAGCGTCGAGCTAACGCCCGTCACGGACCCAGCCGATCAGAGCAGCGAGCCCATCGTCGATCCGCACCTGTCACCAAACGGCAAGTCCGTCGCCTACGTCCGGGGACGCGATCTGTTTGTGCTCGACATTGCGACGAGACGCGAACGCCGACTGATGTACAGCCGCAGTCCGGTCATCAGCTATGGCAGCGCCGAGTTCGTCGCCCAAGAAGAGCTCCATCGCTTTTCCGGCTTCTTTTGGTCCCCCGACAGCAGCCAGCTGGCCTTCACGGAAGTCAACAATCAGCCCGTCGAGACGCTCTATGTTGCCGACGCGCTGCATCCAGAGCTTCCGCCGCATCCGCTTCGCTATCCGCGCGCGGGAACCGACAACGCAGAAGTGCGTCTGGGTGTGATTTCAGCGACGGGAGGAACGCCGCAATGGATCGACTGGGATCGCTCACGTCTGCACTATCTGGTGACGGTGGTGTGGAAAGAAGGCGGACCGCTGCTGCTGACGATGCTCAGTCGTAGCCAGCGAGAGCTGGAGCTTCTTCGCGTCGATCCAAAGACTGGCAAGACCTCGTCGGTCTACACGGAAAAAAGCGACTGGTGGATCAACATCGATCAAGACGTTCCCAGACCGCTGTCCGACGGATCAGGCTTTTTGTGGACCAGCGAAAAGCAAGGACAGCGCGAGCTGGAGCTGCGCGACTATCAAGGCGGACTGAAGAAAATCGTCGTCGATAAGAGCCAAGGCTTTCGCAAGCTGCTCCACGTCGATGAAAAGAGCGGCTACGTCAGCTACGCAGCCAGCGTCGATCCGGCCCATCAAGCCATTTATCGCGTCTCTTTGTCGTCGGGAAATCCGATCAAGCTGACATCCAGCGACGGATATCACATGGCCAGCTTCGGTCAGCATCCCAACGTCTATGTCTTGAGCTCGTTTTCGACGACGACGCTCGGCAAGACCGTGGTGATGCGAGTGCCCGAAACCAGCCAGGCCGCGTCCGCCGATCAGCTCATCGCCGAGCTTCCGTCAGTCGCAACCACACCACCGTTTGTGCCGAACCTAGAGCTAACCCAAGTCGGTTCGCAGTCGTATCGCTCGATGCTGGTTCGTCCCCGCAACTTCCAGCCGGGCAAAAAGTATCCAGTCTTGGTTCACGTCTACGGTGGGCCGCACCACAACCAAGTCATGTCGATCGCGGGCATGTACATGCTCGATCAGTGGCTGGCGGATCACGGCTTCATCGTGTTTATGACCGACGGACGCGGCACGCCAGGACGCGGCATCACCTGGGAACAGTCCATCGCAGGCAATTTCGGAGAGCTTCCGCTCGAAGACCAAGTCGCTGCGCTACAAGCCGCTGGCGAGCGCTATCCCGAGATGGATCTGTCTCGCGTCGGCATCTTCGGCTGGTCATTCGGCGGCTATATGTCTGCACTCGCAGTGCTGCGCAGACCCGATGTCTTCCACGTCGGAGTAGCTGGTGCTCCCGTCGTCGATTGGCGCGACTATGACACCTGCTACACCGAGCGCTACATCAGCACGCCGAAAGAAAATCCCGATGGCTACGAGCGCTCGTCGCTGCTGACCTATGCACCACAGCTTCGTCGCCCGCTGCTCCTGATTCATGGAACTGCCGATGACAACGTGCTGTTTTTCCATAGCTTGAAGCTGTCGCAAGCGCTGTTCCGCGCCGGAAAACCGCACGAGCTGGTGCCGCTGCCAGGGCTGACCCACATGGTTCCCGATCCAGTCATCACCGAGCGACTGTGGGGACGCATCGTCGGAGCCTTCGCCGCCGTTTTGCATCCTGATCTGGAACATTTGGCGGTCAAGCCCGGTTCAGGAGCACCGCCGCTGCCCGAGCCTATCCCGGTGGCTCCGACGGGCAGCGTCCAGAAGAAACCACTCCCTCGACGGTAAAATCGACCCGCACACGCTCTTTTCCGACGGTGATCTGACGAACCAGCGGAGCCTGTCCCGGTACGCTCACCTGCACCGTGTACTGTCCCGGTCCCGGCAAAAATCGATCATAGTGTCCGTCGCGACAGCGAGTCAGCCAGCGCTCTTGTTCGTTCAAGGTCTGCTCGACGATCCGCACCTCGGCGGACACTGCATGACCTTTGCCATCGCGCACCACGCCAAACACCGACGGACCATCGAGATACCGATCGAACAGTCGCGTCCAGATCGGACGCATCGCCAGCGTCACTTGCCGTCGCGCATCCGCTTGGGTCGGATCTCGTCGAGCCCCCTCGACCAGCAGCGCCAGCGTGCCAAACTGCCCACGTAGATAGTCTTGATCGGTGCCATCGACGGGATAGATGTTGCGACGGACCGTGATGTCTTTGCCTTGCGGATGCCTCGGCAGCCCAGCGGTCAGCTCTTCTGCGACCAGCCACGCTTCGTTGGGCGACGGGCTCGTCACGTTATCGATCGTGTAGGGAGCCAGCACCGTCACATTGCCGGTATGAAACGACAGCGACGCAGCAAAGTGCTCACTGTCAGCCAGCCGCATCATCGCCTGCGTCTCGGGCTCTGATCCCGCCGCTGGTCCTCGGAAATACGCACTGTCCGGCAGCGGAGAGCTTCCCTTGTCCGCCAAAAATCCCCAGCGAAACGGATAGTTGCGGTTGAGATCCACACCATCGCCGCGATCCGGCTTGCCGTTGTCGTTGTTGTCTCGTCCGTTCTTGCGTCCCGAGCGCTGAAACCCGTGCAGCGATGTCCATACTCCGTCGGGATTGACCACCGGAACGCACCACACCACCAGTTCCTTGAGCCAGCGTCGCACCTTGCGATCCAGCGTCGGATCCGGTCGCAGCGTCGTCGCAGGCTGTTCCCCAGAGCGCAGCAGCAGCACTTCCGCCGCGTCCAGCGCCAGGTCGATCGAAAACGTCTCCACGCCGTGATGCGCACCGTTTATCAAGATCGTCGGACGACTGTCTCTGCGACGGATGTTTTTGCCAATCGCCAGCGCCCACAGCGGCCTTCCTTCGTGCGAGCGCCCAATCGAGACCAGCCTCGTCAGCTTCGGATACCGCGCATGCCAGTCGCTGAGCGTCTTGTGAACCCACTCTTCGCTGTAGCGAACCGGCTCGACGACTTCCGGCTGACTCACAAGCGGCATCGCCACCGACGGAGAAGTTTCCACAGCCGACGCATCACTCGCTGCGCTCCAGCACAGCGCGATCTGCACCAAGCTGCACTGAAAAAGTATTCTACTTCTCAAAAAAAATTCTGCGTTCACTCCGTTTCAGTCTCGGACCGCACGCAGCAGCCCGTCAAGAGCCCGCTTCAATCCAGGTAGCCAAGTCTGATATTGTGTCGATTTATGAGCAAAAGTGCTGGACAAGCTCCGCCCGCTGCGTTGGGCACCCCGGAGCTGTCGGGTCCGTTTGGCGTAGGTGAGCTTCAGCTTGGAGCCTGGATCGCGGCGTTTGGACGCATGTCGGACGCGCACCCGGATATGGCTCGCATCCTGCGCGTGATTGAGCGACTGCAAGATCGACCGTTTCGCGCCCACATCGTCATCCACGGCGAGCCCGGAACCGGCAAAGAAGGCCTGGCGCGGCTGCTCCACCGTCTGATGCATCCACATGGCGCACCGTATGTCCGAGCGAACCTGACCGGCTGCACGTCGGACGAAATGCTCAAGCAGCTCTTTGGTCGCCAGACCTACAAAGGCAGCGGCGGAGAGGTTCGGAGCGTCGGCGATGATGGTCTGCTCGCTCAAGCCGATTCGGGCGCGCTGCTGCTCGACGAGCTACTCGTGTTGCCGCAAGACGTTCAGCGCAGCTTGTACGAACACCTCAGTCAGCACCGTTTGGGCACAAGCTCCGGCGTGGCGCTGATTGCCATGACCGACGGCGACTTACCGCAAGCCATCAGCGACGGACGGTTCCGCCACGACCTGGCCTATCGACTGCTGCGCATCGTGATTCACGTTCCCCCGCTGCGAGAGCGACCGCAAGACATTGCGCAGTCCACGCTGTGGATCTGCAATCGCATCCTGCGCAGTCATCACGACGCGCGTCCGGCAGAGCTGCACGACCCGGAGTCATCCGAGCCCGCAACCGCTGCATTCTTCGTCGAAGAAGCCGTCATGTCGGTGCTGCGTCAACACAGCTGGCCCGGCAACTTTCGCGAGCTGGAAGCCGTCTTGGAACGCGCCGTGATGCTCTACAGCGACGGCGAGCATCTGAGGCGTACAGATGTCGAAGCAGCGCTCGGAGACGGCTGGCCCGCCGTGCAGCTTGATAAGCCGTAGAAGCTTCGCTCAAAATTTTTTTGCCTCGCACACGCGGTCAGGAATAACGGGCCGCCCTTGAATGTTCCCTGATCAGTAACTAGCTTCTCGAGCGATGTCGCCCACGCTCCGCTGGGCCGCTCTCACGTTTGGAGGATCGTAGCGTTATGAATGGCAAGCCCACTACCTTCCGCTTGTTCCGCAGTCTCGCCCTGTTCACCACCGGGGCACTCATCACCGTCGCCTGCACCAAGGTCAAAGTGAGCTGGGATCAGCAAGCCTCTGCCGCCGCGCCCGGAAGTCAGGCCCCAGCGGTGGTTTCTCCAGCGGTCCCGCCCGCCGCCCAGCCTAGCCTGCCGCCACCGACGGCCAACCAGATCGCAGACGCGCGCAGCCTGTCGCGCACCTTTTCCCAGGTCGCCGAGCAGGTCTCTCCGAGCGTCGTCTCGATTCGCGTCGCCAAGAAGCAAAAGCTCAAGGTCATGCGTCGCGGCAATCCCTTTGGCCGCGAGTTCCCCTTCCACTTCGGTCCATTCGGCAGTCCGTTCGGAGCCCCCGACGAAGAAGACGAAGAGGGCGGCGGCGAAGAGCGTCAGGGTCCCGTGCAGCGCGGCGCTGGCTCTGGTGTTGTCATCGACACCAAAGGCTACATCCTGACCAACAACCATGTCGTCGGAGACGCCGATGACATCAAGGTCCAGTTCATCGACGGCAAAGAGCTATCCGCCAAGATCGTCGGAACCGACTCGCGCTCCGACCTCGCGGTCATTCGCGTCGATGCCAAGGACTACGCGCTCAAAGCCTCCAAGCTCGGTGACTCCGAAAAGCTTCTCGTCGGTGAGTGGGTCATGGCGATCGGCAATCCGTTCGGCCTCGATCACACAGTCACCGTCGGTGTCATCAGCGCCAAGGGTCGCTCTGGCATCGGTGAAAATCGCGGCAACTATCAAGACTTCTTGCAGACCGACGCGTCGATCAATCCCGGCAACTCTGGCGGACCGCTCGTCAACCTGTCGGGCGAAGTCATCGGCATCAACACCGCGATCCTTGGCCCCGGCGGCAACATTGGCATCGGCTTTGCGGTTCCGTCTGACATGGCCAAGCCGATCGTGAGCGAGCTTCTGACGAGCGGCAAAGTCCATCGTCCGTATCTCGGCATCTCGATGCAGCAGTATGAGTCCGAGATGGCCAAAGCCATGGGCGCGCCCGAAAAAGGTGCGCTCGTTCAGGGTCTGACCGCTGGCGGTCCAGCCGACAAAGCGGGCATCCGTCGCGGCGATGTCATCACCAAAGTCGATGGCAAGCCGATTGGCAACAGCCGCGATGTCCAGCGCCAAGTCCTGACCCATCGCGTCGGTGATGCGGTGTCCATGGAAGTCTGGCGCGACGGCAAGATGCTGACCCTGACCGCCAAAGCGGGAGAGCTTCCCTCTGATGATGCAGGTCCGGCGGCCAGTGCGGGCGCAACCGATGAAGCGTCCGCAGCCAAGGCCAAGCTCGGTCTGTCCATGCAGAGCCTGACCCCGCAGCTTGCCGAGCGATTGGGCGTCAAGAACGCGCAAGGCGTGGTCATCAGCGGCGTCAAGCCAGGCAGCCCAGCGTCGGAAGCCGGACTTCAGCGCGGTGATCTCATCCTCGAGGTCGATCGTCATCCGATCAAGACCATCGAAGAAGCCACCAAGCTGCTTGCTGCGCAGCGTCCCGGCGGACACGTCCTGTTGGTTCAGCGCGGTGACAGCAGCGTCTACATCCTGATCCGTCCGGGTGCGCAGTAACAATATGAGTCCTTGGGAATGCTTCTTATTGCATTCCCAAGGCTCCTTTGTGACTCACACTGCGCCCTCTTTTCCGCCCTCGCCTCTTCAACATCCCTGTACGTAGTCACAATATGAATCCTTGGGAATGCTTCTTATTGCATTCCTGCTCCATCCTGCCCTGACGTTGGTATCCGAAACTGAGCGCTTGGGGATT
Organism: Myxococcales bacterium; assembly: GCA_016794365.1. Taxonomy (GTDB): domain Bacteria; phylum Myxococcota_A; class Polyangia; order Palsa-1104; family JAEUJZ01; genus JAEUKA01. Next base: position 47,814 of record JAEUKB010000085.1, read on the forward strand.
ACGCAGAACGAGGCCAGGGCTTTAACACGGACTCTGTCTTTCGCCACTCCGCGATGGCTGCACGACGACTCGCCCGCTCTTGCGCAAGATGACTCTGTAGTGCAGCCGCAAGCTGAGGATGCGCGAACGCGTGCGCGCTATACGTCTCTGTCGGTTCAAAGCCGCGTGAGATCTTGTGCTCTCCGCCCGCGCCGCCTTCAAACACAGAGATTCCGCGCTCGATGCACGCGCTGATGCTGTGATACAGACAGACATTGAAGTGCAGAAACGGGAATTCCTGAAGACAGCCCCAGTAGCGACCGAACAAGCGACCGCCCCCTGCGACGTTGAACGCACCCGCTACGATCTGATCTTGATGCTTCGCGATCACCAGTTCCAGCGGCTGCGGGAGCTGCGAAAAGAGCTGCTGATAGAACGCCAGGTTCAGCCAGCGTCGCCCCCAGCGCAGCTTATCCACCGTCGAGCGATGCAGCGTAAACGCCAGCTCTGCATAGGAAGCCAGATCGCGCTGTAGCGTGTCATAACGCAGTGTTTGCAGGCTGATTCCTTGCTCCCCCGGAGCCGCCATTTCCCGACGGATTGCGTTGCGCCGCTTGGAAGAGAAGCGCGCATAAAACTCATCGGCACTGCGGTAGCCGGGATTCACAAAGTGATACTGAAAGTCGATCCGCTCTGTCAGTCCGTGCTGCGTAAACAGCGCGCTCTGCTCTGCCGTAGGAAACAGCGCTTGGATCGTCCCAAGTCCCAGCGTCTGCATCAGCTTCTGCGCAGCGAACATCAGCTGCGCGGCGATCTCTTGCTGGTCCGCTTCCGCAAGTCCCGGTGCAAACAGAATCCGACGACCCGTCACGGGCGTAAACGGAATCCCCAGCACCAGCTTTGGATAAAACGGAATCCGCGCCCGCTCTGCCGCAGCGGCCCAGTCCCAGTCGCGGCTGAAGTCTCCGTCACTTCCTTCCTTGATATACGCCGGAGCCACTGCGAGCCACTGTGAGCCACTGCGCACCACGAAGTGACACGGCGTCCAGCTTGTCTGCGGACAGACACAGCCACTTTGTTCCAGCGCGGCCAAAAAGCGCCAGTCCAGAAACGGACTGTCCGTCGGTGCAAGCAGCGCATTCCAGCGCTCCAGCGGAAGCTCGGTGATTGCACGCGCGAAAGAGACCGACCGCTCGGACATTAGATTCCCTTAGCGAAACGGCAGCGCCGGAGGCTGTCGGCGAGGTGCCGTAGCATCACCGCCCCCGACGCGCGTCGCACTGTTGTTGGTTACACAGCGCAGCAGCGCACGAATGGCTGCCACATCTTTGCGCGCACCAACCAGCTCAGTGGAAACAGAGGGCTCTGCATACAGCACAAAGTCATCGGATCCATCGACTACGTACGCACCATAGTCTTGCAGTGCTTGCGCCAAACGGAGCCCGCTCGCAGTAAGTCCCAGCGACGACAAATCGACATCAACAGGAATCGATACGAGCTGTCCCATTGGGATCGCTCCTTTGTACCTGCTGCGCGCAGAGTCATCTACTTTGCTCGCGGGCCACACCGGATCACAGGAATCACTCGGTGTCGATCCAGAGACGATGCACTTCATCTGGGAATGAGGAATCGCCAGCGCGAGCGCATGACGAATGCCACTGCTCAGCTCTCCTTTGCGAATCAGTCCAGCGATGGCACTGCCACCGTATGCGCGCTCTCCCCCTTTGCCAATTCCGCTGTCTGTCAGCGAGTTGCGCGTATATCCAAACACATCAAATCCACCACTTGCGCGAGGCCGCGCGTGCCATGACTCATCGACGTACTGATGCTTGGGATCAATGATGTGAAGGTGCGCATCGGTGTTTCCGTAGTCGCACGCAGCGCTTCCCAAAAACGCTGGGAGAGCTGCTTTTGCCGTCGCTGGAATCCGAACATTGGGAATCGTCAGAGCCGGAGCGCCAAAGCAAGTCTGCTGATTCAAGCTGCTCAGCGGATCGGTGGACTTTGCGATGTAGACTGGATGACTCCACTCCTCTGCATTGATCGCGGCGCGCAGCTCTGCACCTGTGGTGGATAGATAGCGAAGCTGCTGACTGCACGCGCCACCGGCAGCTTCCCACGTCACTACACAAGAAAAAGGAGCCGTCGCCGCACAGGCAATCGGAGTATTCCACGGCGAGTCAGCGGAAAATGGCCACTTTGCCGGATCTCGCACCGTCGCAGGAAGCGCATCCCAGACCGCATCTTCATCGATCGCAGGTTCCGGTGAACAGCCCAGCCAGACAGAGACTCCCAAACCAAGTCCCAACGTCCACGGAAAAGACCTTCTACTTCGCAGTGCTGGCATTCCCACTGTCATGATTTTTTCTATGGAATCTCTACAAGTCATTGTTTTTTTGGATGCATAGAGTTCATGTGTCAGCGCAGCCATGTTCGCATCCACGCTGATTCTGTCTTTCGCTTCGATGTACGCGCGGGCTTTCGTTCCGTCTTCGCTTGTACGTTCGATTCTGGAGCAGCGTCCGTCGCATCACAGCGGCAAGAAGCGATGCGGTCCCCCGATTCGTCTCTCTTCAAAAAAGCGCGTTGCCATCTGCAAGTGAAGGGAAAACGCAAAGTGAGGCTCCAGCCCTTGGGTTCCGAAGATCACGCCGCGCTCTGATACCTCATGATTGGGCACAAAGGCAGGCAGCTCGCTCGCGCGCAGCGTCGGTCCCAGCGTAAACAGGAGCACTCTGTTTGGACGCGGCTCTGTGCTGGCAAAGTGATACGGAATCAGCTTGCTTGGATCGATGACAATGCCTGCTTCTTCGCGCACTTCACGCGCGGCTCCGTACTGCCACGACTCAAACTCTTCGACGAAGCCGCCAACCAGTGCGAGCCTGCCAAGCTGTGGCTCAATCGCGCGGCGCACCACCAAGAGCCCGGTCTGTTCTCCCACAGTCACCGGAAGCAGCACCAGCGCCACCGGGATCGGATTGGCGTACACCTCCGCACCGCAGCTTGGATTTTGACACTTGCGCGGATAGCGCAGCGGCCTCGCAAACTCACGTCCACAGTACGAACAAAAGGAGTCTCTGGGATTTCGCATTGGCTGTCTCTCCACCGATTCCAAGAGCGGCCATTTCATCCATCGGTCAATGAACATCCATCGCCGACTGTTTCATCTTCTTCGACTTGGCCAGTGAAAGGCAAAAGGCTTGCGGCACGCGCTCAAGTGATGAGGCAGACGCCCAGCGAAACCAGACCGACTGATTCGCTGGATTCATCGCGTGTCGCGAAAATTGCGTGTCGCGAAAAAGGACCGCTACTTCTTTTCGGAAGGATTGTCGGTGTCGGGAGAAGGAGTCTGGCCAGAAGAGATGATCTCATCGATCTGGTTCCACTCCGAAGTCGCGGCGCGCGCCCAGCCGTCGGACACTTGGCTCGGAGAGATCGTTGACTCTTGCACCGGAACCTGCGCAGCACCCGCCGGAGACTCAGCCACGCGGCTCTGCACTTCTTTGCGAGACTCTTCTTCGTCGCTCGCTTCGTGCTCTGCCTGAAGCTGAGCCAGCAGCGCACCGAGCGGCAGCTTGTTTTCAAACTTCGGTCCATCGACCGGCTGCGGCGGCAGTTCCACGTTGCGACCCGCTTGGAACACCTTGTCGCACGCCGCACGGAACCGCTTCCACAGCGCTTCCTGCTCTTTGCGCGGAGCCGGGCCAATCCGTCGCCACTCTGCCATCAGCTGCTTCAGCTCTGCCTCGGCGGTGTCTTGCGCAATGTCTTCGCGATTCGCCAGCTCTTCGGCCTTTTGACAGACCTCTTCCTTCTTCTTTTGGTTGCCCGCTCGCTCTTGATCGAGCTTGTCGAACATTCCCTTGCGACGCTCGAAGAAGGCATCACAGCCTTTGCGGAACCGCTGCCACAGTGCGTCGTTGTGCTCCTTGGGTGCCGGACCGACGAGCTTCCACTCTGCTTGGAACTTCTTAATCAGCTCTGCGGACGACTTAAAGTCGGTGGACATCACCAGGCGCTCGACGCGAATGCACAGCTCTTCTTTTTTGCGCTGGTTGTCTTCGCGATCGGCATTCACTTCGACCAGATGTGCTTTGCGCTTGTCAAAGAACACATCACACGCCGCACGGAACCGCTTCCACAGCGCGTCTCCCTCGGCCCGCGACGCATGAGGCACAGGCCCAAGCTGCTTCCAATCCGCCTGCCAGCCTTTGACCTGATCCGACGCAGCCTTAAAGTCCGAGATCTCGGTCAGTCCTTCGATCTTTTGGATCAGCTCTTCGCGCGCTTTCAGGTTCTCTGCACGCTCTGCTTCCCCGGCGCTGCGCACCTTTTCGTAGACCAGATCCGCCGTGGACTTGAAGCGCTGCCACAGCGCCTCCGATTTCTCTTTCGGAGCAGGCCCCACCGCCTTCCACTCCGTCTGAAGCTTCTTCAAATGATCGGCTGCCGCTTGCGGATCGATATCGAGATCGCTCTGCACCACTTGCAGCAGCTCTTCGACCTGCGCACACAGCGACTCCAGCTTCGGGACATTGGCAAAGCGCTCCCAGTCTTTCTGCTCACGCAGCGCTTGCACCCGAATCACCAGCTTGCTGCGCGCTTCGTCGTAGCGCTGACGAGCCTGGCGTCGCTTCTCTTGCGGCAGCGAGGTCAGCGTCATCACCGCCTCTTGCGCTTCTTTGAGCGCCTGCTCTGCCTGCTTGAGCGCCAGGTCTTCTTGCTCCGAAAGCTTCATCAGCTTGTCCGACAGGGCTTGCAGCTTTTCAAGGTTCTTTTCCAGTCCCTCGACGCGCTGCTTCTCTCGCTCGTGACGCTGCTCGCTGTCTTTGGCCAGCTCCGCATCTCGCTCTGCCTGACGAGCCCGCTGGATCGTGTCGCGCTTGCTCTGCTGCTCGGCGCGCTGCTTGTCTTGCTCGGCCCGACGCTCTGCCCAGATCCGCTTCTGCTCTTCGTCGCGCGCTTCCTGCTCACGACGCTTCTGCTCGGCAACTTCTTTGGCTTCCGCTTCTGCTTTTTCCAGCTGAGCCATCCGCTCAAGCAGCGCCTGCGCCGTCGGATTCACCGACTGAGCCACTTGTCCCGCACTGCGCGCTGCCTGTTTTTTGGCAAACACTTCGCGGCGCTCCGTGTAGCGCGAGGCCGCTCGCTCAAAGCGCTTGGACACCGCATGCGACGACGGCAAAGGAGGAAGCTCGGACCAGCGCTTGCGCAGGCCAGCCAAAAATGACTCTGCATCTTCAAAGTCATCCGTCTTCGCCGCAGCTTCCAACCGACGACAGAGATCTTCACGCTCGGCTGCCGACGGATCCGAAGCGGGACTGGCCGCCGGAGTCTTGTGAACCGCCGCAGCTTTGCTCGTCGCAGGCTTGGTCACTTTCGGCGCTGCTGTTCCTTGCGGCAGACGCTCTTCCGCAGCAGTCCGCAACACCTTTAGCTTGGCCCGCGTTGCCACCATACGAAGCTGGGTTTCCGTCGAGACTCGTCCCAGCGCTTCCAGCAGCAGCTCCTTGGGTCCGTCGCTGCTCGCCAGATCTGCCAGCACTTCTTCGCTACGAATCGAGGCCAGCGCTTGCTTGCGCAGCTTGCTGTCTTTGGCTTTGCGCACCACTTCCGACAGCAGCTTGTCATCGCGCAGACGCTCAAGTGCCGCTTGCTGGACCGCTTCAAACGACGACCGACAGACCACATCGACCAGCGCTTTTGGCGACGACAAGTGAGCGACCGCGCCCAGGCTCTCCGATTCATCTTCATCGGATAGCGCCGTCGATAACAGCAGCTCACTGCGCTTGTCCGCCGCATCGCGACGCAGCGACTCATCCGGATCGTGCTCCGCAACTTCTTCGAGCAAGGCCGGATCGCTGATCTTTTTGAGCGCCAGCCGTCGCACCCGCGCGTCCTTGTCCCGCCGCACAACCTGTCCCAGCTCTATCACATCCTCGGGAGTCAGGCTCTTGACGGCATCAATGCGAATGGCCGGGTCGCTGTGCTTCCAGCGAGGACGAAAAAGGTCAAAGAATCCCATCGTTTAGCGCTCCATAAACCAGGACGGAAAATATACACGATTCTCGCCCGCGCTCAGGAAGTCGCTGTCGCGACAAATCAAAAACACCTACTTGTGCTGCGGCTAGGGAAACGTCGGCTCGCTTGGTATATGATGAGGCCACTTCGCCAAGCCTTCGAAGGACCGATCTGTCCCATGCGTTCACTACTGCTTTCGACGCTGTTCTGTGCCCTGCTGCTGCAAACTGGCTGTAAACCCAGCTACCCAAACTGCGAGGCAGACAACGACTGCCCTGGTCACGCCGACGGACGTGAGTGGTGCGTCAACGGCAAATGTCAAGCCTGTCGTCCGACGGGAAACGACTGCGGCCCCGGCCAAGCCTGCAATAACGGTCGCTGCGAAGCGGTCCCCGGCTGGTGCGGCAAGCACAGCGATTGTCCGTCGGGTTTGTGTGAGCAGAATCGCTGCGTGGCCTGCAAAAACGACAGCGGCTGTCCCGCCGGAGGTCGCTGTAACGCCGGTCGCTGCGAGCAAGACAACCGCAAGCCATGTAAGACCAGCGACGAGTGTGCCGAGACGGAAGACTGCGTCGCGGGTCGCTGCACTCCCGTCGGAGGCAAGCGCTATGCCGCCGATCAGTGTACGCTGCAAACCGTCTACTTCAGCAGCGATCAATACGATCTATCGCCAGCCAACACGCCGGTTGTCGATACAAACGCTGAGTGCATCAAGAAAGTGGGCAAGCCCGTCAACATCGTCGGCTACACCGACCCACGCGGCACCATCGAGTACAACCTGTCGCTGTCTGAAAAGCGCGCCCAAGCCGTCAAGCGTCGGCTGCAAAACCTGGGCGTTGCGGAAAACAACCTGGCGACGGTGCCGCGCGGAGAGCTAGACGCCACCGGAATGGACGAATCGAGCTGGGAAAAAGACCGTCGCGTGGAGGTAATGTTCCGATGACAAGGAAAGTGGTGCTGCTCGCGCTGGGTCTGCTCGCTTCTTGCGTGACCACCGACGAAGGTCGGCGTATGCAGGAACAGATCCTGGAGCTTCAGCAGCGCTCGCTCAAAAACGAGCTGGGCGGGGTCGAGCTAAAAAATGAAATGCAAAAGCAGGCCGACGATCTGCGCAAGCTGCTCGATGAAGCAAAGCGTCTGACGGTCAGCCTGGCCGATGCGTCCCAAAAAGCCGAGCGTGTGCAGCTAGATATTATGCAAGTGCAAGGCAAGTTTGATGACATCCAAAAGCAGCTGGATGGACTTCAGCGTAGCTTTTCGGATTATCGCAATCAGTCAGACAGCAAGCTGGGTCAAATCAGCAGCACACTGTCTAAAAATCCACCAATTCCCGAAAGTCCAGACGCGCTCTTTACAGAGGCACAAAGCCATTATCAAGCAGGCCGTTATGCGGAAGCGAGATATATGCTAGATGCCTTCATTGCGCGATATACCAGCGACGGACGAGCAGCGCGGGCACAGGCCATGATCGGTGACTCTCACTACGCGGAAGGAAAGTATCGATACGCGATTTATGCGTATACGAAAATCCTAGACAACTTCCCGCGCAGTGAAGAAGTTGAGACTGCCATTTTTAAAAATGGTCAGTCGTTCTTGCAGCTCAAATACTGCAAAGAAGCCAAAGCGTATTTCGATCAGTTCCTCAGTCGCTATCCGAAAAGCAAATTCCGCAGTGAAGTCAACGAGCGGCTGAAGGAAATCTCGCAAAAGTCCAAAGACCGAAACGCGTGTACGACCTCGTAACTGAAACGCGCTCGGTTTTTCTTGTCGGACGAACAACGAAGCCAAACGGTGTCCGCGCTAGGTTTTGTTCGGCGTTCTAACAAACTGGCGATGAATTGCCGTAGGATGGCCGCCCATGTCGCAAGTCGGTCCAGGTCCTGCTTCTGGCGCTTCCTATCGAGGGGAGTTTCCCGTCGCATTTGGCCGATACTTGCTGCTCAAGCGACTGTCGCGCGGCGGTATGGGCGAAATCTTTTTGGCCAAGGTCGGTGAGATCCAAGGCTTTGAAAAGTTCGTCATCATCAAAAAAATCCTGCCGCAGCTCGCAGCCAACGATGACTTCATCACGCGCTTTATCGACGAGGCGCAGGTTGCAATCAAGCTCAACCACGTCAACATTGCGCAGGTCTTTGAAGTCGGTCGCGTCGATGGCGAATACTTCTTGGCGATCGAGTTCATCGACGGTCGCGATCTGCGCAGGCTGCTCCGTCGCTGTCGAGAAACAGGTACGCGGCTGCCGATCGATCTGTGTGTGTTCATTGCACGCGATCTAGCAGCGGGTCTGGCCTATGCGCACCGTCGGACAGTTGCCAAAGGTCAGGCGCTCGCGCTGGTTCACTGTGACATCTCGCCGCCGAACGTGATGGTGTCGTATGAAGGTGAGGTCAAGATCATCGACTTTGGCATCGCGCGCTCGGCACTTCGCACCGCCGACAGCAACCCGAACATCGGCTTCGGCAAGTTCGGCTACATGGCCCCCGAGCAGCTCATTCGCGGCGGCGTCATCGACCGACGGACCGACATCTATGCAGCGGGCGTGGTGCTGTATGAGCTGTTGACCGGCGAGCGGCTGTATCAGTTTCCCGAGGGAACCGACTATCGACAGATGGCGCGCACGGTCTGTCAGGGCAACTACCTGGCTCCGTCGCTGCGTGACAGTCGGCTGGATGCATCGATGGATGCGATCTTGGCCAAGGCGCTGGCGGTCAAGCAGGAAGATCGATATCAGACGGCGGAAGACTTTCGCGATGCGCTCCAGCACAAGCTGTCGTCGCTGAATCCGACCATCTCGGCGGACCGACTGGCGCGCGTGATGGATGAGCTGTTTTCGACGGAACGGCAGACAGAATCGGACGAGCTGGCGCAGATGCGCGCGGTCGATTCGTCGGCTTACAAAGAAGAGCTCGGCGACGCCAAGAGCCACACCGTGACCTTTGCGCGGGCGCTCGAAGCGGGAATGGCCGCCGCCGATGCGACGACGGTCACGCCACAGCTCGACGAAGAAGCCAAGACGACAATGGTTCCGTCGGGACGGATCGAAAGCAGCGAAGCGGCTGCGGGCTCGCTCAGCCTGACGCCGAGCTATTCGCAGACCTCGGCGCAGCGCAAGCTGTGGGGACTGCCGCTGCTGCTCGGTGCGCTGGCGTTTGGCTTGGTGATGCTGCTGGGGCTGATCATGTGGCCGCGTGCGCCCGTCGATGCTCCGCCGAAGCAGACGAACCAGCCAGCGCCAAGTAGGCCTGTCGTCGAAGCGCTCCCGAACCCGACACCGACGCCAGATCTTGCGCTGCCGCCGAGCCCGCCGATCGAGCCCATGAAGCCACCGACGGAAGTACCCAAGCCAGCGCCGATTCGCAAGCCGACGACGAAGCCGGTGACAACGCAGCCGAGGCCGATCAAAGAGCCGATCGCGCCGGAAGCGGTGGATCGCAAGTTTCAGCAGGTCCGCGCCGAGTATCTGGACTTTAAGCGCAACTTCGGTGCGCGCCTGGAAGAGAGCTGGCAGCAGATCCTATCCGACATCGCGCTGGGACGACGCGATCAGCGGGTGTGGGATGCACTGGATGCGCTGCGCAAAGAGATGAAGTCGGTCCGCGAGACGAGCGCCAAGCAAAAGTAGCCGTCGCAAGGCTGCAAGCCGATAAGAGGCATTTTAGATGACTCTTATCTGAAATATGAAGCAGATTTGATGCCTCTTATTTTCAATATGAAGCATTTCGGATGACTCATATTTTAAATATGAAGCAGATGGGATGCTTCATATTCACCTGCTTTGACGGAGCGTGTAGTGGGTGCGAACGGTCAAGGAAGGGCTGTGATCAGAGCGTCCGCAGGGTCGATAAGCGCTGCGCTGCGGACACTCAACAGAGAGACTAGCGCTTGCGTGGTTCGGGCTTACGACGAGTCGGTCGATCGCTCTGATCGGACGACTCAGGAGCCTTCACTTCCGTTGGTGAAGCCTTCGCAGCCATCTCTTTTGGTTCCAGGATGACAAACTCCACACGACGATTGTCTGCGCGACCTTTGGCCGTGGCATTGCTGGTCACTGGACGCAGCGGACCAAAGCCCTGGGCTTCGAGTCGGGACGCTTCGACTCCGTACTCGATCAGGAAGCGCATCACGCTCCTCGCGCGACGATCCGATAGATCCAGGTTGTACTCGCGCTGGCCGCGATCATCGGTGTGACCTTCGATGCGAATGCGGCGAATCACGCTCTGCGCTTTGAGCGCATCACCGACGGCGTACAGCACCGGGAAGCTGTTCTTTAGGATGATGTCTTTGTTCGTTGCAAAGAACACGGGCCGGAGGATCTGTAGCTTTCCGTCCTGCACCACCACAAGTCCTGGGCAGCCGTTCTTCTTCGGATCAGGATGCGGCGCACCGGGCTTGTCTGGACATGCATCTTCGGGATCCACCACAGTGTCGTGATCACGATCCGGAAGCGGACAGCCGAGCTTGTTTGGATCGGGCTTCGGTCCTTTGTGAACGTCAGGACATTGATCGAGGTAGTCGAATACACCGTCGCCATCGCGATCACTGGCTGGACATCCTTTGCGCGCAGGATCGGGATTTGGACCGTGATGAAGATCGGGACAGAGATCTTCGGAATCGGGAACTCCATCGCCATCACGATCGAGCAGCGGACAGCCGCGTCGCTTCGGATCGGGCACAGGTCCATGATGGGTATCAGGACAGAGATCTTCGCCATCAAGCACACCATCGCCATCGCGATCAAAGAGCGGACAGCCACGGCGGTTCGGATCGGGTCGTGGTCCCTTGTGAACGTCAGGACAAAGATCATCACGATCCATCACGCCATCGCGGTCTCGATCAGACAGCGGACAACCAGGGCGATCCGGATCGGGCTCTGGTCCTTGCGGAGTGTCAGGACAGAGATCGCGCGCGTCGGGAACTCCATCCCGATCTCGATCGGAGACAGGAGTCCCAATCGGAGCGTACGCCAAGCGAAACAGGAGTCGAAAATCGGGCGTTCCTGGCTCACGCAGAATTCCGGTTCCTGCGGCCAAGCTGGCTTGGACCTGACCCTTGATGTTGTAGTGCGCGCCGAGCAAAAGCTCCAGGCTGGTGTAGTCGGTACCAAACGGCTTTCCGCCAATCACCACCGTGCTAAGGAGTGCTTCCGGACCCACCGCAAAGCGACGATTCCAGTTGGCGTAGGCCAGTGCGACACCGAGCTGTATTTCCGATCCAATGCGACGACCATCTTCGCCAAAGCTGGGATTCCCAAGCAGCGCTTCTGGACGATAGTAAAAGCCCGCAGTCACCGACCACAACAGATGTCCAGCCAGACCAGAGAGCGCGAGCTTCGGAAGGACCCGGACTCCGAGATCTCCGCTCTGCACCGGAAGGCTATCGGTCATCAGCCGAAGCGGAACCCACAACGAAGCGCCCACGCTGAGAGAGACTGGCCCCCGATAGGGCTGACCAAACAGCCGGACCATGAATCCTACGCGCGGATCTCCGACGGCAACACCTGTTTGAGGACTGACTCCTGCTGCGGACGTTCCGCGCTCTAACCAGATCACCGGAAGCGATGCCGTGATGAGCACGCGATCCAAAAAAGAGCCAGCCAGATCCACATGCGTCAGCAGCTGATGCTCGATGAGCGAGACGGTCTGCTGCTCGGCTCCGCTCGCGGTCTGGGCACGTACAATCAGCGGATTGTGCGCGTAGTTTAGCGTCAGTCCGGCTGCAAAGTAGCGCACAGAGGAATACCATGGATGATCCACCGCAAACGACCACTCTCCGGCGGCGGTGGGTTCATAGCGATTGAGCTGAAAGCCCTGCTGCTGAGCCTGTACCAAAGACACCTGTCCCAGCCAGATCAGCACACAGATCAGAACCACTGCTGCGCGTGGCAGCAGAAGACAGAGCAAGCGTGCGTACATGAAAGTTCTCCTGATTCAATGCGGAGTGCGGGTTACCCCAGGCTGCGATTCCGTTCCTTGATGTCGGCTTAGTGGGAACGGACTACGCGACGACGACGGATGCGCAAAAGAGCCAGCGACCCCAGTCCAAAGGACAGAAGCGCAAGACCCGATACAGAAACCGACTGCGCTCCAGTTTGGCTGCAACCAAACGCCAGACCACCGCCGGATAGCTTCGAGGACAGAAGCTCTGTGGTACGAGACACGGTGTTGCTGCTCGGATCGGGATCAGACAGCGGGTTGCCCTGACCATCGGTTCCCCCCACAGAGACATCCACCGGAATGGTCGTCGATCCAGCCGGTGGCAGCACCTTGATCACAATCGGTGCAGCATCGGCATTGGCTGCGATCGGAGCCGTGCGCGTGCAGGTCACCGCCTCCGCAGTGGAAGAACAAGTCCAGCCATCGCCCGCGCGAACATCTTGCAGCGTCGATCCAGCCGGAATTTGGTAGCGAACCGTCGCACCATCCGCCACGCCGGGACCGTTGTTGTGAACATCGATCGTGTACGTCACCGCAGGATCGGTCGCGGACTTGGACTCTGTCACCTTCACCACCAGATCGGGCCCGAGCGGAGCCAGCAGCACGCTGTTGCTCGCGACGTTGTCAGCAGGATTGGTATCCGCAAAGCCCGGCGGTAGCGTCGCCGTCACCGTGTAATCGACCGACAGGCTCATCTGGGCGGCGGGCAGCGTCGTATCGACGGTGTAGGTCAACTGACCGCCCGATGGAAGCGTGATCAGCGTCGGCAAAGCACCAGTTCCCGATGCAGAAGGACACACCGCGCCCCCACTGGCCGTGCAGCTCCAGCGGACCCCGCTCTGCGACGTGGGACGGAAGACATCGCTGAGTGTGCCGCCCGTCACTGCGATGGAACCGTTGTTCTTGACAGAAACAGTGTATTTCACAGCGCTGCCCGGCGCGAGGCTGGTGTCTCCCGGCTGACGAGAGAGCGAGACGCTGAGATCACCATTGACCGGCGCGCAGGTCTTGGTGGTGGTGTCGCAGGGACGACCGCCGCAGTCGGCGCTGGTGTTGCAGCCGCAGGTTCCGCCCGGAAGGCAGACTCCACCAACGGTGTCAGGCTTGCAGTTGCTGGTGTTGGTCGGCGAGCACTGTGTACAAGTCTTCGTCGTCGCATTGCAGATCGTTCCGCTCGGGCAGTCCGCGTCCATCTTGCAGACACACTGCGGCGGCACTGCGGTCTGATCACAGACGGGAGCCGTCACCGGACAGTCGTTGCTGGTTGCGCAGGTCGAGATCTGAAACACCGTCGGAGCACCCGGTGTGGTTCCGTCTCCAGTCGGCCAGGTCGTAGGCTCGGTGTTGCCTTGCGCGGTCGCAGTCTGTCCCTGGCTGCTGACGGAAGCTTGGTTGGCAACCTGTCCGAGCGCTCCCGTGTTGACGGTGACCCGGAAAATCAGCGATGAAGGACCGTCGGCTGTACTGAAGGTTCCACCTTGGGTGGCATTGGCGCCGGTTCCGAGCCGACCGACCACCGTTCGCGTCGCAGCTACGTATTCGGCTTGATCGTCACCGGCTGCGTCGGTCTTATTGCCACCGTTTATGCCCGTCACGCGCAGTGAGCCCGGAACAAACGTCACCTGCGTCGGTAGCGGATCGGTCACCGAGACATTGGCTGCACCGTCAGAGCCTTTGTTCGATACCGTCAGCGTATATTCGATCATGTCGCCCGGCAGGACGCGTCCGTCGCTGCGAGTGAGGTTGACGAAGGTCTTGCTGCTGCCCGAAAAGACCGGACGCACAGCGGTGATGCTGGTCAGCAGGCCGCCAAGGAAGACCTCGTCTCCACTCGTCTGAGCTTCGACGGTCATGCTGGTGTCGCCCACCTTGAGGTTTCCCGTGACATCGAAGAGGTCGAGATCGACGCCGCTCATGCTGGCCGGTCCGCCGGTCATCTGCGGCAGATCGCCAGCCACGGACACGGCGCTGCCCAGACGCGATCGCGTGCTGTTAAAGACGTTATCAACCGGATTTTGTCCGTCGGAGACTGCGGTTCCGTTTACGCGCAGCGCATCGCCTTTGATGTCGGCGTCACCTTCGTAGGCAATCAGTCCCAGTCGTCCTTCTGCGCCCGTCGCTGGAATCGTCAGACCCGACAGCGTTGCGCTGACCTTGCTGTTGCTCAGCAGGTCGAAGCCGTCGTACAGGGCGAGGCGACGCACGGGCTCACTATCGAGCTTATAGACCACCGACAGGTACCAGCCGCTGTAGGTGATGTCGTTGAGCAGGTTGCCCAGCTCGAAGCTGTTGAAGCCGCCGATGCGATACGCGCCATTTCCCAGGCTGCGCACGATGGCGGTGACATCAGCAGAGGCCTGGTAATAGTTGGCTCCGTTGTAGCTGACGCTCTTTATGTCCGCTGCCTGCGCGCTGACCACCCGTGAAAACGCACCAGGACGCTCTAAAAGCGCGCTTTCACTGCCAATTGCCCCTGCACGAAGGGTGGACCAGTAAAGTCGCGCATAGGTCACTGTGGCACCAGCGGGAAGGGTAAGGACCGCGCTGCTCCGTGCCACGTTGGATGTGTTCAGGATGCCCGCGAAGGCCTGTCCGTTTCCGGGTGCGTCCGATCGCCAGTAGGCATCAATGCCCGAGTCTCCCAGTCCGAGCAGTCCGCAGAGCAGATAATCGACCGATCCGACGACCGGCTGCGGAACCCCCAAGCGACAGTCCTGACCGACGGTGTTGCCAATGACCACAAAGTTGCCGCGATCGTCGGTCTGAAAGCGTCGCGTGGGCGCGGCTTCTGCGGGCTGAGAGCCCGTGCCAAATGTCGCCAGCGCCGAAGTCAGCAGCGATAGCGCCAGCGTCGAAACACCACTGCGGAGTCGGTTCACCTTGCTCTTGCGTTCCCAGGTCTTCATCTGTGATTCCCCCATCTGTGATTCCCTCATCTGTGATTGCTTCAATGGATGCGTGCCCGTCTGTGTCAAGGTCGGATGGCGCTGCACAGGTAGGACATCGTCGCCTCGGCCTCCGTCTCCGATCGGAGACAGCACCCGCCGCCATACAGGTCGAGCGAGCGCGCTGGCCAGCCGTAGCGCAGCCTCATTCACCGTCGATGTCTTGCTTGTGTTGGCCATCATCACGAGCAGCTACTAACGCAAGACATGTGCCACTTGCCATGTGCCACTTGCCATGCGCCCCTTGCCGTGCGCCACGTGCCTGACAACCGATAGACGCGGTGTGCGCTATCAGGCTCGCTGGGCTTTTGGGTTATGATGGAAACGCCCTATGCCACACCTACGGATCCAAGCCCCGGATACGGATACGGTAGTGACGGTCCAGCTCAGCGCTGCGACCGGCTACCTCATCGGGAGGCAGCCGAATCCCACCAAGCTCCCGTATCTGATGCAGCTTCTTTTGCGCGAGACCAGCGTGACCAAGGTCCAAGTGCCGTCGCAGCGAGTCTCGGGCAATCACCTGCTGGTGCTGCTGCAAGATGGTGAGGTTCAGCTATTCGACCTCGCGAGTCGCAACGGCACGATGCTCCAGCTTCCGTCCCAGACACGGACCCGATTGGAACCGAGCGCCGATGTGATGGTGCAGCTTGCGCCAGCAGTCAGCGATGTCGATCTACAGGAAGCGCCCGAGCGCGCCGTCTGGAAGAATGAGGAAGAGTTTGCGACGGCGGTCCGAGCGGCGCTGCTCGATTGGTTTGCGCGCATCGACATCCAAGCCGATCTGGGTCTGCGCGCGCAGAGTCAGCGCTCCGACGACACGCCCCTACGCGGACAGACATTTATGCTGGCGGACGGAAGCCAGCTTCTGATCTCTTCGCATCCCACCGCGACGATGGAAATGAGCTGGAGCGATGTACTCGACGAAGTAAAGCAGTACATCCTGACGGAAAACGGACGGCTGGAGCAGCTGCAAGGTCACGATGAAGGCTTTGTGCTGGCGTCTCCTTTGATCCGAGATGTTCACAAAGAGATCGCGGAAGCGGCAGCGTGGGGAACCCGACTTGTGCTGATTGGACCGACGGGATCGGGCAAAGATCAGCTCGCGCGCTGTTATCACATTCACTCTCGACAGACGCGCGGACCGTATGCGTCGCTAAACTGCGGGCTGCTCAAGGAAGACCTGCTGTTTGCGCAGCTCTTTGGAGCAAAGCGCGGATCGTTTACCGGCTGCGTCGCGGACATCGCAGGTGTGGTGGAAACAGCACATGAAGGAACGCTGTTTCTCGACGAGATTGGCGAAATGGATCTGGAAGTCCAAAAGGCGCTGCTGCGGTTTTTGGACAGCAAAGGGGAATATCAGCGCCTGGGTGATCCGAAGCCACGACGAGCCAACGTCCAGATCGTCTGCGCCACCAACGTCGAGCTGGACAATCCTCAGCGTCGGCAAGGTCGGTTCCGTGAAGATCTTTGGTATCGCATCGCAGGCAAGGTCGTTCATGTTCCACCGCTGCGGATGCGACCCGATGATCTGACGGCGATGCTGCGACTGCGGACGATCAAAGGAAGCACGCTGAAGGTCTATGATGCGCTGACTCCGGCGGCGCTGCGTCGCGTGATGGAATACGAGTGGCCGGGCAACTTTCGCGATCTGGAAAGCTTTATGGAACGGCTCCCGAGCACCAGTCGCGCGCACAGCATTGATGCAGAGGCCTGTTCGGCGATCTTGCGCGATGGTCGCAGCGAGTCTCGGTTGCTGCCGCGCGAAGTGGAGCCATCGTCGGAACCCAGCGCTCCCCAGTGGGAAGAGCTGGTCGGAATTGCCTTGGCCGCGTTTGTTCGTGATCAGGGTCAGCAGCCCAAGAGCTGGGGCCAAATCACGCAGCTTACCGAGCGCTACATCAAGCCAGTGTTCATCGCGCACGCGACGGGACTTGTCCAAATCGACGAGCTACACAAGCACATCAACTGCTCCGAGCTGGCGCGCAGGCTCAACATTGCCGATGGAACCACGGTCAAGCAGCACCTTCAGCGCTACATTCTGCGCTTTCGACAGAATCGCTCGGTGGATGGATAGTCGCGCACGCGCGTGTCATCAAACAGCGGGCTGCGATTGCAGCCTCACGTAAACCGTAGGCCAGAAACGGGAGAGGTTGGCAGCCGTGCCAGACTTACCGCAGCTGCAAGGGACATTTACGCCGCCGTCGCAGCTCGATGAGTTCCAAGTCGAGCGACCGCTCGGACGCGGAGCCAATGGCCAGGTCTACTTGGCGCGTGACACCGTGCTGGATCGTCCCGTTGCGCTGAAGTTTCTGAGCGGACGACGGCTGAGTCGTCATGCGCGACGGCGCTTTTTGGTCGAAGCACGAGCGATTGCGCGGCTGAAGCATCCCAACGTCGTCACGGTTTATCGCTTCGGAGAGTTTCGCGGCCGTCCGTTTCTGGTGTCGGAATACGTCTCGGGTCACACGCTGGCGCGACTGATCAAGCCGGTTCCGTGGCAGCGCGCGCTGGAAATCGGCGCGGAGCTGGCCAAAGGACTCGCCGCAGCCCACGAGCAAGGGGTGTTGCACCGCGACATCAAGCCGGGCAACGTGATGATGTCTGACGCGTCAGAGGTCAAGCTGCTCGACTTTGGACTGGCCAAGCTGTCGGGTCTGCTCGTCGAGCCAGACTGGGCCGTTCAAGCATCCAGCTCTGGCGAGCAAGCGGTGGCACCGGTACCCAAAGACGATGCGCTACAGCCGACGATGGAGGCTGATCAAGGGCCCAAAGCAGTGACGCCATCGGATGAGCTACCATCGGTCACGCTGCCAGCGCAGCACGTCGAAAAAAAAGCCAAAGACAAAGCCAAGCCAGACAAAGACACGTCAACGACAGCACCACCTTTACAGAATCGATCAAATGAGCCGCTTCTGGAACCGCTCACTCGAGCAGGAACGGTGCTGGGAACGCCCGCGTATATGGCACCGGAAGCGTGGCAAGGACTGCCAGCGACTCCGGCGGCGGATGTCTATAGCTTGGGCGCGCTGCTCTATGAGCTGTGTACTGGAAAGCCGCCGCACTACAGCTCGCAGGTATCGGAGATCGAGCACGGAGCCATTTACGAAGACATTCCGTCGCTGTCGCAAGTGGTTACAGGCATCGACAGCGCGTTTGCGTCCATCGTCGATCAGTGTCTGCGTCGCAATCCAGCGGACAGACCGCAGTCGGGAACCGAGGTTCGACAAGCGCTCGATGCGCTGATTCATCCGTCGCTGTCATCGCTTTGGCGCAAGGCGCTTCGTCAGCACTGGATGCTGGTTTTGCTGGCCGGGCTGCTGCTTATCGCGGGCAGTGCCAGCAGCAGCTATTTTTTGGCGCAGCGCGCGCTTCGTCAGCAAGAAAGTCCGGTCTTGAAGGTGCGCAAGGTGGTCGCGGTGCTCGGGCTGGCTGCCGAACAAGAGTCGCAGAGCAATGCCTGGTATTCGACGGCGATGGCCGAGCTGCTCAGTCGCGAAATGGCGCTGGGAGAGCGCGTGCGTGTGGTGGCAACCCGCAGCGTGCAGCAGATGATCCAAGAGTCGCAGCTTCGCGAGGCCATGCTGTTCGATCCGGGCACGCTCCAGGTGGTGCGGAAGCGACTCGATGCCGATGTGGTGATCGGTGGATCGTATCTGTTTCGCACGGCGGACAAGCGACGGCTTCAGCTCGCGGTCGTCGCGCAAGATGCAGTCAGTGGCTTGGTCTTGGCGCGCAGCGTCATCGACGGATCCGATTCTGAAATGCTATCGATGGTGGCGCACGCGGCGCAGCACATTCGCCAGCAGCTCGGTGTGGGCGACGGAATGACGGTGCGACGGACCGGACTGCGGGTGGCCAATGCCGATACGCTCAAGACGTACGGTGAAGCACTGCGCGAGCTGCGAGGCTTTCGTCTGCGTCGCGCCGGAGAGCTTTTGACTCGTGTTGTGACATCCGATCCCGACTTTTCCCCGGCGTACGAAGCGCTGGCGACGGTGTGGCGCGAGCTGGGCTACGACGTAAAGTCAAGAGAAGTGCTCAAGCACGCGATCGAGCACACCACCGGACTACAGCGTGAAGAGAGACTGCTGCTCGAAGCGCGGTATCGAGAAGCGCAAAAAGACTGGGATCAAGCGTTCGCGACCTACCAGACGCTGATGCGGCTGTTTCCAGACAATCCCGAATATCCGCTGGCACTGGGAGAAGCGCAGCGCTCTGCGGGCAAACAAAAAGAAGCGCTGGCGACGCTGATGCAGCTTCAACGCGAGCACGCGCATGCTCAGCTTGATCCGCGCATTGATGCTGCGATTGCGCGCGCGCTCGAAGACAACGGCGATTTCCGGGCGGCACACAGTCGCTATCAGGTTGCCATCGAAAAGAGCCGGGCAAGTGGAGCGCTGCTGCTCGCTGCGCGCTGTCTGGTGTCGCAAGCGTTCGTGAAAAAATATCTGGGAGAAGCGAGCGCTGTCCTTCCCAACTTGGAACAAGCGCAGGAGCTGTTCCGTCGCTCCGGTGCGCAGCTTGATCTGGCGGATGCGCTGGCCGCCAAAGGCTGGATGTATCGCGATCAAGGCGCAGCGCAGCAAGCGTTTGCGATGTTTCAAGATGCGCTCTCGATCTTGATTGAGTCGGGAAGTGGCAACGGAACTGCGGTGCATCTGTCAAACTTTGCGCTGCTCCTGTTGCGAACTGGAGACTTGCCACTTGCGACGGCACGCGCGGAAGCCAGCTTGGTGCTCGCGCGCGAGGTCGATTACAAAGAAGCGGCTGCGTCGGCGTACTTGGTGCTGGGCTGGATTGCGCGAGAGCGAGGACAGCTCGATCTGGTCAAGCAGCGCATCGCGCAAGCAGAGCGCATCGTCCGCGAGCTGGATGACGACTACTTAAGTGCGTGGCTCAACTGTCTGGTCGCGGAGTCACTGATTTGGGAAGGAGAGCTGTCCGACGCCAAACAGAAACATGAGCTGGCACTGGCGCTGCGCTCGCAAGTCGGAAGCAGTGGTTTTGTGGCGGAAAGTCACATCGCGCTTGGACACTTGGCGCTGCTCGATCAGCGTCCTAGCGATGCGATTGTGCATGCCGAAAAAGCGGTTCCGCTGCTGCAATCGGACGGACAGCTTGATGGCGAAGTCTGGGCGCTGGCGATCTTGAGTGCGGCGCACGCAGCGCTGTCTCACAAAGAAGAAGCGCTGGCGCTGGCTACGAAAGTCTCGTCGCTCAGCCATGGGAATCCGTATCTGTCTACGCGATCCCTCGTTCTGTGTATGTTGGCGCGGACTTACGCATCACTATCTTCTACGCAAGACATGGAGCGCGTGCTTGCGCAGATTCAACAAGCGCTCGATGATCCTCGGTTTTCAGAGCTAACCCTCAGACGCTTCGAGCTGCGTCTGGCCCGTGCGCGACTTTTGCTACAGCTGGGACAAGCCACGGAAGCACACGCAGCACTCCGCATCCTGGCGCAGGAAGCGAAGCAGGCAGGGTTCTTGCTTACAGTCACGGAAGCACATCAGCTTCTTTCGCTGTAGCAAAACGGGGGAACACCATGTCTAGGAATCGCTCTGTCTTTCTATTTTCTGCTGCACTCTCTGCGCTCAGTCTGTTCGGTTGCGGTGACGCAGTCTCGACAACTGCAAACCATCAAACCCAGCTTGTTCCAGAGCAGTGCGGATCGTCGCTGAGCAGCTTGCGCCGGAGCATGAACGGACGCGCGCTGCAAGGGCTGACGCTGTCCGCAGCAACCGTCACTCGCGTCACCAAAGGCTGCGTAGAAGTCGGTGATCTTCACCTCGAAGGAAGCACGCTGGTAGGAACATTCCAAGGCCAGACCATCCGTGGTGCAGACTTCATTGGATCGACCGTAACGCAGGTTGATCCCGACGGAGTCACCGTCTTTACAGTCATCAGTGATGTGCAAGTAGACGCCTCGGATCCAAGCAACGAGACGCTCCTATATTCGCTCCAGAGTCAGAATCCGATCGACGGAAAAATCACTGAAGCGTGCGCTCCTGATGCACAAGGAAAGCGCTTTGCGATCCCGGTTCCTGGAACCTGGGACAAGACCGGCGCGCATCAGCGCAGCACATCGCAGTTTACGTTTGGCTGCACGAGCGCAGCGATCGGCAAGTGCGTGCAGCTTGGTTATCGTCCGTGGAAGAGCGTAAACGGACAGTCTTTGGAAGGCTACCATCAAGCATGTACGCGCATGATTCGCTTCGACTATTGTGGCGACGGAACCACGCACACGATCGATGGAACAGAGGTCGATGTCTATGATCTCCTCAAGATCAACACGCGCGATTCATTTTTGCTGGCTCCGTTTGACGCCGCATGGAGCGAAGACGGTGCCTACTGCATTGAACGTCAGCGCTGGATTCGTCTGAGCTTGCTAAATGGAATCACGCTGCAAGCGCTGCTCCCCACCGCGTGTTTGAACAAGTTTGAGCTGACGCTGGCAGAGTCAAGTCCGGTCGATCCGCTGGATCTGTGCTCGGTGCGCAGCAAGACGATCCCGC
The DNA here is from genome assembly GCA_016794365.1 of Myxococcales bacterium. Classification (GTDB taxonomy): domain Bacteria; phylum Myxococcota_A; class Polyangia; order Palsa-1104; family JAEUJZ01; genus JAEUKA01. Next base: position 69,207 of record JAEUKB010000085.1, read on the forward strand.
GCAGCGCAGTCAAGCTGGACAATCGATCAGGCCTAAACATCGCGCTGCAATAGCTCTATGTGGCATCGTTTCGGAATCGATTCGGAGTCCGTTTGGAATCGATTCGGAACCAGCGCAGCACCAGTCTGTTGGCTGTCTGTTGGCTGTCTGTTGGCTGTCTGGCGTCATTCCCAAGCGGATCCAGCTTCCGTCGGAATGTCGCGTTCCTGCGATTGGGAATCGAACATCCCTACATCCACGACAGCTTCCAGCAGTATCGATCAGGAGCCAGCGTACTGCGTGATACCAGCACGTCTTTGGCTCCGGCCAGCTCTAGCACCTGCGCGATGTAACCGCACATGCATTCCTGAAAGTTGTCAGGAAGACCGGGATAGTCCGATACCAGGAAGTGAAGCAGGTTCGTCGCCACGCGCTCGATCCGCGTCTTTCCCATGCGATGATAGGTGTGCCACAGACGAGCAGAGCGCTCGATGATGGTGTCGATCGAAATGACGCGCATCACGATCCGATACACTCCGTTTAGGTGATCGTTGGCCATCGCGCGTCCGATCAAGCGCAGACCGCTTCGATTGCCGGGATGTAGGATCGGTGCAGCGGTCTCAAACAGGCGTGTGATCGATTCGATCGGAACCCAGTGAAACTCCAGCGTGCGCAGATACACGTCTTTGTCCGTATCAGAGAGCTGCGAAAGAAATCGACGCTGAGCCTCGGGGCCCGCTCGACCCATCAGCTCGCGCATAAAGACCACGCCGGTTCCCTTGTAGTTGGCCATGATCCCCCTTCGAGCCTCTTCATAGTACCAAAGGAACGACAGCGGGAGCGCGCAGAAAGGGGTCTCAAGCAGTGACGGGTTTTGCGACGGGTTTTGCGACTGGCTAGTTGTTGAGCGCGCCTGCGTTGATCCAACCACTGATGGTGGCCACTTGCGCCGCAGGGAGAGCACCGCCCGGAGGCATCCGTCCGCCGACAAAGCACGCTCCGCTGCCGTTGATTTTCATCATGACGTAGCTATTGGCTGCGGAACCGGCCATCACCTGCTTGGTCGAAGGACAGTCTTTGCTGTTCACTCCCACCATCGCCGCGTAGGCCTTACCTGCGCTGAGATCCAAGCCATTGGCAGCGCCCGCACCTTGATGACATCCCGCGCAGCTGTTGGTCAGTAGTGGCTGAACATTGGCCGCAAACGTCGGAGTCAGCGCCATCGCGCTCCGTTCCTGCGTGTTCGTGGATGCATTTCCTGACTCGTCCACCGCGCGCACCACAAAGTAGTACGTCGTGTTCGGAGTCAGATACTGAACCTGAAACGACGTAGCACCCGGACTCGCGGTGTACGTCGGCGATCCAAAGTTCTGTCCCCCCGCAGTCGTCGCTTGATAGATGCGATAAACAATGTTGGCAGCGGCTGAGTTGTTGTCCGTTGCCGCTGTCCAGGTCAGATTAACAGAGTTCCCTGCTGCCGTCGCTGCGGTGACTCCGCCAAAGGTCGGTGCCTGCGTATCAGGGGCCGGGGTTGTCGCGCTCACTTCCGTGGTGTTTTTGTCCAGGTTTCCCGCTGCATCTTTGGCCCGAACGACAAAGAAATACTTGGTGCTCGCCGCAAGTCCCGTCAGCTTGTGACTGGTGGCTCCCGCCGTCGAGGTTGCCGCCGGATTGGTGAACGTCTGTCCCATCGACGTAGTCGCTTGATAGATCTGATAGACGATTCCTGATGCAGGCGTTCGATCATCGCTCGCCGCATTCCAGTTGAGTGTGACCGCACCCAGCGAAGCCGTCGCCGACTGTGCGCCCCCAAACGTCGGTGGCGTGGTGTCTGTCATCACGGTCAAGTCAGGAGCAACGCTCATGTCCGCTGGCGTGTTGCCTGGACTTGGATCTCCGCAAGCGCCCAGCGTCAGCATGTACGTAGCAACCAAAGGAAGGCCAAGGATTAGGAACAAAGGCTTTGACATAGTGTGATCCTCTACGCAGGTCGGGACTTTCGGTTGGCAAGCCCGGCTTCTCGCAGCCCCCGTCGTGAAGCGAGCCCGGTTCCACCTCCCGATCGGGGTGGAGCAAATCCTGTCTGATGCCCAGCCGCTCCATTATAATGGTCGCCACTTTGGCGGTACGGATTCCTACTCTTGACGTCGCAGACAACACTCCGCGCCGATCTGATTCGATCGAGTCCTTGATCGCGCTGCTGACAGGTCGTCGCTTTGCAGTCCTTTCAGGGGCGGGCATCAGCACCGATTCCGGAATTCCCGACTATCGCGGACCGAGCGGAACCTTGCGCAAGCGCCAGCCCATGCAGCTTCAGGAATTCCTACGAGAGGACTCCGCTCGCCGTCGCTACTGGTCGCGCAGCTTCTTTGGCTGGCCCAAGGTCCAAAGCGCGCAGCCAAACGATTCCCATCGCTGCGTCACCGCACTCGAACAGCTCGGACGCAGCACCGGAGTCATCACCCAAAACGTCGATGGCCTACACAGCGCAGCCGGAAGCAACACCGTGGTCGAGCTTCATGGCAGCCTACACTGGGTCCGCTGTCTGTCTTGTCCGCTGCGCATGCTGCGATCGGAGCTTCAGCACATGCTTGGGCGGCTCAATCCGCACGTGTCCGACGCGGGGTCTGTACGCATCGCAGCCGGTGACGCAGAGCTAAATCCCGATGGAGACGCCGAGCTAGATCCCCAGCTTGCGCAGCACTTTGTGATTCCGTCTTGTCCTTCATGCCACGGAATCCTTAAGCCCGATGTCGTGTTCTTTGGCGAAAACGTTCCGCACGCCGTCGTGTCGCAAGCTTGGTCGATTCTGGATGGAGCCACCGCGCTGCTCGTGCTCGGTAGCTCTCTTGCGGTCTATTCGGGATTCCGCTTCGCCAAAGGAGCCCACGCTCGCGACATTCCCCTCGCGATTGTGAACCAAGGGAGAACCCGCGCAGATGACCTGGCCGCTTTGTGTGTGGACGCACCGCTTGGTCAGGTGCTGCCTGCGCTTGTGTCCGCACTCCGCTTGTGATCAGCGCCGACGGAACAGCAGCACCGCAGAGATCTCGCGACCCTGCTCATTTTGCATCGGTGGAGCCGCGACCAAGTCCCAGCCCAGCTCTGACATCGTGCGCACAAACAGCGCTTTGTCATGACGACGGAAACGGAACATCGAAAAGACGCGCTCTCCTTGGCTCTGCGAGCGAACGTGCGCCAGCACCGTCAGCGTATAGCTTCCCTGCATCGGTGCCGGATCCAAGCGACACGTCATGTGAATGTCTTTGACATCGGGACAGCTCCGTCGAATCGGACCTTCCAGCCAGCGCGCAGTCGCTCTCGGAATCTCTCCGCGTAGCGCCGGATCGTTGGCCATCACCTCTTCCGGCGTCTTCCCCCAGCCCAGCTGTAGATCGATCACCAAGAAGTCATCGGTCCGCGCCACCGCGTTCAGGTTGTTCATCAAAAACTGCACTTCATCATCCAAGTTCGCGAGCGTGCAGCCGAGGATCGTATAGACCCGCGTGCGCTGCATCCGCGACGACGGCTGATAGTGCAGCTGCGTGTACGAACCGAGCCGATGGAAGTTCCCTTGCATCGCCCAGATGTGCATTCCTGAAATGCCGCCCAGCGTATCGACCGCGTGCTTGTACGCGACGCTCAGCAGCGGCTGACTGATATCGAGCAGACACAGATCCGCATCCACCTGGCTCTGCATCGAGATCATGTCCTGCACGAGCTTTGTCTCCAGCACACCATTGCCCGCACCGAGCACAATCACATTCAGTCCTACTTTGGGCCCGGTCGTGATGATCGCTTTGGCAATCTCATGCAGCGGAATCTTCGAGTGATGCGCCATCGTCACCGCCGATCCCCGCGTCATCGCCAAGTAATCCAGCGCGCTGTGATGATCCAGATACGCGCTCGTCTGTTCCACCAGTCCGCCCGCACCTTGCAGAAAGCGCGCCAGATCTTCGACCAAACGGACTCCGTCGTAACCCGGCGTCACATACCAGTTCATCGAGCCCGCACGACTGTCCTTTTGCGCCAGTGCGCCACGCTCAATCGGCAGCGGCATCTCTCGCAAAATCGCCAGATCCGCCCAGGTCAGCTGTAGCTCTTCCACCGCCATCAGCCGCAGCAGCGTTCCGCGCGTCGGACGAGTCCGCGCCGTTTCAATGAACTTGATCGTCGCTTCCGACAGCCCGGTCTTTTTGCCCAGCGCCGCACGACTCAGCCGCGCCGACAGCCGCCTGTCTTTGAGCAGCTTGCCAAACTGAAGCAGCGTCTCACGCGAAAGCCGAGGCTCTCGTCGTCCCGTCAAGTCGGCCACCAGGTTGCTCTTCAAGTCTACAAAGTGTGAGATGTCATGCAGGATTTGCAGATAAGACTTCGCTATATCGGCATCCTCACCAAGCTGAATCAAGCGCTGAAAGTAAGCAATCAGCGCATCTGCATGAATCCTAACATTTGAGGATAAAACATGCTCAGCCACGGTCAATTGAGGAATCGATTCTACGTCCGCTGTCGCTGTACCGTTGTTCATCTGATGTGTCCGCTTTATCACTTGATTCCGCGAAGCAATGCAATGACTGCTTCACTGGACCGCAAACATTACATGCCAAGACGCGGACGTCGAGCGCAAATCGTACAATCAGCAAACGGACTCCAATTGAGCATTATTTGCCCATTAGTACCAGGACTGTCATTTTGTGGACTTTGTTGTACTAACTTTGATTCGGATTCAGCGAACCTGATGTCTTTGTTTGGACTGAGTCTTATTCACATCAAACTCAGTCCAAACAAATTACTGTTCAAATGAACAGTGCAGAGACCCACGCTGATTACGGCACCCAGTTGATGCTTTGGTGCGTACGTGGAGTCAGTCCCAAGATCAGCCCAAGCGCCGCGCCACCGAGCACCACACCACCGAGCGCCCACGGCCACCACTTTTTGTAGAGCGGCTTTTTCGACGGCTTCTGCGCGGACGGATCTTCTTCGATGGTCCCGTCGCCCAGCTGAATGTGCAGTGACACGGTGCGCTCGGGCTCGACCAGCACTTCCCCTTGATACGGCGGCAGCCCCGGCGCGCGAACCTCCAGCGGCAGCCGACCCGCCCACGCCGGGCGCAGAAGCGGCGTAATCCCCAGCTTGCGATCTCCGATAAAGACCTCGGCCCGCGACGGAACACTGCTGATTTTCAGCGTTCCCCGAGGCCGCTGAAACGACTGCTCGAGCATCAGCGCCACCGCCGCACTGACCTTTCCCGCCGCCTTGCTGAGCGTACAGTTTGCGCAGAGCTGATTGGAGCTAACCGCGCGATCTCCGACGCCGACATCGATCAGCGACAGGTGCAGACGCCAGTCCGACTGCTGTCCGAGCCCGCTGTGTTCCGAGTGAAGCAGCAGCACATATTCCGCCTGACTGCGACGGCCCAGCTCTTCCTGACACTGGAGCGAGTTGAGACAGTTCTGAAGCTGCGGTGCCGCCGAGAGCGCACCTTCCTGTCGCTTGACGATGTAGCCCGCCTCGTGGGCCGATAGCTCGACCGCCTGCTCGATCTGCCGGATCGCTTCTCCGTCGAGCCCTCGATAGTGAGGCAGCCACACCAGGAGCGGCGCTTGTGACATCGCAATCTCGTCCGATTCGACCGAGCTACGCAAAAGCCAACTGGCCCCGGTGTGGATGTCCAGATCTTGCTGTTTGCGACGAGCCGCAAGCTCAAGCACCACTTGATGCTTGCCGACGGAAAGCAGCAGCGGCGCCGACAGCGGAAGCACTCCGACCACGCGCTCATCGACCAGCACCAGCGATCCTTTTTCACCCAGAATCAGCACTTCTCCCGACGGAGGAAGCGGCTCTGCCAGGATCTTCGCGACATCGCTGTGCGACTCGGGTAATGGACCGTCGTGCTCGGACTGATAGCGACGCAGAAGATCCGCCGCTTCGACGCTGCGACGCTCGATATACGCCAGGTGTCCCAGTCGATACAGCGTCTCTAAGTCCGCGCGCAGCCGATACGCTTCTTCTAAGAGCTGGTAGCACAGCGACAGCGAGTTCTGCTGAATCGCCATCTGCGCCGCCGACAGAAGCTGCGCCACACGCGCCGTCGCCACACTGTCTGCCGCCTGCGGAACCGAGCGCGCATCAGGCTTTGCCTGCGCAGTCAGCGACGACAAAAGCAGCAGTGGCCCCAGTAGCCACAAAAAAACACAGGCCAGACCCTGGCGCTGTGCTGCCGCATGCCCCCGCATCCCTTTCAAGATCGCACAAACCTTGCCCGTGCTGAAGGGACTTGCGCAGCATCACTTGGGACTCGCCACACACCGACCGATCCCTACAGCGAACATAGGTTGACGTATCGACCTACTTTTTGGCATCCCATTGACCAAGCTTTGGCCAAGATTTAGATTCTTTCTAAATTTAGTCCAGGCCACCGATTCGTAAGGCCACTGACCTCTCAGCAAACCCGTAAGGAGAACAGACCATGAGCATTCAAGTCGCTTCGCCCGCTCCCGCTTTTAAGACCCAGGCTCTCGTCGGCAAAGAGTTCAAGACGATCTCATCGACGGACTACGCCGGGAAGTGGATCCTGCTGTTTTTCTACCCGATGGACTTCACGTTCATCTGTCCGACGGAGCTGGTCGGGCTCAACGACAAGCACGGCGACTTCGCGGATCGCGACTGTGTCGTCCTCGCAGCCAGCACGGACACGGTCCACTCGCACCTGGGCTGGACCAAGGCTGACGAGCGGCTCTCGAACCTCAAGTACCCGGTGCTGGCCGACGTGACCAAGTCGATCTCGCGCAGCTACGGCGTGCTGCTGGAAAACGAAGGCATTGCGCTGCGTGGCAGCTTCCTCATCGACCCGAACGGCGTGCTGCGCTGGTCGTGCGTGAACGATGGCTCGGCGGGCCGTAGCATCGACGAGATCATCCGCGTTCTCGACGCACTTCAGACCGACAAGCTGTGCCCGTGCAACTGGAAGAAGGGCGAGCCGACGCTGTAGTCGTCGCTTTCGCAGAAACGTACAGCGACGCTCCGGGGCGCAACCAAAGAGCCCCCGGGGCCGATGTACCGCCTAAATCTGTACCGCCTGAATCTGTAAGCCTGAATTCGTAAGATAGGGGGCTTTCGATGAAAGTTTCTCAAGAAGAACTCGACGGAGCACGCACGCGGGTTGCGGAGCGCTTCGGAGCCAAGACGGCTCCGGCTGTGCTGTCGGTCATTCCCGGTGAAATCGTACGTGATGTGGCGCTGAACCTGTCCCGAGCGCTCGACGGAGATTCCGCACTGCTGGCACGCGCGGATCGGCTCCTCATTGGCTATGGCGTGGTGGTGGCGAAGAGCGGCACGCCGAAGCAAGGGCTCGCTCTGTGGCTGGCCGACGCAGCCAAGCTGGCAGGAAAGACCGATGAGGATCTCGAAGCTGCGCAGGCTGTCGCGATCGCGTGTGCGACGTACAACGGCTATTACAAGTTCCGCTCACTCGTGGATCAGAGCAAAGACTTTGACAGCTTCGGCGCAGCACTTCGGGCCAGTCCCTTTGTTCGCTCGTCGCTGCCGAAGACGCTGGTCGAGCTAATTTGCCTGGCCGTTTCGGTCAGCAATGGCTGCGGTCAGTGCGTCAACGGTCACGTCGCGACCATTCGGCAGGCTGGTCTCTCCAATGCCAACGCGACGATCGATGAAACGGTGCGAATTGGCGCGGTGGTGGCTGCGCTTGCGGCGTGGGACCACGACTGATCTTGTCTCGGAAAGCAGACGCGGCGAAAATAGAGCTTGGTATCACCATGCACGACGTCTCGATGGAACGACAGCAGCTACTTCACTACGAGGAGATCTTGCGTAACGCCGGTCAGTTTGTGACGGTGCAGCGTCGAGCGCTTCTCAAGTATCTGCTCCGGCATCGGGTGCATCCGACCACCGCGCAGATTGCGGCAGCGATCGGACGCAGTGGCAGTGCCAGCTTGGCGACGGTCTATAACAACCTCGCGCTGTTTGCGGAGCTACAGATCATTCGCTCGCTGCGCAGTCCCAAAGGCGAAGTTCACTGGGACATTCGCACCGATCGGCACCATCACTTGGTCTGCTCAGCGTGTTTCCAGGTGAGCGATCTGTCCGAAGACCAAGTGGCCATCAGCGTTCATGAGCCCGCGCTCGCCAGTCGCATTGTGCGCACCGAAGCGTGGTTGGTCTGGACCTGTTTTGGCTGTCAGCCGCCGCAGCCTTCCAGCCACTAGCCACATCATCCCAGCCATTTGTAAAAGCAGCCGCCTGCGCTGTGGTCTATAACCAAGCCATCGCCCCGCTTACTTTTATCGGGCGCTTAGACCTTTTGCGGAGACAGATACGGGATGCGGACTTCTCTTTCGCTGGTGGCGTTCTTGTGCCAGGCCGCTTGTGGACTGCCCGACGACGCAGAGTTCCGAGGAGCCCCACCGCAGCCTCAGCAAGTGACGGTTGCGTTTCCGGGTGTTTCGACGATGTCGATTCGCCCGCCGAAGGAAGAGACGCCGCCCAAAGCCGCAGAGCAGGCTTCCTACTACAAGCTGGCGCAGAACATGGCGACGCTGCTCAACGGAAGCGCGCTACAGCTTCTGTCGGTGGCTCGCGTGATGGTGCAGCTTCCTGCGACGACTCGAATGGGCCAAAGTCGCACCTTTGGTCCGTACGCCCCCGGAGGCACTGATCCGCTGACCTATCGACTGGTGATCAGCAAGCTCGGCGACGCGGTGTTTGCGTATACGCTGTCGGCACGCGGTCCCAGCGTCGGCATGACCGAGTCAGAATACCTGACCGTCTTGGAAGGCGCCGTCACCCAAGGACAGAGCGTCGGCAGCGGCAAAGGTCGCATGACCGTCTACTTCGACAACCGCCGCAAGCTGTCGCCGCAGAGCTGTGAGCACGGACGCATCGACTTCGACTTTGACAGCCTCGGAAGCCCTGCGCTGCTCGACATCACGCTCAGTCAGTCCGGCAGCCAAAATCCGCAAAATCGCAAGTGCAAGCAAGATCCGCCACGCGACGGACGCTTCCACGCAGAGCACAGCGAGGACAATGCGGGCAGCTTCGTCTTCGACGCGCGCAGCGACGTTCACAGCGGTGATTCCAGTCGTCCGATGCTCGAAACGGTGCTCATCCACAGTCGCTGGGATGCCAATGGCCAAGGACGCGCCGACGGCAAGATCGCCGATGGAGAAGTCACCACCGACTTGCGCAACGCCGGACAGACCGAGCGCTACGTGACGTTTTCGCAGTGCTGGAACGAAGCTGGCAAGGTGCTCTATCAGGTCAGTGAGCCCGAGTCGCTGCGCCTGATTGCGAAGCTGGGCGACGAAAAGCTCTGCGTTCCCCAGCACGCAGAGCTACCGCACTGACCGCGAAGCGGTGCGGACGCCCGAAACGTCCGACGCTTCACTATTTGCCCGGAGACGCTGGTGGCGACGAAGAAGGCTGCGCCGAGCGCAGAATCGCTCGCTGAGCCGTCGAGAGCAGATCCACTCCCGTCGAAGCGCGAACTTGTTCGTTGACCGCAACCACCTGCGCACCAAACGGCACACTTCCGCTGCTGCTGCCACCGAGCAGTGTCAGACGATCGACCTTCAACGCCTTCATCGTGCCGGTCAGCTCACCAAAGACAGGCAACAGTTTCTGAAGCAGCAGCGACTCGCGCGCGTTGCGACCACCGGCTTGGTAGGCCTGCGACAGGCTGACGAGCGCTGCCGCTGCGGCACGACCTTCTGCGGCCACCGATGCTGCGTTGGCTTTGGCATCCGCTTCCGCCTTCGCTTTGGTCGCCTGCGCCGACGCAATCACATCGGCTTCGAGCTTTCGTCGCACCTGCTCAGCCCGCGCTTCCCAGGCTCGCAGCTGCGCTTTGGCTTCCGTCAGCTGCGCTTGCACTTGGCCTCGGACTTCGGCAATCACGGCTTCACGCTTGGTCTGCGCTTCCACCAGCCGTCGCTGATTTTCCTTCTGCGCAATCTGCATGTCCGTCTCGATCTTCGCGATCTCGGCGTTCATTTGGTTGTGCGCTTTCTGCACCGCCGCTGCGGCCCACGCCTGAAGCTCTGCAATTCGCGCTTCCTTCTTGATTCGCGCCGAGCGCACCCGACCGACCGACGACAGATAGCTCACATCATCGCTGATGTTTTGGATTTGCAGGTTGTCGAGCACGAGCCCCAGCCGATGCAGATCCTTGTCGGCTTCCTCGATGAGCTTTTGCTGAAAGATCATCTTCTGCTGGTTGATTTCCTCGGGAGTAAGCTCCGCGATGACACCGCGCAGGTTGCCTTCGAGCGTGTCTTTGGCGACGCGCATGATCCCTTCCCGGGATGCACCAAGAAAGCGCTCGATCGCGTTGTGAAGCAGCGACTCTTCACTCGGCAGCTTGACGTTGGCCACCGCGTGAACTTTCAGCGGAATGCCACCGCGCGAAAATGCATTGTTCACCGACAGCTCAATCGCCATGTTGGTAAGCTGCATGCGATCGATCGTCTCGATGAGCGGAATCCGCATCGCACGACCGCCGCGCACCACCCGATAACCGACCAGTCTTCCGTCTGCCAGCCGTCGCGTACGACCTGAAAAGATCAACACTTCCGACGGAGGACAGACCGAAATGTTGTTCACGACGGTGAACAGCAGGAACGCGCCTGCCGCCAGCACCATCGCCATGATGATGGTGATTGCAAGTGGGCTCATCGCTTGTCTCCTTCCACCGGCGTCAGCAGGTTCTTGATATCGACGCCGGTTAGACCCTTCAGCGTCGATAGAACTTCCGTCACAATCGCAGGATAGGCGGCGGCCACTTGCGCGAGCGAGCTACCGTCTCCCGAATCGACAATGTGAATCTCGCGCACCGACAGATCTTTGACCTTATCGGCCACCTGAGCGACGAGCGCATCCAGCTGCGACAGCACAAACAGCTCGCGCGCGTTCGGTCCTGCCGCCTGAAGTGCTTCAGTCAGCACGCGCATCGCTTCGGCTGCGGCCAGACCTTGCTCTCGACGAGGAGCCGCCAAGCCTTCCGCCAGCAGAAGCTGCGCTTTTTGGTCCGCCTCGGCGGGCAAGACCACTTCCGCGTGCAGCTTCCGCTGGTTGAGATCCTTGCGCACCGTCTGAAGCTCTTGCTCTGCTTCGGCCCGTGCTTGCTCGGTACTGGCTTGCGCTTCCCGCTCGACCGCTTGCGCTTGACCTTCCAGCTGACCGACGATCTGCCGGAGCTGGTTGCGCTTCTGCGCCACACCGATTTCAGCGTCTTTTTGCGCCACTTCCGCCAGCTGTCGCGCCGCCGCTTCCTGCTGCGAGATCTCTTGATTCGCTTGATTTTCCGCGTTTTCCGCGTCGCGCACCGCCGCTGCAATCTGCGCGCGTCCCAGGTTCACCAGATAGCCAGCTTCGTCCTCGACGCGCTGAATCTTCAGCGTGTCAAGCTGAAGGCCCATCTTGTTAAAGATCTGATTCGAGACTTGCACCAGCTGATTCGCAAACTCGATGCGGTCTTGGTTGACCTGCTCGGGCGTAAGCTGCGAAATCACGTCGCGCAGCGAGCCTTCCAGCGTCTGTTTCGCCGTCTGCCAAATCATCTCCCGAGGGAGGTTCAAAAAGCGCTCCACCGCGTTGTAGACAAAGCGCGGATCACTCGAGATCTTGACGTTGGCAATCGCGTGAATATCGAGCGGAATGCCGCCACTCGACAGAGCTTTGGGCATCGACAGCTCGATCGGAATCAGCCGCAGATCCATCCGATCCACGGTCTGCAAAAACGGAATCCGAAAGTGCGTTCCCGACAGCACAGCCGTAAACGTCGTCTGCTCACCGCTGCTGGTTCGGTGCGATTTGCCCGACACCACCAGCAGCTCATTCGGACGACAGATGTACAGAAACTGCCGCAGCATCCACACGAGCACCAGCAGACCGACGACAAACGCCGCCGCCAGCATCACCACGCCCGCCAGTCGCGCATCGTCGCTGACCAGCTGCGGTGGAGGCTCGTCGAGCCGCACGCTCGCAAGCGCCAAGGGGAAAGACATCATGTTCCTCTTCCTCTTTCTTTCGTGGCTTGGGCAAGTGCCTGTGCGCCACGAGATGACTCAACCTGCTGTTGGCCGTCGCGCACCACGCTGACATCGGCCTGTCCATCGCGAATATCCGTGATCGTCACCTCGCCACCTTCCGTCAGTGCGCCGCCGTCGGTTGCTTTGGCGATCAGGTCGATGGTCTGACCTCGAAACTCTAGCCGGATCTTCCCCAGACCGCCCGCAGGTGCCGGAATCAACACCGTCGCACGCGAGCCGATCATCTGCTCTTCCACCAGCGTTCCTGGCACCGTGGTCACGCTCATCTTGCGCATCACCGCCCGCGCCACGAGCGCCGTCGAAAGTCCGACGCCGAGCGCAGACAGACCCGCTATCGGCTCTGGCACCTTCGCAACCGTTCGCAAGAGCAGCCCCGTCAGTCCCCCAAACGCCAGCAGATAGGTCCACATCTGAATCGAGAGTAGCCAGAGCAGCGCCGTCGGAATCCCAGCATCCATTCCATCGCTGTGATGATGAGCGTGGCCATCGACTGCGTGCCCGTCTGCACCGACTGCGTGTCCGACTGCGTGTCCGTCTGCATGCGCATCGCTTACGCCGTGCGCTTCACCGTCTGCGTGCGCATCCGCGTGACCATCTCCGTCACCGTCTTGCGAGCCTCCGCCAAACAGCGAAACCAGCACGAGCAGACAGCCCGCAACGGCCGCAAACACATACAGGTACAGCACGGCATGAATTGTCAGCCCGCACAAGACCGGCTGTCAAACCTCTGACGACTGGACGCGAGCGATTGCCCCGAGAGCAGCGCACTTTGCCCACGATGCAGCGAAAGCGCCTACAGCAACTGCACGGGCTACAGCGGACGCGTAAACGCTTGTAGCAGCGACGTGACCGCGCGAGTCGCATCCTCGATGGCAGCCCGCCGACTGATCGCGCCTTCAATCCAGCCATCCAGCGCCGCCCGTCCCGCAGCCACCACCACCCACATCAGGTTGACCGCGCGCCGAGGCGGCAGCCCCGAAAGCTCCGCCAGCTGCTTCTGCCACGGCTTGAGCATCTGCGCCAAGATCGTCCGCCCGAGCCGTCCCAGCTCTGGATCCGTACCGCGCACATCAAGCAGCAGCCAAGGCCCCGCACCGTGTGCCTCGATCGCTTCGCAGCTTGCCTTCACAAACGACTCGGTGATTTGCGGAAGCGAGCCCGGCAGGCTCGACAGCATGGCCCGCGAATAGCGCGCCGAGAGCTGACTGGCAAAGTCTTCGAGCAGCGCTTTCACCAGCGCTCGTCGCGTCGGAAACAGTCGATACACCAGCGGCCTCGACACGCCCGCGCGCTCGGCCACTTCGGTGATCTGCACGTCATCAATGCCTTGCGCAGTCAGAATTTCCGCTGCGACTTGCAAAAGCTGCCGTCGCCGCTCGTCTTTCGGAACTCGACCTGTGCGCCCCGCTTCCACCTGCTCCGCCTTCACCGTCCGTGCTGAGTTTGCAGCACCGGGAATTTTTCGCACCGCCATGCTCTGGACTCTAACGCAGTCACGACAATTGACAGTTTGAAACGAAATCCATTACACCGTGTAACGATTTCAACCCACCACATGGAGCCGCAGATGTCATCGACCGCGCCCGATGTTCCGACGACTCGCAAGCACTCACCCGGCAGCCCGCTGTGGGCCAAAGTCATCGATCGATCGCTTCCGTTTGTGCTGGCTGGGGCCGGACTGCTCGCGCCCGATCACATCGGAACATTTTATCTGGCCCTCTTGGTTGGCTTTTTGGGCATTGCGGGGGCGGTCCTGACGGGCGCTGCGCTGGTGACGCTGCTCAGTGAACGCCAAGCGCGACGCATCCAAGGTCCGCGCACCAAGCCTGCGCCGATGCTGTCCGAGTCCAAAGACACCGCGCTGGCTGCCTTTATTGCCGCGTGCTTTTTGGCCTGGCCGCTGTGGCGACTGTGGACCGGACGCCCGATTGGGCTGACGTGGTCCGTGGAAGACGCCGGAGGTTTTCCGCTTGTGCTGATACAAAACACGCTGGCGATCTTTGTGCTGGATGCCTGGCTGTACTGGAAACATCGACTGCTTCATACCAAGCTACTGTTTCCGTTTCATCGCGCACATCATGCCTATCGAGATCCAACTGCCCTGGCTGGTTTCGCGGTAGGCCCAGTTGAATCCGTCATGACTTTTTGGCCACTTGTGTTGGTTGCATTACCAGAAGCAAAGCACTATGCACCCATTTACTTTACCTTGGTTGGCGGTTTTATCATGCTGAACTATTATCTACATTGTGGAGTACGCATTGAGCTGGTCGAGCGCTTGCTTTCTCCGCTATTGCTCAATACTTCGGCCTTTCACAACATCCACCACTCGCATGCCGACGTAAACTTCGGGGAAGCCATGACGCTGTGGGATCGACTGTGTCGGACGCGGCTCTCGGATTCCCGACGCGGGCAGCGAAAAAGCTAAGAACGCCGAACGAAACCGTTATGAGGAACCGCGATTGCAAAGAGGAGGACCGCAGCGTACGCAAGTACGTGAGGACCGACGATGCAGAAGGCGCGGTCCGCAATAGGTTTGGTTCGGCGTTCTAGGGTACCGACGCGCTGCTCGCTTGTAGTACGCTCAGCACAATGTTGACTTGGACTGGCCGGGTTGTGACTGCGAGCGCGCTGCTCTGTGCGGGATTGTTGACGGTGGGCTGTCAGAAGCACAAGCCCAAGCTGGCATCGATCGAGCTGTACAGCGGCTATGTCTCAACGGAAGGCGGCGTGCTGTATGGGAGAGTGTCCAACGGTCCGCCCGATCCGCATCCCGAGCCGAACCAGTCCAAGATTGTGCGCGCGCTCGAGACGCTGGAAGCGCTGGATGCCAGTGCCCTGCCCTTCGCATCCGTCGAGGTTTCTTGCGATGGTCATCCGCTACCAGCCATCAGCGACGATCGCGGCTATCTGCAAGTCCAGCTTCCGTCGGGAATCAAAGGACCAAAGAGCGCCGTTTCCGTGACGCTACGACAGACCGGCTTTTCGGCGGACAGTGTGCAGACCGAAGTGCCAGTCTACGATGGAAATCCGGGGCTGGCAGTGCTGTCGGATGTCGATGACACGGTGCTCGATTCGCAGATCACCGATCGCAAAAAGATGATCGAAAACGCGCTGCTGCGCAGTACGTGGGAGCTCAAGACGTTTCCCGGCGCGCCCGAAGCGCTGACGAGGCTGTCGCAAGGCAAGCCGGTGTTTTATCTATCGGGCAGTCCGTGGGGTTTTCACCGTCGCATCTACAGCTACTTTCAGCGTACGGGCTTTCCGTCGGGAACGCTGATTCTGAAGCGCTTTTCCAAAGATCCGCTGCTTGATCAAATGGCGTTTAAATATCCACACTTGAAAGCGGTTGCGGACGCACTGCCGAACAAGAAGTTTCTGCTATTTGGCGATTCAGGGGAAAAAGATCCAGAGATTTATGCGCGTTTCCGAAGTGAGTTTCCCAGCCGTGTAGAGCAGATCTTCATTCACTTGGTCACAGCAGAGCCGACGGACTCCAGTCGGTTTACGGGAATGCGTGTGTTCAAGAACTGGACAGAGCTGTAGCGTCTGTGACTCCAATCTGCGTCAGTCCGTGTGATGTCCCGACGGATTGTGCGTAGCTTATCGGTGGTGCTACCGTAAACGCAATCACCAGCGGGGGAACGACGATGCTTGATTTCTATTCAGCGAGCAGCGGCGCTGTCAATTCACGACGAGCCATGGCTGAGTGTCTGGAAACAGCGCTCGCCGAGACGGGCGGAACCGACTGTGACATCTTGGTCTTTCACACCACCGTCGGACATCAGTTCGCAGAGCTGCTCTCTGAAGCGCACAAGCTGGCTCCGTCGGCAACCATCGTCGGCTGTACCTGTCACGGCGTCGTCGGTCGCGAAGGTGCCAACGAAAACATGCGCGGCCTGGCGATCATGGCGATTCGTGGACCACGCAGCGAGTGGGCCGTCGCACACGTCGATAACATTCGCGGTGCCAACTCATTTGAGCAGTCGGTACAGCTTGGCCAGCAGCTCAAAGCACAGACGCCCAACATCACGTCGGTGTGCTTGCTCGCGTCGGGAATCGACATCGCAGCGG
This sequence comes from Myxococcales bacterium, assembly GCA_016794365.1. GTDB lineage: Bacteria > Myxococcota_A > Polyangia > Palsa-1104 > JAEUJZ01 > JAEUKA01. Next base: position 85,322 of record JAEUKB010000085.1, read on the forward strand.
ATCGCGCAATCGAAGGCATAGAGTCGGTGCTCGGGCCGGACATCAAGATCTTCGGCGGAACCTCGTCGGACAACATGCGAGCGATCCGTACCTTCCAGTTTTACGGGGACCAGATCCTGGAACGAGCGGCGCTGGCGATTGGCTTTGCTGATCCGACGCTGCACATCGAAATGGCCGTTCATCACGGTAGCATTCCCGTCGGAAATCCGTTTGTGGTGACGCGCTCCGAAGCGAATCATGTCTTCGAGCTAGACGGTCGTCCGGGCTGGCATGTGCTGATGGATCAGCTTGGAAAGCCGCAAAACAGTCATCCAGGTCCGATGATCCCGATTGCCGGTCTGGGTGTCGAGCTGCCCGCGTCGCTGCAAGTCGAAAATGACAACCCGCACATCCTGCGCGTCGTCGCCAAGACCGATCCCGATGGCAGCTTCTATCTTCCCGTTGATGCTCCCGTCGGTACGCGCGTGTGGCTGATGGAACGCGATGAACACCTGATCTTCGACGGTCTGTCGCGGATGATGAAGCGGCTGCTCGAACGGATCGCAGGCAAGCAGGTGGTTGCAGTGTTCCACACCGACTGTGCAGCACGCGGACGAGCGCTGTTTTCGCGCATCCTCAAAGAGGAAATCGTGGGACGGATGCAGGCGCCGATCTGTGGGGATCAGCCGATTCCGTGGCTGGGAATGTACGGCTTTGGCGAGTTCACCCAGCTGGGCGGTCGCAACTTTTTCCACAACTACACCACGTCGCTGTACTGCCTGTGTCGAGCGAAACCGAGCGCTAGCTAACCGTCCGACTTGTACCGATGAGCCCTCGGCAGCCCAGTTACGAAGAGCTACAGCAGACCTGCGAAGAGCTGCGTCGGACAGCGGCGCGCGCGATCTCGCTCAAGCAAGAGCTGATCGAGACAAAGCACGCGCTGGATGCCGAGCTGGATCGCTATCGTCAGATTCAGCGCTACGTCGAGCGAGCACTGCCCGTCACATCCATCGAAGAGTTTGCGAGCCTTACCGCCGAGCAGCTCGTCGATTCGTACGGCATCGAGGCTGCGCTGTTTTTGCTTCGCGACACCGAGAGCAAAGAACATCAGCTTTCCGTCGTCGCTCAGTGCGGGCTTAGTAGCTGTCCATCGTCGCTGCCGTTTGATGAAGCCTGGCTGCCCAAAAGTACCCAGCGCGCGCTGTCGTTTCACGGTACCGACTCGCCGCTGGTGCGCGCGTGGCATGAGCTACCGCTTCAAGACGCGCTGGTCTGTCCGCTGCGCAATCCAGCGACGCAGCTGCAAGGTGTACTCGTCGCGGTTCGGACCGTCTCAGGTGCGGATTTTTATCCCGAGCTGCCGCAAGAGTCGTCCATCGGTGTGCTCGCGTACCAAGCCGGAGAGCTGTTGCGCAACCTGCAAGCGTCGATGCTGATTCGTCGGCAAGTCGAAGCGCTAGAGCACGCACTTCAGCAGCAGCAGCAAGAGACAGCCAAGCGACTGGATGAAGAGCGTCGTCGGGTTCAGCAAGAACAGATCGTGTCCGCCCAGCGCGAAACGCTGCGTCAGCTGGGAACTCCGGTGGTGCCAATCTTCGACGGAGTGATCGCGATCCCGCTCATCGGTGCCGTGGACAGAGAGCGAGCGGATTCGCTGATGGGTACGGTGCTGACAGCGATTTCGGTTCAGCAAGCGAGCCTGCTGTTGATTGATGTGACGGGCGTTCCGTCGCTGGATCACGAAGTGGCCGAGCTGCTGCTGCGGATGACGCAAGCGGTCAGGCTGCTCGGGGCGGATGTGCTGCTCAGTGGCATTCGCGCCGAAGTGGCCCAGCGCCTGGTGTCGCTCGGGGCCAAGCTCGACGGAGTTCAGACGACAGCCAATTTTCAGACTGCCATCCGAAAAGCCTGGGCCCGCAGCAGCCGACGCAATCGCTAGACGAGCGCTAGAAAAAGATCGGGTTGGACACGGCGAACGACTTCCGGCCCGGATGAACCGGCGACAGATCCGTCCCACCGTTCGAGGCATGGAGCACCACCCAGTGCTGACTACGCGGCGCTTTTCCCGTCACAGTTACCGTTGCATCGTAGCGACGACCGACGGGAACCACCGTCTCTTGAAGCTCTTTGGTTTCAACCGTCTCACCATCGACGATGACTTCCAAGCGCTTGGCCAGAAGCCAGCGCGGGCTTTGCACCGACACTTGCAGCGTCACCGAGCCACGCGACGACTTGATCTCTTCACCGGGCGACTCACCAGCGGGACCACGCACCGTCAGATACAGTCCGCCCGAGATCGTGGACTTGCCCGCGCGCAGCGCATCGCGCACCGCATAGGCGGAAAGCTTCGTCGGATCATCGTGGCCAAACTGTAGACAGGTTCGTGGATATCCCGTCGGACTCGTGCGCAAGCCGTGGCTGTCCGAGCTACCCACCGCCCAGACTTTTTTGCCGGAATTGAGCAGCGCGAACCAGTCCTGCACGATCTGGCTGCGGTTGTCCTCGAAGTCGCTGTCGTTGAAGACTTCGAGTGCGCCAAACTCGTCGCTGTAGATTTCGGGATCCCCGCTCACCGTCGTGCGATCGAAGCTGGATGCAGTGAAATAGCCTTGCACGCTGTCCGAGCGCGGATGGTTCACAATGAGCACCGGCTTTTCAGGAAGCTGCGCGATGGTGCGAAACACTTCCGGCGGCTTTTTGCCTGTCCACTCGACGGCACCTCGGTTCGGACTGTCGGGACGCGGGAAGATCGGGATGATGCCAAAGTGACCCCACGAAAAGGTCGTAAACTCTTCCGACGGCATACCGAACGCCCAGCGAGTCAGCCCCAGCTTCTGCACAATCGGCTGGAAGTCGATGATGTACTCGTGCTCACTCGAAACGGGAACTTCCAGTCCGTCGGCAATCGCGCCTTTGACCTTGTATTCAACGTCGTCCGACGAGTCCGCCGAAAAGTACGAGTGAATGTGGAAGTCCGCGCACATCACACCGTTGCTATCGACGCTGTGGACAAGCTCTGGCTTTAGCTCTACGGTCTTGCCCGCTTCGATGGTCACGGTCTGATCGAGGATTTCCCACTCGTAGCCGCGACTGACGATGACCCGATGCTTGCCCGGCGGAATCGCCAGCGACGCCGAGCCCGACACCGCAAACTCTTGCACGATGCGACCCCCGACTTCATCACGCACGCCGTACGACGCAGGCAGCGCCGTCGGAGCCGTCATCGGAATCACCTGAATGCGCACCGGCAGCGCCACTCCGCTGTCTTTGTCCTTCGCGGTCACCGACAGCGTTCCCGAAGCGGGAAGCTGCAAGCTCACCGATGTCTCTGCGGTCAGCACTGTCCGCTTGGCCGACGGAATCTGCGCGTACTTGCTGGCTTGAAGCTGCGCCACGTCATTGGGCAGATGGATCGTAAAGTTTCCCTGCGCGTCGCTGAGCGTGCGTCCCAGATACTCATTTTTCGCGGACAGCGCATGCACCCACGCACCTGCGACTTTGGCGCCATTTCCGTCGGTCACAGTTCCAGACACAGCGCGCCAGGCTGGCTGCTTCAGCGTCCGTCGCAGCACTTCTCCGAGCCCATCAGAGTGCTCTCCACCGACGACGTATTCCAGATAATCGACGGTCAGCGGACTGCATCCTTTGACTTCCAGACCACTGCCGCGCCCAATCACCGCGCCCGAGCGTCCGATGATCGGCGTAAACGCTCCCGTCAGCATCCGAATCGCAAACGACGAGTCTCCCGCGTCATAGCCAATCCACTCTTGCTCGCCGTCTAGATCGTCGTAGCCACTGTTTTGCGCAAACATCTGCGCCCGACTGGAGTGAAACAGCACAAAGAGCTGCTGACGGTACAGCGGCAGATCCTCGGCTTGCGTGTTGATCAGGTTCAGACGGACTTTCACGCTCTCTGCGCCCGGTTCCAAGATGTAGTCGAGCGCGAACGGAAAGTCGTATTCCGCCGACAGCACGCTGCCAAACGATTCCAAAAACGGCAGGTTGCGCAGCTGTCCTGACGCACGAATCACCGCAGCTTTTCCGTCGGAACCATCGCTTAGAACAGACACGCTCTCTGCCGCCAGCACTTGTCGCGACAGCGATGCAATCGTCTCACCGTACTTTGAACGTCCAGCGGGCTTTCCATCGTCGAGCACTCGCTCAAGCGCGATGATGTCCCCGCCAAATGGCTGATATCCGTCGGAAACGCCCGGCGCTTCAATGTACACCGCGATCTTGTCGTTGATGAGCAGGTAGTCACCTTTGTTGATGCGGTGACGGCTCGGGTCCGGCTGACGAATCCAGTCGTCGCTGGTGATCTGGCTGGCGCGCGCCTGCTTGGCGGCTTTGGCCCCGAGCGGATCGCGATGTCCGAGCGGATCTCCGGCAGCGAAGCGACTCTTGTTGCTGACCTTCATCGCCGCGCACGGGCCAGCGTTTTCTTCGTCGGGAGTCACCACATCGTTGGTTGCACACGAGCCCAAGAGCAGCGAGCCACACAACCCCAGCGAGCGACTCCACAAGCCAATCCACGGACGAGAAGCAAACTTCGCCATCGCGAACACCTCCAAAGCCGGAATAGAGCAAATGAAGAGCCGAACGGCAAGCGACGACGGATGACGCAGTGCATTGACACAGGTCAAGCCCGCGTCAAGCCAGGAAGGAACCCGTGCTTTGAGAGGAAATTGCGACGAGACTTACGGGAAGTAGACCACGGTCAGCGGTGCGCCATTGCCGTTAAACGGATTGTTCGCGCCCGTCGGTGCATTCCAGCCGCAGTTGCCACCGCCCGTCAGGACTGTCGCACGCACTTGACCGTTCGGCGTCGGAGTCGTTGTTCCCGTCGGAGTCGTTCCCCCGAGCGCCAGGGCTCCCGTTGCCACAGCAAACGCAGTTCCCGTCAGATCGATGTTCGCCAGCCCGTTCGCCGTTCCGTTCTGGCAGCCCATCGCCGTCCCGTATGGCATCGATGTCACGTTGTTGGTGCCTTGCATCACCGCGCCCACCGACGTGGCATAGCGTTTGTCGTTGGTGTCAATGCGCAGCGTCAGCGGATCAAAGCGAACCTTGGTGTAGTTGGTCTTCACCGTCGTGCCCGTCGCGCTGCCCCCCGTGGTGTACTGCGAGTAGTTTTCCGTCGCAGCCGTCTTGGTCAGGTTCAGATAGGTCAGCGCCGGGCTCACCGACATCAGACAGAACGCATCAAACGACTTGGTCTGGTCGCCTCCCACGAACAGCTTGCGGTTGCCATCCATCGATGTCGGAGCATCCGCACGAATCTGCTCGCACGTCTCGGGATTGGCGAAGTTTGCCGTCACTTGCGCTGCGTCCATCAGCGTCACCATGCAGGTCCGTGCCGAGCCCGTGCAAGCGCCCGTCCAGCCCGAAAACACCGACGTCGCATCGGGAGCTGCCGTCAGCGTCACCATCGTGCCTTTTTCAAAGCCGCCCGTACACTCGCTGCTGCACTGAAGACCGACGGGCTGACTCGTCACCGTGCCAGCGCCCGCACCGCCAAACGACACCGTGAGATCCGCTCGGTTGCTCTTGCTGCGGAAGGTTGCGATGACCTCTTTGCCAGCGTCCATGCTCAGGCTGCACGTCGCAGAGCTGCCCGTACACGCGCCTTCCCAGCCGACAAACTCCGAGCTGTCCGACGTGGTCACCGATAGCTCAACCTTGCTTCCGACGGCAAAGGTGGTGGCACAGGTGCTGCCGCAGTCGATGCCTTCAGGCTTGCTGACAATCGATCCGCCCGAGTAGTCGCCCTTGACCTTCAGGCTCAGCGAAGCCACCTGGCTGCTGTCGCCGCTTTGAAAGTCACAGCCGCCGTATGCAGCGACCAAAAGCAGACCGATTCCACATCCCGCGCGCGAGAGCAAAAGCCTAGGTGTTCGCATGTGTTTCAATCTCCCGAAAAGTGAGGTTCCAAGCGTGCTGTGGGCCCAGTCCGGCGCTCGCCCCTTATGTGGCTGAACGTGCGCCCGTTTTTGAACCCGCTCGGGAGATTTTACCATCCCCAGGCCGGGATTCGGCGCAGTTTCCAGGCTAAGCGCGCGTTTTCTCACGCAGTCTTGCCAAATCACGCCAAAGATCGCCCAGCCTGTCCGTCACACGCCTTCGCGCAGGCCCTAACAGTCCGAGCGAAACACCCACACCCCGCGATGCAGCTCGCGCGTTTCCCCCAGTCCGGGCAGATCCACCGGGCGCTCGTATTCTTCCTTCAACGTCGGAAATGCATAGACCCAGCGACGGATCTTGGCGCGCGGAATGCCGCGATCCACCAGCGCTTGCTCCATCACCCGAGCCCGCCGGTGCGCTTCAAACTCTCCACTATCGGGCGACGAGACAATCAAAAACTGAGTGTTCCGCAGCATCGCCGAGCGCAGCAGCTTGTGCAGTCGATCCGCGCGAAACGGCACAACCTGCGGCGCACCTTCGCGAAAGTAGAACACCTCGTGTCGCAGGTGCGACATCAACTTCAGGAAGCGACCTTTGTGCTCGGGATCAGCGGCAATCACGGCGGGACGAATCTGCTTGGTGGTACACGTCGCGGTCTGGGTATCGCACTCTCGCTGAACGTCTTCGATGAGCTGGCTCAGCTCTGGCGTACACATCGCCATGCCGATTCCGTCGCCAATTTCCAGCCGCAAGCGCTGGATCTGTTCACTCTGGGCTTCCACCAGCTGCTGAAGGGCATCGACACGCGCGCTCAGCGTCGGTTCACAGCCTGATGAAAACGCCAGCGAACATCCGAGCAACGAAGTCAGCACACTCGCCCGAAGGCTCCACATGAGAGGCTACTATCACAAAATCCGCTTCGTCGGTCACACAGCTTTACCGATGAACTGGCTTGGGATACCGTGCGGCCCATGTCGCATATGGCTCGGTTTGTCGCTCAGCGTCGAGTGATGCCAGCACTGACTGTACTGGTACCGGCGCTGGCACTTTTTGGACAGCCGCGCGCAGCACACGCCGACTTGGGAAGCCTGGGTCATCTGACGGTGGGAATGGCACTCTCGGCGGGATTTCAGACCGATTCACGAACCTGTCAGGTCGCGGGATCCAATCGCAACGCTCCGGGCACAGGCTGTGCGCTGCTTGCGGCAGGCATCGATGGATCGTTTTTGTGGAGAGGTCGGCTCGGCGTCGCGCTCGGGCTGTCATCGGTTGCAGGTCAGTCGTCGGTGCCGCAGGCCAGTGAGCCAGGATCCGAAGCACCGCCCGCGTTTCCTGACCGAGTCTCCGTCGCGCTGGCGCTCGATGTTCGTCCACTCGCGTTTTTCGTAACGGATGGAGATCGCTCCTATCAAGCGCGGCTGCTACACGGTCTGCGACTCGGGCTCGGTCCGTCGTTTGAGCTGGTTCGTACCGCACTCGACAGCTCGATCGGGGCCGGTTCGCGGCAAGGCAGCATGGCCAGTGCGCTCATCGGCATGCACACGCTCATCGACGGAGAAATTCCCCTGCTGAGCCAGAGCGCCAATGCCCTGTCGCTGCGTATGTCGGTGCGGCTTTTGTACGTTCCCCAGATTGCGCTCAACGACGGCAGCGTCCTGTCGGCTCCGTTTACTCCCGGCGATTCCGACCAGCCTCAAGGCTACGGACTGCGCACCCAGCTTTTGTTCGGGCTTGTGTACTACTTGTAGTTTTACGTCGTTTACCGCGCAGCGCGCCCTATGCTAGGTTGCCCTCACCGTCGCGCGGGCTGCTCCCTCGACGAAGCCAACCAGAAAAAGACGCCATGGAACTCCGTACGTTTAGCTTCCTTGACATCCTCCAGCCGCAGCTCACCGGCTTTTTGCAGACCGTGGCCCAGGGCTTTCTGCCGCTGGAACGTCAGGCCTCGCTGATGGTCGAGATTGCTCCCGGCATCGCGATCAACCAGCTTACTGACGTGGCGCTCAAGCAAACGCGGGTCATTCCCGGCATGCAGATCGTCGAGCGCGCCTTCGGCCTGCTGGAGCTGCACCACTTCGATCAAGGAGAAGTGCGCTCCGCCGGGGCTGCGATCTTGAACGCGATGGGCAAGGACGAAGGCTCGCGGCTGCGACCCAAGGTGTTGTCCGAACAGACCATCACCGGCATCGAGGGCTATCACACCCAGCTGCTCAATCGCTTCCGTCACGGCGACATGATTGCGGAAAAGCAGACGCTGTACACGCTGGAGCTTCAGCCCGCAGGCTATGCCGCGCTGTGTGCCAACGAAGCGGAAAAAGCAGCGCCGGTTCACCTGATGGAAGTGGTCACGTTCGGAGCCGTCGGTCGTCTGTGGCTCGCTGGATATGAAGCCGAAATCGAAGCTGCGCGCGAAGCCATCCACGCAGCGCTCAGCGGAATCAGCGGACGGTAGCGTCGTGGCCACGCCGTCGAGTCAGACTGGTTCGCAGCCTGGACGAAAGCCGGTTCAGACGGCTTCTAACGCGCTGAAATCGGCCAAATCGCCTGGTTCTTCGGTGAAATCGACCAAACTCGCCAAGCCTGCGGCCAAGACCCCGGCGAAGTCTCCGGCATCCAGGTCAGCCAAGCCGGGATCTGATGCGCTGCGCGTCGGGATCATCTTGGATGAGCTGGATCGGCTCTATCCCGATGCGCACTGTGAGCTGAGCTATCGCAGTCCGTTCGAGCTGCTGATTGCCGTGATCTTGTCGGCGCAGTGTACTGACGATCGCGTCAACCTGATCACTCCGACGCTGTTCGAGCGCTTCCCGACGCCCAAAGCACTGGCGGAATCGAGCCAAGAAGAAGTCGAACAGATCATCTTTTCGACGGGCTTTTATCGCAACAAGGCCAAGAACATCCGCGCGGCGGCCAAGAAGCTGTGCGAAAAGTTTGGCGGTCAGGTGCCGCAGACAATGCCGGATTTGCTGTCGCTGCCGGGTGTTGCGCGCAAGACCGCGAACGTGGTGCTGGGCACTGCCTTTGGGATTCCAAGCGGCGTGGTCGTCGATACGCACATCGGTCGCCTGAGCCAGCGACTGGGCATGACGCGCGAGGAAGATCCCGAAAAGATCGAGCGCGATCTCCAAGCGCAGTGGCCGCAAGCGCGCTGGATCATGTCGGCGCATCGGCTGATCTGGCACGGACGACGGGTCTGCTTCGCTCGCAAGCCAAGCTGTGCGACATGTACGCTACGTCCAGTGTGTCCGTCGGAAGAAGCCAAGGCGCTGCCGTAACGCAGCGCTTCAGACGTTACTGAACCAGGACTGGCTGATGAGGCGCTTCGCTCGACGGATGCGGCTGCGGTTCGCTGGCTCCGTGTGACGGCGCGTCGGCAGGCGGCGGCACCGGCTGAGCACTCACCGGCGGGGAATGAACGATGCCCGGCGACGATGCACTCGCCATCGGATTCGGCGGCGGAACCTGCTGCACAGGCGGCGGCACTTGTGGGGGCGGTACCGTGGACGGCGGCGGCGGAACCAGCACCGTGTCATTCGATGGCGATGGCGGCGGCGTTGGCGTCGTCACAGGCTGAACCAGCGTGCTCGGCGGCGGCGGCGACGACGGCTGAACCGATGGCGAGCCCGGCAAAAGCGACGGCTGCGCACTGGCCGAGACCTGACTCAGCGTGCCCGCTCGCAGCGCCACACCGTCGGGAGGTTCTTTGCTCGGACGCGAGCGCGGATTGCTGAGCGATCCAGTGATGGCAAAGCCGATTGCCCCGTCTGAGCGCTTGCCTTGCGACTGGCTGTTGACGACCAGCTCCAGCGTCGGCTCTTTCGAGACAAACTGCGGCGACGGCTTAAAGCGAACGTACAGGTGCGCATCCGACAGGATCAGCGGATCACGAAGATCCAAGTAGCCATCGATCCAGATCTCGACATCGGGTGACTTGGCGTGCAGGTCCACAATGTTGGCGCGACCACGCTCAATCGTTACTTTTCCGACGACATCACCGAGCCGCAGCCGAGGAAACGTCAGGCCTTGCGACAGGAACGGATCTCCGGGCACCACCAGCTTGGCTTTTCCGTCGCCAACCTGTCCGGCCACCAGCTTCAGATCCAAGTTTCCCGTCGAACGCTGCAAGTCCAGTCGCGCGGGAAGCGGAACCGCCGGTGCAGCGCCTCGACTCGGTGCCGTTGGCTTTTGATTGGGCCCTTTGAAGTGCAGCGTCAGCCCGAGCGTTCCCGCCATCGGCAGCGGCAAGAGCTGCGCCAGCGACGACAACCTCCCGAGCATCATGTCGTGGAGATCCGCGTCCACCTGGATGCCATCGCTGCTCAGGTTGAAGTCGGTTCGCAGCGTGCCACCAAATGCCTCGACGGCCAGCTGACCGCTCTTGTCGCCGAAGAGCGCATCCAGCGGTCGCACCCGCGCATCAATTCGATCAATCACAATCGGACGCAGGTTCTTGGCCGCATTGACGTCGCTGCTCGGCGGGCCCGACAGCGGTCGCCGGGGCTTTAGACGAACATCCGACGCGGACACGCCGGGGCTCAGGACGTGCAGGTCTAGCTCTCCGATGCTGACATCCATGCCCGAGCCGATGCCAAAGCTGCCATTGGCGGACTGCGGCGGACCCGGCTCTTGGGACAGCTCGCGCTCGATGCGGTCTTTGATCTTATCGATCGGCAAAGACAGCGTCAGCGACACAAAGAAGGTCAGAAGACCAAACGCGGTGTACAGCAGCACCGTGACGACGCGATTTGCTTTCCGCAGCCGTCTGAGAAGGCGCATGAAAAACCGACGCATCACTGCTCCTTTTCGCCGCTCGGCTCGGGCTTGCCGTCGGTTTTCTTGTCTTTGCTCGCGGTCTTGGGCGCGTGCTCGAAGGTCGCCACCGTCATATCGACCTCGAACTCCTGGTGTTTGTCGTCGCGAGAGCGAATGTGAAGCTGCGTCACCATCACCAGGTTCGACGGATACGTCTCGATCTTGCGCATGAACTTGAGCAGCGCTTCGAGGCCCACTTTGCTGATGCGCAGATCCACCGACTGCTGAATGTACTTTTTGCCCATCGCCTCGGGCGTACGCTGGTTCGTCTCGCGAATCTCGATGCTCGTCTCTTTGGCCAGCCCTTCGAGAAAGCCGGGAAGCTGAAGTGGACTCTGTCCAATTCGCGCATCGAGCTGTGCAGTGCGCGCTCGCGCTTGCAGATACGGTCCGCGCTTTTTCGCAATGTCGCGCAGCGCAAGCTGCATCGCTTCGGTCTGTTCTTCCAGCGTGTCGATGCGATCGTACAAAAGCCCAGCGCTACCGACGAGCAACACGCCAATCACCACCGATACCAGCACCGCCAAAAGCATGCGCTCACGCGGAGACATTCCGTCGAGAATCTCTCGCACGCGGCCAAGTCCCGGCACTCTTGCCAACATACTGGGTTCGCTCGCGCTCATCGTCGCACCTGCCGTCGCTCATTCTGTCGCTTGATTACGGACATGTCGTCTCAATCTCCAGCGCGAACTGCTTGACTTCCACAGGTTTTCCGTCGGGTCCAGTGTTCTTCAGCGTCAGAACCTTGCCCTTTTGCACTTTGCGGAAGCACGAAATCTTCGCCAGGTTGGCCGCCAAGTCATCGACGTACTGCGCCGACGAGCAGGTTGCCTTGAGATCCGTCTTTTTCGGACGAATGTGCAGCTCAATCACGTCGAGGTTCGCCGGGCCGGACGCATTGCTCGACGGAGCCGACGCAGAGATCTCTTCCAGCAGATCGAGCGCCGTCACCTGCGGAATGCTCTGGCCTTGCGTCTTGTCTTGGCTGAGCGCCGCTTGCAGCTCGTTTGACACTTGTCGTCCGTCGGTGCGCGCTTCCCCAAACAGCGCCGTCGATTCGGTGATGAGCTGAAGCCGCAGTCGCTCTGATTCTTTTTCCAGCTGCTGAAGCGACGCATACGCCCACATCCCGATGCTGACAATCAAGGCCGCCGCGAAGCCAACGAGCAGCGGAGCCTTCTCTTTGAGCATCGCGTAGTCGGTTCGGAACGCCAGCTCCCCCTTGCGGAAGTTGAAGTTCGGACCGCCGAGCGCCGCACCAAGACCCAGCCCAACCGCCGCAGTTCCCGTCGGCCAGCGATGAACCAACGCCGTGCTGGAGACATACGTTCGCGACGCGCCCGCTTCCCCAAACGTCATCGACTCGCCGGTCGGCATTTCCTTGGTGTTCGGTCCCAGCCACGTCACACCGTCGGGAGGCAGCAGCGGATGAACCGCCACACCCAGCTCTTCCGATAGCAAGTCTTGAATCCCGTGAAGCTGCGCGCTTCCGCCCGTCACAAACAGCGCTTTTGGCTCGGCACCAAAGCGACTCGTATAAGCCGCCAGCGTCTGACGGAGATCTCGCAGCAGCGGCTTGAGCGCATCCCGAATCAGCTTGGCGACGCGCGGGTTGGTAAAGTCCGACAGACCGTGCTCGTGCTTGAGCCGCTCCGCCGCCAGCATGCCCATCCCAAGGTGCTTGGACAGTGACTCGGTGATTTGCAGACCGCCACGCGGAATCGTGCGCGCAAACTGAACCAGCACCTGTCCCGCGCGCTTCGGATGCGTCGCCAGCGCGCAGACGTGCGTCATTCGATGACCCAGATCCACCACCCACAGCGGCAGATCTTTGTGCGGCATCGAGCCCGCTTTGCTTTGAACCCACAAAACCGCCGTCGCCAGTGCCGTTGCGCCACAGACCTTTGGATCCAGTCCAAGCGGAGACAGCGACAAAAGCCGCGACTCGACATCGTGCTGACGCGCACAGCCAGCCAGCCACAGCGATCCGCCCGGACCGGATGACGCCAGCGCCGGAAGCTGATCAATGACGTGTCCGTCGAGATCATCCATGAGCTGTCCGGCCAGCTCAAACGGCAGCGTCTGCGCCACTTTCTTCGGATCTGACAGCGGCATCTCGACGAGTCGCAGCGTCAAGTCATCGGACATTCCAATCGCACAGCTCTCGGCGCGAATCTTTTGCCGACCCAAGATCGTGAGCAGCGCCCGCATCTGCCGATCGAGCAGCGAGTCCACCGGCTCCTCCACCGGCTCGGCTTCGGCTTGCGCGACCTCGCTGTTCATCGAAATCTCGTGCTTGCGATCCGTGGGCAGCGGCAGCGCCACCCCTTCGCCTGGCTCTGGAACGCGCTCTTCCTCGATGCTGGCCAGGTGAACGGTGCGGAAGCTCTGCTCGATGCGAGCGACCTTCACCGAATAACTGCCCAGGTCTATGCCTAATATCGTTGCCATCGTCTTTTCTCGTGGCTAATCCAGTCGGAAATACATCCAGGTGCCGTTTTTGAAGCAGCTTGGATGGTTGATACAGACCGGGTTTGCGTTCTGGCTCTGTGAGTCCCAGATTCCGCGAATGTGAACTTGGGTGTTTTTCGTCGCAGAGCGCTGCACCACGCCGGTTGCGTCCATGCGATAAAAGCGACGCGGACTCTTGGTGCCAGAGCCGGCCTGCGCCGGACGATCACGCAGAAAGCGGCTCAGCATACCCGGACACATCTGAATCGGCTTGAGCGGCGTCGTCAGCTTCGGTGGTCCTGAAAGTCCCGTCATCGACGCCAGCGAGTCCGCCATCTGCGGCATTTTTTCAATCAGCGGTGAACAGATCAGGTTCGACAGCATATCGATGGTGTCGCTGCTGCTTGCCGCTGGCGCAGGCTGCGAGCCCGCTTTGGTGTTCGTCGGCGTCGTCTTCTGCGGCGTCGTTTGCTGCTGACACAGCCGGGTATCGACCTTGCACTCGATCTTGCCAAGCTGCTGCGCCATCGACTTGAGCATCGGCAGTCCCGTCTTGAGCATGCCCGCAACCTGCTGCGCGACGAGCGAAGTGTTCGGATCAAACACCGCGCTCTTGTCCGCTGCTGACGCTGCAATCATCGCGGCAAGCAGCGGCCACGCCGTCGGTTCCATCGCCGGAGCCAGCACCTTGCAGTCCTGCGTCGCGTACACCGTAAAAAAGTCGCCAAAGTACGCCCACAGATCTTCGGACACGCCGCGTACGTTCATCATTTCCTCGACGGTATCGAAGAAGTGATTGTGTGCTTCGTAGCGATCGCGACCTTTGTCGTACGTCTCTTCGCTGGCACCGCCCGCCCCAAATGGCGAATAGCGAGAGACATCGACATCCGTCCAGTCAATGATGTTGACCGGAACGTCTTCGCGACGGATCTCGACGTTGTCACGATCTGGCGTATTGAACAGCCGATCAAAGCGCGGCGGACGAATCAGCGCATCGAGCAGCAGATACACGTTCCGCTTCTGATCCTGCGTCGGGTTATAGCCGCCCGCGCAGTTGATTGGATACTTGCCTTCCTCGCTGGTGATCGTGATGTCAAACGAGGTTCCTTTCGGTGTCCCCATTCCATCGACGCTGCCCAGATCGATTCCGACCAAGCCACCGAGCGCTTCACGAGACTCTTTGTCGCCGCTAAAGGCCTGAGCCAAAAAGTTTGCGTAATCGGTGATCACGATCGCGTCGCGAAACTCAGGCGGCAGCGACTGAAGCATGCTCTGCATACCGCCTTGCACTGCGACGAGCAGCTTCGACAGCTCTATGCCGGAAACCGCCAGGTATTCCGCGCGCAGCATGTCGCGACTGTTCGCGGCAGCTTCCATTTCAACCTGCGCGTTGTACGCAAGATCCGCCGTCGTCGCTCCGAGCAGCGCCAAGCTCATCAGCACCGTCAAGATCGCGACACCGCGCTGACGACGCGTGCGGTCCGGTTTCGGAGCCGATTTTTGCGCAGAGCCAGTCATGACATCGTGTTCGCGATCCATGGTCTTCGTCCCTAGTTCGGCTTCGTATCGAGAAGCTGAAACATCGCAATGCGCACTTCACTCTGAAGCGGCAGCTCTTCCCCGCGATCGTCTCGAATCACCAGCTTGACGCTCACGCGCGACGGCAACCGATTCGGCATTCCGTCGGCTTGATTGGTGCGCCAGCTCTCCAGCCACTCTTTGCGCACGGGCTCGTAATAGCGCAGCTCAAGCTTCACCACGTCGTCAGCGATGACTTCCGCTTCACCGGGAATGTTGCCGTTGTCGATGCGCTCCGCCGTGATGCGACGCGTCTCTTTGCGCCACAGGTTCAGCTTTCCTCCGTCGGATTTGTCACGCTGACCGAAGTAACCAACCGCTGCGGTATCGCCTTCCTTCGACTCGGCATAGAGCCGCTGATGTCCGAAGTAGGTAAAGCGCAGCTCGTCGATGTCGGGACGATGAACGCCATCGAAGTACGTACGCGGCGTCTGCTCTGTGCCGGGAATCGCGTTGTTGGACAGATACGCCATCTGCACATCGCGCAAGATGCGATCCATCGCCAGCCGCGCCACCCGATAGCGAGCCATCTTGCCTTCGACGCTCTTTTTGGTCCGAAAGGCACCTTGGCTCGATGCCCAAAGCATCAGCGTGATCGTCGATAAGATCCCGATCGACACCATGATCTCGATGAGCGTAAAGCCGCCGCTGCGACGGTTCATAGCGTCAGCGGAGCCTTTCTGACATCGGTAAAGAACGCCACCACCTCGATCTGCTGATCGGGCAGACCGGGCTCATCCCACAGCACCTTGACGGTGACGCGACGGATGCCTTGTTCCAGCATGTCCTTGACCGGCCCGAGCATTCCCGACATGCCGCTCGCCATGTTCGATCCCGACGAAGAAGACGAAGACGCCGACGGCTTGTCTTTGCCCGCCGCAGTCTGTTTGTCTTGCAGCATCTTGGTCGCCGCAGACTGAAGCTGATCCGTCGCAGGCAGCCGAATTTTTTCGATGACCGTCACATAACGAAACTGCTTAAACGCCGGATCGGGAAAGTCCCCACGATCTTCTTTGGATCCCGCGTCGTCTTTGAAGCCCTCGGTGACGAACTCGTTCTGGATCTCGGCCATCTTCTGACGGCACAGAAACGTCGCTTGGGTCATCGCGCGTGCGTGCATGCTGATGCGAATCGCGCGTCCGGTGGTCAGATACAGTCCGACCAGCGACACCGATAGGATCGCCATCGCAATCATCACTTCCAGCAGCGTAAAGCCCGCGCGTCGATTCCGACTCATGAGCCCCCCTTGTCACGCTCGTCTGACTCGAAGTCCGCAGGCGGAGGCTGCCGACCCGGCAACACCTCGACGCGGCCCGTCAGTCCGTGAACCCACAGCGTGTACTGCACATCGTCCTGCGCATCGGTTCCCAGATGAATCACCGCGCGCTCTGTGTGTCCGTCGGGGAAAAAGTGCAGATAGGCATGTCCCGCCAAGATCGGATCTTTTTCCCGAGGAATCCGAATATCGAGCACCTTGATTCGCGACAGCTTCACCTGCGGCAGCGTGCTGTCTTTGTATTCCGCAAAGCGAGGCCGCCGAGGCGACTGCGGAGGAACCAGCTCTTCGGGCAGCCCGCTCTGTGCGCGCTTTTCTTCTTCCGCCGCTTCCTGATCCAGCTTGTCGCGATCTTCGCCACGACCGCGCGACACCGCACTCACCTTGGTATCGATGAGCACGCGCGTCTCGGAGCGCTCCAGTCGATAGGTCTGCGCATCCAGATCAAAGTGCAGTCGATAAAACGATCCGGTGCTCAGCGCACGGTCATAGCTATAGCGAATCGCCGCTGCCAGCTTGCTGGCTTGCGACCGCAGCTCACTGCGAACCAGGCTGCGAAAGCCCATCACTGCGCCGCCAAACATCGCGCCAATGATCGCCAAAGCGACCATCAGCTCGACGATGGTGTAGCCCGCCTGAGCCCGCTGCGCGTTCGCGCTATGAAAGCCCCCGCTGCGCATGGTCGATGACTACTTTTCGTCTTCCCAGCTCTTGATGTCGTCGGCGGTGCCTTCTTTGCCGTCTTTGCCGAAGCTGATGAGATCCACACCGTCGGTGTCATGCTCACCAGGGCACTTGAAGACAAACTGCCGTCCCCAGCCGTCCTTCGGCTCTTTGTTGAACACCTTCGCCGTCACAAGCTCATTGAGCCCGCTCGGGCACTGCTCACCGCCCGTCGCATCCATGCGCCACTGGAGCACACCGTCTTTGATCTTGCGCATCATGTTGACGGTCTCTTTTTTGCGCGCTTTTTCAAACTGACCGAATGCGTAGACCGCCGCACCGCCGAGCATCATGCTGACGATCGCCAGCGCGATCATGATCTCCGTCAGCGTATAGCCGCCTTCCGCCCGTCGAGCCAGCGCAGCATCGCTCTGCGGTTCCCGTCGCAGCGACTGGCCAACCTGACGAACCAGCGAAGCCAGCACGCGCGCCGCCCGTCGCAGCGGACCGTACGAATTGGCCTGTTTCAAACGATATGAAGTAGGGAGCGTCATGTGAGTCTCCTTGCGTTGAGCTTGGGGTTTTTATTGCACAAACTCGTTCATCTGCATGATCGGCAGCATGATCGAGGTGACGACGAAGAACACCGCGCCACCCATGCCCAAAATCATGATCGGCGACAACAGCGCCGTCAGCCGCTCGAGCTGTGTCTCCACTTCCAGGTCGTAGGCCTCGGCGACGTTTTCCAGCATCTGTTCCAGCTGTCCCGAGCGCTCTCCGACGGCAATCATGTGACAGACAATCGCTGGAAACTGGTTGCTCCGCTTGAGCGGCGTCGCTATCGACTCACCTTCGCGGATCGACTCGCGCGCTTGCTCGACGACGTTGGTCAGCACCGTGTTTCCCAGCACGTTCTTGACAATCTCCATCGCCCGCAGAAGCTGCACACCCGACGCCAGCATCGTCGAGAGCGTCTTGGCAAAACGACTCACCGCGACCTTGCGCTCCAGCCCGCCGAGCACCGGCAGCCGCAGCTTGAACGTATCCCACGACAGACGACCTTTGGGCGTCGCCAGCCAGCGCTTAAACAGCACAAAGCCCGTGATTGCGACGATCAGCACCAGCCACAGGTAGTCACTCAGCAGCGAGCTTACGAAGATCAGGATCTGCGTGTTGAGCGGCAGCGCCCGTCCAGTATCGGCAAAGATCGCCGTCACCTTCGGAACCACCGTCGTCATCAGCATCGTGAGGATTCCGATTGACAAAATCGTCATAATGATCGGGTACATCAGCGCCGACATCACCTTCGAGCGCAGACGATTCTGGGATTCCAAAAAGTCCGACAGCCGCAACAGCACCGCTTCCAGGTTGCCCGCCGTCTCACCCGCCGTCACCAGGTTCACGTACAGCTCGCTGAAGCAGCCCGGATGCCGAGCCAGCGCAGCCGACAAAGGCAAGCCTTCGTTGACCTGCACCTTCACGTCGGACAGCACCTGCTTCAGGTTCGGATCTTCGGCCTGCTCAATCAGCGCCGCCAGCGACTCTGAAAGCTGCACGCCCGCACGCAGCAACGTGCCCAGCTGACGAGTCAGCACCGCGATCTCCATCGGCTTGGCGGTCCGACGGTATTCGCTGAGCGCTTCGGCCACAAAGCCAAGCCGCAGCGCCACCAGCAGCGTAACCAGAAGGCCTTTTCCGACGGTATCTAGCTGCGATTCACTGCTTCGGTTCTTCGACTTTCCGACGGCAACTTGCGACTCACTGACATCGGTCAGCAAGATGCCATCGCGACGCAAAGCCTGACGCAGCGTCCTGGGACTGTCCGCATCGCGAACACCCTGAACCTGCTTTCCCTTTCCGTCGTAGCCTTTCCAGCGAAAAACCGGCATCGCTTATTCCTTGTCCTCTGCGGTGACGAGCATGACCTCTTCCACCGAGGTAATGCCAGCCAGGACCTTGCCCGCACCGTCGGTACGAAGCGTCCGCATACCACCCGAAAGCGCCGCCCTTTTCAGCGTCGCCGCGTCCGACTTGCGCAAGCTCAGCTCGCGCACCGCGTCGGAAATCACGAGCAGCTCGTAAATAGCCGATCGACCCGCATAGCCACGCTGACTACACGCCGAGCAGCCACCCTCGTGCGCCCGATACAGCATGCCCGGCGGCGGCGGCGGACCCTTGGTGATGTACGTCGCGACCTTGAACTTTCCGGCGAAGAACGACTCCACCGGAATGCTCAAGCGCTCAAGCTCCGTCGGTGTGGGACGATACAGCTCACGACACTTGATGCACAGACGACGCACCAGTCGCTGCGCGAGCACACCCGACAGCGACGAAGTCACCAGAAACGGCTCAATGCCCATATCGACCAGACGAGTCACCGCACCCGCTGCATCGTTGGTGTGAATCGTCGAAAACACCAAGTGACCCGTCAACGACGCGGTAATCGCCATCGAAGCCGTCTCTTGATCACGGATTTCACCGACCATGATCACGTCGGGATCGTGACGAAGAAACGATCGAATCGCCGCCGCGAACGTCAGCTCGATCTTGGGATTGACCTGAACCTGCGAGATGCCTTCGAGCTGGTACTCGACGGGATCTTCAACGGTCAGAATGTTGATATCCGGCGTATTGATCTTCGACAGCGCCGCGTACAGCGTCGTGGTCTTACCAGATCCCGTCGGACCCGTGACGAGCAAGATGCCGTGCGGACGGTTGATCAGCTCAAGCATCGTCTCTAGGTGATCTGCACCAAAGCCCAAATCCGCCAAGTCTAATACAACAGAGCTTTTATCAAGCAAACGAACCGTAATTCGTTCTCCGAATGCGGTGGGAACCGTTGCCACACGCATATCGATGTCTTTTCCTGCAATCTTACGGCGAATTCGTCCGTCTTGCGGCAAGCGCTTTTCGGCAATGTTCAAGCCCGCCATGATCTTTACGCGGGCAACAATCGAGTTAATAAACGTACGCGGCGCTTTTTTGTATTCTTCCAGGACGTTGTCGATGCGATAGCGCACCACCATGTCCTTTTCGCGCGGCTCAAAGTGGATATCCGACGCTTTGGAACGCACCGCATGAAAGATCACCGAGTTCACCCAGCGAATGATCGGTGCTTCGTCGCTGACATCGACAAGGTCAACTTCTTCTTCCGTCTCAGCTTCTTCGGTCGCTTCTTCGTCTTTTTGAAGCTCTGCGTCGATGCCAGCGCGCGAATAGACCTTGTTAATGGCTTCGAGGATCTGCGTTCCCGGGGCCAAAAACGGCGAAACTTCTGCCCCAACCACCCGCGCAATGTCGTCGAGAATATGCACTGCCGTCGGATCAGCAATCGCCGCTTCGACGGTGTCTTCTTCTTTGTTGCGACGCAGCAGCAAGACCATGTGCTGCTTGGCGAAGTTGATTGGAATCCGCTGCGCCAGATCTTGCTCGATGGTGTCGGGCTTGATCTCGGGAAGCACATCCAGCCCAAACTGATGGCCCAGCGCCGTCAGCACTTGCTCTTCGGTCACCGCACGCCGTCGCAGCAGGATCTCGCCCAGTCGCGAGCCCTCGGTCTGTCCGCCGCCAGAGCGACGCAGCTCTTCTTGCTCCGCCAGCGCTTCCCGCAGCGCCGAATCCGCCAGTCCAGCCTGCTTTTGCAGCAGCATACCCAGCGCGCGCGGCGACACCGGACGCGGCGGCAGCACCTGATGCTGTCCCGAGCTCTTCGTCGCGACCTTCGACGAAAGCACCGAGTGTTGACCCGAGCTTTTCGCCGCAACGGTCCCGCTGAGCACACCACCGAGAGCAGACGATCTTCCCTCTGGTTTTTCGGCTTTGGCCATCACGATCCTCGCTTACGACTAACCTGGAGGCGCCCCAGGCGGTGGCGGCGGTGGAACAGGCTTGGCCTGCGTCGGAGCCTGCGTTGCTGGTGACGAGCTAGCTGGAGACGCAGCCCCCGGCGCACCGCCCGAGCTGCGCATTCCCGGCGGCATCTCGACGGGCCCAGAGTCCACCACTTCGCGATGCAGCGACTGCTCTGCCGTACGCAGCTCGACCAGCTCCCGCTCGCTGTCGATGGCCGTGCGGTTGATCTCTTCCAGCGCGCCGCGCTTCTTGTGGTAGTCAATCGCGCCCATCACCTCGCGATCGTCGCTAAACGCAGAGTACGCTTCGATAAACTCCCGTCGCTCACGCGTCTTGCGCTCGAAGATTCGCTGTAGCTCTGCCGGATCGTTGATGACGTACGGCGTCAGCACGATGAGCAGCATCTGCTTCTGCACTTCTTTGCTGCGCGTCTTAAACAGATAACCCAAGATCGGAATGTCTCCGAGCACCGGGATCTTCGTCACAGCGTCGGCAATTCGATCACGCATGATGCCACCGAGCACCACCGGCTGCTGATCGCGCACCACCGCCGTGGTCTCGAGCGTGCGCTTGTTCGTCGCTGGCCCGAGTCCGTTGAAGTTCTTGTCGGCGATGTCCGAGATCTCCGTCTTTAGCTCCAGACGAACCGTCTCGCTTGCGCTGACGTGCGGCGTCACTTCGATCTTGAGCTGCACATCTTGACGCTGAACCGACTGAAGCGCCGTAAAGCCCGCCAGTGCGCCCGCTGCGCCCGCTTGCGGCAAACCACCCGTGATTGCGCTCGGGAACGGCAGGTTCTGACCGACCGTGATCGTCGATTTTTCGTTGTCCGTCGTCAGGATGTTCGGCACTTGCATGACGTTGACATCGTTGTTCGTCTGCATCGCCTGAAGCAAAATGCCAAACTGCGGCGGCAGCGTCGAGCTGGTCCCCGAGCCCTGACCGAAGATGGTGCTGCTCGAGATCTGCGGACCGACCAGACCGCCGACCAGACCCGTCATCGACAGCAGCGACAGCGGATTCAGAGAGTTCAGCGAGCCACTCTTGAGACCGCCGAGCACCAGACCACCGAGCCCCGGAATCGCACCGTGATACGACAGGCCCAGGTCGCGCGACTTCGAGATGCTCAGCTCCATCACCATCGCTTCGATGAACACCTGACGACGCGGAACATCCAGCCGCCGAATCACATCGCGCAGCGTCAGGAAGTCCTTGCCCGTCGCCAAGATCACGAGCGAGTTGGTCGCCTTGTCCGGCGTCACCTTCACTTCGTCCTGAAACGCACCACCGCTGCCCTGCCCGCCCGAGCCACCTTGCGCGGGCGGACTGAAGTTGCGACCCGAGCGCGCTCGACTGGCTCCCGCCGACACCGAGATCCCGAGCCCGCCGAGCACCTGCACCATGTCGTCGGCATTGGCATTTTCCAGCGCGTAAACGTGAATGCGGTCCCCCGTCGAGGTCGAGCCTTGCTGTTCCAGCCGCTTGATCAGCGCAAACACCCGCTGATAGGTCCGATCCGCCGACACCAAGATGATCGAGTTGGTGCGATCGTCGGCAAAGATCTGGCTGATCGAGTCTTCTCCGCTGCCAATCAGCGACGGAGCCGCTGCATCGGTCCCGACCTGAATCGGAGCCCGTCGCGGCTGTCCCGGCGTCGCCGTCTTGCCGACGCCAAACACCTGCTGAAGCATCTGAAGCACTTCGGTCGCGACGATGTTCTTGAGCCGAATCACCCAGATCTTTTCGCCCGCCATCGGCTGATCGAGCGCACGAACCACTTCTTCCATCCGACGGATGTTCGACGCCAGATCGGTCACAACCAGCGTGTTTGCCGCCGCGTACGGCATGATGTCTCCGTCGCGACCCTTTAGGCGATTTAGCACCTGAACCACATCGTCGGCGGTGATGTACTTGAGCCGCATCAGGCGCGTCACGTAGCGCTCTTCTCGCGGCACCGTATCGCCTGAGCTGATCACCGGAATCGACGACTCACGCGCGCGGTTCGATTCGATGATCTTGAGCACTTTGCCGTCGGGCTGAACCGTCAGGCCCATCGATTCCAGCGACGACAGAAAGATCCGATACGCTTCCGATGCCGTCACCGTCTCCGGCGCGATGATCGTCACCTTCGACTGCCGAATGTTCTGCGGCAGGATGATCGGACGGCACGAGATCGCTTTGATAAAGCCAACCAGATCCGTCAGCTCAGCCTCGGGCTTTAGGTTGAAGTTGACCTTTTTGTTCGGCGGGAAGGCCTTGCACTCCAGAAACTCTGCGGCGCCCGGAAGCGGCAGATCGTCGGTGCTCGGCTTGGCCCCTGGCGGTGCTCCCGCTGGTGGCGCTCCCGCCGGTGGTGCTCCCGCTGGCGGTGCTCCCGCTGGTGTCATGCCCGGCGAGGTCAGCCCCGGCGAAGTCACCACACCGGGAGAACCAAGCGGGCTCGTCACACGCACGTCTCGACCGGGAGGCGGCTTGGCCCCTGCCTTGTTCTGCGCCGATGCCGACAACAGTCCCGTCAGCAGCACCACTGACGCACTAGATATGATGCGGTTCAAAGTCTTCATATTCGGTCACCGAATCTGGTAATCGAGCGTTACGTTTTCGCCGCGTCGCTCCACCATAACCGTGAGATGCGAGGCGCTTTTGAGCTTTGTATAGGCTTCCAGAGCCTTATCAGGCGTCGCCATATCAAGACCGTTAATGGCCTTAATCAAGTCGGCGTTTTGAAGTCCAATCTTGGAAAAGATGGACCCTGTGCGGATATTGTATAGCTTGAAGCCGGACGGCTTTCCGTCTTTGATCCACGGTACAAACCGAGCACTGGTCGCCAACGCTGTTGTATTGGCCAATACTTTATCGATCAGGCTCTTATCGACTTCGCAGTTGCTTCCCGTACAGCGAACGCCCTTTTCGACATCTTTTTCAATGCCGGTTGGATCGGTCGTGCTCGGCTCTGCGCTGGCCACTGCGCTCGGAGGCGGCGGTGGCGGCTCTTTGTCCGAGGTCAGGTATTCGATGCGCTTGCCGACAACCAAATAGACGCGACCTTCGACGACCTGTGCGACGATCGCGCCGCCCTGCGTCAGCTTGTCACCGCGACGGAAGATGCCCACACGTTTGCGATCGTCACTGGTGTCCCGAATGACCGCCATCGACCAGTCCCAGTCGCCCGGCGACACCATCGTCGCCACCAGTGCCAGAGGCAAGCTGCTTCGCTGCGGCGTCTGATCGACCGGACCTTCTTCCTGCGCCTTTTCCGGCGTCAGCGAGATCGGTGCGCAGCTACTACAGAAGATGTTGCGACGCAGGATCGACTCGATGTCCTTGGAACGGCTCTTTTCGGTGCTGGTCGCGACGCTGGCTTCTCGCCTGGGAAACGGCGGACCATCGCCTCGCAAAAGGACCGAAACCGCCGAGTTTGCCGTCGTGCGACCGATCAGCGCAGCGCAAACTCCGACGACAAGAAGGTTTACGACCCAGAAGTAATTCTTGACTAGCACGGCCTTTGACTCCGCCTTGGCTACAAGCTGATGCAAGGCTTGGGCCATCTTCGCTGCGCTCGCGGAACCGTCGTCCCGACGAGGACTTAGCCATCCGAGCCCGCGTCCGTGTGGGCTGCGGCTGCCAGTTTGACAAAGCGACCAGCCGACGCCGCCAGCTACTTTGCCAATTTGACAAGCGACCCAGGCGCGAAGTCCCTATTCCGACGCCACGCGACGACGAAAACACGGACACCAAGTGGCCGAACCGCTCGCCCCCATCGGCCCAAGAATCGCGGTATGCTGTTGCAGTCCGAGGAAGCGCCTGATGCTTTTGTCGATCTCCGAGGGTGTGCTGCTAGAAAGAGCGGTTGCAGCGGGGCTGATTTCCGCCGTCGATGTCGCGGCGGCGCGTGCGGATCAGACAACGCTGACCGTGCCGCGTCGGTGGGGACTTCTGCTCGACCGGCTGATCTCGCAAGGGAAGCTGACCGACGAGCAAGTTCGCCGACTGCATGAGGATCTCGCCAGTGGACAGCCCGGTTCGCCTGCGCTGGACCGCACGATGGACGGCGGCTTGGAACGAACCATGGACGGCGGACCGAGCCGCAGCGATGGTGAGCCCATTGTGTCGATGGACCAAGCGCTCGATCGAACCATGGCCAGCCAGCCTGGCTCACCGCAGCCGCCGAGTTCATCGCCGGGCTCGTCGCCCAGCTTTCCCGCACCGCACTGGGACAAGTACGAGTTTCTGGAATTGCTCGGACGGGGCGGCATGGGCTCGGTCTATCGCGCGCGCGATCGACGGCTGGGACGACTGGTCGCGCTCAAGTTCATTCACGGCGACGATCCGGGGCTGATTCAGCGCTTTTTGCAGGAAGCACGCTCGCAGGCGCGGCTCGATCACCCGTTTATCTGCAAGGTCTTCGAGGTCGGCAGCGTCGATAGCAAGCCCTACATCGCGATGGAACTGGTCGATGGCCGCACCCTCGATCGTATCAGCCCGCAGCTCTCGCTCAGCGACAAGCTACAGGTCGTAAAAGACACCGCCGAAGCCCTACACCACGCCCACGAGCAAGGAATTATCCATCGCGACATTAAGCCGTCTACCGATGTTTCGCTCGGGCGTGTCCGAAAAGACTTCCCTTTTCCGAAGAAATATGCATGGGAAGTCGGCCCTGGGCGGGTAGAGCGCGTCTCGCTGCGCACATCCGACCAGAACCCGCACGCTGTATCTGAAACAGAAGCTATCTCGTGTACTGATCGAGCAAGTCCAGGATCTGCTGCGCAGACTGTTCCGCAGACAGCGCGGTCGTATCCAGGCGCAGTTCGGGGGACTCCGGCGGCTCATAGGGAGAGTCAATTCCCGTAAAGTTTTTGAGCTGCTTGGCGCGGGCTTTTTTGTACAGACCTTTGGGATCGCGGCGCTCGGCCTCAGCGACGGGCGTATCGATGAAGATCTCCAGGAATTCATCGGATGAAAACAGGCCCCGCGCCATCGCGCGATCGGAACGGAATGGCGAAATAAACGCCACCAGCACGATGAGTCCCGCATCCACCATCAGCTTCGCAACTTCCGCAACCCGCCGGATGTTTTCTACGCGATCCGCTGCGGTAAATCCCAAGTCCTTGCTGAGCCCGTGCCGGATGTTGTCACCATCGAGAAGATAGGTATGACGACCCTGCGCATAGAGCTTTTTTTCCAGCAGGTTTGCAATCGTGGACTTGCCCGATCCTGACAGTCCGGTAAACCACAGCACGCACGGCTGCTGTCCTTTTTGCGCGGCGCGCGTCTCTTTGTTCAGATCGAGCGCCTGCCAGTGAATGTTGTCCGCCCGTCGCAGCGCGAAGTGAACCAGACCCGCCGCAGCGGTTGCGTTGCTGATGCGATCGATCAGGATGAAGCCTCCGGTTTCCCGGTTTTCCTGATACGGATCAAACGTAATCGCGCGATCAATACTCAGGTTACAGACTGCGATCTCATTGAGTCCGAGTGTGCGCGCAGCAACCTGCTCGAGCGTGTTCACATTGACCTTGTGACGAAGCGAAGTCACCGTCGCTGTAGCAAGCTGAGTCCCCATCTTTATCAAGTACGGACGCCCCGGCAAAAGAGGCTCCTCTTGCATCCAGATGAGCGTGGCTTGTAGCTGATCTGCGCAGGTCGCTGGATGTGCTGGATCCACAAACACATCGCCTCTGCTCACATCGATTTCTTGGGTCAGGGAAACGGTCACAGACTGTCCAGCACAGGCCTGCTGCTGGATTCCGTTTGCGCCCCAGATCGAAGCCACTTCACCGATGATTCCCGACGGCATCACCCGCAGCTTGTCACCGGCTGACAGCACGCCGCTTGCGATCATTCCTGAAAAGCCCCGGAAGTCTTGATGCGGACGATTCACCCACTGAACGGGAAGTCGTAGCGGCTGACTCTGCTGCGTAACAGACACTTCCACCGTTTCCAAATGCTCCAGCAGACAGGGCCCCTGATAGTACGGAGTCTGGCTACTGCGCGCGGTGATGTTGTCGCCTTTCAGCGCCGAAATTGGAATCGCCAGCACGTCGGACAGACCGATGCGCGCAGCAAACTGAGCGTACTCCTTTTGGATCGCAGAAAAGACCGCTTCATCAAATCCCACTGCGTCCATTTTGTTGATCGCCAGCACGACCTTCCGAATGCCCAGCAGAGACACCAGATAGCTGTGTCTGCGGGTCTGGACGAGCACTCCTTTTCGCGCATCAATGAGCAGAATCGCCAGCTCACAGTTGCTCGCGGCGGTCACCATGTTGCGGGTGTACTGCTCATGTCCCGGTGTGTCTGCGACGATAAACTTGCGCTTGTCGGTGGAAAAGAAGCGGTACGCAACATCAATGGTGATGCCTTGCTCGCGCTCTGCAGCCAGACCATCCACCAGCAGAGACAGATCCAGATCTTCGCTGTGCGGATTCCGTTTCTTCGACTCTGCTTCGATCGCAGCCAGATGATCCGCAAAGATCAGCTTCGATTCATACAGCAGCCTTCCGATCAGCGTGCTCTTGCCATCATCGACGCTGCCGCAGGTCATAAAGCGCAGCAGGCTCTTTCCTTCATGCGCTTTCAGATACTGCTCGATGTCAGCCGCGATCAGCTCGGACTTGTGAGCCATTAGAAGTATCCTTCCTGCTTCTTTTTTTCCATCGAGGCCGCTTGATCATGATCGATGGCGCGTCCCTGCCGTTCCGATGTCGTCGTCAAGAGCATCTCTTGAATGATCGCGGGCAGCGTGTCTGCATCACTCTCAATCGCGCCGGTCAGGGGATAGCAGCCGAGCGTACGGAAGCGGACTCTCTTGCGCTGCGGAGTCTCTCCTTCCCGCAGTGGCAAGCGATCATCATCCACCATCAGGAGCATTCCGCTGCGCTCGACCACCGGACGCTCTGCCGCAAAGTAGAGCGGCACGATCGGAATCTGTTCCAGATAGATGTACTGCCACACATCCAGCTCGGTCCAGTTCGACAACGGAAAGACGCGAATGCTCTCTCCCTTGCGCTTGCGCGTGTTGTAAAGCCGCCACAGCTCGGGACGCTGATTCTTCGGATCCCAGCGATGATCCGCACTCCGAAAGGAAAACACTCGCTCTTTGGCGCGTGACTTTTCTTCGTCGCGGCGCGCTCCCCCAATCGCTGCATCAAAGCCATGCAGATCGAGCGCCCGCTTGAGCGCTTGCGTCTTCATCACATCGGTATGAACCGACGATCCATGCGTAATCGGACTGATCCCCGCAGCGAGTCCTTCCTGATGAATGTAGACAATCAGGTTCAGTCCTTCTTTCTGCGCCACTTGATCGCGAAACGAGATCATCTCGCGAAACTTCCAGGTCGTATCAATGTGCAGCAGTGGAAACGGAATCCGTCCCGGTGCAAACGCCTTCTTGGCCAGGTGCAGCATCACCGAGCTGTCCTTGCCAATCGAGTACATCATCACAGGATGTTCGCACTCTGCGACGACTTCTCGCAGGATGTGAATGCTCTCTGCTTCGAGCCGTTGTAGATGGGTCAGCGACATGCTCTCTCCGATTCGGTAGTGGTCCTACAACGCCCGCGCAAAAAAGTCAGCAGTGAACTTTGTCAGACCCAAGTAGCCCAGTGCGATATAATATTAGGCATCTACTATGATTCATATTTGCTGAGCTGTTCTCTGCTTCCTCTTTGTGTCCGCAGCGCTGCTGCATCGATCGAACACAGCGCATCGTCCAGTGCGTCTCATGCGCGATACAGTCTTGCGACTCTGCGCTGAATCCCGCATCGTCATAGAGATGACGCGACACCTTGACCTTCGCCGCTTGGGCCAGTGGATTGTGCTGGGTCACGTCGTGGGAGTCGTCTGTGGTGCAGGCGCTGCGCTGTTTCTGTGGCTGCTTGATCTGGCCACGCACACCCGCAGCCAGCATCCGCAGATCGTGTATGCGCTGCCGCTTGCGGGACTCTTGATCGGCTGGTTTTATCAGCGCGTTGGTCAGTCGGTGAAAGCCGGAAACAATCTGGTGATCGATACGATCTCGGACAACGGTCCAGAGATTCCGCTGCGGATGGCTCCGCTGGTGCTGATGGGAACGGTCCTGACGCATCTGTTTGGCGGCAGTGCCGGACGAGAAGGAACCGCCGTGCAGCTGGGTGCCAGCCTGACGGACTTTCTGTCGCATCGGCTGCGGCTGTCTGTCACGCTACGTCGCCAGCTTCTGTGCGCTGGGGTTGCGGGCGGATTCGGTGCGGTGTTTGGGACACCGATTGCTGGGCTGATCTTCGGACTCGAGTTCGTCGTGCTCGGACGGATTGAGTATGAAGCGCTGGTTCCTTCCTTGATTGCGGCGCTGATTGGGGATCTGGTGACACGCTCGCTCGGAATCATTCACACCAGCTATCCGATTCCTGCTGCGCTGCCGCTGTCGCCGCTGCTGCTTGGGAAGTGGCTGCTGTTTTCCATCGCGGTTGCACTGACATCGACGCTGTTTATTGAGCTGACTCATGTTCTTAAAAAGCAAAGCGAGCGATTCCTTCCGCAGCTCTCTGTTCGCATGATGATGGGCGGTCTGTGTGTGGTGGGTCTGTGGAAGCTGTCTGGAACCGATGATTATTTGGGCTTGGGAGTCCCAACCATCGTCCGTGCGTTTTCCGATCCGACGCTTCCTTCCTATTCCTTTGCGGCCAAGCTGATCTTTACTGCGCTGACGCTGGGTGCGGGCTTTTTGGGTGGAGAAGTCACCCCGCTCTTCTTCATCGGAGCGGCGCTGGGCAATGTCCTTTCGCAGGCGCTGGGAATTCCGCTTGCGCTGGGTGCGGGCGTCGGTCTGGCGGCTGTGTTTGCGGCCTCTGCGAACACTCCGCTGGCGCTGTCTGTGATGGCTGTGGAGCTTCTGGGAGCCCACGTCCTACCGCACGTTGTCATTGTCTGCGTGCTGTCCTATCTGCTCTGTGGACATCGCAGCATCTACATAGCGCAGCGAATGTTTCGTACCAAGTCAGGTACGCAGCTTGCGCAAGCGGCCACGCTTCGTCATGACGTAACGGAACCGTCCAAGCAAGCAGACTCCTGATCCAACGTAGACCCGGATCAGAGCTGCGTGCATTCCCTCCCACTTCCGATTCAGCCAAGCAGCAATTCACTGATCCGACGGAAGCCGCGCAGCGCAGATGGTCCTGCGCAAGCAGCCGTCTAACATCATGATCGAACAGCGCACGGATGGACGCTTTCGTCCGGTGCTGATGGACTTCGGTCTGGCGCGCGAAAGTGGCGATTCCCATGGGCTTACAGAGTCGGGAGCCGTGATGGGAACACCGGCGTATATGTCGCCAGAACAAGCACGCGGAGAAGCGCGACGACTGGATCGCCGCAGCGATGTCTACAGCTTGGGCGCGACGCTGTATGAAGTGCTGGTTGGGAGGACTCCCTTTGAAGATCAGACCGTGATCAACATCTTGCTGAAGGTGATGAATGATCCGCCGACTCCGCTGCGGAGCATCGATCCGCAGATTCCGGAATCGATCGAGCTGGTGGTCAGCAAGTGTCTGAACAAGGAACCCGAGCAGCGTTATCAGACGGCAAGAGCGCTCGCAGAGGATCTCGGTCGGTATCTGTCTAGTCAGCGCGTCCAGGCCAAGCGACTGAGCTATTCCTATCGGTTGGGATACTGGGCACGACAGAATCGTACGCTGGCAGCAGTGGCAGCGCTTCTGTGTGTGGCCGTGATGGCCGCCATAGGAATCGCTGTCCGCGCACGGATCATTTCTGTCCAAAAGGAACGTCGCGCCAAAGAACAAGCCGAGCTTTCCCGTCGGATTGGGCAGTCTGTTCAGGATCTCGAGTGGGTGGCACGCACCGCGTATCTGCTGCCGATTCATGACACTTCTTATGAACAACAGCTCGTGCGCGATCGCATGACAGAGATCGAGCAAGCGCTGCAAGAACACAAGGACATTGGGCCTCGGTTACAAGCGTACGCACGCGGACGTGGACTGCTGGCGCTGCATGACTTTGGGGCTGCCCGACGAGAGTTGGCCCAAGCAGAGCAGCTCGGACATGTCGATCTGGAGCTGGACTATGCACTAGGCCGCGCGCTCGGAGAGCTGTATTCCCAAGCGCTCGATGATGCGCGCAGAAGCGGAGACAAGAGCTTCTTTGAAAAGCGCAAGGCAGAGCTGGATGAAGAGCTGCTTCGTCCGGCGCTGCGCTATCTGGAACGGAGTCGTGGACTGCGCAGTGTCTCGTCTCTGTATGTCGAAGGACTGATTGCCTACTTTCAGCAGCAGTACGAGCCCGCGCTGGCACGCGCAGAGCAAGCGCACAAGCTTGCACCGTGGCTGTATGAAGCGGTCAAGCTAAGCGGAGATGTCTTTCTAGCGCGAGCCCGGACAGAGCGCGATCGCGGCGAGCACGATCATGCAGAGCAGAGCTTTGCAGAGTCCGTTCGGCGCTACAAACAGGCCGCAGAGATTGGCCGCAGCGATCACCAGGTTCATGAAGCACTGGCCGAAGCCTATATCCGCTGGGAAGAGCTGGACTACTTCCGAGGAAAGAGTCCCGAAGCGCATCTGCAAGAAGCCCTCAGCGCAGCCGATCAAGCCCTACGCGCCAGCCCCAAAGCGTCCCACGGCCACACCAAGAAAGCGTTTGCATACTCGTTCTTTGCAGATTATCTCAAACAGAAAAACCGCATTCAAGAAGCCATCCACACCCGAAATGATCAGATCAAAGAATCGGATCATGCCATTCATCTACACCCAAGCGATGCATACACTCATCTGATCAAGGGAATCGCGCTGCATCGCGCGGCAGAGCTAACAATACAAAATCAAGAACAGCTTCTAAAAGACTCACAAGAACAGATCCGTTTATCGATCAAGATCAATCCCAGATTTCCCTGGGCATACAACGACTATGCCATTGCACTTTTGGCCGAAGCCAAGCTCAAGCAACAGTCGAATCACAGCCCCATTGAAACCATCCAGCAAGCCGTACAGCGTGCCGAGCAAGCGCTGGCGATTGATCCTGGCTATATTTATGCACTCAACACCATAACTGCGGCCAGTCTGCGGGCCAGCACTTGGCTGATCGAGCATGGCCAAGATCCCAGCACCTGGATCCACAAAGGCCTCGATGCAGCTGAGCAAGCACTGAAGATCAATAAGAATTACTCTTTTGCTTATGGAAACATTGGAACCATTTTGATGAATAAAGCATTATTTGAGCTGCTTTCAGATATATCAATATCAAACACAAAATCATCGAGCATAAAATCATTTCAATCAATGACAAACATCTCAGGACCGTCATCAGAATCACAAAGTTATATTGCAATTGTTACTCATTTTGAAGCTCAACAACTAATCATTCGCAATATCGATCCATCAAAAACAATAGAAGCAGGATTCAATGCACTTAAATCATGCATTCATGATCCCAACTTGGATCCATATTGCCAAGATGCAGAAGCTCGCCTTCTTTCAGCGAAAGCTGAATGGATGATGCGAAATAAGCAAGAATTTCAGCAAACGCTAGAGCAGGCATATCAACTATCCAGGATAGTTATACAGAGCTTAGGAGATGAGCCCGACGCTCTATTATCGCATGCAGAGATTGCCTTACAGCTCCTCTCCGCTGGAGGGTTCCGATTGAATAGGTTACGTATACTCACGATGTTCCAGGAAAGCCTGAATGGTCTAGACAGAGCACTGAAGAGCCAAGTGGGCTGGCCGCGAGCATTGGTGGTCAAAGGGGCGCTGCTGCAGCTGCGGGCGCAGGGGGAAAGGGGTCCGCAGCGGCGGGTGACGCTGGTGGCGGCACAGGCGGCGCTGCGCGAAGGACTGGGAGGAAATCCGCTGCTCAAGCGGAAGTACCAAGCCACGCTGGATGAGGTCGAGCGTCAGCTTTCGCAGTAGAAACGGACTGACATGTTCGGGGACAGAGCGCACAGACTCGGCGCGCGCCAGGATGCGGAAGCGCGCTAGTTGGCGACGCAGTCACCGGCGGCGTTGGTCAGGGTGCAAGGACGAGCGCTCAGCAGCACGCGCTGATGGCTGCTGTTACACGCCACAAAGCGAGACGGACACTGCGCTTTGATGATGGCCAAGCGCGAAAGCAGGATCGAGTTGGTGCTGCGATACTCTGTCTCGTTGAAGCAGGACGCACCGTTTTCGCCCCAGAATGCCTCCATCGTGGCGTAGGTCTGGTTGGTGTCGGGATGAATGCCGACGCGATCAGAGACGTGGATCGTCGTAACCCCCTGCGCGGCATCATAGCCGGTGGTCAGCGGGCTGCCCGATCCACAGACATCATCGCGCTTCATCCGCGTACATGCCTGGTGAACCGAAGCCATCGACACCCCGGAACGCGTTCCCCACGGACCGTAACCCCACTCGACACAGCCACCGATGGCATCGTGCGAGCAGCCAAGCGTGATGGCGTTGGCATCGCTGGTCTTGCTGCCGTTCAGGTTCCAGCGGACACCGCCAATCGGGATCATGGTCTCGTAGACAACCTGCGTCTGGGTCGCCGTCTTGGATGATCCTGCCACCAGCACCTCACGCGGACACAGACCCACAGCGGCGGAAGGATCGTCGGCACTGGCGGGCAGCCACTCTGTGCTGTAGCGGCCAAATGAGCCATCCGTTGCCACCGAAGCCGACGTGATCCGCAGCGTTCCGGCGAGCGGAGCGGCCACCGTCAAGACCAGCTCCACCCCGGCGTCTTCGGAATCGGCGCCAATCACCTGAAAGGTGCCCTGCCCGGTCGTCAGGTTCCGTGGATCAATCACCTGTCCGTTGTAGGCAATCGAGCTGACCTGCGCATAGGTCAGGCTGCTGCTGGTGCTGACAAACCACATGCCGCCTGCATAGTACAGCCCGGTCACCGTCTGCCCATCCAGCGTCGCCGAAAACAGCTGGTTGTAGTTGCTGTTGGTCCACCCATCCCCACGCAGTCCTTGCTGAACAGCGTCCCGATCGGAAGTCGCAGGCTCTCCCCCGCAGCCACTTGCGATCACGCTGGCCAGACACAGAACAGAAAACATCTTGTGAAGCGACATCGTCATCTCCTGGTTGAACTTCTCTGTTGAACTTCTCTGTTGAATTTCTCTACCGGCGATTCATCCCAAAATACATGCCAACAGAATCTGTAGTTTCGTCGCTCAGCGGCCTTCATCACAGTGCAGAACGCACCAGATTCCCAACCCAACGAACACGCTTGGGAATCGCGCAGGAGCAGGCAGCAGACAGGCTCCCAATCGCTACGTCAGACACCGAACAGCGTGTGACAGAGCCGCTGACACAACCCCTGTCACATGTGTCACCCCGTGCCAGGACTCCCAAGCCGGGACTCCCAAGCCGGGACTCCCAAGCCGGGACTCCCAAGCCGGTACGTACACACGAGAGGGCGTTCTTAGGACTCTTCGTCTTCATCCAGGACATCGGCTCGACTGCTACTGACCTGTACACCGAACTTGGCGAGCAGCCGCTTGAGCTGGGTCCGATGTAGTCCGAGCAGCCGCGCAGTCGCACTGATGTTGCCGTCGCTCCGTCGCAGCGCTTCTTCCACCTGCAATCGATCCGGCTGTTCCTTGCGCGAAATCGGCGGATGCAAGAGCACCGCACACGGAGGCGTCGAGTCATCCCTCCGCTCGATCGGCTGACCAGCATGTGTACTGAGGTGCGAAGGCTCCAGACGACTGGACTCTCTGCCCAGCGCTTCATGGGCAGCCGCCCGCGCTTCCGCCAGCAGCTCGCGGACATTGCCCGGCCAGACGCGCAGCAGACACTGCTCGACAAACAGCGGATGCACGGACAGCTCCTGCGGAATCGCTCGCAGCCCAAGCTGAATCAGCCACGGAATCTCTTCCAAGCGCTGCCGCAAGTGAGGCACCGTGACGCTCGGACTCCCAATGCGAAAATAGAGATCTTCCCGAAAGCGCGAGCTACTGACTTCTTGCCGCAGGTTGCGATGGGACGCGGTGCAGATGGACAGGTTCACCAGCCGAGGACGCAGCGCTCCCATCGATAGCACTTCTTTGGTTTCAATGACCCGCAGCAGCTTGGCTTGAACCGCCAAGTCCAGCTCTGCCACTTCATCCAGAAACAGGGTTCCACCATCGGCAGACTGAATCAGTCCTTCACTGTCCGCGACCGCTCCCGAAAACGCACCACGCCGCGCGCCAAACAGCAGACGCTCTGCCACACCGGGAGCGATCGTCGCACAGTTTATCGCGACAAACGGACCGCTTCCGCGCTGACCTGCGGAATGAAATGCGCGCGCGATTCCTTCCTTGCCGCTGCCACTGTCTCCGGTGATGTGTAGCGTCCTTCCGTACTGTGCCGCACGCGCCGCTTGCATCAGCGCTTCTTGAAGCAGCGGACCGACAACGCGATCGTCTGTGACACGCACTCCCAGCTTTTGATACGGACGTAGATCGGCGCAAAACAGAAACAGCGAGTCCCCTGTTCGCAGCACCTTGGCCACCGCGCTGGATGTCGATCCAGCGACGCGCACACCATCGACATAACAGCCGTTTTGACTGCCTAGATCGCTTACGCGAAAGCGCTCTCCGTCAAAGGCGACACTCGCGTGCCTGCGCGACATCCGAGGGTCCGCAGGAAACAGAGACTTGCCATCGCCGCGTCCCACTTCCAGCGCATTCCCGGTCATTGGAATCGCCGTGCAGCGCGGACTCCCTTGCGCAAAGACCAGCAACAGACCAGGAACTGGCAGCCCGCTGCCTTCGCCTCCTGCTTTGCTGCTTACGGAGTCGCGCAAGGTCACAGGTTGATTCGCCATCGTGCCCTCATCTTACCGCGCAAGCGCAGCCCACAGCGCAGCGCACAGCGACGAATCAGGACGGCTGACAGACGATCCGGTGACTACTCGGGTTCCGGCGCCTGCTTTTGCTGCTCGGCCAGCGCACTTCCCCACGCTGCGATCGCTTCATAGACCGCACGAAAGCCATGTCCTGCCGGTGTCAGCTCGTACTCGACGCGAATCGGAGGTCCCGGATGCACAATCCGTCGCACCACTCCTTGCGCTTCCAGTTCCTTGAGCCGCGTCGATAAGATCCGATCCCCAATCGCCGCAATGCGCGCACCGATTTCCGAAAAGCGCAGCGCGCCATCTTCCAAGGTCGCGACAATGAGTCCAGTCCATGGCTTGGCCAAGACCTCCATCGCTTCTTGAAATCGTGGGCACAGCCCTTCACAGGTTCGCTTCATTGTGTGCTCTCGAGACTCAGTATGCTTAGGCGCTGCAAAAAAGAAAGTGACTTGACGATCGGAAGTACCAGGCTTAGCCTACTTCATGTGATTAGGGAAGCTGCTTCCGAATTTGCAGCGACAAACCATGACGAGGCACGGGCCGTAACAAGCCACCTCATCAGCCAACCGTAGATCGGCCACGACAGGAGCATTTGACATGAGCACTCTGAGCAAGCGAGTCATCTTGATCACCGGGGCGAACAAGGGAATCGGACTGGAGACGGCCCGGCAGCTTGGCAAAGAAGGACACACGATCATCGTCGCAGCACGCGATGAAAAGAAGGCCCAAGCCGCAGTCACAGAGCTGTCCCAAGAAGGTGTCGATGCAAGGCCTCTGGTGCTCGATGTGACAAGTGCCGCATCGATCGCGCAAGCCGCCAAAGAGATCGAGCAGCAGTTTGGCAAGCTCGATACGCTCATCAACAACGCGGGCCTGGCCCTGGAAGGCTGGGGCAGCAAAGCCAGCACCACGCCGATTGACGACTGGCGCAAGATCTACGAAACGAACGTGTTTGGCCTGGTCGCGGTGACGCAAGCGCTGCTGCCGCTCGTCAAGAAGAGCGAGGCCGGTCGCATCGTCAACCTGAGCAGCATCCTCGGATCGCTGGCACTGCACGCGGATCCAAAGTCGCCGATTTATGACTTCAAGGCTGCTGCGTATGACAGCTCGAAGTCGGCGGTCAATCAGTTCACGATCCACCTGGTCCACGAGCTACGCGGCACGCCGATCAAAGTGAACGCGGCGCATCCGGGCTGGGTCAAGACCGATATGGGCGGACAGGACGCGCCGATGAACGTCGTCGATGGAGCCAAGACCAGCGTGTGGCTGGCCACGCTCCCTGCGGACGGACCGACCGGCGGATTCTTCCACCTGCAAGATCAGCTGCCCTGGTAACAGCCTCGCAAGCTGGCTTGTTTTGGGACGGTCACCTGCGGTAGAAATGGGCACTCACGTACTCGATTTCCCCAGGTGACAGGTATCCATGCCGAGCCCCAATCCGTCGAACGACAAGTCCTCGCAAAAAGCCCCCGCCGCCAAGAGCGAATCCAGCATCACCCCGCGCAGCGTCAGCTACAGCGACTGGTATCTCGACGTCATTCGCCAAGCCGAGCTGGCCGAGCACAGCGCGGTCCGTGGCTGCATGGTCATCCGTCCACACGGCTACTCGATCTGGGAAAAGATGCAGCGTGAGCTAGACGATCGCTTCAAGGCGACGGGCCACGTCAACGCCTACTTCCCGATGTTCATTCCGCTGTCGTTTCTGACGCGCGAAGAACAGCACGCCGCAGGCTTTGCCAAAGAGTGCGCGGTGGTCACGCATCACCGGCTCAAGTCGATCGACGGAGTGGTTCAGGTCGATCCCGAGTCGAAGCTGGAAGAGCCGCTCGTGGTTCGTCCGACCAGCGAGACGATCATCTGGAATCAGTACAAGAACTGGATTCAGAGCTATCGCGATCTGCCGCTGCTCATCAACCAGTGGGCCAACGTGGTGCGCTGGGAGCTACGAACGCGTCTGTTTCTGCGCACCGCAGAGTTTCTGTGGCAAGAAGGACATACCGCGCACGCGACGGAACAGGAAGCGCTGGAAGAGACGGCGAAGATGCTCGATGTCTACGCCGACTTTGCGCAGAACGTGATGGCGGTTCCGGTCATCAAGGGTCGCAAGACGCCGGGTGAACGCTTCGCGGGAGCGCTCGATACGATGTGCATCGAAGCGATGATGCAAGACGGAAAAGCGCTGCAAGCGGGCACCTCGCACTACTTGGGACAGAACTTTTCCAAAGCGGCGGATGTGAAGTTCCTAAACCGCGAAGGAAAGCTGGAATACGTCTACGCAACAAGCTGGGGAGTCAGCACGCGGCTCATCGGTGCGCTCATCATGACGCACTCCGATGATGGCGGTCTGATCCTGCCTCCCAAGCTTGCGCCGATTCACGTTGTGATCGTTCCGATTTATCGCAAAGACGATGAAAAGGAGCGCGTGTTCGCCGAAGCAGACAAGGTCAAAGCAGAGCTCTGCCAAAAAGGACTCACCGTTAAGTTCGACGACCGCGACAACATGCAGCCCGGTGCGAAGTTCTATGAGTGGGAAAGCAAAGGCGTTCCCATCCGCATCGAGATCGGACCCAAGGACTTAGAAAAAGGAGTCCTGTGTCTGGTTCGTCGCTTCGTCATCGAGCAGCCCGGCGAGTCGGTCGAAGATCAGCGCAAGCGTCGCAAGAGCTTTGTCCCCCGCGCCGAAGCCATCGACAGCATCGTCCGCACCTTGGCAGGCATGCAGCAGGAGCTGTTCGATCGCGCCCTCGCCTTCCGTCAGAGCCGCACCCGCGTCATCGACAACCTGGAAGACTTCGAGCGCTTCTTCAAGCAAGAAGGCGGCGGCTTTGCCTGGGTTCACTGGGCAGGCACTGGCGACGATGAAGATCAGATGTCGAAGCGCTTTGAGACCACGATCCGCTGCATTCCGCTGCCCGATCAGCTCCCGGCAGGCGCGCAAGGAAGCGGCACCTGCATCCTCACCGGCAAGCCGTCCGCGCAGCGCGTGATCATGGCCAAGGCCTACTGATTCCGCGTACGGATTCCTATTCAGGATTCCCCCTACGACTTCCCCCTACGACTTCCCCCTACGACTTCCCATCCCGCAGATACGAGAGCGCTTCTTCTTCGCTGCTCGTAATCAGTCGCTCGATTCCATCCGACTTGGCGTGCCGCTTGATCTGGAGCGCACCGACCGCCATCTTCACCAGCACCGCGTTGCGCACAAACCCTCTGTGGACATGCGGAATCAGCGGAAGGACGATCTGCTCAAACGCGGGATCGTTGCGCGCTGGACCTTGGCGCATGTCTCCCAAGAAGCAGCGGCCTCTGCGACCTGCGCGATCACAGGCATCGATCACATCGAGCCAGCCTCTCTGTGCTGCATCCAGGGACGGAAACGGCTCGCTCGTGCGCTGAAGCCGGACAAGCTGCGCGGGCTCATCCAGCTGAATCAGGAAGTACGGAGTGCGCAAGATCTCCCGCAGCGGCACGCAGCAATCATAGCCCACAGCCACGCGTCTGCCCGTCGAGTCCGAGCTTCCAACCAAAGCCCGCGCCCGCGCTTACCCCCAGCGCTTACCCCCAGCGCTTACCCAAGGGAGCGGTGTAGGACTTCCATCACCACGTTGCAGGTCGCGTGAAACAGTGTCCCGGCCAGCACCGATCCGCTCAGCCTGCGCAGGATCCCAAACAAAAGCCCTGGAAAGAACACCAGCAGCGATGCCGGATGAAACGTCACCAGGTAGTGACCCAGCGCAAACAGCGCCGCTGACCACAGCCACGCCCGCGTGACGCTCATCACTTCACCGAGCCGCTGCTGCATGTAGCCACGGAAGAAGAACTCCTCGGGCAGCGCCACCACCAGCACCTGCGACACGATCAGCAGCGACAGCTTCGGCGGCAGTCGCAGCGTCTTGGCAATCGGCGTTGGACAGACCACCAGCTTCGCCAAAAGCTGCGGACACAGCTTGTTCACAAACAGCTCATAGAAGACCCCGAACGCCGGCAGGATGAGCACGCTCGCCCCGAGCCACAGCCCGATGCCCCGCCCGATCGGACGAAAGCGCAGCCCGTAGTCTTCCAGCTCGAAGCCGCGTCGCCACAAAAGCAGCGCAGGCAGGTACAGAAACGCCACCGCTGCCACCACTGCGATGTTGCTTTCGACGAGCGGAATGCCGCGCAGCCGATACAGGATCGACACGAGCAGCGTCGCCACCAAGAACACCCCCAGCACTTCCCAAAGGACCGTGCGGAACGTGGCCACAGGCGGCGCTGGACGCTGGGACAGATGCGGTGCAGACACGGGATCTTCGCGCAAGGTTACCGATCGAAAGACAGACTAGCGCGCTTGGTTCGGACGGCCATCGAGCACCAGCTGACGCATCGTTCCCACCACCTGCGGCTCCGCGAGCGGTCCGATGCTGTTCGTCTCTTCGTAGTGATCGCCTTCCGCTTCCGCAAAGTACGGCTTCTTTTCATCGAGCAGCCAGTTGTAGCGCGGCACGATGTAGCCCAAAAAGTCGTGCGTCAGGCCCCAGGTCATCCGCAGCTTCGGATCGCCGTCCATCACATCGATCAGGTACGGCGGCTTGGGCGCTTTGCTTACGTCGGCAGAGTTGGGCTTCTTTTGGTCGATGAAGGTGTACTTGCCCGCGTACTCTCCCCCGTAGCCACCGATGAACAGCTCGGGCAGCAGCTCACCGGGGTTGGTGATGATCGACGCGGGACCGATTTGCAGATACGTCACCTGCGTCTCAATCGAGGGCAGGTTTTCTTCATCCACCGCCCGCGTGTCGTCGTAGCAGCAGACCGACCGCTGATAGATCTTGAGCTGAAGCGCCAGGTGATACAGCCGATTGGCCACCTGCGCCGGGAACGTCGTCGTCCGATAGCTCAGCTTGGCCCCCTTGCCGTCCACCGTCACCGCCGCCGGATCCGCCAGCGAGGTCTTCGCAAACCCCGCCACCCCTTTGCCGATCCACTCGACCTTTTCAAAGCTGCCGCTCTTGTATTCGTTGCCCTTGTCGTCGATCGCCACCACCTTGCCCGGCCCGATCTGCCCCCCGAGCGCCCCGCTTACGTACACCACCGGCCCCGAGCCCGCAGTCTCCAGCTCTTTGCGCAGGTAGTGAACGAAGTCCGACGTGATCAGGTGATTCGACGAGCCCGCCCCTTCCGGGTGATGCGCCCAGTTCACCAGCGTCGCAATCGGCCTGGGCGGCGTCGTCGATAGATCCATAAACTGGAGCGTGTGCAGCCGGGGATTGATCACCACCGGGTCGCGCGAGTCCCCGACGTAGCGATGCATGTCTCCGCCCGCGTCCTGCACCAGCACCGAGTTCATCGTCACCCGCGCAGGCTTGATGGCCATCACCGCTTCCGCTGCCGCCTCCGCGATCAGCTTGCGAACCCGCTGCTGGTAGGTGCGGTTGATCCCGCTTGTGAAGTTGTCCGGGCCCCAGCCTCCGACCAGATCCGGCGCTTGGTGCAGGTGCGTCGCGTGAACCATCAGCAGGTCCACCCCCAGCCGAGGATCGATGAGCTTTTCGATCTCTTTGGTTTCATCGCGAAACAGCCCCAGCGCATCGACCGCCACCAGCACCACCACCGTCTGGTTCTGCTTCCAGGCCAGCGCCCGCGCCCACATCGAGTCATGGACCCCATACGCCAGCCGTCCGTTGCCGTAGCCCGCCATCCAGTACGCATCGAACTTGCCGTTGCCGTTCTTATCGACGTAGGGCTCGCCGTCGTCCCACACCCCGTTTTTGTTCGAGTCGGTGAACGTCTCGATCTCCGGCGTGATGTCGCGCACCCCGTAGCCGACATACAGCGTGCTGTCCCCGCCCTCTGCGCAGCTTGGATCGCCGGGACAGCGACCACTTACCTTGAGCTGGATCTCATCCGGGTCGAGCGTCGTCTTCACCGTCATGTCGGGACTTGCGTCCTGCGGCAGATCGCCCGGCGGACAGCCGAGTAGCAGCAGAGACACGCCCCACGCGGTCCATTTCGCTCGTCGTAGCATCGCCAGCTCCTTGTGATGGGTCGGAAACAGTGAAGCGAGGCTGCGCTTAGCCTCGGGTCAGCGCAAAGAACACGCCGACGTTCGATAGCAGGTAGACCTCGCTCGCCGAGGCACTCGGTCGCGCCGAGGCACCTTGGCCGGGGTTGAACGCTTGCACCAGCTCTCCGCTCGCGCCTTCGACGATCAAAAGACCGCTCGACACCGAGTTAAACAGCACATAGCGACCCCAGGTGAGCGGCGCCGAGATCTCGCCGTTTTTGCTCGGGCTCTGCTGCCACAGAAGCCGCCCCTTGCGGTCCAGCGCGATCAGCCCCTGCGTCGCCGAGGCCGCATACAGTCGCTCGCCCCCCGGATCGGCAGCCAGCTGGCCCGCCGCGTCCAGCTCATAGCGCCAGCGCGTCGAGCCGTCTTTGACATCCAGCGCAAACACCCCGCCCGCAAAGCACGACACAAACAGCGTGTCGCCCATCAGCACAGGCGTGCTGTCTACGTCGGTAAAGCGCGTGGCATTGCCCGAAAGCTGCCGCGTCCACAGAAGCTCGCCGTTTTCCGCCTGCAAGCAGCCCAGGTAGCCATCGGGAAAGCCGACGTAGACCCGTCCCCCCGTGACCAGCGCCCCCGAGCCCCCGCGAATCGCGAAGCCGTCGGGCGTCTCGCGCTCGTACTGCCAGACCCACTTGCCGGTGCCCAGCTTGTGCGCATAGACCCGGCCCGCCGTCGTGGTGGTAAAGACCAGTCCGCCCGCAACCGTCGGCTGCGTCCGCACCGGCCCCGATAGCTGCATCGACCAGCGGACCTCGCCCGTCTTGGGTGCCAGCGCAGTCAGCATGCCATCGTCATCCCCGACGATGAGCAGCGGCTCCCCGGTCGCCTCGCCCGCCGGAACATACAGCGGCTCTGACAAAAGCCCGCCTGTTAGCTGATGCCGCCACAGCACCTCGCCGTCCCGCTGCCGCAGCGCATACAGCACCTTGGCCGAGCTACCGACAAACACCGTCTGCCCATCGGGAGACAGCGCCGCCGTCGCAAACTCCTGCGGGTTGTAGGCGAAGAAGGCCTGGCTCAGCACCAGGGGCCGACTCCAGCGCACCCGCAGCACCGCTTGCGGCGCCGTAAACGTCTCGCGCGCCATCGTCACCCCGCCGATCTGCGCCGGACGAGGGGCCAGACCCAGGCCCGCACACCCGCACAGCCCGACGATGAGCGACAGCCACGCCTTGCCCGTCATCTACTGCTCCAGCTGCGACAGGCGGTTCTGGATGTCGTCGCGCAGCGAGCTTTTCGGGTCCCCTTTGGCCAGCATCTCTTTGTAGATCTCGACGGCCTTGGCCTTGTTGCCCTGCTTGGCGTAGACCCGCGCCAGGTTCCACTGCGAGCGCTCTTTGAACAGATCGCCCGCCGCCTGCGCCGTGTACGCCGCCTGCGCCGCCGCAAAGTCGCTCCGCGCCTCGGCACACAGGCCAATGCCCTCTTGGGCCAACAGCACCAGCGCCTGCTCTCGCGGCTTGGCATCGACGAAGCGACGGTACAGCGACTCTGCTTCGGGATAGCGACCCTGATCGTAGGCCAGCGACGCCTTCATCAGCGTGGCCCGCAGCGCCGCCGGGGTGCTCGCGTAGTCCTTGTCCAGGTCGGCCAGCACCTTGAGCGCGCTGTCCTGGCGCTCTTTGTTCGTCTTAAAGCGTGGAACCTCGTCGCTCTGCTCCACGTCCTTGTCCTGCTCGGTGATGAGCGGCGCATCCGCAATCCGCAGCGCCCGCCCCAGCGCTTCCGTCGAGCGCTCCTTGCGTCCATCCAGGTACTGGCTGATCCCCCATCCCGCGACGATCAGCACCACCAGTCCGACCAGCAGCACCAGCCCCCGAGAAAAATAGACGGTGATGCTTTCCCACTTCCGCTGCCAAAAGCCAACGAACCCATCCGGGGTCCCCGAGGCTGTATGGTGTTGTTTGGACACGCAAAGCTCCTTCCAAAGAGGTAGGGACGCTAACAAACCCAGCCCAAGTCCGTCAAGAAACCCATCTCGCCGCCTACATCCGGCTGGCAGGCGGTCGCTCGCGACGTAGGCCGTGATCTAACGTCCAGATACGGACCAGGCGGCGAGGGTTCTGTGCGCACTGCCGCTCGTACTCATCCAAGATGGACACATCCCCAAGCCCAAGCCCCTTGCGCCGCTGCGCATTCAGACTTGCCTTCTCTGGGAAGACAGCCAGCCATTTCCGGAGCGTCGGCTCATCAGGAAACTTCGCGACAGCGAACGGCGATGGTCGGTCACGTAACCCACCTTCCACCAGGGCAACGAACAACTTCGCAGTGTGCAGGCGCTGACGTTCATCGCCGTTCTGGGCAATGTGGTTGCCGGTCTCCAGGAGCGTCGCCATCGGGAGTAACAGCGCTGCCTGTTCCGCCACGTATTGCTTGAGCGTCTCGGCGCAGAGCGCTGCTTCACTGTCTCGATTGGGCACCTTCAGCAGCGCGCACAGC
This sequence comes from Myxococcales bacterium, assembly GCA_016794365.1. Lineage (GTDB taxonomy): Bacteria > Myxococcota_A > Polyangia > Palsa-1104 > JAEUJZ01 > JAEUKA01. Next base: position 129,127 of record JAEUKB010000085.1, read on the forward strand.
ACCGAGGTATCGACCAAGATCACCGGAGGCAGGGACAGGCTCATGGCTCGCTCTTCTTCTTGGCTCCCGCTCCGCTGTCCGCGCCATCCGCTGGGGAAACCGACGCATCACGCGCCGCGACCTCGGCCAAAAACTGCTCCACAAAAGAACTCGCCTGGGCCTGGTGACTCGCTGGAGTCTCCGCCATCCACTTGGTGGCCAGCTCAAGCTGTCCAGAGGTCATCAGCTCCCCAATGGAGTGCTGGCCAATCAGCGCTGGATAGTCAGGCAGCTCATCCAGCCGAATCAGCCGACTGTCCCCTTCTTTGGCATCGCGGTAGCACAGCACGATATCGGGCACTGCCGACAGGGGCACCGCATCCACCAGCGCTGGATTGTGCGTTGTGATCAGCACGCGATGACCGCGCGCGCGCGCCAGCTGGTCGATGTGGGTCAGCAGGTGCTTGGCCCGGCTGGGATGCAAGCCGTTGTCGATCTCCTCAACCACCAGCAGTGTCCCTTCCGGAACGGACAGCAGCGCAGCAATGATCGCCAGTGCCCGCAGCGTCCCATCTGACAGCTGGGTGGCGTCATAGAGCTGCGACCTTCCCCCGAAGGATTCCTCCAACACCACCAGGACATCGCCCCGCGCGCCCTTCACAAAGGCAATGTCTCGAATGTCTTGCTCGGGCAGCGAGCGCACAAACTCCAGCACCTGCTGCTTTCTGTCGGGACTACTGCACAGATTCGCCAAGACCGCCGAGACATTGCGACCGTCTTCGCGCAGGCGATCATCCGACGGAAAGCTGCCGCCCCGCATGGCAGAAGGCACGGGGTCCAGAAACTGAATGTTGGAAAGCAAGTCCCGCAGGCCGCGAGCAGCAGCCGGGATGTCCTGCTGCGATTCCCAATGACGGGCCGAAAACACCTGCGGCCCCTGTAGCTGCACAAACAGCGCCTGGTCATTGGACAGGGTCAGCCTCGGCTTCTTCCCCCCCCTGGAGAAGTTGTTGTATTCGACGGTGATGCCGACTGAGCGCTCGGCTGGCTGGCTCACCCGATACAGCCACCGATCGCCCTCCTCTAGCCTTTCCTGGTGTACACGCAGCCCCGTCCCCCCTCCAGGTTCTGTCGCGAAGCCAATCGTGCTCGAAAAAACCAGGGACGCCCCCTTGCCATCCTTGCGGCGCAGCTCGCACCCCAGGGTCAAAAAGCTTGCGTCCGCACGAAACAGCGCCTGGGGTCGAGCCCCGCGAATCGCAATGTCCGTGTCATGCGTGACCCGCCATACCTCGTCGATGCGACGACCCTGCGAAAGCAGGCTCAGAAAGCGGATGCCTTCGAGCAGGTTGCTCTTCCCCGAAGCATTGGCACCGATCAGCAGCGTGAGCGGACGCAGCGGCAGGGTCGCACTGCGGTAACTCTTGAAGTCCTCAAAGAAACAAGCGGCCAGCTCGTAGGGCGGCGAGGAACCGAGTATCGGCATGTCCCGCCATATAACCCGGCGTCGGGCACCAGGTCCAGCCCTCGGTGGTCACTTGACTGTCTCTGACTTTGCTTCGCCAGCGACTTTTCGACACTTGACTGTCTCTGACTTTGCTTCGCCAGCGACTTGGGGGTCACTTCACTGTCTGTGCGGGGCTGCGGAGGCTACGCGGGCGTCGGTGCGGGCGCTGCGGGCTTCTTCGTGCGGGGGAGCTGCCGAGACTGGAGCGGCGGCACCCGATCATCCAGCTCATCGCCCCACAGATAGAACCCGGCCCGTCGCACGTCGCGATAGCGCTGCCACAGAAGCGTCGCCAGCCGATCGCGCGCCGCCACCTCTTGGGCGTCGGGACGCTCCGTGCCCTTCTTGCGTCCGCCCCCCGGCGTCAGCCGCCCGAGCAGCAGCGTGCCCAGCTCACTGGCCCGCTCGATGTGCTCGGTACGTACCAGGCGCTGCTCCTTCATCGCCAGCGGCGTCTTGCCAAACAGGGCGGCCAGCTCGATGCAGTCGCTCGCCTGGTCGATCGGACCGCGCCCCGCCCGGATCTTGTCCACCGCCGCTGCCGCAAAGATCCCGGCGGAGGCCAGCGTCTCGGCCATCCCAAGCAACAGCGCCCGGAGCTGGCTGGCTTCGGTGAGCAGGGTTCGCGTCTCTCCGAGTGAGCGCACCTTGCCTTCCACCGACAGGTCGGCAAACACCACTGCCTGGGCCAGCTCTGCCACGTCGAACAGCGCCGAGTGGTCAAGCAGCGGCAGCGCCTTCTTCAGCGCGTCTTTGTGCGGCGAAAGCGCCGCCAGCGCGAGCTGCGCGTTGTGATGCGCCAGCACCGGGTCGAGCCGATAGCTGAGCACCTCGGACGCCGGGATCTTCTGCGCGAGCGGCAGGTAGCGCTGATACGCCGCCTCAGAGCCAACCGCCGCCGCCTTCGGACCCACCGGCCCCTCCTTGGGAACAATCGCCGCAGGCGTCTTCGCTGGCACGGGCTTCTTCGCCACCACGGGCTTCTTCGCTGGCGCGGGCTTCTTCGCCGCAGCAGGCGTCTTCGCTGGCGCGGGCTTCTTCGCAGCAGCAGGGGTCTTCGCAGCAGCAGTCTTCTTCGCAGCAGGCTTGGCACTCACACGGGAACGAGCGGACGTGGGCATCACAGCACCTCAAAAAAGATGGCGCGACGCTAGCACGCACGATCCGACCTCACAAGGTCGGGCCAATCAAAGCCCCACACCACACGACGGCCGCGCGGGGGGGTGGGCAGTGCGCGGTGGCTGGCGGGTGGGGATCGCTCGTGCCACACTCCGCTCACGCATGGATCCGCGCGTCACAGAGTTTCACTGCATCATGCCGCTTCGCAACATCCCGTCTGTGCTGGAGCACGGGATCCTGTCTTATGAGCAAGCCGCGAAGCTTTCGCATGCATCGGTGGCGATGGAAGAAGTGCAGGAGCGACGCGATCAGAAGCGAGTCCCCAATGGCCTGCGACTGCATCAGTACGCCAACCTGTACTTCCATGCGCGCAACCCCATGCTGTTTAAGCGGAAGGATCAAGCCCACGAGCTGTGTGTGCTGTGTGTCTCGACCCAGGTGGCCACACTGGCGGGAGTGGTGTTTGCGGACTGCAATGCATCGAGCGACTACGTACGGTTTCTGGCACCTTCGCAGTGGTCGCTCCTGCCACTTGCAGACATCTACGCGATGGACTGGCGGCACCCCGATGATCCGGTCGCCTTCTATCGGCATCGGTCGCGAAAGTGTGCCGAGGTCTTGGTCCCGCATCGCGTAGCGCGCCAATTCCTGATAGGAGCAAAGGTCAAAGATGCAGCGACACAAGCAGCGCTTACTGCGATGAAGGTTCCGTTCCCCGTTCACATCGATCCGGTGCTCTTCTTTGGGTCGCCGTCAGGGGCTCGGCTACAAGGTGATGCATGTTGAAAGCACTCATCGGGGACCTGTTTCTCAGCGACAGCCAGACCCTGGTCAACACCGTGAACTGCGTTGGCGTCATGGGCAAAGGCGTCGCCCTGGAGTTCAAGAAGCGCTTTCCCGCCCTGTTCGAAGACTACGCCGCGCGCTGCGCCCGCCAGCAGGTGCGGCTGGGAGAGCCTTATCTCTACGTTGGTGACGGCGGAAAGCGGGTGGTGAACTTCCCGACCAAAGGTCACTGGCGCTCGCCTTCTCGGCTCGCTGACATCGAGCAAGGGCTGGACTTCTTTGTGCAGCACTATGCCGACTGGGGCATCGAGAGCATCGCGTTTCCACCGCTCGGCTGCGGCAATGGCGGACTGACCTGGGCAGAGGTGGGCCCGCTCATGTATCGGAAGCTCGCCCAGCTCCCCATCGACATCAAGGTCTACGCGCCGTTTGGAACGAGCAAGCCAGCGCTACAAGAAGCGTTTCTCGCCGGGCCGTCGCAGCTGACGTTGGATGGCAAAGGACGCAAGCCCGACAAGCTCAATGCGGCGTGGGTGGTCCTGCTGGAAGTCCTCTCCGAGCTGGGACAGCAGCCTTATGCAAGTCCCGTCGGGCGAACCATCTTTCAGAAGATCTGTTACGTGGTGACGGAAATGGGGGTGCCCACCGGCTTTCAGTTTGGCAAGGGCAGCTACGGACCGTTCGCCGATGAGGTCAAGCAGGCGCTTCACGAGTTTGCCAATCGCAACTGGATCCAGGAAGAGCCGCTCGGTCAGATGCTTGCGCTGCGCGTGGGGCCCCAATACCAGCGGGACCGCGCCCAGTTCGCGGACATTATTGCGCTGCATCAAAAGAAGATCCAAAAGACCGTGGACCTCTTCAGCCGGATCAAGAGCACGGCGCAAGCGGAAGAGGTTCTGACGGTGCTGTTCGCCAGTCGTCAGCTCAAAAAAGAGCGGGCGCACGGTGATGTGGCGGAGCAAGACCTCTATCGCTACATCCTCGATTGGAAGAAGTCCTGGGCGAGCGAGGAAAAGCAGCGTGCGGTGGCCAGCGCCATTCGGCATCTGGTGCTCCTTGGCTGGATGAAGCTCCAAGTGAGTCAGACGCTCCCAGAGCCGATCTAGCCGATCCACGCCACGACCTGTGACGGGCGGGGGTTAGGGGATGCCGAGGAGTTTGTGGGTTTGGAGGGAGAGGCGCCAGCGGGGGTGGGTCTGGCAGTAGGCGATGGCCGAGGTGGTGTGCTCGCTGCGCAGGGGGCCGTCCATGGGCTGAAGGAAGAAGGCGGAAAAGGGCAGGTCGGCGAAGCGCTCGGGCTCGGCACCGGGCTGGGGAAAGACCAGCTTCAGCTCGTCGCCTGCGGACAGGACCAAGGTGCTGCCTGCCTTGGGCGACACGCACACCCAGTCGATGCGGTCAGCGGGGGGGCCGATCGGTAGGGGCTGGGTGCCGTTCGTCTCGATGGCGAGGTAGAAGCCGCGCGCGTGCAGGCTGCGACACAGGGCAGCATCGACTTGCAGCAGGGGCTCGCCGCCTGTGAGGACGACGAAGCGGCGCTCGGGGTGGCTGCGGGCGTGGGTGTCCCAGCAGGCCAAGACGGCATCGGCGAGCGCGTCGGCAGAAGAGAACTTGCCACCGCCGGGTCCGTCTGTGCCGATGAAGTCGGTGTCGCAGAAGCGACAGGTGGCGGAAAGACGGTCGGACTCGCGACCGCTCCACAGGTTGCAGCCCGCAAAGCGACAGAACACGGCAGCGCGTCCCGTGTGTGAGCCCTCGCCTTGCAGGGTATAAAACAGCTCTTTGACCGTGTAGCCCATGCCGATGCCTAGCCTCTGACCAGCCGATGGCCAGCGCGCGGGACTTTACAGGCTCTGGGCTGGGGGCGCTACTCGGTCTTGCTGAACGCTGCGCTGGGGGCGCTACTCGGTCTTGCCGAAGCGTCCGCGCAGCCGCGCCCACAGGCCCTTGGGTCCACCGGGGTTCGTCGGCTGGGTGACTTCGGGGCCGCTTACGGGGGAAGGAATGGCGACGGGCTCACCGCTGCGGCTGGCGGCTTCTGCGGGGGTGACCAGCCTCTTGAGCTGCTCATCAGAGGCGCGTCCGGTAAGCTGCACGCTCTGGGCACCTTCGATCACCTGCGCGGTCATGACCATCGAGGCATCGCGATCTTCGCCGGTCGGTAGCTCGGCGCGCTGACAGGCGGCAATCTCGGCGACCTCTGCTTCGTAGTCGGCGCGAAACAGCGAGCGGAGGTGATCGACCATCTCTTTGGGATCGAAGCGATACGGGGCGAGGAACTTGTGCAGATCCTGCGCCAGCTCTTGGGCCGAGGCGTACCTATCGGCGACATCGCGGGCGAGCGCCTTCATGACGATCTTGTCGAGCGCTTCGGGCACGCGCCGGTTGAACTTGGACGGCGGCAAGACCTCGGCGTTGCGGACGCGCTCCATGAGCTGGAACTCGGTGTCGCCCCGGAAGAGCTTTTCGGTGGTCAGCATCTCGTGAAGGATGATGCCGGTCGAAAAGACATCGGTGCGGGCATCGACGGGCATGCCGCGAATCTGCTCGGGCGACATGTAGCTGAACTTGCCCTTGAGGACGCCGATCTCTGACGTGAACTTGACCATCGCTTGGGCGATGCCGAAGTCGAGCAGCTTGACCTGACCATCCCAGGCGATGCGGACGTTCGAGGGAGAGACATCGCGGTTGACGATGCTAAGCGGCTTGCCATCGGCGTCGATCAAGGTGTGGGCGTGGTGCAGACCCTCGGACATCTTGGCGGCGATGTAACAGGCGTGCGGCAGCGGAATGCGACCGCTGGTTTCCTGACAGCGGCGCAAGATCTGGGTGAGATCCTTGCCGCCGATGTACTCCATGGCGATGAAGTAGCGGCCTTCGGTGCGTCCGATCTCAAAGGTGCGGACGATGTTGTCGTGGCTGAGCAGCACGGCCAGCTTGCCTTCGCGGACAAACATCTCCACAAAGCGCGCTTCCTTGGCGAGCTGCGAGCGCATGCACTTGACGGCGTAGAGCCGACCGCCGCTCTGACGACTGCGTGCCCGGTAGACCTCGGCCATCCCACCCCTGGCAATGAGTCCAAGCAGCAGGTACTTGCCAAATGGCTGCGGGTGCTCTGGAGACCCCGGATCGAGTTTGCCTTCAGCGGTATCCATATCGCCCAATGTTTGTCCGATAGACGTTATCAGCGCGTCGAGATCCTGTCTATGCAGCGGGCCCGACTCTCACCAAGTGGGAGGTGTGGCCCCGTGTAGAACCAGATCAGATCTTGGCAAGCAGCGTCTCGACAGACCGTAGCTATGCACTTTACCATGTGGTCTTGGGCTTTTGTGCAGGGACTACAGAGCGACTGCGGCAAAGACCCGACTTGCTATCAACTGGGCAACCAACTGGTGAATGAACGGGCGATCGCGATGGGTCATGGACACCTTGGAACCGGGACCGGAACGAAGCCTCGCGCAGAGCGAGCAGTGGCCGTTGTGGTCGAGCGCAATCGCAGCACCGGCAAGCGGCTGGCGCGGCTCCTCGTGAGTGCGGGCTACACGGTCAAGACCTACGAAGACGAGACGACCGCGATTGCACCGATCCTCCACAGCGATCCGCAGGTCGGGCTGTGGCTGGTGGTCGGGGAAGCGGCAGCGGCTGGCGCGATTGCGGAAGGTCTGAAGACTCCGCCAGCGGGCAAGCGCTGTATTGGTGTGATCTACGGCGCGGGCGATGAAGTCGATGCTGCTGCGATGTTTGAGCAGACCGGCATCGTGGCGGTGCTCGGGGTCAGGCCCGGATCGGGACGGCCCGACCTGGAATCCGAGCTGCTGAGCATCGCGGCGTTTCTACGCGGTCAGCCGCTTCTGCCGGTCCAGGGGTTTTTGCTGTGGGGCGCGCAGGCTTTTTCGGCGAGCATCACCAACATCGGGGGACGCGACGCGGCGGAGTCTCGGCTGGTCAAGCTGTGCGCCGAGCACCTGAACATCTCGCGCCGGGTGGCCGATAGCCTGGCGGAAGTGGTCCACGAGCTGCTCACCAACGCGATGTACGATGCGCCGGTCGATGCCCAGGGCCGAACCCGCTACGCCCACGATCGCACCGCCGCGATCGAGCTACCCGCCGAAGACAAGGTGATCTTCCGCTACGGCACCGATGGCATGCGCCTGGCGGTGGAAGTGGTGGATCGGTTCGGGCGGCTCAAGCGATCGGATCTGGTGCGTTCGCTGCGACGAGCGGCGAGTGGCCAGGTCAATCGTGGTCAAGGTGGCGCAGGCATCGGACTGTCGCTGGTCTGTCGAACCTGCCCGCTGGTGCAAGTGGATGTGGAGCCGGGCTGCCGCACCAGGCTAACCGCTGTCATCGATCTAGAGCCAGGACGAGCGACGGAAGGTGCCAAGCCTGGCCGCAGTATCATTTTCCCAGACTTGACCGCCCATGCGGTTAGGCTGGATTCTTAAGGTAGGCTGCCGTCGTGAATTACGAAGAACGTTCAGGCATGTTGGGGGCTGTCCAGCCTCCGCCCAAGCTCCTCATCGAGCGTCTGTCGGACGGCGACGTAACCTGCCTACGCCTGATGGGAACGATCGACGAACAGTTCGACGCCCCAGGCCTCTCGCAGACCATCGCTTGCCGCTACCTGATCCTCGACCTGGGTGGAGTGGACCGGATCTCTTCCTTTGGTATCCGTCAGTGGATCGACTTCGTCCAGCACATCGCACCGCGACTGGCTGGCGTCTACTACGTCGAAAGCTCTCCGAAGGTGGTGGACCAGTTCAACATGGTCGCAAACTTCGGCGGGCCCGGATACATCGTGTCCTTCTACGCGCCGTATCGCTGCGAGTCCTGTGACCTGGAAAAGCGTCACCTGTTCCGCACCGATGAGGAAACGCCCGTCTGGCGCGCCGGACAAGCCCCGGCGATGACCTGTCAGACCTGCGGCAACAAAGAGGACTTCGACGAAAACCCGGCGATGTACTTTAACTACGTCGCGCAGCAGCCGATTCAGGCGATTCCGCCAGCGGTGATGCAGTTCTTGCGGGTCCACCTAAACTACGGCCAGGGCGGACAGCGCAAGCTGCGGATCGAAAAGCGGATCGAGGGTCGCTGCACGTACATCAAGCTGTCAGGCGATCTCGATAGTGATCTGAAGCCGGAAAAGCTGGCCGACGGACTGGAAGGCGAGGTGATCGTCGATCTGGGCGGCATCTTGTCGATCGATCCAGTCGGAACGGCGCACTGGCGCAAGCTGATGCGGACGCTCGATGCGAAGACCGGCACCTCTGAATCGGTCGAGCGGGTGAGCTTCATCGCGGTTCCAGCGGTCTTTTTGGAGCGCCTGGGCAAGCCAGAAGATCTGACGCGCAAGGGTCAGGTGCTGTCGCTCATCATTCCGTACAACTGCTCGCGCTGCCGAGCGACGACACCGAAGCTGGTGGACTTTACCATGCACGGCGACGAGCTTCGCGCCGGACGAGTGCCGCGCATCAAGTGTGCGCTGTGCGGTGGTCCAGTGACGTGCGTGGTATCGGAGACGTGGTTTAACCGCTTGCAGACGCTGCCGCAGCCGCAGGTGACGCCGGATCTGAAGGCAACGATTGCGCTGCTGACGGCGGCTCCGGCCCCGCAGACGCCGCGAGCGACGATGGCTGGTCCGGCAATGACTGCGCCGGTGGGAACGCCGCCTCCGTCGGGAACCCCGGGATGGACGGCGCAGCCGATGTCAGCGACTCCGCAGCCGCAGCAGAGCACGGGCTGGACACCGCAGCCGACCCCGACGCCATCGCCGATGGGAATGAGCAATCCCCGATCGACGATGAATGGCTCGATGAATCAGTCGAGCGCAGCCTTTGCGCGACCCGGTTCGATCAGCCAAGCGACGAGCCTGCCGCCATCGCAGCCGCAGCCTCCGCAGCCGCAGGGCGTGTTTGGCAAGCTTCAGACGATCCCAGGGCTTTTGCCGGGCCTGCTGGTGGTGATGCTGTCGCTGTCGGGCGCGATTGTGTATCGGATCTTGGCGACTCCGGCGGGGCGCGCGGGTGACTGGTCGGTCGTCGAGTCTTCGACGCCGAAAGCGCCACCGTGGCACGACAGCAAGTTTGCCAGCGATGGCAGCAAGTTTGTCGGTCACTCGACGCTGGTTGCCGATCGAACGGAAGCGCTAGAGCGTGCCGATGTCGCGGCGCAAGCCGAGCTGGTGAGCAAGCTGGCCGAAGAGCTAGAGACCAAAGATCCCGACTGGCGGAAGGTGATTCAGCCGCTGTTTGCGGAGTCGGTGCAGGCGCTCAAAGACGAGCTGGACAAAGCGCAAAAGAGCATCAAGCAGACAGATGATCCAGCGACGATCGAGGCGCAGCTTCAGCCCGCTCGCGATCACCAGGCCGATCAGCACAAGCGCGTCGCCGCATCGTTTAAGCAGAGCCTGGCAGACGGTGCGCAGCCGACGCTCAGCCAGTACTGGGAAAAGCGCGCGCGCAAGAGCAAAGGAACGCGCGAGACGGGCTTCCAAGCCTCGACGCTGATCGAGCTAGACAAAGCGGCGTTTGACAAGCTGGTGAACCAGTTCCGTCAGACGGAAGCCGCCGCCAAGATCAAGGTCGTGCCGTTCTTCCCGCTGCTGGCCATGCGGTTTGAATCGACGGTGCGCGGTCCGGTGGTGATCGAGGTCGATGAAAGCAGCCCGCTTGCGCCCGCCGGAATCAAGACGGGAGACATCGTGCTGTCGGTGCTGGGTCACGAAGTGCGAACGCCCAGTGACTTTGCCAAGCAGATCGATCAAGCGATCAAAGAGCTGGCGAGCCACGACTTGGTCCTGAAGGTGCAGCGCGGCAAAGATCTGGTGGACATCAAGCTGGCGCAGACCAAAGCAGCCCCGAAAAAGGGCCCGGTCTTCATCAAAAAGGGCGGAAAGTAGACGCACAAGCCAGCGCGGCAGAGCGATCTGGCTCGTTGGTCTTGGCAAACTGGTCTGGCGCTGGTCGGCGGGCACGGCTCCTCGGATAGCGAATCGCCGGGTCCGCCAACACGCGCTGCTTAGTCGAGCGACTTTACGTGTGCCAGGAGCTTGCTCCACACCGCCGGAGTGACGCCCACTTCGAGGTGACCGTAGGCCACGCTCTCTTGCTTGGCGTCTTTGCTGCTCTTGCTGGTGGACCACTTGCTGGTCAGAACGTCGAGTGCAGCGATGCTCTTTTTGAACAGCACGCCGTCGCCGTTGACCGCGCAGGTCGGGCAGCTCATGCCGTCGGTTTCAAAGACAGAGCCAGGTGCGCCGCCCGCTTCGCCGTACAGGACGTAGAGCGAGTCGAGCGAGGTGTCGAGCCCGCTCGCTTTGAGCCGATCGATGAAGTGTCCGCCCATCTCGACGGCGCTGGCAATGCCCAGGCCCGACATCAGCTGGTACTTGTTGTAAAAGCCCGACGAGTCGGTGTTGCGCGAGTTGTAGTAGGTGTGCCACGCGATGCACGGCGACGACGATGGATCAAACGCGGTCTTGCGGCACGCCTGACGGTTCGGATCATCCAGATAACCGCCTGCCAGATACGTCAGCTTCGGACGCAGCCACGGATAGTAGCGGTTTTCGTCGGCATCGAGATCCTTCCAGTCGCTCGAGTCTCGACGCGGCACCGGATAGTCTGTCCGCAGATCCGCCGCCGCTTGCAGCTGTCCCAGGTACGCGCTCACCCACTTGCCCGCTTCGTTGACGCTGCCAAACAGGCTGATGTTGTATTCGTCGAAGGAATACGTGCCGCTCGGCGCACCGTCGGTGGTATTGAGCGTCTTGAGCGATCCACGCGACACCGGCTTACCGTCGCTGTCTAGCCCGGACAGGTTCGAGATATAGACGCGATTGAAGTAGTCCAGCCAGGTTCCGCCTCGGCTCTCGCAGACGCTCTTGGCATAGGGATTGTCGTACCAAGGAACGTCCGGGCCCCAGTTGACGCACTGAAGCGCCGAAAACCACGTCCACGGCATCGGACCACGACCGACGGGCGCATTCCACGACGTGCTGGCGATGGTCAGGGTGTGAATCGGGTGACGGAAGTTCAGATCGATGCCCAGGTGCGGTCCCGACAGCGCGATGTACGAACGAATGTCGTCTCGGTAGCGCGGAACGGCTTCGCCTTGGGCGGCAGCGACACGGTCAAAAAAGCGCGTGCTAAGCGACGGCCAGGTTGCTGCGTTACCAACATAGGCATCGACGGACAGAACACCTTTGCTCCACGCAAGAACGTCCACTTTGGGAGAGCTGCCATCGGCTTTTTTGTGAAGCTGACGCACACGCGCAACAGCGTTGGCGACGGCAATGGCTTGGCTGTAGTTGTCTCCGTGGAAGTTGCCAAACGTCACCGCATAGACACAGCGACCTTCGGCTTCCATGGCTTGCACAAGGCCGGTCTTTTGCGTCGTGCCGGGATACGCGTTGCCCGATCCGTCATTTCCGCCGGGAAACAGCCAGACGTTGGCATCTTGCATCGCACCGTGAACCAGTAGGATCGGCGCCTTGGTCACGTCGCAGGTGCGCGCATAGGTCTTCGGACCTTTGTGCAGCAGCACGAAGCGAGCCTCGGGACGCATCGGCCCCGGATCGGCACAGACCGCTCCGCGTGTCGTCGCGCAGGTGCTCTTGTAATACAGGTTGAAGGCATCGACGAGCTGCTGGTTGAGCGAGCCAAAGTAGGTCCCGAGCGGATAGTCGCTGCTCTGGAACGTGTCTTGGGCGCGTAGCTTTTCGGTGCGACGGTTGTAGCCCTCGGTGCGAACGAGCTGACTGCCTTCGAGTAGCTCGATTTCGCCCCACGACCAGCTTGGTGGACGCAGGCTGCCGACGACGCGGAAGGTGTCGCTCGGCTTGTCGTTTTTGTCGAATACAGCTTGAACGTCAGCGGTCAGCGACGAAACCAGCTCTGCGGGCGGTGACACGTCGGAATCGACCGGCTGACAGCCAGCCAAGACGGCAAACGGAAACCAAACAGCGCGCGGTAAGCGGCGACGAATCATGATGTCCCTCCTTTGCGGAAAAACGGGTGCTTGAGGCTACGACGCAGGCTGTACCGGACCCGGAGGCAGCGGCGCAGGCGCGAACGTACTGGGAGCAGTTCCACCTTGCGAAGAAGACGGAGCTGCGGAATCGGACGACGGAGCAGGCGGTAGCGCGGGCGGCGAAACGGACGAACCCGGAGCCTGCAAAGTCGGCTCTGGAGGAATGATCAGCGGGACGCGGTTTGGATCACCGGGACCATCGAGGTTGGCTGGCGCTTCAGCCGGAGGCGGCGACGGCACTGGGCTAACCACCGTTGCTGGCTTGCTCGTCCCAAACTGATAGGCGACTCCCACGTCGAGCAGATAGCTTCCGGTAAAGGGCTCTCCCTGTCCGGTCAATCCGTAGCCGCCAGCACGCGCAAACAGGCTGACTGGAACCTTGAGCCGAGGCTGAAAGTCAAAGCCAAGTCCGCCCAGTCCGAGCGGCATAAAGTAGTTTCCCACCGTCGGTGCAGTCTGGACGATGGTTCCGTCTGCAGCGTTCTGCGCAGCGCCGGGCCGATTGAGCGCGTTATAGCCAATCCCGATCTGCAAATCGAAGAACAGTCCCGTCGGAAGCGCCAAGCGATAGCCTCCCGATAGGAAGATAAACAGGCTGTAGCCGGGAGACGCGGAGTAGCCACCGATGCTGGCTCCGAAGACAAACTGGCTGACACCGCGCGTCCAGGCCGTGCCCTCGTACGACAGCCGAGCGCCAGGTCTGACCGCGCTTTCCCCGAAATACGACAGCGCAACCCGTCGTGGCTTTTCTTGTGGTCCAGTCTGCGCGCGCGCCGCGTCGGAACCAAGGAATGTAGCCAGCGCAGCAAGGAACGCAGCGACGGGACCAGAAGCAACGAGCGATCGACTCAATCGAGATGTCATGGCGTGTTGTGCGGACCGTAGTCGCGATCCCGAGGTCACGCAAGAGCCCGCATCAGCGCCTCAGTGTGCCACGGGAGCACATAAAAACCGTTGCACCTACTGGTGCTCCCAGAAGTAATAATGTCGGTTATTCGGCGTGCTCTGGCGGAAAGCGTCGCTGATTTGGCAGGTTTTCGACGCAGCCAGGCCCGACCGCAACAAGAAACGAGCGAAAGGAAGGGTGCTGTATATGTCCTCTCACTGGCCGAATCGTAAGCGCTGGACCTTGCTGCCGCTGGGCCTGGCGGTGCTGTCAGTGGGCCCCTCGTGCGATCCGCAGAGCGGCTCTGATTCGCAGCAAAAAGCCATCATTGTGACCCGCTCAGGATCTGGGGTGGGCACTGTCTCGACGCAAGGCAAAGAGATCTCTTGCGGCACCGACTGCTCTCGCCTGTATGCGCCCGGCACATCGGTCACGCTGACCGCGACTGCCGACGATGCATCGACGTTTGTTGGCTGGAGTGGCGCTTGTACCGGCAGCGGCGCGACGTGCGAGGTCAAGCTGTCGAGCGATACCAGCTCTGGTTCAACCGTTTCCGTCGATGCCAAGTTCGATAGCAAGTACGTTCCTCCGACGGTTGCGCTGACGGTCAGCAAGACCGGCGCGGGCTCGGGCAAAGTCACGACGGCGGACAACGCGGTGGACTGCGGCACCAAGTGCCAGACGCAGGTTCAGATTCCGGGGACGGTCACGCTGACGGCGGCTGCCGACATTGGATCGGGCTTTGCGGGCTGGACCGGCGCATGCGAAACCCAAGGCACCAATCCCGTCTGCGAAGTGCAGATCAACCTAGCAACGACCGTCTCGGCCAAGTTCGACAAGCGAATTTGCACGACGGACAACGTCTGCTGGGAAAATCCACTTCCGACGGGCGTGACCTTGACCTCGATTTGGGGTCGCAGCAAGACCGAAGCGTGGGCGGTCGGCGAAAACGGCACGATCCTCCGCTACGACGGAACGGCTTGGACGGTCAGCCCAAGCGGCGTCAACCAGCGACTCAACGCAGTGTTCGGCTTTGCGGCCAACGAGGTGTGGGCGGTCGGCAACGGTGGCACCGTCATTCGCTGGGATGGCACCAAGTGGTCGTCGGTCAACTCCACGAGCACCAACCACCTGCGCGGGCTCTGGGGCGCTGACAACAAGAACCTCTTTGTCGTCGGTGCTGGCGGTACGCTGCTCAAGTGGGACGGCACGAGCTTCGCGGCAGTGACTCCACCCGCAGCCGTGGCCGGACGCGACTTCAACGCAATCCATGGCGTCAGCGCGACCAACATCCGCATCACCGGCGAAGTCGGCTTGGTCATTCGCTGGAACGGCACCGCATGGGCAACCGAGAGCAGCGGCTCGCCGCGCAACCTCTACGCGGTGTGGCACGCCGACGCAAACAACGCGTGGCTCGGCGGCTTCATCGGCAACACCAGCATCTGGAACGGCACTTCCTGGACGGTGAAGGCACAGCCGACGGGCGTGACGTTTAACTCGATCTGGGGCTCGGGGCCGGAAAACGTCTGGTTCGCGGGTCAAGCAGGACTGTTCTTCCGTTACTACCGCGACGTGAAAAACGCGCTGGTATGGGAAGCCAAGCCGTCGCCGGTAAAGGGCTCGCTCAACGGCGTGTGGGGCACCGCAGCCAATGACGTGTGGGCAGTCGGCGACGCGGGCACCATGATTCACTACGACGGCACGAGCTGGTCGGCTGGCGGTGGATCGATTCAAGCTGGCTGGAACGGAGCCTGGGGCACGAACGGATCGAACCTGTGGGCCGTTGGTGGCAACGGAACCATCGCGCACTGGGACGGTGGCGGCCTATCGACGATGGACAGCGGAACCACCGCGACCCTCTTTGGGGTGAGCGGAACCTCGAACAGCAACGTCTGGGCGGTTGGCGAAGCCGGAACCATCCTGCGCTACAACGGAAGCAAGTGGGCTCCGTCGCAGAGTGGCACGCCAGTCGATCTGTTCGCAGCGCAGGCCGTCGCGGCGCAGGATGCCTGGGCAGTCGGTGCAGGTGGCAAAGCGCTCCGCTGGAATGGCACGTCGTGGAAGACGGTAGAAACCGGCACGAGCGCCAGCCTCAACGTCCTGTGGGCCTTGTCCGCGACGGATGTCTGGACGGCGGGTGATAACGGCACCGTGCTTCGCTGGGACGGCAGCAAGTGGAACCAGCTTGCGGGCCCGAGCACGATGACAGTGCAAGGTCTGTGGGCAGGCTCTGCGACGAACGTCTGGGCTGTCGGCGCGGGCGGTGTCTACAAGTACGACGGCACGAGCTGGACCAAGCAGACGGTTCCATCGTCGGGTCCGTTTGTCGGCGTCTGGGGCTTTGCCAGCGGCACGGTCTACGTCGTCGGCAGCAGCGGCCAAGTGCTTCGCTACGACGGCACGGCGTGGAAAGCGCTCCAGAGCGGCACGTCGAGCAACCTGACCCGAGTCTACGGCGCAAGCCCGTCGAGCGTGTTTGTGCTGGGCGACGCTGGAACGATGCTGCGCACTGGGCAGTAAGCGGGTCAAACGATCTTATGGAATGGGCGAGACGGCTCTCGATAGAGCTGTCTCGACAGCTAGGAGCAAACGATGCGAAAGAACTGGTTCGGATCGCGAATCTTCTTGGGTACCGCCGTCAGCCTGATTGGCGCGTGCGGCATGCCGAGTGCGCCCGAGTCTCCCGCTCTCCCTCAAGGTCCAGAGGCGGGTCCGGCGCTGCGAGTCGTGACACAAGTGATACACCGCGACCAAGGAAGCGGTCAGCCGACGATGGCGCACCTGCAAGCGCAGGGACAGACGCTGGTTGGCACAGATGCGAAAGCGGTTGCCTGGTCCACGCTGCGCGGCCTGAAGTCGAGCTATCGGCTGTCGGACGAAGCGCTGAGCGGTGCCAAGCTGCAAGACCTGCATGACGCGGGCAACGGTCCGCTCATCGCGCACTTTGACCAGGAAATCGAAGGGATTCCGGTCTTCCAGCGCAGCCTCAAGGTTGCGATGGACCGAGAGATGAACCCGCAGTTTGTGGTGGGCAGCTTCGCACCGAGCACGAGCAAGGTGTCCAGCCAGTGGACGCTCGATGAAGCCGTTGCGGTGTCGTCGGCGTTCCGCTCAATGAGCGGTCCAAAGAATGCGCTGTCTCGGGTCAGCTTCTCAGGCAAGCGCTCGGGTGGCTACGTCGCCCTTGAGCTAGAGAGCGCACAAGACATGGAAGGGCTCTCGCTGTCGGGCCCAGCGCGCGTTCGCAAGATCTGGTATCCGACGCAAGAAGGACTGATTCCGTCGTACTACACCGAGCTTGATGTTGGGTACAGCAACAGCAAAGACTCGAAGATGATGGCGTTTGTTGTCTCGGCCATCGACGGAACGGTCTTCTTCAAGCACAGCCTGACCGCAGCAGACTCGTTTACCTATCGCGTCTGGGCCGATACGACGGGACGCAAGACGCCGTGGGACAGCCCGATGGGCAACGACTTTACGCCGCACCCGACGGGAATGAGAACCAGCGCGGCACCGACTCCGGCGTTTAAGTCATCGAACCTGGTGACGCTTGAGAGCGCACCGTTTTCGCGCAGCGATCCGTGGCTGCCCGCCGATGCAACCGATCTGTCGGGCAACAACGTGTTTGCGTATGCGGACATTGCTTCTCCCGACGGATGGGGACCGGGCGATGCCAAGGTTACGCTCACGGGTCCAAAGACGTTCGATCGCGTCTACGATCCGACGACCGATCCGCTGGCCTCGACGAACAACTCGCAGGCGATTACGACCAACCTGTTCTACATCCTGAACTGGATGCACGACTACTTCTACGACGCGGGCTGGACGGAATCGGCCTTCAATCCGCAGCGCTCGAACAAGGGTCGCGGCGGCATCGAAGGCGATCCAATTCGCGGCGAAGCGCAGGACTCGGGCGGTCGCAACAACGCCAACGCCAGCACGCCAGCCGACGGTGGCATGCCGCGCATCCAGATGTACGTGTGGGACGCGGTCGGAGCAACAGGCAAGGTCACGGCTCCGGCGGACATTGCGGGCGACTATGAAGTGTCGGGCGCGCCGTATGGTTCGTCGCTGTTTTCGGTCACAGGCGAAGCGGTCATTGTCGATGATGGCGTCGGCAACACGGGCGATGGCTGCGAGGCTCCGTTCAAGAATGCAGCGGCGGTGTCAGGCAAGATCGCCCTCATGTGGTTTGGCGAAGGCAACTGCACGTCGAGAGCGAAGGTAAAGAACGCGCAGCTCGCGGGAGCCAAAGGCGTCATCGTCGTCAGCATCGATCCAACGATCGGCCTGCCCGCGATGGGCGGCACCGATGCGACCATCACGATTGGCGTCGTCGGCATGACCTTTGAAGACGGCAGCAAGCTGTGGGACAAGGTCAAGGCTGGCACACCCGTGAACGTCACGATCGGTGGCAGCCGCTCGACCCACGATGGCTCACTCGACACCGGCGTGGTCTCGCACGAGTGGGGCCACATCATGTCCAACCGTCTCATCGGCAACGCCACCGGCCTGTCGAACAACCAGGGCGGCAGCATGGGCGAAGGCTGGAGCGACTTCCTGGTGCTCCTCACCATCGTTCGTCCCGAGGACATCAACGTCCCGGCCAATGCCAACTGGAACGGCGTCTACCCGGATATGTCGTATTCGATCTGGGCCCCGGGCAACAAGGCGTTCTACGACGGTCTGCGTCGCTATCCATACTCGACGGACAAGACCAAGAACCCGCTCACCTTCAAGCACATCGAAGACGGCAACGAGCTGCCCACGAGCCCGGCTCCGTCCTTTGGTGGCGATGGAGCGTCCAACTCGGAAGTACACAACGCGGGCGAAATCTGGGCGACGGTGCTGTGGGAATGCTACGCGGCACTGCTGCGTGATCCTCGCCTGAGCTTCGATCAAGCCAACGAGCGGATGCGTCGCTACTTGGTGTCCTCGCTGAAGCTGACGCCGAATGCGCCGACGTACCTTGAAGCGCGGGATGCGGTGCTGGCCGCCGCGTGGGTGAGCGATCGCGCCGACTACGACCTGTTCGTCACCGCCTTCGCCAAGCGCGGCATGGGCGCGGGCGCTCAAGGACCGGCAAAGAGCTCGACCGATCACGCAGGCGTGGTGGAAAGCTTTGTCACGGGCGCTGATGTTGCCATCGATCGCATCGTGCTCGATCAGTCGAAGACCGACTGCGATCAGGACGGAATCCTCGACAACGGGGAAGCGGGACGACTGCTCGTCACGATCCGCAACACTGGCAACAAGGATCTGACCAGTGGCTCGCTCAAGGTCACGTCGAGCAAGCCCGAGCTGACGGTTACATCCAGCCCGGTCACGATCCCGAACCTGGCACCGTTCCAGTCCACGGTGGTCAGCGTCGAAGTGGCGATGATGGGAGCCAAGGAAGTCACCACCTTCGACCTCGATCTGGAAGTCAGCGGGCAAAACCTCTACAAGCCGGGACCGCTCAAGCAGACCTACACCGCGCAGGGCAACTACGACGTGGTGCCGAACAAGACGGACAACGACAAGTTCGACAGCAAGAACACCGGCTGGTCTGTGTCCGAAAACCCCGAGCTGTTCGTCGAGCCGTGGCAGCACATCTTCACTGCGGGCAACGGTCTGTGGCACGGGCCAGACAGCGCAGAGCCAGCGGATCACCGCTTCGTCTCGCCCGACCTGAAGATTGGAACCGACGGAATGACCGTCACGGTCCGTCACCGCTACTCGTTTGAAACCGACGGCATCGGCTACTACGACGGCGGTGTCATTGAGCTATCCGACGACGGTGGCGTGCTGTGGATCGATGTAAGTGCGGTGCCTGGTGTGGCGATCTCAAACGGCTACAACCAGTCGCTCGCAGCGTCTCCGTCGAAGAATCCACTGGCGGGACGGATGGCCTTCGCGGGTCCAAGCGCTGGCTATCCCAGCAAGTGGATCGAGACGAAAGTCACCATTGGCAAGATCCTCGCGGGCAAGACCGTCAAGATTCGCTTCCGCAGCGGCAGCGATGACACGGTCGGCGCACCCGGCTGGGACATCGACGAGGTGTTGGTCAGCGGGCTGCAAAACAAGCCGTTCGGTGAGCAGGTCATCCACCGTGGCGAGTGCGTGATGAAGCCGGTGTCGAAGTTTGCGATCGCGTCATCGGATCTGCTGAACATCCCGATCGGATTCCAGGTGCAGCTCCTCGCTACGGCGACCAACGCAACCGGCGCAGTGACCTGGAAGTGGGAACAAGTGAGCGGCCCTGCCGTCACGCTGTCGGCCAGCGACATTGCCAACCCGACCTTCATCGCTCCCGTGGTGACTGGCCCGACGACGCTGAGCTTCAAGGTGACGGCGCAAAACGGCGATGTCACCCGTGAGTCAGTCGTCAACATCCAGGTCGTCAAAGCCCAGAGCACCAGCGACGATGCCCAGACCGGTTGTAACTTCGGTGGCGGCTCGTCCTCGACCGCTGGAGCCGGACTGGTTCTCTCCGCGCTCGCACTGATCGCGCGTCGTCGTCGCAGCCGCGCCTAAGCCAGCGCTTCCGCCCTTCCCTCTTCCCACTACATCCAAGCCAGCGCCACGGTGACCCCCCAGCCACCGTGCGCACTGTCACGTCTTGTGGGCCAATCCTTGGTTACGCTGACCGCGACACCGCCGACAGGTCCGGGCTGCTACTGCTTCGAGAACACCGGACAGAGACGACCGCTGCGCGCCGCGCCAGCAAAGCGTCCGTGCGGCTTCGGCAGCGTCTTGATGCTTCCCAGCGTCGCGTTCAAGCTGCCGTCAAACAGCGGATTTCCCGACGCCTCGACGATCCGAAACGAGCGCAGGTTGCCTTCGTCATCGATCGTCAGACACGCCGCCGCTTGTAGCTTCGCCAGATCTTCGGGCTTGAGCATCGTCGGAACTGTCCAGCGCTCCAGCACCGCCGCGACGATCTCTCGCAGATACGGATCGCCCGCCGCTTCGTTGGCCGTCCCGCCCCGCACGCCGTTTGGATCCCCTTCTTCGAGCGCTTCCCGCGTGGCTCGCTCATCGTCATCGGCCCGCAGGTTGCGCGTCAGATCCGTCAGCTTGGCCAGCGCCTCGGGCTTTTTGTCTTCTCGCTTGGGCGTCGGCTTGTCGGGATCTTGCGCCAGCTTGATCTTGTTCTTGTCCGCCGTGCGCGGCGTCGTCTCAACGTGTGGCAAAAACGACAGATCGCGCTTGCGACCGAACTTGAGCAGCTTCACATCGACGAAGATCTCGGGACCACTTGGCCTTGGCTTATCGACCTGACGACTGCTTCGCCACAGCATCAGCAGACCGCCGCCGTTGAGCGCCAAGGTCAGACACAGCCCCGCCACGAGCCCATTGCGATCGAGCGGCCTGTGTCGCAGCGAACTCTGCCGCTCTTCCACTGGCTGCGCGTTGTCCGACAAGGCTGAAGGAGCCGTCATGACGACTACTGCGCCTCCTCGCGACTCGACATCGGATCGGTGATCAGCCCCACCTTGTCCGCGCCCGCCTTCGATGCCAACGACATCACCGTGATCACGTCTTGATAGCGCAGGCTTCCGTCGGCGTGGATGTACATCTCGCGCTCTGACTGGAGCTTATCGTTCGTACGCAGCTTCAGCTCCAGCTCGGCAAAGCGCACCGGGTTTTTGCCCAGATACACGACCTGATCTTTGGGAAAGCTCGCCGGGATGGTCAGGATGATCTTGGCGTCTTCACTATCGAGCGACTGCGTTTCCCCTTTGGGCAGAACCACCGGCACACCTGTGGTCGCAATCGGCGCCGCCACCATGAAGATGATGAGCAGCACCAGCATCACGTCTACCAGCGGGGTGACGTTGATCTCAGAGACCATCTGCGAGGAATCGCGAGAGGGAGACATGGCCATGTGCGGAGTATATCGCCAGCGAAAACCGGGATCGAATGGCGAAGTGATAGCCAACGGACCCTAAGACGACTTCTCGTCGAGCCAATGAGCAGCCCAGCCCCACACGCGCCTCCCGGTAGCCCCGCGTTTTTCTATATGATGTTCGGATGTCGCTCCTTCACCAAGTGTGCGTCCTGCTGATCGCTGCGGTCTTGGCTGTGCCACTGTTTCGGCGACTCAAGCTGGGCGCGGTGCTCGGCTATCTGGCGGCGGGACTCCTCATCGGTCCGTGGGGTCTGCGACTGATTGCCGACGTAGAAAGCATCCTGCACTTTTCCGAGTTCGGCGTGGTGCTGCTGCTGTTTCTCATCGGTCTAGAGCTAAACCCGTCTCGGCTGTGGGTGATGCGACGAGCGGTGTTTGGACTCGGCGGCGCGCAGGTGACGGCCACGACGCTGGTGATTGGAGCACTCGGCATGCTCCTCGGAGCACCTCCGCTGGCTGCACTGGTGGCGGGCTTTGGCCTGGCCCTGTCTTCGACCGCGTTTGTCCTGCCGATCCTGGCTGAAAAGAACCAGCTCGCGACGCCGCATGGACACGCAACCTTCGCGATCCTGCTGTTTCAAGACCTCGCGGTCATTCCGCTGCTCGTGATCTTGCCGATGCTCTCGTCCACAGCGGCCAGCTCCCAAGCGAGCGGCCTGGTCACAGCGGCCAAGATCGTCACCGCACTGGTCGGCCTGGTGATTGCGGGACGGTTTCTGCTGCGCCCGATCTTCAAGCTGATTGCAGCGTCGGGAAATCAAGAGATCATGACCGCGCTCGCCCTGCTTGTGGTCGTCGGAACCGCTTCGATCATGCACGTTGTCGGGCTCTCGATGTCGCTCGGAGCCTTCCTCGCTGGCGTGCTGTTGTCCGAGTCCGAGTATCGTCACGAGCTCCAAGCCGACATTGAGCCCTTCAAAGGCCTGCTCCTCGGGCTGTTCTTTATGGCCGTCGGCATGTCCACAAACCTTGGCATCATCCGCGATGAGCCGCTGCGCGTGCTCGGTGTGGTGCTCGGCTTCATGCTCGCCAAGACAGCGGTCATCTATGGCGCAAGTCGTCTGTTCGGTGAGTCGCGCGACTCTTCCCGCAGCGTCGCGACCGCGCTGTCACAAGGTGGCGAGTTTGCCTTCGTCCTGTTCGGCATCGCGAGCGCAGCCAAGGTGCTCAGCCCACATAGCGCCGACTTTCTGGTGGTTTCCGTCACGGTGTCGATGATCCTGACGCCGCTCAGCTTTCTGACCAACGAGCGCCTGCTCAGCCGCTGGTTTCAGAAGGAAGAAGCGCGCGAGTTTGACGCCATCGCCGAGCACGACAACCCCGTCGTCATCGCTGGCTTTGGCCGCGTCGGTCAGATCGTGGGCCGCGTCCTGCGCATGCGCAAGATTGGCTTTACCGCGCTCGACGCCACCCCCACCCACGTCGATTTTCTGCGCAAGTTCGGCAACCAGATCTACTACGGAGACGCCACCCGACTCGATCTGCTCCGGGCCGCACAGCTCGACAAGGCCAAGATCCTGGTCGTCGCCATTGATGACATGGTCGCATCCGTCAAAGTCGTCGAGCTGGTCCAGCACCACTTCCCGTCGGTCAAGATCTACGCCCGCGCCCGCAACCGTCAGCATGCCTATCAGCTCCTCGCGATGGGGGTGCAGAACATCATCCGAGAGACCTTCGAGGCCAGCTTGACCCTGTCCCGCCAGGTGCTCGAAGGGCTCGGGGTGTCAGGCTCAGCCGCCAAGGGCATGGTCGAGCGCTTCGCTGCTCACGACGAAGAGATGGTCCGCGCGATGTACGTCCACCGTCACGATGAAAAGAAGCTCATCGAGTCGGTCAAGCAGTACACCCAAGAGCTAGAGAGCCTGTTTAACAACGACGAGTCGAGCGACGCCGCTCCGCCCGACCTCGTCAGCGCGCACAGACCCTCGCAGTCTACGCCCGTAAAGAGCAGTCAGCCCAACTGACAGGCGCAGGCTACAAGCTGCTCTGAATGCGCGCCCGCTGCGCATCCAGCCACGCCAGCGCTTCGTCTCGGCTTGCGAAGAACGAGATCGGATTGGTCACGTTGGGCGTCCGCCGGATAAGCTCCAGCGCTCGAAAGAACAGCGTCAGCAGTGCGCGCGTCAGCAGGCTGGCTCCCGTGATCGCAATCGCTCCGTGGTAGTTCCGCTCGCCCGCTGAGACCACGCCGGTATAGCGCCGCGTCTCGGGCGACAAGTTTCCCATCTTGCTGACATCCACCAGCATCAGGTCGTACCCGCACTCTGCGCGCATCGTGAGCCCACACTGGTGAATCACATCCACATCCGCGTTCACCACGTCGCCCTCGACATAGAGATCGGTACGGTCGTGCCCAACACGGACCATTCGGTGTCGCCCAAAGTGCAGCGTATCCCCGATCTTCATGGTTCAGATTGTGTCCGATCCCACAAAAAAGTACGTGAGCTTCTGACACACAACCAAACCAGCCTCGGCACAGCGCCCCAGCCGCGAGCCCAAACACCCAAAGTCCCTGACTACTGACCCTTTTGCATCACGATCAGGCGGTAGTTCGCGAACTCAGCCTGCCCGGCGGAATACAGCACTTCCGTCAGCAGCCGATACGGCGTGCGACGATCGGCCATGACGATGGCCACTCCGTCAAACGTCTGGTTCTGCATCTGCGCCAGCCGCGAAAGCCGCGTCCGATGCTTCGACAGCGCGCTCACAATCGGATCGATCGCGTAGCCCTGCTGACCTTGCGACTTCCACTTGGCATCGACTTGCCCGCCTTTGACTTCGACCACTGCGTCGTCTTCGACCACGATCGCACTCTGCGTAATCGTGATGTTCACCGCAGGCTGCGGCTGACGCTTGGCCGTCGAGGCCGGAAGCTGAAGACCCGTCGGCTGACTCACCGCCAGCTGCTGCACCGAAAACTGCTTGATCAAAAAGACCAGCAGGATCGTCATCATGTCCATCATCGGCATGATGTTGAGGAAGTTGATCTCCTCGGCTTCCTCTTCGACCTTGCGACGCAGCTTCCAGATGGCTTTGCGCGCCTCGCGACGATCCACTTCTTTGAGCGCCATCAGTTCACCCCCGCGCCCAAGAGCACGCCCGGAAACAGCACCTTGCCTTCATCGCTGCCTGGCACCGAGCTCTGTCGCATCGCGTCCATCGTCGAAACCAGCAGCTCATACGGAATCTGCGGGGTCGCGGTGATGATCGCGCGCTCTTCGTCGGGATACAGCGCCTTGATCTGCCCAAGGATCTGCGTGAGCGCCACCAGATCATGCTTGCCGTCCGCCCCAAGCGGCACGGTCGGCAGCTCGTTTGAGCTCTGCTGCACACCTTGCGCCGTCAGCACAAAGCCGCGAAACAGCACCGAACCCGCTGTCGCCAGCGTATAGCCCTTCTCGGTGATCGACACTGTCAGGTTCAGCTCCTGCTTGGGAGCCGTCGAAGGTGCCGACGATGCCACCGATGAGGTCGGAACATTGATGTTGATGCTCGCGAGCGAAGCCTGAAAGGTAATCGTCGCCAGCAAGAACATGATGATGTTCATGATGATGTCGAGGTACGGCACGAGGTTTAGCTCGCCCGACTCCTCGGCCAGCTCTTCCCCATGCTCGCGAAGCTTCCGCAGACGGAAGCGCAACCTCTGAATCGTCATATCGACCTTCGCTTCGTCGTCTGTCGGTTAGTCGTTGTCTTCGTCTTCGACATCGCGAGCCCGACGGCTCTTGCGATCTCCGCGACCTTCTTTTTCCACCGCAGGTGCCGGAGGATTCGCGATCACGTCGAACAGCATGTTTTCCAGCCGCAGCGCGAAGCTCTCCAGCTCTTGCTGCTTGTTCTTGCTCGCTGCGGACAGAAACAGGTGCCCGATCATGCACAGCGCGGCGATGGCCAGACCCAGCCAGGTGTTGTTCATGGCTTCCGAGATCCGCGTCGCCAGGATCGTGCTGCGCTGATCGGCTGCGGCCTTACCGATCGCCGCGAAGCCACCGATCAGACCGTTGATCGTTCCCAGCAGTCCCAGCAGCGTCGCGATGTTGGCCAGCGACCACAGCACCGCGATGCGCTTCTTGAGCTCTGGCGCTGCATCGGTCAGCGCTTCCTCGATCGCAGTCGAGACAGCCGCTTCCCCGTTCTTTAGCCTCGCCAGCCCCGCCCGCGCCACCATCGCGACCGGCGCGTCTGAAGACTGACTCACTCGCTGCGCCTTTTCGAGCTGTCCCGCACTGAGCAGCTTGCGAAGCTGCTCCAGGAAAGCCCGCGCATTGACCGCGCCTTTGCCCAAGAAGAACAGCGCCCGGTCTACGATCAGCGCCACCACGATGACCGAGCACAGCAGGTTCACGTACATGAAGAACCCGCCCTGCTCGAAAAACTCTTTCAGCTGCTGCATGAGAAATGGCCCCTAAGGACGTAACGGCTACTGAATCTCTAACATTTGGCCGATGAAAGCGAAATCACCCGCGTAGTTTCCGGGATCAATCTCCGCAAAATCCGGACGACCCGGCAGCGTCTCATCGCTTACCACCTCGGCAATGCGTGACTGAACGTAGTCTCGCACGCTCTCATTTTTCCCCAGGTCGATCACAAACAGCACCTTGGCTTTGACCGTGCCTGTGTCGAAATCCGTGGACAGGACAAACAGCACCGCTCTGCCACCCTTGCCGTTTTCGTAGTCCTGGCGAGCGGCATAAAAAGTGGTCATCACCGACGTGGTGTCGCGGGTCTCAAGCCTGGAAAACTGAGTCGGCGGGATCAAGTCGCTCATCGGTGCTCCTTTGCACGCCGCCCCATACGCGGCAGGCCGGTCCTATTATGCCGGTCGGCTACGCGCCTCGAAACCCCAAAAAGCGAAGTTGTATCCGTCTCTATCTCTTGCCTGTGTCGGAAGCGCTTCCCGAACCACGAAAGCCCCTCTTAACATCTAACGGACCAGCCACTTGGCGCTGCACCTCTTGCGAAAGACACCTGGGCCATGCCGATCCTCCGCACGCTGCTGTTTGTGACCATCATGACGCTGGCCCTGTGTGGGCTGCACTACTACCTGTACCTGCGCATCGCGCGCGGTCTGTCGCTCGGTCCAGCCGAACAGCGCCTGCTCAAGCTCGGGCTCGGCGCTCTGTTTGCCCTGCTGTGGCTCAGCTTCCCGCTCATGCGCCTTGTGCCCCGGCCCATTGCGTCGCCGATCTTGTGGGCGAGCTACATCTGGATGGGCACCATGGCGGTGTCTGCGGTGACCTTTGGGCTGGTCGATCTGGCCCGCCTGCTCGGCGGAGCGCTGTCGCCCCTTTTGCCGATCGACGAGTCGCGGCGCATCTGGCTGGGCAAGCTGGTGGACGTGCTCGCGCTCGGAGGAGCCGCCGCCATGTCGGCCACCGCGCTCACCCAGGGTCTGCGCAAGGTCGGGGTCAAGCGCGTTGAGATCTCGCTCGCCAAGCTGCCCCCCAGCCTCGATGGCTTTCGCATGGTCCAGCTCACCGACGTTCACATTGGGCCCACGCTCGACGGTCGCTGGCTGCGCGAGGTCGTCAGCAAGGTCAACGCCCTGCAAGCCGACGTGGTGGTCATCACCGGCGATCTGGTGGACGGCAGCGTGGCGCAGCTGCTGTCCCACGTCGAGCCTCTGCGCGAGCTGCAAGCCCGACACGGCGTCTACTTCGTCACCGGCAACCATGAATACTACTCGGGCGTCGATGCCTGGCTGACCGAGCTACGCAAGCTGGGGCTCACCGTGCTGCGCAACGAGCGGGTGACGCTCCATCCCCAAGGGCTCGCCGGTCCCGGCGCTGCCCCACTTGGCATCGATCTCATCGGCGTCGATGACTACCACGCTGGGGTGTTCCCCGGTCATGGCCCCGACCTGCCCAAAGCCCTCGCTGGGCGCGACCCGTCCCGTCTGGCCGTCCTGCTCGCGCATCAGCCCGCCGCCATCGCGGAAGCCGCCCAGCTTGGCATCGATCTGCAAGTCTCCGGTCACACCCACGCCGGACAGCTCTGGCCGTGGGGCTATTTCGTACGACTCCAGCAGCCGTATGTCCACGGCCTACACCGGCACGGCAGCGCTCAGATCTATGTCAGCGCGGGAACCGGCTACTGGGGCCCGCCGATGCGGCTCGCGTCCGAAGCCGAGATCACCGAGCTGGTCCTACGCCCCCAGCGCAGCTAGCAGTCGCCCCCGTCGGCTCCCGCTTCGCGCTATGATTCGGAACGATCCGAGCAGCGCCGTCGTCTGCTCTGATAAGGACTCTCGCGGCGCACGCCTGGCCGCACACGAGCCAACAGGGGGAAACGCACCATGTCGCTGACGAAGATCGCATGCTTGGCACTCGGCCTGTTGTGTCTGTTCCCCGTCGCGCGGGCCGATGAACCCGTGCGACCAGTCCCCGCTGAATCCACCCAGCGCCCCGAGCCCGCCCGCATCGATCGCCGCGAGCTGACCAGCGAGCTACGACGCGCCGCCCAAGCTGCCCGCGAAGAGCGACGCGCCGATCGCCCCGCGTCCGAACGACCCCAGCCGACCGATCGCCGCGAGCGACGCGCCCAGGTGGAGCAGCGGGAGCAGCAGCGGGAAGAGCGTCGCCAGGCCATCCGCGAGCTGCGCAAGGAACACCGCGAAGAGCGACGCGAAGCCATCCGCAGCCTGATCCGTCGCAGCCAGTAACGTCAAAACAGGCGCAGCTGCGGCTTGGGAGGACGCCTCTTGGGCGCAGCCTCTGCCACCATCAGCTCACCCGGAATCTCTGCCAGAAACGGGCTCGGCCTGCTCTCGCCAAGCGCTGGACCCTGCGTCGCCAGGCTCGCATCGACATACGACAGATACAGCCGCTCTTTGGCACGGGTCATCCCCACAAAAAACAGCCGTCGCTCCTCTTGCCGCTCTGCGTCGCTACGACCCGGTCCAGGGATCTGCCCCGCTTCCAGCCCGACCAGGAACACCACCGCAAACTCCAGCCCCTTGGCACCATGCAGCGTCAGCAGCGCCAGCCGCTGATCTTCAAGCTGGTCCGCCTCACAAAACGGTTCCCAGACAGCCTGCCCCGACTCGCTCACCGCCTGCGCAGGCTTTACGCTTGGGCGACTAAACGGCAGCCCCGACTCGCCGAGCGCCTTGCCCAGCGCGTCCGCCCGCGCCACCGTCCGCGTCAGGATCGCCACATCGGCAAAGCCATAGCTGCCCTGCTGCCACGACGCACTCTGCCCGCTGTCATACGCAAGCAAGCTGGTCCCGCCGATAAGCCGCTCGATCTCTTTTGCCACACGCTGCGCCTCGGCAAACGGGCTGCTGCTGCGCCACAGCGTCAGCGCCGCCCCAGACGGACGCATCGGCACAGGCGGCGGCGACCGGCGATCCGGGTTGTGAGCAATCACCGCTGCCGAAGCCCGCACAATCTGCGGCGTGCTGCGATGGTTTTCGACCAGACATCGCGACACCGCACCGGGGAAGTCGTCCAAAAAGCCTTGGAAGTGCCGCACCTCACCGCCTCGGAAGGCATAGATCGCTTGGTCGGGATCACCTATCGCCAGCACCGTCGCATGCTGCCCGAGCGCAACCGTCAGCGCCCGCTGCACCGCGCTTACATCTTGATACTCATCGACAGCCACAAAGCGGAAGCGTCGCCCCGTCGCCCCCGAAAGCAGCGCAGTCAGGGCCCGCAGCAGCAGATCATCCAGGTCCACCGCTCCGGCATTCAGAAGTAGCTGCTCATAGCGACGAAGCACTTGCAGCTCTTCTGGCGATAGATCCAGCTCACCGGACGACAGCCGCTGTCCGTAGTCGGGATGCTGGCCTTTGCGCAGCGAAATCAGCGACGACAAGCTGGCCACCGACTTGCGACAGCCGCTGCCCGACAGCGCCTCTTCGATCAGCTGAAGTCGCTCCGCTTCCTCCACCACATGCAGCGACCCAGCGAGCGGAGCCACCTGCACCGCCAGCCGGTGAAACGTCCCCACCGAGAGCCGCTCCGCATGCGGCCCGAGCAGTCCCTGAAGCCGTTCGCGCAGCTCTTGGGCGGCCCGACGGGTAAACGTCACCGCCAAGATCTCTTCGGGCTGGGCTTGGTCCGATACGAGCCGCTCGACGATCCAGGCGCACAGCGTCCGTGTCTTGCCCGAGCCCGGTCCTGCCGTCACAAGCTGCGGTCCGCTCGCGTACGTCGCAACCTGGAGCTGCACATCCGACAAGCCCACCAGCCAAGGAGACGACGCCCCGGTCATCCAAACAGCCCCATCTGCTGCGACGAAGCCTTCCCTGCCCGCTCGCTCGCTTCGACCAGCGCCACCCGCCCATATTCGCCATCAAAGCCCGCCGCGATCCGCAGCTCGCCCCGCCGCATGCGCGCCAGCGCTTCCCCGAGCAGCGGGTCCGCCACCCGGCCCACATCCTGCGGCTGGGCCGAGCGCAAGATAAACAGCTCCGGTCCCACTTCGCTCAGCAGCCGAAAGTACAGGCGCTGCACCGCATCCGACGCAGCCGTCTTGCCCAGGACATCGGCCAAGACCTCGCTAAGCGGCACCAAGCTCTCAAACGGACGGGCGCGCGGCGGACGAAAGGTCGATCCCGCAGTCAGCGGACGATCCGCCAGCGCCTCGACCCGCGACAGCACCCCGACCGTCACCGGCTTGCCACAGCGCGGACACAGCCCGGCCAGCTTCGCCCGCTCGCTCGGCTCAAGCCGCACCCCACAGTCGCGATGTCCATCGAGATGATACTTTCCTTCCTCTGGAAAGAACTCAATCGTCCCCAGAAACTCTTCGGGCCGACACAGCTCCAGCGCCCGGCGCAGACCCGCAAACGTCGGCGGATCGTCTAGGTTCAGTCGGGTCAGCTCCCGCCCCAGCTTCTGCGGCGAGTGTGCATCCGAGCTAGAAATCATCGTCAGGTGATCCAGCTGCGACAGTCGCCAGTTCATCGCCGGGTCCGAAGACAGCCCGGTCTCCAGCGCGAAGATGTGCGGCGTCAGGTCTGCAAAGCAGTCGCTCAGCCGGTCAAACCCAGACAGCGAGCCAAACACCGAAAAGTGCGGCGTCCAGATGTGGGCTGGGACCAAGTACGCACGGCTGTCCGTCGTGAGCAGCAGCTCCAGAAAGTCGCGACACGGCATCCCCAGGATGGGCCGACCGTCCGAGTGAAGGTTGTAGCCCAAGCGCAGCAGCCGATCCGCCACCTGATCCGCACAGTCGAGGCTCGGCAGCACAATCAGGTTGTGGACTTTGCGCACTGCACCGTCCTTTTTGAAGATGTGCGAGATCTCCCCGGCCAGCACAAAGCGAACCTTGCGACGGCACGAGCGCGGCACCGACTCATCGAGCGGCGCACGCAGGTCTTCCCGCAGCTCATACAG
The DNA here is from genome assembly GCA_016794365.1 of Myxococcales bacterium. Lineage (GTDB taxonomy): Bacteria > Myxococcota_A > Polyangia > Palsa-1104 > JAEUJZ01 > JAEUKA01. The sequence goes on from JAEUKB010000085.1 coordinate 159,666, forward strand.
CCCGTCCCCGCGCCCTTCGTCGGCAGGAACCAGCTGCTGTCGCATCTCGGCCCGCCAGGTTGGGTGCAGCACATCCCCCGTCGCCACCACGTCAATGCCTTTGCGCTGGGCCCACTGGTACATGTGACCCAGATCCATGTCCGCGCTGACGGCCCGCGAAAACCGAGAGTGAACGTGCAGATCTAGCAGCAACTCCATGCCCAGACCGTAGCCAGGTCTCCGTCGCTGCCGCAACCAGTAAGCGCGGGTAAAAGACCGGGCCCGGCGTCGCCCTTTTTACCAGGCGGAACCGCGTCTTAGCCGACTGAAGCCCGTGATATTCTACCAACATGCCAAAGTTCCACCCAGAGGCCCCCGACCTGGTGGTGAGCCCCGATGGCAAGTGGGCCGCAGAGCTGACTGTAAGCGAGCTGTTGGTCTACTCGCTCACGGCCAGCGACCCCGAACAGACCTCGCTACAGCCCGTCGAGACCCTGCGCCATGATGACCGCCCGGGGCGCATCTTCTTCGTCCACCCAGAGCGACTGCTGCACCTGTGGGTCGAAGAGGGAACCGACACCAGTACAGGCTGTGTCGTGGCCGAGCTTCTGTCCGTGCCGCAGCTATCCAAGATTGGACGCTCGGTGCGCGTGCCCGGCGCAGTCCGCATCCTCGGCGGCGGACCCGGTGGCGTGGTGGTCGCCCCTTCCGGTGCAGGGGCCGAGCTGGTCATCCCCAGGGAAAGCGACATCATCGTCTACAAGCTGTTTGTCCGGGGCGAAGCGCTGTCCGCTGGTGCCACTCCGGATCGCCGGGTCGTGATTGAGCAGCGCGGCGTCTTTGAGATCTGGGACACGCAGACGCGACGGGCGATGGCCAAGCTGATCTTGAATACCCGGCAGGCCCCGCTCCAGCTTGGTTTTGTCGGGGATGGCAAGATGGTCTGGGCACTCACCAGCGCCATCCCGATGCGCATCGAGGTCTTTCGCGCGTCCGACGGACTCCGCCTGCTGGAGCTGGAGCAGCCCGGACGCGGCCTGTGCGCCGAGACTGCCCCCGGTCGCTTGGTGATTGGCTTTGAGGATCACCAGCACATAAGCTTCCTCGACCTGGATGTCACCACCCGCAGCCTGCGCCGGGTGAGCGTGCCCGAAGGCAGCCCGCAGCCCCTGTGCTTTGCCATCAGCGCCAGCAGCAAGCAGCCCGAGCTACTGGTCCGGCGCGATGACCCTGAGCAGCCGTTTGTCCGCCTGCCGCTCGCCAAGATCACCACCAAAGAGACCGTGTCCCAGCCCGGCACCGAGACGCGCGGCAGCTCGCGACTGTCCCAGCCAGCGCCAAGACCTGTCAGCAAGACCGATGCGGCGGCCAAGCTGTCGGCGCGGGCCCTGCGCGATGCGCGGCCAGAGTCTCGGCTCATCCGTCGCCTCTTGGAAGCAGAGTCCGCCCAGGCAGAGTCCCGCAGTCGTCCCCCGGCACCGCTTGGACCCGACCAGAGCCCATCGCGGCGATCCCCACGACCGGACCCAGTGGAAGCCGATTCGCCCAAAGACAGCGAGCCCGATGAAGCCGATTCGCTGGACAAAAGCGCAGCGGAACCAGAAGCCAGCGCCGCCCGCGAAGACAGTGAGCCAGTGGCCGTCCCGCTCGTACCGGAGATTGCCTTGGGTGGTCAGCCGAGCCCGCCGCAAGTGCCCAGCCCGCCGCCCCGACCCGCGCTGCGTGCCTACGATGCCCAGCGCAGTCCCGCCGCCTGGCAGTGGGAGCTGGCCCGCTGGGCCCAGGGCTGCTTACAGACCGCTGAGTCCGCGCCGCCCCCGTCTGCCGGGCCCCTGCATGAGCTGGGTACGCGACTCAGCCTCTCGATCGCCGCGCAGCGTGTGCTGGGACTGCTCTATGCCGCGTCCTGGCTGCTTGGGCACAGGGCACGCGGGATGCGTCCGGTCGAGCTGGCAGTCAGCCTGCGGGGTCAGTGCGAGGAACCGGATGTCCTGTGCGAGCTGCTGCCCTCTGCACCGCTGCACACCCTGGACCTGATTGCCCAGCGACCCGATGGCCGCCTGATGATTCGTCCCGCCGTGGCGCAGCGCCTGTCAGGAGCGCCCGATCCCCAGGTGCAGTGGCCGCAGACCCCCTCCAAAGAGGTGCTGGTGCCGGGTCTGTACCTGCTCGATGGTCCGTGCGTCACCCGTCCGGCCCGGCTGCTTGGGCGTGCGGTGCTGCGACTGGATGGACTGACCGAGCCGCAGCCCCACAAGGCCCTGCCTGGCCTGCTGCGCCGGGCGCTCTTGCATGATGCCGTGCTGGTTATTGATGGTCTGTGCGGGCTGTCCTATCCAGCGTTTGGCGCGCCGACCGTGCTGTCCGAGCTGCTGCCGCAGCTTGCCGCCCCGCGTGTGCCGATTGTGCTGTGGGCCATGCCCGACGCCGCTGCTGCCACGGGGCTCGGCGGGCGCAAGCTGTCCGAGCTGATCATCGTACGAGACGGACCGGCCCCTGGCTATCCAAGCAGCGCCCTGCCGCCTGGGGTGCTGTTTCGACCGCCCGCCCCCGCCGCCAAAGCCGCTGCGTCCGTGCGGGCCAGCGGACAGCTCATCGTCCATCAGAGCGCCGACCGTCGCGCCGCCCTTGTCCTTGGACCCAGTGCCAACGCCGAAGCCTATGCCCGAGCGGCCTATCTGGCTGCCCGCGATGGAGCGCTGCTGGTGCTAGAGGCCGAGCTTACGCCGCCGCGTACTGCGCTGCTGGCCCTGCTTTTGCGGCAGCTTCCAGTCGTGGTATCGGCGACCCCGCCGGGCGGCACCGATCAGCCGTGGCCGATGGAGCTACGACCCTTTGCCCACGCCTAGCCAGCCGCTCCTTCGCTTGAGCAGCGGCACCTGACAGACCAACCGCAGGGGAATCAGACAGGAAACGACCGGGAGGATGCGCGTGGCAGGGCGGGTTCGCTAGCGCTTGCCGGTGCGGGCTTCGCTTGCGCGACCGCGACAAGTGCCGGAGCAGAAGCGACGAACGGCAGTGCGACCCGAGACCTTGACCACGAACTCTTTGCCGCACTTCTCCCACTCACAGATGCGCAGCTCTTCGTCCGGTCCAAGCGAGCGCTCGCCGTCTTTTTTGTTGCCCCGGCTCTTTTTGGACTCTTTGGGCTTTGCGACTTCGACTTCTTCGGCTTCTTCGACCACCACGGCCTTGGCAGACGCTTTGGCCGGGCTCGCCTTGCCTGCCGACTTACTCGATGGAGCCGACTTGCTCGATGCCACCGGGCTCGCCGCGCTCGACTTGCTAGACGGCTTGACCGGCGCTTCGACCTTGGCCGACTTGTCTGCCTTGGCAGCGGCCTTGTCTGACTTGGCAGCCTTGTCCGCTTTTTCAGCCTTCACCGGCTCGGCCTTGGCCGACTTGCTCGATGGCGCAGGCTGGCTCTTACTGGACTTTGCCGCTTTGGCCGGTGGCTCTTCCTTGGCCGCCTTCTTCGGAGCCGGGCTGGCCTTGCTGGACTTGCTCGACTTGGTTGAGATCACCTCTTCCTCATCGGCGTCCGCCAGGTCTTCCCCTTCATCATCCAGGTCATCGAGCACCACGGGCTTGCTCATCACCTTGGGCGAAGACTTGCTCGACTTGGCCGCCTTGCTCGGAGCCTCTGGGGCTTTTTCCGGCTCGGCCTTGGCCACTTCCTTTTTGACAGGCTTTTTGTCGTCGGCCTTGGCGGCGACCGCCTTGCTGACCGGCTCTGCTGCCGTGACCTTGGCGGCCTTCTTATCGACCACCTTGTCCGGCTGCTTCTCGGCGGCCTTTTCTGCCTTGCTGGGCGACTTGCTGGATGGAGCAGGCTCCGCAGCCGCCTTGCGATCCGCCAGCGCCTCCGCCCGGCGACGCTCCATCGCTTCGGCCACCGCAGACTTGGCCGCAGCAACCGGCTCAGTCTTGGCGGGAGCGACCACCGGAGCCTTCTTGTCTGCCTTGGCGGCCACTGCGGGCTTGGCTGCGTCGGCAACCTTGGCCGGAGGAGGCAGATCGCCCGCCGCTGGACGATCGGGAGGCATCGGCTTGCTGCTGCTTACGGAACCATCGCGGCTCGAGGTATCAACCCGAACCGGGCGAGGCTTCGATGGAAGCGGGCGAGTGACCTCACAAGAAGGAACCCGTTCAGCCGAACGCGGCACCATTGGCGCGAAGGGGTCCACAGGTCGGAAGGCCGGCGTTGGGGGCGTAAAGTGTCGTCCGTTGCTCATTTTCCGTAAGCTCCGCTGTACCTACTGCAGACAGAAGGCCGGACCATAGTTGATCGGGCGCCATAGGTTAGCACTTTGATCTCTTTTCATGGACAGAAATTCGATCGATCCACCAGCAGTAAACTCGGGGGTTCCTTTTAAATGCCTGCTTGTAAAAAAAAGCAAGGGTATCGGCAGCTTACGCAGCGGTTTGCGTGAATCTGGGGTCCGATTCCCCATCCCTTCCTTTGGTTTTGAGCGGGCACGACTTCCACACTAGGGAACAGCTCTACGCTGGTCACAGACGCCGACCGCGTGGTAATGGTGCGAAGCTTGATGCCGTCTGAGTCATCCACAGTACCTACCGCGCCGCCGCGTCCTTCCGACCAGGCGACTCAGGATCTGATCACTGTATCGAACCTGCGCAAGCGCTTTGGTGACACAGAAGTCCTGCGCGGCATTGACCTCACCATCCAGCGGGGAGAGATGGTGGCTCTCACCGGACGGTCGGGCTCAGGCAAGTCCACGCTCCTTCATATCATTGGTGGGCTTGATTACCGCCAAGGCGGGCACAGCTACGAAGGCAAGGTCGAGCTGCTCGGTCACGACATCGCCCAGCTCACAGACGCGGCGCTATCGGCCCTGCGCAACCGCCACATTGGCTTTGTCTTTCAAGCCTTTCACCTGCTGGCCCACCTAAGCTGCCTGGACAACGTGCTGCTGCCCAATGCCTTTGCCGCGTCGCCCCTTGGCCAAGCCGAAGCCGAGCAGCGCGCACAACTGGCCCTGGAGCGCGTCGGTCTGGGCGACAAGCGACGCAGCCGTCCATCCGAGCTGTCCGGTGGTCAAAAGCAGCGGGTGGCCATCGCGCGGGCCCTGTTGTTCCGGCCCACGCTGCTCCTGTGTGATGAACCAACCGGCAACCTAGACGACTACACCGGGCAGCAGATCATCGAGCTGTTTCAAGAGCTGCATCGCGATGGCTTGACCTTGCTGCTGGTCACGCACGAACCTCGAGTCGCGCAGGCCACCACCCGGCTGGTCCGGCTGCAAAGTGGTCGCATCGTAGAAACCGAGGAGCCAGCACCATGACGATACGCCAGGCGGGCTCTTTGCTTGTGCGCAGCCTGTGGCGGGCACCGCGTGCGTTTGCGCTGTCCGTGTTCGGGATTGGGGTGGGCATCTCGGTGCTCGGGTTCTTCTTGGCGCTGTCTTTGGGCATGCAGAAGCGGGTGCTGTCGCGCATCTTCCCGACCGACCGGCTGGAGGTTGTGCCGCCCAAGACCTCGGTCGATCAAGGCGCACTCGGGGCGCTGGGCTCGCTGCTGGGGGGCTCGCGCCAGCTTGGGGATGAGGTCATCGCGACCCTGCGGGCGCATCCCGATGTCTTGGCCGTGTTTCCGCGCATGAAGGTTGCGTTTCCGGTGCGTGGCTGGGGTGGCGAGCGAATCGTCGGCAGGCCGATCTACACCGACCTACCGATTGACGGCATTGATCCAGCCGCCGTCAGCGAAGCCACCGCGCCATGGGCCTTCAAGGACTACGTCAGCGCCGAGAACCCGTTCTGCACCGAGGACAAAAACTGTCCGTCCGGCTGGTACTGCTCTTGGGACATCAACAAGTGCGAGCCGCCTGTCCCTGTGATTGTCTCGCCGACCATTCTGGAGTTTTACAACGGCTCCTTTGCGCGCATGTATGGACTGCCCAAGATCAGCGGCTTTTTGGCCAACCAGCTCCGTGGCATGACCGCCACCGCCGAGCTGGGCAAGTCGTTTATCTCGCGCCGCGAGTCGGGCAAGCCCCGGCAGCGCAAGCTGGTGCTGGTGGGCGTGTCGGACCGGGCGCAGCCCTTCGGCCTGACCGTGCCGCTGCCGTACGTCAAGCGCTGGAACGCAGAGTATGCGGGGGGCGGCGCGGCCCAGGAATACTCCAGCCTGACCGTGCAGGTCCGGCCTGGAAAGAGCGTCACTCGCGTCGTAGAGCTGGTCCGCAAGCTGGGCTACAGCATCGAAGACAACGGCGCAGAGCAAGCGGGCCTGGCGGTGCTGCTGATGACGGCGCTGTTTGTGCTGGTGTCGCTGTCTACCCTGGTGGTGGCCACGCTCAACGTCGCGCACACCTTCTTTCGGGCCATCTCGGAGCGCCGCCATGAGCTAGGGGTGATGCGCGCCGTAGGGGCCAGCCAGCGGGACATCTTGATATTGCTCCTTGGCGAGGCCGTCTGCATCGGCGTGGGGGGCGCGCTTTCGGGCCTGGTCGTTTCGTGGCTGGCCGCGCAAGGGATCGACTTCTTATCGAAGACTGCCCTGCCCGACTTTCCGTTTAAGCCCAGCTCGTACTTCTGGTTTGCACCGGAGCTGGTCGCTGGGCTCTTGCTGTTTTCGGTGCTGATCTGCCTGCTTGGGGCCCTGTGGCCTGCGCGTGCTGCCGCCAAGCAGTCGCCCGCCGAAGCCCTGACCGCCAAGTGACCCGTGACAGAAACAGGAACATGCCCCATGAGTCAGAAAGCGCCCACGCTCTGCTGCCCGATCTGCCAAAGCCCGCTGCCGCTTGGACCCGACGGCAAGACGCTCACCGATGCGACCAAGAAGCTGCTGCCGTTTTGCTCTGCGCGCTGTCAGCTGGTGGATCTGTCCAACTGGCTGGGCGAGCGCTACACCGTGCCCGGCGAATCAACGGATTCCCCAGCCCCCGAGCAGCCCGAAGCCTAAGAACGCCTAACGAAACCTATTGCGGACCCCGTTTGCTGCATCGTCGGTCCTCACGTACTTGCGCACGTGAGGGTACGCGCGGACCGACGATGCAAAAAATCGGGGTCCGTAGTAGGTGTTGTGAGGCGTTTTTAGCTCGGTAGGCTGTCGCTCGGTGGTTCTTCCGATCCGGTAGTGGCTGCGCGCAGGCTTGGGCCCAGTTCCGCAAGCAGCGGCTCCACCGCAGCGCCTTGCAGCAGCACCTGACCCAGCAGCCCGTAGAAGTCGATCATCGTGTCGATGGTGGTGGACACCAGGCGAAACAGGTGATCGTACGACAGAGCACCATCATCGCTGCGCGGCACCACCACCCGGTAGTAGAGCAGCCGGTTGTCGTGGTCGATGCCAAAGGCGGGCATGACCAGCCGGTGGTTGATAAGCGCCACCGCGTGCTCGGCCAGCGGTAGGTGCTGGGGGGGAATCTTGTAGGGAAACGCCACAGCAAACTGGGCCAGCAGGAGCTGCTTTTCCCAGCGAATGATCATCTCGCTTTCGAGCGGCCCGTTCTTCACCACGAACGACACCACCTGCTTGTCTGGATCAGGCTGACAGGGCACGTTTTCGGACGCCAGCAGCGCCACCAGATCTGCAAAGCTCGCAACCATCTTCGCTTCCATCACCCAAGCTCCCGGGCCCCACAGAGGCCACTTCGGGATCAGTGTATGACGGAACGGGGCCGGACGAAACAGTCAGACAAGCCAAGGGCTTGCCCCAGGGTCTGGACCCTTCGCTACCTGCTCGCTGACCACTTGCCCTAGGGTCTGGACCCTTCGCTACCTGCTCGCTGACCACTTGCCCTAGGGTCTGGACCCTTCGCTACCTGCTCGCCGACCACTTGCCCCAGGGTCTGGACCCTGTGCGACCTGCTCGCCGACCACTTTGCCTAGGGTCTGGACCCTTCGCTACCTGCTCGCCGACCACTTGCCCCAGGGTCTGGACCCTTCGCTACCTGCTCGCCGACCACTTGCCCTAGGGTCTGGACCCTGGAAAGTGGGCCTGACCCCCAGTTGGCGAAGGGCTTGGACGGTTACTTGCCCGCCAGCAGCTCGGTCTTGAGTCCGTCATCGGCAGGCTTAGGCCCGAGCCAGCTTAGGAAGATGGCGTCCGCGAAGTCTTTGCCTTCGATGGTGGCGGAGCCGCTGCCCTGCATCGCAATGGTGGTGCCCTTGCCCGGCACGTACGAGACGGTCATGACCGTACCCGCCTTGGCATCGCCGATCGCCGCAGCCACCTTGTCCAGGTGCGGCAGCAGGGACGCCGCCTTGCTCGCGGAGTTCTTTTCAAAGCCTTCCTTGAAGGCCCCCATCAGCTTGCCCTTGTCCACCTCTCGCAGGAAGCTGAGCTTCATGACCTTGACAGCGTCCGCCTTGACGATGGCCGCAGCATCCGTGGCTGGCTCTTCCAGATAGAGCGCACCGACATAGACCTTGACCACAAACTTTTTGCGGATGCCCGCACCGTTTAGCTTCAGGCTCTTGCCTTCGCTGCTCAGCGTCTCGGACACTTCAACCCCAGCGACCGGACGAGCCAGGGCGGGCGTAGCAGTCAGCAGCAGTGCGGCCAGTGTTACGTGGGTGAGCTTCATCTCTTTTCTCCTTGGTCTTGGGTTGGATGTCAGTCAATCACAATGGGAAGCGTCGGGGCTGCTTTCGGCCAGCCGCGCGCAAGGACACTGTGATGAATCATGGCATGAGCCAGGGATGGTCCGCTCGACATCGCAACAAAGCGAGGCCCAAGCCGCTCGACCGCCCACTGAAGTGCATCCTGTAGCGCGGCGGGCGATGGCTGGTCGGGCCAAGTCGCGGGCAGGACCGAGCGCAGGCGCTCTGCGCGGGGCAGCGGGTCCGGCAGCAGCGTGACGCCGAAGCGCGCCGGGTCTTGCCCGAGCGGCGACCGCCGCAGCAGCAGAAACGGGGTAATGGCCGCACTGGCCAGCGCCTGCTGATAGGTCACCAAGAAGTCGAGCGTCTGCTGAAGCTCTTGGCGGGTCTCACCGGGATAGCCAATCAGGCACAGCGCCCGCACCCGCAGGCCCAGCCGCTCGGCGTCACGCAAGATCCGCTCGACCACGTCTTGCTCGACCCCCTTTTGCATCAGCGACCGGACCCGAGGCGAGGCAGACTCTAGCCCCAGCCACAGCTCCTCCAGCCCCGCTTGCTGGGCTGTCTGTAGGACATCGAAGGTCAGATCGGGCTCAAAGCGGCTGCGCGCCGAAAAGCGGGCTGCAAACGGCAGGCGGCTGACGACTTGGGACAGGGCCAGAAGCTGCTTGGGCGTGAGCAGATCATCGCGGAACCGGAAAAACGAGCTACGCAGCATGCGATGGGCAGCCCGCAGGTCCGGCTCGACCTCTGGCACGGGCAGCGCGCGATAGCCTTCCTGGTGCATGGTGATGGCGCAGAAGGTGCAGCGATTCCAGGGGCAGCCGCGCGACATGCGAATGTCCACAAGCGGCTCGGGATAGGGGTAGACCGACGGGTTGATCAGCGAAAACTCGGGGCGACCCAGGGTCCGTAGCTTTTCGCGACCGCGCACCGGCAGTCCGGATAGGCCGTGACGCGGGGCCAGCAAGCTGGGCACCTGGTGCAGCGAGCGGCCTTCGGACAGCGCCTGATGGAGCAGGCAGAGCGCGGTCTCGGCTTCCCCAATCACTGCTCCGTCAAAGTCGGCAAAGAACTGGTGTAGCGGCTCGCCAGGGACAGGCAGCAGGTCTTCGAGCAGGTCTTCGGGGGACAGCACGTCTTCGTGCGCACCGTAGATGCACAGAAAGCCGCGATAGCCAGCCTGGCGCAGCAGCCTGCCCAGGACCAAGGTCTGCACCAGCTGGTCGGGATGCACCAAGGCCACGGCGATGAGGATCGGTGAAGGGGCCAGGATCGATTCGACGCTGCGCTGAAGGTATGCCAGGGCGGGATTGCGCAGCGGGTCCAGGCCGACCGCCAGGGCGGCTGGCAGATGGGACTCCTCGACATCGGGGAAGCTCAGCTTGCCGAACCCGTACTGACAGGAAAAGTACTCGGACACCTGCTGAAGGGACTGCTCGACGGCGTCACTGGCCTTTTGATAGCGGGCCGGAGACAGGTAGGTGTCGCGCTGCCGCAGGGCGTCAAAGCCGGGCTCAGCGCTCAGGTGATGATGCAGCAGCCCAGCGCTTAGGTCGTAGACGCGCGTCGGGATGCCCTGCGCAAGCAGAGACGAGCCGGTATAGAGAAGATCCGCAGGAACTGCCGCGTAATACCAGTGCGGAGGGAAGCAGAGGCATGCCGCGCGCGCTCGGGCCATCGTTACATCATATCGCAGATAGCCGGGACGAGCGGGGGCGCGCTAAAGTGGAGCCATGGCGACGCCTGATCCGCCGGATGAGCCCCTGGCACCGCTGCCTTCGTGGCAGCTGTTTGCCAGCGTATCCACCCAAAGTGAGCTGCTGGATGCCATCGCGCTGGGGCCCGTGGATCAAGTGGCCGAGCCAGCCACTCGGGTCGAGGCCACGCCGCAGCCGCCACGCGACCTGATCCCCGGTCCAGTGCTCGATCCGCTGGCGACATCAGCGTTTGCGGTGGCGACTCCGGGTCCAGACCCGGCACAAGTGGCAGAGGGAGCCCCCGGCTGGACGAGCCGAGAAGGCCAAGCAAGCCCCGCAGCGCCAGCGCCGAGCGTGCCCGCGACCGGCCCAGCACCGACGTTCACAGCGGCAGCGGCCCCGACCGCGCAGGCGGTTCAATCACCGCTTGTGGATCTGGGGCGGACGATCCGACGCAGCATCTTTTTGCCCCCGCTGCCGGGCCTTGGCGATGTCGCGTCCGGGGTCGAGCCTGCGACGCGGACGATCGCACCTGTGGGCAGCGACTACGTTCCCGGTAGCATCGGTCGCGCCATCATTGGCTGATGAAAGAGCGCCCGGCCAGCCGGTGGACAAGACCCAAGGCTTACGCGGCCAGGGTCCGCGCTCTTGTCGGAGCTGTCCGGGTGGACATGTCCGGGCGGGCCACGCGGACGCAGAACAGCGCAACCCAGCTCGGCCCAGGCAGACCGCCCGACCGTCCGCTGCGACGAACAGCGCCTTGTGGGGGTGCAGGCAGCTAGCTGGCCCAGTCCTTGAAATGGTCAGGCTCGGGTCACGCAGCGGCCCAGTGAAGGGGATGGACTAGAGATGGATCAGACACAGGCGGTACGGACAGCAAGGTGGACGTGGCTCTCGCTCCTGCTGGTGCTGCTGGGGCTGTGGGCGGTGGCGTCCGTGGTGCAGCAGCCGCCCGCGCCGCAAGGAGTGGACGCTCCGCCGACCCGGTTTTCGGAGGCGCGGGCCCTGCCGGTGGTGCGCAAGCTGGCAGACGAGCTGGGCTCGCACCCGGTGGGCAGTGCCCAAGGTCAGGTCGCGGCGGCGTATCTGGCGCAGGAGCTGGGCAAGATTCCGCGCGTAGAGGTGGAGCTTCAAGATGTCGAAGGCGATACCCGGCTACACGTCTGGCCGGACGTGCTGTTCCACTACCGCGTGCGCAACGTGGTGGCGCGGCTCAAAGGGCGGCGGACGGATGCGCTGCTGCTCAATGCGCACTATGACTCGCCGGTGGAAGGACCGGGCGGATCGGACAACGGCATCGGGACCGCCGCAATGGTCGAGGTGCTGCGGGCCCTGGCCAGCGGGCCGGAGCTGGAGTGGACGGTGATCGTGTGCCTCAACGGTGGGGAAGAGGCTGGCTCGGGTGGCGCTGCGGGCTTTTTGCAGCATCGCTTTGCCAAAGATGTGCGGGTGTTTGTCGATACCGATGGCTCGGGGGCAGGCAAGGCGAACCTGCTCCAGGCGAGCGCGCAGGTTCCGGCCCTGCTCAAGGCGTACGCACGGTCGGTTCGCTTTCCGCAGGCGACGGTGTTTGGCAATGACTTTGTGCAGAGCGGGCTGACGCAAGCGAGTGGCGACTTCGAGCCGCTCAGTCGCGCCGGGCTGTGGGGGCTGGACGTAGGGGCGGTGAAGGACACCTGGGGGGTTCATAGTCACCTGGATGTATCCAGCAGGCTGGCCAAAGGCACGCTTCAGGATCTGGGCGACACCATCTTGGCGGTCTCGCAAGAGCTGACGCAGACGCCGCACCCGCTGGAGGCAGTGGCCGAGCGGACGGTCTACTACGATCTGCTGGGGCAGACCACGCTGGTGTACTCGATGCGGACAGCGCGCTGGCTGACGGCGGGAGCGCTGTTGCTGCTGGGGCTTGTGCTGTGGCAGCTTGTGCGGCGCACAGAGGTCACGGTGCGGATGCTGGTCGTCAGCGTGGGCTGGACGCTGGGGTCGGCGCTGGCCGGGCTTGCGTCGGCGCTGTTGTCGTCTGTGGGGCTGGCCCTGGTGGTGCAGCGTCCGCATGGGTTTTACGCCACGCCGTGGCTCATCGTGCCGTCGTTTGCGATGGCGGGCCTGTGTGGCGTGCTGGCAGTGCATGGTCTGTGGCGACGACGTGAAGTGTCCATCGGTCAAGACGCCGAGCAGAGCGCACTGTCGGCCTGGGCGGCGGGGCTGTGTCTGTGGGGGCTGCTGCTGCTGCTGTGTAGCCTGGGCTCACTGGGGGTGGGCTATCTGGCGCTGTGGTGGCTTGTGCCGTCTTCGCTGGCGCTGGGCGTCGGGCTGTGGGCTCCGCAGTGGCGATGGCGGCTGTATCTGGCCAGTGTGGCGATGGGGGCGGCCAGCTTCATTCACCTGGCGGTCGGGCTGATTCCGGCGCTGATTGGGATGGCGATCGGGATGTCGCCGGACCCAGTCCCCGGAGACATCAAGCTGGCGCTGCTGCTGTGGCTGCTTCTGGTGGCGCCGCTGTCGATTGGAGGCATGGCGCAGGTACATCGGGTGGGTCAGCTCCGCTCGCTGGTGCTGTGCTGCGTGGCGATCGCAGGGCTGGGACACCTGGGATCGGCGCTGCGGCATCCCTACACTGCCGAGCGACCCAAGCGGCTGATGGTGGTCCACGAGCAGCACAAGGGCCAGAGCGCGCTGCTGGTCCAGAGTCAGGACTCGTTGCCGGTTGCGCCGCTGCTGGCGCGACTGCCGCAGGTGCAGCCGGTGCCAAGTGGCGAAGACTGGGCGCACTTTCTGCCGCCGGGCTGGCTGCCGCCGTTTGATCACAAGCTGCCCGCCGAGCCGCCGCAGGGTCCGCCGCCTCGGCTTGTGCCGCTGTCAGCGGAGGTGGATGCGGCGTCGGGCATGCGAACGGTGACGGCTCGACTGGAGGCGAGCGGCTGGGTGACGATGCTGCACATCCCGCACGAGTCGCTTGTGAGCTGGTCGCTGGGCATGCCGCTGCCGCAGCCACTGCCGGGGGAGCGCACCATCACGGCGCTGTTTGTCGCGCCGAATCCAGAAGGTCAGCTCCTGACACTGACACTGCGGGGTCGCGCCAAGGTGCGGGTCCAGGTGGTGCAAGCCAGCCAGCCAGAGCCAAGCGCTGCGCTGACCGCGCTCCGACAGAGCCTGCCGAGCTGGACGACGCTGAACGCCCGCACGCTGCAAGTCATTCACACCGAGCTGTAGCAGGGAACGACCGCTGCGCTCCGGGTGAAGGGGTCGCAGCGACAGGCCGATCCAGACCACGAAGCTACGCGTCGTGATCTTCGCCGCACAGCTTGAGCAGGAGCCCATCGAGCTGATCGAGCGACAGGTACTGCACTTCAATGACGCCGCTCTGCGCGGTCTTCTGACGCAGGGATACTCGGGTTCCGAGCGCTCGCTGAAGCCGCTCTTCCACCGCGCGAACCGATGACGAAGCCTTGGCTTCTTCCTTCTGCGGCTTGTCTTTGGCTTGCGGCTTCTGGGCCCGTCGGACCAGATCCTCGGTCTGGCGCACCGACAGCGCCTTTTTGATCACTTGATCGGCGTTTTCCTCGATGACGTGGGGATCTTCCAGCCCGAGCAGCGCCCGTGCGTGCCCCATCGCCAGCTGTCCAGTCGCCACTTGATCGCGGACTTTGCCAGGTAGCTTCAGCAGCCGCAGCGAGTTCGCCACCGTCGCACGCTCACGACCGACGCGCCGGGACAGCTCTTCTTGGGTGTAGCCGAACTCGTCAGACAGACGGCGATAGGCTTCCGCTTCTTCGATCGGGTTCAGATCTTCGCGCTGAAGGTTTTCGACGAGCGCCAGCTCAAACGCCTGCGCTGCGCTGACATCTTTGACCACCACCGGAACGTCTTTGAGCCCGGCTTTTTGGGACGCACGCCAGCGACGCTCACCGGCAATCAGGACGAAGCTGCCTTCGCCGAGCTTGTCCTCGGGCGTCCGCATCCGCACAACCAGCGGCTGGACCAGACCTTGGGCGCGAATGGATGCCGCCAGCTCTTCCAGGCGCTGCTCGTCGAAGCGCTGCCGAGGATTGTCCACCGATGGCGCAATCTCTTCGATCGGACAGAAGAAGAAGTCCCGGCGAGCGACCTGCGGCTTGGCCAAGACAGACGGGCTTGACGCGGCGGCTACATCCTCGACACCAACGGGTGCCTGGTGAACAGCGGCGGGAAGGTTCGGAATCAGCGCGCCCAGACCTCGGCCCAGTGCTTTGCGCTTGTCCATTTACGGCGCTCCTTGGACGCTCGGCTGCGACGAAGCGGACAGCGCGGCGTGCTTGTGCGAAAGGACTTCTTTGGCGAGCTGACCGTAGGCATACGAGCCTCGCGACGCCGGGTCATACTTCAAAATCGGCAGTCCGTGAGACGGCGCTTCCGACAGACGAATGTTGCGCGGCACCAGCGTCTTGTAGACCTTGGGACCGAAGTGGCCACGGACCTCGCTTTCGACCTGCTGCATCAGGCTCGTGCGGGTATCGACCATCGTCAGCAAGATGCCTTCCAGTTCCAGGTTCGGGTTCCACACCGCGCGCACCTTATCGAGCGTCGAGAGCAGATACGACAGACCTTCGAGTGCAAAGTATTCGCACTGCATCGGCACGAGCACACCATCAGCCGCCACCAGCGCGTTCAGCGTCAGCAGCCCAAGCGACGGTGGACAGTCGATCAAGATGTAGTCGTAGCGGGAACGAACCTCGGCCAAGGAGTCATGAAGCTGCCACTCGCGCCGCTCGGTGCCAACCAGCTCGACCTCGGCACCAGCCAAGTCAGCCGTCGAAGGCACCAGCCACAGCGTCGGAAGAACCGTAAGCTGGGTCAGCTCTCGCAGAGACACCTTGTCGATGAGACAGTGATAGACGCCCTGCTCGACAGAGCCGCGTACAAAGCCCAGCCCCGAGGTGGCGTTGCCCTGTGGGTCGAAGTCCACGACCAAGACCTTCTCGCCCTCTTCGGCAAGAGCGGCAGCCAAGTTCACGGTGGTGGTGGTCTTGCCCACTCCACCTTTTTGGTTGGCAACTGCGATGACGCGACCCATGGATTCGACTCTCTTATGGCCTGTAGAAGCGGTTAGACAAAAGCGGGCCACAAGATAGCGACGAGCCGCCGCGCTTTCAAACAAATCGCCCGAGATAAATTTGACCCGTCGGAAAAGCGGAAATACCAGAAGGCTTATGCGACTTGCCAAGCTTGCGGCCCGTCCTCACCATCCGGCAGCCAGCGTTGATGCAGAAATCGACGCGATGCTCGATGCACTGTTTGCCACCGAGCTTCAGCCGACCTGGCAGACCCAGGCGGAAGCGACGGAACCAAGCGACGACGCAGCGGTTACGTCGGCAGCTTATGATGCTGATACTGCTCGCGCAGCTTGAGCTTGTTGAGCTTGCCCGTCGCGGTATGCGGTAGCTCGCTGACAAACAGGATGTCGTCGGGCAGCCACCACTTCGCGACCTTGCTCGCGAGCACCGACTGAAGCTCATCGCGCGTCACCGACTGACCGGGCTTACAGATCACGAGCATCAGCGGTCGCTCTTGCCAGGTCGGATGCGCGACGCCGATGACGGCTGCTTCTTGAACCGCCGGGTGAACGAGCGCTGCGTTTTCCAGATCGATGGACGAGATCCACTCGCCGCCGCTCTTGATGACATCTTTGGCGCGGTCGGTGATCTGCATGTAGCCGCTTGGGTCGATGGTCGCGACATCGCCGGTCGAAAACCAGCCGTCGTCATCGACGATGGATCCGCCTTCGCTGCGGAAGTAGCTCTTCGCAATCCACGGACCGCGTACTTTGACGGTGCCAAACGCTTTGCCGTCGTGGGGGAGTGCCTGACCGTTGTCATCGACGATCTTGAGCTCGACGCCCCACATCACGCGGCCTTGCTTGACCTTGAGATCGAGCTTTTCGTCGGAGCTGAGCGTGTTCCAGTGGCGTGGACGCTGCGATGCGGTGCCGACGGGGCTCATCTCGGTCATGCCCCACAAGTGGATGACATCGACGGACAGCTCGCTCTCTAAGCGCGCAATCAGGGCACGAGCCGCCGCCGATCCACCAATCAACATGCGCCGAAGATGCTTGGGCTTGGACTCGGGATGCTTGTCGAGATACGCCAAAAGGCCCAGCCACACCGTCGGAACACCGAGCGACAAGGTACAGGACTCGCTGTTGAGCAGCTCACAGACCGATGCTCCGTCGAGCGCCGCGCCCGGAAACACCACCTTCGCGCCAGCCATCGCCGCCGAGTACGGAACGCCCCAGCCGCTCGCGTGGAACATCGGCACAATCAGCAGAACGCTCTCTTGGCACGACAGCCCAAGCACGTCTTTCATACAGGACGCGAGCGCATGCAGCACCGTCGAGCGATGGCTATACAGCACGCCCTTGGGATTTCCGGTCGTCCCCGACGTGTAGCACAGCGCCGCCGCCGTGTTTTCGTCGAGCACCGGCCAGACATAGTCATCGCGCTGCCCCGATAAAAGCGCTTCATACGAGCGAACGTACGGATGGCTCTTTTGCACCGCTGCCGTCGCGGCTTCATCCGCCAGCACCACAAAGTGTTTCACCGTCGGAAGTTCCGGCTTTAGCTTTTCGACGAGCGGCGCAAACGCGGTGTCGTAAAACAGCAGCGTGTCTTCGGCGTGGTTGATGATGTAGGTCAGCTGCTCGGGAAACAGCCGAGGATTGACGGTATGCAGCACCGCCCCGATGCCTGACACGGCGTAATACAGCTCGAGGTGGCGATGCGAGTTCCAAGCCAGCGTCGCGACGCGATCTCCGGGCTTTACACCGAGCGCAATCAGCGCGCTGGCGAGCTGTCGCGCGCGCTTGTGGGTGGAACGCCACGTTCCTCGGTGCATGCCGTCGGCACAGCGAGAGACGATCTCTGTCTCGCCATGAATCTGGTCGGCGTATTCGATCAGGGAAGAAACAAGGAGCGGACGGTCTTGCATCAGGCCGAACATGGTCTGTCCTCCGGGATCTGCGAGTCGCAGATCTCCAGATTAGCGACCAAACAGACCGGGAAGTCCACCCTTCTGCTGAAGTCGCTTTTGCGCGTCTTGAAGCTGCTGCTGGACGTTGTTCTGCGGTGCGGGCTGACCTGCTGCGGGCGGATTGTTCGTCGGCAGGCTCGTCGGCAGGTTCGCGGGCAAGCTCGTCGGCAGGTTCGCGGGCAGACTCGGCAGGCCACCTTGACCCGACGGACCGCTCGCACCGCCCTTGCCGGACAGCACGTTCCCGAGCGCACCACCGAGCTGACCACCGACTGGACCGCCGACTTTACCAAGCAGCTCTTGGCCTTTGCCTTTGGCGATCGCCGTGGCCAGCGCCGCGACGGTCTTGACCGGATCGGCCAGCTGGAACTCGGGCTTAGAAAACGAGCCCAAGATCTTGATCGCGACCGGCACGGGCACCGCCGGAACGATCTTCCCCGCCGTAAGCTGCGAGACGAGCCCCGGTTGAAGCTGCAAATCACCCAGCAAATCCAAGGTCTTGTCAAGGCCAATCGATCCGTTGAGCGCGATCAGGCCTTCGTCACTGGTGAAGCGAATCGGTGAGTTTGCGTGCAGCCGACCGTCGCTGATCCGCAGCTGCGCCGTCAGGTTGCGCATCGCCAGCTCTCGATCGAGCACGTTGGCATTGCCGACCCCGACGCGCTGCAAGATCGGTCCAATCACCTGCGAGCCCAGCTTCGCCGTCATCAACTTTCCGTCGGTGAGCCCCATGTTGAGCTGACCAATCAGACGCGGCGCAATGTCTTCCCAGCGCAGTCCCTGACCGTCGGCCGACAGATCCATCGAGCCTTGCCCTTGCAGCTTCTTGGCCAGATCGCCCGACTGGAACGACAGCACGTTCTGCACGTTGACCTTGTCGAACTTGGCCTTGATCGCGAAGCGAGGCCGACTCGGCGCAAAGTCGAAGCTCGTACCCGTCAGCGACACCGCACCGCCGAGCGCCTGCATCGTCAGCGCCTTGAGCTGGAGCTTGCCGCCCGCGAGCGTCATCTCCAGCAGGAAGTCGCGCATCGTCTGATTCTTCAGCTTGCCCGCCGCGACCTTGATTCGTCCGTCGGCTTCCAGCGTCTTGAAGATCGAGGGAACCTGCACTTCTTTGCTCGGCGCTGGGTCGTCGTCTTCTTCCGATCCGCCCTTGTCCCCGAGGATCTTGTCGAGATCCAGGTAGTCCGCCGTAAAGTCGAAGCTGGCCTTGCGCGGCGTATCCAGTCCCGTCACGCTCGCTCCCCCGAGCACCGTTCCGCCCGCGACCTGCATCTTGAACTGGTCCAGCTTGGCACGCACCGATCCGAGCTGCTCGGGATTGCCCGTTGCGCTCAGCGCCAGCGTCAGCTTGCTTTCAAACAGCGCACCGCCTGCACCTTCTCGCAGCGACGGAACCACCTTGGCGAGCTTGGCCAGATCCAGCTCAACCAGCGGGATCTTCATGTCCAGATACTTTTTCGCCATGTCGGCGCTGCCCACCAGCTTGACCAGACCGCCGGGTAGCTCAAGCTGCGCGTTCTTGATCGTCACCAGCTGCGGGGTCTTGCTCGCCGACAGCGCCAGCCGCATCGGAACGCCGCGATCTTTGTCCACGCTGCCCGAGACATGCAGCGCCGCCGGGGTCAGATCCAAGTTGGCATCCACCGACGACTGCGACGGAGACTGCTTCACTTCCGCCGACAGCTCGGCACTGCCCGACAGATCGAGCCCATCTTGCTCGAAGTCAGCGTTCTGCATCTTCACCTTGGCGTGCGCCGAGAACTGATCGCCTTTGCCCGATACTCCGCCGCTGATGCGAAGATCTCCGTCGATCGTTGGGCCTTTCTTCTTCTTTTTGCCCGAGCCGCCCGCAAGTCCCTCGCTCACCGACGGAAGAAGTCGCAGCAGCTTGTCCAAATCGACGGTGCCACTATCGAGCGTCAGATCGAAGTCTTTGCCGCTGCGCAGCTCGCCGTGCAACAGCAGCGACAGCGGACCAAGCACCAGACCGAACCGATCGATGCGAAAGCCGGGATTTTTGACGACGCCCGCAAGTCCCAGCGTCAGCGGCATCCCCGCAGGCTTGAGCAGCGACGGTGTCGCAATGTTCGACTCGGTCATATCAAACTGCACCTTCACGTCTGCCGCCGTCGGAGTTCCCGATGCTGAGCCGACCAGCGACAGTGGACCGCTGAGGTTGGTCTTTTCCGGAATCGAGGTCTTCGGCAACAGCGCCAGCAGCCGCTCCAGCTTCAGCCCTCGCGACGCCACGTTCAGCGCATGAACCGCCGGACTCTTCCACAAGTTGCGCAGATCTGCCGTCGCTGTCACGCTCATGTCCGCCACATCGAGCCGCGCCCGATCGACCTTCACGTCGCCCGCCAGCATGCTCAGATCCAGGTTCAGGCTGACCATCACATCCGTCGGTGTTCCCTTCGACAGGCTGTACAGACGCGCTGGCACACCTTGCTGACGAAGCAAAAGCCCACGCAGACCGGCTTTGGCTGCGATCTGGAACTTGGCACTCGCTTCCGGCGACACGATGCTCAGATCCGCCTCGACGAGCGCACGCTCAATCGTGGTTCCCGTCGCAGCAGGCAAAAACGCGAGCAGCGGATCGATCTGAAGCGGCTTGAGCTGAAGCTCCAGCTTGCGCAGCACCGTCCACGGCTCGTCGAGCTTGAGATCACGCGGCAGCGGTCCCACCACCATCCCGAGGTGAAAGTTCGGCGCCATCGTCAAGATCGCCATGTCCAGCGACAGCGTCGTCGGTCCAAAGAGCTGTCCGTCGGTAATCGCCAGCTCGATCGCGGCAATCTTCAGCGGCGGCACCGCTTTGGGGCCCGACAGATCGTGAAACAGCACTTCTGACTGCTTCAGCGCGGCTCGCTCGACGAGGATTCCCGCCATCTGATCGATCTGCGCCTGCGTGAGCGGCTTGTCGTCCTTCGGCTGCGTCGCAAGCTGATCGAGCACATCTTCATACGACAGCCGCCCGCCCGAGAGCCGTGCAACCTGAACTTTTCCGTCGCTGATCTCGACTTTGGAAACCACGATCCGACGACCAAAAGAAAGCAGCGCTGGAAAGACTTTGACCTCGGCCTCGATGCTGCCGATCTGCGCCAGCGGCTCGGCCAAAAGCCCGGTCTTTCCCGGCTGACCCAGCACCTTCACGTCGGCAATCTTGAGTCGCAGCTTCGGAAGCAGCTTCAGGCTTACGGTGCCGATGGTCACTTCGCGACCGATCTTCTTTTGTACGTCGGGCAGCGCCGCGACCACTTGCTTGCGAACGATCGAGCCCAGATCGACCACAAAGCCAACGATCAGCACCGTCAGCAGCAGCGTCAGAAACAGTCCGCCAACTGAAAACGCCACGATCTTGAGCACGCTACGCGGCGGCTTTGACTGAGCGATCTGGGACTGAGCAGTGTCCTGCGACATGACCTTCGTACTCCTTGTGAAAAACAGCGGGTGGACGCAGACGCGCCACCGGAAGGCAACCGTGCGTCGCGCTAGTCGTTGACGACGAGATCGACCTTTTGGCCTTTTGCAACCTTTGTACCAGCAGCCGGGCTCTGCCGAAGTACCGCACCGTCGGCGGCGTTGTCATCGGTGCCCTTCCGTACGTCGCCGAGCGCAAGACCAAGCTGCTCCAGCGCTTGCCGCGCACTGCCCAGACTACGACCACGCAGCGACGGAACATCGACCTGATCTTGGGCCTTGGAAACCACCAGGCTGACCGGCTCGCTCTTGCGCAGCTTTTCGCCCGCCGCAGGCCGCGTCGAGATCACCTGTCCCGGAGGAATCGTCGCGGAGATCTCTTCTGTCACCGATCCCAGCCGCAGACCCGCGACCTGAAGCTGCTGTTCCGCAGCCGTTACAACTTGTCCGACCAGTGCCGGAACGGTCGCAAGCTGGGGCGGAATTGCAACGTAGGCGTGGACCTCACCTCCGTGCGTCAGCCGCGAGCCTTTGAGCGGTCGCTGCTCGAACAGCGTGCCCGTCTGCACCTTGTCTCCGTCGGGGATCTTTTCGCCTTCGAGCACCAGCAAGAGCCCGAGCGGCTCCGTGATGGCGCGCGCCTGATCCGTGGTCAGACCCGAGACCTGAGGAACCTCGACGGTCACAACCGGCAGCTTCGGCGTGACGTACATGTGCATGACCACCACGGTGGTCGCGCTCATAACGATGCTTAGGAGGGCAGACGCGACAAATTGACCGACCGACATACGCTCTAGGGTATCAAAAAAGCTTGCCGTTCCATCTTGAAGTCAGAAGCGCCCGTCTGGACTGGCTGGATCGGCGGACACAACAGCCACTTGGCCATCCCGCGCGCAAAAGCGAACAGCGAGCCCAAGCCGCGTGCAGTCAGCGAGCGCCAACAGCGCCCAAGCGAAAAAAAACGAAGCGAGGAAGAGGACGGATGGAAAACGGGCGGAAAACGGGCGGAAAACGGACGGAAAACGGACGACTCAGCGTAGCGCGAGCTACTGGGCCAGGCTGCGAACGTGCGCAACCAGCGCATTGACGACCTCGGTCTTTTCAGCCAGGTCCGGGTTCGGAGGCATCGCTGCGCTCTTGCCGACAGCCCCGCCGCCGTTCTTGATGATGTTCGCGATGTAGTCATCCTTGACGCTGCCCTGCCAAGCTTTGTCTTGGAAGTTGCGCGGCTTGGGGCTCAGACCCGCCGAGCCAGGACCGTCGCCAGCACCTTGCGCACCGTGACACACCGTACAGCGGCTGGAAAAGATCTCTGCCGCTTCCGCCTTGGCTGCGGGCGAAACCGGGGGAGCCGAGCTGCCACCGCTCTTATTACAGGCGGACACAGCGACGAGAGACACAAGAGCAAGACCCGCAAACACGATTCGAGATGTCATGGTGTTACCTCTTTGGGTTTTCAAGGATCGGCGCGATCTTGGCTTCCTCGAACTGAGCAATGCTCTTGAGCGTGGTCCGTCGGAGAAACTCCGCGACTCGCTCGCGCTCCTCAGTCCAGAAACTGTGCGCCGGACAGTTGCGTTCTTCAGAACAGGCGACGGTGCCGAGCATACAGCGCTTTTGTACGATGGGATCGTCGAAGACCTCGCAGATCTCCAGTAGCGAGACTTGATCCGCCGGACGAGCCAGCGACACACCGCCACTGGTTCCCCGCTGGGTCGTCAAAAACCCCTTCCGCGCCAGCGTATGAACGATCTTGGCCAGATAGGCCGGTGGGATTCCTGTCGCTTTGGCAATGTCGCGCACAAACTGCGCACCGAGCTGCTGTTGATAGCGGCTCAAGTGTCCAAGCGCGGCAATCGCGTATCCCACCGTCTGACTCAGCATGTCTAGGCTGATTACGCGACCAAAAGACCAAGATGTCAATTGACTTGTTTGTCTTTTGATAACCAAGTCGTGTTGTCGCATGACTGACAATCACTTCGATGCCAGCCATCGCGCAAGCAGCGGCACATTCCGATGCGACCGATCGTCGCAGCCAGCACCTGGCTCATGAAGCGGTGGAGACGCGCAGCGAATCCATCACTTGCGCAGGGCTAGATGAGGACCAACGCCCTCCGGCCAACTTGGTCTGCCCCCCGAATGAACAGACCAATCAGGGTGAGTGAAGGGGCTTGAACCCTCGACGACCGGAGTCACAGATCGCAAGGAAGGCCCCAAATGGCAACCGCTACCGACGAAAAAGCGTTTTTTACAACATTGACCTCGACATGGTCGTGTGCGGAGCAGGCCGCAGCTGGGCATGGTCCGAAAGTAGACATGCGGTACGCCCCCCACTGATGGTCTGACTGTCAGGCGTGCATGCACCTGTTTAGGCCTCTGTTGCGGGCAGGATCGGCACGGAAGCGAGTACTTTTCGAGCGGTCGCGGGCGTCCAGTCGAGCGGCGGCTTCAGCGCTTCATCGAACAGATACCAGCGCGTGCCGGCGATCCGTCCCCAGATCCGGCCAAAAGATTTCTGTCGACGGAGTATTACTGCGGCGGCTTCGTTCGTATCAGCGCGCGCTCGCTCTACCCAGCTTGCCGTGGGGTGATTGCGGATTTGCTCCGACGGTAAGATCTCGCCGTTCAGCAGCTTTCGAGCGATCTTTCGCGTCCGCTCGTTTGGTGGTTTGCGTGTGTCGGCGTAGCGACTCTTGCCGTCAAGTACCCGTGGACCATATCCGCGACCGTCCGTAATTCGCTGGTAGATCGACTGCTTGCGGCGCCTGGCAGTCTGGATGGTGAGCCAACCGATTACCGCTTGCGCGTCGGTGTTGTCGTCATCCTCACTGCGAAGCATCCGCGCAAGCGCGGTTTCGTCGTCGTAGGAATCGTCAGCCAGCACTGGCTTTGGCGTCGGGTTCGGCTTCGGCGGCGGTGGATCGGGAGGCTCAGACAAAAGCAGCAGGCCAGCGCCGGCGAGCGCCGCGCCGAGAAAGACCAGCGCGTACCGCTCGCGGCGGACCATGACTAGTCGAAAGCCTCGGAGGGATGGATGACGATGGCATGTACCTCGTGAAGCTCGGCACCGCTGAAGGCATTGCAGGTGAACTCGTACCCAGTTTCAGTGACACTCACCGGAACAAACTGCCGATCCTCCAGCAAGTCGATCTGCTGCAGAATCACGATCGGCGGCGACGGGTACGGATTCTTGAAAGTCACCGTTCCAACCGTTGTCGTTTTCGTGAAAGCTGCCGAGAAATCGAGCGTCATCCGATGCGCTCGGTCTTGCGATTGGGCGGAACAAACAATGCTTCCAAGCGAAGTCGCATTGCTCACGGCCGAGGGCGCGCCGTCGGTCCGATGAATCGATGGGGTCGCAGCCGGACCTGCTGGCCCAGTCGGTCCCGTGGGCCCTGCCGGTCCTGCTGGCCCAGTCGGTCCCGTGGGCCCTGTCGCTCCTGATGGGCCTGCCGGTCCTGGAATTCCGGTGGTCGGCGTGAGCCCTGGCATCGACGAAAGCCCCGGGACAATGGAAGCCAGCGACAGCGGCGAAACGCCGGTGCTTTGCTTCACCTTGTCGGCGGTTTGGGCGTGGTCTGCGGCGAGTCGGCCCACATCCTGGGACAGTCCACCCAGATCCTGCGCAAGGAGCTGCAGCAGATTGTGAACATCCTTGCTGGTAGTGATTGCGAGCCGATGGCCTCGATAAGTGATTTCTCTCATGGGTTCCCCCTCTGCGGCGACGCAAGCGCCGCCGCCTCTGAGCGCCTAGAAGGGCAGACCACCACCCATGAGCAGCATCATCAGCACAACCAGGATCATGGCGTTGTTGCCGCCGCCGTTGGTTCCGGACAGCAGCGGGGTGATCATGCTGAAAAACAGGGAGCGCCGCTGGGCTGCGATGGCCGCCGAGCCCGCGCCGAGCCCGCGATCAATGACGCTGGAACACTCGATCGCGTAGTCCCGAACGGCGTCAAACTCTGGCTTCGTCGGCTGCGCACCGGCTGCCAGGGCGGGCTTTGGCACGGCAGCCAGCTCGGCCTTGATGGCATCGATGGTCGTCTGAGACGCGGTCAAAGCCGGCTGGACGATGAGGGTCGGCAGCAATGCGCCGAGCAGCTGGGCCGTCTGATCGGGCTGCTGCGGGGCCTGCTGGGGCCAGTAACCACCATAGGTTCCGGGGACAGGATAGTTGTCACTCATGTTACGGTCTCCTTTCGCCTCAAGGGGCGTTGAATCAGTAGAGAAGCTCCCCGGGACGCATCGGTAGCGGATTGCCCAGAGCTGCGGCCAGCTCGGAGAGGTCGATTTCCCCCCACTTGCCGCGAATCACCAGACCGGGCCGGCGTGGGCGGAAACGCTGCGGAAATGGCGGATACCCACCGAAAGGACCATAGGGCGCCGGATAGCCACCATATGGACCATAGGGCGGCAAACCTCCACCATATGGGCCACCGCTAGGAGGATAGCCGGACGGTGCGCCCCGGTACGGTGGTGCAGTTACGATCACGGGGCCGGGCGGTCGTACCGGCACCGGTGGACGATTGGCGCCGATGTTCTCGGAGCGAATCAACCACGTCGGCGCCCGGTTGGCTTCGCGGTCTGCCTTTCCACTCGCGTACCACCCAGCGAGGTACGGAAGCGACAAGGACTGCTGGTTAAATCCCTGTTCATAGGCGCGGACTTCGTCGCTATCACCGGCAGCACCATCTGCGAATGCGAAAGACAGAAACGGGTTTCCGACGAATCCGTCTCCGTCGCCGCGCTGGAACCAAAACGAACCAGCGATGTGCGGCGAAACTGGGGAAGGAGTTCTACCGCTGCGCCTGGCATCACCCGAGCGGTAGCCCGCTTCATAATGTGTCTGCGCTTCAAACACGCTGATCATCGTCGATGTCCTTATGCGGCCATGCCGCTAGATAGAGGCTCACCCAGGGAACGACAGCCAAAAACAGACAGCCGAGCAGCACGGTCAGTCATCCATCCGTGCTAGAGCATCCCGTACCGCGTCGGTGGTCGATCGTCGCCTGCCGCCGGTTGGGACACTCACCGGTACTCTGTCCAGGTCGCCGTTTCGGTTCTTCCGGGTCTTCTTCCCGAGGTACTCGGTAAAGTCTCCCGCGACGGAGCCGACGACCTGCATCGTCTTGAGGGCCGCGACAGCTCGCGGATCGCCGCCAGCTCGCTGGACCACGTCCTCGAGCACCTTCAGCGCAGGCTTGGCGATATCGAGAATCTTCTCGGCACGATTGACGTACGTGAAAACGTCGGCATCGTCGGAATCGTCGTACTCCGGAGTGTTGTACTGGTCGGTAACGTCGCTGCGGTCGTCGTCGTACTGCACGGTGTCGTAGTCCCGATCTTGGCCACCCTGATCGTCGGTATCGACATAGTCGTCATAGGCTTCATAGCCGGAATCACCGTCACCGCTCGTCTGTGGGTCCACATCGTCGAACGCCATCAGCGTCTCCCCTTGGCAAAGCCGAAGGCGACAAGCGCAAGCGCAAGGCCGACGGCAACGATCGTGATTTTGTCGTCTACTGCCGAGACAGTCTCTTCAACGACTTCGGCGGCCTTTTCGGCGGTCGTCACGACGACTTCTGAGGTCGTCTTTGCGGCCTGCCGAATCGCTTGTTCGGCAGTCTCGGTCGCTTCCTTCAGCAGAACGAATCCAGTCGATCCGGCGCTCTCTTCCACCTCAAGGCGGTCCGACGCGGCAGTCAGGTTCACATACGCCCGACCGTAGAACTTCCGACGCTGTTCCCGATCCGTGTCGGACGTCGAGGCCATGAGCTTGTCGCCTTCGTCGATCTGGGCTTGCGCCTCAAACAGATCCTCTTCAAACGTCTTCCAGCGTCGAAAGACGTCTCCTAGCAGGTCCTTGGCTTTGGTCAGCCGGGCCGCAAAGTCGTCTCGGGCCCTGAGCGCCAGAGCGCGGATCTTTTCCGCCGGCTGCTTGGTAACAGCCTGGTAAAGACGGATGCGATAGGCACGCCTCTGTTTTTCGAGGCCGTTGTCAATGCCGCCGGCCATGGCGGCTACTCCTCATCGTCCTTGGCGGGCTTCTTTTTCTTCTCTTTGGCCTTCTTGGTCGTGCCTTCCAGCGCGATCACGACCGGGTCTTTGGCATCATCGCTGCCGTACATCGATACGGACAGAAGCCAACCAGCCATCGTGGTGTGGCTGTCTGCGACCGGCTCCAGCAGGTTCGTGCCGAGAAACGACCCGGAAAGCCCGACGACGACGCCCGCAAGCGCCATTCCCGCAGCCTGTCCGCGTACGCTCTTGGTGACGAATCCGACGACCGACCGGCGCACCGGCTCCGCAATCGCGCCGCCGGCGGCGGAAATGGCCGCATTCATGGCAACGCGCTTAAAAGTGGGCCGTGGATTGGCGAGCCGTTCGCGAACACCGCGACCATAGGCGCGTAGGTCCTGACTCACTGCCTGCTTGATTGCCTCGCGAGTACGCGGGGCAACCTTGGCAATCTCAAGTTCCCGATCGAGCGCTGCTTCCATCGTGTGAGATCTCCGCTTTGGGAATGGGCGAAACAAACCGCCTCGCCTTGTTCAGACCCAAGCGTGACCCCGCAAAAACTGACCCCGCAAACCGAAAACGGGTTTTGGTTTTTGTGTCCTACTCGCTTTTTTCCGCTGCCGTCAGAACGGTCCGCAATGCGCCGACAATCCCACCAGCAAAGTCCCGCAAACCTTCGTGCAATAGCTCGGGCTTCCCTGCGTAGATGTCTTTGAAAGCGAGCCACCCCTGACCACTCGACCGGGCTTCTACGAGCGCGCTCGCCAGCTTGTCGTTCTCTAGGAGTGTTTTGTCTCGAAGCTCCTCTGCCTTTTCCGCTCGCTGTTCCGATCGCAGCAGATTGTCTGTGAGCAGCGCCCCTAGATGAGCATGCCCCTTGCCCAGCTGCTCAACCGACCCGGTCACGGTGGCGAGCAACTGCTGCACCTGCAGCATCATTTGCTGGTTTGCGCGGCTCTGAATCTCTAAAGCCCGCAGGATTCCGGCCTCCGGCAGAGTGGCCGCTGTGGCAGTCTGCGCCGGCGGCGCCGCTTCCGTGGGATGTTTGGGAGTCTCCCGCCGCTTTATGCGATGACTCTGTCGCGACGGGTCGCCGCTGGGATCGATGATGATCCGAGGCTCCATCTTCTCGCAATTTTTGTCACCGAATACAAACAGCCACAGGTTCGCTTTGCTGAGCGGAAGCGGCGGCAGATCATCAGCCTTCATGTCGATGGTGGGAACGCGGAAATTTACGTTCTCCTTTCCCTCTGCCTCAGTCTCTCTGATCCAACCAGTCGGCTCGCCGGTATCATCCAGCCGCAAGACGTGCCACGATGGCCGCCCTCCCCCGCTCTTATCTGAGAGCGGAGAGACGATAAAGCTCTCTGCGCCCTCGAAATCCTCAAGCAAACCCAAAGCATCATCGATGCTCGGAACCACGATCGGGTTTCTGCCCGCCATGTTTTCTTGCTGCCCCCTTGCAAACTATCTTGGGGCAGAAGTCGGGAAACATAAAACGGGAATCCGGAACGTTTTTTGTCGACGGTACGGAAACCTCCCAGGTTTTTTGAGGGGGTTTCTTGAGGGGTTTCTCTATAGGGCGTTTTGGTTTCCGGTTTGCTCGGAATTCACACCCATCCGCACAATCCGATCATGAAGTTTTCGGAAGCGGTTTCCAGCTGCGCGCACCGCTGTAGCAGGGGCCGCGCAAAGTGTGTGCTCTGTTTGCAGCAGCTCGAAACGCCACGGCAGATTCTGGGAGCGCAGCAGCGCGGCGCGGCGGCGCAGCAGCTGCAAAAGGAATTGCAAGCGACGTACTACAAGCCGACGGCTCACGCTGTCGTGACCAGGTGACCCACATGGAAATCCTTTTTTTGCTCGGTGCAATCGCTCTTTTTGCAGTGTTGGGTCAGGAAGACACAGACACGGACACGGACACGGACACGGACACGGACACGGACACGGACACGGACACGGAAGATGAAGCGCCGCCGGTTCCGCCGAAGAAGCCGACCGATGCGCCGAAGTCACGACACTTGCTTGGCTTTGAGAAGGCGGTGAAGCAGTTCAAAGCCGACCATGCGCAGCAGCTCGCCGAAGCCGAGAAGATCAAGGACTACAAGGGCACTCAGTCAACCGGGCAGCTCGTGGTGGCTGGTGCCTTGACGGTCGCGGCAGCGGCTGTGAACTCCATTCCGGTAGCCGGGCAGGTCCTCAGTGCCGCACTGGCAGCGCTGGCGCTCCTGTTCAAGCTCCTGCCTGCTGGTGTTTGGCTCCCTCGGATAGAGGGGCGGGACTTTACGGGCTGGCGCGCTGATTCGTACTGGTATCACGACATTCCGATCTACGGACCGGAAGCCGAGCGGATGCTTGAACCCCTGCCCCACTCGTTTTTGGGAGACAAGGGGCAGAGCCTGGCAGGCCTGAAGCGCTTGATTGCGGCCTTTCCGAGTGGTCCCGGCTGGCCCGTTGAAATCTCTATCTATGCGACGGGGGCCAATGACGACCCGTACTTTGACTACACTTACCTGTTTAACCCGTACCGTCCCGGCGATCTGAGCCAAACCGAGCGAGACCTTGAGCATGTAAAGGGGCTGCAGGTCTATTCGCCCGACGACATCACGCCGACCGGGCCGCGCGGCTTTGATCCGCAGCAGCCGCGCGCTTGGAAGGTTCCAGGCGAGCGCCGCGCCAAGCTCGACCAGGTGGTCATGCTCGAACCTGGCAACCCAGCCGCTGGAGTCTGATTTCAACAGGGGCCGGCGACAGGCTGGCCCGTTTCGAGGGGGATGATGTCATGGAAACGAACCAGGAAGCGCCGAAGCAAGCGAAGTCACTAGAAGAAACGTGCGTAGAACAGGCTCAGAAGCTCTTTGCGCAAGCGGAGCAGCTGGGCAAAGAGGGCAAGTCCTTTGCGATGGCTGGGGCCGATCTGCTTGCAACTGCGCAGCGTGCCAGCGCACCCCGGCAGATTGAGAAGCTGCTTTCGTTCATTCCCATGGTCGCTGCGCTGCTGATGACCGAGCGAAAGCGCACCGATCCACCGCCGCCGCACATCGAGCCGGGGCCCATCGAGCTGCGACAGCAAGAGATTCGTTCCTACGAGGTGCAGCTCGAGCAGCAGCCGGAGAACCAGGACGTGCAGGAGCAGCTCGCGAAGCTACGCGCCGAGCAAGCGGCGGAAATGAAGAAGCAGCGACTTGGCTGGTTTGTGGGCGATGTGATCGCCAAGGCCTCGGCGCGCTTGCGCTTTGACCTGGTCGAGGAGCTCAAAGACCTGGTGCGGGAAAACCGCAACGGGGAGCTCGACGACGCAATCAAGGAGCTGCTTACCGTAACCGCGCCGATTCGCTTTGAGCGCATCGAGCGGCTCGCCCAATTCCTCGAGTCCCCCGTCATCGCAGGCTTTGACTTCGGGGAGGAGTAGCGATGCACTGGAAAGGCACGAATCTGCTAGCTCTGCTCGCCATGATGAGCCCCAGCACCGCGACCATTGCGCTCGCCACACACGCGCCTGGCAGTGTGGTTGCGTCAGCTCCCCGCTATCACGCACCGCATCCGGCGCTTCTGTCGCCCTGTCAGCGCCGCAAGCTTGCGCCCGGTCGTGACGTGCTCAGCCGCCGTCACAGTCGCTAGCTTCGAGCGCGGGCAAGCTAGTCTTCGTCGTCGCCGAACAGGACGCCGACTTGCAGTTCGAGCGACAGATGGAACAAATCGTCAAGTCTCATGGTTTGGTTGCGTCGCGCTTGAGCTGAATTGTAAGGAGCCGCTCGTCGTCGGGATGTGGGCGAGTCTCGATCATCAGATCAAAATCGAGGCTGGGCATTACTCATCCTCCCCATACGCGAGCCAGCCGGGGGCGACATCGAGCGCGACCGCGATCGCTTCGATGGTGTCGACGCGCGGCACGGTCTGGCCGCTCTCGGTGTTTAGTACCGCTTGGTAGCTGACTTGCGCGGCGGCGGCGAGTTCTCGCAGCGACAGCCCGAGCCGCTCCCGCGACGACTTGAGCCGCTCGGCACAGCCCCGGTAGCGCTCCGCAAACACGCCGGCGCCCGGCTTGGGCTGCGGTTCCTCGTCGGACTTCAGATAGGCCGGCGTCTTGAGCCGGAAAGGCTCCGCGCCTTCCGGACCAAACGCCAGGTAGATCGGCGACACACCAACTCCGGCCGCTAGCTTCTCGACAGTGTCAATCGCTGGAATCTGCGTTCCAGCCTCGACGCCGTTTGGCAGATTCTTGGCGGTTTTTGCGAGATGCGAAACCTGCCGAGCCGACAACTGCGCAGCTTGGCGAGTTCGACGAAGACGAGATGGCAGGCCCATCCACAGTGGATTTTTGCGTCCCTGGGCCACCTCGAGGAACTGCTGACCAGTCGGAACTAACAGCAAGTTTTCGACGGAGTCCGTCAATTCGGCCCTATCTGCTTGACATTGCATTTCGATGCGATACCTTTTCCCAGTCACGACGGACTGGCCCCAAATACAGACCACCACCACGCTAGACCAGTCCGATCGGCGGCACAACGGCAACGGAGAACGTTTTTGGAGGACGCGATGAAGGCAGATTCAGCGGAAAGCGGGCTGGACAACCAGCACAGCGGCCCAAGCAACGCCGGACTCTCTGTACATCAGGGCCAGCTTCTGCGCGCTGAGGAGCCCGCCGGCCTGCGCATGAGCTTTTTCGCTTCTCCCGATACGGCGGACTGGCTGCGCGCGACGGTGAAGAAGTGGCTTGGAAAGTATGAGATGCGGACGTTGTTTGTGATGTTTCTGGCGTTGTTACCGGCGTGCTGGTCGGACTGCAATGCAGTTAGAAGGGGTCAGTCTCTGTCGGAAAAATGCTCTGGATATAAGCAGGACTTTGACGGGGCAAACCTGCTGCTCGAGGAAAGTGGCTACCCGGAGAAAACGGCCGCCTTTGCTTGGAGGATGTACCGAGAGTGCATGGAGGGAAAATAGATGTGCGCGGTCGGATGTGGAGCAAAGGAACTGAGCATGAGCTTTCTGGCTTCCCCCGATACGGCGGACTGGCTGCGCCAGACGGTGAAGAAGTGGCTTGGGAAGTCGGCGCGCCTGGCCAAGCTCGGCAGCGTGGAGCGCATCCGACAGCTCAATCGCGGGCAAGCGCTGGTCTACTCGGCAGCGCTCGACCTCATGGAGCGAGCGAAGCGCGAAGGGAAGCCGCTGAATCTTCAGCTCTTGCAGATTCTCGCGGAAAACTTCGTCGAGAAGTCCAAGCGAGAGCGTCGCGACGAGCTGCGCGGTCGGATGTCCGCAGCGCACCGACTGCTCAAGATCGTTCCTTGGTGTCTGGCGCTGTTTCAGTCCGAGAGCAGCGCCCCTTCAACCCAGGACCCCGTGGCCGATGTGGTGGCCGCGTGAAAGGAGGCTTGCGATGACGAAGCGTGTTTTGGTGTTGTCGCTGCTCTGTCTCCTCACGGATGGAGCGCAAGCGGAACAGAACGGCAAGCCGCGCGAGCGGCCCCAATCAGCACCCGGTGCTGCACCGAAGACCTGTGATCCCAAGGATCAAAATGCATGCGACGGCTGCCCGTCTCGCTGCTACTGCCCGCAGGGCGGCGAATGTAGCTGTGTGACTCGCACATGAAGGGCCACATGCACAGCGATACGGATCTGCTCGCAGCTCGGGATCGGGACTGCTCGCAAGAGGAACGAGAGCTTGAGAAGGCGCGCAAGGCCGCCGAGCTGCGCAATCTGCGGCGCGTTCAGCTCTCCACGATTCCCAAGTCTTTCCTTTCGTGGTTTCCGCGCTTGGAGGTTTCCCATGCAGGCACCTAAAGACTGGTCGAAGTGCGCCGGCTGCGGAGAGCGTCAGCGGCCCGGTGATCTTGTTGACGGTCTGTGTCGGTCGCAGAAGTACGCCCAGCCGATTCCTAAGCTCGACTGCGCGCGTCAGGCAGCGAAGAAGGAACCGTTGCGCTTTGCGGTTCTCCTCGCCAACGTGCGAGCCAAGCGCGATGCAGTGGCCCAGTCATGGAAGTTGCGGCACGGGGGAGGGAAGGCAGCGTGAGGCGATTCCTACCGATTCTGCTGTGCTTTGGAGACAGAGGGGCGGCGGCTCGACGAGAGTTGCCTTGATTGCGAGACCTACGAACGGCATTGCAAGTAGCGGAACAGGCGCAGCGCGAACCATGGCCAAAGTCGTACTGACCATTGAAGACATTGAAGAGACCGGGCGGGCGAATAGCTTCACCTTCACAATGGAATCAGATCCGGGTTTTCCGGATGAAGCACAAGAGGTCACGGTCGCCCAGGCGCTGGGACTCCGCTTAGCGGAGCTCTTGGTGGAAAGTTGTGAAGGACCACGGCGATGTTCGATTCGTGTAGGGGGTGATCTTGTCCAACCGTGACCGCATACAGATTGCGCGCGAGCGGATGGCGGCGATCAAGCCGCACCTGGTCGCGAAGGTGCAGACCGGAGAGCGGGGGCAGCTGCTCCTATTCCCTGGTCACATGGCGCAGACGCGCACTCACAGTTGGCGTTACCAGGGCACAGACCAGCGCTTCCGCAACGAACGGCACTTCCTTTGCGCGGTCTGTGGCGAGCTGATGATCCGAGTGGGTGAAGCCTGTCTGTACGGAGTCGCTCGGCTCACCACCGAGCCGGAATGTCGGCGGCAGAAGTGAGCGAGCCGACGCAAATCACAGGCCCATCAGGAACCTGCAGGGGCTGCGGAAAGGCCGGCGAGCTGGTGCGCGGTGTCTGTCGACATTCCCGGCATCTTGAGCCGACGCCAAAGCTGGGCTGTATGCGCAAAGCCGCTCAGCGTGACGAGGCAGCGCGGGCCGAGCTGGCCGATTGGATCAGGAAGAGGCCGCGTACCGCCACTGAACAGGTGCTGCTATGGCGCATCCGAGGCGTCGATAAGCATGGCCAGGGCTGCTATAAGCCACTCGCTGACCTTGCTGTAGGGCGGATCAGGAGGTCCGAGACTCCCGATCCTGAGACACCGAAGCTCAGCCTGAGGACTGCCCGGCGCGCCTTAGTGGGTCTGAGGGTACGCAGAGAGGTGGTATTCGCAGGTCAGGTCGAGAGAGGCATGAATATCTGGCTTGACCCGAAGCAGCGATACAGCGCCGACAAAGTGCCGATTTGCCGTCATCGCGCGATTCATCATCTCTGGCCACTCGACGAGGCGAAATCACTTATCACCGGCGAGCTCAAAGAGCCAGAGTCGCTCATCATCGACGGCTTCAAAGTCAATCGGCGGCTGGCGCAGGAGTGGAATCTTGACGCGATCCGTCGAGCGATTGCGACGATCAAGAGCTGGTATCCAGATCTCTCTCGGCTGTCGTCGCAGTCCGCCATGTTGGCAACCGTCCTTCGCCAGCAGCTGGCGGGGCACAATGCTGTTTACGCCCATCGCCGCAGCGAGGAACAGAAGCTCAAGGACGAGAAGCGGCTAAAAGAGGTCGAACAGGATCTCCGGATCGATAGGCGCAAAGAGCATGACGCGGAGCTCATCAAAGGGCTATCGGTGCTCGCGCAGCTGCTCGGCAAAGACAAGGCTGCCCAGCTCGTAGCAGCGCCAGAGAGCTCCGACAAGAGACCAACGCTTCCGAATGAACGGCCCGGCCCAGTAGAGCCGAAGCCACAGACGCAGATCGAAAAAGCGGCACCGCCGGAGGTCATTGGGCCTATGACAATACGACAGCAAATCGAGGACTTCTTGCGGTCGGTAAAGATCGAGGCCAGTTCGCAACGAACAGTCGCTTACTACAGCGACAAAGCGAAGGCCCTTCATCGATTTTTTGAGGCTCCGTGTGTCGAGATGATCGCGATAGAACATCTCTATGCATACATAGAGCTGCGCAGAGAGGCGGGCCGCAAGACGGCGACAATCAAGAAGGAGCTCGAAGTTCTTTCGATGGTCGCCAAACACTTTGGCGTTGATCTCCGGTCGAAGTCGGTCCGCATCAAGCGCCTGTTCGCGAAAATTTCAGGCGCGGCAACTCGAGAGCCGAAGCCCCTGACCTTTGAGGAGTACCAGCTGCTTCGCGAGCAGCTGCCGGACAATCGGCGACTGCTGGTAGATGTTGCAGTCTATACCGGTGCTCGAGCGTCGGAGCTGTTTGCACTCAGAATCGAAGATTTCGACTTTGTCAGGGGCCGCGTCCACATTCGCGGGACAAAGACGGCCAAGTCAGACCGCTGGCTGCCGCTCGTCCCGGTCCTAGACGAGCTTGTCAGGCCGCAGCAGCTCGCGCGCCGTGGTGGCCATCTGCTCGACCACTGGCACAACAAGTGGAAGGATCTTCGAGCAGCCTGCGTCAGAGCTGGTATCGAGCCTCGATCCGTCCTCGACTTCCGTCACACCTTCGCGAGCTGGCTGAAGCAAGCTGGCTGCGACTCCAAAGCCGTCGGCGCACTCATGGGCCATACAACAGGAAAGATGGTCGATGAGGTCTACGGCCATCTTGACGATCGATCGTTGCGGGCCGTCATTGAGCATCTGCCGAAGCCTCGACCAGCCCAACTGCCGCCAGTCGTGCTGCAGTTGGAGCCAGACAATCCTGTAGACTCGAAGTAGCCCAGCCTCTCAGCCCCAAAGACAAGCGACGAAAGCCCAACGGCACCGGAGATCTATCCGGTGCCTTTTTTCATTCAGGGTGTTCGCTCTGCGTCGATTTTGCACTCACCGAGAACAGTTTCCGACGTGGGCGTTGCGCGTTTGATGAGCTGGTGAAAGCCCAGCGCGCAGCGGACTCGTGTTTGTAACTTGTCCAAGCGTCCAGCACATCGGTCATTTTGACCGGGTACGAGGTCACCAATGTCCGGACACGCGGCCAAGGCTGACCGATCACGTTCGAGAGCACCCGGTCACCGTCGGCCGCTAAAGATTCGATCTGTTTTTGATCTGAAGATTTAGACAGGACGCAGGCCGCTCACCCGTCGGGTAGAGCGTTTTTGCGGCTACGCCTCCCCCAGAGCACCCGATCGAGTTTCCGTCGGAGACAAAGCTCGATTGAGGGGGGGTTGGAGAGGGTGAGTGAAGGGGCTTGAACCCTCGACGACCGGAGTCACAGTCCGGTGCTCTACCAACTGAGCTACACTCACCAGAAGCGAGGGGCAGTCTACGTAGGCCTATGATTCCCTACAAGGGAAAAATGTAGGTTTTTGCGAACTTTTCAGTACCGAAGCTGAGCTACCGACATCACTCGAGACGGAATCGTCGCTAACCGGACAGCACGGCTGCAAACTGATCGACGGCCCAGTCGAGATCAGCGGAATCGACCACGAGCGGCGGCGCAATCCGTAGCACCATGTCGTGGGTTTCTTTGCACAGCACGCCGCGACGAGCCAGCGACTCACAGAACGGACGCGCAGGACGATTCAGCTCAATACCGATGAGCAGGCCTCGGCCTCGGACTTCGCGAACGTAGGGACTGGGAATCGAGCGCAGACGAGCCAGCAGCGGAGCCCCAAGTGCGCTGGACTTCTGACACAGCTCTTCGTCGCGCAGCACCGAAAGTGCGGCCCGCGACACAGCACACGCGAGCGGGTTTCCACCAAACGTGCTGCCGTGGCTGCCGGGCGCGAACACGGACATGGCTTCGCTCGACGACAGAATGGCGGAAACGGGATAGACACCGCCCGACAAGGCTTTGCCAAGGACGACGACATCGGGACGAACTCGCTCATGCTCCGACGCCAGCAGATAGCCGGTGCGACCGAGTCCCGTCTGAATCTCGTCGGCAATCAACAGGACTCCGCGCTCTTTGCAAAGTCTGGCTGCCGCCGAGAGATATCCGTCAGGAGGAATCAAAATTCCCGCTTCAGCTTGGATTGGCTCGACGAGAAATGCACAGGTTCGCGGTGTCATTGCGGCCTCTAACGCCGCCAAGTCACCAAACGGAACGCTGACGAATCCCGGCGTGTAGGGTCCAAAGCCATCGCGATAGAGCGGGTCCGACGAGAAGCTGACGATCGTGGTGGTGCGACCGTGGAAGTTGTTGTCACAGACGATGATCTCAGCCTGTCCGTCGGGGATTCCTCGCTTTTGATAACCCCAGCGACGAGCAAGCTTGATCGCCGACTCGACCGCTTCGGCACCGCTGTTCATCGGCAGCATTCGCTCATAGCCAAGCAGCGAGCACAGCTCTTGTTCAAACAGCGGCAGCTGATCGTTGCGAAACGCCCGCGAGGTCAAGGTCACGCGCTGGGCTTGCTCGACGAGAGCTGCGATGATTCGCGGGTGACAGTGGCCTTGGTTGACCGCCGAATACGCGCCCAGACAGTCGAGATAGCGCTTGCCCTCGACATCGGTCATCCACGCGCCGCGCGCTTCCCGAATGACCACCGGCAGCGGCTTGTAGTTGTGCGCGCCAAACTGCTCTTCGAGTTCGATAAAGTGTCGCGTCGTCGCTGCCAGGTTGTCGTCGTGGGCCATGATCTTACCCTTCTTGGCGAGCCGCCTGCCGAAGTACGGTAGCGATCTCGGACGCATACTGCTTGGCCGTCGCCACTTCGTCCGTCTTGAGCGACACCGCACCGACTGCTGGATGTCCGCCGCCACCGTAACGACCGCACAGGGTGGCAATGTTGGCGGTGCGTCGCTCCGAGCGCCAGGGGTTGCTGCCAACGCTGATCTTGGTTCGTCCGGGCAGTGATGACAAGCCGACGACGTAGTGTGCCTCGGGAAACAGAAAATACGGCGCGAACTTGCTGATCTGAAGATGCGCTTTGTCCACGGCATCGTACGTCACAACACCGTCGGACAAGATCGCTCGCTCTTTGAGCATCGTCAGCACTTCGTCGCGCTGGCGCAAAAGCGGCGCAATTCCCGTCTGGACATAGCTCTGCGCGGCGATCTCATCGAGTGCGCGGGTCTGAAGATCCGCAATAAAGCGCAGCTTGAGCGACGGATCGCGGTTCTGTTCGACCCACAGCATCAGCTTCAGCGCCGACTCTTCGCACATCACCGCTTGCTCGGGGCTGGCAAAGCGCGCACCGTCGATCAAATCGGCCCAGGCGATCAGGTTGGAAAACGCGCTGTCGTCGAAGCCGAACTCACTGCGGCAGCGATCTGCCAGGAACTTGCTACACGACTGTGCCGCCGGATCGTAGAAGTGATGCGCGTGCTGGGCTGAACGAAAATGTGCAGCGTCGGCGTCGCTCATGAACGCGCTCTGATGATGATCGAACCACCAGCCGAGACGAGGATCAGCGGAATAGCGGAAATCGACGCAGACGTGCTCCAGCTCGGGTCCATCGACGAAAGCGCCCGCAAAGACATCGCCGGGACCGTGATTCATACCGACGAAGCTGAAGGTTGCGTGCGCGTTGATGCGCTGACGGTAGAACTCGGAAAACAGCGCTGCCGAGGTCGCACCGTCGAAACAGTTGTCATGGTACAGAACGCGGACATGCATCGGGCAAGGCTCTTTCGTCAGATGCGGATGTGTTTCCAGGCGCCGCGACGGAACTCGACGAAGGTCACCAGCGCCAGCATGCCGATGTAGAAAATCATCGAACCCCAGACGCCCCACATTCCGAGCCCGAAGGTGATGCCTGCCAGCCACGACAGTGGAATCAGACAGACAAAGTGCAGGATTCCCTCGGCGACCATCACGAACACGGTGTTGCCCGCGCCGTACAGTGCCTGCGTAAAGACGAGCGCGACGCTGATCATCGGGCAGAAGAAGCCGAGCACGCGCAGGATCGGTGCAGCGACGCGAATGACATCGGGATCAGGGTTCCAGAAGCGCAGAATCGGCTCCGCCCAGGCCGCCAGGATCAGACCCAGCACGAGGAACAGCACCGAGCCAATGCGCGCCGCTTGATAAGCAAACCGCTCGGCGAGATCGAACTCTTTGGCGCCCATGTTCTGGCTAACCAGCGTTGCCGTCGCAGTTCCGTATGCCAAGCACGAGATAAAGACAATCTGGAGGACGTTGATGATGTTGGAGGTCGCCGTCGCATAAATCGTTCGACCGACGCCGTGACCGGCCAGGCTGTCCAGCTTGGCGACGACAAACAGCACGAAGCCGAAGCCTCCCATCGCGAACATCGTGGCGATACCCGACGGAACCGATAGCTTGGCGATCTGCCAAATGGTGCTCGCGGATGCATTGCTCAAGCGACGGACTTGGTAGGGACGATACTCGCTGCGCAGCGACCACAGCAGCATCAGCACGAGGCCCACGTACGAGCTGAGCATCGACGCCAGACCCGCACCGGGCACACCCATGTGAACCAGCTTGTCGCCAAACAGCGAGACGAGAACGTGGTGAACGCCATCGACGACAGGAATTCCAGGCAGATCCGGTCCGTAGATGAACGCGACGCACATCAGGAAGTTCGCGATGTTCATCACGATCGCGACGCCCATGTGGACGCGAGTCTTGCCCAGTCCGTCGAAGAATGCCTTCAAGCTGGCGGTCCAGACGAGGCTCGTGATCTGCAAAAATCGCCAGCGTAGAAACGGAACACCGAGCGCAATCACCGCTGGATCTTTGTTCATCAGTCGGAACAAAAACGGTGCCGCCGCGTAGGTAAACGCGGTCACCACAATCGACGCCAGCACCGCCAGAAGCTGCGAGTTCGTCGAGACAGCGCCTGCTCCTTCGGGATCGCCCGCGCCGATGCGTCGTGCGGTCAGCGCTTGCGTACCGACGCTGATCGCTGCCAGCATGCCGCCGAAAGCCCACAGCAAGATCACGCTGATTTGGAGCGCGGTCTGCCCAGGTGTCGATTCTGACTGTGGCAAGTGTCCGACGAGGACATGATCGACTTGATTGATGAGAGTTTGGGTCAGCATAGCCAGCATCACCGGCGAGGAGAGCCCCATGATGCGGCGGGTTAGATTGGGATCGAAGAACGACATGTTGGACTTGGTTGGCCTCGTGGCTGGCCCGCACCGAGCGGTGCGAAGGCGCGGTTTTAGCGTGGCCCTGCGGCTTTCACAAGACGTGAGATTCCATTATCGCCGATTCTCGCCAGCCAGTGCGTCCGTGTGCCCAGGATTCCGCTGCGCAGAGGTCCGACGGTTCGTCTGATCGCTACGAGCATGGGTCAGGATCAATGCTTCCTTCGGGAAGGATCGCAGCGAGAGCACGTTTTGCCGATTGATCGAACACACCATCGGCAAGATACGCTCCGAGTGCATCGAGATACCGTCGAGACAGCGCCACCGCCTGGGCAAAGCGAGCGGGAAAGTCGAACGCGGAAAAGACCTCGGCGCGCGCGGCTTCTCGCTGCGACTTGGGACCGATGCGCGGACCAACGATGGAATTGCCGATCAGGCGCGAATACGAGACATAACCACTGGCATAGCGACGGAAGTCTTGCAGGCTCGGCGACTTGCCATGCAGCGACACGATCGCACGCTGCACTGCGTCGGACAGCGGTCCGGGATCGGCCAAGATGCTGGCATCGACCTCGATATACACGCGCATTTTTTGCGTGCCCATCAGGTCGCAGCCAAAGCGCTGCTCGTGGAACAGTAAGCTGTGAAACTTTTCGATCTCTTGATGTTCCACGCTCGGGGCCAGGCCGGTTCGCGCTGCACGCTCTCTCGCCAAGCGATTGATGTGCGGATGCATCGATGTATCGAGCGCCGCGTGCGAGATGTAGCCCAGCGACAGCGCCATCAGCGTCTGTCCCGCTTCCTTCGTCGCAGACTGCTGCGCCAGCTTGTGCCCGGATTCCGCCAGCGCAATGCCCAGCGCGATCGGCGTACGCTGATGAAAGACATCGCCCCACACAGACGGAGTCTGTGGTGTCCGCAGCGCATAGCGAACCACCGCCTGCGAAAACCGATCGAAATAAGGCAGATCGACAAACAGCGCGCCGAGACGAGTCGCTCGATGAAAAGGCCCCGAAGTCGCTCTGCGCACCCAGTGGCTACTTTCTGCGACGGAATCGACCAGACCTGACAGATGGACCGCTTCAACCGGCATCGGCACATCCTAGCAGCGCGAGGTCGGCGCGGCGTTTTCCGTTTGCTCGTGGGCGGTTGCCCCGGCGCTGCGACTTGCGACATAGTGGCGGCTTCGTTTCACAGCCGGATTGGGAAGCTTGCCACATGAAAGCCATCTTGATTGCCGCCGGAATGGGTCGTCGCTTAAGTCCGTACACCGACGATCGTCCCAAGTGCTTGGTCGAAGTCGCCGGTCGGCCCATGATCCTGCGTCAGATCGACAACCTGCGCGCCGTCGGAGTCACCGACTTTGTCGTCATCCGAGGCTATCTCGCCGATCGACTGACCGCTGCGCTGGCTCACGAGCCAGGCGTGCGCTTTATCGACAACTTCGACTACCCAAACAACAACATCTTGCTGTCGCTGTTGTGCGCGCAAGACGAGCTGGATTCGGACTTTTTCTGTAGCTACGGCGACATCGTCTATCGTCCCGAGGTCAGCTTGGCCCTGTCGCAGAGCCAGCACGACATCAGCCTGGTCGTCGATCCGTTCTTTGCCGAGGTCTACGAAGGTCGCACCGAGCATCCAATTGCCGAGGCAGAGCTGGCCGATGTCGATCCGCAGACTCAGCAGGTTCGGCGCGTCGGAAAAAAGGTCGTTCCGCTCGAACAAGCTGCCGGAGAGTTCATCGGTCTGTGGAAAGCTTCGGCGCACGCGGGCCGGACCCTGAGAGCACTGTTTCAAAAACGGCTCGCGCAGCTTGGCTTGTCGTCGCCGTACGGACGAGCGCAGCGTCTTCAGGTCGCGTATCTGACCGATCTGTTTAACGACCTCATCGCCGAGAAGGAGAGCCTTCAGCTTCCGATCCACAGCGTCGCGATTGCCCAGCCGAAGTCCTGGCGCGAAATCGACACCGTTCAAGATCTCGAGCGAGCCCGCGTCGTGGTGAGCTGGTAACGCGAAGGAGCCGTCGTGAAAATCCTGATTGCGGATGTGTTTAGCGAGTCTCATCTGGCTGCGTTTACCCGACTCGGGCTCGACGTGGACTATCGTCCCCAGCTTTCCGCCAGTGAGCTACCGACGGCAGTTGCCGGTGTCAGCATCTTGGTGGTCCGCAGCAAACAAGTCAGCGCAGCGACGATCGAATCAGGACTCGCGCTGGGACTTATCGTTCGCGCGGGCGCAGGCGTCAACACCATCGACATCGAAGCAGCCAGCCGTCGCGGTGTGTTCGTCGCCAACTGTCCGGGTCAAAATGCCATTGCCGTCGCAGAGCTGACGATTGGACTGCTGCTCGCGCTGGATCGTCGCTTGCCCGATCAAGTCGCAGAGCTGCGCGCCGGAAAGTGGAACAAAAAAGAGTTCAGCAAAGCGCAGGGACTGCACGGACGCACGCTCGGTGTGATTGGCACGGGAGCAATTGGACAAGCGGTCATCGCGCGCGCGCAAGCGTTCGGCATGCAGGTTCAGGCATGGTCGCGCAGCCTGACCGACGCGCGAGCGCATGAGCTGGGTGTGAAGCGCGCCGAGACGATTGCGGCGCTGTGCGGGTCGAGCGATGCCGTCACAGTCCATGTCGCGTATACGCCGGGAACGCGCGGGCTCGTCGGTGAAAGCGCGTTTTGTCGCATGCGCAAAGGCGCAATGTTTCTGAACACATCGCGCACGGAAGTGGTGGACACCGCCGCGCTGCGACGAGCCATCGACGAAAAAAATCTACGCGTCGCGCTGGATGTCTTCGATAGCGAACCGGAAAAAGGCGAAGCTGCGTTTGCCGACGACATCGTCAAGCTACCGAACCTGTACGGAACGCATCACATCGGCGCATCGACGGAACAAGCGCAAGCTGCCATCGCCGAAGAGACCGTGCGCATCGTCGCAGCCTTTGTCACAAGCGGCGAAGTCCGAAACTGCGTAAACATCCTGACGCCCGAAGAGACTCCGGCGCGCACCGAGCTGGTGGTCCGTCACTACGACAAGGTGGGCGTGCTGGCCGAGCTGCTCGGTGCCGTGCGTCGTCACAACATCAACGTCGAGACGATGCAAAACACCATCTTCTGCGGGGCCAAAGCGGCCTGTGCGCGGATTCGACTGGGCACTCGTCCCAGCGCCGAGCTGGTCGCTGAAATCCGTCGATCTTCCGACATCATTCACGTCGATGTCATCGAGCTTCCCGAGCCATGAACCAGCAGCCATCTTCCAGCCCAGCTCTCAGCCCTACCCTGCTGTCGCCGCGAGGTCTGCCGCAGGTTCCGATCGTTCCCCGTGCGGTGCAGCGCATAAAGGCCGGGCTGCCGCTCATCCTGCGCGCCGATGTCACCGCTGAGCCGCCCGTCGAGACAGAGCTGGTTCAGCTCTGCGATCTGCGGGGTCAAGCGATTGCGACGGCGCTGTGGGTTTCCCAAGGCCCGATCGCCGCACGGCTGTGGTCGATGCAAGGTGAGCCCTTTTCCGACGTGGTGCTGGCGCGACGACTGGCGGCAGCGCTGGAGCGTCGGCGGCCCCTCCTACTCAGCGGCGAGCGCGATGCCTTTCGCGTCGTCCACGGAGAAGCGGATCTGCTCCCGGGTCTGTTCGTCGATCGCTATGCCGATGCGGTGGTGATTCAGACCGCGACGCGCGCAATGGACCGTCGCAAACCGCTGCTC
Organism: Myxococcales bacterium; assembly: GCA_016794365.1. GTDB lineage: Bacteria > Myxococcota_A > Polyangia > Palsa-1104 > JAEUJZ01 > JAEUKA01. The sequence goes on from JAEUKB010000085.1 coordinate 202,872, forward strand.
TCGGATCTGCTCGGACAGATTCTGCCGATTGATCGCGTGCTGTTTCGCGATGACGGAAGCGCGCGCGATATGGAGTCTCTGCCCCGAGAAAAAGGCTTCCTGCGCGGAGGTCCGCTGCGTCGGGTGCGCTTTCATGACGCAGGATCGATGATGGAAGTGGATCTGCTGTCGGATCGCAAGACCGGCAGCTTCCTGGATCAGCAGGACAATCACGCCGAGGTCGCGTCGTGGGCGCAGTCGCTGTGTCCCGGCGGTCAGGCGCTCGATACGTTCACCTATCACGGGGGTTTTGCGCTGGCGATGGCGCGCGCTGGGCTCTTTGTGATTGCCTGCGACGAAGATCCGCAAGCGATTGCGCGGGCGCGTCACAACGCAGAGCTGTCCCAAGTCACCGTCGATTTCCGGGTCCACAACGCGTTCGACTTGCTGCGCAGCTATGAAGCGGAAGGACGGCGCTTTGATGTGGTGGTGCTCGATCCTCCGGCGCTGGCCAAGCGAGGTCGCACCGCCGGTCTGGGTGCCGCTGCGATGGCGCAAGCGATGCGTGCCTACAAAGAGCTCAACCTGCGCGCGCTACGCATCTTGCGTCCGGGGGGACTGCTGGCGACGTGTAGCTGCTCGGGCCGGGTGTCCGTGGAAGACTTTTCGACGATGCTGCGCAGTGCGGCCCAAGATGCCGGACGACCGCTTCAGCTTCTGTGGCGACGGGGCGCAGGCATCGATCATCCGGTGCTGTGGGGTCTGCCCGAAAGCGAATACCTCAAGTGCTGGCTGTTTCGCGTCCTTTCCTAAGCACTTCCGCGCTGTAAGCCTTCAATATGAGGCATCTATCATGCCTCTTTATTATTAGGCTTCTCATACGCCTCTTTTATATGAGGCATCTAGCATGCCTCTTTATTATTAGGCTTCTCGTACGCCTCTTTTATATGAAGCAGATGAAGCGCTTCTTTTTGATTTGCTTACGGCGTACGGGCCGATCCGGGGACGCTCTGCGAGCCACTTGCGGGCGACTTGTGGAAGCCTTTTGACAGGCGCTGGGAATCGGAAACCGACGAAGTAGTAGGAGCCGCAACCTGCGCTGGGCTCTCGCTGATTTGGGTGACCGGAGACTTGGTGGACTCTGCTCGGATCCGTTCCAGATACAAGATCACCGCTTTGCTGAGGTGCATCAGGACTTCGCGCTGAACCGCAGTGAGTGCGCGCGGAACACGATCGATGACACACAGCGTTCCGATGCCACTGCCATCGCTGGTGACCAGCGGAGCCCCCGCATAAAAGCGAATGTGCGGATCGGCTGTCACCAGTGGATTGTGCGCAAAGCGAACATCCTGCGTGGCATCCGCGACTTCCAAGATGTCGTTTCCCCAGATCGCGTGCGCACAGAACGCAGCTTCACGCGGTGTCTCGGCGGCATCCAGTCCGATGATGGACTTGAACCACTGTCTGCGTTCATCCACCAAGCTGACGACCGCAATGGGCGTTCCGGTCAGCACCGAAGCCGCGAGCGTCAGCTCATGCAGAATCGGATCGGTCGCAGTGTCTAGGACGTTGAGCCCACGCAGCGTAGCGAGTCTCTGCTTTTCATTGGGAAGCAGCAGCGGACGACGCGTTTCCAAAAGCACCAGCATGTCCTGCGCGAGCAGTGTGGGCGACGATCCTACGGCCACTCCTTGCGCACCATATTCAATCGCAACGGGATGAAGTGCGGCTTGGTTTGCGCGCGTGAGCAGCATGATCGGAAGCTGCTTGGTCTGCGCATCACTGCGGATCAGCTTGCACAGCCTTGCGCCATCCACCAGCGGCTGATCCATCTCGATCGCAACGAAGTCTGGCTTGTGCTGAATGAGCGCGGAAAGCACACCGCGCGGATCACAGTGACAGACGCCTCGAACATCCAGCGCTGCCAGCGCAGCGACGAGCTGAGCCGCATCCTGAGCGGATCGATGCAGGATGACAATGGTCTTTTTCATCTCGTCAGCCCCTTCCCACACCCAGCGGTTTGCAACAACCGTTTAGACGCTTCATCGTACCAGAGCGCTTCGCATTTTGTGACCACAGCACAAGGAAGACAGCGTCTCTGTACAGGCTCACTCTGTGCTGCGCGTAGACCAGTGTGTTTCACCAATCGCAAGCTGGATGATGCGTGCGGAATCTGCGCCCATTGCTTGCTGGAGTAGGAGTGGTGGTTCTGCCATCGCTTCGTCGCTAAGCTGGAAGGTTCCCCAGTGCATCGGAACCAGCTTGTGCGCACCCAGTTCACCAAACGCAAGCACCGCTTGGGCGGGATCGATGTGCTGCGGACTCATGAACCAGCGCGGTGCATAAGCACCTATCGGAAGGAGTGCGAAGTGAATGTCAGGAAAGCGCTTCCCGATCTCTGCAAACGCAGCGGGATAGCCTGTGTCTCCTGAAAAGTAGAAGCGCGCTGTGGCGGACTCGATCACAAAGCCACCCCACAGGCTCTGGTTGTGATCCGCGATTCCTCTTCCTGACCAGTGCTGCGCGGGAACTAGGGTGAAACGGACTGCGCCTCCGTTTGCGTGCAGGGTGTGGTCGTGCCACCAGTCTAGCTCGATCACTCGACGGAAACCGCGCGTCTGAAACCAGCCCGCCAGCCCCAGTGGAACGATGAACAGAATGTCTTTTCCTAGCTCGCGGACGCTCCATTCATCCAGGTGATCGCGATGATTGTGGGACACAACCACCGCATCGATCGGGGGAAGGTGGGACAGAGAAACCCCAGGGGCAGCGGTCCGTCGAATCGTGAACATACGACTGGCGAACATTGGATCGGTCAGAATCGACAGGCCATCAAGCTGGAGCAGCAGTGTCGCATGTCCGATCCAAGTCACCGACACCTCTTTGCGATTGGCGCGCAGCAGCGATCCGTCGTTTTCAACCGTCGGTGGAACAAACTGTCGATCGCGCGGAGGACGACCCCCAAGCTGCCAGCGCAACACGTCACGGATGCCTTGTCGCTTGGGCCAGTGTGAGGGGTTCTGAAACCGATCGTCTTGCCACTGCTTGGAGTGTGGATAACGGCTCATGATCTGACTGTTTAGCGTACAGCGAAGCGGCGCTGCCTTTTAGAATGGGCGCATGTCTTTGATTCCGTACGACGCGGATCGGTTCCGTCTCATCGCCGATCAGATGATTGTCAGCACGCGCGAGCTTGCGCAGCTTGGCTGGACCCCCGCAACGAGCAGCAACTTTTCGATGCGGATCGATGAAAAGCACCTGGCCATCACCGTGTCAGGCCGCGACAAAGGACGACTGACCGAAGCGGACATCATGGTGGTGGATCTCGCGGGTCAGCCCATCGGATCAGATCGCAAGCCATCGGCAGAGACACCGCTGCATACCCAGCTCTATCGGCGCTTTCCTGAAGTCGGCTGTGTGCTGCATACCCACTCGCGCACCCAGACGGTGGCCAGCCGCATCTTTTCATCCGATGGTCAGGTTCGACTGCGCGGCTATGAGCTACTCAAAGCGTTTTACGGACAGAGCACGCACGACACCACGCTGGATGTTCCGATCCTGCCAAACAGTCAGGACATTCCGATGCTGGCACGCAAGGTCGATGAGCTGCTCGATCGGGAGCCGCTGTGGGGATACCTGATCGAATCGCACGGAATGTATGCGTGGGGACGTGACATGGCCGATGCCAGAAGGCACCTGGAAGCGTATGAGTTTCTGCTGTCTTGTGAGCTGGATCTAAGGACACTACGACCATGAGCAGACTCCGAATTTTTGCGGATCACGACGGAAAACAGCCGGTACTTGAGGCAACCGATCACGCGCAGATCGCAGCCCAGCTGGGCGCGCGCGGGGTCCGTTTCGAGCGCTGGAGCGCAAGTGCTCCCGTTTCGGCGGGCGATTCCCAAGAGGTCGTGATCGCAGCCTATGGAAAGGACATCGATCGACTGAAAGCAGAAGGCGGCTACCAGACCGTCGATGTGATCAGCCTTCACGCGAGCCATCCGCAAAAAGATGTGCTGCGCAAAAAGTTTTTGGATGAGCACACGCACGGAGAAGATGAAGTCCGCTTCTTCGTCGCAGGCTCCGGTCTGTTTAGCCTGCACATCGGCAGTGAGGTGTGCGAAGTGCTGTGCGAGCAAGGCGACTTGATCTCTGTTCCCGCGCAGACCAAGCACTGGTTTGACATGGGCCCCGAGCCGTCCTTTGTCGCGATCCGTCTGTTTGTCAATCCGGCGGGCTGGGTTGCGCACTTTACCGGCAGTCCGATTGCGTCTCTGTTTCCGCGCTACGAAGTCCCGAGCGGATCATGAAGCGCGCGATCGTCATCGACATTGAAGGCACGGTGGGATCGATTGCGTTTGTGCGCACCGTGCTGTTTCCGTACGCGCAAAAAGCGCTGCCAGACTGGATCGCACGCCATGGGACAGAGCCCGAGACGCGGCGCTGGCTCACGGTGATGGCCGACGAATTGCGCGCAGCAGACAGACCCAGTGATGATGCGGCGGTGCTGGCAGCGCTTCAGCGCTACATCGAAGAAGATCGCAAGCACACCGCGCTCAAGGCGCTGCAAGGGCTGCTGTGGGAAGACGGCTACCGTCAGGGATTGTATCGCGCCCACGTCTATCCCGATGCGGTGGCGGCGCTCCGTAGCTGGCACGCGGACGGGCACCGCTTGTATGTGTACTCCTCGGGATCGGTGGCGGCGCAGCGGCTCTTTTTTGATCACACCGAGCACGGCAGCCTGCTTTCTCTGTTTTCTGGCTTCTTTGACACCGAGATCGGCGGCAAGCGTGAGCCCGCCAGCTATCAGCGCATCGCCGCGCAGCTAGATCTTGGCCCCTCGGCGCAGCATCCGCTGTTCTGTTCCGATGTGCTGGAAGAGCTGGACGCAGCCCGCAGTGCCGACTTTGAGACGCTGCTTGTCGATAGGCCGCAAGATCATCCGCCGCGCACGGACAGCCGAGGACATCGCCGAGTGACCTCGCTTGCGGAGCTTGTTCTCTAACGATCGAAGCAGACAGCGCGCGGACGGGGTTTAGAACGCCTAACGAAACCGTCATGAGGAACCCTGATTGCAAAGAGGAGGACCGGAGCGTACGCAAGTACGTGAGGACCAACGATGCAGCAAACGGGGTCCGCAATAGGTTTCGTTAGGCGTTCTTAGTTCACGTTGGTCGAGACAAACGCCTTGTTGGCGGTGTCGATCGTCCACTTTTCGTACAGGCCCTGCTCTCGATCGCCGTGCGGAGTAAACGACACCACGCCGGTCGCCCCTTGCAGCGCCAGTCCTGCCGATGCAGCGACGCGGTTGCACGCATTGAGGAAGCTTGGCGCTCCGACCGTAACCTTGTCAGCGCTCTGGAAGTTGTTCATATGCAGCAGGAACTCGGACACCCGCGCCGGGGTCACTTCCCCCGCTGCACAGATCGCGATGCCCACCGCATACGCCGCGTCATAGGCATAGGCCGAAAACGCGCTGCTGCGCGGATCGCTGCCCATCCAGCGCGCGCTAAACGCCGACACAAAGCCGTTGTAGATGCCGTTGGCGTTTCCCTTGTCCACTCCCGGAGCCGTCCCCGCCACCCGGCCCAGGTTCGCCTTCATCGCGGTCTGCTCTGCGGGCGTGCCTTGGCTAAGCAGGTCCAGCACCCGGGTGCTCTTGGCACCATCGCTCATCAGGATTTGGGTCGGCGGCGTCGTCGCCATGCCGTAGCCCACCAGCCCACTGAGCACCTTGTCCGAAAACAGGTTCGAGATCGTCACCAGCACCTGCGGCGCGGCCTGCCCTTTGAGCACCCCGAGCGTATCGCTCAGCGACTTGAGCGCCATCGCTTCATCCGTACCGACGCCTTCTTTGTAGATCAAAGACGGCTTGGGCAAGATCGCCGAGTTGGCCCCCAGCACCGCCTGACGCATTCCTTGCCCATACGAGTCATCCACCACGAACATCCCGACCGAGCCCGCCGCGATCGCCGCAGGCGCAATCTGCTTGGCCAGCACCGGACCTTGCAGCAGATCCGACGGCACCGTACGGAAGAACAGGCCCGACGCCGGTAGATCCGAGATGGTGCGCGACGAAGCCGACCACGACATGATCGGCACCCCAGCCTGAATCACCTCGGCAGAGATCAGCGCCACGTTGCCCGAGCCACTTGGACCGAGCACCGCCATCGCGTTGCGCTCGTTCACCAGCACTTGATACGACTTGAGCATGTCGGCTCCCGTCGCGCTGGTCTCGCAGATGTGCAGCGCAATCGGTGGCTTTCCCGCCGAGCTAAGCCCCATGTTCATCTCGTCGGCAGCCATCTTGACCGACTGAAGCCGCAGCAGATCGCTGCCCGTGACCGTGTTCACCAGGACCCCGACCACCGTTGCCGTGCTCGGTGCGTTGGCTGGATAGATCTCGGTACACAGCGAGCCACGCGGCGAGCCCACGACGCACATGTTTTCGCTACAGAACAGTGTCTGACCGACCGCAGCAGAGCGATCCTGACAGTCCGCATCGACCGCACACTCGCTCAGGTCTTTGCAGCCCGCCGATCCCAGCAGCGCAAGGGCAGACAGCGATAGGCCCACTAGGTTCTTCGTCATGGCTAAAAGCCTCCACGCAGTGCGACAGAAAAGCCGGACGCCCCGATCGAAAGCGACGGAAGCAAGCGAGCCGAAGGAGCCGCAGCAGAAGCCCCAGCCGGAGCCGTCTTGGCCCCCTGATCCTTGGCTGCCGCGCGATTTTTGATCACCCCGATGGCAATCAAGGTTCCGCCGGTCGCCGCCAGCACTGCACCACTTATGCCCGCGATGCCCGCCCCCAGCTGAAGCTGCTTTGTGGTGTCGCGTGCGTCGAGCTTGGCAAACTCATCGACGGTGCTGCTGTATTCATCAAACGCGCTCGAAGCCTGCGCCCCCAGCACACCACCCGCGATGATTCCACCGACTCCCAGGCCAGCCAGCACGCCACCCGCGATGATGAGCGGCTTCCCCGGCTTCGGCGGCGGTGGCGGTGGACCACTCGCCGCAGCACCGACCGCTGACTCATCCACCAGCGCGCGACACTCACCGATGTACTGCTGCACGCGCTTGGCTGTATCGGGATCGGGCCGCGACTCGGCCTTCTGAAAGCGATCGTAGTACGCCAGCGCTTCCCGAGGCCGCCCCAGCTTTTGCAGCGTCCGCCCAATGTTGATGAGCAGCACCGACATCTGCCGAGCGTCGTAGGCCGCTTTGAACTCGGGCAGCGCTTCCTCGAAGTATTCCTGCTTATAGAACTGAATCGCCTTGTTGTAGTGCTCTCGGCAGACATCGTCCTTGGTGCAAGCGTCTTCGCTGGCCACCTTGGCCGGGGTCACAGCAGGTGCCGGAGCCTGGGCCCACGCAGGCGACGCGAGCGCACCGGCAGCGACCGTCAGCGCGAAACAGAGAGCCTTGCCGTCGGCAAGACCGCTAGTCCACCATTTGAATGCGACCATGACTGGGTTCATCCTTGGAAGGCAAAGGAGGCTTGGAAGTCGGCGTCGGGGCCGGTGTCGGAGCAGGCGTCGGGGCGGATGCAGGCTGCGCCGTCGGCTTGGCCGCTTCAGCCACCGCCGGTGCATTCTTGCCCTTGCCCTTCTTGCCACGTCCTTTGGCCGACGAAGGCTCGACCGCAGGCGCGGAAACCGTTGCAGCGGACGCCGTCTGGGCATGGGAAGTCGTCCCCGGTGCGGCCAGGGGCCGGAGCGTCTCGGCAATCATCACGCTCTCTGCCTGATCCACCGTCACGACTTTTTCCGCGTAGCCATCGAGCTTGAGCACCAAGATCAGCGGACCGCTTCCGGCGGGCTGGCTGCTCACCCACGGCGTCTTGCCGATCTCGCGGTGATCTGCCGCTCGCACCACGCGCGCTCCGGCTGGCTCGGTCTGAATCGAAAAGCGCACCATCCGCGTCGGGGCCATCGCCGCATCGGTCTTCTTGGCGGAGCGCACGCCCACAAAGCCCACCACCGCCACCGCCAGGCCCGCAAACAGGACGCCCGCCAGCAGCGCGCCGCGCCGAGACTTTTCTGGCCCGAGCTGCGCCGCCGACTGTCCCAGCGTGGTGCTCGCGGAGTTACTGACGCCCGGCTGGCTGCTGCTGTGCGCGGCGGCGACAAGCTGCGACTGTCCGATGAGCTGCGACTGCCCAACCTGGGACGGCCCGTGAAGGCCCACCTGCGACTGCCCGTAAAGACCCACCTGCGACTGCCCAATGCCGGTCAGACCGCTCGGCACGGGCGTGGTCGGTGCCATAAACACCGCCGAGCCCTGCCCCACCGGAGAAATCCCCACCGCCGAAGAATACTGCGCCCGCAGCTGCTCCAGCGCTTGTACCACCTGCGCCATCGGCGGCCTCTCGGCAGCGTCTTTGGCCAGCAGCGCGTGAACCAGCGTGGCCAGCTCCTCGGGAATCGAGGGGTCCAGATCGCGAATCGGCGTCGGCTTTTCGTAGATGTGCATCGCCATGATCGCACCCGAGCCGTCGGCCAGAAACGGAGGCCGCCCGGTCAGCATGCGATACAGCATCACCCCGAGCGAATAGACATCCGCCTTGTCGGTGATGTTGCCGCTGCCTTTGCACTGCTCCGGCGACATGTACAGCGGCGTACCAACCATCATGCCGGTGCTGGTCTGCGAGGCGACGGCTTCACCCTCTTTGGACTGCGCCGCCAGCTTCGCGATCCCGAAGTCGAGGATCTTGGCCCGCTCTCCCCCCGGCGCCTCCGGATCCGCCACAATCATCACATTGTCCGGCTTGAGGTCACGATGAATGATGTTTTTGGCGTGGGCGGCGGCGAGGGCGGCGGCGACTTGGCGGGTCAAGCGCAGGGTGTCAGCGACAGAGAACTTTCCGCCGATGCGTTTCATTCGTCCGCCGAGCGACTCGCCGTCGAGATACTCCATCACGATGTAGGCGGTGCCGTCGGGCTGCTGACCGAACTCCGAGATCTGCACGACGCTCGGATGGTTCACAATGTTGACGGCGCGGGCCTCGTTGAAGAAGCGCTGGACGACTTGCTCGTTGACTGCGTACTGCGGATGCAGGACTTTGATCGCGACCTTGCGCTCGATCTGAGGGTGAATTGCTTCGTAGACCGCACCCATCCCCCCTTTACCGACTTCGCGAATCACGCGATAGGGACCGATTGTCTGAGCGGTCATCGTCATCACCTAGTGTAATGAAGATAACATTTTTCCAGACGATCGGCTTGACAAAGTCTCTCTCGGGCCGACAACCTGGCGACCGGGCACGCAGCGTAGGCACGCAATACGAAAGGGCATGAGGATGGCTTCGTCTGGTCTTTTGGCTTCGCTTTCGTTGGATCTGGATAACCAGTGGTCGTACATGCGGACGCACGGCGATGCGGGCTGGGAAACTCGTCCGAGCTATCTGCCGCTGCTGCTCCCGCTGGCGCTCGACTTGGTCGAATCGGTAGGCCTAAAGATGACGGTGTTCCTGGTCGGAGAAGATGCGCGGCCCGCGTCCAGTCACGCGCTGCTGCGACAGATTCCGACACGCGGGCATGAGGTCGGCAATCACTCGCTCAACCACCTACAGTGGCTGCACAAGCTGCCGCAGGACGAGCTGGCGCACGAGATCGTCGAAGCGGACCGGCTGATCACCGCAGCGAGCGGACAGAAGCCGCGCGGCTTTCGCGGTCCGGGCTTTGCGTGCAGCACGACGCTGTTACGGATCTTGGCGCGGAACGGCTACGACTACGACTGCTCGACGTTTCCGACGTTTGTGGGACCGCTGGCGCGCGCGTATTACTTCATGTCGGCGCGGAAGCTGAGCGAACAGGAATCCGATGAGCGTCAGGATCTCTTCGGTGGGGTGCGCGATGGTCTGCGTCCGCTGTCGGGCTATCGCTGGGCGCTGTCGGAGCGCGATGAACAAGGCCAGCCGCTGCCCGAGCTGCTGGAGATCCCGGTGACGACGCTGCCGGTGCTGCGCACGCCGATTCACATGTCGTACCTGCTGTTTTTGGCGCAGCGCTCGCCGTGGCTGATGCGACGCTATCTGGATACCGCGATCGCGCTGTGCAAGCTGCGCGGTGTCGAGCCGTCGTTTTTGCTGCATCCGCTCGACTTCATCTCGGGTGAGGAGTGTCCGGCGCTGCGCTTCTTCCCCGCGATGAACATGCCCGCGCGACAGAAACAAGCGCTGCTGCGCGAAGTGCTACTCAAGCTGTCGGAACACTTTGTCGTCGTGCCGATGAACCAGCATGCGCAGGCGCTTCGTCAGCGAGGACTGCCGCTGCGTCAGCCGGATCTGGCGGCGTAGGCTACGGACCGCTCTGCGGACAGACGATCGAGCAGCAGTCGAACGTCACCCCGATCGAGCGTCCGATGCTACACGACCCAAACGTGCGCACGCTCCCGAGGGTTCGCCCGGCTTTGCCACACGACACCGACGCGCGGAACTTCCACAGCCCATCATCCAGACAGTCGGACGAGCCGCCCAGCTTTTGGGCCTGACAGTCGGCGCTCGGCTCGGAAGCGGTCTGGGGACAGCACTCGAAGCCAATCGTCGAATAGCCAATCGGCACCATCGCACCCGAGCTACAGGGTCCGGCAAAGTCCACGGAATGAAGCTGCTGCTGAAGCAGCTCGCAGCAGGTCTTGGCCGCTGACTTCACCCACGCCGACGGATCGAGACAGCGCGGCGCACTGTTTTGCTGGCGACTACAGCGCGGGGAATCTCCGTCGGGTGGACTTACGCGCAGATCCGGCGCCACCGTCGCCAAGTCGAGAGGCGTCAGCACGTCTTGCTCGTAGGCCACGCAGCCGCACAGAAGGCTCAGCGCACACAACAAGGGTCGCACACGGTGATTGTGCCGAAACCGGGTCAGAGCGGAACCCCAAAAACCGCACAGGACGCCCGAAGACAAGCGATCCGGTAAGGCCAGTGCTATAAAACCCAGCGAGTCGAAGTAGCGAGGAGATGGAGACGATGGGGATGAAACAAGCGACATGGGCGCTGCTCATGACGGGTCTGTTCAGCAGTGGCTGTGTGACGGCGGGAACCCACCAGGCCAAGCTCGATGAGCTGGCGCGTACGCAAGCGGACCTGGGCAAGGCGCGACAAGAAGCGGTGGACCTTAGCAAAGAGCGCGACGACCTGAAAAAGCGCATCCAAGACGCGCTGGCGCAGGTGGCGGACTTGTCGGGGCGGCTGAATCAAGCAGAGAGCAAGGTCAAAGGACTTGCGACGGAGCGAGATCAGTACGCAAAGCTGCTCAATGACTCGACGGCGCTCGTCGGACAGCTCAAAGAGCGGCTGGAAAAGCTGGGTCAGAACGTCGATAAGCTGACGGCAGAGCGCGGACAGCTACAAGCCGGTCTGACCGATGCGAAGACGCGGCTCGAGGAGATGCGTAGGCAAAAGGCAGCGGCGGAAGCGCGGCTCCAGATGTTTAGGAACCTGGTCGAGAAGCTGCGCGCGATGATCGACGCGGGACAGCTCAAGGTGATCACGCGCGAAGGCCGGATGCTGATCGCGCTTCCCGACGATGTGCTGTTTGACTCGGGCAAAGCGGAAGTGAAGCCGCAAGGTCAGGAAGCGCTGGCCAAGATCGCGCAGGTGCTCTCGACGATTCCGGATCGACGGTTCCTGGTCGCGGGACACACCGATAACGTGCCGATTCGCAGCGGTCGCTATCGCTCAAACTGGGATCTGTCGGCGGCGCGCGCGATCGAAGTGACGCTGTTTTTGATCGCCAAAGGGATGAAGCCGCAGGTGCTGGCCGCCGCTGGCTTTGGTGAGTTCGATCCGGTTGCGCAGAACGACACGCCGGAACATCGCACCCAAAACCGTCGCATCGAGATCGTGCTCCAGCCCAACCTGTCGGATCTGCCGCCGCTCGAAGGCATCGACAGCGCACCCGCGAAGTAACGCAGTGTCGGTCATCCGGTTCCGCTTCGGCGGACCGCGCTACTTCTTTCGCGAGGACTTGCGCTTCTTGGTCGTCTCGACGGGCTCTTGCGGCTGCACTTTCGCGAGCGAGATGTGAACCGTGCGATCCCGATCAGGAATGAGCCGACTGCTGACCGACTGATAGCCGTCGGCTTCGATCAGAAGCTGCATCGCCTGTTCGGAGCGATTGAGCCGAAGCGGGCTCTGGGTCGGCTTTCCGTCGAGAGAAACGCTGGCATGTCCGGGACTTAGCTCCAGCACGATCGTGACTTGCTCGGCTGCGACACTGGCCTTGGCAACGACGCGCACTTCGTCGGTGGCAGCTTGGCTCTTGCGCAGACCGACCGCCGCAATCACCGCCGCCAGCACCAAGAAAGATCCCGCCGCAAGCAACATCGGCCAGCGCGAGGACTTGGCATCGACGGTCGGAAGCCGCAGCGCACCGACCAGCGCCGTCTGCTGAGCCGCCACCGCTTTGCGACCTTGCGCTGACTCTGCCGCCAGCCACAGCGCCTGAAGCGACGGAAAGCGACGACTCACCGTCGGATGCTGCGCTTGGGCCAAGATCGCCGCGAGCGGTGGCGGAATGTCGGACACCGTCTCTGAAATGATCTTGCTGAGCGCGGCTTGATCGTCGGCTGGCGTGGCTTGTTGACCGCGAGCCAGATACAGCCCAGCGTCGAGCAGACAGACGCGCTGATTGCCCTGCCCGTTCCCAAGTACACCATCGACCGCAACGTCTTCAAAGCGAGCCAAAAAGATGTTCCGGGCATGCAGCCCACCGTGACATAGCCCGCGCTGATGCAGTGCGTACAGCGCTCCCGCCGTCGCGCGCAGGACCAGCAGACCTTCCGCCAGCGACAGCTTGCCTTGCCCGGCCACGCGCGCTGCCAGATCTTGTCCACCGAGCAGCGGCGTCGCAATCAGCAGCCGGTCATCCCCAAGCAGCATCGTATCGATCGCCGAGATCAGCCCCGGATGATGAACCTGCGCTTGCTGGCTTAGCGCACCGAGCAGCGGCTTGCGTTGTCCTTGCTCCAAGCCGAGCAGCCGCACCGCACAGCGAGAGCCCAAGCGAATCTGCTTGGCTTCAAACAGTGCGCCGCGCCCACCTTCGTGAATCAGTCGCTCCAGCGTGTAGGTGTTGCCCTGGGTGCTGCCCACGAGCGCCTGCACGTTCCCCAAAGACGTAGGCTGGGTCATCAACCGTTCATCTTCGCACTTTCTCAGCCAAAAGGAGAAGGCTCTGTCGCACAAAACCGTCGCCGCACCACGCGCACCTACGACAGCAGCCGCTGGGCATCGGCAAGCAGCGTCACAATCGCGCTTCGCTGTAGCAGCTTGAGTCGAGCCAGACGATCACTCGGCAGCGAGGCATGGAGTTCCGACGGAATCAGCGCCAGCAGTGCGGGCCGCAGATCGGCTTGTTCCAGCGCAGAAACCAGCAGTGCTCGTCGAGAAAGTAGCTCACGCACAGACGACAAGATCCGATCAAGCTGCGCGCTGGCGAGCTGCGTGCTGGCGAGCTGCGCGCTGGCGAGCTGCGTGCTGGCGAGCTGCGTGCCAGTCATGGACAGCTCATGCGCCACCGGATCGAGCAGCAGGTGCGCTTGTTCCGTCGTCATCGGCGGAAGTCCCGGCTGAAGCGCGCGCGTCTGAAGCAGCCGAAGCCATGCACGCTCTGCGTCGGTGTCAGGCTCGTGTCCGGGCAGCCACAGCGCCATCGCCGCCCGTACGAGCGCGCGCAAGCTGTCTACGTCGCCGACCAGCTCACCGCCTGCACGCTGAAACAGCACGGACTGACGATGCAAGAGCCGCGCAATCGGTCCTTGCGACGCTTCTTCCGACGAGACACTTGGCTGCGCAGTCAGTCCAAGCCGTGCGAAATAACCGAGCAGCGTCGTCAGCGGACGAAGCTCATCCGACGGCTGCGGCAAGCGCGACTCACTCGGAGAAAATCGCGACAGCAGCGAACCACTCCCCGGAAGGTTTTCACGCAACGCATCCAGCTGCTGCGCAGCCTCGCCACTTGGCTCGACAAACGCCAGCACCGACCGATACAGCGCCCCGAGCGGCGAGCCCGCTGGGTCGGTCAGCCTCGCGAGCAGCATCACCGCGCCCAGATCGACTCCGTCCGCAAACGCCCGCTCGGCCAGCGCCGACCGAAGCTGGCTCAGATCCCAGCCGAGCACGCGACGGACCGGCATCAGCACGCGATCGAGATCACTTAGCGGTCCACGATAGCTCGTCACCGACTGTGAGAGCGCCGCGACCAGCTGCTCCGGATCTTCCAACGAAGTCAGCAGACGTTCCGCTTGTTCCGTCGGACAGGCCGCATGAAGCAGCAGCCCACAGCCAGCCAGCGCCGACGCCGACAAGAGCGGCGCGCGTAGCGATTGCAGCGCTGCCGTCGCTTGACGAATCAAACCACCGTCGGATAGCTGAACACCCAGCAGCAACAGCGCTCGCAGCAGCGCCGGATCACTTGTCCCCGAAAGTGCAGCTTCTCCGTCGGACAGCGCGTCACTGTAGGCACCTTGGTTTTCGTGAAGCTCGGCCCGTCTGCACAGCCAGCGAGCCCGCTCGATTCCCGACGAGTGCGCAACCAGCGCATCCAGACAAGTGCGCGCTTCTTTCACGTCCCCGAGCGCGAGCGACACCGACCACAGCCGAGCCAGCGCCGTCGGTTCATTCGGACGCTCGAACAACAGCTCTCTCAGTCGCTCCGACGCGGGAAGCAGCATGCCTGCTCGCTCGTATTGCTGTGCCATCCGCAGCAGCCAGTCGAGACGCATTCGAGGCTCTGTCACCGACGACAAACCTTGACTCAGAACCGCCGCCGCCGCCGCGTGATTGCCCAGCTCTTGATGAAGCTGTGCCAGCCGCTCGGTCAGCGCCATTCGCTCGTCGCTGCGTTCACTATTCGCGAGTGCATCTGCAAAGTGCTGAAGTGCCGACGCCAGCTCGCCTTTGCGCAGCAGCCACTCCGCTTTGGCCAGAAGCACCGCTGCGCGTCGCGGATAGTCCGCACAGACCTGAAGCTGTGGAAACACAGCGTCGGGAGAGCGCCCTTCGACGATCAGACAGTCGGCCAGCGCCGTCAGACCCAGCGGACTGAGCGGAACCTGAGCCAGCAGCGCCTGCGCGTAACGCTCGACCGACGGCAAGTCACCTTGTCGCGCGCACAAAAGCAGGAGCTGACGAAGCGTCTCGATGTTCGACAGACCACTCGACGGCAGCGACAACCGCTGTTCCAGCGTCTTGCGCCGACTGTCGGGATGATCTCCACCGTCGAGAACAATCAGTCGCTGCGAGGCTTCCTCGGCACTCTCATCACCCAGCGACGAGGCCTGTCGAAGATACTCGCGCGCGCGCAGCTCATCGCCAACACGCAGCGCCCACTCGGCAGCAACGAGAAGCTGATGACCTTGCGCACTCCGTGGCAGAAGCTGGGCTGCCCGTCCCGCCACGTCCGCCGCTTGCAGAAGCTCACCACGCGCAAACAGCAGATCACCCAGTCGCTGCGCCGCGCGTCCCGAGCCGAGCTGCATCGCTTTGCGCAGCGTCGTCACCGCCAGCGCCGCCTGATGCTGCGGATCGAGAAGCTCCGCTTGCTTAAACAACAGCTCCGCACGCTCACCATCACTCGGACTGGCTGCAATCTCTCGACTGAGCCACAGCAGCGCCGACGCCCGATCGCCATCCATTTCAGCACGCATACGCAGAGATGACAGCGACGGCAAGTGCTCGGGATGATGCTGAAGCGCTTCATGAAGCAGCGTGCTTACCAGCGACGGATCGGACACAAGCTGACTCTTCTGCCACAGCGCCGCTGCGCGCTCTTCCGCGCTCGTCGCGATGTCGAAGAGCTGATCGCAAAACGGCAGCGCCTTGTCCGGCTGTTTTTGCGACGCATAGTGTCGAATCAGCAGCCGCACAGGACGCGGATCTCTCTCTAGCAGCGACGCAGCCTTCAGCAGCAGAGGCTCCACTTGCAGCGCGATCTCGACAGGCGGCGGCTCGCTGAGCACAAGCGGCACTTCGCTGACATCTTTCCCATCGACACACAGCAGCAGTCGCGCCGCCAGCAGCGCACACTCCGCCGCTTCACTTGGCACAAGCTCCGACGAATCACTCGCTTCCAGCAGGTGCTGAAGCGATCGAGCGCGCTGCGACGGAAGCTCTTGCTGATACAGAACCTGACCCAGCAGCGCATGAGCCGCCGGAATCGTCTCATCCCGAAGCAGTGCCAGCTCAAGCTGCCCGAGCGCTTCCGTCGGATAACCCGAGCGCAGCAGCACTTCCCCGAGTGCCACACGAAGCGGCGCAGAGTGTTCCGGCGCACATCGCTTCAGCTCAGCCTCGATAAGTCGGCGCGCTTGCTCCGCTTGTCCGTCAATCAGCAGTGCAGCCAATTGTCGTCGGGTTTCCCTCAGCGCATTCCGATCTCCCAGCGCTGCCGCTCGCAGCCAGCGCGCAGCCGCAGCAGCCGTTTCGTCGAGCAGCGACAGACAGACCGCCGACTGCCGAAGCAAAAGCCGCAGCGTCTCTGACTGCGCTGACGCCGACGACAAAAGCGCCAGCCGCTGATCGAGCCGACGCAGCACCGCTCGCAGGCTGCCACGCTCTTTCAGACGACTTCGCAGCAGCTGAACCGTCTGATCCGGAATCCGCAGCAGGCCCTCGCTCGCCAACAGCCCGACGGCGCGCATCGAGTCATCATCGGTGGCCGCATGTCCCGTCGAAACAGGAACCGACAGCGCAACCACAAGTGCCTCCGCTTCCGTCGCACAGTCACCGCTGCGCTGGGCCAGCTCGGATGCAAGGCGCGCGCTCGACCGTCGCCGAGTTCCCGCGCTCTGGTTCATGTCGCGAACGAGCAAGCTCAGCACACCGACGCGATCGTCAGACTGCTTTCGCCGACGCAGCACCCGCTCACGCACCGCTTCGTCATCAGCACCGACTGAAAGCAAGGCTTCATCGATCGAAGCCAGCAGGCTGGGCCCCACGTACTGCGCTGCGCGACGGAGCAAGTCCACGCGCGCGTCATCGACTTCGTGCATCGACCAAGCGTAGAGCGAAACCCCGAGACGCGTCGTGTCACCCAAGCTCTGAAACAGTGCAGCCAGCGACGACCATGCCGCTGCGCCTGCGCCCGCTTCGACGGCAAGACCCAGCTCACGCTCTTCACCGGCGTAGTCACCGTCGTGATGCGCGATCTCTGCCAAGCGAAGATAGACGTGCGCCAAGTCGCTGCCGCCAAGCTGCTTGTCTTGTAGCGCTCGTCGATAATGCTGGGCGGCTTCTCCAAAATCACCCGCGATGAACAAGTGATCTCCGAGAGACAGCGAGCTACCTGACTCTCGACGCTCAATCGGTGGTGGATCCAGACAAGCATCCGACAAGAGCTTGGCCGACAGCGACTGAAGCAGCGTCAGCGCATCATCGGACAAAAGCGTCAGGGTCGGTCCCACGTCGCCCGTCGAGCCCAAGTCATGCGCTTCGGAAGCCAGCGACACAGCCCGAGCTTCATCGTCGGACAGCGCCGCCGCCCAGAGCAACATAAGCAGGCGATCTTCCGTCGCAGAAGCTGGCTGATGGGCAAGCTGGATCAGCTCCGTCACAGTCTCTTCGCGAGCCATCGCTGCACGCTGTGCAAGCTGAAGCAGCTGGAAGCCCACCGTCTGGCCGCCCGACGACAGCGATGCAAGCAGCATCGAGACTTCGTCGCGACGACTCGGCACCATCGACAAGATCTGCGCCCGTCGAAGCTGCGCAATTGGGGCCAGCGAATCTACTCTTCCGACGATGTGATACGCAGCCAGCGCCGCCGCGATGTCACCTTCCGTCAGCAGACGATCCGCCAGCAGCAGCGACTCAATCTGCCCACCATCTACCGTCGAGCGACCGCGAGGATCATCATCAAACTCGACGCTCACCGCCAGACCTTCGTAGATGAGCCGTAGTGTGCCCGACTGGACTTCGAGCAGCGCCAGCGCCGCCGTCTGAGGATCCGCCGCGCGATAGCCGTGCCGAGGCAGAACCTGAAGCAGCGCGTCCCAGAGCAGATCGACGCCGACCTCGCGCAGACCGTGTGCAAAGAGCAGTCGCATCCCGAGTCCCGGCGCAGACTCAATCGACGGCAACAGCGGTGACTCCGTCGAAGCCTGCCGAAACGTCAGCAGCGCCGAGCCCACCGACAGCGCCAGCGACAAGCTAAGCAGCGGCGGCGGAACCTGCGAGGTGCCATAAATGCGAAGATCTCCGTCGAGCAGATTCATTCCCAGCGCCAGCGGCTCACTGCTGCGCCGGGGACCACGAAAGTCCTGACGACCCGGTCCAAGCGGCACACGCAGCGAACACCACAGGCCATTTTCCGACGACGATGGAAAGTGCCCAATGATCAGAAACAAAGGCTGCTCACCGTCGGACACAAAGCGAACCGCCAGACGATCGGGCCGAGGCACCTGCGCAGGCAGCGTCGCCACAATCGCCGGAAGCTGCGTCGCAATCACACGCGCCAGCTGCGCTTCACCCAGCTCAATCACCGCAGAGCGAACCCGACCACGACGATGCGTCAGCGACTCACCGGGACGCGCTTCAAGATCGACGGTCAGCTCACACAACCGCCCACAGTCGATTGACTCGGCGGAACCAAGCGTAAGACGCAGCCGTCCCGGCGACAAAAGCTGCTCGCGGAGCGGACTGGGCGACGGAGAACTGGACGGCTCGACACTCAACAGCGACCCCTTTGGCCTACACTTCCACTTCCAGTGAAAGATCGGCTGCCGTCACAGAGTGCGTCAAGGCTCCGACGCTGATAAGGTCAGCGCCTGCTTCTGCATAGGCTCGCACCGTCGCCAAGCTGACGCCACCAGAGACTTCGATGAGCGGTCGTCGCGGATCACCCACGCTCGGCAGCCTCGTCAGCGCTTCTCGAACCAGCTCCGGCGACATGTTGTCGAGCAGCAGCACCTCAACACCTGCCGAGAGAGCGTCCTCGATCTGCTCCAGCGCGGTGATCTCTGCTTCAATCCGAACCGTGTGCGGAGCGTACGCGCGGGCCCGACGAATCGCTTCTCCGACGCCACCAGCCGCCGCGACATGGTTGTCTTTGATAAGCACGCCCGAGCCCAAGTCCGCTCGGTGATTGTGCGCACCGCCGTGACGCACCGCTCGCTTGTCCAGAAAGCGAAATCCCGGCGCTGTCTTGCGCGTATCGACGATGCGCGCCGAGGTTCCCGCCACCGCATGAACGTAGCGACGAGCCAGCGTCGCAATTCCCGACAGTCGCTGGACAAAGTTTAGCGCCGTTCGCTCTGCCGCCAGGATCGATCGCAGCGGCCCTTCGATGCGCATCACCTGGGTGTGCGGATGAATCGAGCTACCGTCGGGAAACAGCGTCGTCGTCGCGATCCGTACGTCCACCGCCCGAAGAACCGCTGTCACAACGTCGAGCCCCGACAGCACCAGCTCGCTCTTGGCCAAGATCACCGCCTGCGCCGTATCGTGAGAGCCAAAGATCGCTTCGCTCGTCACGTCGCCTCGGCCAAGATCTTCGTCGAGTGCCAGCTCGATCAAGCGACCGACCGCTGGCGGCAAGCAAGTCGCTCCGTCCGGCACTTTTGCGATAAGGGTCATTCCGCGTCTCTCCTGCGCGCTGGGATGTTCTACCAGCTTAAAATTGGCCAGCCACGATGGCGAGCATAGCGAACCAAGCGACGATCGGGATTGACGGCGACGGGCTGACCGACGCGAAGGAGCATCGGCAAGTCGCTGTAGCTATCGGTGTAAAAATAGCTCTGCGCTAGATCGATCCCGTGCGACGACGCAAACCGCTCGGCGTGATGGACTTTCCCTTCGCCATAGCAAGCGGGCGACTCCACCGTGCCGGAAAATCGGCCATTTTCGACGGCAAGCCGCGTACACAGCACATGCGGAATCGTCAGCTCTTCGGCGAGCGGCTCGGCGACATACGGCGTTGCACCGGTCAGCAGCACAATCCGGTCGCCTTGCTGACGATGCGTTTCCAGTGCCTCGCGCGCAATCGGTGAGACGGTGTCGCGAATCTCGGATCGATAAAACTCACCGACTTTTTCGCGCATCTCCGACTCTGCATCGCCCGCCATATCGAGCGCCAGCTTGGCCGCCACCGACTCCATGTTGAGCAGCGACAGACGATACTGAAACAGCCAAAAGCCGCTCTTGAGCAGCATCGGCAGACCGATCTCACCGCGCCGTCGCAGATACTTGATCCAGCGAGAGCCACTGTTGACGCGCAAGAGCGTCAGGTCCATGTCAAAAAAAGCAGCTCTGGCCATCGCCTTTTCGATCCAAATCGCTTAGTGCGCCGTCGGACGAACCACCAGCACTGGACACGTTGCGCCGCGCATCAGCTTTTCCGCAACCGATCCAAGCAACAGGTGCGAAACGCCCTTGCGACCGTGCGTCCCCACGATGAGCAGATCTCCATCGAGCGACTTGATCTCCTCGAGCAGCGCTTCGGGCATCCGTCCTTGCAGCAGCCGCCAGTGAACCGTCACTTTCGCCGAAGTCTCCGCCGCTGCGATGTCGCTCATCCGACGACTGGCAGCCTCACTACGACCTTGCAGCAGACGCTCTTCCCAATCGAGCGGCATTCCCTCGAGCGCAAAGGCTTCCAAGCCCGGCGGCAGCGGCGCGGGCTCCAGAACGTGAACCAGCGTGATGCGGCTGCCGAGCGGCTCAGCCAGCGACTTGGCCATCCGCAGCGCAGGCTCGGACAGCTCTGTGAGATCGGTCGCGACGATGATGTGCTTGGGTGTCATGGTCTGTCCCTCGAAAACGTGGTGTCGAAAGTGGCTCAGATCTGGCTGCGGTTCACCGAGCACCGTCGGACGCCCTGATTCCTTCCAGCCGCGAAATCCCCCAGCCAGCGAGCGCACGCGAGTGTAGCCCATCCTGCCGAGCGACTGCGTCGCAAGTGCCGAGCGATATCCGCCGCCGCAATACAGCACAATCGCCGTCTCTTCGTGCGGAACCAGGCGCTCGACATCTCGCTCGAGAATGCCTCGGCCAAGGTGCGTCGATCCGGGGATGCGCTCCGTCAGCCACTCGTGGTCTTCGCGTACGTCCAGAAAGAACAGTGGCGCTGGCTCACGGCCCGACAGGATCAGGCGCTGACGCTCGGACAGCTCTTCCTCGAAGTCGGCAGCGCTGATCTCGACGATCTCGCGACGGGCCTGTTCACACAGACGAAGAAAATGTGGCGAGTGATCGGCAGCCATGGCCGCACAGTAGCGAAGCCCCGCTCAAGCTGCAATCCTTCCGTCGCGAAACCAACGATCAGAAGCCAGCGTCTCGACTGTGAGCCCAGTCACTACTTGTCCCGCTCGCGCT
Source organism: Myxococcales bacterium (assembly GCA_016794365.1). Taxonomy (GTDB): domain Bacteria; phylum Myxococcota_A; class Polyangia; order Palsa-1104; family JAEUJZ01; genus JAEUKA01. Next base: position 224,158 of record JAEUKB010000085.1, read on the forward strand.
GACGTTCACGCAGCAAAACGATGGGTCCGATTCCAGCGACGAGCTGGTCCGACCCGTGATCGCTAAATTTTTACGTCGCTCGCACCGTAATAACCAGCAAAGGCAGCAAGCCAAGTAAAATGGCTCCACCTGGAGGAGAAGAGATGATGTCGGCCAACTACCCTGCAACGGCTCAGTCTGTCCGTCGAGCAGGTCTGATTTCGGGGGCACTGTCTGCACTGCTGGCACTGGCTGTACTGAGCGCACCGTCGGCCCACGCTGCCGCACCCGCTGCACCCGCCGCCGCCAAAGCCCCCGCCAAGGCTCCGGCTAAAGGCAAGGCCAAGGGCAAGGGCAAAGGGGGAGGCACCGCCGCTGAGCTTACGCAGATGCTCGTCGCCAAAGGCAGCCAAGTACAGGACTGTGCTGTCTCTGGCGCGCTGGATGTCGGCGCAAGTCGCGTCGAGATCGCCACCAAAGTCACGATCAACGGACGCGGCCAGGTCATCAACATCACCACCAACGTCAAAGTGGACAAAGGCCCCGACGGAAGCAAAGTCCGCGAGTGCGTTGACAACCTGATCCGCACGATCCAGTTCCCAGCATCGGCAGCACCGATGATCACCATCGAGCGCAACTGGACCATCGCATCGACCTAATCGCCGCAGAAGCTGCGATGGCTGCTGGTCTGTCTCCTTCAGAGCGTGCGCAGCCGTAGCTCGCGGCTACCTTGCCCGCGTCCGCTTCGGATCGATGAAGTCGCGCAGCCCGTCGCCCAGCAAGTTACAGCCGAGCACCAGCAGCGCAATCGCCAAGCCCGGCGCCAAGATAAGGTGCCTCGTCCGCCAAAAGAAGTTCGTACCTTGCGCCAGCAGCGCGCCCCAGGTGTACGGCACCGGCGGACCCAGACCCAAAAAGCTGAGGCTTGCTTCGACCAGCACCACGCCCGCAAAACCAAACGTCGCCTGCACAATGATCGGCGACCAGATGTTCGGCAGGATGTGCCGCAGCATCACCCGCCACGGACTACAGCCCACCGAGCGCGCCGCGAGCACATATTCCTGCTCTCGAACGCGCAGCACCTGCGCCCGCGCCACCCGCGCATAACCAACCCAGCCGTTCACCGCCAGCGCAAAGATCAGCACACCGACGCCCGCTTTCGGTACCAGCGCCACGATCGCAATGTTTAGCAAGATCCCCGGAAACGCGAGCAGCACGTCGATGATGCGCATCACCAGCTCATCCAACCAGCCGCCCAGATAGCCCGCCGACACACCGATCAGCAGCCCGAGCGACAGACACAGCCCAACCACCGACGAGCACAAACCCAGCAGCAGCCGCGCTCCGTAACACATCTGCACCAGCAAGTCGCAGCCGTTTTCGTCGGTACCCAGCCAGTGCCGCCGACTCGGACCTTCCAGCAGGTGATCCAGATCCTGCGCCGACGGAGAGTCAGACAAAATCAGCGGTCCAAGCAGCCCCACAAGCACAAACCCAAGTAAGAGCAAAGCGCCCAGCCACGCCGCCGTTCCCAGCGTCGGCAGCATCCACTTTGACTGCGTCTGCGACTGCGACTGCGCCTGGCTCATACCCGAATCCTCGGATCGACGGCGGCATAGAGCACATCGACGATCAGGTTGATCAGCACGTACATCACCGCGATCACCAGCGTCAGCCCTTGCACCACTCGATAGTCACGCTGCGCGATCGCTTCGAGCAAAAGCGTCCCAAGTCCCGGTCGCGCGAACACCTTTTCCGTCACCACAGCCCCGGCCAGCAGCGCACCAAACTGCATCCCAGCGACGGTAATCACCGGCAGCAGCGCATTGCGCATCGCGTGCTTGAGCACCACTTTCCACGGTGGCAGCCCTTTGGCCCGCGCGGTGCGCACATAATCTTCCGACAGCGTATCGAGCAGCGACGAGCGAGTCATCCGCGCCAGCATCGCCATCAAGTGCGTTCCCAGCATCACCGACGGTAAAATCAGACCTCGCAGGCTGCCTGTGTCTTCTCCCGGCCCCGGAAACCACTGAAGCCCGACGTAACCGGCATACAGCAGCATCGGACCCAGCCACATCGACGGCATGCTGATGCCAAGCAGCGCCACCGCCGTCAGCGCCGCATCCCAGCGACTCCGAGCCTTCAGCGCCGCCAGGATCCCGAGCGGCAGCGACAGACACAGTGCCACCGTCATCGCCGACACCGCCAGCACCGCCGTGGGAGGCAGCGCCTTTTTGATCCGCTGCGCCACCGTCGTCTTGCGATCCGGACAGCTATACCCGAGCGTCCCGTCGAAGATGCTCTTCACAAAGCGACCAAACTGCACCGGCAGCGTCTGATCCAAATCCATACAGCGACGCAGCTCGATCTTGTCTTGCGGTCGCGCGTCTTCTCCCAGCAGGTTATCGACGGGATCGCCGGGAATCAGGTGCAGCAGCACGAACGTCAGCGCCACCACACCCGCGACGGAAAACAGGCTCGATACAAAGCGCCTGACCAGATAGCGACGCAGCCGCCAGGAAGTGGACAGCAGCGCCTCGAAAAGCCGCGTCGTCCACGACCAGCCCGTCGAAAGCAGCCGTCGCAGCTTGGCCCGCATCCCGAGCCGCTCGCTCGCCACGATCGTCCCTTCTACTTGGGCGGAGCGCAGTAGCGCGCTTGTTCAGAGATGATGCTGCCGCTGCTGTCGCGATACGTGACGGCAATGGCACCGGAAGCCCCGGTTGTCACGCACTGATATCCGTCGCGGCAGTCGTCGTTTCCGTCGCACGGCTTCATGCAGTAGCGACGCTCGCTCGCTTCACTTGCACAGAAGCCGCTCGTACAGCCTTCTTCGTCGCACAGACAGCGCTCTCCAAGCTTACAGCAGCCCAGATCGCCCGGCTTACAGCAGTCCGATCCGCCGGAGCAGTCTGACCGAACCTGGCGCGTGGCGTCGCAGCTTGCACGACCTTTTTGCAGCGAAAAGAACCGGACACACAGCGCATCGTCGGGACACGAGAGCTGATCGCAGCCTTCCACCGTGCAGTAGCCACCCGGAGACGCTGTATCGCAGTACCGATCACCAAGCGCACTGCACTCGGTGTTGTTGGCACAGCCGTCGCCGATGCTGCGAGAACAGCCGCTCGACAGCAAAATGCCCAGACACAAGCCAGCAAGCGCCGACAGACCGCGAATGTACCGCCCGAGAGATACGCCAAACCCGCTCATAGGCGGCGGACCTTAGCACCGCACAAGCTGGCCCAGCAAATTCTTCTTCCGCTTCGGAAAGCGCCGACGACAAGCTACGCCACGCACGGCTCGACAAACGACAGCGCGTTGCGACGAGCATTCACTTCCACTTCGACGCCAAGCGGCACCGCTCGATTGCGCGTCCCATGCCCGAGCGGCACGCCCGACAGAATCGGTACACCCAGCGTCCAAAGTCGCTCTGCGATCACCGAAAGTGCCGTCGGATGTGTAGCCGGTCCTTCGCAGCGGATCAGATCGCCCACCACCACCGCCACGACGCTGCGCAGTGCCCCCGACAAAAGAAGCTGCGTCAGCGCTCGATCGATGCGATACGGAGACTCCGTCACTTCTTCGAGCAAAAGCACCACCGGACCCACATCCGTCAGCGCAGCTTGCAGCGCCGTCCCACACAGCCGCGACAGGACTTCCAGGTTTCCCCCAAGCAGACGGCCTCTCACCGGCAGAGACGACGCACCGATCGACAAAAGCTCCGAAATATCCGACGGCGGCTCACCTTCCAGCAGCGACCACAGCGCCGACCGATCGACTTCTGGAAGCTCGGCAAGCTGCGTCACCACCGGACCGTGAATCGTCACCCGTCGGTGCAGCGCCAGCAGTGCGTGTAGCACCGTCACGTCCGAAAAGCCAACCACGGGTCGCGTCGGCAGCTCCAGCGGATCGATCGCAAGCAGCGAGGGCAGAAGTCGCAGCGCACCGTGCCCACCGCGCGCACAGAACACCGCGTGAACCTGCGGATCGGACAGCGCCCAGCGCAGCTCTGCCAGCCGTCGCCCGTCGTCTCCCGCCAGAAAGCCTTGCTGCGACAGCAGACCGCTCGACTGCATCACCGGATGGCGCGCAGACAGCACCGCAAGTCCCGCCGCAAAGCGCTCCGCAGGCACTGGACCCGACGGAGCAATCACCGCCACCGGCTCACCTTGGCGCAGTCGCAGCGGCTTTCGCCAGGGATCAACCTGTGATGTCTTCGCCGCCATCGACGTTGATCACGTTACCCGAAATCCAGCCGGCCAACGGATGCGACAGCACCGCCACCGCGCCTGCGACATCTTGCGGCGTCGTCAAGCGCTTGCCCGGGTTTCGCTCCATCGCGATCGCGATCATGCGCTCGTTGCCGGGAATCTTGCGCAGCGCGGGCGTATCGGTCACACCGGCACACAGCGCGTTCACGGCAATCCCACGCGGTCCCAGCTCCAGCGCGAGCTGCCGACAGTGCGCTTCCAGCGACGCTTTCGCCGCCGACACCGCACCATACTGAGGAATCACCCGATGGCTTCCCGACGAAGTCATCGCAAAAATCCGCGAACCGCTCGACAGCAGCCCGCGCGACAGCAGGTCCTGCGTCCAGTAGAGCAGCGAGTGCGCCATCACATCGCACGTCATGTCCATGTGCGACTTGCCGATCAGGTCGGCGGGCGCATCACTCGGTGGCACAAACGGTCGCAGCGTTCCAAACGCCAGCGAGTGAACCAGCACACGCACCTTGGGACTGCCGTGGCCCTGCGTCCGCTCCGCGATCTGATCGCAGATCTCTTTGCGCTTCTGCTCGTCCGCCGCGTTTTGGTTAAAGAAGATCGCCTGACGACCCAGCCCTTGAATGCTCGCAACGATCCGCTCGACGTTGGGCATCGTGCTGCGCCGATCGAGGTGAACGCCGATGATGTCCATGCCGCGCCGCGCCAGCTCCAAAGAGATCGCCTCTCCGAAGCCGCTGCTTGCGCCCAAAATCACCGCCCAGCCAGAAAGCGAAAGCGGCAGATCCGAAACCCCAGTGTGGGAAGCTGTCGTGGTTGTCATGCAGCGTTGGATATCACGCGCTCGCGCAGCCGCCCAGCCCCATTGCAGCGCGTACGCATGCTCAGCCACCCAGTCCGATGATTTTTTCCAGCAAATATTCCCGTCGAGAAACTGCAAATTGTGAAAATTCTTGAAAAGAAGTGCTTGACCCTAAGAAATGAGGCTGTTAGGAGTATCACCCACCTGGCGCTGAACAAGTGGACCTCTCAAGGGCGTATAGCTCAGTGGTAGAGCATCGGCCTTACAAGCCGAGGGTCACAGGTTCAAGCCCTGTTGCGCCTACAAAATTGAATAGCAGCACCACTTTGGGGTGGTAGTTAAGTTGGTTATAACGCCGGCCTGTCACGCCGGAGGCCGCGGGTTCAAGTCCCGTCCACCCCGCAGAGCAAAAAGGCCCAGTCTTTCATCGAGACTGGGCCTTTTTTATTTCCGGCGCAGTCTTCGCAGTGCCTGCCATTCAGGCCACTACACCGCAGAGCCTGAGTTTCTGATTGAGACTCAGGCTTTTTTTGTTTCGGCTGCCTGCGCTGCGCACAACGCGTTGCGGGCCCAGGCCCAGCGTGCAGCCAGCTCGCACAACGCATCATGAGACGCGGCGGCGCATGCTCGCGAGCCCAACAACGACAGCGCGCTGTGTCCGCAAGTCACGCAAGCCCGCACAACGGCTTGTGCAGACATTGGTCACTTGCAGCGGACCCGCACAACGGCTTGTGCAGCGGTTCGTCGCTTGCAGCGGACCCGCACAACGGCTTGTGCAGCGGTTGGTCGCTTGCAGCGGACCTGCACAACGGCTTGTGCGCTCTGCGTTGCAGCGAAGCAGCGCGCGAAAACGTTGTTCGGTCCACCGTGCGGCGTCCGATCTTGTTGCAACCGCTTGCAGCACGCGGCGGTCTGTACGGCGAATGGCGTCTACGCGTTGCGCGGGCTGCCAACACGCGATTCGGTCTTTGGGCGAGTTTGAACCGCTTGCGGCGTTCGTCGGATATCGGCTGGGTCGCTTCGGCGCTCGGCGGAGAGTTTGCTAGGATGCACGGGTCATGGGCGACCTACGAATGAATGAAAAGACGGCAGCGGATCTGGCTTGGCCCGCGCTGCTTCACAAGCTCAGCGAGCGCTGTCACACCACGCGCGGTCAGCAGCTCGCCAAAGAGCTGACGCTGCTCGATTCGATGGAGCAGGCACAGACCCGTCAGCGCGAAGTCAGCGAGGCGCGCGCCCTGCAAGACGGTGGGGAAGCGCTGCCGTTTGGCGGAATCAGCGATGTCAAAGCGTTCGTCGAGCGCAGCCAAAAAGCAGGGGTGCTGGCCCCCGACGAGCTGACCGAGATCGGCAAGACGCTCAGCGGTGGACAGCGGCTGCGACGACACATCCTGAGCCGATCCGCACGGCTGCCCAGCCTGTCGCGCCACGCCGAGCCGATTGCCGAGCTGCCCGAGGTCACGGGACCGATTGCCGACTCGTTTGACGATCACGGCGTGCTGCGTGACTCGGCGTCTCCGGCGCTGCGCGGTCTGCGTCAGCGCGTGGCCCAGCTTCAGCAAGATCTGTCGCGACGCACCGACGGTCTGCTCGGAGAAGCGCACATCGAACCGTATCTTCAGGATCGCTTCGTCACCCAGCGCGAAGAGCGCTATGTGGTGCCGGTGCGCGCCGATGCTCGCACGCGGATTCGCGGCATCGTCCACGGCACCAGCGCGTCCGGGGCCACGGTCTTTGTCGAACCCGAGGAGATCATCGAGCTCAACAACCGGCTCAAGCTGGCGCAGCTCGAAGTGGCCGAGGAAGAGCGACGCATCCTGGCGGAGCTATCGCTGCTCGTCGAGCAGTCGTCCCCGCGTATCTTGCGCAACCTGGAGCTGCTGGCGTACCTCGATCTGATCGATGCGGGCGGGAAGCTGTCGTCGGATCTGCGCGCAAACCCGATCGAGCTGTACGACGCGCCAAGCGATGCAGCGACACCGCTTGCGATCGATCTGCGCAATGGTCGGCATCCGCTGATGCTCTTGTCGGGCGTCAATGTGGTGGCAAACGACGTGGTGCTACCGGCGGGCGGAGCGCTCATCATCTCGGGGCCGAACGCGGGCGGCAAGACGGTGGCGCTGAAGCTGACAGGCCTGTGTGTGCTCTTGTCGCGGGCGGGGCTGCATGTGCCGGTGCAAGAGGGCTCGCGGCTGCCGTGGTTTGACAAGGTGCTGACCGATGTCGGCGACGATCAGAGCCTGGAAAAGAACCTCTCGACGTTTTCGGCGCACGTCCTTCATCTGTGCGAGTTTTTGCAAAAAGCGGGACCGCAGACGCTGATTCTGCTCGACGAGATTGCGGTTGGAACCGATCCCGAGCAAGGCGCGGCGCTCGCCCAAGCGGTGCTGGAAGGTCTGGCCGAAAAAGGTGCGACGGTGCTGGTAACGACGCACTACGATCGGCTCAAGGCGATGGCGGCGGAGTCGCCGCGCTTTCACAATGCCAGCGTCGGGTTCGATCTCAAGGCGCTGCGGCCCACGTACAAGCTGCACCTGGGAATTCCGGGTCCATCGTCGGCGCTGCCGGTGGCAGAGCGGCTGGGACTGCCTCACGCGCTGATTGTGCGCGCTGAGTCGCTGCTCCAAAGCGGTCTGTCGAGCGTCGATAAGCTGATGCAGACCCTGGCGAGCGAGCGCGAGCGAACCGAGACGATGCGGGCCGAAGCCGAGCGACTGCGACGGATTGCGCAGAGCGAAGCGGCGGAAGCACGACGGACCCACGACGAAGCGCGAATCGAGCTACAAAAAGCGCGACGCAAGGCGCACGACGAAGCGATCCAAACGCTGCAAGCGGCAAGGCGAGAGCTGTCCGATATGAAGACAGCGATGCGCGCGGCACGAAACAAGGCCGAAGACGGACAGAGCGCGGCGCTGCCCGACATGCAGAGCACGCAAAAGCGACTCGATGAGCTGTCCAAAGCGGTGCGCGGTCTGGCACCGCAGAGCGCCGGGCCGCAAGGTCGCATTCCACACGAAGACGAGCTGTCCGTGGGCACCAAGGTCTATGTCGCGCGCGTCGGAGCAAGCGGCGTGGTGTCGTCGGATGTCTCACGCGGGAAGGTGGTGGTGCAAGTCGGGGCGCTGCGCTTGAACGCGGAAGTGAGCGAGCTGCTGCTTCTCGATGGGAGCGGAGCCGAGCGCCCTGCCCTGCCGCAGCGAGCCGTCCGACCGCGACCGCCGCAGCCCGAGGTGCTGCCCAGTCCACCGCCGATCGTTCCGCCGCGCACACCCGATGCAACGATTGATCTGCGCGGTGAGCGCTTGCCCGTCGCGGTCGCGCGCACCGAAAAGTTCGTCGATGATGCGCTGCGAGAGTCTCGCTCGGCGGTGTTCATCCTGCACGGACACGGAACCGGCATCCTGCGCGGCGCGCTGCGTGAACACTTTGCGGCCTTCCCTGGGGTGCGCAAGCTCTATCCAGCCGAAGTGGGCGATGGTGGCGACGGAGTCACCGTGCTCGAGCTAGATACCTAGACCAAAAAATTCGCGCGCTTTCCATCCCTTGGGCAAGCTAGGCAGGTGCGGCTAGCGTCTCGAGTGCATGACAGGCTCGGACGCTGGCAAGCGAGCAGCTGTTTAGGCGTTTATCCATGGCAAAGCGTGAGGAAATCATCGTCGGACTTGACATTGGCACCACCAAGGTCGCGTGCTTGGTGGGCGAAGTCACCGACGACGGTGTCGATATCATTGGTGTCGGCACGCAGCCCTGTTCCGGGCTGAAAAAGGGCGTGGTGGTGAACATTGACTCGACCGTCGCGGCCATCGCCAAAGCGGTCGAAGAAGCCGAGCACATGGCCGGCGTCGAGATCACCCAGGTCTACGCAGGAATCGCGGGCTCGCACATCAAAGCGTTTCATTCCGAAGGCGTGGTGGCGATTCGCGATCGCGAGGTTCGTCCCGACGACATCGAGCGCGTCATCGAAGCCGCCAAAGCGGTCAGCATCCCGCAAGATCGCGAGATCCTTCACGTCGTCCCGCGTGAGTACTCGATCGATCAGCAAGATGGCATCAAAGAGCCGCTCGGCATGGCCGGGGTGCGACTGGAAGCGCGGGTTCACATCGTCACCGCAGCGAGCGCGTCGGCGCAGAACATCATCAAGTGCTGTACGCGCTGCAACCTGGAAGTCCAAGATCTGGTGCTGGAGCCGTACGCGACCGCCGAGTCGGTGCTGCACTCCGATGAAAAAGAGCTGGGTGTGGCGCTGCTCGACATTGGCGGCGGCACAAGCGACCTGGTGGTCTTTTCCGAAGGCTCGCTGGTTCACACCATCGTGCTGCCCGTTGGGGGACATCAGCTCACCAATGACATCGCGGTCGGACTGCGGACCCCGATGACCGAGGCAGAAAGGATCAAGCACCGCTACGGCTGCGCGCTGACCAGCTTGATTTCCGAAGACGAGACGATCGAGGTTCCATCCGTGGGTGGCCGTCCGCCGCGCGTGATGCCGCGCACGGTGCTGTCGGACATCTTGCAGCCGCGCGTCGATGAGATCTTTTCTCTGGTGCGGGAAGAGATAGAGCGCTGCGGCCTGGCCGAGACGCTCGCGTCGGGCATGGTGGTGACGGGCGGATCGACGATTTTGCAAGGACTGCCGGAGCTGGCCGAAGAGATCCTCGGCATGCCCGTTCGTCGCGGTGTTCCGCAAGGCGTGGGCGGTCTGGCCGATGTGGTCAAGAGCCCAATCTACGCAACCGCCGTGGGACTGGTGCTGTATGGCGCGCGCAAGCAAGACGGCCTGCTGCTGACCCAAAACAGCGAGCGACGCGGCGTGTGGCGTCGCATGCGCAACTGGTTCGCGGAAGTGTTCTAGTGAGCGGTGCCGCCTAGGCCGCGAATCTGCTGACGAACGCCTTCGACCTGGGTGCTGTTTTTGTTGCCGACCAGGTCGATGTACTTGTTGAAGGCCTCGATGGCTTCCTGCTTCTGACGGTCTTGGGCAAGCAGCACGCCGAGGTCGTACCAAGCCTCTGCGTTTTTGTCGTCCATCTTGACCGCCTCGCGGTAGGCCGCAATCGCTTCGGTGGTCTTGCCCTGCACGCGATAGATGACGCCCAGGTCAAAGCGCAGGTTCGAGTCGCTTGGCAGTAGGCGAATCGCTTGCAGCGTGATCTCCGCCGCTTTGTCGAGGTTCTTCGACTGACGCAGCGCCACCGCAAAGTTTCGCAGCGCATCCGGGTTGTTCGGATCGAGCTGCACCGCCTTTTCCAGGTGTGGCAGCGCTTTGTCGTACTGCTTGGCCCGGCGATACAGCGCACCGAGCGACGACCGCCACTGGACTTCGTTCGGAGCCAGCTCGGTCGCTCGGACCAGCATGCGAATGCCGTCAGCGTCTCGACCCGCGCTCGCGTAACAGAAACCCAGGTTGCCGTGCGCAAAGTTGTCGTCGGGCTGAAGGCGAATCGCCGCTTCATAGTGCGGGACGGCCTTGTCGCACTGCTTCTTTTTGCGCAGCACGTTGCCCAAGGTCAGCTCAGCAGCGGCGTAGTTGGGACGAAGCTTCAGTGCTTCTTCGAGCGCGGCTTGCGCGTCATCCAGCTTGCCAAGCTGCATAAACTGCAAGCCCTTTTGATACTGAGCGGCCGCCTCATCTGCCCAAGCAGCCACCGGAGCCATCACGACGGAGAACAGGACCAAACATCTGAGCAACTTACGCGACATGTTTTGGAGGGTAACACGACTAACTATGGACGCTCGCGGCAAAGTTTGTCGGCAAACCCACGCTCTTCCAAGCCCGAGCGGCGTCGCGCACTTGTGACCGCTTCACTTTTTTATTCAATCAAAAGGAAGGGCCACAGCCCGCGCTGCGCAACGTCTCCGCGCTGCGCAAGTCTCCACCCAAGCTGCGAAATTGCTAGCACGAAAGATGCGCGCTTTTTGTTATGATGAATCGTGGTTTAGCGGCCCCTCATACTGGCCCCGGTGCCTGGGTATCGTGACTGAGCACCGTTAGCAAGTCGTCCTCACCTTCAGCCAGAGCAAGCCTGTAGCGGAATCATCACCATGGATATCGTTGTCGTTGGAGCCGGTAGTTGGGGCACCGCTTTGGCGTGTGTGCTGTGTGAAAACCAGCACCGCGTGACGCTGTGGGGACGTGATACCGCTCAGATGGCAGAGATGGCTGCGACGCGCGAAAACCGTCGCTATCTGCCTGGGCTCAGGCTGCCCGAAAGCCTACAGTTTTCGTCGGACTTGCTCGGATCGATTGGTGCGCTGCCCACGGATCAGCCGTCGCTGACCGTGGCTGTGGTGCCGACTCATACGATGCGTCAGGTGTTCGCGGAGCTGGCCCCGGCGCTGCCAAATCAGAACATCGTGGTGACGGCCAGCAAAGGGATCGAAAACGAGTCTCTGCTGACGATGGACGCAGTGCTTGCCCAGGTGCTGCCGTCGCAGCTTCACGATCGAATCGCGGTGCTGTCGGGCCCCAGCTTTGCGAAAGAGACGATTGAAAAGCACCCAACTGCCGTCGTGGCAGCGGCTCGGCAGCGAGCGATCGCCGAAGCGGTTCAGCGCGCATTTCAGGTCGGTACGTTCCGGGTCTACACATCAGATGATGTGGTCGGAGCCGAGATCGGCGGTGCCGTCAAAAACGTCATCGCCATCGCGTGCGGAATGGCAGACGGGCTCGGCTTCGGTCACAACACGCGCGCGGCGGTGATCACCCGAGGACTGGCGGAGATCTCGCGGCTCGGGGTGCGCCTCGGCTGCAATCCTCTGACGCTCGCGGGACTGGCGGGAATGGGCGACTTGGTGCTGACCTGCAACGGTCCACAGAGCCGCAACCGTCAGGCCGGGCTGCTATTTGCTCAAGGCAAAGATCTGGTGCAGGTCCAAGCCGAGATGAAGCAAGTCGCAGAAGGCATTCGCACCACTCGATCGGTGCGCGATCTGTCCGTGAAAGTTGGCGTCGAGATGCCGATCAGTGCCGCCATCTATCGCGTGCTTTACGAAAACCAACCCGTCGGGCAGGTGATGTCCGACCTTCTTGGCCGTCCGCCTCGTCACGAGCTGGGCTAGAGCCGATTCAGACAAGAGCGTAGACCATGGGAAACGAAGAACGACCCAAGCTGTCTTGGCGTGAGATCGACAAGCGACGAGCGGGAGGCGGCAGCCCACGCACCAACACTCCGTCGGACCGGCCCCCGCACGGTGAAGAGACGCGACAAAAGCAGTACCGAGCGGCGCTCGAAGCGGCCTTTGCCAAAGGAGAGCTCGGCAAGCTGGCCGATAAGCTCAACCTGACCGGACGCAGCACGCCCGAAGAGCCCAAAGCCACGGCACCCGCCGCTGCACCGACGCCAGCTCCCGTCGCCACCGCACCAGCTACACCGGCTGAGAGCGCTCCGGCTGAGTCTGAGACGGCGAAAAAGTCTGCTGCCAAAAAGAAGCCAACTGAAGATCGTGCGTCGCTGTTTCGCAAGCTCACCGAGGCAGCCAGCCGTTCCGAGATCAGCCGCGCGGCGGAAAAGTATCTGTCACGCTTTCCGATGCCCGACGATCACGAGTTCTTGGAACAGATCCTAGAACACGAAAAAGAGTCGCGCATCCGCGAGGCGATGACGCGCATCGGAGAGCTGCTCGATCGTCGGCACCTGCCACGACGGACGCGCGCACTGATTGGCAAGCTGCGCTATCTGACCGAGACCAGCTTCAGCGACGACATTCGCGAGCTGGCCAAGAGCCTGTTGTCTCGCCTGAGCTAATCGAGCCCCATCGCGATCTGCACCGCATCGCCCAGCTCTTTCTTCAAGTACACTTTCAGTCGCCCAAGGAGCCGCGCTTCGAGCTGACGGGCGCGCTCTCGACTGATGCCAAAGCGCTCGCCGACATCTTGTAGCGTCAGCGGTGTATCGGCCATCAGACGATCTTGGAACAAGAGCTTCTCGCGTCCGGTCAAGGTCTGCTCAAACTCGGACAGCTTCTGCCTGAGCAGCGCACGGAACTCTTCGCTCTCGGCGGTCAGATCGGGTCGCATCGAGCCCGGTGATTCCAGCAGATCCACCTGCCTGCGACCGCCTTCATCGTCACGGCCCACCGGCGCATCGAGCGACGTTTCGCTCTGACCAAGCCGCTGAGACATGTCCGTCACTTCTTGCTCGGGCACCGACAGCCGCTCGGCCAGCAGCTTGCTCGTCGCAACAAAGCCATCGGCTTCGAGCTTTTCGCGCTCTTTGCTCAGGTTAAAAAACAGCTTGCGCTGCGCCTGCGTCGTCCCGATTTTGACAAGCCGCCAGTTGTTCAAGATGAACTTGAGCATGTAGGCGCGAATCCACCACGCGGCATACGACGAGAGCTTGACGCCTCGGTGTGGATCGTACTTTTCGACCGCTTGCAGAAGGCCCAGGTTTCCTTCCTGCACCAGATCGAGCAGGTTCCGATACGCGCGCTTGTATTCGTGCGCGATCTTGACGACGAGCCGCAGGTTCGCAGTGATAAGCCGTCGCGCAATCACCGGATCTCGCGATCGGGAATACTGCACCGCCAGCTCGTGCTCTTCTTCGCGACTGAGCAGCGGATAGCGACGGATTTCATGCATATACGCCGTCAGTGGATCGCTCTTGACCAGCGAGCCACTGCGTCGTCCATCGGGAACCAGCTCCGTCACCAGCGCATCGGCAGCCAGCACGATGTCTTCGTCTGGTATCGCATCGACCGCAGAGCCAACCAGCTTTTCTAGCTCGGCATCGTCGTCGGAAGGATCGACGGAATCTGCGGCGCCATCGACTAGCTCTGGCTGGGTGGTGTCCGCAGGCTCTGATTCCTTGCGGTCGGGATGGGTCGATACAGAAGCCACCGCGCGTCGCGGCTTGCCAGAAGGCTTCGCTGAAGGCTTCGCTGAAGGCTTGGAATCTTGTGCCATGACGTAGACGCTCGGAATTAAACCAGAAGATCGCTGAAAAATCGCTCGCTGACGCACGATTAGCGTGGCTCTCCGACGTGATATGCTCCCCAGGATAGGCCTTGCCGATGCATCACGAACAGAGCCCAGTCCCAGGACATCCGTACGAAAACCCGCTCGCGCACCTTCGCGATGAGCAGCGACGACTTCAGCTTCTGCTTCAGCGCAAGACGAGTCCAAGCGAAACCAGCCGCGTGGCCGAGCAGCTCGACGAGCTTGGGCAGCAGATTGCGTCTCGGCTGGCGGACAATGAGCGAAGCGGTCGCTCGCTGCCCATCACGAGGCTGTCGCGCTCGCTGGTGCTTTCGCCACTCGAAGTGTCACTGGTGACGGTGCTGCTCTTGGCGGAGACCTCGTCCGAGGCACGATCGCTTTTGTCGCCGCACTTGCCATCGGGAATGGCGCAAGGAACCGTCGCGCACTATCTGGACATCTTGGGTCCAGACGAAGCGTCGCAGCGCGCGCTGCTGTCGGCCCTGTCACCGAGTGGAACGCTGCGGCGTCATGGCCTGGTCTTTTTGGCTCCCGATTCTGGCTGGGCACCGACGACACCGCTGCTGTTTCAGCGGGTCAAGCTCTCGGATCGGCTGGTGTCTTTTCTCCATGGTGAAGAGCGGCCTCCGACGCATGCGCTTCCGCACGGGGTCAGCTTGTTCGTCGGACAACGCACGCTGGGACAGCTCACGCTACCGACGGGACTTGCGGACAGACTGCGCGACGCACTGGATGAGTGTGCCCAGCCGCTTCTGTCGGACAGCGACGGTTCGGTGCTGCCTCCGCTGTGTCTGACGGGACTTCGACGAAGTGGCCGCAAGTCGCTCTTGTCGGCGCTGCTACCAGGCAGACCGCTGGTGGTGCTGTCTGCCAGTAGCCTTCAGCGAGGAGAAGCCGCGCTGGTTCAGACGGTTCAAGCCGCGCTCGCCGAGGCTGCGATTGCGCAAGGTGTGCTGTATATCTCGTCGGCAGAGCTGCTTGGCGATCTGGATCCTGCACTGTTTGAGCAGCTTCGTCGGATGCTGCTCGGAAGTCGCGTACGGGTGGTGCTGGCTGCCGACGGACCAATTGATGCGCTGTGGACTCGTCTGCCAGAGCTGCTTCGCGTCGATATCCCGATGCCCGATCGCGCCACGCAGACTGCGCTGTGGAATCACCTGCTGCCCGTCGATATGCTTCAAGAGCGCGGCTTCGATGTGCGAGCGCTGGCCAACAGCTATTCGCTGCCAGCGGGAGCCATCTGGCGCTGCGTAAGTGAGATGGTTCGTACCGCACGGCTCGACGGAAGCAAGCAGCCCACGCTGACGATGTCTGCTGCGCGTGAAGCGGTTCGGAAGCAGCTCGGCAATCGGTTTGGCGATCTGGCGCAGCTTGTCTCGATTTCGCTGTCGTGGGAAGACTTGGTGCTGCCGCCGGAATCGATGGAGCGCGTGCTGGAGATCGTAGCCTATGCGCGTTATCGAGAGCAGCTCCTCGGCAAGTGGGGGTTTGAGCGCAAGCTGCCCTACGGTCGATCGATCAGCGTGCTACTCGCCGGGGCACCAGGGACGGGCAAGACGATGGTCGCAGCGCTCGTCGCCAAAGAGATTGGGCTGGAGCTGTTTCGCGTGAATGTTGCCCGTGTCATCGAGCGCTTCGCCGGAGAGACGGAAAAGAACCTGGCGCGCATCTTCGACGAAGCCAAGCGCCAGCAGGTTGCGCTGCTGTTCGACGAAGCCGATACGCTGTTTGGTCGCCGACTCGACGTGCGCTCGTCGCAAGATCGCTATGCCAACATGGCGGTGAGCTTTCTTTTGCAAGCGGTGGAATCGCACGACGGTGTCCTGATCCTGACGACGAACAACGAAAAGCTACTGGATGATGCGTTTCGCAGACGGCTTCGCTTTCGGATTGCCCTGCCGCTACCGAGTGAGCATGAGCGAGCGCGGCTGTGGGAATCGATGCTGCCGACAGACACGCCGCTGGCCGACGGAATTGACTTTCTTCAGCTCGCGCAAGAGTTCGATCTGTCGGGCGGAGCGATCAAAAACGCAGTGGTGCGCGCTGCGCTGCGAGCCCTGGCGCAAGGTGGCGTTGTGACGATCGATCTTCTCCGTCGCTGTGCCAAGCTGGAATGTGAAGAAATGGGCATCTTGGTGGCGACGGAAAGCGATGCTGGCGATCTCGACGAGGATGAACTAGAAACGGAAACGCACGAATAGCTCGACGATGTAGCCGTCCGTGAACATGCGCACCAAGCGCTGCGAAAACGCGAAACAGCGTCGAAGAGCAGGCCGCAAGCCGCAGATTGACAAGCGACAGCTTCCCGCGCCGTGCTACATACGATGAGACATGGACAAGACTTCGTTGCTCTCGTTCACGATTCCGGTCCTTCTGGCTGCTTCGACGGCATGGGCAGCGCCACCGACTCCGGCTCCGCGTCCGCCTGCTGGCAAGCCTGTGGCCAAGCCTCCGGTCAAAAAGCCCGTCGATGTCAACCGCACACCGGAGCCGCCCAGAGGCTGTTCCCCGACGGAAAGTGGCTTTGTGATGTCGCCCATCGAGGTGTCTCTCAAGTGCGACGAAACGTGGGACAAGTGCGAGAGCGACATTCCGCTCCGCGCCAAGAACTGCACCGGAGAGTTTCAGTCGATCTATCGGCTGGAAATGTATGAAAACGGTCGTCGCAGCCTAGAGCTAGAGTTTGATCCAGCACCCGTCGTCGGAAACGGCACAACCTGGAAAGAAGCGATTCCGTGGACCAGTCCCGGCGATCTGGAAGCGGTGGTCTACTTTCGACCGCCCGGATCGACGGGAGAGCAGTCCGTTCGCGGCTCGGTCAAGATTGCCAACAAAGGACTGTCTGCCGCCAAAGAGGCCTGCGAAAAATGTAACGGCGTCTGGGGCCGCTACGGCGTCAATCGCTACCAAGGCTGTAACTGCAAGACCACCGACGCGGGCAAGGTCTGTAACGACGGCGACGACTGTCAGGGATTGTGTCTGTTCCGTCGCTACGATGACCAAGCTCGCGAAGAAGGAGTCTGTAGCGAGCAGCAGCGCATGACTGGCTGCATTCCGGTTGTGATGAAAGGACAGAGCCAGTTAAAGCCGCGCATTCCGCCTCCCAAAAAGCTGCCGACCTGCCTCGACTAAGCGTGCCGACAGTGCGCCAATATTAGGCGTATCAAATGACTCTTATTGACAGCAAGGAGTCGCGTTGGGAAGCACAAAGGAGTCAGGGTAGGAATCGGTCTGGAACCACCAAGGAGTGACTCAATGAGATCGTCCCGTGTGCGCCTTGGCTACTCTGTACTTGCTCTTGTGTCGTCGCTGCTTGCCGCGTGTGGCACTTCGACTGTCAATACTTCGTCCGATCCCACGATCAATCCCGGCTCTTCAGAAAATCCGCAGACTCCAGGGTCACAGCCCACGATTGGCCAAGTTCAAAATGGGGAAGGAACCTACTACGGAGCGACGGGCGCAGGAGCGTGTTCGTACGATCCAAGTCCCGGCAACTTGATGGTTGCAGCCATGAATGCTCCGCAGTGGCAAGGAAGCCAAGTCTGTGGAACGTGCGTCGATGTCACTGGACCGAAAGGGAAAGTCACCGTTCGCATCGTTGACCTATGTCCCGAGTGCAAGAGCGGCGATCTGGATCTCTCCCAAGAAGCCTTCGTACAGATTGCTGATCAGTCCGCCGGTCGCGTAAAGATCAGCTGGACTGCCGTCGCGTGCGCGGTCTCTGGTCCGATCGGAATTCACTTCAAAGAAGGCAGCAATCCGTACTGGATGGCGGTTCAGGTTCGCAACAGTCGCCTTCCGATCAAAAAAATCGAGCTGCAACAGAACGGAAACTGGGTCGGACTCGCGTCGCAGACGTACAACTACTATGTTGCGGACAGTCCCGATCCGGGGCCGGGTCCGTTCACATTCCGCATCACAGCGTCCAACGATCAGCAGATCACCGAAACGGGCGTACAGTTCAAAGTGGCGCAGACCGTGACGGGAACGCAGCAGTTCCAGTAGCCTGAATCTTGTCTGTTGCGGACTCACTCCGCCGCTTCTTTCCTTCGCTTGGCTCCATATCGTTTCCACTGGCTTTCTGCGACGCGCTGGCGCTCGCGATGTCAGACCCATCGGCTATGGTTTGCGGGCTTGGGGCGCACATGGGCGAACGATGTCTTCAAACGCTGGAGGCTCGAATGAACAAGCGGAGTGCGAGTATCGCGAAGTGGCTGACCCTGGGAATCCTGACCGCTGCGGCGTGCGATTCAATGCAGCCGCTCGCAAATCCCGACGAAGACAGCGCGCTGGAAGAAGGCGAGCGAACGGCTCAAGCAGCCAGACCGCCGAGCCTGACCAAGGTTGATCCCGCTGCGGTATTCGTCGGTTCAGAGGGAGAGCTAACCATCACAGGAAAGGGCTTTGTGCCCGGACTGAAAGTGACGGTGGGCGGACTGCCCGCAGCGACTCCACGCGTCGTGACAGCGACCAAGATTCAGGTCGCATTGCCAGCGGGAATCTCCATCGGTAGCGCCGTATCGGTTCGGGTCACGCTGCCCGACGGACGCTACGGAGAGCGCACAGACTTGTTCGCCGTCACAGCAGACCCGATTGCCAGCGGACTGACACAGCCCCGAACGATCTACTCACTTCCTTCTGCGCGCGCGCCGGTCGTCGCAGACTTTAACGGCGACGGGCGTCCAGACATCGCAGCGCTGACATCGGGAGGCATCGCGCTATACCTGAGCAGCAGCGCCGGAGGAGCCCTGACTGCGCAAGCAGGTCCGACGACAAGCAGTCCGTACACCATGCATGCGACCGATGTAAACAAAGACGGAAAGTCCGACTTGGTGGTGTCTTCGAGAACAAGCTCAGTGGTCCAGATCTTTGTCGGCAACGGCGACGGAACCTTCCAGGTGCCACGCTCGGTAACGACGAGCAGTAGCGGCTTTTCCGACTATCAGCACAACCACATCGTCACCGGAGACGCAAATGCCGACGGGAAAGTTGATCTGCTCGTTGGTGATCTCAATGGCAATGTCCAGCTGTATCCCGGAAACGGCGACGGGACGTTTGGCACGGGGCTCGTGATTGGCAGCACGACCCAGCCGATTCGCTCGATCCGTGTCGCGGATCTCGATGGCAACGGCAGCCTCGAAGTCATCGCGTCCAGTGGCACAGTCGTCGGTGGAAGTGGCGCGATTTTGACGCTGCTACGACAAGCCGACGGAACGTTCAAGAACACGTTCACCGGCACCGTGAGCGCCACCATTCCCATCGCTACAGCGCTCGATTTCGACGGAGACAGCAAGGTAGATCTCGCGGCTGCGACGGACGAAGGCAAGCTACTGCTCTATCGCGGCAATGGCGACGGAACCTTTGCCACAGAGGTCAACAGCATCATCGGCGGAAATCCTTCGTTTTTGACAGCTGGCGATCTGAACGGCGACGGCAAACCAGATCTCGTGAGCGGTGGCCAGTTCGACTTCAGCCGGGCCGCAGCCCAGACCTTCGTCAGCATCCCCAACTCCGACGGCAGCACGCGCACCAGCCAGCTTGAGCCAGCCGGTCAGCACAACGGAGGGACGCTCGCGGACATCAACAAAGATGGACGGCTGGATCTGATCGTGACCAGCGCCGATCGGGGCGAGCTGTCCGTAATCTTGGGACGGGGCGACGGCAGCTTCGTCACCAATCCAGTGTCCGGCGTCGTAAACTCCGTCGCAACCGGCGACTTTAACGCCGACGGCAAGCTCGACGTGATCTACGTCGGCTCCTCGGTCAATAAGCTGGGCATCATGCTCGGTCGCAGCGACGGTTCCTTCGATGCGCCCAAGCACTTCGACGTGGATCGCGGCCCAAGCGCCGTCCGCAGCGGAGACTTCGACGGAGACGGCAAGCTCGACGTAGCGGTCACTTGCTACGACACCAACTTGGTCAGCCTGCTGCTCGGCAAAGGCGACGGAACATTCTCGACGCAGCGCACTTTTTCCGTCGGCAAAGGTCCAAACAGCCTTGCAGTGGTCGATCTCGACGGAGACAGCAAGCTCGACATCGTCACGGCCAACACCGAAGCGGACTCGGTGAGCGTGCTCATCGGCAATGGCACCGGAAACTTCGCGACGAACAAAGACTATACCGTCGGCAAAGCGCCTGTTGCGGTGGCTGCCGCCGATCTAAATGGCGACGGACGACTGGATGTGGTGACTGCGAATGCCGACGGAAACAATGCATCGTATCTGCAAGGCAGCGCCGTCACGGCTGGTGTCCTCAACGTCGCAAAGAGCATCACTGCGGGTCAAACTCCGTCAGATGTAGCCCTGGTTGACACCAACGGTGACGGCAAGCTCGATATCGTGACAACCAACAGCGACAGCAACAACCTGGCTGTCATGACGGGACGCGGGGATGGCACCTTTGCGACGGCAAAGCTGTCTGCAACCTGCGAGTTCCCGACGGACTTTTCCGCTGGAGAGCTGACTGGCGACGGCAAAGTCGATCTGAGCGTTCGCTGCGCAGGAAGCAAACGAACCCAAGCCATGATTGGCCTGGGCGACGGAAGCTTCGTGGGCTCACCGCGCGTGTTTTCGCTGGGAACGGCGACGCTCATCGCGGATGTGAACGCCGACAGCAAAGCCGATCTGCTGCTGTTTGAAACAGACAAGCAGCTTCAAGTGCTGATCAGCTCCCGCAAGTAACGAAAAAGGCCGCTCGTGCTAGGTTTCGCACGGGCGGCCTTGTATTCGCAGCGTCCTTGGCAGATACGTGCCAAATTCGGCTGAAATCAGCAAAAATTCAGCCGAATCTCGCCAGATTTCCGCGTCTACGCCGACACAGCCGAGTCTTTTTGGTGATAGATCCGCAGCGGCTGCTGGTTTTGCTCGACCACTTCTTCGCTGACCAGCACTTCCTTGATGTTCGGATGCGAGGGAATCTCGTACATCGTCTCAAGCAGGATGTTTTCGACGATGGCTCGCAGTCCACGCGCTCCGCTGCGCGTCTTGAGCGCCGCCTGAGCAATCGCCTTGAGCGCGCCTTTGGTAAAGCGCAGCTTGACGCCGTCCATCTCAAACAGCTTTTGGTACTGCTTGATGAGCGCGTTGCGCGGCTTGGTCAGGATGTCGATGAGCGCTTCTTCCGTCAGCTCATGCAGCGGCGCGATCACGGGCAGTCGGCCAATGAACTCGGGAATCAGCCCGTACTTGAGCAGATCCTCTGGCTGCACTTCCTTGAGAAAGTCCCAGATCTTCTTTTCGTGCTTGCTCTGGATCGTCGCGCCAAAGCCCATGTTCTTCTGGCCGACGCGCTGCTCGATGACATCTTCCAGGCCGACGAACGCACCACCGCAGATAAACAGGATGTTGGTGGTATCGACCTGAAGGAACTCTTGCTGCGGATGCTTTCGGCCTCCTTTCGGAGGCACATTGCAGACCGTTCCTTCCAAGATCTTCAGCAGCGCTTGCTGCACACCTTCGCCGGAGACATCGCGGGTAATCGAAGGGTTGTCGCTCTTGCGTGCGATCTTGTCGATCTCGTCGATGTAGACGATGCCGCGCTGCGCACGCTCGACATCGTGATCGGCGTTATTTAGCAGGCTGACAATGATGTTTTCGACATCTTCACCGACGTAACCGGCTTCGGTCAGGTTGGTGGCATCGGCAATCGCAAACGGTACATTGAGCATCCGCGCCAGCGTCTGCGCGAGCAGCGTCTTGCCACTACCCGTCGGACCGAGCAGCAAGATGTTCGACTTCTGTAGCTCGACTTCTTCGGGACCGGCTTTGGCGTCGATGCGCTTGTAGTGGTTATGAACCGCCACCGAGAGGATCTTCTTGGCGCGATCCTGACCAATCACAAACTCATCGAGCACGCTCTTGATCTCGGACGGCTTCGGGACGCTGCTCTGTCCGAACGGCTGGTCGTCCTTCTCGATCTCCTCGGCGATGATGTCGTTGCATAGACCGATGCACTCATCGCAGATGTACACCGTCGGGCCCGCAATCAGCTTACGGACCTCTTTTTGGCTCTTACCGCAGAACGAGCAAGACAGACCGTGCATCGGCTCCCTCACGAAACATTAGGTGGTCTTCGGCTCTGCCTTCTTCTTGACGAGCACTTCATCGACGATGCCGTATTCCTTGGCTTCGGCGGCGCTCATGAAGAAGTCGCGCTCCATGTCACGACGGATGCGATCTTCGGGCTGGCCCGTGTGCTGCGAGTACAGCTCGATCAGCTTTTCGCGGGTTCGCAGGATCTCGCGCGCGTGAATCTCGATGTCCGTCGCTTGACCCGAAAAACCACCGAGCGGCTGGTGCATCAGGATGCGCGAGTGCGGCAGCGAGTAGCGCTTGCCCTTGGTCCCGCCCGACAGAAGGAACGATCCCATCGACGACGCTTGACCCATGCAGATCGTCGCCACGTCGCAGCGAATCACCTTCATGGTGTCGAAAATGGCCATACCCGACGTGACGATGCCGCCCGGCGAGTTGATGTAGAGCATGATGTCTTTGTCGGGATCCTCGGACTCGAGGAACAGCAGCTGCGCGATGATGGTGTTGGCCACCATATCGTCAACGGGCGTGCCCAAAAACACGATGCGGTCTTTCAGGAGCCGCGAGTAAATGTCCCAGCCGCGCTCTCCACGGTGGGTCTGCTCGACAACAGTGGGAATGATGTACGACATGGTCGGCTGCGAAAGCGAGCCCGTAGTCTTGCGGTCTTGCATGATGGCTTTCAGTCCTTCTGGATGGCTCATGGATGGGAACTTGAGCACAGATTCTTAAGCTCAACATCCCCGGCAGGCAACGTCAAGACTTGCCTTGGAAAAGTAAGGGGTTAGATGCGCGCGCGGGCTCTTTGTGACGCCTGTTGTTGAGCGCGCGGTGACTCACTTGGTGGCCTCGATGTGCAGGCTCAGCTTGCCGTCTTTGACCACCACGCGAACGATGCCGCCGTGTTGCAGATCTCCAAATAGGATCGCGTCCGCCAAGGGCCGCTTGAGCTCGTTTTGGATGATGCGCGACATCGGTCGTGCGCCGTTTAAGCGATCGTAGCCTTTTTCGGCCAGCCAGCTTCTCGCCTCGTCGGACAGCTCGATCTGAACCTTCTTTTGCTTGAGCTGCTCGACCAGCTGCGCGACGAACTTATCGACCACTTTGCGGATCGTGTCGGGGCTGAGCGACTGGAACGTAATCCAGGCATCGAGCCGATTGCGAAACTCGGGACTGAACGTCCGCTCAATCGCCGATTTATCGAGCTGCTTCGACGGTGCGGTCCCAAACCCAATCGCGCCCGCTTGAATCTCGCGCGCACCGGCATTCGTCGTCATTACCAGCACGATGCTCCGAAAGTCGGCTTTGCGTCCGTTGTTGTCCGTGAGCGTCGCGTGATCCATCACCTGAAGCAGCACGTTGTAGATGTCGGGATGTGCTTTCTCGATCTCATCGAGCACCAGCACCGCATGCGGCGTCTTCCGTACCGCGTCGGTGAGCAGCCCACCTTGATCGAAGCCGACATAACCCGGCGGCGCACCAATCAGTCGCGACACCGTGTGCTTTTCCATGTACTCGCTCATGTCGAAGCGAATGAACTCAACACCGAGCACCCGCGCGAGCTGCTTGGCCAGCTCCGTCTTGCCAACGCCCGTCGGACCCGAAAACAGAAAGCAGCCAACCGGCTTTTCCGGGTTACCCAGCCCCGAGCGCGACAGCTTGATCGATGTCACCAGCGATTCCACCGCCGAGTCTTGACCGTAAATCACCTTCTTTAGCTCGGGCTCCAGGCTCTGAAGCTGGCTCTTGTCGTCGGCGCTGACCGACTTGGGCGGAATCTTGGCCATCCGCGCGATCACTTGCTCGACATCCGACGGACGCACCACTTTCTTGCTCTTCGCACCGGGCAGAATCCGCAGCGCTGCGCCCGCTTCATCGACGACATCGATCGCTTTGTCGGGTAGATGTCTGTCCGTCATGTGCTTGGCTGCCAGATCCGCTGCTGCGCGCAGTGCCGCGTCGGTGTAACGCACGCCGTGGAACTCTTCGTAGCGCGCCCGCAGCCCTTTGAGGATGAGGAACGTCTCGTCGGCACTCGGCTCTACCAAGTCGATCTTTTGAAAGCGTCGCGACAGCGCCCGATCTTTGTCAAAGACGGTCTTGTATTCCTCAAACGTCGTCGAGCCAATGCAGCGCAGCTCTCCCGACGCCAGCGCCGGTTTCAGCAGGTTCGCCGCATCCATCGCACCGCCCGACACAGCGCCCGCACCGACGATCGTGTGGATCTCGTCGATAAACAGGATCGCTTTTTTGATCTTTCGTAGCTCCGTCAAGATGCCTTTGAGTCGCTGCTCAAACTCTCCACGGAACTTGGTTCCCGCGACGAGCCCGCCCATATCCAGCGCAAACACCACCGACTCTTTGAGCACCTCTGGCACTTCGTTTCGCGCAATCTTCCACGCGAGTCCTTCGGCCAGTGCGGTCTTACCGACACCGGCGTCACCGACGTAGAGCGGGTTGTTTTTGCGACGACGACACAGCACTTGCATCGTGCGCAGAACCTCGGCTTCGCGTCCGATGAGCGGATCGATCCGTCCGGCTTTGGCTTCCGTCACCAAGTTGACGGTGTACCGATCGAGCAGCGACTTCTTTTTGTCCGACTCGCCAGCCTCTTCGTCGTCGGACTCACCTTCGCCACTCGATTCGCCACCGGACAGTCGCAGATCGCCCGGTTCTTCACCGTCGGAGCCATCTTTTTCGATGCCGTGTGACAGGTAGTTCAGCACGTCGAGTCGCGTCAAGCCCTGGCTTTCCAGCAGATAGATGGCATGGCTGTCTTGCTCTCGGAACATCGCAGCCAGCACGTCGCCGGAGCTGATCTCCGACTTTCCCGACGAGTGCATGTGGAAAATCGCGCGCTGAAGCACGCGCTGGATGCTCACCGTCTGCTCGGGCTCTTGATCGGCACCCTCGGGCAGCGGTGTCACCTTTTGATCGAAAAACTCTTCAAGCTGTCTGCGCAGCTTCGACAAATCCACGGCGCAGGCCTTGAGGATCTTGGAAGAGCTGGGCTCCTCTGTGAAGGAATACAGAACGTGCTCGAGGCACAGATACTCGTGCCGACGCTTCCGGGCATAAGACATGGCCGCGAGAAGTGACTCTTGAAGCTCTTTGGTAATCATGGGCGGTCGCGATGTAAGACGAACATAACGCTGCCCCAGCCCGGTCGCCATCCCCTGCGCATCGAGTTCGTCACATCACTCGCCAATTTGGCGATTCAGACGGTAGACCTTGCGGATAAACTAGGAAGATAGGTCGGGATGCAGGTCTGCTCGCAGTGCTCGCATACGGTGTCTTCAGCGCCCAGCCGCGTGAGCGGTGAGCGACGACATTGTCCGCACTGTAATGCAGAGCTTCCGACGGAAGATGTCCCGCTTGAGCTGTTCGATCTGCCGGTTCCGCTGCGCCCGCCGTCGGGACAGTTCAAGGCGCAGACCGACGAGGACATCCTGCCGGTTCCGCTGCGTCCTGTGCCCGATTATCGCAAAGAGCGTCAGAAATCGACGCCGCCGCACGCGCCACAGCTTCATGTCGTGATGGCCAACGAAGAGCCCGTGATCACACCGCCGAGGCCGCTACAGCAGCCGATCGCGATGCTCACGCTGTCGATCGGTCCGACGCAAAATCCACCACCGTCGGCAGCGCAGATTACGATGCCCGAACAGCCGATCGGATCCAAGAGTCCGTCGGCCCCACCGCAGGCTGTATCCGTGGCTGTCGCACCTACGCCTTCAGACGGAGCACGCGCCGATCGCTCCACCACAAGTGCCAAGCCGATCGTTTTGCCGATGGAACCACCGCGCGAGCGCAGCGAATCGAAGCCGGTGATTGAACGACCAACGCCCGTCACATCTGCGTCCTCGGCACAGCCATCCCCGAGTCCGGGTGATCCGGCTCAGCTTGGACGACTCGCGGCCCGCGCAGGAAGCACACAGAGCGCCAAGCCTGTCTCGACCACAGGACGCAGCCCGACGCCATCGTCGCAAAACAGCGCCAACAGCCAGCCGGGAGACATGCCGCTTTCCGCGATGTTTTCGATGGCAGCGTCACGACAGAGCCTGGCTTCGCAGACGCCGCAAGCGCTCAAGCTGGGCTGGCTGATCGCGGGTCTGGCACTGGCCGCGCTGCTGCTGCTGCTGACGATCTTGGTGCTGGTCGAGCGCAGCCGCGATCGCGATGCAGGACCGCCGCTGCTGCCGCCTTCTGCGTCGATGCAGTGACGGCCAAGCCGAGCGCGCGTCCAGCCTAGATGATCAAGCCGAAGCGCTCATGCGCCGTTTTCGACAGCGACTCGCGATGGCTTGGATGCGCAAGATCGATCAGCGCTTGTGCTCGCTGTCGCAGACTTCGTCCATACAGCATCGCGACGCCAAACTCGGTCACGACGTAGTGAACGTGCGCGCGCGTCGTCGTCACACCAGCGCCGGGCTTGAGCATCCCGACAATGCGCGACTCCCCACGGCTTGTCACCGACGGAAGAGCAATGATCGGACGCCCATGATCTGACAGCGCTGCACCGCGAATGAAGTCCATCTGACCCCCGACGCCCGAATACTGTTTGGCACCCAGCGTATCGGCGCAGATTTGTCCCGTCAGATCGACCTCGAGCGCAGAGTTTATCGCCGTCACCTGCGGGTTGCGACGAATCACCGCCGTATCGTTGACGTACGCAATGTCGAGCATCCGAATCACGGGATTGTCATCCATGAAGTCGTACAGCCTGCGACTTCCGACGGCAAAGCCTGCAACGATTTCGCCCGGATGGATCTTCTTCGCTTCGCCGGTGATGACTCCTTTTTCGACGAGATCGATGATTCCGTCGGAAAACATCTCGGTGTGGATGCCGAGTCTGCGATGCGAACCCAGCGACGCAAGCACCGCATCAGGAATCGCGCCAATGCCCATCTGAAGCGTCGCGCCATCTTCGACCAAGCCAGCGACGTGACGACCGATCGCGCGCTCTGTGTCCGTCAGCGGACTCGGATGATGCTCCATGATCGGATCGTTACATTCCACCATCGCGGTCAGACGACTGACGTGAATCAGACCGTCGCCGTGCGTACGCGGCATGTTCGGATTGACCTGTGCAATCAAGATGCGAGCCGTGTCACTCGCAGCGCGGGCCACATCGACGGAAATTCCCAGTGAACAGTATCCGTGACGATCCGGCGGCGAGACATGAAGCAGCGCCACATCGAGCGGAAGGATCTTCTGTCGAAACAGCCTCGGGACTTCGGACAGAAAGACAGGAATGTAGTCGGCGCGACCCGCGTTTACGGCCTCTCGCAGGTTCTGACCGACGAACATCACGCTGGCATGAAAGCTGTCTTGATACTTCGGCTCCGCGTACGCGGCAGAGCCTTCGGTGTGCATGTGAACGATCTCCACCCCACGCAAGTCAGGAGCGCGCTCGACGAGAGCAGCGATCAGCTGTTGCGGCGCAGCGGCGGCGGTCTGAACAAATACGCGCATCCCTGAGCGGACCAGGCCCAGTGCTTCTTGTGCGGTGACATACCGAGTCATGGGCGACCATTCTGCTTAGAAGCGAATCAAAAGCAACTGCGCCCACGGGATCGGTTTTTGTGAGCAGTTGCCTTAGCTTGCGAGTCGATTGGCCAGCAGCTGCTCGACGCTGACCTGGGCTTTGGCAAAGTCCGCAATGCCTTGGCTAAGCTTTTCTTGCGCCATCCGGTTCTCGGTGTGCATCGCGCGAAAAGTCGCTTCGTCCATCGGAATTCGCTCGATCGTCAGCGCTCGGGCAGCCTCGGGATCCAGCTTGCGCACAAGCGGCGCGCGCGTCTCCGCCAGCTCTGCCAGCAGCTTCGGCGCAATCGTCAGCAAGTCACAGCCAGCCAGCTCGCAGATCTCTCCGATGTTGCGGAAGCTGGCGCCCATCACCTCGGTGCGATAGCCGAAGTGTTTGTAGTACGAAAAGATCTCGCTGACGCTGCGCACACCCGGATCTTCGACGGCAGGAATCGAGCTACGACCTGTTTCCTTCAGATACCAATCGAGAATCCGACCGACAAACGGTGAAATCAGCGTCGCTTGCGCTTCCGCACAGGCGATCGCTTGATGCAGTCCGAACAGCAGCGTCAGGTTGCAGCGAATGCCTTCACGCTCCAGCACTTCGGCGGCCCGAATGCCTTCCCACGTGGACGCGATCTTGATGAGGATTCTCTCTCGATGCTGACCACGCGATTCGTACTTGCCAATGATCTGTCGCGCTTTGGCGATCGTCGCGTCGGTATCAAACGACAATCGCGCGTCCACTTCCGTCGAGACACGACCCGGAATCAGCTCCAAAATCCGTAGACCGAACTCCACCGCGAGCTGATCGAGCGCCGCCGTCGCCTGTTCTTGCAGCGA
Organism: Myxococcales bacterium; assembly: GCA_016794365.1. GTDB lineage: Bacteria > Myxococcota_A > Polyangia > Palsa-1104 > JAEUJZ01 > JAEUKA01. The sequence goes on from JAEUKB010000085.1 coordinate 252,499, forward strand.
ACGTCCCGCATGCTCTCGTCGCGTAAGCTGAAGCGCACCCTCGACGACATCGGTATATTCGGGAAGCTGCGCTGCCGCTGCCACCAGGCTTGGATTGGTGGTCGCATCCCGAGGCGTAAAGCGTGCAATTCCGTGAAAGTCGCCGGTATCCGCGACGACGATGGTCATGGTCTTGAGCTGCTCGAGCAGGCTCGCCGACTTCTCTTCGCTGTGTGACATGACGCTGACTGTAGCAAAACTTCCGGTGCGGACACGCGTCGTCCCTTTGTAGGAACGTCCTGTCGCGCTACACTGGTCGCCGGTGCCAGCCTGTTTGCGATATCTCGACAGCGACGGGGAAAAGCGCTCTGTCTTTTTGCTTCCCGATGGCTGTGCGATCGGGAGACGCGCGCAAAAGCATCTCATCTGCCTCAGCGATCCGCAGGTCAGCACCGGCCACGCCTGGATCGAGCAGCGCGACGACGGCTACTGGGTGTCCGACATGGGCAGCAGCAACGGCACGATGGTAAACGACCGTCGCGTCATGAGCAGCCCGCTGCGCAACGGCGACATCCTTCGCTGCGGCGACACCGCCTTACGCTTCGAGTGTACACCGCCATCTACCACCGCCCCGCTGGCCGGACTGCTCTTTTTTTCACCGTCGGGACAGCGCATGACCGCACCGCTGCGAGCCGACGGCGCACTGCTCGGATCGTTTCAAGGCAGCACCGTCTTTGGCATTCACGAGAGCATCGCTCGTCAGCACGCATTCTTGTACTGCGACGGAGAGCAGTGGCTGGTGCTGCCTTCCTCACCGCGACATGAGACGCAGGTAAACGGTCACTCCGTCGGGATGAGCGGCACGCGGTTACGAGCTGGCGACGTGATTCGCTGTGGTGCGCTGCAAGTTCGCTTCGTGCTGCTCAAGTCGCCCGTCGCCAAGCTCAGCATTGATCAACGGCAAGCGCAGCTTCATCAGTGTCCGACGGATACGCCACAGCTTTCGGTCCATACAGCATCGGGACTTACCGGCGGTGGTTCTTCGATGTTGGCTGGTCCATCAGGGTTTTCGAGCCCATCGGGACTGACGGGAGCCTCGGGACTTTCCACCAGCGTCAAAGCCAGGCTCTCGTACCTCGATCGCAACCAAGTTCCCGTCGTTGTTGACGTTCCCGCAAGCGGCGGCTTCCTCGGACGTGCCAGCGAGTGCTTGGTCAAGTCCGACGATCCCCAAGTGCCCGTCAAGTGGGGACGCATCTTCAGCCGCGACGGACGCTGGTACTTTGAAGATCTCGGCAGCTCGTCGCAGTCGTTCATCAACGATCAGCCGCTGTTTCCTCACGTCAGCAAAGAGCTTCGACATCGCGACACGATCCGCAACCGCTCGATGGTGCTTCAGTTTTTCATCGACGGACTTCTGACGCAGAGCGTACCGCTGCCGAAGGGAATGCACAGTGGCCTGACCGCGCCGTCGCCGCCACCGCCGCCTTCGTCGGGCGCACACTTTCTGCTGCTCAGCGACGAGGGCGAATCGCAACTGTTGGCCATTCCGCTGCAAGGTGCCGTGCTCGGACGCTCGCGAGGCTGCCTGATTACCACCGAAGATCTCTCGACTTCCCGACAGCACGCCAAAGTGTCCGTCGAAAACGATCTGCTGCTCATCGAAGATCTGTCCAAAGATCAAGGGACGTGGGTTGGCGGCATTCGACTGCTCGGCGAAAAGATCACGCCCAAAAGCGGAGATCTGGTGCAGGCAGGCCAAGCCAAGGCGCGATTTTTGGCCAAAGACGCCGATTTTTCGCTGCTTTCGGACAAATATCGGCCATTTCGCGTCCTGTGTCCGATCGGTCAGCTCGGTCCATTGCGGCTCTTTTGGGCGGAACATCAAGAGCTGTCTGCGACGGTGGTTTTGAAAGTGCTGCCTCGGAATGTCGCGCAGCATGATCGCTGGCTGACGCTGCTCAGCGCCGAGTCACGACTGCTGCGAGCGCATCCTTACTCGAACCCAAGCGGCGGAACCTTGCTGCGAGAGCTTCCGTCGGGAGAACACCTGTTATCGTCCCCGCTCGGCTGCGGTCTGTTTCTAAGCGAGTTCCTGGTTGTCTACGGAGCACCACCGCTGCGACTGACGCTGGAGCTTGTGGCGCAGATCTGTGCCGATCTCGATCGTCGAGTCCAGCGCGACGGAACCCGCAAAGAAGGCCAGCTTCCCCTGCGCGAGGTCTGGCTGTATTCCGATCCGCTCGCACCGCTCGGGATGGCGACGAGGCTGCTTGCCCAAACGAGCAGTGAGCCGCAGCGGCCTTCGCCGATCCTGCAAGCACCTGAGACGGGAACAAAGCGCGGTGATTCGTCTCGAAACGGCCAAGTGTACGTCTACGGACTGCTCCTGTATTCGCTGCTCACCGGGAGCTTGCCGTCGTACGGCGTCCCAAGCGTCAAGCTCGCCGAGCAAGCCCCGCACCTTCCCGCGCTGGTTCGCGATCTGCTGTTTGAGCTGCTTCTCGACGAGCCCGATCGCCGTCCCGATCCCAACCACGCGCAGCGCTGGCTGGCCGATCTGCGCAGTGTGCTGGCGACCGCGCAGGAAGCGTGAAGTCCCGCTCAGATGCTCGACCAGTAGTCAGTCGTGCCCCGAGTGATGCATGCTGCGATCATGAAGATTCCGCACGGACGACTGGTTTTCCTGCTTGGAACATTGATCGGCTGCGATGCGAATCCGACGACAGAGGGCGCAACCGTCGTCGATAGTCCATCGATGGTGGACAAGGCCGCCGCGCTGACGATCCACATGGTCGATGTCGGCCAAGGCGACGGCATGATCATCCAAACGCCGAGCGGAATCGTCATTGCGCTCGACGGAGGCCCCGATCGCAGCGGCAACTACGCCGATTACATCAAGAAGCTGGGTATCACCAAGCTGGACTACGTGATCTTGTCGCACGCGCACTCGGACCATTACACCGGGCTCGGGACCGCGATTGGGCTGCTTCCCAAAGACTGCGAGGCGCGCGTCTTCGATCCAGGGCTGCCACGGCCCGACATTCCCGGTTATCAGTACATTCGCGATACGGCGGGCTGTCGCTATCGCAGCTTGACGCTCAATCAGAGCCTGATGCTGGACCCGAAGCTGGACATCTTGGTGATGGGCGTTTCGGATGTGCCGTATCCGCAAAACGATGGCACCGGAATCAACAACAGTTCAGCGATCATCAAGCTGCGGTACGGAAGCTTTTCGATGCTGTTTACCGGCGACGCGCAGACCGAAGCAGAAAAGAACTTATATACGAACTTCCAGATGCAGCTGTCCGCCAGCGTGCTGAAGATTGGACATCACGGAAGCTGCAATGCGACGGGATCGAGCCTCCTAAAAGCGGTTTCTCCGACGTATGCGCTGATCAGCTCAGGCGGACCCAATGATCCCAACATGTTCGGGCATCCGCACTGTCAGACGATCGACAAGCTCCGAGGGAACGGCGTTCACTACTATCGAACGGACCAAAACGGCGACATCTCGGTGATTTCCGACGGAAAAGTGTTCGCCATCACGCCCTCGCGCGGCACCGTCGATGCAGCCGCTTGTCCCCGAGCCTGCGCTCAGCCGTCCGACTTCTAAGTCCTTGACAAGAGCCGATTCCTACCTTCAGACTGCGGCCCTTACTGCGGTTTGTGTCGCCGCACACCTTCGAATTTCAAACGGGAGTACTCCGATGTCGAACACCACCAGCACCAAGGCCCGTCGCAAGCGCGCCCATCAGAAGGCCGGTCAGCGCCGCAAGAAGATTGAAAGCAAGCGCTCGACCCTCAGCTCCACCGAGCTCTTCGCTGGCTTCGGCGAGCCCGGCCAGCCCGCTCCCAAGAAGTAGTCCTCTCTTTCCCCTTCCCTCTCGTAGTTGTCTCTTTCCACAGTCGTTATTGGCATCGGCAACCTGCTGCGTCGCGATGATGGCGCAGGAATCTTGGCAGCCCGCCAGCTTCGCACTGTTCTTCCTTCCCACATCGCTGTGTTTGAGTCCGCTGCCGATGTCAGCGTGCTGCTCGATCTGTTTTCGCAGGCCGATCGCGTCATCTTGATCGATGCAGTTTCAGGAATTCCCGACGGAAAAGTCCTGTGTAGACGCAGTCCAGACCTCGCGCTTCCCAGCCAGCCAGCGACTTCATCCCACGCGCTGTCTCTTCCGCAGATTCTGGATCTGGCGCAAGCTCTCGGTCAGCTTCCCCGCACTGTCCTTTTGTACGGAATCGGCGGCAGCGACTTCGGAATCGGTGAAGGAGTCAGCGAGTCCGTCGCGCAAGGCATTCATTCCGTGGTCCAGCGCATCTGGAAAGAGCTACAACAGACAGACTCCCAAGCGTGAAGCGGAATCGCGGAAGACTCACGTTAGGAGTCCGTTTCGTTCGACGAAGCTACAGTCGTTAGCGCAGCCAGGATGGATACTCAAACGGCTCACAGTCCAGCGGCGCATGCAGCAGCTCTAGGATCTGTGCGCGATCTTGATCGGACGCAAGCAGCGACTGTTTCCACGGCAGCGGACGCGGCGGAATCGCAGTAGAAGGACTCACTTTTCCGTCGCCATCTGCATCCAGCCAGATTGGATTTGTAAACGCGAACGGCAGCGCACGACCCGCATTCACAGCGCCGATCACATCGGTTGGAAGCGGAATGTCACCAAGCGCCAGCGCCACAATCCAGCCATCGGAAGGAACATCCACATCGACTTTGGTAGCCAGCGCGGGATGGCTGCGACTTGTGATCGGAATCTCTGTAAACAACACGCCGTTTCGATAGATCTGAAGCCGCGTCAGATCGAGCCAGCCTGGTGCATCCGCAGTGATCGAAACAGAGACTTTTCCGCTCTGTACTTTGACCGTGTCTCCGATTCCTTTTCCTTCTGCGGACATCGTGACAAAGGGACCGTTACTGCCGACTCCGCGCATCGCCAACAGCGCTTCACGCAGATCGGAAGGAATCACGCGAGCAGGCTCACTCGTCGGAAGCTGTAGCCAGGTTCGCGGATATCCCGCGCGCAACCAGTCAATTCGATGCGTATCGCTGTTCCCAAGTCCGGTCACGCGCAGACCTTGATTGAGCAGCGTAAACCAGTCCTGAAGCAGCTCTGCCACTTCAGGAGGCTGCATCGCATACCCGTTCAGGACCTCCATCGCATCGAACAGTCCCGCCGTTCTGAGCGGCATTCCGGGTCGCCAGCGAATGTTCAGGAAGTAGCCCAAGTCCGGTGGCAAGCGCGGATGATTGATGACGATCAGGGGACTTCCTGCTTGCTGATGAATCAGCGGAAAGTAGGTCTCTGGATCGGCCATGTTTGGCTTCGGCCACTCTTGCCACGGAGGCGCTCCCAAAAACGGTCCGGTTGGATCAAACACCACCGGATAGATTCCTGCGTGACCACCTTGGAAGTTGTATTCGCTGCCCGGAATCGATACTGCGCGCTGTCCATAATCCAGGGTCTTGATGAGATCACTGAGGTCATAGTGATAGCCATGTTCCGTCGGAACCAGCACCTGGACTCCCGATGCAACTTCCGACACCACACGATGCGCAGCCAGCAGCTTGGAATCAAAGCTTCGCTTGCTATGGAGATGCATGTCCGCAGCCAGCCATCCATCCGTCTTCACGGTATGTTCCAGCGTGACATCAACCTGTGTGACTGCATCTGCGGTGACGCTCACTGTCTTGCGTACCGCTTCGTATTCCGTTCCTTGCAACAGCAGCAGATCATACGTTCCGACCGGCAGTCCGACCGTTCCGTCTCCTGTGACCAGCAGGACACCTTCCGGAGCGCCAAGCACAAAAGGAGCCAGCAGAGACGCCGTCGCACCATCGCTCTTGAAGTCCGGCTTGGGAGTCATTCCTACCGGATAGATGATCGCGCGTCCTGGCATCGGCATCATGCTATCGCTATCGCGCAGCACGATGTGAATCGCTGGTGCAGTAGGAATGGACGGAGGAACCTCTGGGACCACGACATAGGAAACCGGATCGTCCCCACAAGTAGCCCAAAGGAGAAACAGTCCCGAAAGCCAACGCCGCGTCGCCATGATCGGCAGGGTAACAGATCTCTGCGCAGCGGCGAAAGGGAACTGTTTCGTACCCTATTTGGCAGACAGACCCGTGTCCATGTCGATGGTCTGATAGCGACGCAGCGCAACCTCGCGGAAGACATCCGTCTTTCCGTTTGGCCAGCGCACCGTCACCGTGGCAGGACAAGTCGCATCAGCCAGTCCAAACAGCAGCGCGCGACTGTCCGCAGAGTTATACGTTCCGCGACTCGACTTCAGCTCACGCACCACCTTCAGACCGGCCACTTCAACGGTCACTTTCGCGCCGAGTGCATCACGATTCACCGTCTTGCCGTTGCCACGCAGACGGATTCCCAGCCATGCGTTTTGGCTCCCGATCTTGTTGCGGAACAGGAAGTTTGGACGACCTCCGCCTTGATCGCGTCCGCCGACCAATAGATCCGGCGCACCGTCGAGATCAATGTCGCTCCAGGCATGATTTTGCGCCCCTTTCATACGCTTCCACAAAGCAGTTTGAGAGTCGTCATTGATGCCGCTCTTGTAGCCAACACTTTCAAACTTTCCATCGGGAAGCTGATGCATCAGACCGAACCAAGACTTCTGATCGATGCTGGAAAACGATCCTTCGTACTTGGTGTCTCGCGACATGGCCATCTCGAACCGACCATCATTGTCGAAGTCCACCGTCGAGCCATCCACATCCCCTTCGTTGTACGGAAGGCCGCGCTGCAAAAACTCATTCACAAAGGAGTACTTTCCAAGCGGTCCTTGGTTGATGAGCAGCAGCGATGGATCGCTCCATTTGCGGCTGTACTCCGTTTCGGAAGGATGCGAGATGTTGGTCTGGAAAATGTCTGCGTATCCGTCGCCGTTGATGTCTTGACAGTCCAGTCCGAAGCCGTTTCCGCCCATGTAGGAAGAGACATCTTTTCCTGGCTCTGACATCGTTCCGCGTCCCGTGCTGTCTTGCCAGTAGTTTCCGGTCGCTTGCGCAGCAAAGCCACGCTCGATCGCGACATTTCGGAAGACTCCCTTGCCGTCGTTTTCCCACAGGATGTCGTGTCCTAGCTCGACGCTGACACCGTAGGTAGAGACAAAAATATCCAAGTCTCCATCGTTATCATAGTCACAAGAAACCAGTCCGTTCGTTGGTCGCTGCGGATTGCTTCCTTGCAGGTTGGTCGCTGTGACTTCACGAAACGTTCCGTCTCCGTTTCCGAAAAAGAGCTGATCTGCGGCCAAGTATCCGGTCTGTCCGTTTCCCAAAAACAGATCCAGTTTTCCGTCGCTGTCAAAGTCCGCAAAGATCGCATTTCCTGTGGCCGTGGTGCCTGCGGACTCTATGCCTGCATTTGGCTTTGGTGCAAAGCGACCCTTTCCATCGTTTAGCAAGATCTGATGATTCTGTCCGGTCAGCGGAATGTCCAGACCTGCGAATGCATCTTGATCTCCGTCGTTGTCGATGTCTCCGAACGCAAAGAATCCAGACTGAATCCTGCGCAGTCCTGATTCATCGCTGGCATCCCGGAACGTTCCGTCTTGGTTGTTTAGGAAGACCAAGTGCTCAAACGGAATTCCTTTCTGCGGGTTGGGAAACAGACTGTGCATCACGATGTCGTCGTAGCCGTCTCCGTTCAGATCTGCGAACGCAAGCCGACTGTGATCGTTGATGGGAATCGTCATCGGAGGCATCGGCGTGTAGTTCCCAGCGCGAATCCCACTCTTGTCAGAGATGTCTTCAAAGAAGGACTCGCCCACCTTGGCCACCTGTCCCGAGCGACACATCCGCTCAGGCGGCTGCATCATGTCAAGAACTGGCAGCTCGTCCAGGTTCGCAGGATCGGACGAAGACGTACATCGAAGCAGCGAAATCGCAGCCAGCGAAAGCAGCGCCGAAGCACGCAGCGTCCGTCGCAGAACAGGAAAGCGCAAAGACTTGGGAGCGATGTGATGGTTCCGCATGAGCGGGACCATACCATCATCATCCACTCAGCTTGCCAGCGATTCGAGCGCAGGGACGAACACCGGAATCTGCGACATCCCACAGGAAAGCGCACGCTTAGCCAAAGTGAAATGCGGACAGGTGAGCGCCCATCATCGAGCCTTGGTATCCGACGGTGCCGCGATCGTTTCCGGCTGCGCCTGCAATCACCATCAGCGGGATCAGATGCTCTTCACGAGGATGCGCAAGACGTGCGCCCGGAGCGCTCGACCAGTCGCACAGAAGCTGATCTCGCTGCTGCGGATTCAGCGTTACGGACTGCCGCAGCCACTCATCAAACGGCGCAGACATCTCTGCAACACGCGGCGATCGAAAGCCGCGCATGTTGTGAAACGACATTCCGCTGCCAATGATAAACACCCCTTCATCCCGCAGCGGCTGGAGCGCCTTTCCCATCGCCAGGTGCTGACGCGGATCCAGTCCCGTCAGCAGTGACAGCTGAAGGGTGGGAATCTCTGCTTGCGGATACGTCAGCTTGAGCGGCACAAACGTTCCGTGATCGAAGCCGCGCTGGGACTCTGTCTTCGTCTGAAAACCGGCACTCCCAAGCAGATGCTGAACCCGCTGTGCAAGCTGCGGATGACCGGGCGCAGGCCAGGTGAGCTGATAGGACTTGGGCGGAAAGCCATAGTAATCAAACAGAAGCGGCGGCTTTTCAGCAGTCATCACCGTCGCTGTTGGCTCTTCCCAATGTGCAGAGATGATCAGCAGCGCACTTGGATTGACAGGAGGAAGCGCGCGAACAGAGCGCAGATAGCTCGCCAGATCATCGCACTCCTTGCGATCGAGTCCCATCTCGACAAAGGGCCAGGGCCCACCACCATGCGGCAGAAACACCGTCGGCATTCTCTGCGTGTGAGAGTCGGAATCGGTACGTCCAGCACCCTTGTGATCTGCCGCTGTCATGATGCATTCCTTTGCATGATGCATTCCTTTGCATGATGCATTCCTTTGCATGATGCATTCCTTCGATCAATGAAGCCAGCGACTGACCCGATCGGGAGCCGTCATCTGACTGTCTATCGCGATTCTAACTTGTCATCAAAAATGCACCAGTTGGTATTTGTGAAACACACTGTTTCATTTTTGCTACCAATTGAATCTGTCCTTCATTTCAAGAGTTTCAGACGGAAAATAGGCATCAGAAGTACGATTGTGCATAGCGCTTGGCAATCTCGTGTGAGTCGATTCCGTGCGCTCAGCGTAGAATCCGCCGCAGCTTCATCTGACCCCGCATAGACCCAAGCAACCGGAGGCTCTCCGTGGATCGGCATCCCCCTCGCACCACCAGCGACGAAATTGATCTGTACGTTCGCACCTATTTTTCCTTGCTCCGCAGCTCAGGAGAAGTCCGCGTTCGCGCGTTTGAGGAAGCCCACATTTCTTCCAGCTCCAGCCTGCACGAAGGCTGTCGCGCACCGGAGCCCGATGTTGCGGCATTTGCGTACAGCGCAGGAAGGCTCCCTTCTTGCATTTTTTCGGTTCACAGAATTGTCTTGGGACAGTCCCACGAACACTTTGAAGCGGCAGGCTTGCCCGTTCGGGAATGGCAGGCTGTCACCACGCGTGGCCGACGAAGACCGCTGCGCTATGATGGAGGACAGACACTCGCTGCGTTTGTCACCAGCATCAGTGACATTGATGATCTGATTCCGATTGTGACTGCGTTTCAGATCGAGTGGAACAAGATGCATGTGCTCCTTTCGCGCAGTCCGCTGGGAAAGCAGCTTGTGCAGCAGCCCGTCGCAGATGCGGAATCTCCAGCGATTGATCTGGCGGCACTGGGAACCGCTCTGTCTCTGGATGCTGGTGGCGTAAAGACCCTGCAAGCTGCGCTCGGTGAGTCGCTGCTTTCGGGTCTACGAGAGATCGCGCAGCGAGAACTGGAGCTGAGCGTACGGCTGCTGGTCGGTTCCTATTCACAGTATCAGCGCGCGGCCCAAAGATGGTGGAGCGGAATCGAGCCGCAGTATCTGCGTCCCAGTCATCCGCGCAGGCCTCCTGTTTACTTTGTGTCGTCGAACTCGCACTCTGTTGTGAACCTGCTGGGAGGCTACGCACGGCTTCATCGTGATCAGCTCATTCAGTTTGCGCAGAAGCGCAATCCAGAGCAGCTTGCAGAGTCTCTGTCCGAAGCGATTCAGCGCGGAAACCAGGCCAAAGCAGACAACCTGCTCTACTACCTTTTGCGATCATTTCTGCATGATCCGTTTGGCGCTGCGCATCGCGAAAGTGTGCGTGATTTCGACGGAGAAAGCGGCATTCAGTCCGTCGAAAGTCCGGGCCGCATCGATGTGAGTGCGCAGCTTGTCCAGATTGGATCGCTCAAGCAAGATCGCGTAGATCCTCGGCTGCTTCCGCCCGATATCGCGCGATCCTTTTCACTGCTCTCACGCAGCGATGCAGTGATTGTGAACATCGACTATCCGCTCGGAATGGCTGCGTATCACCTGCTGTCACGTCTGGCCCAAGGCGTTGGCGAGCTGCGCGGAATCTACGTGATGGGAAAGGCCGCTACGCTGAACGGTCGCGTCGGAGATGTCATGGTTTCCTCCGTCGTGCATGATGAACATTCCTTGAACACGTATCTGTTCCGAAACTGCTTTGCATCGGATGCTGTGCAGCCGTATCTGGAACACGGAACGGTGCTGGATAACCAAAAAGCGCTGACGGTGCGCAGTGCGTTTTTGCAAAACCGCGCCTACATGGGGAGCTTCTATCACGAAGGCTACACCGTGCTGGAAATGGAAGCAGGTCCGTATCTGTCCGCGATCTATGAGATCGTCAATCCCAGCCGTCATCCCAAAAACGAGATCGTGCATCTGTCGAACAGCACACCGTTTGAAGTGGGACTCCTTCACTATGCTTCCGATACGCCGTATTCTCGTCGGCAGAGCCTGCTGTCCAAGAGCCTGAGCTACTTCGGTGTAGAGAGCACCTACGGCTGCGCCATTGCCATCTTGTCGCGCATTCTCCGCAGTGAGATCGCACGTCTGTCTGGCGCGTAAGAACGCCGGACAAAATCGTCACGAGGAACCCCGGTGGCAAAGAGGAGGACCGGAGCGTACGCAAGTATGTGAGGCCCGACGATGCAGCAAACGGAGTCCGCAATAGGTTTTGTTCGGCGTTCTATGTTCTTGTCTGGTGCAGTGCTGCGGTTCACACTACGGCGCATGCCGATTCATCCGCAGATGCAAGGCTTTCTGGACCTACTCATCGCGTCGCAGCTTCCCCCCTATGAAGAGTCCACCGTGCAAGGTGCGCGGGACAGAATGGAAGCCGTTGCGATGCTGGAACGCCCAGCGGAGCCAGTTGCCGAAGTCCGCGATCTCAGCGTCCCTTCTGCGCAGGGAGACATTCCGCTTCGGCTCTATCATCCCCAGCCCGGACAGATCGTTTCTGCGCTGCTGTACTTCCATGGCGGCGGCTGGGTGGTCGGTAGCATCGCGTCTCATGACAGGCTGTGCAGAGCCATCGCAAATGCTGCGGGCTGTGCCGTGATCTCCGTCGGTTATCGCTTGGCTCCTGAGCACAAGTTCCCTGCCGCCGTACTCGATGCAGATGCCGCGTTTCAGTATGTCACCGCGCACGCAGCCGAGCTGGGAATCGATGCGCAGCATGTCGCAGTCGGCGGAGACAGTGCAGGAGGAAACCTGGCTGCAGTGGTCGCGCTACACGCCAAAGCAGCAGGCGGAGTGCAGCCCAAAGCACAGCTCCTTCTTTATCCCGCGCTTGGTGGACCTGAAGCAACTTCCTCGAAGGAACAGTTTGCGAACGGATATCTGCTGACCGCTGGTGCGATGAAGTGGTTTTCCAGTCACTACGTACGGACGAAGCAAGATCTCTTCGATCCCGATGTCGCTCCCAGCCTGGCTGCCGATCATCGCAACCTGCCAAGTACCTACATTCTGACCGCAGAATTTGATCCGCTACGCGATGAAGGGGAAGCCTACGCAGAGCTGCTCTATCGCGCCAAAGTTCCGGTGACGCTCCGGCGCTGGGATGGCATGATTCATGGCTTTTTGCAGCTCACCGCAATGGTGCCAGTAGCGCGTCTGGCCATCGATGAACTGGCAAGCTGGCTTAGGACGACACTCCTCCGCGTCGCGGTTCCCAAAGCCGCTGCCAGCGATCGCACGGCACAATAAGAAGCATTTCATACGCCTCTTATTTGTCCTCGTTGCGGCTCACAATAAGAGGCATTTCATACGTCTCTTATTGCTTGATGCGCTGTCCGAAACGACAACTTGGCTGGTTAGGAACTGCGTGACGCGAACTTGGGACCGGACTTAGACGGGGTCGTATTTTCGCTGGTCGCACCGGACGTGGCCGACGGACTAGACGATGCAGGAACCGGCACGCGATCTCCCTGATTGCTACGAACCGGAGGCGTCATCGGAACGGTCGAAGCGCTGCCTTCGGAAGACTCGACCGCGTTGCGCAGCGGAGGAATCGGCGGGTTGTGACTGCCACCGCGTCCGCGATGAATCAGTGCCGCAGCGACGATGTTGTCCGTCGGCAGCATGTATCCCATCGAGACATCAGGACACAGCGCTTGCTGCTCTGCTGCCGTCAGGGACAGACCCGGAATCGGCTTGAAGTTGTGAATGTTGGCGATGATCAGCGGATAGCTTGCGCCTCGGTTGGCATTGGTACGCCAGTAGGCTTCGGCCTGCTCGGCGGAAAACCCGCAAAACTGACGCAGCGCCAGCGCCGACACCATTCCCGCATAGTGCAGTCCGTTCCAGCAGTGAACCAGCACCGGACCTTTTTCGGGATTGCGAACGCTATCGAGCACATCGCGAAAGATATTGGGCAGCGTACGCAGACGCGCCGATGGAGCCGAGCGCCACTCAATCGAGCGCTGCGACCCTTCGAGCTGACAGCTACGAACGTCGCGTCCCGTGCGCAGCATGCTGGCGTTGCGCGGCCCGGTCTGGGTGGTGTGCTCGCCGTACAGCGAATAGACACGCTTCCAGCCTCGCTCACACAGGTGCGACAGCGCCGCCTCACTCGGCGTTCCCGAGCGATACATTGCGCCACGCAGCACAGGCCGAAGCCGAGGCAGATGATCGAGCGGCTCTACCGTCACCGTCGGCTCGCTGCGACTTGCCCGAGCATCACGCGACCCACCGTGGAGCCCCGTGTCCCCGAGTGCCACACGCTGCTGTGCAGAGACGTTTCCCTCGAAAAGCCCCAGCACAGCGCCAAAGATGGTTGCCCCCCAGCGGATGATGTTGACGTGGGTTTTCATTGGCTCCCGACGAGAAAGGATGACAATGCGCAGATTATACAGAGATTTTTTTGCATCTGTAGCCACAAAAAATACTTCCAATTTTAGTTATATAAAATCGACAGCCGGAGCGCTCGTCACACGCTGGGCAGTCGTCGGCGCTGAGCGTGACGAAGCGCGACCCAAGAGCGATGTGTGACCGAACAGTGAAAGCGTCGGACGCAAGACACACTGTCGCCCGACGCAAGCTGCCAGCGCTAGTCCGACGAAAACTGACCACCGGCGAACGGCAAGCCATTGCGCTGACACAGATCGACCAGCGTGCGACGCGCATCCGGCGACTTGAGGTTGCGATACGCCGTGGTCGCCAGCGCAGCTTGACGGTTTGAACACGCCGCTCCACCGACGAAGCGCCAGGCATTGGCTGCGTCTTCGCCGCCACGTCGCGTCACCCCGAGCGCCATCGCCAGCGCCTGCTGTCGGTCGCCGCGAATGTAGGCTTGCTGTGCGTCGCGAAGCATCGCCTGACCTTCCGGGGTCGCTGCTGCCGACGCAACCGGCTTGACCGCTGCCTGCACGGGCTTGACCGCAACTTGCACGGGCTTGACCGCAACTTGCACGGGCTTGACCGCTGGTGCCACCGGCTTGACCGCAACTTGCACCGGCTTGACTGGCACCGTCGGCTTCACTTCGGGCTTTATCGCAGCCACAACCTTCGCTTCGGGCTTCACTGGCACCGTCGGCTTCACTTCGGGCTTTGCCGCAGCCACAACCTTCGCTTCGGGCTTCACCGGCACCGTCGGCTTCACTTCGGGCTTTATCGCTGCCACAACCTTCGCTTCGGGCTTCACCGGCACCGTCGGCTTCACTTCGGGCTGTACCGCAGCCACCGGCTTGAGATCCGTCTTCGCAGCTGCGACGGGAACTGTCTTTGCAGGCTCGACCTTCGCGAACAGTGGCTTCGGTGTCAAGCTCGCTGGTTCGTCCGTCTTGACCGCCGCTGGCTTGAGCAGGGAGGGCCGCTGCGCTGGCTTTTCCAGCCCGTCTTTTTCGCCTGGCGTCGTCTTGGCCACGACCGTCGGCTTTTCATCTTCCGGTTTGACCACCTTCACCGTCGCGGTTCCCGGCTGAGCCTTGCCCGCTTCAGGCTTGACCTTGCTCGGCGGTGTTTCACCGGGCTTGACCGGAATGATCGGTGTTGCCACAAACGGCTCATCCGACGGCTCGGGCGGACGCGTCACTGTCGGTGGCACACTGGGACCGTCGCGACGAACCGAGGGATCGTTGGTCGCCGTGGTCGGCTTCCGCGTCGCGTTCACCAGATACGTTCCCAGTCCAATGCCCCCCGCGAGCACCAGCACGCCAAAGCCCACCATCAGCGGCCACTGACGCTGCTGCGAATTTGGCTGCGGCACCGGCTGAATCACCGGATTGGGAGTCCGCGCATTGGTCGCTTCTGCCGTCACGGCACGAACGCGCTCGGTGTCGATCGCGTACTCGGCCAGCTCGCCAGGACTCCGGCCCGGTGGTGGCTGAAGGTCTTCATCGAGGACCGCAGGCCGATTGAGCGGCGGCGGCAACGTCCGAGTGAGGCCCGGCATCGGCGGGTTGGTGTTCCGCAGCCCAGCCGCAGGCGCAGCGACGCCCGGATTGGTGGTGCGCAGTCCCGCTGCCACCGGCTGTGGCCCCGTTGTTCGCACCGGCGACGGCTTGGCCGGAGAAGTCATCGGCGGCGCTTGACCACCAAACAGCCCCGGATTGGTCCGCGTCAGCGACGGATTGATGGGCGGATTGGTGCGCGACAGCGGTGCCATCACCGGCATCTGCGGTGAGCTCTGACGCATGCCCGGCGCGATCAGCCCCGGATTGGTCCTCGTCAGGTTCGCCGGAATGCCCGGCAGCGAGCCACGCGTCACCATGCCCGGCAGCGCGGGCGCATCGAACTCCAGCGCACGACAGAACTCTGCCACCGACGGGAATCGATCGTTTGGATTGGGCGCAACCGCGCGCAGCAGCACCGCTTTGAGCGGCGGCGGCGCATCCAGGCTCTCGATCAGCCCGGCCCGATCCATCACCATCTGCGGCGTCAGCTCTTTGCCGTACAGCGCATACAGCGCGCACATACCCAGCGAGTACACGTCGGCGCGCGCATCGCCCAGATGACCGCCTGCTTGCTCTTCGGGAGCCATGTACACCGTGCGATCAATGCGGCTGTCTTGTCGCAGCGTCGCATCGGCAGGCCAGACCATCGCAAAGTCCGTCAGACGCGCATGTCCCGCCGCGTCGAACAAGATGTTGGTCGGCTTGATGTCACGGTGAAAGACCTTCTTATCGTGGGCATAGCTGAGCGCCGCACCGAGTCGCTGGAGCGTCCGCATCAGCTGCATCCGCGTCAGCTTGCCGCCTTGAACCCACTGACGGAGGTTCCCGCCCGCTTGCAGCTCCAGCACGACGTAGTGCGTGCCGTTTTCCTCACGCGGCTTGTTCAGCACACCGACGACCGTTGGGTGCGAAAGCCCGGACATCTGCTGTGCGCTACGCCAGAATCTCTCGACGAGCTGCGGGTTGTCAGCGGCGGCACCGTGCAGGATCTTCAGCGCCACTTGCTCGTCTTTGATGCGATCGTAGGCATTCCACATCGTCGCCACCGCGCCCTGACCGATCTCGCTGGTCAAGAAGTAGCGGTTGGCCAAGACCAGGCCGATTCCGACTTGCAGCGACGCAGTGCTCGCTGGCTTGAAGGCATCAGCGGGCTCGCTCGGCTTGGCTTCAGTAGCGGGCTCAGGCTGCTGCATCGACGCCATCAAGCTGGCCGGAACCTCGGCTTTCAGCGTCGGTGGCGGCGGACCCATGGCCGCAAGCGGCGGTGGCGGTGGCGCTGACGCAATCTGCGGTGGCGGCGGAGGCGGAGGCGGAGGCGGTGGACTGACCACCACGGGAGCCGACGAAGCAGCCATCATTTCTACCGAAAGTGGCGAAATCGACTCGGTGGAGCTGTTCGAGTACGCCTCGGGCCGCGTCTCTCTTCGCTTCTGCGCCCAGTCTTTCAGACGATCACGCAGCATGCTCCGCTCGACGTGAGCCAAGAGCAGATCGGTCTTTTCAGCCCGCGACAAAGGACTATTGAACAGCCGTGCGACGTGCGGAAAGTAAGAGCTACAGAACAGATCCAGCTCGGCGGACAGCATGATCTGTGCATCGATCTGCTGGCGCAGCTCTTGGGTTTCCGATCGCGGTGTCACCGTCTGCATCTGCGTCGGATGATCGTCGATGTCGTCGCTGACTTTGCCACTGTGCGCCATGCTGAGCGGCGGCGGCGCGGTCTTGGCAAGCTGCGTGGCGTCGCTAGCCTGTGGACCCAGCGTCGAAGCCGGACCCGAGATCATGCCCGGAAGCGCACTCGCAGCCGCGCCAATGCTCGGATACGTCGGCGTGCGCTGGCTCGGAACGGGCGGCGTCATCGCCGGGTTGTACAGCGGCGTCTTGTTGCTGGCCGCTTCGGGAGAATCGGGAACGCTCGCTGGCACAGCAGGCATGCTTCCCGTCGCCATTGGATAGCGCGGGGTGCTGCTACTTGGCGGCGAGCTGGGCAGCGTCATCCCGGCATACGTCGGGGTTCTCTCGCTGGGAGACTGGTGGTTTGTCGCGCTACCCACATACGCGGGCGTTCGCTGGCTGGGCGACGGTACGCTCTGTCCAAGCGAAGCAGAATACGTCGGAGTCTGCGTGCTGGTCGTCTGTGCAGCGAGTCCATACGTCGGGGTCTTGCTGCTCTGCGGGCCTGGCGATGAAGCCGCTGCATTCGTCGAAACAACACCATACGTCGGCGTGCGTGTGCTGGCTGGCGGTGCATCGGCGGCCAGAGGCTGCGGCGCAGGCGTCGATGCAGCAGGCGCAATCGGCAGCGGCTCTTCATCAAACTGCGGTCGTGCGGGCAGCGGCTTCGGCGGCGGCGGCTCGCTCAGCACCAAAAAGCCAGAGTCTTCGTCGGGATTGACCTGAATGGCGTCGGCGTCCAGCTCTTCCCGCATGCCTTGCGCCTGCGTGTCACCCGCTTCTTCGCGAGAGATCGCCGACACTTGCACCGTTTTACGCTGTCCAACAGGAGCCGGAAACGCCAGTGGTCCGCCACGTCCGAACACCCGCTCGTAAATCATCGAACGGAAGGGCAGATCTTCTTCGCACAGGCCAGTCAGCGTCAGGTTCGTCAGCATCTCCTCGGAGATGGACTGGCCCCGACAGAGCCGATTGAACGCATCCAGCAGATCTTGATCGCTACTAAAGGTACGAAACAGGTTGGCAAAGTGTTCGATCTGCGGGGCTCTTTCGATCAAGTCATCGACAGCGCGATCGACATCAACGGTATCCACCGTCGAACCTTTGATGACCGCGTCTTCCCACAGCGAAGACAGCACCTGCTGACACAGAAACGGAAGGCCTCCGCTGTGATGGGTCAGACGACTCCCGACATCGCTGCTCACTGTCGCGCCTGCCGTCGATAAATGCCAGCTCAGCGCGTCCACTTGCTCTGCGTTAAAGGGTCGAAGCTGAATCTCTGCGCCCACGCCAAATGGAGCTTGCAGATGAATGGGAATCAAGCGACGCCCCGATACCGCACCAGCCAAGATGACCTGAAGCCGTGAAAACTCTTCGTTTTCATTGCGAATGTTGTAAAGGAGCCGCAGCTTCCCAAACACCGCATCGCTCAGCTCGGGCCGATCCAGCACTTCGCAGTTATCGAGAAAGATCACCAGCCGCTGCGGAAATGTTCCCATCCACGCCAGGATTGAGTCCTCTGGATTATCGGGAAGGATCTCGCGCTGATCGAAGTCACCTTCTCGGGCAATCGCGCCGAGCAGCTCTCCCATAAACTGGGTGGAATTGCCCAGCCGGAGCCGCGACAGATCGACGGACAGAACACAAAATCCTGCCTGGTCGAGCGAGTCGATGGTGTGCTTGATGAGGCTCGTCTTACCACTCTCGGGTGGTGCGGTAAGAAGCGGAAAGCGCCGATTGTCAGATAGCTCGCGGCGCAGACGGATGTCGGCCTCTCGCTCGACGTACACACCGCCCATTCCGGCGGTGCGATAAGGGTTCTTCGACGTCACAGCTTGCGTCTCCTGTCCCTGGCTTCCGCCCCCATGTTCAGACCCCCTGATGACCATGCAAAGCACCCCAGAGGGACCCCGCACGTCCAATTCACACAGAGCGGCATGGGATCAGAATATCTAGTTTTTGCCGCTAGATCAAAGGGAGTCGCGACCGGAATCAAACGATGTGCATTCGAGCTGACGAAGCGACAGGTTCTCTCGGGAAGATGTCCAAATCAGACAGACAAGAGCGTCCATTCCCAAAGGACTCCTACGCACGTACACAGACAACAGAGTCCTTACAGTGAAGTGCAGCAGAGTCCGTTTCTGTGTCTTCCAGACAAGTCTGCACGCAGCATCCGTTGTCTTACGGAAGAATCCCAAACGCGCAGCGCGGACACAGAGAAGTCCATACGTCGAGCGCAGTCGAGCGAAACAGAGAAGAAGGAAGCGACGCTGCGACGATTTGTCGCAGGGAAGGAATCGAGATCGCTGCGGCATGCTCAGCAGATGCGCACCCTGCTTCGCTTCACGCTGGTTTCGCTGGTTTCGCTGGTTTCGCTGCTGCTGTTGACTGCGTGTCAGGACAGCTCTCAGCGAGCGAAACAGAGTCCTACCGAACAAGCTGCGCATCGGTTGGAAGAACACCTTCTGGCTCCGTGCTGTTATCGAGAAACGCTGGATGTTCATACGTCTCCGCTCACAACCAAGCTGCGTGCAGAGATTCGGAATCAGCTCGCCAGCGGACAGAGTCCTGCGCAAGTCGAAGCAGCGCTGGTTCAGGAATATGGTGCCAAGATGAAAGTGCAGCGTCCTGAGCAGCTTGGAAGCTGGCTCCTGCTGATTTCCGTGGTGGTGGGCGGAGCCGCGCTGCTGTGGATCGCGAAAAACGGGCTGCGCAATCAGCAAACAGAATCGGCGGACGATCAGAGTGTGCGCACAACAGAGTCCATCCAAGCGTCAAGCCAGGATGCGCAGTACGAGTGGCAGCTTGATCAAGATCTACTGGATGAACGCTAACGTACTCGTAGCCAATCAAGCGCGGATTCGCAGTGAATCAGGCGCGGATTCGCAGTGAATCAGCCATGACGCGCAGCGAAGCGCATCAAGAAAGGGTTGACGTGAAACACGTCAGGGCTCACTCCAGCGGGCGCATGTGCAGCCCGGACTGGAGCGAGCAGACATCCGAAGATGCCGATACAGACACTACTTCTTGGTGCCCGCGTGGTACTTGAGCAGGCGCTTTTCACCGACAGTGTGGATCTTCTTGTCGGCAACCAGCTCACCGAGCGGCTGACGGAGCTTGTCGGCCAGCTCATCACGCTTGACGCCGATCGTCGCCAGCACATCGTCCGCGATCTGCGAAGCGATCTCTGCGCGGTTCAGTCCGTCTTTGTGCTGCTGAAGCACGCCGACGATCGCGCCCTTGAGCGAGTTCTTCTGCGCATCGGAAATCCGGGTTCGCTTCGACGACTCCGCGACCGGCTTCGCAGTCTCGGTGCGCGAGCCACCCGAGATCAGCGACATAAACTCAACGGCGCCCATGCTGAGCACCGCAGTCCACACGTCCTTGTGCTGCTGGAGCGAGTCCAGAAACTCTGCCATTGTCACGCGCGCGCCCGGACGCAGCTTCGGCAGCATCGCCACCGCAGCTTGTCGTCGCAGATCTTCGTTACGGGCCTGTAGCTCCTGCTCGAACAGCGAGCCAATATCAAAACCGTTCTTCGTGGCCATTGAAAACTCCTACTTCCGACTGCTTGTACTTCTCTTGCGAAACAATGAGCGCTCAAGCGCTCATCAACAGAGCGCCTTCTTTAGCAGACGCTTGGGTCAAAGTGCAAACGGAAGTAGACAACCGCGAGTGGAGGCAAACACGCAGACAGCCGATACGGCATTCCAGCTTCCAGCGCATCAGGCGAGCAAGGCGAAGCGGTCAGTCCGCCCAAATTGCCAAGCCCACTGCCACCGTACGCTGTGGCATCGCTGTTCAAAATCTCTTGCCAGAAGCCAGCGCAGGGAACGCCGATCGGATAATGGTCACGCGGAACCGGCGTAAAGTTGCAGACAATCACCACGGTATCTTGCGGCGTGTCGCCGATTCGTACAAACGACAAGACCGACTGATCGCGATCGTCTGCGGATAGAAATCGGAATCCGCTTGGATCGAAATCTCGGCAAGACAGCGCGGGCTGCTGGCGATAAACCTTGTTGAGATCAGCCACAAAGCGCGCAATGCCCGCGTGCTCCGGTCGATCGAGCAGCGTCCAGTCCAGGCTTCCATCGTGGTTCCACTCGCGCCACTCGCCCAGCTCGGCGCCCATGAACAAGAGCTTTTTGCCAGGCAGCGCAAACTGATAACCAAACAGAAGCCGCAGCGTCGCGCGCTTTTGCCAAGGATCGGCGTGCGGTCCGCCCATCTTTTGCAGCAGCGAGCCTTTCAGGTGAACGACTTCGTCATGCGACAGCGACAGCACAAAGTTTTCGCTGTGCGCGTACATGCCGCGAAACGTGAGCAGGTTGTGATGATGACGGCGATGCACTGGATCGAGCGCCAAATACTTCAGCGTGTCGTGCATCCAGCCCATGTCCCACTTCATGCCAAAGCCCAGTCCTCCTTGCGAGGTGGGACGCGACACCATCGGCCAGGATGTGGACTCTTCGGCAATGGTCTGAACATCGGGATATTCGCGATACACATCTTCGGAAAGCTGACGCAGAAACGACACCGCATCGAGGTTTTCCTTTCCTCCGAAGCGATTGGGAATCCACTCTCCTTCTTTGCGCGAATAATCGAGGTACAGCATCGATGCGACTCCGTCCACGCGCAGACCATCGATGTGATAGCGATCCAGCCAAAACAGCGCGCTCGAAAGCAAGAAGGAGCGCACTTCACTGCGACCATAGTTGAATAACAAGCTATGCCACTCTGGATGAAAACCGAGTCGCGGATCTTGGTGTTCAAACAGGTGCGTTCCGTCGAAAAATCCCAGTCCGTGCGCGTCCGAAGGAAAGTGGGAAGGAACCCAGTCCAAGATCACGCCGATTCCTGCTTGATGAAGGGAATCGATGAGAAACATCAGATCCTGCGGGCTCCCATAGCGACTGGTGGCCGCAAAGTAGCCGGTACTTTGATAGCCCCACGAGCCGTAAAACGGATGCTCTTGCAGCGGCAGAAGCTCTACGTGCGTGAAGCCCATTTTGACGACATGCTCGACGAGAAGCGGCGCAATCTGGCGATAGCTTAGGAGCTGTCCGTTCGCATTCCTACGCCACGATCCAAGGTGCAGCTCATAGATCGATTGCGGAGCAGACAGCGCGTTGTGCGTTCGCCGATTCCGCAGCCACGCTTCATCGTTCCACTTGTAATCGAGGCGCGTCACCACCGATGCTTTTTCGGGCGGAACCTGCGCGGAAAACGCAAACGGATCGGCCTTGTCCACCTGATATCCGCCATAGCGCGAGGTGACTTGGTAGACGTAGCGCTGGCCTTCTTGTACGTCGGCAATGAAGCCTTGCCAGACTCCCGAAGGACCGAGCGAGCGAAGCGGACTGCGATCCGGCTGCCAGTCATTCCAGTCACCGAGCACACTGATCCGCTCTGCATTGGGAGCCCACACCGCGAAGTGACAGCCCGCGTGCGTTCCATCCGCGATGAGCTGCGCGCCCAGCTTTTGATACAGGCGCAGGTGACGACCTTCGTTCAGCAGATACAGATCGGTCTCGGACAACAGGTTCATGGCGGATCCCTAGGCTGACGCCAGCATAAAGCGCCGAAGCGAACGCGGATACAGCAGAGGATGAAGAAACGAGCGGACCCGGATCGGACTAAACCCCGTCCATTCCCAAACCCGCATGTTTCGCGAGGGGCCCCGCTACCCTGCGAGACTTTTTTCCGTTCCGCAAGCGGCCCGAAAAAAAGCTCTCCGGTCGCCCCCACGCTCTTTACTCAAACTGTTGGTTTCGTAGTGGTCGCGGACTAGGAACGGGCAGCCGCGCGACGCGTCGAGCTGGTCTTGGCGCGCGCTTTGCGTGGACGTGGCGCAGCAGCTTCGGTCACAGGTGGAGCGCTCACAACCGGAGCCGGAGCCGCATGTTCCACCGCTGTGGTGTGCTCGCTCAGCTCTTCTTCGCTGCGCGCTTCGGGCTGGGATGACTGCGACGCAGAGCTCTTCGACTCTTTCGACTTGCCGTTGCGCGTCTGAACCGTGCCGCGCCGCTTGTCTCGCAAGCGCTTGAGCCCCGGAGCCAGGATCTCCGCAATCAGCGTGCGATAGTCCATGTTGATCGACTTGCCGATCATCACCAGATCGGACCAGTCCGGCGTCAGTCCCGGCAGCGGATTGAGCTCCAGCACGTAGACATTGCCGTGCGCGTCCATGCGCAGATCGATGCGTCCGACATCTCGACAGTCGAGCGCCAGGAACGTCTCCATCGCGGCCTTTTCCACGGCCTTTAGCTCTTTGGGCGTAAGCTTCGCCGGACACTGATACGACACCCGCGAGTTCCAGTCCTGCTTGTAGGTGTAGTCGTAGACCGGGCGACGATCGTTCTGATCGGTGAACACGATCTCCATCGGCGGCAGGATGCGAGGCCGACGCTCACCGAGCAGTCCCACCGTGAACTCGCGTCCGGTGATGTATTCTTCGACGAGCGCGGGCTGACGATACTGTTTGATCAGCTCATCGACGACGCGACGCAGCGAAGGAATGTCATCGACCACGCTCTTTTTGCCTGCGATTCCTTTGGATGAACCTTCGGCAATCGGCTTGACGATGAGCGGAAAGCGCAAGGTCGGAGAGATCTTTTCACGTCCGGTATGAAAGACCTGAAAGTCCGGCGTCAGGATGTTGCGCTGCTTGAGCAGTCGCTTGGTCAGTGCTTTATCGAGCGCCAAAGACAGCGTCGCCGCGTCACTTCCGGTATACGGAATGCCGATCAGCTCACACAGCGCGGGAACCTGGGCTTCGCGGTTGCGACCCGAGACTCCTTCCGCAATGTTGAACACCAGATCGACCTGCGCTTCTTTCAGTCGCGTCGGCAGCTCACCGTTCGCTTCGAGCTGCACGACTTCGTGACCGAGCGACTCCAGCGCATTGGTAATGGCGGCAATCGTCGTCGGTGAATCGTATTCCGCTTCGGCATCACCGAGCGCTTTTCCACCCGGACGTTTGATGTTAAACGCAAAGCCGATGCGCACTTTCCGGTCCGAAGGACGCGCCACTTTGCTCTGCTTGGGCTTTCCGCAGTCCGACGGCACAAGCTTCCAGCGCTTGGCAGAGTTGGCCAAGATCGCAGCAATCGTTGCATCAAAGCTTAGGCCTTCACGGCGCGTCGCAACCATCACGCTAGAAGCCAGGTCCAGCGCCGGAAGCGCGTTCACTTCCAAAAAGTAGATGCGACCATCTTCGGCCAGCCGGAAGTCAATCCGCGCCACATCTCGAATCGAAAGCAGTCGCACAATCTGCTGGGTCAGCGCCCGCAGCCGCGCAATCACATCGCGAGGCAGCTCCGCCGGACAGCGCAGCTTGATTTGGCTCGGCTCGCGGTTCTTCAGCTGATAGTCGAGCAGGTTGTACTTCGATCGCACCGACGGATGGATCACGTACTCAACGGGAGTCAGCACGCCTTCGGATGCGCTGTCACCGACTCCTTCCACAAACGGAACCGTGACATCGATGCCGCCGATGTATTCCTCGACCAGCACGCCTTGCGGATACTGTTCGAGCATCTTTCCGACGACAGCACGCAGCGTCTTCCAGTCGCGCGCAACCGATTCATCGCTGATTCCTTTGGAAGAACCTTCAAAGTTCGGCTTCACGATCGCGGGAATGGGAACGCCCAGCGAGCCGCCCCAAAAGCCATCGAGCTTGTTTACATCTGGAAGATCGCGCTGCGTAAACAGCCGTCCGCGCGGCGTATCGATGCCATGAGAAGCCAGCACGCGCTTGGTCAGCCACTTGTCCAGCGTCACCGTCAGTGAGTGCGCGTCCGATCCGGTGTACGGATAGCCAAGCTCCTCAAACAGTGCGGGATAGAACGCTTCGCGGGCGCGGCCACGTCGTCCTTCTCCCAAGTTGAAGATCAGGTCGGGAGAAAACGCCTCCAGTCGGGATGTCAGATGCGAAGCAGGACCAGAGACTTCAATCTTTTGAACCGCATGTCCATCGCGAGACAGCGCGCTGGCGATGGCATCGACGGTCTCAGGTGAGTCAAACTCTGCCTCTTCCTCCGCGTCGCTCAGGCGGAGGTTGTAGGTGAACGCGATCTTCATGCAACCTCTTTTTTGGAAACTTGGAAGTAGCTGGAACCGAGTCTCAGTCCGGTAAACAGCGGTGCGCGCGGCTGCTGAACTGGACGCTGGGAATGGCACGCAAGCGAACGCCAAAAGGAAGCGAGGAGCTGGCGGATTCGACCTGCGGAACGGTCAGAAGCAGAGTCGTCCGCGCGGCGGCGATCCAGCACCATTGGTGCGAGCGCCGAGGCGCGGGAAACAGAACGATCGTCTCGTGAACGATCAGCGGCAAGACCACCCAACGGGCAGTCGGAGGTACTGTCGGGTTCTTCGTTCTTTTCCGGCATCTTGGGGTCGGAGCAGCGGAGCGATCCGCACTCCTATTAGTTTTGAATGTTACCGAACCCCAGGACCAAATCAATAAGCAGCTACGGGGTTTTTTAGCGAGGCGTTTCTGCGGGTTTGGCATCGCCACTTGCGGGCGGAGCAGCCGACGCTGGGCTGCTTTTTTCCGATGCAGTAGCAGTAGATACAGCGGACGGAGTCGGGGCTACAGAAGGAGTCGCAGCGGACGCCGGGCGCGTCTTGCTGGCAGGAGGCGGAGGCAGCGCAAACGGGATCTCTGGCACGCGCACAGAGAGCGATGCATCGCTCGGTAGCGGCTGAAGCCAGCGATAGGTCAAAAAGCTCGACAGCACACGCTTGGTGTAGCCGCGCGTCTCGTCGTACGGAATCGATTCCACAAACAGATCGATCTCTTGCAGATCCGCATACTGACGAAGCCAGCGCCACACGGCACCTTCGCCCGCGTTGTAGCTGCTGATCGTCAGCGACGGATGATGGTTCATCGTCTGCCACAGAAAGCCAAGGAACCGACTGCCGATCGCCACGTTGGTGGCCGGATCTCGCAGCGCCGCGCGATCGTACGGAAGTCCGTTTGAAAACCGCTTCGCAGTGGGCGGAATCATCTGCGTCAGCCCGATCGCGTTGGCAAAGGACTCGGTCAGCGGATCGAACGCCGACTCTTCCCGCACAATCGCAAACTGGAGCGCTTCTGGATGTCCGTTTTGCTGCGCTGCGCTGGTCAGCAGCTCGGCATAGCCACGCGGATACGCGAGCAGCCACTGACTGCGCCACTTGCCGACCGGATAGTGCGACTGCCAGTCCGTCAGGATGTGACGCGGGATCCAGTGCGAGTGATACCAGTCGCCCGCGCGCTCATACAGCACCGACGCAAGCCACAACAGCTCTCGCTCCGGCGCGTCATTCGACCGATCCGAGCTGCGCTCGTTCGACTTGTCCGAGCTGCGCTCTTTGGACTTGTCCGAGCTGCGCTCGGTTGCAACGATCCCGACGGAAGCAAACTCTCGACGCGCTTCACTTCCGAGTCCCAGCCGCAGAAGCTCAATGCCGCGCAAAAAACCGGGCAGCGAATACAGCGCTCGTGGCGCAAACTGCATCGGCTCGTCGTGGGGATCGCCGTATAGCTCGCCGAGCAGCGCGGAAAACTCTGTCGCAAAGCCGACGCGCAGCCGATTGAGCGAGAGCAGCGTATAAAAGCTCAGCGGATAGGTTCGTGCCGTCTGTTGATAGCGGGTCAGCGCGACGGAGCGATCGCCAGACAGCTCGGCAACCCGTCCGAGCCAGTAGAGCGTTCGCCCTTCCTGATCCCAGCCGACTTCACGCGGAATCTTGTCGAGCGCCGTCGTCAGCCAGCTTTTCGCCGTCTGAAGATCTTTTTTACGCAGCGCGCGAAACGCCAGTCGCCACAGTGCTTCGGCTCGTCTGTCACCGTCGGGAAAACGAGTGGGAAGCTCAGCCAGCAGCGCCGAACACTTCGCTTCGTAATCGGGACACTCTGCTGCGTCGCAGGTCTTTTTCGCACCGTCGCGAGTCACTCGCTCGGCCAGGTCCAGGTACATCTCGGCCTGTCGCAGACGCGCGTCATCGGCATAGCTGTGCGTCGGATGCTCGGCTTCCGCTTGCGCAAACAAGTCCGCCGCTTTTTGCAGTCGTCCCGCCGAGGCATGACAGCGCGCGCCCTGATACAGCGACTTCATGTGCAGATCGTCATTCTTGGCTGCCGACGGAGCACACGCGGCAACGGCTAGATCAAACAGCGGCGCTGCACGCGGACGCTGTCTTTGCTTAAACACGCTCTGCGCAACGTGATAGCGCGCGATGCACTTCTGTTTGTCGTCGAGATCCGGCTGCTCTAACACCAGCAAGAACGCCGCTTCACTCTCGGGATTGCGCATCTCGTCGAACAGAATCTGCGCTCGCTCCAAAAGCTCGCTGGCCGAAAAGGGAGCTTGCTTGGTGCCCGGCTGCTCCAGTCGTCGCGCCGCTTGCGCCGATACAGCTTCCGTCGGAGCCTCGATATACAGCCGTCGCCAGATCTGAAGCGCTTCCGCCGATCGTCCAAGCCCGTCGAGCAGCGAGGCTGTCTGAACCTGCGCCGCTCGCTTGTGTCGTCCATGATCCCCGCACGCAGCCAGGTACGCGCGATAGGCCGCGACGGACTGCTCTTTGAGCGACGCGGTCTTGGCCTTGTCTTGCTCGGCTTGGTTACGCAGCGCATCGCCACGCAAAAAGCGCGCTTCACAGTCGAGCACCGAGTCACTCGGCACGCCCGCAAGCTGGGTCAGGCTCGCTTGTGGCTTGCCCGCGATGAGCAGAGCCTGCGCCGAATACAGCGCGTGATACGTCCCCAGCAGCGGATAGCTCTTCGCCAGCGCCACAAAGTGCTGTGCTGCGCCTTGTGCCGTCGTCGTTCGCTCGGGTCCAATCGGAAGCTGCTCGGCGGCCTTTAGCATCGTCAGCCCCAGCAGAAACCGCACCTTTGCGTCGAGCGCATCATCCTTTGCATCCAGTCGCTTCGCGCTTCGCTCAGCGCGCCACGCCACCACGTACTCGGTGATGAGCGCTTGCGCCGCGACCGCATCGCCCGATCGCAAGCGCTCACTCGCCTTGGCCAGCGCACCACCGTCGAAGTACGGCTGAAGGCTGGCTGGATCAAAGGCAACCACCGGCGCTGCCGCAGCCTGCGCCGCAGCGTGAGCCGGAACCACTGCCATCGCCAAGCTCGCGACGGCAGAACGCAGAAGGAAGGACATTAGAACGACAGCCGCGCGCCAAAGCGCAGATACAGCGGCGACTGATACGCCGTCGGCTGACCGTAGTTCGAGTTCAAGATCGGCTTGGTGCCATCTAGCGTGCGCAGCGACGACAGATCTTCGACTTTCCCGCCCGCGATCGGATTGACCACCGAATAGGTGTACTCGTCGTCCACGTTGATGATCCCGCGCTGGTTCGCCACGTTGATCACGTCCCCGTAGACCGACAGCTTCACCGCTTTGGTCAGCGCGTGCTCATACGCAAGGTGCGCATCAAGCTGCGTGATCGTCGGCGTTCGTCCCGCACTTCCCGACGGAAGGATGAAGGTGTTGCGCGCTCCGTACTGGTTGTGCTGACCGAGCACCTGAATCGGTCGTCCCGACAGCGCCGTGAACGTCAAGCTGGCCGTGATCGTGCCGTTTCCACCGAACACCGGCTGCTGATAAAAGCCCGTCGCCTTGAAGTTGTGCGGACGATCGTTGTTGAGCGGTCCGTTCCGATTCACCGTCAGATCGATGATGTCGTACTGCACGCTGATGTTCGGATCGAGCTGGTTATTGTACGGACTGTACGGACCCGGATAGTTACCGAGCAGCCTCGAGTACGTGTAGTTGATCAGCAGCGAGAAGCGATTCGACAGCCGCTTTTGCAGCGTCAGCGTCACCGCGTGATAGTCGCGCGTGGCCTTCGGGAACAGCGCCTGCGCTTTGTAGACATCGGCCTTGTTCTGAGCCAGCTGCGCATCTTTGGCCAGCTTTGCATCCGTCGGAGCCGCCGCTGCATCACGCGCCAGACGATCCGCTTCGGCCTGAAGATCCGCCGCCGTCTTCGGATCGGACTCGGCACCTGGATTGGCGATGAAGAACGTATCGCCTCCGTTTACCGACAGATCTTCGACGATGCTGCCCAGCCAGCGATACGTGTAGTACGCACCGACGACGATATCCAGCCCAAGGTCATACTGCGCACCAGCGACCACTTCGTCGAGGAACTGACCTTTCAAGAACGGCGCAACCGGCGCAAACACGCCACCGCCCGACACACGCGGATCCGACAGCGAGCACGGCGATCCCGGCTGCGACTGCGGCACCACGACTGGACTTCCCGTCGGAGAAAGCTGGGCCCGACCGCAGTCTTTGGTAAACGCCCGACCGACGAGCAGACCTTCCCCGCTAAACGAGCGATCGTTGATGTCCATCGGAATGGACTGATAAAAGCGCCCGTACTGCGCGTAGATCTTGGAACGACCTTTGCGGCTGGGATCCCAGGTTGCACCGACGCGCGGCGCGACGTTGTCGTACAGCGCAATCTGCTTGGATCCGTCAGCCCCGAAGATCTCTTGTGCTTCCCAGCGCAGACCGGCGTTGATGACCAGACCGATGTCCGACACGTTCCACTGGTCCCGCAGATACAGCGCGTAGTTGCGAGTCTCTGTGACGGCGCGGAAGTAGTTGTAGCAGTAGCGATCCTTCATCGCACCGCACGGCACGCCCGCGTCGCCAAAGCGATTGACCGGATCGGGCAGTGCGAAGCCGCGACGGATGCGCAGGCCGGTGCCCGCTGCGTCCGTCTCATACGCGAGCCGTCCCGTATACGATCCCGACAGCGGATCGTTCGGATCGAAGTCCACGCCGGTGTACTTGCGGGTGTTGTCGCTCAGGTTGTCTTCAAAGTCGAAGCCGAGCTTGATGCCGTGCGTTCCCGCGAGCTTGCCGTAGAACGTTCCCGACGCCTGAATCGCGTGACGCTGGAGCACCTGATTCGGCTTGTACTGTCCGAACCCGTTTTTCACATACGAGGTCACCGGACACGGATTCCAGATCGTCTTGCGCGTCGTCGGATCTAGCTCGACCCGGCAGCGCGAGATGTTCTCGAAATCTCCGAGCGAAAACGCCAAGTCACCACGCTCTTGATCGTTGGCTGGCGAGCGATAGCGCAGATACTGCTGGTTTTCCGCGTACGGCAGCTCTTGCAGACCTTGATAGTGGTAGCCGTAGATGACATCGACTTGCAGCTTCTTGTCGAAGAGCTTCCCGACGTAGTGAACCGTCGCGTCGTGGATCTGACGCGAGCGATCCATCTTCATCGCGTCGGTGTCGTTTGCGTAGCTGTCGTATTCGCTGCGAAACTCCGGCGCGCCGATGTAGCCGAGCGTGATGTTGTGATCAGGGCTGATGTTGAACTGAAGCTTCGCGATCCAGTTGTAGAGCCGGTAGTACTCGTCGAGATTGCGGCTCTCTTCGGGGACTTCGACGGTCCGCAGCGCGAGCGGTCGCAGGTCACGATACAGAAGCTCCGACGACATGTAGTCGGGATCGCGATAGTCCGAGTCAACCTGCGCTTTCCACGAGCCGTCGCTGCGTTTTTCGCTTGACTTTACCTGCGTTCTTACAATTCGGTCGGTGCGATTGATGGTAAACGTCGGGGCAAAGCCGACATAGAACCACACCCGATCCTTGACGATCGGACCGCCCAGCTCGAAGCCGAAGTCGTACTGCTGGAACTGCTTGCTGCGAAACGCCAGCGCTTCTCCCAGTCGAGCCACCGTCATCGGCGTCGCTTGATACGGCGACCACGAACCGAACACACCGCCGTGGAACTCGTTCGAGCCGCTCTTGGTGACGATCGAGACCACACCGCCGGTGGCACGACCGTATTCCGCCTGATAACCGCCGGTGATGACGTTGAGATCTTTGATGAAGTACTGATGCAGCTGGGTCGCGACGACGCCCGTGCTTAGGTCAGTGGTGTTCAGACCATCGACGAGCACTGCGTTTTCGTTGCCGGTTCCACCCGCGAAGCTGACACCGACATCACCACCTGCTTGGGCTCGCGGCGCGACATCGGCGGAACCGGGTGCCAAGCTCATGGCCGACTCGAAGGTGCGGCCTCGGACTGCGGTGTTTTGAAGGATTTCTTGGCTGATCTCGACGCCGGTATTGGCTGTGGCTATATCGACCGACGGCGCGCGCTCTTTGACGACGTAGACGTTTTTGCCCTTCTGCGTCGGCATCTTCAGGCTGATCGTCAGCGTCTTGCTCTGCGCGATGCGAACATTCGGACGCTCGACGATGACATCGCCGAAGTAAAAGCGAACGATGTAGTTGTCACCCGGCGGAAGCTGCGTAATCAGATACGATCCGCTCTTGTCGGTGATTTCCGACTGCTCGCCTTGCAGCGCCGGACCGCTGACGACGACCGTCACACCTTGCAGCGGCTTGCCGGTTTCTTCGTTGGTGATGTTGCCTTGAATCTGTCCAAGCTGAAGCTGCGCCCAGGCGATGCTTGGCACAAACGGCACAGTGGCCAGCCCCGACAAGAGCAAGGTCTGCGACAGCTTCAAGTGGAGACGACGTTTTTTCGCACTTCGCTTCATGGCTAGCCCCTCGCTACATGTCCCTGGCGGTCATGTCGCCGCCCATATCCGCGACTGCTGCGTCGCTGCCCGTGCCCATGTCAGACGGCTGGCCACAGGCTCTGCCTGCCAGCTTCGCCGCGCTCGTCGTCGTTCCTGCGTAGCCCATCGGAGCATCGCTGGTCAGGATCCGTGCGCGCACCGCCAGATCGCCAGCAAGTGCATGCTTTCCGACGGGGAATCCCGCAACTTGCGCCAGGTCTTTGAGCGAACCGCCCGCGAGCGCAAAGGAAACTTCGATGGTGCCCGACGGCCAGCGCTGATCGGGCGTATCCGGCCAAAAGTACACGAGCCGCTGGCTGTCTTGCGCGCAGGTTCCGTCGCTGTTTCGCTTCCACACGTTGGTCCCGACCAGCACATCCACCGATCCGGTCATTCCATCGCTGCGGCGCACCACTGCCGGAAGCTTCAACGTCGTCAGCGGATCTGGATGCGTCGAGGCATTGAGCCGCAGCACAATCGCACCGTCCCGGGGAAGATCCGCAATGCTGTACGGATTGGCCGACGAGCCATCCCCGGACTTGCTCGATGCATAGACCCAAGCATCCGTCGTGCTGTCGCCGCGCCCCATTCGGAGCACCCGCAGTGGCTCGGTCCGAAAGCGCAGCAGCGACGCAGCCCCCTGCCAATCGACGCGGTTGTCATTGCGATCGGCCAGTCCCGTATCGAGATAAACCCGGAAGCTGGTATCGGGCTCGAGCGAAGCGCGAGGATCGCTCTTATCGACGGACAGCTTGAGCGACGGGCCATACGGAATGTCGCGCGGATCGTAGGACAGAGACGATCCCGAGATATCCAGCTGACGCTTGTAAGGCGGAATGCCGCGACAGCCATCGCACTCCAGACGAATCGCACCCTCGGGAACACTATCGGGAGAATAGGCCTCGCCGTTCCACTTGAGCGGGATCTTGTTGAAGACGACGCGAAGATCGCTCGCAGCGTCGGGCGTCGGCGGGCTCTTCGTCGGGGAATACGCGTCTTTTTTGACGTCGTTGTAACAGATCCGACATTCCGTCGAGGATCGGTTCGCTTCCGCCGAGCAATACTCTGCGGAAAACTGCTTACAGTCGGGCAGGCTGGTGTCGGTAAAGACCGTGACATCGCGACTGGTCTTGTCGAGAAGCGTCAGCTTGGTGACGAGCAGCGGGCCGTCTGGTTCCAGCACTTGCCCTGTCAAATAATCGGCGCAGCTGATGGCAACCACCGACAGAGCCGAGCCAGCGAGCAGGCTGTAAAGTAGCGTCTTGCGAGACCTCATCCGGGGATACTCCTTGATACGGGGACGCTCGGGCCAAGGACGAGCGGTCAGTCGAGACGCTATACAACGATTTTCGTGCTCCATCCAGAGCGAACCGCCGCAGCGCACTTGCCGCATCATCACGCCGCGCGCAGCGTCTACGCAGCGATGGATCCGTTCGCAGACCGCGCACCAG
Organism: Myxococcales bacterium; assembly: GCA_016794365.1. Lineage (GTDB taxonomy): Bacteria > Myxococcota_A > Polyangia > Palsa-1104 > JAEUJZ01 > JAEUKA01. The sequence continues at coordinate 285,042 of JAEUKB010000085.1, forward strand.
CCACTGCCCAATATCGAGCAGCTATCGTCGCAGTCTTCGCTTGGCGTGCGGGTTTAGATCGGTCCGACGACGCGCTCTCGGGGCAGTCAAGAGCAGCAGCCCGATGATCATCGCCACGCCACTTAGGACCAAAAGGAACATGGCCAGAGACGGACGAAATACTCTTCCAGACGAACGCGGAGGTGCAGGTTTGGTGCTGCGCTCGGTCGCTTTTGGCGCGGCAGCCAGCGTCGGTGGCGCTTCGATGTCATCGCGATCGGGAACCACCGGCTCGTGAAGCAGGACTCGCTCGAGCACTTCACCGTTTGATGCGATCGCCATCAGCGTCGCGGCATCGCCATCAACTTGGACGCGCAGGTAGTGATGCTCAGCGCGAAACAGTCGCAGCGCCATGTCGTCTTCGACGTTGCACGACGTGCTGCGCGTATACAGCGGAGCACCGCCGCCGCCCGTCACAAAATAGCGCAGGCCGCCACGCTCGAGGTGCTGATAGGCATGCTCGTGACCGGCGAACACAGCGCGCACACCGTAGCGACGAAGGATCGGAACCAGCCGTCGCTGAAGCCGCTCACTACCGCAGTACGCGCCCACCGAGTATGGCGGCTGATGCACAAACGCGAAGGAATGACGGATGCTCGGATCTTTGCTTGCGTCGTCGAGCGTACGTGACAGCCACGCTGCCTGATCCGCATCAAGCGGACTGTTTCCGTCGAGAAGCACAAACAGCGCGTTGCCATAACGAAACGAGTAATAGACCGGACGACGCTTGCGCTCGACGCCTTGACTGGGCAGCACGAAGTAACGAAAAAAGTGCGCAGCCTCGGGATCTCCGCGCAGCTCATGGTTGCCCAGCGCCGGATACATCGGAACCGAGCGAATCAGCGGCGAGACAGCCGCAAAGTATCGTCGCCACTGTCCGGTATCGCCCGCGCGGCTGACCATGTCGCCCGTCTGAACCACCAGATCGGGACGCTCTCGCAGCATCCCGCGCACCACCGCTTGGTGATCAGCGTCGCGATCTCGACAGTCGCCGTAGACCAGAAACAGAAACGGCAGCCCCGGAGCCATCGTCGTAAACTCCGACTGCGCACTGACGGACTCCATCCCGGTCAGATCGCCTTGCTTGCGCACCGACACGAAGTAGCGATAGCGCACGCCCGATGACAGACCATCGATGCGAACCTTGTGAGTCAGCGCCGGACCGGACACAATCCCGCGCTTTTCGCCACGCTGACTCTCGACGTGAACCAGCGCAACGCTCGGCTGCTCGGTCGTAAACACCACCACCGCAGCGTCGGCGCGAACGTCTTGCAGATACGGCTCGATGTAAAAGCGTGACGACGGCGCTACGTCGGTCGCTGGCAAGGTCGAAAGGGCCACCGCAGCCCAAGTCAGCGCAGAGAGCATCGCTTCACGCTATCGATTCACCGCTCCCTGCGGTCCCGAGCGCTTGGGGTTGTCGATCTCGGCGAGCTTGGCCGCAAGCTGATTGCGCTGTCCGAGCAGCGCGCCCGACGTGGGCATCTCGACGATCAGCCGCAGAAACAGGATCTGCGCTTGCACGCGATCGCGACGGACATCAGCAATCCGACGCTTCAGCGAGTCCGGCGAGGTCGGTGGCAGCCTTCGCCAGCGCACTTCTGCCTCGAAGAACGCTTTTTCTTTGTGCTCCAGGTCCACCAGCAGCCGCTTGCGCTCTTCTTCCCCGAGCGACTCATCGACCTGAAGCTGTTCCGACAGAGCCAGGATTTGCTGACGAAGCGCGTTGTGCTGTCCCGACGCTGCTGCTTTTTCCGCCAGCAGCTTTTCTAAGGAAAACAGCTTCTCGCTTAGCTCGACTTCCTGACGGTAACAGTCCGCAACCTTCGCGCCCAGGTTCTTCAGTGCCGTCGGCCACGCACCTGTACAGATGCGATCCGCCAGCTCGACCGCTTGCGCAAACAGATCGCGCGCTTTCTGACCGTATTCGACCAGCTCGGGGCTGCTCGTCGGAGCGCCAGCTTGCTTCGTTTCAACCACAACCTGCGGAATCAGCTGCGTGGGCCAGTTTTGACGACCGACAACCTGCGTCGGACGCTCGGGACGCTCGACGACGACGGTGCGACGCTCCAGCGGCTGAACAACGTGCGTCGGTCGCTCCAGCGTGGACAGGATCTGCGTCGGTTGCACATGCAGCGTCGGCGATCCGCTCATCTTGTCCACCAAGTCCGTCAGGATCTGTTCCAGCTCGCGCGCGGTCTGCGCTGCCGTCGGACGCTTATCGGGATCTTTGACCAGCAGTCGCGCCACCAGATCGTCGAGCGCTTTGGGAATCATCGGATCAGCGAAGCGCTGGAGCAGCCGAGGCGGATTCACCGTCATGTGCTGATGCAGCACGACCTCTAGCGTGCCCGAAAACGGCGGTCTTCCGACGATGGCATCGTGAAACAAGATCCCGAGCGCGTACAAGTCTCCAGCGGGACGAACTTGGCCATCACCGACGAGAAGCTCGGGCGCGATAAACTCTGCGGTGCCGGAAATCTGGCCGTGTCCCGTGACAGGAGGCTCCCCGACCATGCGCGCGACCCCGAAGTCGAGCACCTTCACCCAGTCCGCTCTTCCGTCGCGCTCCGTCAGCAAAATGTTTTCCGGCTTCACGTCTCGATGGATCACACCGCGATTGTGGGCGTGCTCGATGGCGTGACAGACCTGGACCAAGATCGCCAGCGCGCGCTCGACGGGAAGGTTGCCGGTTGGACTGTCGTGAATCGCCTGATGCAGCGTCTGACCGCGCACAAACTCCATCACCAGATAGGGCAGCCCGGTCGTGTCGTCGTGTCCGAAGTCGTACAGATAGACAATGTTGGGGTGATCGACGGAGCTACAGGTCTTGGCCTCGCGAAAAAAGCGCAAAAGGGATCGCTCATCCCACAGAAGCTCGCGCTTGAGCAGCTTAACCGCCATCTCGCGATCGAGCGCTTTGTGAACCGCGCGATAGACCAGTCCCGTCGCTCCCGAGCCCAGGTATTCGGTCAGCACAAAGCGTCGCGCCACCGTCCGCCCAAGGAGCTGGTCACGGCCCGGCGTCGGCTTCACCTCGGGAACCAGGTGATCGCCGGGATCTCCAAGCTGACATCCGTCGGTGCGGCAGTAGAGCACCTTGATTGGATAGGTCCTGCCACACTCAGGACACTTGCGAACACGCTCAGCGGTCATCGTCTGCGGTTACGTAGGCTCTCCCCGGAGAGGCGCGATCAGCCTTCCGGTTCGCACTCGATCTTGCCTCGAAACGGCGCAGAGTGGTCCGCCTTTCCAAAAGCTTTTGTAGTTTTGCCAGGAAACGCGGCTGCCTATAGTCCCTTTATGAAACACCTTGTGCGCGCTGTCGTGTCGTTGTCCCTGGCTGTGGTGTCCTGTCTGCATGCGGGTGCGGCCCGTGCGCAGCCAGCGACGAATGTGACGCTTTCGTCTGACGACAAGCTGGCACCGCCCGGCGCAGCAGCCACGCTTCCACCGAGTCCATCGCTTCTGCGCGGCAGCTCGATCGGAGTCTCTGAAGCTGGCAAGCCGCAGACCGCACCGCTGTGGCGACTGATGATCAACAACATGCTGGTGCTGCGGCTCAATCCCGTTGGTCTGGAAGATCAGATGAGGTTTGGCTTTCAGCGTCGGCTGCCCGCAACCGAAGGCGCACAAGGTCGGCTGTTTCAAGACCGCTTCGTGTTCTTTGGCATCGCACCGAGGCTCAATCCCGCGTTTGTCAAGATCGGTCCGTCGCTGGAAATCCAGCCGCTGTCGATCTTCAACCTGCGCGTCGCGGCGGAATACATCGGGCTGTTTTCGACCTTCGGCTTTCTTCAGTCGTATGGCTCGGCGCAAGACGAATATTCCGACAAGCTGCTCGCAGCCTGCTCAGCGAGCGACGCCACCACGCGCGAAAGCTGTCGCTACCGAGACGATCGCGGTGAGCTTGTCCAAGGCAGCACCGAGCGTCGCAACTACAGCGCCAGCGGGCTCCACGTCATGATCGAGCCGCTTGTCCAGCTTCGGCTCGGTCCGGTCGCGCTGCGCAACAAGCTGGCCCTTGAGTACTGGTACATGAACGTCCGGCCCGGCGATCGCGTGTTTTATGACGTGACGCTCGATACCCTGGTTCCGGCGCGCGGCTGGGTGCTGGCCAACGATCTGGATCTGCTCTTCGTCAGCAAGTTCGGTCTGACGGCTGGCGTTCGCTACTCGGTCATCCTGCCGTTTTACGGTCCCAGCGAGGTTCGCCCAGGCGAGTCCGCCGCCTTTGCCCAAAACGGCCAGCACCGCATCGGTCCCACCCTCGCGTACACCTTCTATGACCGAGGCTTTACCCGCTTTAACAAGCCGACGCTGCTGCTCATCAGTGGCTTTTACGTCTCGCACCGTTATCGCGCCGGACAAGAGCCCGCTGCTGTGCTGCCCGGACTGTTTGTCCAAAACGCCGCGATGCCCTACCTGGTCGTCGGCTTTTCGTTTCAGTCGGATCTGCTCAAGACGAGCGGCTCGTAAAGCGCGTACCGTACAGCGCGTATCGTAAGGAGCGATCGTCATGAAGCAGCTTGAGCGACTGACCGCACTACTGTGGCTTCTGACCGCGCTGTGGCTGGTGCTGAGCAGCCGGTATCTGCCCATGAACGATGCCCCCAGCCACATCGCAACCGGGGTGATTTTTGGAAAGCTGCTCGCCGGAAAGCTGCTCGCGGCAGATCCCTTCTTTGCCGCGCACTATCAGCTCGATCCCGTGCTCGTTCCGTACTGGGCCACCGCGCTGTGGCTCATCGCGATGACCAACGTGTTCTCGCCGCTGTTCGCCTTTCAGCTGCTCATCCTGCTGTACGTCGTGCTGCTGCCGCTGTCGTGTCGGTTTCTGCTGCGCGCCTTCGTGTCACAGCCTGGTTCGTCACAGCCTGCGCTGCTCGATCACCCGCTGGCTCCGCTGTGCGTCTTGGCGGTGTTCCACTGGGGTTACTGGATGGGCGAATCGAACTACCTCATCGGTCAGCCGGTCGCGCTGTTTGCGCTGGGTGCCCTGTGGCGTGCAGAGCGTCTGCGCTCGGGCTGGACGGTCCTGTGTGCGGTGCTGGCGGCGCTGTCGTACCTGTGCCACATCTATGCGCTGACGCTGCTGCTTATTGCTGCGACGGCATGGGCGCTGGTTGCACTGCTGGCCCATCGATTGCCCGCGCTGTCCCCGCACAAGCTGCGCCCGTCCCACGTTGTGCTGCTCGGCTGGATCTATGTGCTGTTTGGGATCGCCGCGTACTTTGTGCTGTTTCAGCACGGCTCCGACGCCAACCGAGGCACGCTCGGCTTCGATCTATCGCTACGACGGCTGGCCCACATGCTGATCGATCCGTTCGACGCGCCGCAGCCCGCACCGCGCTACACGCTCTTGCTGATGTATCTCGGGCTCCTGTCCGCATTTGTGTGGGCGCATCACCGCACGCTGGCTCGCTGGCTGGTGCGACCGCTCAAGCGCTCGGTGCTGCTGCTCCGGCTCTTTGTGCCTGCGCTGCTCGTGCCGGGACTGACGCTTTTGGCCGCTGCCTATCTGGGTCCGGTCAGCATCTTGGCCCCCGACGGCAGCCCAAAAGAAGGAGAGATCGCGATCCGCTTCGTCCTCGGCGGCTTTCTGCTGCTGATCCTGTCGCTGCGCTGGCCCAGCCAAGCCCGCTTCACCCGCTTCAAAGGTCCGCGCGGCCTGTTGTGGATCACGCTGTCGCTGTTTGCGCTGGTTCAGCTTCAGTTTGCGTCCTCTACGCACGCGCGCGTCGCCGGGATCATGAGCGCGATCAACAACCAGCTCTTTCCCCACATGCCGCCGCATCAGCGCGTCCTGCCCTTGCTCAATCTGCGCGACGGCCAGTGGTCCGATTACCTGGTTCACCGAGCCGTCAACTACGTCGTGCTCCACGACAGCTACAGCCCGCACGTCTTCGCCGTCAAAGGCCAGCACGCACTGCGTCACATTCCGTGGGGCGATCAGCGCGAGGTCCGCAACTTCCACATCAGCCCGCAGGAATGGAGCTTCTACGACTACGTGCTGTATCAAGGGGACACGCCCGAGCTGCCGCCGAGCCTTGTGCCCCACCTGACCTACGTCGCCGCGTCCCCGCCGTTTGTGCTCTATCGCATCCGCAAGCCAGCGACTACTCCACCGCCAACGGAGGCTCTTCCTCCTGCGCCGACTCCGTAAACGAGCCCATCGCGCGATACTTTGCGTAGCGTCCGTCGAGCAGCTCTTGCCCGGACAGCTTGTCGAGCGCCAGCAGGTGCCGTGACACCGCTTCTCCAACCAGTCGCGCCGCTTCATCGAAGTCGTGATGCGCGCCACCCGGAGGCTCTGCGACGATCTCATCGACAATCCCGAGCCGCCGGATGTCATCCGCCGTCATCTTCATCTGCGCCGCCGCGACCTCCGCGTGCGACTGGCTCTTCCACAGAATCGACGCGCAGCCCTCGGGCGTGATCACCGAATAGACCGAGTATTCCATCATCAGCAGCCGGTCACAGACCCCCAGCGCCAGCGCCCCACCCGATCCGCCTTCTCCAATCACCACCGCGACGATCGGCACCGGCAGCCCCGCCATCACTTCCAGGTTCTTGGCAATCGCTTCGGCCTGGCCGCGCTCCTCGGCATCGATGCCCGGAAACGCCCCCGGCGTATCGATCAGCGCGATGATCGGCAGCTTCATCCGTGCCGCCAGCTCCATCAGCCGCTTGCCCTTGCGATAGCCTTCCGGTCGAGGCATTCCGAAGTTGCGACGCATCGCTTCCTTCGTCCCACGACCTTTTTGATGACCGATAAACAGCACCGGCCTGCCCCCCAGCGGCTTGAGCCGTCCGAGCCCCCCGATCACCGCTTCGTCATCGGAAAACGCGCGATCGCCGTGTAGCTCGAAGAACTCATCGGCCAGCCGACTGACGTAATCGAGCGTGTACGGTCGCAGCGGATGACGCGAGAGCTGCACCTTCTGCCACGGCGACAGGTTGGAAAAGATCTCGGCGCGCAGACGGCTGGCCCGTCGTTCCAGGATCTTGATCTCGGCGGCAAGAAGCTCACCACCGGCGAGCTGCTTCAGCTCTCCGATCTTGTTTTCTAGCTCCACCAGGGGACGTTCAAACTCAAGCGACTGACGTGGATCGAGCATGAGAAGCCTTTACGAAGTGGCGCTATTTTTGAGTATGCTCGCCGCATCATGCAAGCCGTCATCGACCTACGCTCGGACACAGTGACCAGACCGACGGCAGCGATGCGAGCCGCCATCGCGTCGGCAGAGGTCGGCGATGACATGTTCGGCGAAGATCCGACCGTACGGCGCTTAGAAGAAGTCGTCGCGACCCGGCTCGGCAAGCCTTCCGCCTTGTTTGTTCCGTCGGGAACCATGGCCAATCAGCTGGCGATTCGCTGTCATGTCCAGCCCGGCGACGATGTCTTGTGTTCCGACGGTGCCCACATCAAATGGTACGAAGCCGGAGCCAGCGCCGCCCTGTCGTCCGTTCAGCTTGTCAGCGTCGGTCATGGCGGCCTGTTTACCGCCGAAGAGCTGACCGCGACCTTTCAGCCCGAGCGCGTCGATCATGCCTCGCCGCCCAATCGCTTGCTGTGCCTGGAAAACACCCACAACCGAGGCGGCGGCAGCATCTGGCCGATGCATCAGCTCTACGAAGTGGCGCGCGTCGGCAGACAGCTTGGACTTAGGCTTCATCTCGACGGAGCACGGCTGTGGAATGCCGCCGTGGCGCTCGGTGTGCCCGATGCCGAGATCGCGGCTCCGTTTGACACCGTCGCGGTCTGTCTGTCCAAAGGGCTCGGTGCGCCGGTCGGTTCGCTCGTCTGTGGACCGCAAGACATCATCCACAGAGCCCGCCGGTTCCGAAAAATGTACGGCGGCGCAATGCGGCAAGTCGGCGTGCTGGCAGCGGCGGGACTGTACGCACTCAGTCATCACCACGGACGGCTCGCCGAAGACCATCTCAACGCGCGCCGCATCGCCGAGGTGCTGTCCGACCTGCCCCACGTTCACGTCATCCCGCCCCAGACCAACATCTTGCTGTTTGACCTTGCGCCACCGCTGCCCGACGCGACGGAAGTGACCGCGCGGCTCAAGGCCCAGGGCGTGCTGGTTGCGCCGTTTGGTCCGCGCCGGATTCGGCTGGTGACGCACCTCGATGTCAGCCATGCCGCCTGTGAGCAAGCCGCCCAGCGCATCCGGCAGGTGCTATGCGACGCCACGCTGTAAGCCGCTTTGTCGTCGCCTGGGCGCTTTGCGCAAGCTGTGCCAAGCCGCCCCCGATGCCGCCACCGCTCGCTGTCGCCCAGCAGGCCGAGCGCGCCCCCGACAAGAGCGAAGCGGTGCGCGAATACCAGCGCATCCTCGCGATGTGCAAAGCCGGGACTGCGCCCGCGTCGCTGCGTCAGAAAGATGACTGTGGCCTGGCCGCGTTTCGCCTCGGGCAGCAGCTTGAGCTGCTCGGACAGCTTCCCGAAGCCGCGCAGGCCTACCGCGAGGTCGAAGCGCTCAGCCGTGACGTGACCAAGGTCGCGCGCTCGCTGTTTCGGGCGGCAGAGCTGTACGCCGATCGCATCGCGCAGCCTGCCGTCGCCATCGAGCTGTGTCAGCACATCATCGCGACCCATCCCGCCGAGGTCGCCGCCGAAGACGCCCTGCGCGCCATGACCCGCTGGCGACGAGACGATGACACGCTGATTCCCGAGCTGGATCAGATCGCCAAGACCCACGCCGCCCACGTTCCGCTCGCCAGCTTTGCCTGGCTTCTGTCGGCCCAGCGCGCCGAAGACAAGCAGCAGCCCGGCGAAGCGGTCCGTCGCTACGATGAGCTGGCGAAGCGCTATCCCAAAGGGCCGCTTATCGATGATGCGCTGGTGTCGGCGGCCAAGGTGCTGCGGTCCCAAAAGCGCTATGGCGAAGCCGCCGAGCGTCTGGAGCGACTTCAGCGCACCTTTTCATCGGCCCTGCTCGTCGGACACTACAACCTCTATCTGCTGGCCGAAGGGGCGCTGCTGCTCGGGCAGATCTACCTGCACGACATGCGACAGCCCGCGCGCGCGATTCCGGCGCTGCTCGGCTTTCTCAAGCGACAGCCGACCTCGCGACTGGCCGACGATGCGCTGCTGCTGCTGGCCGAAGCCGCCCACAAGCGCCACAGCCCGCCGAGCCCCGCCGACAAGGCCGAAGCCTGTCGCTACCTCAGCCAGCTTTACAAACAATATCCCGACACCAACCAGCGCCGCAGAGCCGACGAACTCACCCAGTCCCTCGCCTGCCCGACCCCGTGAAAGGGTCCCGGATCGACTGTGGCCATCGCAAAACCCTCAAGCCGGTGAGGGCGCGGTGGGGGTTTGGATTTGCAAGGGCGGGGGCGCTTAGGGCGGGACGCCTGTTTCAAAGCCCACAGCGCGATCCGAAGCCGCCGGAGCGCCTGTCTACACCTGAAAATGTAGTGGCGCTTACGCCGGAACGGCTTTTTCAAATCAAAACACCCGCTCCGCCCGCGCCGGAGCGGCTCTTTCACCGCGCAAAGACCGATCCGCCAGCACCGATGCGGGCAAGGGCTACGGTGCGGGAAGTTCCGGTGCGCGGATGTCCTGGGCACCGTGCCACATCTCGACAATCCAGATGAGCTTGCGGGAGGAGTCCACGCGGTAGAAAAAGCGGTACGGCTGGACGAGGAACTGGCGCAAGGGAAGCTGGGGAAACTCGCGAACCGGCGGCCCGCTCAGGGGAAACTGGCGCAGTCGGCGAAGAGCCCGATCGACATCGGCCATCATTCGCTCGGCTGCCAGCGGGTTCTGTTCGCGTAGGTACGCCAGCAGCTCGTCGTAGCGAGTGGTTGCCAGCGGCGAAAAGCGGATTTGCATCTCAGCGTGGGCCGTACTTTGCGCGCATCCGAGCCTGGACGACCTCGAAGTCTTCGCCCATGCCCGCGCTGGCCTGCGCCAAGCTGACCCGCAGCGATCGCTCGAACTGCTCACGGGTGGGCACAAGGTGCGGCACTGGCGGCGGAATGTCGCTCGTGTCGGCAAAGCACAACGGATCGATCTCGGTCGCAGCTTCCTTCGGTGGGGCTTCGATGCGGGCCTTGGCCCGAGCAGTCGCGGCAGACATCACGATCTCCTTGCAAGCGGCCCAGCCAAAGCAGCGAGCCTGCGGCCACCGTAGCACCCACATCCGCAGCGGCCAAGACTGCGCGACGCGCTCCGACGCCATCAGATCGCCGGTTTACGCGGCGCGGCGGCGGGCTTGTAGGCGGCCTACTTCTTGGAGGTTCACCGACACGACCTTGGAGCAGCCGGGCTCTTCCATCGTCACGCCGTAGAGCGTGTCGGCAATCTGCATGGTCCGCTTGTTGTGCGTGATCAGGATGAACTGGCTGCGATCGGTCATGCTGCGCACCAGCTCGTTGAAGCGTCCGACGTTGGCTTCGTCGAGCGGCGCGTCCACCTCATCGAGCAGACAGAACGGCGACGGCTTGATGAGAAAGATCGCGAAGATGAGCGCCACCGCCGTCATGGCTTTTTCGCCACCCGACAGAAGCTCGACGGTCTGGTTCTTCTTGCCGGGCGGCTGCGCGAAGATCTCGATCCCGGCTTCCAGGATGTCTTCGCTGCCGACCAGCTTCAGGTGCGCGTTGCCGCCGACGAAGCAGCGCGGAAACAGCTCCTGAAACTTGCCGTTGACCAGCTCGAACACCTGCTGGAAACGCTGCCGACTGGTCTTGTTGATGAGCACAATCGCCTGCTCTAGCTGGGCAATCGCCGTCTCTAGATCCGTCTTTTGACTGACGATGAAGCTGTGGCGCTTCGACAGCTCGTTCCACTCGTCGATCGCCGTCAGGTTGATCTCGCCCATGCGATCGATCAGCTCGCGCAGCTCTGCCGCCCGCTCTTCGTCGGCGCGACTGACCTGGGGCCGCAGGTGATAGTCGCTGATGATGTCTTCGACGCGCACGCGATGCCGCTCGATGATCGACTCTGCGAGCGCCCGCTTCTGCACTTCCAGCTCCGACAGCCGCGCTTTGTGAGCAAGTGCTTCTTTGCCCTGCTTGTTTTCGCGCTCGCGTCGCTCTCGCAGCTCCATCTCTCGCGAGGCCAGCGCGCCCCGCTTTTGCTCATAGCCGTTGCGCAGCACTTGCAGCTCTTCGGCCAGGACAGTCCGCCGATCCGCTTGCTCGTGAATGGTGCTGCCTCGGTTCTGACACTCGGTGGCGAGCTGCGCCGCGCGCCGATAACAGTCGCGCTCTTCCGCGCCGAGCTTGTCCATCCGCGTCGCGCGCTCGACTTCTTCCTGACGCAGCCTGCTGATCGCGCGCTCGGTCGCCACCACTTTTTCGCGATGCGCCGCCTGCGACACCTTGAGCTGCGTCAGCTCTTGTCCCAGCTTGTCCACCGAGTCAAACAGCCCGACCTGGCTGCGACTGTGCGCTTCGAGCTGATCTTCGAGCACCTGCAAGCGATCCCGCGCGCTCCGCAAAAGAAGCCGCAGCTCTTCCGACTCACGCACCATGTCGTCGCGCCGGGTGGACAGCTCGTCGCGCTCGCGATCCATCACTTCGAGGCGATGCGTGACCCGGTGCAGCTCTTCCCGCGCCTTCAGCAGATCTTTGTCGAGCGACAAGAGCTGCATCTCGCCCTGGTGACCGGCTTTCTGAAGCTCTGCGAGCTGTTCTTGCAGGTGCTGAAGCTCTTTTTTTCCAACGACAAGCTGCTCTTCTTGGCTCTTAAAGCGCTCTTCATCGACGGACACTTGCTGGGTCAGCTCGCGCAGCTCGCGACGGACCGCCAGCACCGACGCGCCCTGCCCTTTTTGCGCGCCGCCGACCATCGTCCCGTGTCCATCGATCACCACCCCATCGAGCGTCACCAGCGATGCCGCCGGAGGCAAGCTGCCGTCTTCACTCGCGACACGGTAATACTCGATGGCATGCTCGACGGTATCGACCACCAGCACCGACCCGAGCAGCGCATCGAGCACCGCGTCAAAGCCGGGCTTGCGTTCGATCAAGTCGAGCAGTCGGCCACGAATGCCTTGGCTACGCGCTTCTTCGTCGGGACGGGCGGGACGCTCACCGGGCCGCGTCGGACGGGCATCTTCGGGAACCAGAAACGCTTTGCCTTCGCCTTGCTGGCGCAGATAGGAAATCGCTTCCAGCGCCTCTCGATGCGACGGCGTCACCAGCGCCCCAAGCCGTTCGCCGAGCACCGCATCAAGCGCCAGCTCTAGCTCTGCCGGGGCGACGATGAGGTCCGCGATGGTCTTGGGCGGACTGTCATCGCCTGCGCGCTTGAGCAGCATCCGACTGCCGAGCGAAAAGCCTTCGTTGCGCGCCGCCAGCTCTCCGAGCGAGTGGACCCGCGCTTTTTTGCGATGCAGCTCGCCCTTGAGGTGATCCACTTCCTTGTCGAGCCGCGAGGTCAGCAGCTTCAAGTCTTTGACCCGCTCTTCGGCGGACTCTTTGCTGCGCGACAGATCGAGCCGCGCTTTTTGCAGTCCGCCGAGCTGCTTTTCCTGCGCGTAAATCTCTTCGTCCAGCTCGGCTTTGCGATCGCGCAGCCGCCGCGCTTCTTCTTCGCCGCGTCCGAGCCGCACTTCCAAGTCTTCGACCTGACGCTGCAAGCTGCGCTCACTCGCTTCCGAGCGCGCAATCTCGGCATGCTGCTGCGTCACTTCCGCCTTGATGCCGTCGGCGGTCTTTTGCAGCGCCGCCAGTCGCTCTTTGTTTGTCCGCAGATCCAGCTCCAGCTGCACCGAGCGATCATCGCGTCCGAGATCTTCTTGGCTCAGCGTGTCGCGATCTTCGACCAGCTTTTGCAGCTCTGCCGCCGCTTGGCTTGCTCGCTCGTAGAGCGCTTCCTGTTCGCTGCGCAGCTTGCGCGCCGTCTCCAGCAGCCGCGTCTCTTCACGCTTGGCATGCTCGTTTTCCGCTTCCGACAGCTTCACCTGATTGTCGAGCACATACAGCTCTTCCTGAAGCTGCGAGAGCCGCGTCTCTTCTTCACTGAGCGTCAGTCGTCCGGCGGCCAGCTCGGCTTCAATCGCCTGACGCGCCGCTTCGACCTGCACCAGCGCTTCCGCCGACTGCGACACCAAGTCAAAGTACACGCGCGCTTCCAGCGTCAGACCGAGCCAGCGCTGACTCATGCCCCACAGCTCGATGTCGCGCAGCTCGGCCCGATAGCGCTTGTAGCGCTCGGCTTTGTCGGCCTGCCGCTTCAGGCTCGCGAGCTGTCGTTCCTGCTCTGCCACCACGTCGGACAGGCGCAGCAGGTTCTGACGGGTCTGCTCGAGCTTTTGCTCTGCCGCTTTTTTGCGCAGCTTGTACTTGGTAATTCCAGCCGCTTCTTCGATCAGAAACCGTCGCTCTTCGGGCTTGGCCGAGATGATCTGACTGACTCGTCCTTGCTCGATGATCGAATAGGCGCGGGTTCCGATGCCGGTTCCCATGAACAGCTCGGTGATGTCGCGCAGACGACACGGCGTCTTGTTGATGTAGTACTCGCTGGTGCCGTCGCGAAACAGGCGGCGCGTGACCGTCACTTCGGTGAACTGCAAGTACTCGACCGGGACGCGGCCATCGTTTTCAAAGGTCAGCGAGACTTCGCAAAACCCGAGCGGTCCGCGCTTGTCGCTGCCGGAAAAGATGACATCTTGCATCGCCTTGCCGCGCAGGTGCTTGGCCGACTGCTCACCCATGCACCAGCGAATCGCATCGACGACGTTGGACTTGCCGCAGCCGTTGGGACCGACGACGCCGGTGATGGGATCCTCAAAGCGCACCACCGCTCTGTCGCAGAACGACTTAAAGCCGATGATCTCAAGACGCTTGATGCGCATGGGGAAACGGGTTTATCGACCGGACCACCCGTCACGTAACGGGACTGCGATTCGTATCACTTTGGGGATCGGACCGCAATTTTTCCGGCGACGGTTGCGAAGCTGGGGGAAGTCGTACTACCAGTTGGGAGTCGTATGTACTTCCTTATCCCGGGTTCCTTATCCCGGATCCCGCTAGACCCTGCTTAGCGATTACGAGCCATGAACACACCGCCGCTGCTTCCTCGACTGTTTGCGCGCTACGTTCACTTTTCCGGCAGGCATCACAAAAAGATCCTGCTCGGGTTTTTGGCGATCTTGCTTTTGTCACTGATTCCGATCCGTCAGCTAGAGCTACAGACCGACATGGCGGAGCTGCTTCCGCCGAATCATCCCTCGGTGCTGGCGCTGCGACGGATTGCCGGACGACAAAAGAGCGCGACCAACATGATTCTCATCATCGAGAGTCGCGATCACGCCGCCAACGTCCGCTTTGCCAAAGTCCTGCGTCCCGAGCTGGAAAAGATGGTCCCCGAGATCTTTTCCGAGACGCAGTGGGCTCCGAACAGTGAGATTCCCGATCACGCGGCGCGCTGGTACTGGCTGTATTCGCCGCTTGCGGATCTGACGCATGCCGAAGAGCTGCTCGATCGCATCATCGCGCATCGCAAGTCGCCGCTGCTTATCGACCTAGAAGGCGATCCCGAAGCCGAGCTAAAAGAGCTGCGCAAGCGGATGGAAAAAGAGCTTCCGGCGAAGCCGGTTCCGTCGGAAGCGGCGCAAGGTTCGCAGCCCGCAGAGAGCTTCTTTGTGAGCCATGAAGGAGACGTTCACTCGCTCGGTGTGATGCTGTGGCGCAAGCGCGAAGGCTTTGGCTCGTACGGCGATCAGCGCACGATGGACCTGGTGCAGCAGCTCATCGCCAAGCTACATCCCGAGAGCTTTCATCCCAGCCTGACGGTTCGCTATACCGGACACATTCCGATGGCGCTCGCTGAGCAGAGCGCGATCAAAGACGACATCACGATCGCAACGGTCATCTGTACGTCGCTCGTGCTTTTGTCGATCTATCTGTATTTCCGACGCTTCGGCATCTTGCTGGCGATTGGAGCGCCGACGTTTATGGGCATCTTGTTATCGCTGGCGCTCGCGAGCGTGACGGTGCATGCGCTCAACATCAACACCGCGTTCCTGATCTCGATCATCTTGGGAAACGGCATCAACACCCCGATTGTGCTGCTGGCCCGCTACGGAGAAGAGCGCCGACTCGGAACCTCTGTCGAAGATGCGCTGGCCCTTGCGGCAGAGCGAACGGTGCAAGGAACCTCGACGGCGATGCTCGCGGCCAGCATTGCCTACGGCTGCTTGATCCTGACCGACTTCCGAGGCTTTAGTCAGTTCGGTCTGATCGGCGGCGCGGGCATGATCTTTGTGTGGCTCTCGACCTTTTTGTTTGTCCCGGCGGTGCTGATCTTGGGAGAAGCGATCCGTCCGGGCATCTTCACACCCGGCAACAACCTGTGGCGCTATCCGTTCGTGCTGCTCGGTCGGCTGTCGGCGCGGGTTCCGGTGCTGCTTGGACTGATTGCGCTGTCGCTGCTTGGGCTGTCGGTGATGCCGATGCTTCGCTATGTCCGCGATCCGATCGAGTGGGATTTGCGCAACCTGCGCAGCCTTCAGACCGAACCAGAGAAGCTGTGGGGACGAATGGACGCGATGGGAATGGGCCAGGTCGGAGCGGGATACATCGCAAGTACGGGTGTGCTGCTCGTCGATAAGCCAGAACAAGCCGATGCGGTCGCGGAAGCGATTCGTCAAAAGGATGCGAAAAAAGGCGAGCAAAAGATCATTCGTGCGGTGCGGACCATCCACTCGGTGCTGCCGCAAGAGCAAGACGCAAAGCTGGAAGTCCTGACGAGGATTCGCCAAAAAATCGATCAGAACCGCCAGATGATGGACGACGCGGAATGGAAAGACATCTCGGGATTCCGTCCGCCCGACTATCTGCGCAAGCTGACGACGTTTGATCTGCCGCGCCAGGTTCAGGAAGCGTTTACGGAAGTGGACGGACAGCGCGGACGACTGGTGGGTGTTGATGCTGACTACTATTCCGATTGGGACGGACACGATCTGATCCGCTTGGCAGACGGACTGACGGTGGAAGCGCTCGGTCAAACCTGGGTGGTGGCCAGTGCGTCCACGCTGTTTGGCGGCATGGTTGAGATGATCTATCGCGATGGCAAGCCGGTCACGATCGCGGCGCTCAGCGGAGTCTGTCTGCTCGTCGTTCTGTCGTTCGGTCTGCGCGGTGCGATTCCGGTGCTGCTGTCGCTATTTTTTGGACTGATCTGGTTGGGCGGAGCGATCGGCTACATCAACATGAAGCTGAACTTCATGAACTTCTTGGCACTGCCGATTACCGTCGGTGTCGGGGTCGATTACGCCGCCAACTTGTGGTCTCGGATGCGCACAGAAGGTCATCACGCGCTGCGTGAGATCATCGCGGACACCGGATCAGCGGTGGCGCTGTGCTCTGCGACCACCATCATCGGCTATAGCTCGCTGTTGCTTGCGCACAATCGCGCGCTGCGATCGTTTGGACTGGTTGCCGACATCGGAGAAGTCACCTGCTTGTTTGCCGCGCTGCTGCTGCTGCCGATGATCTCGTCCTTTGTCCTCCGTCGCACATCGGCCAGCTAACCGGACTCCCTTCGGATTCCTTTCGGACTCCCTTCAGGCTTCCTTTCCGATTCCTTTCGGACTCCCTTCGGACTCTCTTCCCGATTCCTTTCGGACTCCCTTCAGGC
Source organism: Myxococcales bacterium (assembly GCA_016794365.1). Taxonomy (GTDB): domain Bacteria; phylum Myxococcota_A; class Polyangia; order Palsa-1104; family JAEUJZ01; genus JAEUKA01. The sequence goes on from JAEUKB010000085.1 coordinate 301,693, forward strand.
TTCCTTCCGGGCGTGCGGAGTCGGTCAGTTCTGCGCGATGCGGCGATAGATCTGCGCGCCACCGGGCGTATCGGGCAGCAGCTCATAGTGCGTGCTGACATAGCGATACAAAGCCGGAGCCACGCGCAGCGGAAACGGCGAAAAGTGGGTCAAGTCCGTCGGAGCGGTATCAATCACATACAGCGGCTTGCGCGCGTCCAGATCGGCGATCGTCCGATCAATATCCAGCACAGACAGAAACTGCGCGGCTGAAAAATCGCGACCGACATGGGAAGGCTCGATGTCGCCGATGTGAACCGCCGTCGTGACATAGCGCGTCCCAGGCAGTCGCTGCGCCAGCTGATACACGGGCGGAATGTAGCCCCAGACCAGCAGCGTATCGCTTGGCTCGGAATGGCTCTGCACCCAGCTTCCAATGGCCACAGAGCGCGGATCTTCCGACGGATAAGGCAGCACATCGATGACGCGCCGACCGATTCCGTAGCCCAGATAAAAGATCACCGGACCGACAAGTCCCAGCGTCCACAGTTGGCGAGATCGACGCGACAGCGCAGTCCAGTGCGCGCACAGCGTGGCCAAAGACGGAGCCGCAAGCAGCGCCAAAGGAACCGCAAACTGGACAAAGTACTGACTGTAATACCGACCGCTCATCGACACCGGAATCCAGGTCAGCAGCAGCCCGCAGAGCAGTCCGATCCGAATCGGCTCGCGCGCGCGGGTTCCTTCCCGCAGCGACCACAGCCACGGCAGCGGAGCCGCAAGCAGCACATACAAGAGCAGTCCCAAGAGCAGTCTTCCCAGCGAGCTTCCCGATGCGGTCTTCGCGATATAGAAAAAGTTCCGCGCGATGTTCCACTCGTAAAACTCGCTCAGGTGGCCCAGCCGCGCATACACCGCCGTCACCAGCAGCCACGGCGCCAGCGCACCGATTCCTAGGAGTCCCACGCGCACAAACAGAAGCAGGCTGCGCTCTTTGTGCCGCACGCTCTGCCACACAATCGCTGGCGCAATTCCAAGCAGCAAGATGCCCGCTTGATGACGAAACAGCGACGCAATCCCGAGCGCCAGACCACACAGCAAGTCATCGCGAACAGACACCGTTTGACCGCGCATTTGACCGCGCATTTGACCGCGCATTTGACCGCGCACAAAGCACAAGAGCGCCCACGCAGCCGGAAGGTTCATCATCAGCTCGGAATGAATCGCGAGGTTGTTACACGAGCTGATCAGCGCATACAGCCACGCCGCCGCCAGTCCGACGCGCCGATCGTTTTGCCACAGCTGTCCCGCGCGCAGCAGAATCAGACAGGTTCCCAGCGCCCACAAGACCCCGAGGATCTTCATCGGCACCATCGAAAAGCCAAAGTAACCCGCTGGGGCGTAAAACAGATAGGTCAGGATTGGCTTTTTATCGACGACATCGACGTACGGAATCGATCCGTGCGAAAGCATCCGGCCCATCACCAGATAGTGCGCTTCATCGGGATCGGACAGCGCGCACAGGAAGCTGGGAATGCGCAGCACCACAAGTCCGATGAGCAGCAGCAGCACCGGATATCGCTGAAGGAGACGGCTCAAGACGGCGTTCTTAGCGAGTGCTCTTGGCGCTGTCAATCGCTTTACGGCTCGGTGTGCGTGTCCTGTGCTTGGGTCGGTGCTTGGGTCTGTGCTTGGGTCTGAAGCGCGTCTTTGCTCGGCCAGCCCCAGCGGAAAAACACCAGCACTCCGACGATCAAGGACACCGCAATCTGCATCATGTGGGAAAGCAGCGCTGCGACGAGGAGCTGCTCTTTGGGAAGCTGACCGATCTGTCCAATCCAGACAAAAGCGGCTTCGTACGAGCCCATTCCTGCGGGCAGACCCGGAATGCCTGACGCGACGCTGACTCCGAGGAGAAGCAGCAGAGACAGCCGCGCGCTCGGAACCACGCTTACAAAGATCAGGTAGTTCATCAGCCAGTAGCCAAGCGACAGCGCCAGCGCCGACAGCACGCGACCCAGTCGCACTTCCGATCGCAGCTGTGACCGACGCATCGTCAAGAGCCCGACTCCGAGAAGCACCGCCACGACCACCGCGCCGAGCAGCCACGCCCAGCGCGACAGAGAGGCCAATTGCTCCGGCAACAGCGCGCACGCACCGATCACAAACGGCAGCAGCGCGACCAGCTCGACCACTTTATCGACCACCGACCAGCCAATCAGCGCACGCAGCGAGATCTGCGGATTCCAGCGCTTCATGTAGACCGGACGGATCAGCTCTCCCGAGCGCACCGGCAGCAGGATGTTTCCCGCTTGCACCGCGAACACCAGACCGAGGTGCTTGGTCAGGCTGAGTCCGCCCGGATACAGCACCCAAAAGCGAATGCCCTGCGCGATCGAAGCCAGCAGCGCCGAGCCCACAAGCAGCAGCAGCGCGGGCCACGACAGCATCTGGATTCCTTGTCGCAGACCTTTCAGATCCATCGACCAGAACAGCGCAACCAGCAGCAGCACGCTGATCGTACCGGGCACAGCCCGCAGAATCGACCGTCGATCGACAGACTTCATGATGGCCGCGCAGTCTACCTTGCTTGGGTCCACGCTCACGACCCCAAGTGACGATTCCTTTGTGGTATGGGTGTCCCGCGTATGAAAGTCATCCTGGTTACGGAATACTATTATCCGCACGTCGGAGGCGTGACCGAGCACGTTCACCATCTGGCGCGCTACCTGACTCGCGCGGGTCATCAGGCTCGGATCATCACCAGCCACATTCCCGGTGCCCCGCGTCGTCCCGATGTCGAATCCGTCGAAGGCTTCGAGGTCGTCCGCATGGGAGAAGGAATGCCGGTTCACTCGAACGGCTCCCAAGCGCGCGTCACGGTGGGCGCTGGACTCGGTGCGAAGATGCACGCCGAGATCAAAGGCGCAGACATCGTTCACATTCAGTCTCCGCTGTTTCCGATGCTTCCGTATCTAGCGATCAAGGCCGCGCGACGCTACGACATTCCGGTCGTTGGCACGTTTCACACCAACTTCGCGGGCTCGTCGCTGCTGGATACGTTTCGTCCGCTGCTACGTCCGTACATTGGCGGAATCGATCAGTGCATCGGGGTGTCACATACTGCGATTCAGTCCGCGTCTCCGTGGGTGAAAGCGCCGTTTTTGATGATTCCAAACGGTGTGGACTGCGAGTCCTGGGGTTCCGCCAGCCCGCGTCCCGAGCTGTCTGGACTGCACAACATCGTGTTTCTCGGTCGGCTCGATCCTCGCAACGATGTCGATACGCTGATCCTGGCCTTTCGCAAGCTGCACGAGCGACGCCAAGATGTCCGGCTGGTGATCGTCGGTGGTGGACCCGAGCGACCGATGTACGAAGCGCAGGTTCCCATCGAGCTAAAAGACCGTGTGGTGTTCGCAGGAATGCAAACGGATGTCGCGGTACGCGCCAGCTATCTGGCTTCGGCTGCGCTGATGGCGTTTACGATTCGACTCGCGGCTCATCCGATCACGGTGCTGGAAGGACTGGCCGCCGGACGACCGATTGTGGCCTACGACATCGACGGTGTGCGCGAGCTGGTTGAAAACGGACAGCAAGGCTATCGCGTTCCGATTGGTGACTTGCCCGCGCTCGTCGATGCCTTTGAACAGGTCATCGCCGATGAGCCGCGCCGTCTGCGCATGTGTGAAAATGCCCGTCGTCGCGTCGAGCCGTTCGACTGGAAGCACATCACCGCGCGCATTCTCACGGTGTATGAGCGTCTTCGCAGCGGAGCCCAGCCTTCCGCATCGATCTAGCGATTCCTTTCGCAGCGCTCTGGCGATTCCTTTCGCAGCGATTCCTTCCGCAGTGATTCCAGCGATTCCTTCCGCAGCGATTCCTTTCGCAGCGATTCCTTTCGCAGCGATTCCTTTCGCTTCGCTCCGTCGCAGATTCCCGTTCCCACGCTGTACGGTTTTCCCTCCTTTTTGCTGAATAAAATTGCCGTTGGCTGAAAAAGTCCGGGTGCTAACCTTCCTGGCATGAAGATGCCTTGCTTAGCCTCTCGCTTGTCGTCGGAAAATCGCTCTTCTTACTTGCTCTTGGGGCTGCTTGGAACGCTGCTGTTTGTGCTTCCGCTGCGCGCCCAGGCTGGCATGAAAAACGCAGCTCCGCTCGCGCGGTTTCCGGCGGAAAAAGTTCGCGCACTGGCTCCGCTGCTGCGCGCAAGCGATGTGACGCTGATCGAATCGAACGCAGATGGTCAGATGAAGCAGATCTCGATGTTTACGCTGGCTGCGGCGTCGCCTGCGCAGGTCCGAGACACGCTGCTTGATGCCGCGCGCTACGTAGACATCGTTCGCAACTTCAAGACCTCGAAAGTGACCCCGCGACCCGACGGTACGTTCGATCACTTTTATGAGCTGTCCTACGGTCTGTTTACGGTCGATGGCACCAATCGCTATGTGTCGCTGCCCGCCGATCCAAGCAGTGATGCACCGCCGGTCGAGATGCTCGATGTCGATGAAGGACCAAGCGGCACCCGTCACTATCGCTTCGAGTTCTACGGAGCCGCCGGAGCCACCGTCATCGCAATGTACGGCTACACCAACGTCCGCAACTCTGGCGGCGTGGTGGCCAAGCTGTTTGAGCGGGTTCCGCAGCTAGAGCACGGTCTGGCACTCGTGTCTCAAGCCGCGCTGATCTTGTCGATCAAACAGCGCGCGCAGCAGCTGGCCGGATCGACACCGCTTCTGCCCGCAGCGGGAAATGCGCCTTATGACTTTTTGCTCGAGCGTGGCGTCGTCGTGCTGCTGCGCTCGCAGAACGGACGGCTTTCGGATCTGAGCATGATCGATCAGAGCAGTGCGCAACCGCTGGGTCTGGCTGCGTGGATCAAACAGATCGGAAGCTGGTCTGCGTTCGTGCCCACCATCACGCGCAGCGAATCGAGCGGACAGCAAGACGACATCGCGCGCTACGAGCTGGAACAGTCGCTCCCGCTGCTGAGCTTTCGCACCGGCTACGGAACGCGCGTGAGCGCAGCGAACCAGAGCACCAGCATCGACATGATGGGCTTGTCGGGCGACCTCAAAGGCTCGCGGATGCGCTGGGATGTCACACCCGGTCGCAGCATGGCGAGCCAAGTGGTGCTGCGATCCTCGGTTCAGTTCGATCGCGGCAGCTTGGTGATGCGTCAGCTCTATAAGACCGAGCCGCTCATGGAATACGGCGTCAACGTCGGCTTACAGCTGGTGATCCTGCGCGGGCTCAAGCTTCGTGCGGAGCAGCGGTAAAAACGCTCGCAGCGCAGCCAGCATCGGCTCGGCATGCGCGGGAATCCCCGGATCATCCCCGAGTCCATCGTGCAGCAGCACCACCGGGCCCGGCTTTCGCACAGACGCATCGCGACGAGTCCGAACCGGCAGCGTCGCCCGCAGCCGAGCCAACAGCACATCCCACGGCGGCGCATCGGTGTCCCACACGCCGTAGTCCCAAAAACACAGCCGCAGTCGCAGCGCAGCCACCGCACGCACGAGCGCCACGTTTTTAAAGCCATGACTTGGGCGATACAGCGCGATCGGCTGACCACAGAGCGCTTCCAGCTCTTTGCGCGCCGTTCCAAGCGACGCTTGCAGCTCTGCCGAGCGACGGAAAAACGGCAGCCGATGATCCTGACCGTGAAGACCCACGATGTGACCTTCCGCGAGCATCCGCCGAACCAGCTCTGGCTGTGCCGCCGCTTTCTGAACCAGAACAAAGAACGATGCCTTCACACCGTGCTCGCGCAGCGCATCGAGCACATGATCCGTCACACCTAGCGTCGGTCCGTCATCGAACGTCAGTCGCACCAGCTGATCACTCGGCTGCGCAAGCTCGGACAGACTCGCGCGCGCAATGCCCCAGCGCCAGCGCGGCCAGCGACACCAGCCCGCGTACCCGCCGAGCAAGACGATCAGCGCGCCCAGCCCGACTTGCAAAAGCGGAACGTCTCGCAGCAGCCACAAGAGCCCACCCAGCGCCGCCACAGCGAGCCCCACAATGCGCACCACCCGCAGCTTGACCGGAGCGGGAACAACCGCCAGCGCTCGTCTCACGGATGACGCTACTTTCCCTGCGTACGCCGCTTCGGCGGACACAAAAGTCCGTTCACCACAATGGTCAGGAACATCTTCACGTAACCAAGCCAGCTACTGTGCGAAGCACTCATCGCTTTGTCCTTTTGGCGCGGCACTATCCCACAGCCTGCGCACAGCGGCTACAGGCACCGCTAGCGCTGCTGCCACAAAGACAGCCCACCGAGCGACAACGGACCGACAAAGCGCAGCGCCAGCGACTGCATCTGACCGGGCGATAGGACAAGCACCGGGCTCGGCTCGGGCGCAAAGGCCTGGGCATCGGGCGCGGTACTGACGCGCAGCGACATCGGATCCAGCCGCAGCGTCTGCGCCGTTCCGTTCACCAGCAGCAGCGTCAGCGCAAGACCGTTTTCACTGGCTTCACTGCGCAGCACCGACACACGCAAGCCGCCCACGCTGCCACGCTCTCCCACACGCAAGTGCAGAGACGAAGCCAGCTCTTTGTGGGGCAGCCGCAGCGTCTCCATCATCAGCTTGGGCTTGGGATCGGCCTCGGCTGGCACCTTCGACTGCGGAATCGACGACGGAAGCATCGGATCTGGTGAAGAGCGCTTGCTCAGCAGCCAGCCTCCTGCGCCCCCCAGGAGCGCCAGCGTGAAGATCAGCCCGATCGGCAGCCAGGCTCGTCGCGGCGGCGGCTTCGGCAGCACATCCACTTGCGGCGCAGCGTCCCAGGTTGCCGACAGCGACACCGCCGTGGCCGACAGTGGATACAGCGTCTTCGGCAGCGGTCCAAATGACACCGGCCCCGCACTTCCCCACTCACTGTCGCCAAGGCCCTGGCTCCGCGTCGTCGGTAGCAGTCGTCCCAGCTCGAACCCGATTCGTTCCGCCAGCGCGAGCGGAGCCCCCAGCTGCCAGCGCGCGTCCCCAAGCTGCTGCACGAGCAGCGCCAGCGTCGGACGTTTTTCCGCAAACAGCGACTGAGCACGTCGCAAAAGCCGAAGCAGCGCATCGGGTAGCGGCTTATCGATCGGCAACGACAGAAGCAGCGTCGCCAGCGAGTAGACATCCGACGCCGCCATGGCCAGCTTGGCTCCGCGACGAACTTCCGGCGCAATCGGATCTTCCCCGAGCAGCTCCGACGCAGCGAGCTTGGGCAGCGGCGCAAACGCCAGCACTTGCACACGACCCGCGCTGCTGACAAACACGCAGCTTGCATCGATCGCTCCGTGTCCACGAAAGCGCCCGCGCTGCGCCAGGTGCTGATGCAGTGCCTGCACACCGCGCGCGGCTTCGTACACCACCGACACCGCCCACCACGCCGGAAGCTTGCCCGGCAGCGTCTTTGCGATATGCAAAAGATCCACCCCGAGCGGCGCTTCACTGATGGCATACGCCGTCTTTCCGTCGGACTGACCGAACTGATGCAGCCGCAACAGGTTCGTGTGACAGCAGCTCCGCAGCGGCTCAAGCTGCGACGACGCCAGATCCGCGACTGCGAACCACTCGACCAGCACCGTGCGCTCTGCTTGGCCTTCGATTCCGGCCAGCACCGCCCGCTTGCGCCAGCGCTGCCCGAGCGGCGGCACCACTTCGGCACTGACGCGATCGACCGGAATGACCGGCAGCTCTTGTCCGCCATCGGGAAGCCACAGTCGGTTCGGCAGCGCCATCTGGGCCTACTCCGTTTACAGACCGACCGCTTGCGAGCCTGGCCGCCGCTCTTTCTGCGCAAGATCGAGCAAGCTGTCGTCCGGGCACTCGGTCACGCGCCCCACACCATGCTGCACCGTCGCGACTTTGGGTACATCGCCGCCCAGCTCGATCAGCGAAAAGCCATAGCCGCGCGCGTTCTTTTTGCCCGACACCCCCGCGTGAGCCGCCGCCTGCGTCGTCACCAGCCCAACGGAGCCACGTAGCGGACGCAGACACGGCGACAGCTCACGCCACGGCAGAAAGCTCTGTCGCTTGCCCTTGGGAACCAGATCGAAGACATCGGACCAGTGCGTGTGCCCGGCCAGGTGCAGCACCTGAAGACCTTTGCGTCCTCCGTCGATGATCAGACGCTCGAACTCTGCGCGACCCTGATCCATGCGACCAAAGAAGCCGATGCCCGTCGGATTGATGCTCTTGTTTAGGACCGCTCGCGACGGAGCATGCGAAAACATCACTACACCACGCCGTCCTTGCGCTGCCGCTCGATCGACATCTTGACGCAGCGTCGCCAGGCTTTCGCGATGCAGCCCGCGCGTCAGGATCCGCAGCGAGCGCACCGACGGACCGCTATCGAAGCCCACAAAGTCATAGCCTCCGAGCGGCACCGAGTAATGCAGCAGTGGATGAAACGCCTGCGCAAAATGAACCCAGCCTGCGCCATAGCGACGAACCGGCCTGCGAAAGAAGCCGAACTCGATGTCGTGGTTGCCCATCACCACCAGCACCGGCGCATTGACGTGTCGCAGCACCTGCTGAGCGCCCAGCTGAAGTCCTTCGGTCTGTCCGCGATCGACCAAGTCTCCCGTCACAACCACCAAGTCGGGATGGAGCCGGTTGACCTCGGTGACGACCTCGAACAGCCGTCCCAGGATCTGCCCAGCGCGCCGCGAGCTGCCCTTGCCAACGTGCAGATCCGACAGGTGAATCACTCGAGGCCGCGCGATCTGCTCGGGATCATCGGCACGCAGCCAGACCGAGTGCGGACTACGCTGCACCGCCGAGCCTTCGTCCATCACCATCACGTCGTAGCCCCCGGGCGGAGGCGTCTGCACCGTCCGGGCCGCGTAGACCTGCCAGGCCGCACCCTCGGCCATCTTGCGATGCTCCGTCAGCGACAAGGTCAGTGGATAGCAGCTCGTCGAGGGCTCACCGCGCAAGCACGCCGTCCCTTGTTCGGTGCTGATGTCGGGACGAACCAGTGCCACACGCGGTGTCACTGCACCTGGACGCGCCAGCAGCTCGACCGCAAACGCCGCGCCCGCCTGCGCAATCACCGGCACCCCGAAGCGAGGCCGCACTAGGCCCACCTCAGGCGAGGCACTGGTCTGCGCCGGATAGAAGTCTTGGTAGCGCCGCAGGACTTCGTCCATCACCAGGTCGTCACGCAGCGGCAATGGCTTGAGGCAGCCGACGCCACCCAAGGCAGACAGGATCAGAAGCACAGAAGCAAGGCGAGGCATGGCACTCCCTTTGACAAACTACAGGAACGGAGCCGGTCGGCCCCCACGCGGCTGTGGCGCGGGCTGTGGCGACGGCGCAGGACGCGGCGACGGCTGAAACACCGGCGAGGGACGCTGCTCAAAACTCGGTCTCTGCTGCACTGGCGGCTGCGGCGCGGGCATCGGTGCAGGCTGCGGACGAGGCTCCCAGCCCGGCTTCTGCTGCACCGGCGGCTGCGGCGCAGGCATCGGCGCGGGCTGCGGACGCTGGTCCCATCCAGGTCTCTGCTGCACTGGCGGCTGCGGCGCAGGCATCTGCGCGGGCTGCGGACGCTGTTCCCAGCTCGGCCTCTGCTGCACTGGCGGCTGCGGCGCAGGCATCGGCGCGGGCTGCGGACGCTGTTCCCATCCAGGTCTCTGCTGCACCGGCGGCTGACCATACGGCGGTGGATTTCCTGGTCGCTGTTCCCATCCGGGACGCTGTTCCCATCCAGGTCTCTGCTGCACCGGCGGCTGACCATACGGCGGCGGATTTCCTGGTCGCTGTTCCCATCCAGGACGCTGTTCCCATCCGGGTCTCTGCTGCACCGGTGGCTGACCATACGGCGGCGGATTCCCCGGTCGCTGTTCCCATCCGGGTCTCTGCTGAACCGGTGGCTGACCATACGGCGGCGGATTTCCTGGTCGCTGATAGATCGGGGCTGGACGATGATAGACCGGCGGATACCCAGGCCGAGGCGCAGTCACCACCGGACTCGCTCCCCACTGAGGCCGATGATACGGCGTGTAATAGGAGCGCTGCACAAGCGGCACCCCAGGCCGCACCACCACATGCGATCGCGGCAGCGCGACCTGAATCGACCCAAGCGGCGCAGGCACCACGCGCACGCCCGGCAGGTGATGCAGCGGCGGACCGACCACAACTCGCGTCGTCCCAATCGAGCGGAAGTCCGTCGTGATGACCGTACGGCTCCACAGGCTCGGCAGGAACGTCATCGACACGCGGTTGAGGCGCGGCGCCAAGATCTCACCCGCCATCACGAAGTTCCACGGGTTGTGGCGCAGGCCCAGCACCGGCCGAGCGATCACCACTCCACGCGGCGGCAGCGGCGCCCAGCCGACGTGACCACCACCCGAGCGCCAGTGAACCCAGGCCGGTCCCCAGATCCGACCCGGAACCCAGGTCCAGCCGTAGCCGGGCATTGTGATCCAGCGACCATAATGGAACGGAGCCCAGCCCCAGTTCCACTCCGACACCCAGGTCCAGCCGTAGTCGGTGTAGTTCCAGCGTCCGCCGGTGTAATAGGGCGAAAAGTCGCTGCCGACCACTTCCTGCGACGGAACCCAAACCTGGCCGTACTGCGCGCTCTGGACCCACTGACCGTAGGGAGCCAGCGCATCGCGAAAGTCTTCGTACGCAGCCGGATCGTAGCCGTCGTCGATGCTGCTGTAGCTCTTGTAGTCTTCGTCTTGGCTACAGTCGTAGGACTGGTTTTCGTCGTCGAAACACACGCCATCGGGCGGCGGCTGATAGATCTGGCTTGGATCGGCTTGGGCAACCTGGCTGGGATCTACATCGTCATAGCTCGGATAGTCGCCAGGGCCATCGGCTTTGGCCGACGCAGCGACGCCCAGGACCGATACACACAGCAGGGCACGCAGGGTGAAGTTCATAGATAGAGGCTCCTACAGCGTAAAGACGAGTGTACGCGCGCCGAGCTTCAATCGGCAGCCCAAGCTGTTTCACGCATCAAAAATTGGCCCGTGCGCCGCTCCTTTGCCTTCTACAGAGTCGGTCCGTCTGGACGGACGATTTTCGGCGGCTGCCTAGAAGTGACTCTTGGCGGTTTCCAGTGCGGCACGAACCTTGGGGCTGCTGCGAATCGGATCGAGCGCAAAGTCCGGCCTGCGACGCAGCACTTCTGTGAAGCTACCAACTGCAAGTTCCAGCTCGCCCAGCGCGACGTAACAGGTTGCCAGTAGCTCATAGATCGCAATCTGCTGATCCAAGGACGGCTGCGTCTCGGCGAAGGTCTTGGTCAGCGCGATCACCGCGTCGCTGTACTGGCCTTTTTGCGCTTGGCCGCGCGCGGCGGCAATTCGGGACTCGATGCGGCCTCGATCTTCTTTGACAGGTCGCCCATCTTCCCGAGGAATCGTCGCCAGCGCCTTGGCTCGCAGCGGAGCCACCTTGCGCACCGGACCCGCTTTTGGCATCGGTCCCGCCGCAGCGACTGTCCACACTGGCCACAGCCCGACGAGCCCAGCCCATACCCAAAACACTCGCATCAGCTTCCCTTGGACAGCGGCGGCATTTGCACCTGGAGCACGCGGCGTTGGCCCGGCTGAAGATCCAGCGCCTGCCGCACTGGCTTAAAAAAGGGTCCGCGTAGCTCCAGATAGCGCCTTCCCGCGCGCAGTCGCAGCGGCCTGGCAAACGGCGTTGTCTCGACCTTTTGACCGTCGATCAGCACATCGGCCCACGGGTCCACCAGCAACAGAAGCTGCGCCACCTGCGCGTCCGGATCCGTCGCTGAAGCCAGCGGCGATCGCGGCAACCCAAGCGGCAGCCAGCGCACACACTGAACCAGCACGAGCATCATCAGAAGCAGTCCCGCGTGAAGCAGCGGCGTCTTGAGCGCAGGCGGCACCGTCAGTCGCACCGTGCGTCGCATCACCTTCGGCGCAGGCAGCGTCTCTAGCTCGGCGGGAGGAAGAAGTCCACGCTCGACCAGGAACCGCACGATGCAGGACTGCCCGCTTTCGCCGACGTGATCGCTCACAAAGCCTTCCAGCGCGATGAGGAGCTGTTCCGGCGTTCGATAGCGCTGATCTCGCTTCTTGCGCAGGCAGCGCTCGACGATTCGCAGCAGCGCGGGCGGCGCGTCGGGACATAGCTTGGCCAGCGACGGTGGCGCTTGAGTCCGAATCTTTTCCGGCAGCGAATGCAGCGCGTCTTCGGCAAATGGCTTGCGCCCGACGAGCATCTGATAGAGCACAATCCCGAGCGAAAACTGATCCGAGCGCCAGTCGAGCCGCTCACCCAAGATCTGCTCTGGGCTCATGTAGCTGGGTGTCCCGAGCGTGGCTCCCGTCGCGGTCAGGTCTGCTGCGTAGCGAGGATCGTCGGCAATGCCAAAGTCCCCCAGCTTGACGATGCCGCTCTTCGACAGGAGCACATTGGCAGGCTTGAGATCCCGATGCAGCACGCCCATCGTGTGCAGATAGGTCAGCGCGCGCGCCACCTGGAGCGCAATGCAGGCCGCGACAGAAAACGGCAAGCGCGGCACTTTTTCGAGCAGATCGTACAAATCGATGCCATCGACCAGCTCCATCACGATGAACAGCGCGCCGTGCTCTTTGTAGAACTCGTAGACGTGGATCAGGTTTTCGTGCTGAAGCTGCGCCAGCGTGCGGGCTTCTCGCTCGAAGCGCTGAGCAAACGCCACATCTTCCTGCACCGCCGTCTTGAGCGCTTTGACCGCGACCGGACGACCCAGCGTTTCCTGCACCGCTCGGTACAGGACCGCCATCCCGCCGGAAGCAATCTCGCCCTCAATACGACAGGAGCCGACCCGATCGAGCATGGTGGATCTCTTTGGCGGCTGGCGCGTTCAGACCGTCATAGCGCCCAGTCCTGTAGGTGGATTCGAGGCGCAAGGGTGTTTCTAAGTGCACGTCTCTGGGATACCATATCAAGCCGTTACATCCCCTGTGATTTTGAGGGCTTGGGTGCGCGACGAGGCCAATGAATCGCTAATGCTCCGTTTTCGAGACGGCGATCCACGCGCCTTCGAGCTGCTCGTGCAGCGTCACCAAAGGCCGGTGTTCGACTTCGTGATGCGATCGGTCGGCACGGCAGCGGTGGCCGAAGAGCTGACCCAAGAGACGTTTCTGCGGGTGGTCAAACAAAAGGACACCTACGAGCAGAAAGCGCGCTTTACCACCTGGCTGTACACGCTGGCGCGAAACCTGTGCATCGATCACTCACGGCGAATGCAGCATCGCCGGGCAAAGAGCCTGGATGCGGTCGATGAAGAAGGACACAGCTTGCTCGAACGAACTGCCGACAAAGGACCGACGGTAGATCGTCAAGCAATCAGCGTTCAGCTTCAAGATCGGATGCGCAGAGCCATCGAGTCGCTGCCAGAAGACCAGCGCGAGGTCTTTTTGCTGCGCGAAGAGGCTGACCTATCGTTTAAGGAGATTGCGGACATCGTCGGCATTTCCGAAAACACGGTCAAAAGCCGAATGCGCTATGCCCTTACGAAGCTGCGGTCGCTGCTGGAAGAATATGAAGACATGGCACGGGCACTCTCATGAGCGAGCTGTGTAAATACGACGAACAAGTGCTCGACTATCTGTACGAGGAGCTGGCTCCATCGGACCGAGTGGCGTTTGCCGAGCACCTGGCTGGCTGCGAGAGCTGCCGTCGCGAGCTTGCGTCACTGTCCGGTGTCCGTCAGCATGTCGCCGAGCTGCCCAAGCCAGAGCTGTCCCCCGAGTCCGCCGCGAAGATGAAAGCGCAGCTCATGGAAGCAGCGATCGCAGCGACGCAGCAGAGCAAACATCCGCTCGGTGGCGGCAAGCTGGTGCAGTTTCCAAGCGGTCGCGTGCGACGAATCCTGACCCATCCGGCCACGGCGGCTCTGACGGTGGCAGCAGCGGCGCTGTTCTTGGTTGTGTTTCAGTCCAAAGAGCCCGCAGTGATTGTGTCGGACAGTCCAGCACCGGCGGTCAGCGCTCCGGCGGCACCTGCGGTCGCAACCACCCAAGTGCCGGTGGTCGATTCCGTCACAGAGTCGAAGCCGAGCGAAGCGCCAGCACCGGTCGCAGCGCCAGGAATCAGCGGAGGCGTCGCGCGTCCCGGGGAAGGAGCCAGCGCGCTCGCAGCAGCGCCCAAAGCTCCGCCGACCAAGACTGGCTTCTTTGACGGTCGCACGCTCGATGCGGTGACGCGGAGTCGCAGCGTCGCGCCAAGTCCCAGCTCAGCAGCCAGCGCCGGACCGCTTTCCCCGAGCGCAGATGCCAAAGCCGTCTATGCCAAGAGCGATGTGCCGAAGAAAGAGCAAGCTGCGTCTGCTCCGCCCGTCGCTGTTTCGCCGATGGCCAGGCCGCAAAACCAGCCGAGTGTGCCGATTCAGGTTGCGCAGAACACACGCCCACCGACGGAACAGCCTGTGTGGTCGGGACGCGCTGCGCCACCGCCGCCGCCCGTTGCGGAATCAGAAGTCGCGGTGACAGCACAAGCTCCCGTCGCACAGGCTGTGCCACAGACCGCAGCACCTTCAGGCTATGTCGCGCGTGAATCGATCGCAAACCGGGACGACGACAGCAGCGCGAGCAGCGTGGTCGAACGAAGCAAGCAGCTTCAGCAAAAGCGAACGCTCGATGAGCTAGAGCGCGCCGAGCTGGCCCAAGCGCCCAATCAAGGTGGTGGCCGACGCTACGCATCGACAGACAGCATCGGAAACGTGGCAAACACTGGCCACTCTGCGACGGGCGGCAAGGACTCGCAGCAGGCCGAAGAGGATCAGTCGCCAACCGTCGGCAAAGCGAGCAGCGCGTCGGACAAAGCGCCAGCCGATCGCAGCGCCATCAGCCAGATCTACGAACAGATCCGCAGTGGCCGCTGTAACGAAGCGCAAGAGCTGATTCAGAAGCTGGAACGAAGCGGCACAAGTCAGCCCGAGCTGTCCGAGGCAAGCGCAACGTGGCAAAGGGACTGTGGCGCGCGCAACCTGATTCAGAACGTGAAGCCGATGGAGCAGCTAAACCTGGCAGTGCCGATGAAAAAAGCCATGCCCGCAGCCGCTCCGCCAGCGCCGCAGCGTATGCCCAAAGCGCTTATGGAAAAATCATCGCTGGACGCACCGTCTCAAGGCAGCTTCGAGGCCAAGCGCTCGCTGCGCAAGCCAGCCCCGGTTCAAAACCAAAACAAAGCCCCAGCCAAAGCCAACAAAGCATCCAGCGTCGCGTACTAACAGCCAGTTCAAACTGGCAAACTGATTGTACAGCGTGGTTGGAAAGTCATCTTGCACTTGTCTGTGCGCACAGCACTTAGAACACCTGACAAAACCGTCATGAGGAACCCTGGAAGCAAAGAGGAGGACCGGAGCGTACGCAAGTACGTGAGGACCGACGATGCAGCAGCCAGGGTCCGCAATAGGTTTTGTTAGGTGTTCTTACCATTTGCCGACACGATAGTGCATAGCTCGCTCGATAAATAGGCTGACAGCGTCCGTGTGGAGATATGGATGTATCTGGGCTTATTTGTTTTGCTTTTTGTTGTGTAGCGTAGACAGTATGCCTTCGTAAGGACTTCACTGATGTCTACCGATCGCCATGAGACACCGATGTTGGAAATCGCGATTCTGCTGGCCGGAGCGGTCCTACACAGTAGCCAAGTCGGTCCGACGCTCATGGAAGGCGGAAGCATTGTGTTTCTTCCGCTTCATCTGGCACCCTTCGCGCTGCTCTACTGGCAAGGACGAAGCCAGCGGTCCCACACCGATAAAAGTCCAATCCTGACAGCAGGAAGCCTCTCGGCGCTCATCACCATAGCGGTCGGGAGCTATGGATATCACGTCAGTATCGAATCCAGATCCGTGCTGGCGCCGATTGGACTGTTGCTCACACCGCTGGCGCTGTGCCTCGGAGCACCGCTGTTACGAGCCATCCTCACCGCCCACCAACAGCACGCGCGCAATCGCTGATGGACGAGGCTCTGTCTTCAGCGGTCAGTCGATCAAGCCAAGCTTATCGCGTAGCTCTCGCTCTTCTCGGACGGACAGACCCAGCGCGCTGTAGTCGGGACGCTCGCCACGGAGCAGCGCCTTCACCGCCAGCACTTCCATCCGCGACAGCGAAATACCTTGTAGCCGATAGTCGCGAAACGCTTCCCACGCGAGCGGCACCCACTTTTCGACGAGCGCTCCGATCACATCGGCGTAGACACGGATTTCGTACTGCGCATGCGGATCCATTCGCAGCGACAGAAAGTGGAGCAAGTTGTGTAGATCCACCTTCCAGTACCACTGCGTGTAGTAGTTGAGCGTCAGGTTCATCCGCGCCAGCTCTCGGGCAAGCTGCGGCTCACCGGGGCGCTTTGGGTTGCCGTCGTCGTCTTCGTTGAGCAGCTCTTCGTAGTGGTCGTAACAGCGCTCGGCGTCGGTCGAAAGCAGCCGCAGCACATGCGCGGACTGCTCGGGCGAAAGCTGCACTTCGCGACCCTGACGATTGCTGCGCGACTGCTCGGCCAGCTGCTCGGGATGCGGTAGATAGAACTCGCGATCGAGGATCGAGTAGCGCGCCGAGTACTCGTTGACGTTGGCGGTCCGGTGCCGAATCCACTGCCGTGCGACGAAGATCGGCAGCTTGACGTGCAGCTTCAGCTCGCACATCTCCAGCGGCGTGGTGTGACGGTGACGCACCAGATAACGAATCAGGCCGCGATCGTTGCTCAGTCGCGTGGTGCCCCGTCCGTAGGAAACCCGCGCAGCTTGCACAATCGCAGCATCGTCCCCCATGTAATCGACGACGCGAACGAAGCCGTGATCAAGCACGGGAAACGGCTCATGCAGGGCCGCTTCCATGGCAGCGACGGTGGGACGACGAGTGGTAGCGGTGTCGGACTGGGCCTCGCGAAGCGCATCGACCTGAGCAGCGGAAAGAGACATGGCGGCAGCGTCGTACTTCGGTCCGGTGCCATACGTCAAGGCTCGGTCGGAAGGGTCAGCACAAAGCGAGTTCCTTCCGCGCTCGTCGTGACTTCGATGTCTCCGTGATGCGCAGCGACGATCTCTTTGACAAATGGCAGCCCGAGCCCAGTTCCTTGCGCGCGCGTCGTAAAAAACGGCGTCCACATCTTCGCCAGCACATCCTGCGCAATACCGGGACCGTTGTCTGCGACGCAGACTCGCACAAGTCCGGGCCTGGCACGCTCTGCCGACAACAGCACCCGACCGCTTGGCTGTTTTTCGCAGGCCTGCACGGCATTTTGCGCCAAGTTTTCGATGGCGCGACGAAGCTGCTGCGGATCGGCCCGCAAGGTCGGACACGGCTCGGTGATCTCGACGGAGATTTCCACCGTCGAGCCGCTTCTACCGCGCGCGCTCTGCTCGACTTCATGAAGCAAGCTGCGCAGATCGATCGGCTGGAGATCGGGCGGCGGCTTGCGCGCATACAAGAGAAAGTCCGCGACCACTTTTTGCAAGTGCGCAAGCTCGCGCAAAATTCGACCGACGTAGCCGCGCGCTTGCTCAAGATCCGGTGGTGGCCCGTCGGGCAGCGGCGTCAGCTCTTCTTTGAGCAGCCCCGCAAACAGCTCCATCCCGCCGAGTGGATTGCGGACTTCATGCGCGATGCCAGCGAGCATCATCTGCATCCGCTCGTCACGCTGAAGCAAACCTTGTCGCATCGTCTCCAGCGTCTGCGCCAGCACGGCCAGCTCGTCGTGACCGCGACGCAGCGCAACCGGGACGGGACGATCGAGCACGCCTTGACCGACGATCTTGGCATCCTCACTAAGTCGTCGCAGCGGCTGACTGACCCGTCGCCCAAGTAGGATCGCCAGCCCGGTGAGCAGCACCGCCGCCAGCGCACCGACGCCAAGCAGTGTTCGCTGAAGTCCAATCAGATCGGCATACAGCGCCGCACTTCCATCGACACCGACGGCAAAACGCGCTTCACCGAACTCACTCGGGATCGGTGCAAAGCCTGACTTATAGGGTTTTCCGTCGTGACCGTAAAATAGCAGCGACGAAGCTGCACGCTGCGAAACAGGCTTGGTTCC
The DNA here is from genome assembly GCA_016794365.1 of Myxococcales bacterium. Lineage (GTDB taxonomy): Bacteria > Myxococcota_A > Polyangia > Palsa-1104 > JAEUJZ01 > JAEUKA01. Next base: position 319,683 of record JAEUKB010000085.1, read on the forward strand.
GGCAAAGATCTGGCCTAGCTCGCTGCGACTTCCGTCGAGATGATACAGACGCTCGCCGATTGCAGCCGGTCCGGTGTCCACGCGCGCGGTGTGATCGACGGCAAAAACATAGACGCGCGCCAGCGATGCGGACTCTCGGGCGTCGCTCAGTCGCTTTTTGAGGCTGCGATGGGTTCGACTGTCTTCGTCTCCGGGCTGAAGCAGTGCGACGCTGTCATCGGCAATCTGTCGCGACAACAGCTGTGCGATGGTCTGGAGACGACGACCCAGCTCTGCTTCTACGGCCAAGGCCGCAGCGCGCCGAGACAGAAGTCCAAACGCAAAAAAAGCCAGCAGCGACGGAAGAAGCATCGCCAGCAGCAGCTTGAGCGAAAGGGAAGGCCGTCGCATCGAAGCCAAGCACTACTGCGGAATCGACGGAAACGACAGATCAGCTGGCGGCGGCAGCCACGGCTGACCTTGCCAGATCGCCACCAGCACCGATGTCAGGAGCGCGAAAAGACACAGCCCAGCCAGCGCTGTAAACACCTGATCTTTGCGCGTCTCCTCCTCGTCGAGCTTGGGACGAATCACAACCAGCATCAGCAGTACACCGCACAGGCCTCCGCCCAGGTGAGCCACCCAGTCCACATTGGGTCGCAGCGACGCCACGACGTTCAAACCCAGGTTGATCAGCGAAGCTTTCCGTAGATCTTGCACAAGCTGCGACGGCAGCCCGAAGTCGCGAAAGGCCAGCACCGCCGCGCCACCGAGTAGACCGAACAGACAGCCGGATGCTCCGACGCTGAGTTGCAGCGGACCGCCGGTTGCGATCAGCGTGCTCAGCAACGTTCCCGCCAGTCCCGCCAGGATGTACAGCACCACAAAGCGCTGCCAGCCGAGGAGCTTTTCCAAAAACGGACCCAAGCCGTAGAGCACGTAGCTGTTGAGCACAATGTGGAGCAGTCCACCGTGCAGCGCCGTCGCGGAGAGCAGACGCCAGTATTCTCCGAGCTGGATCCGCAGCGGAAACTGGGCCCCCATCGCAGAGAGCGTCTGCGTGCTGTCTGAGCCGCCCCACAGCTCGGACAGACCGAACAGCACGATGTACAGGCCAATGAAGGCGTACGTCAGCCGCACCGGACGACTCGACATCAGCCCGGCAAAGACCGCCAGCTCGTCGATGGGCTCATCATGCGAATGCAGACCACTTGTGCCCGGCGAACCGCTGCCTCGGGACGAAGGAGAGTGCGACGACGAACCTTCGCTGTGACTCATAAGGGATCATATAACCTGAGGCATGACCTGTTCGTCTATGCTCCGTATGGCGCAACCGACGCTGACGAGGCTGTGGCTCGCGCTGTGGCTTGTGTGCGCGCCGAAGCTGCTGTGGGCGGAAGAGCCAGGACGGCTGCTTGGACGAGTGCGCGTGCTTGGATCGATCAACCCGCTGCCGGAAGCCAGCGTCGAAGCGCGCGTCGGAGATGTGGTTGTCTCGACGATGACCGACGAACAAGGCCGCTTCGAGCTGGTGATCGCCACGCCCAGTCCAGGTCCGATCAAGCTCAAGGTCAAACATCCCGCGTTTGAGACGCTGTTTACGTCGGTGACGATCGGAAAAGCGATCGATCTACGGCTGCGCCGACAGCCCGCGTACCAGCAGCCTTTTCAGACGGTGGTTCGCAGCCCACAACATAAAACCGAAGGACAGCACATCAGCCTGCGAGGAGAAGAGCTGCGTACGCTGCCGGGCTCTCTCGGGGATCCGTTTCGCGCGGTGGGACTTTTGCCCGGTGTCGCGACGCCGATTCCGCTGCTGCCGCTGTATGTCGTCCGAGGCGCAAGTCCGGGCATGAACGGCTTTTATCTCGACGGAATGCGGGTTCCGCAGCTGTTTCACCTGCTGGTCGGTGGCGGAGTTGTTCACGCACGTCTCGTCGAGCAGATGGACTTTTATCCCGGTGCTTACGACGCATCGTTTGGTCGCTACGCGGGCGGAATCATCGACGCCAAGACCCGCGCTGCCCGCAGCGATGGCCAGCACGCAGAGCTGGAGTTGCGGCTGTTCGATCTGTCAGCGCTCGTCGAGCTGAAGCTGCCAAAGGACGTTCGCATCACGGTGTCGGGTCACTACGGCTATCCGGGCCCGCTCATCCACGCGATCGACAACCGCGTCGATGTGGGCTACTGGGATTATCAGCTGCGGCTCGATTGGAAAGGGCTGACGCTGCAAGCGCTCGGCTCGTATGACAGCGTGTCGATCAGCAACCAAGCCTTCGGTGGCGGTGGAAACCAGAGCACACCACCGTCGGACAACACCTTTCGCACGACCTTTCATCGCCTACAGCTTCGCTACGCTCGACAGCTCGGACGACACTCCATCGAGGTTGCAGCCGTCGGTGGCATCGATGAGATGACGATCTTTCAAGGCAACGGCGTACGCAAGCTCGGGCTCAACCTTCGGGCAGCGACGACGCTTGTGTGGCCCAAGCTGACGCTGCGACTTGGTGCGGATACGGAAATCTCGCGCTTTACCGCGCAGAACTTCGGGGATGTCGATGTGCGCGCGCGTCCCGATGACATTGGCGATCTCGGTGGCTCTCGCGATGGCGTCGTGGCGTCGGCCTATGCCGTGCTGTCCGCCGAGCCGTGGCAGAACCTGAAGCTGACCGCCAGTGCGCGGCTCGATCTGTATCACGCAGGCTCGGTGACGCTGCTTGGGCTCGATCCTCGGCTACAGCTTCGCGCCAAGCTGACCGACTTTTTGCTGCTGCACGCGGGCGTCGGCTATTACCAGCAGCCACCGAGCTTTCCCGTCGCGCTGCCGGGCATTGATACCTACGCGCTCAGCCTCGGGCTTCAGCATGCGACCCACGCTGCCGTCGGACAAGAGCTGACGATGCCCCATTCGCTGTCGCTCAGCCTGACCGGCTTTTATCAAAAGTACACAAACTCGAACGATGTCGTCATCGACTTCACTCCGCAGCTCTGTACGTCGCCGCCGCCTGAGTCGCTGTCGGGTTACGCGGCGGTCATCACTCGGCAAGTCGATGGAGCTTCCTACGGAATGGAGCTGATGTTCCGTCGCAAAAGCGGTCGCTTCACTGGCTGGATTGCCTATACCCTCAGTCGGGCCGAGCGTGCGTTTACCTGCGGCATCCGTCCCGCCGACTACGATCAGCCGCACATCCTAAATGCCGTCGCACAGGTTCGGCTGCCGTGGAACCTAATGTTCGGTGCGCGCTTCTTGTATTCGACGGGACGCCCGATTACGACGCTGAAGCTTCCCGAAGGAAGCGCGACGATTCGCAATGCCGATCGGCTGCCGGACACGTTTCAGCTCGATCTGCGGCTCGATCGCGAGTGGCTGTTTCGCTCGTTTGCGCTCGATGTCTTTCTTGAAGCGGTGAACGCAACCTATCAGCAAGCGGTGTTTGGGCTGACCTACCCACGAGAAGGCAACATCACGCGCTACGATCAGCCTCAGATCAACGGATTCCGCTGGATTTTGCCGTCCATCGGCGTGCGCGGACGGTTTTAGACGCTTGACTTGGCTTTTCTCGATTTGGGAAAACGCTCGGCAGAACAACATGCGTACCGTAGAAAAACCTTGGGGCCATGAGCTGATCTGGGCCCACACCAGCCGCTACGTCGGCAAAATTCTTCACATTCGCCGTGGCGAGTCGCTGTCCCTTCAGTATCACCAGGTCAAAGACGAGACGATCATGGTGCTGTCGGGCAAGCTCCGCTTCGAGCACTACGCGGAAGGCGAAGCGCCGGGCCACACCGATCTGGAACCGCGCGTCCCGTTTCACATCACGCCGGGTCTGCGCCATCGCATGATCGCGCTGGAAGACACCGATGTCGTGGAAGTCTCGACGCCAGAGCTAGACGATGTGGTTCGGCTCGAAGATCGCTACGGACGCAAAGGAACCAGCGCGCCGTAAGAACACCTAACGAAACCTATTGCGGACCCCGTTTGCTGCATCGTCGGTCCTCACGTACTTGCGTACGCTCCGGTCCTCCTCTTTGCAATCAGGGTTCCTCATGACGGTTTCGTTAGGCGTTCTAAGTCTCGCTAGACGCCGATGTACAGACGGTTGCCGAAGTTTGGCTCGAGGTTCGCTTCGAAGATCTTCTGCGCAGCGGCATCGATGTCGTAAGCGACCCGACGGAACTCGAACATCCGGCTCTGATCGTCGTAGATGCAGTAGCTCGCGCGATTGTCGTAGTCACGAGGCTGTCCGACGGAACCAACCGAGATGATGTAGCGATAACCGGGACGAACCTCGAAGCGCTGCGCAACCACTTCGTGGACTTCGTTGCGCGACAGTGCGAACGCTTTGCACAAGTGCGAGTGCCCGATGAACGTCACGTCGGCGAGCTGATCCCAATAGGGAAGACAGCGCGCCGCTTGCTCCATCGAAAAGATGTACTCGAACTCTTCCAGGTTCACCGGCGAGCCGTGGCAGTAACAGATGTTTCCTTCCCGTCGCTCGTACGGCAAGTTCTGTAGCCACAGCATGTTTTCGTCGGTCAAGATACCCGAGTGCAGGTCGAGCGCTTGTCTCGCTGCATCGTAGTAGTACGAGTAATCCATGCGACCGGCGACCGCTGCATCGTGGTTTCCCAGGATGCAAAACGCCGCGTGCTTGCGGACCAGGTCACAGCAGCCATTCGGATCCGCCCCGTACCCGACGGTATCTCCGAGGCAGACCAGCTTGTCCACGCGGGCTACTCGGAAACACTCCAAGACGGCTTCCAGTGCCTCAAGGTTAGCGTGGGTATCGGAGAAAATACCAATCCTCATGACGGAAGCCCTACTGTACTTTGAAATCTACCCCTACGGCAACCGGCACAGCAGAGACTGCCTAAACCTCGACGGGTCTTGCCGCTTGCCTTTACACATCGCACAATCCGCCGACCCATCGCTTGACACCTCATCCACGCGCAAATTCCGGCGCGTCGGCCACGGTAAAAGCGCTGCACATCCTTTAGATGCCCGAGAGAGCCCATGCACAGCACAACATCCAAATCGTCGAGCGCGCCGCCGCTGCTTCAGCCTTCGCCCGCGCGACTGACCGAGCTAAGCCACGCAGCGTGTGAATATGTCCAGCGCGCGACCTCGCTCGATCTCGATCACTCTGAAGAGTCGCTGGCTTATGTCGATCACTATCTGCGACTGGTTCGCGCAGGCGATCCGCTCAGGCCCGAGGTTGCCGATCTGGTTGCCGCAGCCATGGGTGTCTACCTGGGCGAAACGCTGATCGCTCGCTTTGGCGGTCGCTGGCTGGCCATTCCGATGGATCCGTCGCAAGCAGAGGCAGCGGATACGCCAGTTTTGGACTCGATCGACGATCCATCGGGCTGGCGTGTCGAGCTGGAAGCGGCGCCGCTCATCTGCGATCCAGTGCTGTGGGCCCAAAGAGCGCTGCGCAGCGAAGAAGATGACGACAGCGATGACGACGACAGCGAAGGCGGACTTCATGCACCGCCCAGCTTGATGGAACAGCTCCACGCAGCGCTGGCACGGCTTCCGCCCGTCAGTGAAGAGTACTTTTACTCGCTCACCGGGCGCTTTGAAACGATAAGCTATCTCGTCGAGATCCTGGCGAGCCTACGCGCTGCCGAAGAAGACACGGAAGCAGACAGCGATAACGCCGCGAATCCGCAGTAGGAATTGCGCAGTGCTTTGTCTTGAGCGCTGCCTCGATTAGTATGGGCACATTAAGCCGGACCACCGGAGGGACACCGCATGGAAGCTGATATGAAGACCTCGAACCTCATCAACAACCTCGTCCTCGTCGATGCCATCCTTACGATGGGTCTGGGACTGGGTCTGGGCCTGACTGCTCCGGCGCTGGTGCTCGGCGCACTGGTTCCGGTCCTCGGCGCGCTGCTCGTGCTGTTCCTGCTGGCGACCGGCATCGGCCCGATGTTCAAAGGCGCCGACAAGGTGGAAAACAACGATCCCGGGCTCGTCGCCGCCGAAGAAGCGGATGCCCGAGGCCGGATGATCTATCTCGTTGTCTCGATCGCAGCGATCGCGACGCTTGGACTGGGCCTTGGTGCGAATAAGACGGAACTGGCCCTGATGGTCGGTGGTCTGGTTCCGATCGGCGGTCTGGTCCTGGCCATCGTCGCGCTGATCAGCGATGCAGCCGGTGGCAAGGGTGAATCCGAAGCGCTCACCAACTTCACGTCGTTTGGTCCCGCCGAGGAGCAGACCTTCGTGGTGTTCGAGCGCGTCGCAATCGAAGCGGAAAAGCGAGCCTCGCGCATTGCGGTGCTCAGCGTCGGCTCGGTCGGTCTGCTGTTTGCGCTGATCGTCATTGCCTTCGGTGGCAAAGGTCACGAAGCGCCCGCCGGTGGTGGTCATCCGCCCGCCGCTGCTGACAAGAAGTAACGTCCGCCCTGCCCTCTGCTTGCGCTGGGTGTCCGCTCAGCGCTTCTGCATCACAAAGATCGGATTTCCGTAAAACCACAGATCGCTCCACGGGTCGATGCCCGGCGGATCGAGCTGCGGACTCGTAACATTCGTGTTTGTGCCACGGATGCGCACAAAAAAGCTGCGCGCGACATCCCGAAAGCGCTGATGAAATCGCAGGACACGACCTCGTCGCTCACAGTCGCTCGGTAGCACGCGACGCAGCACCTTGGCGGACGGGCTACGTAACGAGTCTCGATTGGCGACGGGAGGCCCAACTTCTCCGACGATGAGATCGAAGTGATGAAGCTCGGGCAGAAGGCCCCCCAAGTTGCGCCGCTCGGACAGCTCGATTTCCACGATCAGCTCGACGGTGGCGCCTGGCTTGCCAAGCTGTAAGAAGCCGCCCATCGGCACCGCCTGCGTTCCGTCGTGGACAAAGAAGCGCAGCGATTCGATCAGCCCACCGAGGCAGGTGTACATGTTTCCCGATCGCATCGCCGCCAGGACATCGATTGGATCGCGACTGCGCGCAAAGACGCGTGTGCTGGTGTACAGCCCCGGCGCGTAGTCGAAGTCGTAGCGCGTCTCACCTTCGCGATGGGATCGCTGCGTCCCGAGCGGCGTCACAAATCCGTCGCGCTTGTAGGTGCTGCGATCGACCTCGACGAGATCGCCCAGGTAGCGATGCGAGTCGGAGTTGCAGGTGATGTAAAACGGGCGGCCTTCAGATAGGAGTGAGTCCCACACGCCTCCAACCTCGGCGGTGTAATAGTCGTAACCACCGAAGGTTCGATAGGACTCAGTCGGATAGCCAGGAAACGATCCAGCGCTGGGCTTGTCGGAATAGTGTCCACGAAGCTCTCCCATCAGCGTCGCAGCGGAGTGACCGGGCGCACCTTCAAAGCCACGCATCACGTCGGGACCAGCGTCGCTCCACGCGCGTAGCTCATGGGGACTGTCGAGCCCGCGACGAGCAGGATGATTGGCAAAGAACAGCGGCTTATTCGGTAGCGACTGTAAAAAGCTGACCCCAGCGACGGCATCGGGCTCGGTAAGTGGCGGATCTTTGCGGCTCTTGGCGTCGAAGCGAGACTCAAACTGCTCGATGATCTGGGCTTCGTCACGGGTCGGTGGAACGATGATGCTGCCGTGCTCTGCCGACGGAATGTTCCACTCTAAGCCTTGAAAGACGATGATGTCGGGACAAGCGCGTCGGGCTTCGAGCAGCTCTCGATACGCAGCGGCGGTCACGACCTTTTGATGGGACGGACCGCCATGGTCGGTGATGACGCAGAAGCCCAGACCGCTCCGAGCGGCGGCGCGAACCTGCTCGACGATTTCGTAGCGACCGTCGGAGCTGTACTTGGTGTGGATGTGATGATCGCCCGCGAGCCACAGGCCGTGCTCATACGGGGTTTGCGGCGTGCTAACCCGTCGCGCCCCGTCAAGCGGAGGTGTTCCGAGAAGAACCAGCAGGCTGCTGGCTCGCTGCAAAAACCCCCGCCTGGATACCGAGGCTGACAAGCTAGTAGCGATAGTGCTCGGGCTTGTACGGACCGTCTTGCGCAATGCCGAGGTATTCGGCCTGCTTGCTGGTCAGCTTGGTCAGCTTGACGCCGAGCTTCCCGAGGTGCAGCGCCGCAACCTTTTCGTCGAGCTTTTTCGGCAGCATGTAGACGCCAACCGGATACTTGCCCGGGTTACACCACAGCTCGATCTGCGCGATCGTCTGGTTCGAGAAGCTGGTAGACATCACGAACGACGGGTGACCCGACGCACAGCCCAGGTTCACAAGCCGTCCGCGCGCCAGCACCGTCAGGCGCTTTCCATCGGGGAACACGAACTGATCGACCTGCGGCTTGATGTTGACCTCTTGGATGCCAGGCTGGCTGGTGAGCCATGCCATGTCGATCTCGCAGTCGAAGTGACCGATGTTGCACAGGATCGCTTGATCCTTCATCGCCTGCATGTGCTCGCCGCGAATGACATCCATGCAGCCGGTCGCAGTGACGAAGATGTCGCCGATCGCAGCGGCCTCTTCCATCGTCGTGACCTGATAGCCTTCCATCACCGCTTGCAGCGCGTTGATCGGATCGATCTCGGTGATGATGACGCGCGCTCCGTAGCCACGCAGGGACTGCGCACAGCCCTTGCCGACGTCGCCGTAGCCAGCCACGACTGCGACCTTGCCCGCGAACATCACGCCGGTGGCGCGCTTGACACCGTCGGCGAGCGACTCACGGCAGCCGTACAGGTTGTCAAACTTGCTCTTGGTGACCGAGTCGTTCACGTTGATCGCTGGCACCTTGAGCCGACCGCTCTTGAACGCTTCGTAGAGTCGATGAACGCCCGTCGTGGTTTCTTCGGACAGGCCACGGATCGGATCGGGACCGCTGAACATCTCGGGATACTTGTCGTGGATGATCCAGGTCAGATCACCACCGTCGTCGAGGATCATGTTCGGCGCTTTGCCACCCTTGAAGGCGCGCAGCTGCATCTCGATGCAATCAACGTACTCTTCTTCGGTTTGACCCTTCCACGCGAAGACCGGAACGCCCGTGACGGCAATCGCGGAAGCTGCGTGATCCTGCGTCGAAAAGATGTTGCAGCTGGTCCAGGTGACTTCGGCACCGAGCGCGGTCAGCGTCTCGATGAGAACGGCGGTCTGAACGGTCATGTGCAAGCAGCCAGCGATGCGCGCACCACGCAGCGGCTTCTGAGGTCCGTATTCGGCACGCAGCGCCATCAGGCCGGGCATCTCGCTCTCGGCGATGGTGATTTCTTTGCGACCCCACTCGGCGAGCGAAATGTCTTTGACCTTGTAGGGAAGCGGTTCACGAATTGAATCGGCCATGTTGTCGGGACTCCTTAAGGGCGAAGAGGGTAGGCGTCATGCCGGATGCGGTCAAGCCACGACCCTCTTGCTTCTAGTAGCGCAGCGGCAGACGAAGCCCAGCTTGCACCTTGAAGCGGTTGATGGTGTCTTCGAGGAAGCTAAAGCCTCGCTCGATGCGTTCTAAGCTGATCTGACCGACGGTGAGATCGGACATTTGAAGCTCTCCGTAGCCGCGATAGCGAGCGGCGGCATTGCCCAAAAGGCCCCACTCGGCCAGACCGCACATGCGGATGTACAGACCGAAGCGCTTGCAGAGCTGAAGATCGAAGGTGCTGACGCCAAACTGGATGCGCACCGTATCGAGCCGGAGCTTTTCTCGCAGCGGATCGGACACTTGGTTGGTCAGAAGCTGGCTCGTCACAAGCTTCGCGGCTGGATCGCCGTAATCAATGGCACGCGCGCCGCCGACCGTCGTTGCCGATGGATTGGGACGACCGCCGCGCACCGCATCCGCCGAGTCACCAAGGAGCAGGAAGCTCGCGCAGTCTGCCGCCGACAGACCGTCTGACGAAAGACACTCGAACTTTAGCTCGCGGACACGGCCTCGGAGCGCGACTTCGACGTTGCGCTGCTGATCGTTTTGGTCAAAGTCACGCGTTCCACCGAGCACCTCGACGTACGGCGTATCGGGCCAGCGCGCGGTCTTGGAAAACGCAATCTTGCTGTCGCCTTTGACGTGAAACTCACCGCGCAGACCGGGAACGAAGAACACGCCGCTATCGACGCGAATGACTCCGTTCATGGCAATGTCATCGAGCGGACCGGCTACATCGAATGCCTGCGTCGATAAGCGAAGGTCCGCGATGTTGTTAAAGACCCGGAAGGTGCCGCGCGTGCGCACCGAGATGCCGAGCTTGATCTGCGACAGAAAGTCGTCTCCGTCCCAAAACGGCTTCTCTTCTTCGACGATGCGTCGAGCGGACAAGAAGCGGTCTGTGGGATCGTAGTCTTGCATGTAACGACCAGCCACCACTTCGATGTCACCAAGTAGGCTGACTCCGTCACGATTTCCGGTCAGCGTCAGGCCGCGCGCGGAAGACATCTCGACGTTGTAGACGCCCGACGAGCTGTGACGGACGTTTTCCATCTTGATCGCCAGGTCCACGCGATCGAGCGCACGGTGCCAGGCATTGCGAATGAAGCCGCCCATGCCGTTGTGATCGATGCGTCCGCTCAGCTCGATTTTTCCGTCGCCGTCCACCAAACCAGCGAGAGCGACACCAGCGGGACTGCCTTCGCCCCGACCGATGATGATGCGTCCGTCGTCGCCCGAGCCAGCGCGCAGAAAACGAATCGTGCCGCGTGAAAACGACAGCTCATGAAAGCGTCGCAGGTTCAAAAACACTTCGTGCGCGGTCAGCGTTCCTTCGACGATGGGCTGCTCGATGGTGCCGGTGATCTTCAGCAAATCCAGCCCGAAGCGACCGCGCGCTTCCGCGACGTTGCGCGCAAACGGCCACTGAAGCAGACGAGCCGATACATCGCCGCGTAGCTCGAAGCTGATCCTGCCAAGCTGAAGCGGCGTGTAGCGCGAAACCTCGACGAAGCCACGCACCAGCGTCACCGAGTTATCGACGAGCAGCTTCAGGCTCTCTAGCTCAGCGCGATCGGACCGCAGCACCAGCTTGCCACCTTGGATCTCGAGCGGCGTATCCAGCTCGTGCGGCTCGATCTGGGCACTGCGCAGCTCCATCGTTCCAACGGGCTGAAGGCTGGACAGTGGCCCGGTGATGCGCAGATCGACGCTGGCTTCCCCTTGGGTCCGACGGAACACCGAGCGCAATAGATGCTCCAGCAGCTCCAGCCGAACCTGACCACGCACACGCAGATCGGAATCGACGGGACTGAGCAGCCCGGAAAAACGCACCGCTCCGGTCTCACCCAAGGCTGGACGAGCGCTCGTCGAGAGCGCAGCGACATCCCCGGCACTTCGCTCGCCGCCCCAGCGCTGACTGACAAAGCGCGCCTGTCCCAGCTCTAGATCGCGTCCGTCGAAGCAAGAAAAGACATCGCCGTCGTTAAAGGCCAGGTAACGCTGCTCTTCTCCTTCGTCGGTGACCGTCTTGACCGCGAGCAGTGCCCGATTGAGCCGCAGCGTCGCACCAAACAGCCGCGACTCACTTTCCGTCGGTGTTCGTGATGCGAGCACCGGACAGCCAATGCCCTTCGCAAACAGCGGATCGGGTCCAAACAGCGAGCGAGGATCGTCGCCGAAGCGCAGTCGCAGCTCGCCACTTCCCGACACCGACACGTCCCCGATTTGGGCCAGCTCTGGCAGCAGCTTCTGCGCGAGCAGATCACACGCAAGCGTCGTCGCTGATGTCCGACCGTTAACTGGCTGCTCGACGGACTTTACAAAATACGGAGGCAGCGGACAGCCAAAGCGAATCGACAGATCCCCACGAGGCAGACCGCCAGCCATCGTCAGAACACCGTCGATGTCGAATGAATCGAACAGTCGTCCGCTGATCTTGGTGCCGCCGTCCGTCGGTGTAAAGCCAAGCTCGGCTTGTCCCAGCGTCAGGACGCGCACCACCATCCCGAGCATGCCAAACAGCGGCTCTCGCTCGGCCAGCACCAAGCCACCTTCGATCACGGGACCAAGCGCCGTCGGCAGCCGTCCTTGCACCTTGAAGTCGGACACCGAGAGCTTGCCCTCGAACACCGGCCACAGCGGCTGAAGCGTCCCGAGCATCCGCAGCTTGCCCGAGAGTGTTCCATCGACAACCATCGGCAAGCCTTGGACAATCGGCATCTTTCCAATCGGCAGCTTCGCAAACTCCACCGTTGCGTCGAGCGGTCGTCCTCGCTCATGGCGCAGCGTCGCCGACGAAGTCAGCCGTCCAGAATCAAGCGTCGCCGAGAGCTGTCGCAAGATCGCCTGCGTCTGCGAGAGCTGCGCAGCCACCGACACCGCGTCAAACTGCCCACCGAGCACCGTCAGCTTCGGCACCGAAAGATCAACTTCTCCGACGGGACGGCCCATCGTTCCCGTCACATCGATCTTGCCCGAAATCATGCCGCTGATGTCTTGTCCGGGCGCAAGCAGTCCGACGCTGACACCGGAAACCGCCGCCTTCACAGTCAACAGCGGATCGTCGGGTCTCGTCGAGACATCTTTGGTAAAGAGCTGAAGCGCTCCGTCGCCGCTCACGGAGCCATCTTTGCCTTGGGCCTTGAGCGACAACAGGTTGAGCTTGCCGTCATGCAGCGCAAACTCCGTCGCCAGCTCGTCGATCTTGCGACCAAACAGATCGAGATCCTTGACGAAGAACTCACCGCGCGACGCTTCGGGACGCAAAATCCGTCCTCCGAGACGGAACTTCGTCTGCGCTTCGCCCGCCTGACCGCTGACGCCAAAGAACTGCAGCACGCGTCCGAGCGGCGCGCCACGGCCTGACATCTCCATCACCGGAATGTCGAGCTTTCCGTCGCTGGGACCGACTGCACCGTGATCCGAGCGCAGCATCAGCGTATCGCCGCTCAGCTGAAGCTGCCGATACAGCACCGTCTCGGGCGTGTAGATAAACGATCCTGCCAGCTTCATGTCCTTCGGCAGCGGATCGTGACGAGCCAAGCGCTCGACTTGGGCATCGACGCGCTCAATCACGACGCGCTCTGGATGCGCATGCTTGGCCAAGCTGCCCCCAAGGCGCATCGATCCTTTCAGACGACCAGCGACGATGGGCTGCAAGATCTTGGGCATGATCCCGACCTGCGCCGGATCGGTTCCTTGCATCGAGATCTTCGCCGACCACGGCATGTCACCTGAAAAGGAAAAGTGCAGCGGCTCAGCGCGAAGCTGTCCGCCGAGCGCGTTCGCTGTCACCTTCGGCATGTGTAAGTCGCTGCCTTTGAGCGTGAAGCGCGAGCGCGCTGCCGAGATCGGAATCGACGCAATCAGCGCTTCCACGTCGGCCACTTGGCCTTCAATCACGACTGAGCGACCGTCACCTTGCAGCGGAAAGTTCTGGACGTGAAAGTCTTGGCTAAGACACGGCGACAGACGACCGCTGATGGTCGTCGGAAGCGTCGAGGACAGCGCGCCATAGAAGCGAACCCGTCCACGAGGCTGTCCCGACAGAAGTCCGCCCGGAACCAGCTTGGCCAGGCCATTTCCGCTCGTGAACGACAGATCGAGCTGCACGCCAGTGTCGCAGTACGTGTCGAGAAGCTTGCCATCGACTTCGACATCCGCGTCGGCAGCCTTGACCTTGCCACGGAATACCAGGTCTTGTTTGCGACTCGCGCGCGCACCAAACCGTCGCAGCTCGAGGTTGCGCAGCGGGAAGACAAACTCGCCACTTCCTTCGGGGCCCGGTGAACCCAACACCAGCTCGCCGCTGTCGGCATTCATCGGAGCGACCTCGTAGACGAAGCTCTGAAGTCCGGGCTTGGTCTCGGCGGGATCGGACGAAAAACGCATCGTCAGCGCGCCCTTTACACCCTCGACACGACCGTGCCAGCCAGGAAAGGACATCTGATAGCTGACGTTCGCGAAGGTCAGGCCTTCTCCGTCGATGGTGATGCGCAAGTGTCCGGGGCTTGGCGGTGCGCTCTCGGGCCTGGGCTTTTTGCCCGACATGGTGGCGACGATGTTGACCTCGTTGCCGAACATCGGGCCGGTGACGTTGGGTGGATACAGACGACGAACTTGAATCGGGCGAATGTGGGCCCAGCCGCCGTGCAAGTGTCCCGATGAAAAGTGAAGCTCGACGAAAGAGCCTCGGCCAAAGGGTGCGCTCACAGCGGTTCGGAGCAGGCCGCGAATCAGCTCGCCAAGGTAAATGTCAGCGTCGATGCGAGACGCTTTCATCACCAGCTCGCCGTTGGGATCGCGCATCTCGAAATCGCCGCCCTCGACGTGAGTGGTGGTGTTCAAGATGATCGATGCGAGGCTGCTAAAGTACGAATAGCGCGCGTAACCGAGGTTGAACTCTCCGCGAATCTGCGTCGCGACGATCTTGGTGACGAGCTTGCCGAGTCGCCGATCGTTCAGCCCCAAGAACACGCCGAGCCAAACAATCGCGACGGCAGCCAGCACCTGAAGTACGCGACGCACCAGGGTCTGCTGCAGCGGAATGATGCTCGGGCTCTGTGGCCGGGGCCGCTCGCTCACACAAAAAAAGTAGCACGTTCGCCGTCTCGGCAGCACCCCTTCCGCGCCGGGCAGCGATATACTGACCTAGCCATGGCCCGCATCCTAAAAAGCGGTCTTCGCGACGGGAAAAAGCCGAACATCGACCCGTATCCGTTTGACCCGCGAGCCGAAGCGGACAAGCTGCTCAGCGAAGCGCGTCACGAAGCCGAGCGTCTGCGAACCCAAGCCATCACCGAAGGTCGCGAGCGCGGTCTGGCGGCGGTGACAGAGCTGCTGACGGCAGCGCGGGTCCAGACGCTGCGCGCCCACAAAGATGTCGAGCAGGATCTGCGGGTGCTGGCGGTACGCATCGCGGAACGAATCCTCGGTCGCGAGCTGGAGCTAAAGCCCGATGCCGTCGTCGATATCGTCAGTGAAGCGCTGTCGCAAGCAGGTGCGCCGCGTGAAGTGGTTGTGCGCTGCCATCCCGACGACTTGAAAGCACTCGAGCGGGGACGACCACGGCTCATCGAGCGCTGTAGTCGCACCCAAGCCGTGATTTTGCGTGCCGATGGAGCGATCGCGCGCGGCGGCTGCATCGTCGAAACCGAGCTTGGCACCGTCGATGCACGCTTACCGACTCAGCTCGATGCGATTGAGCGTGCCTTGCGGGGACAAGGACCATGAGCGATCCCGCGTCGCCCAAGCCTGAGCGCAAAGAACGACCCGAGCGTGGTGAAAAGCCCGATCCGCTCCGTCTGCAAGCTGCCCTGCGAACCGTTCAAGCCACCGTCGCTCAGCGAATCTCTGGTCGTGTCAGTGAGCTAACTGGCCTGGTCTTGCGAGCCACCGCACCGGGAGCGCGCATCGGTGAATTGGTCGCCATCGATCGCCTGAGTGAGCCGACGGAGCGCGAGCCACTGTCGCCCAGTCTGTCTTCGTGGCGCAAAGCTCCGAGTGGAGAAGCGCCGCTCTACGCCGAGGTCGTCGGTTTTCGCGGCGAAGAAGTCGTGCTGCTGCCGCTCGGTGCAGTCGCTGGCGTTGGTCCAAACTCCATCGTACGTCCGACGGGAATGCCGCTGACCATTTTGGCTGGCACACCGCTCCTTGGACGCGTGATCGATGCCTACGGAGAAGCCATGGACGACGGCCCGCCGCTGTCGAGCTTGGCGACCGAGCTGATTCCAATTCCCGTCGAGCGAGATGCACCAGATCCGCTGCGTCGGCGCAGAATTACCGATCCACTGCCGTTTGGTCTGCGTGCCATCGACGGATGTCTCTCGATCGGCCAAGGTCAGCGCATTGGGCTGTTTGCCGGTCCAGGTCTCGGCAAATCGACGCTGCTTGGACAGATTGCGCGCAATGCCAGCTCCGACGTGACGGTGATTGGTCTGATTGGCGAGCGTGGCCGCGAGGTCCGAGACTTCATCGAGCGCGAACTGGATGACAACACCCGTCGCCGCACCGTCGTGGTCTGTGCAACCTCGGATCAGCCGCCGCTGCTTCGTCTGAAAGCTGCACTGTCTGCAACGGCAATTGCTGAACACTTTCGCGATCGCGGCAAGAAGGTGCTGCTGCTCGTCGATTCACTGACGAGAGTCGCCAGAGCCCAGCGAGAAGTCGGGCTGGCCGCCGGAGAGCTACCTGCTCGTCAAGGCTATCCACCGTCGGTGTTTGCCCTTCTTCCGCGACTGCTTGAGCGCACTGGACAAGGTGAGTTTGGCTCGATCACAGCGGTGTACGCGGTCTTGGTCACGGGCGCTGGCGACGATGTAGACGACATCATTGCCGAAGAAGTGCGCGCAACGCTCGACGGACACATTGAGCTTTCGCGATCGCTCGCCGAGCGTGGACACTATCCAGCCATCGATGTCTTGCGCTCGCTGTCACGCGTGATGGATGACATTGTGGACGGACCACAGCTCAAGGCCGCTGCGCGACTGCGCGAGCTGCTGGCTCTGTCGGAACGGCAACGAGAGCTGGTCCTGCTCGGTGCTTATCAGCGCGGCAGCGATCCGGCCACCGACGAGGCATTACACAAGCTGCCCGCGATTGAAGCGTTTTTGCGACAGGGAAGAAACGAGCGCAGCGATCTAGCCGAAACCAGACGCCGACTGCTCGCACTGACAGTGTAGAAAAGCCCGCAGCGACGAAGCGGGCGAAAAAAGACGCTACTTCTTGTCCTTCGCTAGCTCGGCGGGCTTCTTCAGCAAGCGCTCGATCTGGAGCTTGCGCCCCCACATCGCGTCTTGCCCCACCTTCTGAACCGCCAGGTCATCACCACGCGCATCACCGATCTTGAGCACCACCACCGGGCCCGTCTTCGGCTTGACCGTGATCGTTGCCTTCGGCGTCGCCAGCGACTTCAGCTCTGGCGCATCCGGCGCGACATAGCCCGTTCCCATCAGTCCATCGAAGCCATCCACCACTTGCTTGAGCTTGGCCTCATCCGCGTCCGCCAGCTTGTCCGCTTTCCAGGTCTTATCGACGGACTTGATGCTCACCACGTCCGCACCTTGCGCCACCGTCACCGCATCAATCTGCTCTGCCTTGAGCGACAGCAAGCTCTTGTCGCGGATGTCTTGCGGAATGTGAGCCACCGTCTCCAGACCGAACTTCTTGACGGAAAACACCTGCGGATTGTCGATGGTCTGCACAAAGTAGTCGTCGCCCTTCAGCTGACCGATTCGCACGCCCGCGCTCTTGCCTTCTTTGTAGCGGACCGTGACGGAGATCTGTCCCGGCGCGCCCTGTGCAAGTCCCACGTCTTCGGGCTTGCTCGCATCTTGGAAATCCGACGCCCGCAGCGTAGACACCGACTGAACCATCCGATTCAGCAGCATGTTGTCCACTTCGAGCCCCGGCTTGAGCACCGCGTCTCCCTCGGCAATCTTCCACTTTGCTTCGTAGATGTTCTGGCTGCCCAGCTTGCCATCTGCGCCCGCCGCCGGTGCCACACGATCGAGCGAGACTTTGGTTCCACCACCGACGATCACCAGCTTTTCCGCGTCATCAGCCTTGAGATCGTAGATGCCGTGATCGCGCCAGGTCTTGCCCTCGCGCTTGTAGGTGGACGCATACAGGTCCAGCGCTTGCCATACATCGTCTTTGCCTGCAACTCGCACCATCGTGGCGTTGCCGCTTGCTTTGCCGATGTACAGATCCGCCAGCACCGCACCGCCCGAGTCCTTGGCCACGACATGTACAGCCTTTTCGTCGGACACTTCGAACTCGGCGTGCTTGGTCTTTTGCTGCGTCACCAAGTCGCCCCAGCGCACCTTTTCCAGTGCCTCGACCGCAGCCTTGGCCACCGTCGGATCCGCTGGCTTGTCATACGGAGCCGTGACCTGCCACTTGTCGCCCTTTTTCGTCAGTGAGACCTTGTCTTTGTCACCCGGCTGCGCCACGTCCAGCGAGCCAATCGAGCCCGGCTTGATCTCCGCAATCGCCCGTGGCCGCTCACCGACGCGCTCACCTTGTTCCGGCGAGCGCAGCGAAAACACCGCCGCCACCGACAGCGCCACAAAAGCAACCAGCGCGTAGAGGTTCTTCTTTTCCATCGTCAGCCTCGGTTTCCGTTACAGCTTGGCGCTCTGCCGCGCACTCTGACGCAGCCGGAAGCGAACCAGACCAATCAGCAGAATCAGACCCGGCAGCGCACCGATGTTGAGCACCTTCACCATCGTCACCGTGCTCTCGGACACCTGATCGAGAGGCCGACTCTGCATGCCCTTCTTCCGCACCGCCGCCAGCGCTTCGTCCTGCGCCAGCCAGTCAATGATGTTCATCGTGTACACCAAGTTCGCCAGGTAGTCGCGCAGACCCGCACGCGCGCCAGTCCCGATGAACTGGTCGCTGATGAAGTCGGAGTCGCCGATCACCACCAGCCGCGCCGTCTCAAGAGCCTCGGTCTTCATCGGATCGATGCCCGGCTGGCTCTGGTCCGCAGCGAGCTTGCTACCGTCTTCCTTGACGATCGGCTTGCCCACAAACGCGCTCTTGAACTTGCCTTGACCGACGACACCAAGTGCAAATGGACCTTTGTCTTCACTCGGCGTCGGAATCTGCATCTGCGGACCCGGCATAAACACGAACGGTCCCGACGGACGCCAGCTCTGCTTGCTCGACTCCATCAGCTTCGTAAACTGCACCGGACCTTTTCCGTCTTTGGCGTCGCCGACCAGCTCGACCACGCTCGCGTACGACAGCAGCGCGCCCGGCATGTTTTCGTTGATCGGATGGTTTTGCGGCAGCGGCGTCACCTTCAGGAACACCGGGTGATTCATCAGGTACATCTGCTGACCGACGTTCACCAAGCCTGGGAAGTTGCGCTTATCCAGCACCATGTCCTGCTTGATCTTGACGCCGTACGCCCCGAGCAAGTCGTCGAGCTGCGTGTCGTTTGACTGCGCAATCTGCGGCATTTCCATGCCCGGAGCCATCTGACCGCGCGGCGTCTGCATCTGCTGTCCATCGACGAAGAACGCCACCGACTTGCCTGACATCAGGAACTGGTCCACGACGTACTTCGCACGCTCGGAAAACGGCTGCTTCGCACCGATGATCATCAGCACGTCGATGTCCGACGACACCATCGCCTTCAGCTCGACGTTGATCGTCTCGTAACCCGACGCCTTGAGCTGTTCCGACAGGAGCTGTAGACCGCTACCGTGAGCCAGGCTCAGCTCACCTTCGCTCGTCGCAAAGCCGATCTTTTTCTTCTTCACCGTCATCTGCTTGATAAGACCCGAGATCTGAAACTCCAGGCCTTCGTCGCGGTCGATGACAGGGATCGCTTCGGTCTTGTCGCCGTAGCTGAAGCACACACCGAGGAACGTCGAGCCAATCTCGAACTTGTTGGCCGAAACCACGCCTCGGTTGGACTTCTGAACGCCGCACTTGGACGCTTCTTCTTCCTTTTTGCGGGCCTCTTCCCCGTCGCCAATCTTGATGACTTCGAGGTTGAACTTGCCCTGCGAATACGTCGAGTATTCCGACAGAAGATCGCGCGCAAACTGCGCATGCTGCTTAAACGGAGGCTTGAGCTCCTCGCTCATAAACAGCTTGACGTTCATCCGATCCGGCAGCTTGGCGACGAGATCACGCGATCCAGCCGCCAGCGTATAGACCTTGTCTTTGGTCATATCGATTCGCCCGAAGTGCCGCAGCGACACCACGTTGGCAGCAGCGACAGCGCCAATCGACAGACCGACGAACAGAGCGGCGTTTAGCGCCGTCCGACTCTTGTGAAGTGGCTTGCTCATTAGCTCCACCTCCGGCTCTCAAGCGTCGTCTGCGTCACCAGCAGGCACGACGAGATGATGCTGAAGAAGTACAGGATGTCTCGGGTATCAAAGACGCCGCGCGCCATGTTTCCGATGTGGTTATCGACGCCAATCCAGTCCACAAACGGCTGAATCGACGGAGGCATCACCTGCACAACCTTCCCGACCAGCCACAGCAGCAGACACATCGTCACCGCCATCAAGAACGCGACGATCTGATTCTTGGTGAACGCCGACGCCATGAGCCCAATCGCCATGTAAGTCGCCGTCGTCAGAAACAGTCCGACAAAGCCAGCAAACGCCGCGCCTTTGTCTAGCGGTCCCAGCCACGCCACCGTCACAGCAAAGCAGCCCATCGCCAGCATCGCGTAGCCAAACAGGACCAGCGCAGCCAGGTACTTCCCGAGCACAATGTCCCAGTCCGTCACTGGCATCGTCAGAAGAAGCTCCAGCGTGTCGTTGCTGCGCTCTTCGGCAAACAGCCGCATCGTGATGGCTGGCCCCAGGATTGCGACGAGCAGCGTCGTCCAGAAGCCATCAAACAGCTCTCGAAGCTCTGCCTGCTGCTGCAAAAACAGCGCATTGAAGAACAGAAACGCCGACAGCACGAGGAACACCGAAATCACCACGTAGGCAATCGGTGAGTTGAAGTACGCGCCAAGCTCTCGGCGCATGATGGTCGAAATTTTTCCCATCGTCAGCTTCTCCTCAAAAGGGACTAGCTTGCGGAGCCGCCCGAAGTCAGGTTGCGGAACACGTCTTCCAGCGACGCACGCTCACGGTGAAGCTCTAGGAGCTGCAAGCCTTTTTGCGTCGCCATCTTGAAGATCTCGGCCCGAGGATCACTTCCCGACTTGGCCATCACCACGAAGCGATGTCCGTCGGCTTTTTCTTCACCTTCCACAGGCAGCACACGAACCGATTCCACCGACGTGATGGACTCCAGACCGCTCTTGGCAAGTCCGGCGTCGCCCACAAGCTCGACTTGCAGCGACATCTGACCCTGTGCTTTGCGCTGAAGCTCGTCGGGACGACCGTCGGCGGCAATCTTGCCTTTGCTGATGATCAGCACGCGCGAACAGGTCGCAGCGACTTCTTGCATGATGTGCGTCGAGAAAATGACCGTCTTCTTTTCGCCAATCTGCTTGATGACCTGGCGAATCTCGACGATCTGGTTCGGATCGAGTCCGCTCGTCGGCTCGTCGAGTATCAGCACTTCCGGCTCATGCAAAATCGCTTGCGCGAGCCCGACGCGCTGCTTGAGTCCCTTCGACAGCTCTCCGATTAAAAAGCCCAGCCGGTCACCAAGGCCGCACTGCTCGACCACCTCACGCAGCCGTCGCTGTCGCTTGGTGCCCGTCGGAAGGTTGCGAACGTCGGCGATGAAGTTCAGATACTCCAGCACCGTCATGTCCCTATAGAGCGGCGTGCCTTCCGGGAGATAACCGATGCGGGCTCTCGCTTCGAGCGCCTGGTCAAACACATCGTATCCAGCGACGACAGCTCTTCCTGAGGTCGGCGACAGATACGAAGTGAGGATCTTCATCGTGGTGGTCTTGCCAGCCCCGTTCGGACCCAAGAAACCTAAGACCTCACCGGCGTGAACGTCGAAGGAGATGTTGTTGACGGCCTTAACCTTGCCGTAGTGCTTGGTCAAGCCGTCAACGTGGATCATGGTCTTGCCTTGCGCGTGTGTCGTCATCCCATCATTCCCAATCTGCTAGACGATTTGGCGGTGCATGGTGCAGGACAGAAAACCGCAGCGCACTCTAAGTACGGGTACTTAGGCTGTCAAGTTGGGCAGGCGCAGATTTCGGACCAGAGCAGTGCAAAAGATTCGGAGCGGCGACTCGTAGCGGTAGGAGGATGTCAGCGAAGAGGCTACTTCGGGCAGGCGTCAACCGCGAACTCTTCGTCGAGCTTTTCTCCACTTGGGAAGCGGAGCGCCAGCTTGCCAGCGACGCGCTTGTACTGTGTAAGCTCACTGATTCGCACAAAGCCGCTCGCACGCAGCGCCCAGTCGGGATCGCGGTTTTTGCCAATGCCATAATGAGCCAGTGCCGCATAGCGCATATCTCCCGCCGAGCCTGTATCGGTCGGATCAAAGGACACATCGTCGCCCGGCTGCACCGAATCGACGGTCATCACCAGCGTGTAGTGTTCTTCTTTGTACGGAAGCACCGGCAGGCCCGCCAGCTTCGGCGTCGTCTCGCTGTAGCGCTTCAGAATCGCACAGACTTCCGACTGCGGCATGGTGTCGCGCACGATCGAGAGCGAAAAATCCGACGGGAAGTAGACGTACGTGCTCTGGAACTTGATCTCTCGGCCTTCAAACGGCGCTTGACCGTCATCCCGAGCGAAGCCGTCTTCCTGCGCACAGCCAACCGCGAGCAGCAGCGCAGCCAGCAGCGATACAACACGAGCTCTCATGCCGCACCTCCCAGGACCAGCAGAACCTGGCCACCTTCGACGGTTTGACCTTCGCGAACGGCAATCGAATCGACGCGGCCACCGCCCGCTGCACGCAGCTCGTTTTCCATCTTCATCGCTTCGATGACCAAGAGCGGCTGTCCCGCTTTGACGACATCGCCGACCTTGCAGACGATCTTGACCACTTTGCCGGGCATCGCTGCGCGAACTTCTCCAACGGCAGAGCTGACAGCATCCGAAGCCGCAAGCGACTGAGCATCCGCGACGGACACCGCAATCGCATCAGCGCCATCGATCGCCAGCTTCAAGTCCGGGAGCGTTCCGTCAATATCAATGCCGCGCTGTCGTCCTTTTTCATCGATCAGCGAGTAGCTTCCCGCTTCGTTGCGAACGACCTGCACGGTTGTGACTTCACTCCCGATGCGGAGACGGTACTGACTGCCTTCTGCCGACTCAAGCTGCACCGAAAGCTTGCGCTGATCTTTGCCGCTTCCGACGGTGACGTTCCACTCTTGCGCCTTCATCGTGGCTCCCAGGGTTCCGATGCTCGCGAGCACCAAGCGTCGCGCTTATTCTTCTTCGTCCTCGAAGTCTTCGTCGTCGTCGAAGTAGTCATCATCGTCTTCGTCGAAGTCTTCGTCCTCGTCGCTCGCTAGCTCATCATCTTCAAACAGCTCGTCGCTGTCTTCATCGAAGTCTTCGTCTTCATCTTCGTCATCGAAGTCTTCGTCTTCATCTTCGTCATCGAAGTCTTCGTCTTCATCTTCGTCGTCGAAAAACTCATCTTCTTCGTCAGCAACTGCCGACAGCGGAATCAGCCATGACGGCCATTCCTCTTGCGCCGAAACCTGCATTAGGTCCCCTCCTATAGATCGATGTCTTGATGTGGTTTAGGGTTTGGGCTCGAGCGTACAGATCGCTTGGGCGCGCTTGATGCGCAGCACCGCACACTCGAAGACACGGAACGGATGATTCATCTGCTCCGCACCAAGGTAGGCGACGCGGAAATCCTGCGCCACAGCCAAGTCAAAGTTCTGCGGTCCCGTCGAGACAAGCACAGCTCGATCGCGGGGCAGAACGCTCGAACGGAACACGCCGTCTGTGCAGAGCTCACGAATGTGACCCAGCTCGGAGACGCCGGTGTTTTCAACAAAGCGCGCCAGCTTGGCGTACAGAAACGGACTCGTCACCAAACAGTACGGTCCATAAAAGCCAGCTTCGACGAGACGTTCGATCGCTACCGTCACAGACTGAAGCGCTGCGCCGACCTGATTCCAGTCCCCAAGCGGCATCACGTTTCGACCCGGAACCGTCGCCAATCCCGCCAGGTTCAGCTCTGGAATTCCGTTGAAGATCATGTCGTCTTCTCGGTCAGCGACGAAGCTCGCAGCGCCCGCAGCTGCCGACAGGTCGATCGGCATGCCAAACTGCTCCGCCGTCTGCAAATCACGCCAGTACAGCGAAAAGTCCTTGTAGAGGATCGGCACGCTCAAGATCTGACGGCCTGCGGTCCGAACCGGCGCAATCGGCTCTTCGCCCAGGATGCCAATCGCAGCACGCTCGGTGCCGGTGTAAACGTCGTTGTGGACGGTCTGAACGCCCGCGCCGAGTGGACCATAGAGATCCAAAAATCGTCGTCCGACAAGCCGCCGTCGAGCGACATCAACCACTGACATGTTCAGTTCGCGCCAACGCGCCTCGGACAAGGGCAGGTGCTCATGGGTCAAAAAGTTGCTGGTGTCAGGCATGGCTGTCTCTTCGTGTTCGCAAGGGTACGGAAGCGGACGATTTCGACAAATCGCGCTATTTGGGACTACGTTTGAGCGCACCAACCGACCACGCACCATCGGGAAAAACCGGCGGAGGTGGCGGAACGGGATCGCGGCTTGATGCGGAAGCTGGAGCAATCAACTGACCGCTCAGCCCAGCTGCGGCGGCGGCATCACGCTCTGAACCAGCTGCTGCTGCCGACGGAACAGCGCCGAGCAGCGACATCGACGTAAGCTGCGCATGACTCAGCTCCGAGCGCTCTCGCTGCTTCGGATCACGGTCCATGATGAGGTGATACATCTCGGCAACGTGTTCGCGTTCTTCGTCGGTGACGTGATCGATAATCTCGCGCAGCACTGGGTCCGATACGCGCTCGATCATCTTCTCGTACGCGTTGATGGTTTCCAGCTCGCGTTGCAAGATTTCGCGCAGCACGACGAGGTCTTCGCTCATGGTGATTGCCTCTTAGCCTTCTACACTGGCCAAAGTCAATCACCATCCGCGAGCCACAGTCACGTCGCTGCGCTTTGCCTTCCTCGAACCGCTCTAGTCAGGGACTGCTGGCACCACGCGGCGGAATCGCGACCATCACCACACCGCCGATCGACAGTCCCAGCCCGATGCCGAGCAGCGAACCTCCGAGCGGTCCCGACTGAATCGTTTCCCGACAGACCAGCGCAGGCGGCTGAAGCGGTGGCACACAGGTTCCGTTGGCAGCCAGCGCAGACCCGCCAATTCCAGTCAGGAGCATGCCCACACCAATCATCGCCGCACCGGTTGCCACCCGCCAGAGCGGACGCGCGCCCAGCGCAGCGACGGACCGACGCTCACCGTAAGGCAGCGGTTCGTTCAGCAGTTCTGGACTGAGCAGCGTCGAAAGCATCGCCGTTTGCCCTGGCTGCACCGTCGTTGAAAGCTGCTGACGTTCAAAGCCATGCGCCCACAGCTCAACTTGCTGCGGACCGACGAACACCGAGCCTTTCCACGGTGTCTTTCCGACGAAACGACCCGACAGTGCGAGCTGCGCTTCACTCGGAATGCTCGATACAGACAGCATCCCGCGCGGTCGCGCTCGGCCTCGACGCAGAACCGTCGCCACTTGCTCCGTCACAGCCGCCAGATCGCTCTCATTGCGATACGAGCTACAGCGCACCGTCTCTTGCGCCGCCAAGTCACCGACTTGCACATCCCAGAGCTGAAGCTGAAGCTCTTTTCCCGTCGAGACACCGCTTGAACTGGGCACCTCACGCACGCCGAGCGCATAGTTTGCCGCGCGCTGCTTCGCCAGATCGAGCAGACAGTCTGCCGACAGCGACTCACAGAAGCCAAGCTTGCGCTCCGACGCGGCCAGCGAGTAACCAACCAGCTGACTGCCTTTTTCCAGTGCCTCGACCAGCGCAGCTTCGGACGACAGCTTTCCCGATCGCTCTTCCACCAAGACCACCGTCGGAGGCACCGACACCAGCACCGCGCCCGTCAGCTCATCAAAGCGCATCTCACGCGCCTGACCGGCGGGCACTTCCACGGTCCCTTTGCTCGATCGTCCACCGCTTTGCAGCGTCACCGACAGGTTTCCCGCCGCAACCCGCAGTGGCAACAGCAGCGGTAAGCTCCCGAGCAGCCGATCGTTTACGTACACCAGCGCATCTTTGTCCCCAGCGATGTACAGATCGCCCGCTTGCGGCAGCGACAGTCCGGCCTGACGCTGAGCCTCTGCACGCAAGACCGCATCCGACGAAGCGCTGGGATCGGCCAAATAGCGACGAAACAAGTCATGCGCTTCGACCACGCGACCTTGCGCCTGCGCCACTTGTCCAAGAACAAACAGCCCTTGAGCACTCGCTTGCTTGCGATATGCAGCGTCGGCTTTCTTATGCGCTCCGTCGAGATCCCCAGCCTCCAGCGCCGCTTTCGCTTCCAAAAGTAGTGCCACCGCTCGCGGCTTGCGCACCGTGTCTGCACTGTTCGCTGCGGACTGACCTGCGACGGAAGATGACCCCGAAATGTCACCTTTTTTGTCTCTTTTTCGATCGCTCTTTTTGTGCGCGCGCTTGCTCGATTCCCCGTGATGTCGTCGCGCATCCACCGTCTGAGGCACGCACAAAAGCACCACCAGCCAAGCACCGAGCGCGTGCCCTGCCCCACGCATGCTTACTTACAGCTCCCGACTTCGAGTCGCTGCTGCGCGCTCACCTGCACTTGCTGACTCTTGCCATCGACGGAAATGATGTGTGTTCCTGGCAAAACCCACACGCTCGACTGCTGGCACTTGCCTTTTTTCCGACTCGCGATCACCACTTCGCCCATCTGCTGCGACAGACGACTGACCGCCGCCGTGATCTCTCCGCGATGATCCGTGCGACCTTTGGCTTTCGGCGAGCTCTTGACGAGCTTCTGATACTGCATCATCGCTTCAGGAAGCCGATGACCGTGCTCCAGTGCCGTCGCCAAGTGATAGCTGCTCTCGAACGCGAGCAGCTCACACGGCGTCGCCAGCGCTTTGTTCTTTTTGCACTGCCCATGCGCTTTGTCGAACAGCTTCTGCGCCTGACGGTAATCTGCGCGAGCTAGCACCTCGACGCCTTGCCGCAGCAAAAGCTCTGGCTCCGACTCGGACAGCTTTACGGTCAGCGTCTGTGACGCAATGATCTCGATCGGACGCTCTCCGCCGAGCGCGCGCAGGACATGCTTTCCCGCAGGCAAGCTGATCGTCGCTGCGTTTTGCCATGGCTTGTCATCGACTTGCACCAGCGTTCCCGGCGCGGCTTCGATCGCCAGCTTGCCACTGCCACCCGCCTGATTTTCCGTCGGATTGACTGCGTTCTGCGGCTCTGGCTTCGGCTTTTCGCCCAGCTGTTTTTCAGCCAGCGATTTCCCTGTCACCGATGGAGACTTTCCTGCCGCATCGCTTGGTGCCAGCCGCGCCAAGATGCCCCAGACCCGAGCCCGCACCGCCGCATCCGGATCGCTCGACAGAAGCTGAAGCACCGCCAAGCCAGGCACGCTGCTTGATGTCGAACCCGGCAGCTCCGACGCAACCTCGACGACCAAGCGACGCACAAGCGGCTCAGGATCACGCGCCGCCGACAGCAACACCGGCAGCGCCACGCTGGCATCCAGATTTTGGACTGACTCTACCAGCTGCATGCGCTTTTCGACGGGAAGCGAAGTCGAACCGAGCTGCGGCAGCGAGGTCTGCTCCCCCAGTCGATTGAGCAAGACCGCCGCCGTCACTGCCTCGCCGCTATTCTTTTGCGCCATCTGACGAAGCACCACCTTGGCGCTCTGCTCACCGCGCTCTGCCAGTCGTCGCGCCGCCACAAAGCGCACCGCTTCGCTCGCATCACTCAGCATCGACGACAGGATCTCGGTATCGGCCCCCGGCTGCTCGGCCAAGAGCTTGCGCGTCTCCTCATCCGACGAGCCAGCCAGCGTTTTCAGCGCCAACTTCTGACTCGCATCCCCGAGTAGCAGCAGTCCACTTCGCGCCACCACCTGCTCGCTCGTCGAGCCTTTTTGTACCACTTCCCGCAGCCAGCTACTCACGCTCTCGACGGCAGGACGCTGACCCGAATCGATAAACCGCTTCGCGAGACGAACCAGCGCTTGCAGCGACTCCAGACGCACCGTCGCATCCGTGTCGCTCAGCTGATCTTTTAACACTTGCAGCGACGAAAACTCACTGCGACGAACCAGCGCGCGCACCGCCGCCCGACGAACCTGCGACGCTGGATCACGCAGCATTGACACAATCAGCGGTCCCGCCTCGGCTTCCTGACGCTCCCCGAGTGTTGCGACGCCAGCCTGACGAATCGCCCAGCTTCCACTCGTCAGAGCGTCGCGCGCCCACAGCAAGCTGCGCTCGGACATCAGGCGCACATCCGTCGCCACCAAACGGACTATCGCTTCAGCCGCCGCAAGCTGAACCTGCGGCTCTGCTGCACCGTCGAGCTGTTTATCGAGGAGCTTCACATCAATCAGCTTTCCAGACAGACCCAGACCTTCTGATGCCAGGATCGTCGCTGTGCTGCTTGCCTTTCCGTCGAGAAGCACTGAACGAAAGACCTGCGCCGTTTCGCCATGCTCTGCCGACGCCAAATACCGCGCAGCGAGCAGCTGATCGCGTCCCGGCTCACTCGCCAAGCGCAGAAGCAGCGTCTGCGCCCTCGCTTCACCGAGAGGAATCAGCTGCTGTGCCGCTTTCAGCTGCGCTTCCCGAGGCTCCGGCTGCTGTAACTTCACGAGCAGCGCCTTGTACGCCAGCTCATTTCCCGAGCGAGCCAGGCAGCCCAGCACCGACAGCTCGATCGGACCGCCGACCTGACCTTTTTCCAGCACCGACAGCAGCAGCTCGACTGCCGTACGGTTGCCGCGATCGCACAGGAGCAGCGCCGACAGAAGCCGTAGCTCGCCATCTTTGCCAGCCAGTCCGTCGTACAGAAGCTGTGTTCCCCGAGGCTCACCGAGTCGCTCCAGCGCCACCGCGATCGCCGTACGCACCGACGGATCACTCGCGCGACCACTGTGCTGAAGCAGTCCCGTCGCTGCCGCTGGCTCACCGAGCAGACCCAGCGCTTCCGCAGCCTGCGCAGCCACCGATGGTTCCGCTTCATCCAGCAGCTTTTCCAGCAGCCCACGCTGCGCGCCATCCCGACTGAGCCCGAGAGCCCGCAGCGCTCCCAGCTTCAGACGAGGTTCCGACGAAGAAATCTGCTTGGTCAGCACAGCCAGGGCCCTTGCTCGCAGCGCCAACAGCTCCGCTTGAGAGATCTCTTCTTCGACGGGCTTCCGAGACAGCACTGCATACACAATCAACCCC
Source organism: Myxococcales bacterium (assembly GCA_016794365.1). Taxonomy (GTDB): domain Bacteria; phylum Myxococcota_A; class Polyangia; order Palsa-1104; family JAEUJZ01; genus JAEUKA01. Next base: position 348,372 of record JAEUKB010000085.1, read on the forward strand.
ACAAGACAGAGCAGCGCCGCGATGGCAATTGGAATCACCCGACGAAGCTTCTGACGAAGCTTCTGATCTTCCAACGGGACGGATTCACCGTTTAGCTCACGAATGCAAGCTTCGAGCGCTTCTTCCAGCGCTCGCATCGACGGAAAACGCTGCGCTGGATCTTTTGCCAGCGCCCGCATCACCACCGCTTCCAGCGCGTCGCTGATCTGCAAGCTAGGCAGCCGCTTCCGAGGCGGAACCACCTTTTGCTTCACATGCGCCGACATGATCTCGTTGGGCTTCCGACCCGTGAACACCGGCTGTCCCGTCAGCGCAAAGTACAAAATGCAGCCGAGCGCATACTGATCGCCCTTGGCGTCGTGCAGACCGCTGCGAATCTGCTCCGGCGCCATGTAGAGCGGCGTTCCGACGAGCTGCCCCGCCTGCGTCAGGTTGTGGCTCGACGTATCTTCGAGAGAGATGTCTTCCTTTTCTGACTGTTCCGTCTGTTCCGGCACCGGATTTGGGTCAGACACCGTCGGAATCGACGAAGCACTCACCCGCATCTGACCGCTCGACTGAAGCCCCGGAACCGCGCGCACATCTTTGGCGATGCCAAAGTCGATGATCTTGACGAAGTCCTCGTTGCCGTCCTGATTCACCAGCAAGATGTTGTCTGGCTTACTATAACAAGTTCATTTATTCGTCGAGAAAGCACTCTACAAGATCGAACTGGGGAACGACTTAGGGACTGGTTATGTCGGACTATCAGCGACGGATGACTCCGTTCTCACACCTCTTGCTTGCAGCTCTTTGAGCAGATTCTGAAGGTCTATTTCGCTTAGTGAATGTAGTAATTCAGAAAACTTATTCTCTCCTCCTCCGAGTGTCTGGGCGACCCGACTGGAGCGTGCGTTGGAGACACTCGACGGGCTGGCGTAGTGCTGCTCGGTCATCGCGAACGAGCTGTGACCGAGTGCCTTCGCTACCGCATCCGCCGTCGCTCCGCCTTCGA
>JAEUKB010000027.1 GCA_016794365.1 Myxococcales bacterium
ACTACCACTACATGCTCGACATTGAGCACATCGATGGCGACATGATGAAGCGCTATCGTGCCCCCGGAGAGCGGATTGGCGATCTGTTCAAAGCCGATGGCAATGCTGGCGCAGTCGAAGGTCCGTTTGGCGTCTCCGATGAATCCACACTCACGCTAAACCCAACCTGTCCGATGTGGACCATCGACGACCGCTACAAGTTCACCTACGACCGCAAGACCTACAACTGGGACAACAACAGCAAGCTCCGCACCATGATCGAGACCGTAAACTCGCTGCGTGCGACTGCGGTTGCGACCAACAACTTCACGGCGCTCAAGCAGTACCTGGTCGATCACTTCGACATCCAGAAGATGATCGATTACATCGCGCTCCGTAACTGGTCTGAACCGTGGGATGAAGGCTTTCACAACCACTTCCTGTATCAGCGCGCTTCCGACGGAAAGTGGCTGATGATCCCGCAGGACAAAGACCGGGAATTCGGTGAGCAGTACGGCTGGGTTGGGGGCCGATCCTTCTTTGTTGGGGAAGAAGGGAATGGTCAGTACAACCGGCTCAAAGACGCGATGATCAAGTGCTTCCGTAACGAGATCCGCGCGCGCATCATCGAGCTAGACAAGACCGGCGTGCTGAATCCGCAGACCTATCAAGCCAAGGTTGCCGAAGCGGCCAATACGTTCAGCATCACGGACTATGTGTCGTCTCCTGCGGCGGTGAACATCTGCAACTACTACACCGAGCTAAACAACCTGATGATGTTCGGGAACTACCGACATCTCGATGTGCTCGACTTGGCGGAAGAACAAAACTGCACCGCAGCAACGTGTGGGCTCAAGGCAGACATGTACCAGACCATGGCCGGGGATCTGACCCGCGACTTTGCCAAGGCCACGCTCAAGACCTCGAAGGTTTCGCCGACCATCAACTTCGACTTTGGCGCAGGAACGCCCGATCCTCAGGTTCCGGCAGATGGTTTCCAGATTCGCTGGACCGGCAAGGTCGTTCCGCGCTTTACGGAAACGTACACCTTCTACACGCAGACCGATGAAGGAGTGCGCCTGTGGGTGAACGGAACACCGCTTGTCAATCAGTGGAAGGATCAGACGGTGACGGAATACAGCGCGACGATCAGTCTGACAGCCGGAGTCCCCGTCACGATCACCATGGAATACTACGAAGCAACTGGCGTCGCCTCGGCCAAGCTCCTTTGGTCGAGTCCTTCGACGTACAAGCAGATCATCCCGACGACTCGCCTGCTGCCGATGTAAGGCGGTCAGGTGACGCAGACTCCGCAAGTACCTCTCTTCGCGCGTTCCTTTCGCGTCCCTGCGGCAGCGATGTAGGCTGCCGCGCACTCAGCTTTCAGACGACAAAGCACACGAATCACCCTGGATGTAACAACTTCGTTGCTTGTATAATTGGCACGTTGTGGAAGGACGCGACGTTGCGGGGGTAGTCCGTCGCTCTGTTCCTCGAGTCTCGCGTGCTGGTGATTCGAGCTGCGCGCTTAGGTGCTGGATGTGGCTTATGGCTGTCACGGTTGTGCTGGGTCTTTTGTGCGCGGAGTCTGCCGTGGCGCAAGTGGTACAGGCACAGTCCGTGAACGCAAAGGAGCCCGCACAGGAGTCCTCCGCAACGACCGGAATCAGTGAGGATGAAGCCGTCCTGCAAGCGCTGAAACAGAATCCCGAGCTGCGCGCATTCCGCAAGCAACACGCGGTCGCGGAAGGAGAGATCCTAAGCGCCACCGCCATTGAGAATCCGACCGTACAGTTTCAGCTCGTTCACGTTCAGACCGGCGCACAGATGGGCTTTGCCATCACGCTCAAGTGGACGCCACCGCAGCCCGTGGTGTTTTCCGCCAGTCGCTCTGCTGCGCGTGCCCACCTAGAGCAGGTCAAGTACGAGATCGCCGACAAAGAGTGGTCGATTGCCAACCAGGTTCGGCTGGCACACTCCACACTGCTGACGCTGCAACAGCAACGAGCGCTGTATGACCAGATGCTCGCGCTGCGCAAGCAAATGATTGAGCTGCTCAAGACCCGCATCACGCACGGCGCAGCGACCCGCATTGAGCTGAACATGCTTCAGCTTTCGATGCTGTTTGCGCAGCGTGACCTGGATGATCTGCTCCTGAAACAGACCGATTCTCAGTCGCAGCTTCACACGCTGCTTGGGCTGTTGTCCGCAGCACCGATCGATGTCAGGGGCCAGACCTCTGTTAGTCAGGAACCCAGCCCGCTGCCGGATGCAGATGCCCTGGCGGAACAAGCGCTCGCAGCCCGTCCGGCACTCAAAGCCGCACAGTCCAAGATCGCGCAAAAGGAACAGCTCTTGCGCGTCGAAAAGGCCAAGCGCTGGCCCTGGTTTGAACTCAGCGGTCGCTATCGCTCGACCAACTCCATCAACTATCCCAACGAAGGACTGGTCGGGATTGAGTTTCCGCTGCCAGTGCTCAACTGGAACAGTGGACCCGTCAAGATCGCAGCAGCAGAGCTGGATCTCGAGCAAGCGCTCGCCCAAGCCCAGATTCAGACCTTGAAGCAAGCGGTCTACCGCGCACACGCAGCACTACAGACACGCCGCAACATCGTGCTTCGCTATCAAAAGGAAGTGCTGCCAGTCGTCGCAGAACACGAACAGCTGATGGAGCTGGCGCTACGCGGTGGACAGCTCGATCTGGTGGCTCTGCTCAGCAGCGAAGAGAGTGCGTTACGGGCCCAAAAGGAATACCAAGAAGCGCGTCTTAGCTTTCGCAGAGCGTGGCTGGCCTTAGAAGCAGCCGTCGGCACTCCGCTTGCGGAGGTCGCCAAGTGAAAAAAGAGACGATCTCTTTTGAGCGCTTCGAGTTCAAGTACTGGCTCACCGAGCCGATGGTGAAGCAGATCTTGGACATGACCTCTTCCTATCTGCGCTGCGATGACTGGGCGCTCGGTGGACAGCGGAATACGTCTCTGTATCTGGACTCCAGCGATCACGACTTTCTGGATCTGCACGTACAGGGAGCCCCCGATCGCAGCAAGCTACGGATTCGCGCCTACGGATCGCCCCCTTCTGGACCGGCGTTTTTTGAAGTGAAGCGCAAGGTCAAGCGGGTGACGTTCAAAGATCGCGCGATCGTTCCGATGGATGCGGTCCCGGCACTGCTGCGGGGCGAGATTCCGTCTACCTTGCGACTCAAGTCCGCAGAGGAGCAGCGTACGCTCGACCACTTCCTGTATCTGATGCTGGTCCATCGCGCCGTTCCGCAGGTGATTGTGTCCTGTCGCAGAGAGGCGTTTACCTCGATTGATCCCGCTGAAGAGGTCCGGCTGACCATCGATCGCGACATCATGTATCAGCCAGCGCGCGGGCCGACCCTGGTTGGCGATCCCAGCGCCTGGATTCATCTGTGTGGACAAGGGAACTATGAACCGGAAGCCTCCAGCTTGATCGAGCTGAAGTTCCGAGGCAGTGCGCCCCTGTGGGTGGGAGAAGTGATTCAGAAGCTCCAGCTGTCTGTCTCTGCATGTTCCAAGTACGTGATGGCCATGACCATGGAAGAGCTAGGCCCCGATGCCCTGACTGGTCCTGATCTCGCGCAGTGGCCACCACCACGCGCCGCCAGGGAGTCCTAAGATGGAGACTCGGATCGGCTGGGATCTCGCGCTCGCTGCGCTCCTTCTGTCCTATGCGCTGTCGATGACCATCTCGTGGGTCTATGTCGCAACGTATAGCGGGCTGTCCTATGTTCGTAGCTTCGCCACCACGCTTGCGGTGGCCGGAGTGGTGGCAGCCATTGTCATGCTGGCCATTGGTGATGATGTGGCGCGCGGGCTCGGTCTGGTCGGGGCGCTGACCGTCATTCGCTTCCGCACCTCGCTCAAAGACACACGCGACCTGATGTTCGCTTTTGCTGCGCTCAGCATCGGTGTGGCCTGCGGCGTCCTGGCCTTTTCCATCGCCATCTTGGGCACTGCGGTCTTTTGCTGCGCAATGGCCTATCTGTCCTTTTCAGAGTTCGGCTCCCGCAGGCTGTATAACGCCGTGCTGCGTCTTCAGGTCCCGGCAGGAGCGGACGAGCAGCGCGCCATCAGCCAAGCGCTGGCCAAGTTCGCACCGAGCTTTGTGCTCATCAACATGCGCGACCTGGGCGGCGGCACGCAGGAGCATGCCTATCACCTCAAGCTACGCAGCGCCGCCGAAAAGGGCCAGATCCTCAAGTCCGTCAGTGCCATCAGCGGAGTCAGTGGCGCAACGCTGCTGATGCAGGATACCTCGATTGAGCCTTAAAGACTCCATACGATCCCTGATTGGGAGGATTCCGGCCTGGCTGCTGGTCGCCCTGGCGGGGGCAGGCTTTTGGGCACTGTCTCGCGGCATGACGCTTGGACCCGGCACCGCAGTCGGCTACGCAGAAGAGCAGGTCTATTCCGTAGCCCCCCTACAGGCCGGACGGATCAAGGAGCTGCGCGTCACCCTGGGTCAAGCGGTCAAGGCCGGAGACATCTTGGTGCAGCTTGATACACGCCAGCTCGAGCTGCGCAAGCAGAAGGTCCAGGCCGAGCTTGAGCAGGCCAAGGCCCAGCTTCTGGCTGAACAGGATCTCCAAGCCGCCCAGCTCGCACGCAGTCAGCTTCAGGCGGTGCGCGCCAATGCCGATGTCCAGCGAATGCGCGCAGAGCTGCGCGAGGTCGATCAGTCCGTCAAGCGGCTGTCCAACCTGACCACGCAGCGGCTGGTCCGGGCAGATGATGTCGAAGCGGCGCGCAAGCAGCAAAAGGCCCTGGCCGCCGAGCTGTCCGCGCGTCCACATGGCCCGGTGAAAGACCTGGAACAGATGGGCCTGCGCCCTCGACCCCTGTCCGAGCAGCAGAAGCGCCTAGAGCAGCGGCTCGGTCCGCAGCATGTCGCCATCTCTGTTCATGAAGCCGAGCTGGCGCAGATCGAGTACGAGATCGGGGAGCTGACCCTGCGCGCCCCAGTCGATGGCCAGGTCGGCATGATCTTGCATCGGGTAGGCGATGTCGTCAGTGCTGGGATGCCGGTGGTCACGCTCATCACCAGTCGCCCCGGACACATCGTCACCTATGTTCCAGAGCGCCAGGTCCGTAGCTATCCACTTGGCACGGCGGTCACGCTGCGCAAGATCGGCGTCGCGGTGGCAGCCATGCGTGCGCACGTTGTCGAGCTGGCCCCCATGATAGAAGAAGTCCCGGTGAGAGCCCGTCCAACCCCGTCAGTCCCCGCTTGGGGTCGGCGCATTGTGATCAAGCTCGACGATCCGGTGTCGCTTCTGCCAGGAGACGCATTCCGTGTCAGCACTCGTTAGGTGGTTTGTCGCTGCAATCAGCCTACTTGGAGAGCCAGCACCGCTGTCTGTTCCTGCGTCTTTGCTTGCGCGCACCACCATGCCAGAGCCTTCAGGAATCGTCTGGAGCCCGGCGCTGTCCCGCTACATCGTGATCAGCGATGATACCGGGCTCAAGGAAAGCGGAACCAACCACATTCCTTGGCTGTTTACCGTAAGCCGAGAAGGAGCGTTCGATGCCGAGCCACTGCCCATCAGTGGACTCGACAAGCTCAACGATGCAGAGGCCATCTGCCCCGGCCCGGCCCAGACCTTCTTGCTGACCACCTCGCACTCCGCGAACAAGAAGGGACAGGACAAAAAGAAGCGGCGTCGGCTCTATCAGCTCTCGCTTCGCGATCACGCGCTTCACATCGAAGCACAGTTCGACCTGGCAGACGCCATCGCTGCATCTGGGCTGCTGCCGACCCCTTCTGTTGATATCGAAGCGCTGGCTTTTCATCACGATGATCTCTATGTCGGGCTCAAGTCCCCGCAGAGCGCAGCGGGCGAAGCCCTGATCCTTCGGGTCCGCGAGGTGATGCGAGCGCTCAAGCAAGGCGCGCTATCGCCAAGTAGCATCCAGGTGTTTGCCAAGCTGCCACTGCGGGTCGAGCACAGCGGAGCCCAGATCATCCAAGGAATCTCCGACATGAGCTTTCTGGCCGATGGCTCACTTGCCCTTTTGGCCAACAGTCCCAAGCAGCTTCCTCACGATGGCGGAGGCGCGCTGTGGCTGCGCAAGCCGGATGGATCCCTTGTGCTGCTGCGCCGCTTTGTCGGGCTCAAACCGGAAGGCGTGACGGTGTCCCACGATGGCAAGTCCCTGCTCGTCGTCTTTGACAACGATCGCAAGCAGCCACTGTGGATTCACTTTCCCTTGCCAGCCGTCCTGGGCCCAAGGCCACCACGCTAGCGAGCGGATACAGGAAGGTCTACTGGACGAAGTCTTTGTTGCGGGTCGGCATGATCTCGCCGCCGTGACGTGTGGCCACGACGCCCGAGATGGATCGATAGGTGCTACCGACCGTTGGGAACGCCGTGGCACCGGATGGATAGTAGTCCGAGTCGTAGGTGTTGCCCCAGTCCGTCATCCCTGGCGTGGTCTGAAAGCCACCACCAGTCACCGCTGAAACGAGCAGCGAGCCCGAAGACGGAGCCAGCGTGACAGACATTCCTTCGTACTTGTTCCAGGTCGTTCCCTTGTGGGACACAAACTGGGCAAACACTGTCGGATCACTGATCACCAGCGGCGTGATGGTCTGATCCTCTGTGAGGATCTCGATCGACTCCACAAAGAGCTGGTGTTCCACCACCGTCATCGGCGGGTTGTTATCGACTTCCACAATCAGCCGACCCCGGACACGGACGTTGTCTCCCTTGCCCACGGTGTTTAGCAAGGTGCCGCTGGTGCTGGCAGAGGGACAGTCCTTGCCAGTAGAAGACGGACTCGGTGCCATCGGACCAATCGCCTTCACCACCAGACCGCACGGCGGAGTCGTACACGTCGCATCCTGCACCCAGATCTGATAGCGACACTGCTGGTTGGCAGCGTTTACGTACTTATCAACCTTGGTCACGGTCACCACACGGTCCAGCACCACGCGGACTCCGTTGCCGTAGGGTCCGTTGCCTGGATCCGTATCAATCTGATTGATGGTTGCGGGGACGTAATTGTACATAAGCGCCATATCGGGAGGCGTCACCATCATCGGCGTCTCCGTCGTTGACGAGCAGCCACTCGCCAGCAGCGCCGCACAGCCCAGGCCGGAAAGCAGCGCCAAGGTCTGCTGGCTGTACAGAGCCTGCGTGGACTGAAGCAGACGACTGTGAACCCGGTTCCAAACTCGCTGCACAAACGATTGATTGGGGACGTGCTTACTCATGGAATAATCATCCTAAGAAGAGGAAGTCTCCCTCGAGCGTACGGTGAGCTGTGAGCGTCGTCAAACTGAAACTTTGGCCACAGCGACAGCACACTTCGCAGTCTCATCAAGCGCCAGGTCAGACAAAAACGGCAAGATCATGACCCCCATGAAATCGGCTCCCCAGCTCGGCTTTGTTCACGGAATCCGAACCATCTTTCGCGCCACGACCATCCTGCGTGAGCAGCCGCAGATCCTGCGACTGCTCCTGATTCCGCTCGTACTGACTGCCGCGCTGGATGTCGCCGCCTTCGTCACAAGCTACGGCTGGCTGCATGCACAGCTGGTTTCCTACCTGCCGCAAGGGGATCTGTGGGCCGCGCTGCGGGGTCTTCTGAGCATCATCACGGGTGTGCTGGTGCTGTTCGGACTGGCGTGGACCTTCGACATCGTCTACCTGCTGCTGTGCGAGCTGGTGATAGACAGCGTCTCTGAAGCGGTAGAGCAGCGGCTCACAGGTCGAACCCCGGAGGCAGCATCGGTCCGCGACAAGCTGCAAGGGCTGCTGCGCAGCATCGGCCAGTCCATGCTGCTGATGGGTGTCGGGCTGTGCGCGCTGCTGCTCGGGCTTGTGCCGCTTGTGGGGCCTCTGTTGGGAAGTGCGCTGTCTATCTCTGCGCTCGGCTATGGCTTTTTGTCGATTCCTGCCGGACGACGAGCCGTGACGCTGACCGAGCGACTCAACCTGGCGCGAGCACACCTGTCTGCCGTGATGGGGCTTGGCGTTCCCGTGTTTGTCGGCAGCCTGATTCCGTTTGGAAACCTGCTGCTCTTGCCGGTGTTTATCGTGGCCGGAACGCTGCTGTTTCTGGACATCGAAGCAAGTCGCGGCGCGGCGCAGCCCGGCAGACCGTCGTAACACCGCACAAGACCCGTCCCCGCAGGGTCCCGACCCTGTGCAAGCTGGAGGGGCTGCCACTTTCGTAGGGTCTTTCCCCTTCCCCATCGACTCGCGAAGGTCTTACCGAAGGGTCAGAACCTTCTTTGGCTGGGTCCGGCTGCGGTTTGGCAAAGGTCACGACCCTACGCAACCTGGGGATGCTGCCGCTTTTGCAGGGTCTAGACCCTTCCCCATCGGCTCGCTGGGGTCTTTGCGGAAGGTCACGACCCTGCGCCAGGTGGGCTTACCGTGCATAGGCAAAGGTCACGACCCTGCGAACGCTGGATCGCACGCGCACACGGCAAGGTCTGGCGCTGGTCAGAAGGGAAAGATCAGGGGAAGAGCCAAGGGAGCCCGGAGCCCGCAGCGGGACTCCACGGGATGGCAGGCTACTGCGGAGCCTGGGTGTTCGACTCCATCCAGTTCAGCACGTCCTGAAGCCGAACCTGAATGCCCGCGACATCCTGCGGCTTGCACAGATCGCGCGCCTCATACAGCTTGATCACCGCCCACGCCGGAAGCGGAACGAGCGGCACGCGAACCTGCTGCACACCACCCGGAGGCGCGGTCGCACCAGGCGTCACCGACCCACCGCCGCTCTGACTGACCGATACCGTCTCTTCAATCGGTCCCGGCGAGCCCACGGTGGTCATGGCGTCCAAAAGCTGCGCCATCATCGGGGTGTTGCCCGCATCATCGGCCACCGCGTTTAGGTTGCTGCGCACCTGCTTAAACAGGCTGACGCCCGCCTTCGAGTCCGCCAGCGGAACCTTGAGCGGCGACGCCTTGCGAATCAGCGAGATGGCCAGCCGTATCTGGTTGTCGTTGCCTGGCGCCACCGCGCCCTTGGCACCTTTGCGAGGCTGTCCCGCCCGAATGGCCGTGCGACCAAAGTTCTCGAACTGCTCTAGGAACACCGCGTACGCGCCTGCTTCACACTGCTGGGGGCGCGGACCCATCGCCGAGTCAACCTCTTGGTCTGCGGCAAGCTGCGTCGATGCCCTGCCAGTCGAGCCCGTGATGCGAGCAAAGCCAGCGGCATAGTGCGCTGCGCAGTTCTGGGCCTCTGCCGCAGCAGGAGCCAGCGATACACCGACGAGGGTTACAAGCGAAAAAATGGTTGCCTTCATGCAAAACATCTTACTCCAAGTGGCTGAGTGCGCTACCGCCTCGCGCTCCTCGCTGCCGAAAATGTTACGGACAGCCGCCTAGAGGCTGTGCCACCCTGCCCGGCCATGTGGCTGCTCGCCGTTGGGATTGCCATCGCCATCATTGCCTGGCTGGCGGTCCTATTGTGGTCTGGCTGGGTCCGTCCGCTGCGGCGACTGCGCGATCAAGTGCTGGCGCTATCCCGAGGCGAGTGGAACCGACTGCTGCTCAGCGAGCCACTGCCGGGAGAGCTATGGACCGTGCTGCTGCGGCTAGAAGGTCTGCGGCGGGCACTGCTCGACCGGCTGCGCTCCAGCACCGAGCTAAACCTACAGCTAGAGGGGGAAGTCGCCCGTCGCAGCGCCGATCTGGCCCGGCGCAATGCCGAGCTAACCCATGCGCTGCACAAGCTTCAGCTGGCGCGGGAAGAGCTGGTTCGCAGCGAGCGCATGGCAGCCGTTGGCAGCGTGGTGGCCAGCTTGACCAGCGAGATCAACAACCCGATCGGCAGCATGGTGTCGCTGGTTGCGCCGCTCAAAGAAGCCCACGCGGAGCTGTCCCAGAGCCTGGCGACCCTTGGCGATCCCGACAGCGACCCAGTGGCCGAGCGACAGCGCGCACTCACGCTCCTGGACGAGCAGCGCGAGATGCTGGCCCTGCTTTTGCGCGGTGGTCGCCGAACCCGTGACGTGGTGCGCGCCATGCGGGGCTACGTCAGCACGGGCTCGCAGCAGCCCTCGGTGGTGGCCCTGTGGCCACTGCTAAGCGACCTGTATCACCTGTTTGCCGAGCGGCTGCGCCCGCGCGTGCTGTGCCTGCTGGGGGACGTACCCGTCGAAGCTGCGCTCCATCCGCCCGGCCCCGAGCTGCCCCCGGTCGAGGTCTTGATCTTGCGCAGTGAGCTGTCGATCCTGCTGTCGCGCTGGCTGCTGCGCACGCTGCCGCGCCTGGGCCCGGACCATCGCTCACGGCTGCGGATCGGACCCGGCCCAGCCAACGGCCCTTCGTCCCTGGTCACGCTGTCCATGGAAGACGATGGCCCGCCGCTGGCGAGGGCCGAGCTACAGAGCTGGAACGAGCACATCGCCGCCGCCCAGCCCTCGTTTGCAGCCCAGGTCCACAGTCAGTCGGCAGACTGCCGAGCCGACGGCATGACCACCGAGCTGTGCCTCACCCTGCCCTGCGCGACCGCTGCCCGGTTGCTTGGGCCAGACCCCGCGCTACTTGGGCACGCGGAATAGGCTGTTTACGTCGGTGAAGTAGACATCGCCGCCCGCCACCGCCAGATACCCTGTGCTGTAGCCTGCGCCATCGACCAGCTCTGGCGATCCAGAAGCCTTGGCGACCTTGACGAGCGCATCATCGTTGAGGCTCGCGGCGCGAAAGTAGTAGACGTGGGTATCCGACAAGGCCAGTCGTGCCGTTGGATTGGCCTGCGGCGCAATCGTTTCCGGGGAACCGCCACGCTTGGGCAGGCGGGCAATCGCGTACTTGCCCGTCGAGCCGATCTCTTGGAAGAAGTACAGGTGCGTGCTGTCGCCGGTCAGTCGATCGACATTGTGTGATGGAGACGCAGTCAGCAGGCACTCGGCCTTGCCTCCGGCTTTGGGAACGCGCCAGATCCCGCTGTTGCTACGGAAGTACGCCGCTTCCCCATCGACCACGACCTGATCGACACCGGCTTGCCCATCGACCAGCACTTCCGACGGTCCCCCAGCCTTGGGCACCCGCAAGAGCGCCCCGCCCGGTGCCTGCGTAAGGAACGTCGAAAAGTACACATGCGTGTCATCGAGCGCGAGATAGATGGGGCGAACGGCCTCGGCCACCACCACGGCGGGTCCACCGATCTTGCTCACGCGCAGCACGGCATTGCCCGACTCCGAGGAAAAGTAGACGTACTTGTCATCCAGGGCCAGCTCTCCGCTCAGGATCTGGGGAACCTTGACCAGCGTCTCGACTGCCCCGCTGGTGGCCCCAATCCGCAGCACCGCGTTGTCTGCTTTGGCAGAGCCACCCGTCACGACGTAGGCATAGTCGCCTTCAATCGCCACGCCTTTGGGATGATCGAGCGGGGATGCGAGCCGATGCGCCCGCGCCCAGCCAGCCTTGTCGCCGCTCGCCTTCCCTTGCGCCGAGCTGCCTGCATTGGCTGACGACGACTGCGTCGTGTCTTTGGAGCGCGCCCAGAGAAGTGAGCCCAGCCCAACTGCACCTACAGCAATCCCGATCCAGAGCTTGCGAACTGACATCAATACTCCTCGTCTCAGTCTACATGAGTCTCCCGAGCGAATCGGGACAACGACTTTGAAATGTAGCCGAAAACCTATGGGAGACGAATTGACGAACCCATTGCCAACACTTCTTCGGACTGTGTCATTTGGAGGTCCCCGTGTCTGAATACGAAGCTACGCCATATGATGGCCATCATACGCAGGGCGACTCTGCGAACTCGTGGCGAACCAACCCGGTCGAGCGCTTTGTCGGATACGGAAACTGGGCCGGTCCAGGCAACCGGATGGATCACCAGGAAGGGGACTACATCCGCCAGCAGCGTGAGCGCGACCCGAGCTACGACCCGTACACCGATCCGCACATGCTAAGCAACCCGCGCTACCAGGCGGTGGACCCGATGGACGCGGCGGCCTTTGAGCACGACCACGGGTACTACAAGCACCTGGGTGCCGATGCTGGCACGATGGACATGTTTAGCTGGCAGGGTCTCCAGGCGACGCGGGAAGACGATCGCCGACTGGTCGGTGCCACCCGCGCCGAGATGGCAGCCAACGGCGGTCGCTATTCAGATGATGCGCAGGGCTTTGCCAAGGGTCTTCAGGGCTTCTTCGGTGCCCGCGTCATGGGCCAGGATGCGGTGGACTGGGCTGGCAACAAGGCCGGGGAAGCGGGCCAAGGGATCTCGAACTTCGTAGGCGGTGCCCGCAACTGGAACTCGGTCGGGGACGCGGCACGCGGCATCGGTCAGGGCGTCAGCAGCGCGGGCAGCTGGCTGGCCAACACGGGCCGCGAGGCGTGGCAGGGTGTATCGGGCGCAGCGAGCAACATCAGCAACCTGGGCTGGCAGGGTGCGCTCGGTGCCATCGGTGGCTTTGCCAACGTCGGAGCAGCGGGTGCGGTTCACGCAGCGGGTCGGGCCTGGGATGGAGCAAAGTCGCTGGGCAGCGCGGCGGTAAACGGTGTCTCCAATGCGGCCGGTGCCGCCGGACGGGCCATCTCGAACGGAGCATCCGCAGTCGGCGGCGCTGTCGCAAATGGCGCACGAGCCGCAGGAAGTGCCGTCGCCGGTGGCGCACGCCGCGTCTGGAACTGGCTGACCGGCTGATAGACCCCTTAGCGAGCCCCGACGATCGGCTACGGCATCATCGGCGTGGGTGCGCCCAGCTCGCGCAGCGTCTCGACCACCACCCGGGCCGTTGGACGGGCGGTAGGCTGCTCCGATAGACAGCCGTCGATGAGCGCGCACAGCCGGGCATCCAGCTCCGAGCGCGAGGTCGAGAGCTTGGCAATCCGCATCGGCTGCTTCTGGGCGTAGGAAAAGATCGGCGGCTGAAGCGAAGGCAGCACGCTCGTTAGCAGCTCAAACGCAATCACTCCAAAGCTAAACAGGTCCGACGACAGCTGCGCCAGGTGTGAGCCCGAGTGCCACAGCTCTGGAGCCATGTACATCGGGGTACCAATCAAGATGCCAGACTGGGTCACTTGCTCTTGGACCCCAGACGCCGTCCCATCGGGAGAGGCCGCCAGTGAGTCGGGCACCGAGACCCGACGGGCCCCACCAGCCTGCGCAGGCTCCGCTCGCTTGGTAATCGCCACGGGGGTCAGGCGCGCTTGGGCCACCGCTGGATCGGCACGCAGCGTCAAGCTGGCATCCCCTGCGGCTGGCTGGCCACTGCTGAGGAGCACACCCGGCAGCGGAGGCTCGTGTGCCACCGGAATGTCCGCCGTGTCCGCATCGCCCACCAGCGCGTCCCACTCCGCCTCGGGGTCTTCTCGGTCAAACCAGTCGGCTCCCGGTACGGGCATCTCGATGCTTTCTTCCAGCGGATCGACCGTACCTTGCTGCTGCGCCGACGCGCGCTGAAGCTGTGCCGTCTGGACCTTCGACACAAGGAGCGACACCCCAAAGTCAGCCAGCTTCACAAATGGCAGCGGTGACTCTGCCCCACCTGCCAAAAGTACGTTGTCTGGCTTGAGGTCCATCAACCGTTTTCGTGACGCTGCGTCTGGGGGCTGTAACCGACAGCTCTCGCAGCGGCCATCTGGTCTTCTCCCTAGGCGAAACGAGTGAGGGCGCGGTCTGTCTGTTGCATACAGCGTGAGGCAAGGAGCCGCACGGACCAAGACCTACCGGAACGCCGCTCGCCCTACTGAACAAGGCCGTCCGCGCAGCCGAGCGATCAGAATCCGGTCACGGCCCGGCGCGAGGAGGAACCGGCCAGCGGACGCTGCGCATCTAGCCACCTGCGGGCTTCGGTCTCGGTGGCGCACTGTCGCCAGACCAGCTTGCGCTGGCTGAGCAGGTTGACCGCCCCGAACAACAGGGCGTTGAGGCCCCGAATCATGACGCTGACGTGAAAGAAGGAGATGGCCTGTGGTCGATAGGTGGTGCAGAACTCGGCCAGACGCCTTCGTAGCTCGGGAGAGATCGGTCCGGCTTTGTCTAGATCACCCAGCACGTAGTAGTGCGGATGGTGCGCAAGGATGCCGATCGCCGTCTCTGCGATCCAGTCCACGATCGCCGAGGTCATGGGGCCACCGGCACGCAGACAGATGACATCGTCTTCTGCCCACAGCCGGAAGCTGTCGATGACTACCTCTTTGCTTTTCACGCCACGATGAATATAGCCCGCATGGGGTGTGGGCACAGAGCCAAACCAGCACGGCGCTACTGGCTCTGCATCGTTTTCCAAATGCCCGACATCGAGGGTGAGCAGCGGAAACAAGCAGGCAACTGGCTCCTTGCGCAGCCGAGGATGCGCTGTATGACGACCGAGTCAGAGCAGACGGATGGCCGTGTGCAGGGAAAGCGAACAGACAGACAGGAGCACAAGTGAGTCGCTGTATAGCGAAGGACTGCTCGGGAGGGCTCAGAAGCTTGGACTTTCAGAACCGAGGCACTGCTTGTCGAGCAACAGGGAGATGTTCACGTTGTGGCTGGGAAATCCCACGACTCGGACCAGACCAGCAGGCTCGGCAGGTTTGCCCACCGCACACAGGACGCCATCGCCATCGGTATCCAGCCAGCCATAGACCACCAGGCCTTCCCCTTTCTGCTGCGGATACAGCACGGTCTCATCGAGTGAATAGGGGGACTGCATCAACGGAAGCACGCGACCATCGAACTGGCCCAGCGGGTGCGCCAGCGGTCCTTCGCCAAATGAGGTCGCGTGATGAAACTCCAGGTGGAGCGTCCCGGTTGCCATCGCTGTCACCGTGCCTCGGACCCGCGTTTCATACAGCACAATGTCGTCGTTTACGCAGCCGCACAAGGCCAGCGCAAGGAGTGCTCGCTTCATCGACCACCTCCGAAGTGGAAGCCCAGATGGACGCCGGGAATGGCAACGCTCGCAGGCGCATCCACCCAGCCATAGTCCGCCGCGACATCCAGACCGATCCGCTGGCTGATGCGGATTCCCAAGCCCACAGAGCCCCACGGGGTCCACTCATGACGAACCGACCACTGCGTCTCGGTGCCTGCTTCCCTGATGATCTGGGTCCGACTGGGCAGCAGCGCGTGACGAGTCCCCAGCACCAGATAAGGCACCGCCCAGCGGACCGGGAACGCCAGTCGCAGCCGCAGCTCGCCGCTTGGACCGCGCCTGGACAGCTCGGACTCTTGCAGCATCCAGCCCAGCAGGACTTCTCCTGACAGCCGAACATGCGGTCGATCGACCCAGGCCAAGGACAGCCCGGCAGAGAAGGCAAAGCGTCGCCCCAGCGCAGACTCAACCTCAAGGAGTGGTGCCAAGCGATGGCCCACCCCGAGCAGTGCGCGCAGCGAAAACCAGGGATATCCGGCCTGCACCGAGACACCCCACGCACCCTTAGCGGGACCGCCCGCGAGCTGATCGAGCACCACCGGATCGGTACGAAGCGGCAGGATCTCGACCTGCGGAGTCGGCGCGGGAGGCTCAGGCGGCGGGACAGGCTCCAGGGCTGCCTGTAACGCAAAGACAGCAGCGGTCATCATGGCTGGACTCATTTCGCGGGAGCGACGCGAAACACGCGCGCAAAGTTGAGAGAAAACACGGCCTGCGCTTCATCGGCGGTATAGCCGCTCGCCTTCATCGCCGTCACCGTGCGGCTCAAGTAGTCTTTCACAAAGCCGGGACTCTGCGGACCGTCGCTGCCGTAGATGATGCGGTCCACCAGACCGGCGTCCCGCAGCTTCTGCATCGTCACTTTCAGGTTTTCGCCGGTCGGGTCCGATCCCTTCGATCCCAGAGCGCTCGGCTCCAGGTAGACGTTCGGATAGGTCTTGGCGAGACGGATGCACGCATCGAGCGAACCAACCTGCTGGTCGGTGAAGTTATAGCCCAGGTGTCCGAGGATAAAGATCGCGCCCGGATAGGCCTTTATTGCGGGCTCTAGGTACGTCGGATCGGTGTAGGGCGCTTCGCTGGAGGTGCCCGGAAACGGACTGGACCCAGTGTGCAGATAGACCGGCTTCTTGAGGTCTGACGACACCTGATAGATGCCAAAGTACGTCGGGTCGTCCATTCGGAAGTGCTGGTGCGCATGCGCCAGCTTGATGCCAATCATTGAAGGATTCGCCAGCGCAGTACGCAGTCGCTGTAGCTCTGCGTCCTTGTCGGTACGGAAGTTGTCGATGCGCAGACTCGCCAGACCGAACAGCCGATCCGGGGCGGTGGCGGTGTCAGCGATGACGCGCTCATTGGTGGCAATCCCGACCGTGCGCGGCGCGTAGACCGCGAACAAGACCGCTTGCGAAACGCGCGCCTTGTCTAGCTCGGACAAGATTCCTTCTGCCGACAAGATGCCTTCTGCCGTGGTCTTGGGATTGAGGCTGAGGGGAAACGGAAAGCGACTGCCGATGAACTTGCGCGTGTCTTCCGGGATGCCGTCCCACTCTCCGGGGTGAAGGTGCATATCGACGACCAGAACCCTCCTACCGTCGTAGTCAATGCCCTTTGCGGTGTCGCAGCCAGACTGACTCAGCGAAAGCCCGGTGCCACAGACCCAAGCGAGCCAGAGCGCCTTCGAGATCGTCCTCCACTTGGAGCGTTGTCGATTGAAGCCGTCACAAACCCACGTAGAGACCTTCATGGCCGCACATCTAACACAGTGCGCGTAGCGATCTCGCTGATTGTTCAGTGAGACAAGCTAGGGACAGCCAGGAAGAGCTGCGAGCGACCTCCGCTGTGTCAGCACTGTGTGACGCGATGGCCAAGTCTCGGTAGCTGGGCGCGGCTTGCGCGTATCCAGATCCAGTTTTTAGATTTCCAGAATGCGTCACGGTGAACAATTCCAGCCTCGTGGATGGCGGCGAGGGCTTCGGCGATCTGACGAAGGACGCACAGGGCCCAGCGGACTTCGCCAAAGCGACGACGCGCCAGCTTGAGCGAGCTACCGACCACCAAGTCCATGACCATAAAGAGAATCCCGCCCGCCGTCATGTCTACGTCCGCAATACCAATCAAGTTGGGGTGACGCAGCCGAGCCAGGATCTGGGCTTCTCGCATAAAGCGCAGCAGGGACTTTTTGTCGGACAGCTGCGGCACGAACTTGGCGGCCAGGTGCCTTCCGTCAGAGACGCGCTCGACTTCGTGAACCACGCCCATCGCGCCTTCGCCGATCTTGCGCACCACTTTGTAGCGTCCGACGACCATCTTGCCGGGCGACAGATCGGGCAGCGGCGTGTTCTTGCCCGCTTGGGTCTTGATGATGACCGACATCAGACGGCGCGAGCGCTCGGCAATCTGACGACGCAGCTCTTCGTTGAGGGTCTGGACCTCGCGACCCTTGCTTTCCATCTGCAAGACCTTGGTAAGCAGGTCGGTGCGCATCGCTTCGAGCGCTTCTGCCAGGTGCTGCATCGCACTACCGGGCGGCACTTGGACCGGCGTGCTCAGGTCGCCCGCAGCCATTCGCACCGCCGCATCCAGCAGCAGGCGCTGCTCTTGCATTCGCTTCTGCGTCATCGCGGCGTCCATCTCGAGCCTCAGCGTTCGCGCCGAGACAATGCTGATGGCGACCTGGTGCGCCAGCCCGATCAGCACATCGAGATCCTCTTCGTGCAGACCCTGACGCTTGGCATCGATCTCGATGTACAGCACGCCGAGCGGCTGCCCGCGTACTTGCAGCGGCGCGGCCATGATCACGCCGCGCTTGTCGCTGGTCCGTCGCATCATCGGCTTCTGCGAGGACTGGCACTGCGCAACAAAGGACAGATCTGCGTCCACCGGACTGCTCAAGCTGACCCCTTCGCTGCTGCGACCACTGGCGAACTCCAGCTCGCCGGTCTGTTCGCTACGCAGAAACAGAAACGAGCGCCGCGCCGACAGCAGGCGAACCAGCTCGGAGAGCGCCACCTGTGCCCGCTCGTCGGGGACCAGCACGCGCGACGATGCCAAGCTCAGGCTAAGCATCGAGGTGTAGTTCTGGAGCCGCTCATGCGCGCGCAAGACCCGCCGCGCCAAGATCACCCCGAGCGTCACAAAGAACAGGGCATAGCCGATGTGGCCCATCTTCGGCTGCGAGCGAGATAGCAGCCCGAGCGCCACAAAGACATCGTGAACCGCGATGGCCCCAGCACCGAAGAAGCCAATGACAAAGATGCGTGCCTCGACGCTACCGCGCAGGGCCAGAAACAGCGGCCAGAACACGGTCACGACGGCCAAAAAGAACAGCATCATCTGCACGGGAAACAGCGTGCGCAGCACCGGCACCAGGCCAGCGGCCACCGCAACCGTCGATCCGAACAGATAGACCCACTGCGCCTGTTGCAGCCAGTACAGGACGCGGCCCGGTCCCTCGCCAAACATCTCGGCCACGAAGTAACAGAGCGCCAAGAGCGTGATCTGAAGCGACCACAGCTCGACGTAGGTCAAGCCCAGCGGATGATCAAACAGCAGCATGCGAAGCTGCGACTGGGACAGGATGTAGACCGCACCGCTGACCGCCAGGACGGCATAGATGACAAAGACGCGCTCTTCTCGCCGCTGCACAAACAGCACCAGGGATGACAGCGCCAAAAGGAACATAAATCCACCGACGATTTGGCGCGGCAGATCGGTCTTGAACAGGTGAACCAGGATCTGGCTGTGCTCGCCGAAGCGGATGGGGCCCGCCGGGCCAATGTTGCGATGATCCGAGTAGATGCGCAGCGTGATGCGCTTGCCTCCGGCATGCGGCGGCAGACGGACGATGTGGCCGCGATAGCCCAGAAAGGCGGGGATGCCGGTCGAAAAGTCGCCCCACTCGTAGATCAGCTGGCCTTCGAGATAGACCTGGAACTCTTGATCGAGGTGGGGAAACCAAAAGACGGGATCGACCAGCTCAAAAGGGGGCAGCTCGGAGCGAAGCCACAGCCACGCGCTGCCATTGCGACCGGGCACGCCATCGAAGCGACCTAGCTGCGTCCATTCCGAGGAGTGCGAGTGCGGCTTGGCCCACAGCAGCTGCCCGATGGCATCCCGAGGAGCGTCGCCCCAGCGGTATTCCCACGTCCCGGCGTACTCAAACGGACCGAGATCCCGCACAGTCGGAGCCGCTTCGCCTCGCGGTGGCGGCTCTCCGCGCGAAAGGACGGTCGAGGGACGATCGGCCCAGGCAGTGCCCGTCACGCTCAGCACGCACAGCGCAAGCAGCCAGCGCAGCCAAGCCACGGCGACGCTGTCCCGAAAGTGACGGACAGAAGCAGCCAATGCGGACCTTTCTGTCTTAGCGACGGCGAACCAGGATGCGTCGGCGCGAAGCCAGACCGAGCAGCGTCACCGCCGCCAGCAGAGCGAGCGCGCCTTGACGATCCGGGCTGGGGGTGATGCGGCAGCCGCAGCCGGTGTCGATTGCGCCGCCTTGCATGATCTCGGGCTCGGTCGGGGTTCCACCGCCGCCACCACCGCTGGTATCCGGGGGAAGATCCTTGCAGACACCGACGCTGCACGACTGACCGCTTGGACAGACCGCGCCCGAACAAGCCGGAACGCACGAGCCCGCCTGACAGACATCGCCGGTTCCGCAGCTCAGGCTTTCGCAGCCGGTGGTCACGCACTTGCCGGTCGCGGCCTGGCACGAAAAGCCGGTGCTGCACGGCGCGCAGTCGCACTTGGTGATGCACGCACCGTTTTGGCAGACCTGGCCGGACGGACAGATCACGCTGGCGCAGGGATCGATGCAGATACCGCCCGAGCAGACCGTCGATCCGGGACAGACAATGCCTTCGCACGGGCTGACGCAGCTACCGCCGCGACAGACTTGATTGGAAGCACAGGTCTTGCCGACGCAGGCGGTATCGACACAGCGACCCAGCTCGCAGCTTTGACCGACCGGGCACAGGGCTTCACTGCCACACGGATCGGCGCAGCGACCGCGCGAGCAGAGCTGACCGATCGGACACGTCGCGTTTTCGTCCACTTGGCCGTTGCAGTCGTTGTCTACGCCGTCGCACTTTTCGGCGTTCTGGCCGGGGGACACCAGCGCTTTGCAGGTCGTGCCGCCGGTACCCAGGCATTCGGTGACGCCGTTTCGACACGCGCCGACGTTTGTGGGAATGTCGCACGACTGGCCGCCACCTTGGCAGGTCAGGCCGGTGAAGAAGAACACGTAGTCGTTGTAGTCACCGTCGTTGCCAAAGCTGCTCGCGGTCGAGTTGCCGTCTTCAAAGCCGACGTAGAAGGCATTCGGTGTGCTCTTCGAGATGTAGGTGACCGAGTGAATCCACGGGCCCACCATCGAACAGGCCGTACAGACCGTGTTCCACTTCTTTTCGGTGAACTTGCTGCTAAAGCCGCCGCTGCCGATGAGGGCAAAGCCGATGAGGCCGCCTTTGTAGCGCGTGTCGTTGCGGATGCTGGCTCCGGTGATCTTGGTTCCGACGGGTGAGCCAGCGGCAATGACCTGATAGATCTCGGCGGTGGTGGGTGCAGCCGTGCGCGTCGGGTCCACGTTGTACCAGCCGACGGCCAGGCTGGAGCCGGTCTGACGCAGCACCAGCTCTGCGGTAAAGCCACACAGCGGCGAAAACACATCCGGCGTGGTGTTCGAGTCTTTTTGCCAGTCCACGCCCGGCTCGCGGTTTTGCAGCATCGTGTAGATCTGCGTCTCTCCGTTCTTGGAGTCGATCGGTACCGCAGTGCCGTTTGGCTGCGTCACCAGCGCAAGCGCGTTCGAGGACAGCGCACCCAGCATGGCAAGACCGAGCAACGCGGAACCAGCCCTAGTCATAGAAGCCCCCTTGGCAATCAGTGGTCGCATTTTGTCATCGTAACAGCCCGGCTCCCCGACGAAAACCCCACGAGAGAGAACGGACACGTACCCACTTGTACCGAAAGGGAGTGATCGGTTTGCTATGCTCCGCGCATGAGCTTCGGCGCAGCTTCGGTTCCGACTTTTCCCGAGACCTTCAACATGGCCGATTACTTCCTCGACCAGCGGATTCGGGAAGGACTCGGCGACAAGACAGCGGTCATCGATGATCACGGCAGCTACACCTACGGCCAGATCGTCGAGCGCTCGGAGCAGGTCTGCGGCGCGCTGTGGCAAGCGGACATCCGGCCCGAAGATCGCTGCCTGATCGGCCTGCCCGATTGTGTGGAGTTTATCGAGAGCTTCTTCGGCATCCTCAAAGCGGGCGCGGTGGTGGCGATGGTCAATCCCGAGCTACCGACGGATGACTACCTGTACTACCTGCGCTATACGCGCTGTCGGGCGCTGATTGTCGATGCCGACCTGGCGCTGCGGATCGCGCCGCTGTTGCATGAGTGTGACTGTCTGAAAGCACTGCTGATCGTCGGGGATTACGACATCGGGCTGCTCGGTTCCGGTCAGCTCCCCAGCTCGATTGCTGTGATTCCGTGGGATCTGGTTCGCCAAGCGCCGCGCCGAGGAACCTATCCAACGAGCAAAGACGATCCGTCGGTCTGGCTGTTTACGAGTGGTTCAACGGGCAAGCCCAAGGCTGCGGTTCACTTTCACCACGACTTTCCGTGGAATACCGAGTGCTACGCCAAGCAGGTTCTCGGGCTCACGCAGGCGGATCGCACCACGTCGGTGTCTCGGCTGTATTTCGGCTATGCAACGGGTACAAACCTGATGTTTCCGTTCGCGGTCGGTGCCACCTGTGTGCTGTTCCGAGGCCGACCCACCCCCGAGACGCTGTTTTCTCGCATCCAGCGCAACCGGGTCACGGTGCTTGCGTCGGTGCCGACCTCGCTCCAGCGGATGCTCGATCACGATCCCGAGGCGGATCTGTCTTCGCTGCGCATCATCACATCGGCTGGCGAAGCGCTTCCGCCCGAGCTGAGCGAGCGGTTCCGTCGTAACTATGGCGTCGAGATCCTCGATGGCATTGGCTCGGCGGAGCTGTTTCACATCTACATCTCGAATCGGCCCGGTCAGATCCGGTCCGGATCGCTGGGCACGCTGGTGCCGGGCTACAGCGCACGGATCGTTCGTCCCGATGGAACCGATGCAGCACCGGGCGAAATCGGGACGCTGTGGGTGTGCGGAGACTCGGCGGCGCTGTGCTACTTCCAAGCGCACGAGCAGAGCAAAGCCACACTGCGCGGCGACTGGGTGGTGTCCGGCGATCTGTTTCATCGCGACGCAGAGGGCTTCTTTTATTACGACGGTCGCGCCGATGATCTGCTCAAAGTCGGAGGCATCTTCGTGTCACCGCTGGAGGTCGAGAACGTGCTGACCGGCCATCCCGCCGTGATCGAGTGCGCAGTCGTCGGGGAAGAAAACCAAAATGGCCTGGTTCGCGCGCTGGCGTACGTCGTGGTGCGCAGCGGACATCGCGCAGATGAACAGCTGGCCGACTCGCTCATCAGCTTCTGCAAAGAGCAGCTTGCGCACTACAAGGCACCGAGCCGCGTCGAGTTTGTGCCGGAGCTACCGCGCTCGGATCGCGGCAAGATCCTGCGTCGTGTCTTGCGTCGGGTAAGCTAAGGCGCGATATGCCAATCGACCTTGCGAGCGCTCCGCTGTGGCGTGGTCTGATCCTGTTTGGAGCCGGAGCGGTTGCGTCCGGGCTCAATGCCGTCGGCGGAGGCGGTTCCTTGGTGACGTTCCCGACGATGATCGCGCTGGGTGTGCCGCCGCTGGTTGCCAACTCGACCAACTCTGCTGCGCTGTGGCCGGGAAGCTTGGGCAGTGCGCTCGGGCTGCTCGGACCGCTGCGAGCGACCAAAGCGGCGCTGCCTCGGCTGCTGGTTCCGACGATGCTGGGGGCGGCGATCGGTGCGCTGCTTTTGCTGGCTGGGGGCGAGCGGGTGTTTCGCTGGGCGGTGCCTCCGCTGATCCTGGGATCGACGCTGCTGCTCGCGTTTCAGCCAGCGCTCAAGAAGCTGCGTCAGCACGATCGTCACGTCCCGCTGTGGACAGGCATGCTGCTCCAGTTTCTGATCGCGGTGTACGGCGGCTACTTCGGCGCGGGCATGGGCATCTTGATGCTGGCGCTGTTTGGCTTGTTCGTCGAAGGTGACATTCACGCCCACAATGCGGTGAAGGCGTGGCTGGCGCTGCTGGTCAACTTGGTGGCGTCGGCTGTGCTGCTGAGCCAAGGGCTGGTCAACCTGAGCGATGCGCTGTGGCTGTCGGCGGGATCGGTCCTGGGCGGTTACGTCACCGCACGGCTGATGCAGCGACTCGACCCACAGCGGCTCCGGCAGCTTGTCGTCGCGCTGGGACTTGGGCTGTGCGCCTGGTTCTTCGTTCGCGCGCTGACCGTCTGAGTTCTGCTATAAGTCCGCCCACATGTTCGAGTCCGTTCACGCTGTAGACAGAGGTGGCATCCGGGGTCTGTGGCAGCGGCTGCGTCCCGGTGCTTTTGCCCTCGGGCTGTCGAAGCTGCTGGAGTCGCTGCGCTTTGCCGATGGCCAAGGCCAGCTCTGGCCGCTGCGCGTGCTGACGCCCGATGAAAAGCTAAGCAAGCCGCTCAAGTCAGCGGGCTGCGCAGTGGTGGTCGAAGCGGTTCCCACAAGCCAAGGTGCCGATGCGCTGTGTCTCTGGCTCCACGACGAGCACACCATCAGCGGACTGGAAGCCCAGCTCGCCTGCGTGCGCAGCGGTGGCCTGGTGATCTTGTGCAGTCGTCCCGGCCAGCTTCCTCGGCACAGGCTGACCGCCGCGTTTCTGCACGCTGGACTGTCGGAAGTGGTGCAGCTAGACGCCGGTCGATACCTGCTGACCGCCGGACAAGTGCAGCCGCGCTACTGAGCGCTTAGATCGTAATCGCCGCGCGACCGACGACATCGACCAAAAGACCCGTCAGCAGCGTCACCAGTCGCCCGCGATCCACCTGCTTGTGGGCCAGCCAGTCGAGCGCCGTCGCTTCCACAAAGCCAATCCAGCCTCGCACGGCGGCTCGCACAATCGGCGTCGCACTGATCGGCAGCGCGTCGAGGATTCGCTGGGCAATCGTCGAGCGCGTCTCTTCCAAGATGTTGGCAATCTCGCGATCGGCCCCAAGTCCGCCTCGCATCAGCGCGACGTAGGCAGGACCGTGACGCTCGGCAAAGCTTAGATACGTCTCGATGCCGCGACGCGCGCGATCTTCGGGCAGCAGCTCGGGCGGAGGCTGCGTTTCATCAAGAAGCTGCTGCGCGGCATGACGCAGCGCCGCCGTATAGAGATCTCGCTTCGTCGGAAAGTAGTGATAGAGCAGGCCTTTGGACACGCCCGCCGCCCGTGCCAGCTCGTCGATCGACACCTCGTCATACGAGCGCTCGGCGAACAGCGAGAGCCCCAGCGCCAGAAGCTGAGCCCGCCGTTCATCCACCAAAAGCCGAGCACGCGGCGGCTTGTCGGGCGACTCGCTCTGCGCGGGCTGGGTTCGCGCCTTTTTCGTCACCGTCCGAGGAGCAACACGCCGATCCATCGGGAGAGAATAGCGTCTATTGACCAGGATTCAATAGCCAACTACCGTGATGAGCCGAAGGACTGGCAAAGGAGCCTACATGCCTGCTCGCAAGATTGGACCCAATTCTCTGAGCATCATCACCGGCGCTGGCAGCGGCTTTGGTCGAGCGCTCGCGATCGAGCTGGCCAAGCGCGGAGGCCGTCTCATCCTCTCGGACATCAACATGGTCGGGCTGGAAGAGACCGTCACCTTGGTGCGTAGCGCGGGCGGAACATCGACGAAGACCGTGCGCTGTGATGTCTCGAAGCTGTCCGATGTGCAAGCGCTGGCGGAAGCGGCCCAGGGCGAAACCATCGATCTCGTCGTCAACAACGCGGGCATTAGCTGTGGCGGCCTGGTCGGAGACGTTCCCATCGCCGACTGGCAAAAGACCATCGACATCGATCTGTGGGGCGTCATCTACGGCTGTCATGTCTTTACGCCGATCCTGCGCAGACAGAGCCACGGAGCGATCCTCAACGTCGCGTCCGCAGCGGGTCTGCTGTCTGCGGGACGGATGGCTCCCTACAACGTCGCCAAAGCGGGTGTGGTGTCGCTTAGTGAAACGATGAAGGCAGAGTTGCGCGGCAGCGGAGTCGATGTCACGGTGCTCTGTCCGACGTTTTTCCGAACCAACATCGCGGTGGGCGGACTGTTTACCGATGACCGCACGCGTCGGATGGCCGAAAAGATGGTCGCGCGCGGCATCGCGGTAGAGGTCGTGGTCAAGGCTGCGCTGCGTTCCGTCGAGTGCGGAGAGCTGTACTGCGTTCCGATGGCCGATGCGCGCTGGCTGTGGCGAATCAAGCGCGCACTTCCCGGTGGCTTTCAGACGATGCTCAGCTCGTTTGACAGGCTGATGTCCAAGCGTTCCTAACGAAGCGCAGGGGCGAAATCCTACTGCTTGCGGCTCTTGCGGAAGATCATCATGTTGTCGCCGCCTCCGGTTGGGAAGGAGCGCGGATTCTGTTCCACCAAGTCCCAGCCGAGCGTTCCCAGACAGTCCGCCAGCAAGATGGAATCGTAGCGCCGGAATCGGAACAGAGAGAAGCGACGCAGCTCTCTGTTTCGGCCCATCACCGTCGCAACCATCTCGATGCTATAGCTGCCAGGGACGCTACAGTGGGTCAGCAGCTCATAGTGAAACTTCACGTCTGCTACATCGCGACAGTGGCGCCAGATCGCGCTTCCCAACCACTCTTCCCGTGCCTTGTGTCCGCGTGGCTTTTCATCCCGAAGGAGCGGATCACAGCGCCGGACTGCATCGGGATCTGATGCACTTGCATACGCAAGTTGAAAGTCCATCACCAAGAAATCACCGGGATGACAGCCGATCAGGTTGTACTTAAAAAACTTCTGTTCGTTGTCTAGGTTGCCAATCGTGCGTCCCAACATCGTCACCACACGCCGACGGTGAGATCGCTCTGGTGTGTAGTGCAGCTGCGGATAGCGATCCATGTGATGGAAGTTCGCTTGCATCGCAAAGTAGGACACACCGCGCTGATTACACAGCACATCCGCCGCGTGCTTGAAGCCTTCCGAAAGCAGTGGCTGGCTGATGTCGAGCAGATACAGGCGCAGATCCGGAAGCTCCATCCGCGCCACAATGTTTTGTACCAAGCGCACTTCTTCGCGCGCATCTCCCGCACCCAGCGCAATCATCTCGATGCCGGTTCCGCGTGAATGATCGCAGATCACTTGCGCCACTTTTTCGAGAGAAAAACCAGTCCGAAAGGCCGAGACATAGGTGGGATCGTTGGCCATCCGTAGATACTGAAGTGCGCTCTGATGTTCCAGATACGCGCTGGTCTGTTCCAGATATCCGCCCGGACCGTTGAGCGTTTCGGACAGCTCCATCACCATCTTGACCGGCTCATATCCGGGCGCGATGTAACAGTTGAGCGAAGAGCCCGCGATGGGAGCGCTCGCAGGCTGCGCAAGGAACCCTTCCAGGTTCAGCTCTAGCTCCACTGCGTTTTGAAGCAATAGGAGTGTCTTTCGACTCGGGGGACGCACGCCGCGCTCGATCTGTTTGAGCGTACTTGCGGACACACCGATCCGCTTTCCCAGCGCTTCCAAGCTCATGCGCAGTGCCAAGCGACGATCGCGCAAGGTTCGCGCCAGCTGTGCGTACCGTTGTGGAGAGGAATCGCCTCCTCCCAAGCCTTGATAGACCGTACGGAGTTCCTTTAGGTAAGCATGCAAAGCCTTTTTTTGTCCGCCCGCAACACTGACCAAATCCTCCAGCGCAGCGATTGCTTCTTCCAGTCCTCTTCGCGCTCTTTCCGTCGAGATCGCAACTGGATCAGGCTCCATCAGCGCAGGAAACTCTTCTCCGTGAGAAGCGCGAAGGCTTCCTTCATTGTCCAAAAATGCCGGTGCATTCTCTAACATTTCGCTGTCCTGTCTTGTTGTTATCCACCCATGCGAACCCAAGCAGCTTGGTGCAGTGGAACAGCGCAAGACATACCGCAAGTGAAGCGGGGAAAAAGAGTCATTTTCGGACTCTGTTTCGGATTCCTTTCGATCGATGGGAGGACTCCCAATCACTAACTGTTGACGTCGCTGTCTTTGCAAGTTGAGCGTTCTGTTTTGCAGAAGTGATCACGCTTCACGTTCTGCAAGGTCTGACAACGAACACGACTGAGAGGAGCCCACGATGTACGAGCAAGCAACGATCGATTCCCACTCCAATCCACGCGCTTCTGCCATCCGAGCTCGTGCAGTTGCGAGCATTCCCAGAGCGTCTGCCCGCGCCTCTGCATCGGCCCGTGCCAGTGCTTCCGCTTCGATTCCGGCCAGTGCTTCCGCTTCGATTCCGGCCAGTGCTTCCGCTGTATCGGATGACGGAGAGCAGATGAAGAAGCCGCTGCCGCGTGGCTTTGCGGTCCTCGATGCAGAGCGACGCAGAGAGATCGCACGACTGGGCGGACAGACTGCGCACAAGAACGGAAACGCCCACCGCTTCAATCCGCAAGAAGCCAGCCAAGCCGGAAAGAAAGGCGGAGCAACCGTCAGTGAAAACCGTGACTACATGGCGGACATCGGACGCAGAGGCGGACTGGCCAAGCGCGGCTACAAGCAGCGCCGTGCCGCAGAGCAGAGTGAGGCCGTGATGTAGACCGGCACGCAGGCTCAGAACGGATTGCGAAGCGCCGCAGGGAGTCCTTCCTTTGGCTCTTCCTGTGGCTTGTCTTTGGGCTTTTCGCCACCGTCGCTGGGCTTGTCTGCCACTCGGTCTGCCTTGGACTTCCGCTTCTTCGCTTTGATCGGTTCTGTAGGCTCTGCGCTGGCAACCAATTCACGCTTTTCTGCTTTGGCAGACTTGGCTGACTTTTCGGTGCGTGCGCTGCGCTCTTCTGTGTCTTCTTTCTCTTTCACAGACACAGGCTCGCTTCCCTTTTCACTCTTGCACTTCCCAAGCAATCGCTGTCCCTGCTGAAGCGCAGAGTCGGTCGCGTTGTCCGAAATAAAGTACAGCTTTTCGATCTGCTCGCGAATCTGTTCACACTGCGCAGCGGACAGAGCTGCCGTCGCTACGGCCAGTCTCCTTCGCACAAAGGAATTGCGCACGTTCATAAACGGATCCCACGCCTGCGTACGGAACGGAGAGCCGGGCGGAAGCTCGCGATACAGAGCCACCGCAAGGTCTGATTGCTCGCGATCTGCTGCCCGCAGAAACGCTCCGTAGACCGCACTTACGCGAAGCTGTTCGTTCGCTTGATCCGCGATCAGCTTCGCCTGCGCATGCTGCGGCTGAACCCGTAAGATCAGATCTGCGTAGGCAAACGCGCTGCTGTAGTTGTGCTGAAAGGACTCTGCTTCCGCTTGATGAAGCAGCGCATCCACATCACTTACAGAGACGACCGAAGGACTGCTGGCAAGACCGATGGATGTGCGCGAAACGTACTGCACCGCAATCATGGATCCGCCCACCACGACTCCACCCACAGTGGCCCAGAACAGCGGAGCCATGTTCGCAAAGCGCGAGCTGGGAACCGGCGCAGGACGCAGCCGAAAGGACGGATCGGTCGGCAGGATCTGCTGCGGATCAGGACGATTCGGACGCGGCGCGCTCGGCGGACGTAGCTCAGCGGGCTGCGAGGAGGACGGCTGCACCGCAGGCGGCGGCGTCACCGCACGATGACGACCCGCAGGCGCATGCGAGCCGGGCGGCACCACGGCTGGATTGCGCACAGTCGGAATCGCCGAAGCAGGTGGACCTTTCGGATCACTGGGCGTCGCGATCCGATTCGGGGACTGCGCGCGCTGCGAGTCCGGTGGCGGCGGCAGCGGCTCCGGCTGTTTGCTCGACCCACTCACTGGCTTTTGCAGCGGCCTTGGCGGACCCGGCGCTGGGACTTCGATCTCTTGCTCGATGAGCAGCGCTGGCATTTCCAAGACATTGCGCGGCGGCGGATTCGATGGCTCGTTCTTACGCGGCGGCGGTGGAGGATGCGATCGCTCGGTCGTGCGCAGCGGCGGCTTGGAAGTTCCCGACTTGGTAGGCTGCGGAGGCTTGGAGCCATTTCGCTGCGCCGCCGGAGCCATTCCTCGCGTCAGGTTGTTGGCCAGGCTGGCCGGAAGATCGAGCAGCGCCGACTGAATGGCTCGCCACAGCGCGTGTACGGTGGCAAAGCGCGCATCGGGATCGGCGGATGCGGCCATCTCCAGCACTGCATCCAGGTGTGCGTACGACGGATGACGAATCGCCATCTTCGTCGGAGTTCCCACCATCGCCAGGTACGCTGCGAGCGACTTGGCATCGAACATTGGCTGACCAATCAGACACTCGTAGACCAGCGTCCCCAGCGCAAAGACATCGCCACGCGCCGTTGCAGCCAGCGAACCAGCGTCCAAGCACTCCGGCGCGATCGAGTGTAGCGGCCCATCCCACTTCACCCCCGGTGTCGTCCGCAGCTGCGCCATCCCAAAGTCCGAAAGCAGCACGCCACCGTCTTGCGGCAGCAAGATGTTGCTGGGACATAGCGCGCCGTGTGCAAGCTCGCGCTCCGCCGCCGCTTGCAGCGCCGAACAGAGCGGCTCTAGCAGCGTCAGCGTATCGGTCAGTGACAAAGCTCCGCGCTGAAGCCGCGCACGCAGCGACTCACCTTGCACCAGCGGTGACACCAAATAGAGCGATCCCGATGGCTCATACCCGGTGTACAGCACGCCGAGCACCGCTGGATGCATCATGTCCGCCGCCGCGTGACTGGCCGCTTGCACCCGATCGAGCACGGTCCGATTGGCAAACTTGGCGTGGATGCGCTTGACCACACACTCGCTGCCGCCGCTCAAGTCGGTCGCCAGGTGAACCACACCCGAAGGACCGCGCCCCAGCACCCTGCCCACTTGGAAGCGCTTATCAAGAACAACCGACTCGGTAGCCATCGTTACTTAACGGGAGATCATACCAAACCGCGCCTGCTCGCTGGCGGTCTTTGATCTCTGACGGTGACGCGGTCGAAAAGGCCCGTGATACGCTGCGCCCATGTCGAACGCTGAACAGACCCAAAGCCAGAGTCCTCATTCACCTGACCAGGCCTCGTCGAACGCTTCGCTGCGCCCGACGCTTCCCAGCCAAAGTCGCGCGCCCAAAGACGTTCTCGCCGAGATGCAAGCGATGCGCGGTCGTGACGCACGCTGGCACGATGGCCGCACGTTCAGCCTTGTCTATCACGACACCGACGAGCACTTGCAGCTTCTGCGCGATGCCTATTCGCTGTTTTTGGCCGAAAACGCGCTCAATCCAATGGCGTTCCCGAGCCTGCGACGGATGGAAACCGAAGTGGTCGCGATGGTGGCCGGGCTGCTCGGCGGCGACGATCAGGTGGTGGGCTCGATGACCTCGGGCGGGACCGAGAGTCTGTTTTTGGCGACGAAGACCTATCGCGATCAAGCGCGCAAAGAGCGACCGCACATCACCGCGCCGGAAATGATCCTGCCGACCACGGCGCATCCGGCGCTGCTCAAGTCCGCACACTATCTGGGCGTCAAGCCGGTGCTGATTCCGCCGGGTCCAGACTTTCGCGCCGATGTCGCCGCGATGGAGCAAGCGATCACGCCGCAGACGCTGTTTTTGGTCGGCTCAGCCCCAGCGTATCCGCACGGCGTCATCGATCCCATCGAAGCACTGTCGGCGCTGGCGCAAAAACATGGGCTGCCGCTTCACGTCGATGCCTGCGTCGGCGGATTTTCGCTTCCGTTTGTGCGTCGAGCGGGCCATCCAGTGCCGCCGTTTGACTTCTCGGTGCCTGGCGTGACCTCGATGTCGGCGGATCTGCACAAGTACGGCTTTGCGGCCAAAGGTGCCTCGACGGTGCTCTATCGCAGCCCAGCGCTTCGTCGCCACCAGTTCTACGTCTATTCAGGCTGGCCCGGCGGTCTGTTTGGCTCTGCGACGGTGCTCGGTACTCGACCCGGTGGAGCGATCGCCGCAGCGTGGGCCAGCTTGCAGTCGCTCGGTGAAGAAGGCTTTCTGCGCATCGCCAAGACGATCATGACGACGACGCACAAGCTGATCGATGGCATTTCGGCCATGCCCGAGCTGTTCATTCTCGGCAAGCCCGACTGCGGAGTGTTTGCCTATGCGTCGAGCGGTCCCGATTTGATGGCGATCGCCGACCAAATGGAAGAGCGCGGCTGGCACATCGATCGACAGCAGCTTCCGACGGCGATTCACCTGACCATCACGCCCGCGCACGCACCGATTGCCGATCGGTACCTAACAGATCTGCGAGAGTGTGTTGCCCACGTCGTCGCCCATCCCGAGCTGGCCTCCCAAGGAGCAGCGGCGATGTACGGAATGCTGATGCACATTCCCGATGCGTCGATGGTGGACGAGTTCATCCTGTCGAACTTCGACTCGCTGTATCGCTAACTTCGCTACGCGCTCGTCGGTAAGCTGATGCGGAAGATCGTTCCGCCTTGCGGTCGATCCTCGATCCAGACCTTGCCGCCGTGCGCGCTGACGTAGCGACGAACCAGCAGCAGTCCCAGCCCCGATCCCTCGTGCTGCCGCGTCGAGGAATTGTCCACCTGATAGAACGCGTCAAACACCTTGTCATGCAGATGCGTCGGAATGCCGATTCCGTTGTCGCTCACCGACAGAAGAATCCGCGTCTCTCCGGCTTCGGTCTGACACAGCTCGACGCTGATCTGCACTTCCCCTTCATCGCGCGTGAACTTGATCGCGTTGCCAATCAGGTTGTCTAGCACCTGACGCAGCTTGTCGCGATCGGCTTGTAACGTCGGTGGATCATCCGGCAAGAGCAGCTGAAGCCGCGTTCGTTTCCGTCGAAGCTGCGGTCCCAGTGCGCGCACGACATCTTGGATCAGTACGCCCAGCTCGACGCGATCCCGAACCAGCTGAACGCTCGATACTTCCAGCCGAGACACGTCGAGCAGCTTCGAGATGAGCTGATGCAGCTGATCGCTCTTGGCCAAGATCGTATCGAGATATTCACGCTGCTCGTCGCTGATCGGACCGGCCATTCCTTCTAACACCATCTCGGTGTAGCCAATCACCGACGTAAGCGGCGTCCGTAGCTCATGTGAAACCGTCGCCAAAAACGACGCTTTGATCCGCTCAGAGTCCTTCATCCGCGCCACGGCTTGCTCCAGCCGCTGACTCTTTTGCAGAAGCTCCAGATACGACTCTTCGACTTGCAGATGATGCAGCCGCGTCGCAAGCTCTCGTCGGACTGCTGATTGCATCAGCGTCTCTGCCAGCCGAATCAGGTAGTGCGCGGCGCGCAGGCTCTGTGCCCGGCCCTGCTTGCCCTCGGACATCCGACAGACGATGTGACCCAGCTCGTCTCCGTCGTGGAAAAACGTCGCGCCCAGGTAGCTGTGACCCTCGGACTCAATCACGCTCGGCGATCCGGACTTCACCGCAGCAATCACCGAATCCGGCAGGCCTGCGCCCACCACCGCGACACCATCGAGATCAATCAGCGACAGCTCGCAGCCTACATCGCTCGCGGCCCGCAAAAGTCCCAGCTCATCTGGCGATAGCAAATGGGACAGCGACACCGACAAAAGCTCGTGTCCAGACACGGGAAAAGATGCGCTCATGGAGTGTGACCTCCCTGTGGCTCATCGTCGCGAACGTGTAGGCGCTGACGCAGCCGACTGAGCAGCTGCGGCAGATCGATTCCCAGCGACGCCAGCGACTCGTGCTCATGTAGCGCCGTCGGCCAGACCATTCGCATCAGGTGTAGCAGCGTCGGTGCAACGCCAGCTCCGCGCTCTGCACAGGAGGGAATGACCGCAACATCACTGCGCGTACCCGATAGCGTCTGTGCTTGCTCGACGCTGGTTCGCTGCGCGCTGACATCGCTCTTGTTAAGCTGAATCACAAGCGGCATCGAGTCCGGTGCCCGACCGTTTTCACGTAGGCTGGTCCGAAGCTCCGCAAAGCTCTGCTGGTTGTCTTCCGCTGGGAGCGTTCCGTCCGCCACAAACACCACTCCGTCGGCACCTCGTAGCAGCAGCCGTCGTGTAGGCTCATACATCAGGTTGCCCGGCACCGAGAGAAGCCGCAGCTTCAGTCGTCCCAGATCTGTATCGATCACGATCGGCAGCAGATCGAAACAGTGCGTCGAGGAATCGTCTCCCGCACTGCGCCGCACCGGGCTATCCACCGTCAGTAGGCGACTACGAAAGCGATCGGGAAGCCAGGCGGCCAGCCGACGCAGGTTGGTGGTTTTTCCCGATCCGAACGGCCCGCAATACACGAGCTGGATCGTATGGTTACGATTTGCGAGCGATACCATGGCGAACCGTCGCGGACTTGGCTTGAGATTCCGTCAGACCGACGTGGTCACTAGTATGTGCTTTGCTGGGCAAGCTCACCAGCGCTTCGGTAAGCAGTTCATCCATATCAGCGACTAGCACAACGCGCAGACCTCTGCGAACGCTGGCTGGCAGCATGCGAACGTGGGACTCGCAGTCGCGCGGTACAATCACGGTCTTGATTCCTGCGCGTCGTGCGGCCAGCAGCTTTTCACCGATGCCACCAACGGGGAGAACGCGACCGTGAAGCGTAAGCTCTCCCGTCATTGCGACGCCGGGCTTGACCGCAATGCCCGACAGCAAGCTGGTGAGCGCCACCGCCACCGTCACCCCCGCCGACGGTCCGTCCTTGGGAATCGCACCTTGCGGGACGTGAACGTGGATCTCGCAGGGATCGGTCAAAACGTCGCGATCGCGCAGCCACGCCCGCGCAAAGCTCAGCGCTGTCTGTCCCGACTCGCGCATCACATCGCCGAGCTGTCCGGTCAGATGAAGTCCCGCCGAGCCCGAAAGACGCTGCGTCTCTACCGTCAGGATCTCACCACCGACCGGCGTCCACGCCAGACCAAGCGCCGCGCCAACCCGACTGGCCGTCACCGCCCGCAGCTGCGGCAGACCCGGTGCGCCCAGCAGTCGCAGCAGCTCTCGTCGGCTGACGAGCAGCG
This sequence comes from Myxococcales bacterium, assembly GCA_016794365.1. Lineage (GTDB taxonomy): Bacteria > Myxococcota_A > Polyangia > Palsa-1104 > JAEUJZ01 > JAEUKA01. Next base: position 33,842 of record JAEUKB010000027.1, read on the forward strand.
GCGTCGGGCCGGATCGACTGGGCGGCATCCCTTTTAGCGGAAGCTGCGCGTCGGGCTTTTGATGACTGGCCACCTGCGGATCGAACGGAAGCTGCGGCTCGGTCTGATCTTCTTGCTCGACGATGCGCTTGGCCAGCCTGCGACAGATTGTCTCGACCTGTCGGGTCAGATCGCGCACGCCAGCTTCCCGTGTGTATTCCGTCGCCAGCGAGCGCAGCGCTTGATCAGTAAATCGCACCGAATACGACGGCAGAAGCCCGGCATCCGACAGCGCCCGAGGAATGATGTGCCGCGCCAAAATCCCCAGCTTTTCATCGTCGCTATACCCTGAGATCTGGACCAATTCCAGACGGTCACGCAGCGCTTCAGGGATCTTTTCCGGGTTGTTTGCCGTCGCAATGAACAACACTTCCGACAGATCGAACGGCACGCCCAGGTAGTGATCACGAAATGCTGCGTTTTGCTCTGGATCGAGCGCTTCGAGCAGCGCCGCAGACGGATCGCCGTGCGCATCGACACACAGCTTGTCTAGCTCGTCGAGCAGCATCACCGGATTGCGCGAGCCCGCTTGCCGAATGCCCGTGATCAAGCGACCCGGCATCGCTCCGACGTAGGTTCGACGATGACCACGAACCTCGGCTTCGTCTCGAATGCCGCCCAGGGAAACCCGCACAAAGCGTCGTCCCAGCGCACGCGCCAGCGACCGAGCCAGCGTCGTCTTGCCAACCCCAGGCGGACCACACAAACAGAGCACCGTCCCGAGCCGACGCGGCAGCCCGATCGCATGCCGTCGCAGCTTCAGCACGCTCACAAACTCCAGCAGGCGCTGCTTCACCACTTCCAGGCCGAAGTGTTCTTCGTCGAGCAGCCTCGCGACTGCCGCCAAGTCCAGACGATCGCTCGTCAGTGACTGCCACGGTAGCTCGACGAGCCAGGCCAGATGCGCGCGAATCACCTGTCCTTCTGCGCTGTGCGCTTGCATCGTCGCCAGTCGTCGCAGCTGTAGCTCTGCTTCCGACTGAACCTCGCCGGGAAGTGAAGCCTGCTGAAGCTGTCGTCGCAGCTCGCCCAGCTCATCGTCAGAGCCATCCAGCTCCGAATGAATCTGCCGAAGCTGCTCTCGCAGAAAGTGCTCTCGCTGCGCCCTCGTCAGCGAGTCCTTGGTCCGCGCCCGAATGCCTTGCTGAAGCTCCAGCAGCTCGACTTCACGACGGAGCTGCGTCGCCAGCTTTTGCAGCCGCAGAAGCCCACTTGGCAGCCCCAGCAGCAGCTGCGCTTCCGGCGGAGGCAAGTGAATGCTGCCCGCGATCAGATCCGAAAAACGTCCGGGCTCGGTGTCGTCGCACTCTTGCAAGAGCGGCAGCAGATCCTGGCTACGCAGCTTTCCTTCGCGCAGCAGTCGCTCGACATCTTCCTGACACTGACGCTGAAGCGCCGCCGTTTCCACCTGCCAGGCCAGTCGCTGGCCCGATGGCAGCGCGTCCCGACCAGCTTCCAACGAAGACTGCTCTTCGTCGTCGCTGCGCAGCGTAACCTTGGCCAGGATTCCCTCGGCAGCCAGCGCCGGAGCCACAACCGTCTGAAGCTCGGCGCGCTGGAGTCCCTGCACCCAGACCTTCAAGCGTCCATCTTGGAGCGGCACCGAGCGCACAATCGTCGCCACCGTTCCCACATCCCACAGCGACTCGCGATGGACCGGATGATCGTCGTCGGATCGTCGCTGCAAACAGACAAACAGCAGCTTTTCGGCGCTCACTTCGGCCTGCGTCACCGCCTGCGTCGATAGCGCGCGGCTCACAATGAGCGGTGCCTGCATCAAGGGAAACAGCACCAAGTCGCGCGTCGGCAACACCGGCAGTTCCAGCTCGTCAGGCAATGCGCCCCGATCGTGGGCCTGATCTTCTGACTGAGCCCGCTCTGGCTTGGCCTGTTCTGGCTTGGCCTGTTCTGGCTTGGCCTGTTCTGGCTTGGAATGCTCAGCGTCTTGTGTGGTCAGCGATTTGGGCATGCAGGTTCCCTACGTGTACCGAACGGAATGGCGCGTAGACAGGCGTTTTGACCGCTCGCTGTGATGGTAGCTGCTGCTCATATATCCGCAAAATCTCTGACGTTTTTGTTCGTTACACGGTGTCACGAACTGCGTGCGCGGCTGGGCCTTCTTACATCACCCACACCGAGCGCAGCCGACCTACAAGTGGTGACTCAGCCAGGCAGGAAAAGGCTTTAACGAAGCGCAAAAGATGTGCGAAAATGATCTCATGCAAGTCGGTTCGTCCGCTTCGCTGGACGGTCTGTGTGACCGGCTTCTGCGTTCCACCGCAGCGTGCAAGGTGCTGGTCTGCACGATCGATGGCGCAGTAGTTGCTCACGCAGGAGAGAGAAACATTCTGCGCGGTCTGCTCTCAAACGAAGTGGCAGAGCTGGCCGCCGATATGATCATCGAAACGCAGCAAGCCAGTCACTTGGAGATTCCGGTCGAGGATCGCTATGTGACGCTCGCGGTTCCCAAAGACAATCCGCAGCTTGGTTCGCTTCAGCTCGGGGCCGCACCGCTTGGACACCGAGCGCTCCTGCTGGTGCTGTTTCCCGAGCATGTCGATGCCGGTCAGGTTCGGGTCCGGGTACGTCGCGCGCGTCCGCAGATTCTGCGCTTGCTAAGCAGTCAGGCGGCGACCCCCAGCTAGCAAAGATCCAGACTCTGCGTACAGATTCTGGGAATCGTCTTTGATGCAAAAGGAATGCAACAACGATCCCTGGATCTACTTACCGCTCGATGATGGTGGTAGTCCCGTGTGCTGCGTAAGTGCAGTTCCTTTGCGAATACGTGGGGAATAGGGAATCGGTCCGCGCTTGCCTTCGCGCTCCATTCCGGTTCCTGCGGGCTGCCAGCTTGGCACCAAGTGATGCTTGCCATTGCCAATCAAGTCTTCTCGTCCCATCCGTCGCAGCGCATCGCGTAAGATCGGCCAGTTGTTCGCATCGTGATAGCGCAAAAACGCTTTGTGAAGCCGTCTCTGTTCCAGGCTCTTCACCACGGGAACGGACTTGTCCATCTTGAGCGGACTGAGCGGATTTTTTCCGCTGTGATACATCGCAGTTGCCGTCGCCATTGGAGACGGAAGGAACGCCTGAACTTGATCAGGACGGAAGCCGTTTCGCTTCAGCCACAGCGCCAAGTTAAGCATGTCTTCATCGGTCGTGCCCGGATGCGCAGCGATGAAGTAAGGAATCAAGTACTGCTCTTTTCCTGCTTCTTGGGAGTAGCGATCAAACAGTGCTTTGAAGCGATCGTAGCTGCCAATTCCCGGCTTCATCATGTGGGAAAGGGGTCCCGATTCCGTGTGCTCTGGCGCGATCTTTAGGTATCCGCCGGTGTGATGCTGCGCCAGTTCCTTGATCCACTCTGGAGAGCGCACCGCGAGATCGTAACGGACTCCTGATGCGACGAAGATTCGCTTGATTCCGGGAATCGCGCGCGCTTTGCGATACAGCCGAATCAGGGGTCCGTGATCGGTTCCCAAGTTGTCGCAGATGTCGGGATAGACACACGAAGGGAGCCTGCATGCAGACTCAATCTCGCGGCTCTTACACGCCATGCGATACATGTTTGCGGTGGGTCCGCCAAGGTCGCTGATGATTCCAGTAAAGCCCGGCGTCTTGTCGCGAATGTGCTCGATCTCTTTGAGGATCGACTGTTCGGATCGACTCTGGATGATGCGCCCTTCGTGCTCGGTGATCGAACAGAAGCTACAGCCACCAAAACAGCCGCGCATGATCGTGACCGAAAACTTGATCATCTCATACGCAGGAATCCGCTTCCCTTCATACGTTGGGTGCGGAATGCGCTGAAACGGAAGCTCGTAGAGCGTGTCCATTTCCGTCGCTGTTAGTGGAATCGGAGGCGGATTGATCCAGACCTCGACTTGGCCATGACGCTGGATGAGCGCACGCGCATTTCCGGGGTTTGCTTCACGATGCAAGATGCGCGAGGCATGCGCGTACAGCGTTGGATCGCGACTCACTTGCTCGAAGCTGGGAAGCCGAATCACTTGCTGTGCGCGCGTCGGTTTGGCCCGTGAAATCTGTAGAAGTGGCGCTGCGGAAGGACTCTGTCCGGTTTCACAAGGAGCCTCTTTCCGTTCCTCTTCCATCGCGTAGGGATTCGGCTTTGGATCGATGCGACCGGGCTTGTCGATGCTGGTGGAATCGATCTCTGTAAAGCCAAAAGGAGTCGATTGGACAAAGGCCGTTCCGCGTAGATCGCGAATCTCAGAGATGTCTTTTCCGGCCCCCAAACGGTGTGCGATCTCGACGATGGCGCGCTCTGCATTTCCGTACACCAGCAGATCCGCACCAGAGTCCACCAAGACCGATCGCCGCACTTTGTCAGACCAGTAATCGTAGTGCGCAATGCGTCGCAGGCTTGCTTCAATTCCACCAATCACAACCGGCACACCGGGATACGCTTCGCGACAGCGCTTGGTATAGACCGTCACCGATCGATCGGGACGCAGTCCGCCGATTCCGTTGGGAGAGTACGCATCATCAGAGCGCATACGGCGATCGCTCGTGTAGCGATTCACCATCGAGTCCATGTTGCCGCCCGTGACACCCCAAAACAGGTTGGGAGCCCCCAGCTCACGGAACGCCGAGACAGCATCCCACGCAGGCTGATCCAAGATTCCGACCCGGAATCCATGCGCTTCCAGCAGCCGTCCGATCAGCGCCATTCCGAAGCTGGGATGATCGATGTACGCGTCTCCGGTCACCAGGATGATGTCGCAGCTTTCCCAGCCCAGCTCGTCCATTTCGGCGCGACTGCGAGGAAGAAACGGAGCGACCCCAAAGCGATGGGCCCAGTAGGGACGATAGGAAAACAGAGGACGCGGACCCTCGGACGACTTATCGACGACGCGCATGCCGCCCGCGTACCACGACGAGCGGTCGCAGGTCAAAGGTGATTACGCAGGGAGCCCGGAAGGAATCGACTGCGGCACGACGCTGCGCAGCGGCCACAGAAGACGAATCGCCCACGCGATCAGACACAGGTTACGCACCAGCAGAACGAACCCAAACAGCGGATGCATCGTTCCCGCCAGCGACAAGTGATAGGAAACAGGAAAGACAAAATAAGTCAGCGCCATCGTCGCAAACAGCAGCCAGCGTCCCGCGTAGTCTTGCATCAGCGCAGCGAGCACTCCGATGGGAAGCAGCCACGTTAGGTACTGTGGACTGAACACTTTCCCGAGCGTCATCTGTCCAACCAAGATCAGACAGATCGACAGAATCAAGACGCGATCGCGCGCAGTCTGGGACGATGCACGACGGAAAGACAGAAACGCCCAGGCCCATACAAAGAGAAGCGATGCAAACGGAAACAGAGACGCGAGGGAACGAAACAGAGGCTCTCCGGTTCCGACGACATTCATCGATCCGTAGGTGTGTGCAATCGCTAGATCGGTTCCAAAGAGAGAATGCGAAAGGACAAGCAGCGATGCGAACGTACTTTCGATCTGAAGCGGTCGCATGCCGTGATAGCTAAACATATCGAGTATCTGTCGTCCTGCCGCAGCGGTAAACGGAAGACCCAAAAGGAGTCCGAATCCGACTCCGCTTGCCGTCGCTAACAGCAGTTCGCGCATGCGCTTCATCGACAAAAAGTAAAAGACCACGAGCGGCGCAACCAAAATGGGCATTCCTTTGGTGACAATCCCCAGTGCGAGCGCAAATCCGGCAACCATCGGACGCTGCATCACACAGCCGAAGAGCAGCAGCGACAAAGAAAACGACAGCGCTGCATCATACCGCCGGGCCGTAATCGTTCCCAGGACCAGCAGACAGTAGGTTGTAAAGCGCACCAGCTTGTCTTGCGCAAGCTGCGGAGTGACTCTGTTTGCGACTTGAGCCACCAGCCACAGCGACGAAAGAAGGAGGGCTCCCATCAGCGATCCAAACCAAAAGGAATAGCGATCGAGTCCGGCTTCTCCGGTCAACAGAGCCGGTGGCAGTGCAAACAGAAAAAATCCGGGTGGATATTCAACCAGAAAGTCTCTGTAAGGAGTCAGCGCCCGCGTCGGAGAGATCGGCGGAGTCTGTTCCGGATCATCGGGATCTTTGCCCGTATCAAAGGAGTCCGCATCCTGTTTCCACTCATCGAGCGGACGTATGTAATACGGCTGATAGGACTTCCCGAGCATCGCGCGGCTGTATGCAAGGTAGCGACTGATGTCGCCATCGTCGGTCCCGAGCACGCGCAGGACACGGACAAAGAGCTGCGGCGAGACTGTCCAGGTTCCTTTGGCCAGATAGGAGCCCGTCTGTCGCTGCTCTCGGTGCGTTGCACAGGAATTGAAGAGCCCGAACACGATCAGAATGAACGCGCTCCAAGCAAGCACTAGCGACCGACGCTGAAACATGGGCCGCACTTGTATCACGGAGTGCGCGCACAATCGCAGCCACAAATTCCGTTCGGACTCTTGCCCTCCATCCCGAGTCAAGTACGATGGGCAAGGAGAACCGTCGCGTGGGTACGCCAGAGAGTAGACCTGAGTTTGGTGAGTTCATCTCGCCGGTGTGGATGAAGACGCAGCTATGTCGGCTGCTACGCGACTACTTCCGCAGAACCAGGCCGGATACCAACGTCCGCGTCGGAACCGATCTGCCGTTTTATTACAACCAGACCGATCGACTGGCGCGCGTGGTGCCCGATCTCTACGTGATGGAAGGCGTCGATTCCGACGAGCAGCTTCGACAGTGGAAGGTCTGGGAACGCGGGCACGCGCCGCAGCTTGTGGTTCACTTGGTAGACGGCCCGGTGTCGATGGAAGACGGGCTGATGATGCACTTTCTACGGCTCGGAGTGCAGGACGTGGTGCTCTACGATCCGCTGTGGTTTTTACCAAGCGATCGCGGGCTGCGTGGACGACGGCTGCTGTGGCATTACCAGCGACGGAGAGAAGGCGATGGAATGCGGCTGGTTCCGCTCAAGCATCCGGGTCGGGTTCCGCTGCTGCACTACGGGCTGTGGCTGATTCATCGCGGCGGATCGGAGCTGCGCTTGTACGTAAGCGGTCAGGAAGAGGTTCCGCCCGAGTCCGCGCTGTGGCAGCTGCCCGAAGAGCGCGCGCTGCTACACCGCATGGCTTGACAAAGCGCCAAGTCCGAAGGGTTAATCGTCGCCCAAGATGACGATCAAGCCCATTCGTAAGATCCTGATCGCCAACCGTGGCGAAATTGCGGTGCGAGTGATTCGCGCCTGTCGCGAGCTGGGAATCCGCAGCGTCGCGGTGTACTCGGACGCGGATCGCAACGCGCTTCATGTCCGCATGGCCGACGAGGCGTATCACATCGGTGCGCCTCAGCCGAAGGAAAGCTACCTGGACATTGAAAAGGTGGCGGACACGGCGGTCAGAGCGGGTGCCGACGCTGTTCATCCCGGCTATGGCTTTTTGTCCGAGCGCGCCGAGTTTGTCGAAGCGTGCGAAAAGCGCGGACTCATCTTCATCGGTCCGCCCGCGTCGGCGATGCGTCAGATGGGTGAAAAGACCCGCGCCCGCATCAAGATGCAAGCAGCCGGAGTTCCGACGGTGCCTGGCGACAACGGCGAAGGCGGTCGTGGCTTTCCTTCCGTCGAGACAGCCCTTGCCGCAGCGGAGCGGATTGGCTTTCCGGTCATGCTCAAAGCAGCTGCCGGTGGCGGGGGACGCGGCATGCGCCTGTGCGACGCAGCGGACAAGTTTCCCGCCGCGTTTGAGAGTGCCAAGCGCGAAGCCAAGGCAGCGTTTGGCGACGATACCGTCTACCTGGAAAAGGCGATCATCCGGCCCCGTCACGTTGAAATTCAGGTCTTTGGCGATCGCCATGGCAACTACGTCTATCTGTTCGAGCGAGACTGCTCGGTTCAGCGTCGCAATCAAAAGGTCGTAGAAGAGTCCCCCTGCCCTGTTCTCGACGAAAATACCCGCAGGCAGATGGGTGAAGTCGCAACCCGTGCCGCAGCAGCCGTCGATTACGTCGGTGCTGGCACCTGCGAGTTTTTGCTGTCCGAAGATCACAACTTCTACTTCCTCGAGATGAACACGCGGCTCCAAGTCGAGCATCCCGTGACGGAGATGGTGACTGGGCTCGATCTGGTTCACTTGCAGATTCGCGTCGCGGAAGGTCATCCGCTGCCGTTCCGTCAGCAAGACTTGCAACTGCGCGGTGCGGCCATCGAGGTTCGCGTCTGTGCCGAAGATGCGCTGCGATTTCTACCGTCGCCGGGCAAGATCACTCGACTGCGCAATCCGTCGGGCCCGTGGGTTCGCAACGACAGCGGCGTCTATGAAAACGCCGAGATCAGCATGTTCTACGACAACCTGATCTCGAAGCTGATCGTCTGGGCTCCGACGCGACTGGAAGCGATCGATCGAATGAGCCGCGCGCTCAGCGAGTACCAGATCGGCGGCATCAAGACCAACCTGTCGTTCCACCGTCGGGTGATGCAGGAACCAGACTTCCGCGCTGGCAACTACAACACCAGCTACATCGAGTCACACAAGCAGACGCTGCTCAGCACACCGACGCTCGATGAAGACACTGTTCGGACAGCAGCCATCGCAGCTGCGATTCACGCTTCGTCGGCCCAAGCTGTCACAGCGGTCTCGACGGAGGAAGGAAACAGTAACGAGATCTCCGCGTGGCGCGCAGGCTGGCCAGCCCATGGCCTACGCGACGGGAAATAGCGTTACACAGCACGGACCCAGGCTCGCTCGCGAGCGCGTTAGCGCGTCTTGGCAGCAGGCTTCTTCTTGGCAGAGGCGCTCGGGGCTGCTGGAGCCGCCGGGGCTGCTGCCGGAGCCGCTGGAGCTGGCGCGGCTGGGGCACTCGCCGCTGCTGCCGGAGCCGCTGGGGCCGTCTTGGCAGGCTTGGTCGAGCGAACCGCTGCGCCGCCTGCGTTGACACGCTCTTTGAGCTCCTTGCCGACCTTGAAGAACGGCAAGCGTTTGGGGTTTACTCCGACGGGATCGCCGGTCCGTGGATTTCGTCCCTCATAGGCCTTGTAGCGCCGGATCTCGAAGCTGCCGAAGCCTCGAATCTCGATCCGGTTCCCGTTCTTGAGGGAGTCCTCCATGGAGTCAAAAATGCAATTGATGATCAGCTCCGCCTTACCCTTGGGCAGATTGAGCTGAGCAGCTACCTTCTCGATAAGATCCGACTTGGTCATACCTACTGGCCTCGCTACGCCTGGCATAGACAGAGTCAATTCATCGTAAGCGAATTTTCAAATAAGGATCAATAGCTTTTCTGCAAATTAAAGGCTGCCTCGGAAGCGCAGTATCTGTTGATTTTTCACGGCTCACATACCGTCGCAGAAAGCATCTAATGAGCAGATTGTGAAGACAGCTACCCAGCCGACATTTGCTCAATTGAGATCATATTCTTCGATATCGAAACAATTCTCAATCAAGCCAATTCAGATCCAGTTATCTACTGATAAATAAACTATTTTCTTTCAGCAGACACAAACACACACAGCGCACACAGCATTGGTTGTATTTGTGCAATCTACGAATTCAGGCAAGCTGCGCGTTATCCACAGATGTAGGGGAATGCGGGCACCAAAGCGAAGCGGCGGAATCGTTTCAGACGATGGGCTTGGCAAACCGACGGCGGAGCGCAAGGATCAGGGCTCAAGGCAAGCCATGACCAACACGTTTCAAGTTCGTTCGATCGCTGAAGTGGCCCACGAAGCGGGCCTGTCTCCAAGTGAGCTCATCCCGTTTGGCCACGACAAAGCCAAGCTGAGCGCCAAGCTGCTGAACGCCCAACCGCAGTCGCCGGGACGCCTGATCTTGGTGTCGGCGATCAATCCAACTCCGGCGGGAGAAGGCAAGACCACGACCGCGATCGGGCTACAAATGGGCCTGCGACGCATCGGAAAGCGCGCCATGCTGGCACTGCGAGAGCCGTCGCTCGGGCCGGTGTTCGGGGTCAAAGGCGGTGGAACGGGTGGCGGTCGCGCCTCGCTGTATCCCGCCGACGACATCAACCTGCACTTTACGGGCGATCTGCACGCGATCACGACGGCGCACAACCTGCTCGCGGCGCTGACGGACAACGCCATTTATTATCGACAGCGCTTCGGAGACAAAGGAGAGCTCGACGCAAGACAGATCCTACTGAGCCGTGCGCTCGACATGAACGATCGCTTTTTGCGTCGCTGCATCATCGGACTCGGCGGCAAAGCCCACGGAACACCGAGAGAGGCACGCTTCGACATCACCGCCGCGAGTGAAGTGATGGCTGTGCTGGCGCTCGCGAGTAGCTACGACGATCTACGGACAAGGCTGGGACGCATCGTGGTGGGCGCGACGGAAAGCGGTCAGCCGGTGACTGCCGACGATCTGCAAGCGACCCAAGCGATGGTGGCCGTGCTGCGTGATGCGCTGCTGCCGAACTTGGTGCAGACGCTCGAAGGAGGCCCGGCGCTGGTTCACTGCGGACCGTTTGCCAACATCGCGCACGGCTGTAGCTCGGTGCTGGCGACGAAGCTGGGGCTGGGACTTTCGGACTATCTGGTCACGGAAGCGGGCTTTGGCTTTGACCTGGGCGGCGAAAAGTTCTTGGATTTAAAGTGTCGGCAGCTTGGCGTATGGCCGCGCGTGGTGGTGCTGGTGGCGACGCTGCGAGCGCTCAAGCTCCACGGTGGAGCCAAGCTAGCGCAAGCCGCAGCCCCCGACGAAAACGCACTGGAACGAGGCATGGCGCACCTGGGCAAACACCTGGACAGCCTCAAGCGCTTTGGTCTTCCTGCTGTCGTCGCCATCAACGCATTTCCCGACGACACCGAAGCAGAGCTTTCGCAAGTTGAAGCAGCCGTCGCACAGCTTGGCGCCAGAGCGGCTCGCAGCACAGCGTTTGCTCAAGGTGGCGCTGGTGCAACTTCGCTGGCAGAAATCGTCGCAGAGCTGGCCGAGCAGAGCGATGCGCAGCCGCCCTCGCCCCGGTTTCTGTACGAGCTGGACGATCCATTCCAGACCAAGCTCGAACAGATCGCGCGCACCGTCTATGGAGCCGCCGCAGTCAATGTCTCAGCGACGGCACAAAAGGATCTGGAACGACTGTCAGCGTGGGGATATGGAAAGCTGCCAGTCTGCGTCGCCAAGACCCAGCTCTCGCTCTCGGATGAGCCAAGTCGGGTTGGTTTACCGACGGGACACACGATCACTGTGCGAGAAGTTCGGCTGTCGGCAGGCGCTGGCTTTTTGGTCGCGCTCACCGGAGAGATCGTGACGATGCCCGGACTGCCGCAGAAACCCGCCGCGTGGAACATTGCGCTCACCGACAGCGGAAAGGTGCGCGGCCTGATGCAAAACGATGGCTGAGCGAGTAGACTACCGCCCACATTTTTTCGACCGGAGGAGTTTGACGTGACGGCAACCAGCCACTACCGCAGCAACCTGCGTGACCTGTTTTTCAACCTGTTCGAGTTCAACGACATCGGCAACCGCACCCTCGGGAAGGGACCGTTCAAGAGCCTGGATGAAGCGACCACCAAAGAGCTGCTGGTTCAGCTTGAAAAGCTGGCATCGAACGAGCTAGCCGCCAGCTTTGCCGCCGCTGATCGTCAGGGTGTTGAGCTTGGCAGCGACGGTGTGGTTCGACTTCCCAAAGAGCTGCGCGCGTCGCTTGATGCGTATCACGATCGCGAATATCACCTGCTGGAGATGCCGGAGCACCTGGGCGGAATGAACGCGCCTCCGTCGCTCAACTGGGCCGGTTACGAGCTGCTTGCAGGCAGCAATGCGGCGGCGGGCTTCTATGTGACGACGCAGTTTATGCTGCGCATCATCGACAAGCTGGCGACGCCGGAACAACGAGCACGGTTTCTGCCAGCGGCGCTCGATCGTCGCTGGAACTGTACGATGGTGCTGACCGAGCCGGACGCTGGAAGCGATGTGGGTGCAGGCAAGACCAGAGCGCGTCACGTAGCCGACGACGAGTGGCACATCGAAGGCGTCAAGCGCTTCATCACCGGCGGTGACAGCGACTACTTTGAAAACGTCATTCACTTGGTGCTGGCTCGTCCCGAAGGAGCAGCGCCGGGAACCAAAGGCTTGTCGCTGTTCCTCGTACCCAAGTTCTGGGTCGAAAAGGACAGCTCGCTCGGAGAGCGCAACGGCGTTCGCACCACCAAGGTCGAGCACAAGATGGGCTTGCGGGCTTCGTCCACCTGCGAGCTGGTCTTTGGCGACGAGACTCCGGCGCGCGGACTTCTGCTTGGCAATGTTCACGACGGCATCCGTCAGATGTTCAACGTCATCGAGCAAGCGCGGATGGCGATCGGCGTCAAGTCGATGTCCACGCTGTCCACCGCATATCTGAACGCGCTCAGCTACGCGCAAGAGCGAATCCAAGGTCCGGATCTGCTGCATGTGATGGACAAGGCTTCGCCGCGCGTGTCGATCTTGGCGCATCCCGATGTCCGTCGGATGCTGCTTCAGCAAAAGAGCCACGCCGAAGGAATGCGCGCGCTGTGCTTCTACGCAGCGTCGCTCCAAGATCAGCGAGAGATCCTGCACGAAACCGATCCGAAAGCGGCCCAAGCGCTCGATCGTCGCAACGATCTGCTGCTGCCGCTCATCAAGGGCTACTGCTCGGAAAAGGTCTACGAGCTGCTGGCGGTGTCGCTCCAGTGCTTCGGTGGATCCGGCTATCTGGAGGACTATCCGATCGAGCAGTACATCCGCGATCAGAAGATCGACTCGCTGTACGAAGGCACGACGCACATTCAGGCGCTCGATCTGCTGCTGCGCAAGATCGGTCGTGATGGCGGTCAGCTGCTGCGTGAAATCCTGGGAGAAGTGCAGGCCACGCTGGCTGACAACACGGGTGGTGCAGAGCTTTCCGATGCGCGCGCATCGCTTGGCAAGGCACTGGAAAACATCCAGGTGATGCTGATGGCGCTGCTCGGCAAGATGGGCGAGTCGCTCTATCACGTCGGTCTACAAGGCAACCGCGTGCTGATGGCGCTGGCTGAAGTGATGATCGCTTGGCTGCTCATCAAGCAAGCTGGGCTGGCGCAGACCAAGCTGGCCGCGCTTCCCGAAGGAGCCGAGAGCGAGCGCGCGTTCTACACTGGCAAGATCTATGCAGCGCGCTTCTTTGCGACGCAGGTTCTGCCGCGCATCTCGATCGATCGACGCCTGGTTGAAGCGAGCGAGCTGTCGCTGATGACGCTGCCGAACGACGCGTTCTAGCCAAGCCGCAACCTTTGGAGACGGAACCGGCTGCGACTACGCTGCGTTCCGTCTCTGCTTCACGACCTCAATCCGTCGCTACACGTCGATCGAGCTGGCCTCGCTGGCGTGTTCCATGATGAACCGAAAGCGAGCGCTCGGATCTTTGCCCATCAGATCGCCGAGCACGCGATCGGTCTGCTCTTTGTCCACGATCTGCACACGCAGTGCGACGCGTCGCTTCGGATCGAGCGTCGTCGCCCACAACTGCTGCGGCATCATCTCACCGAGACCTTTGAAGCGCTGAATGTCCGCTTTCGCGTTCGGCTTCTGCTTGGCCAGCAGCTCATCTTTCTGTTTGTCGTCGAGAACCCAGTACGTCTCTTTGCCAATATCGACGCGATACAGCGGCGGCTGCGCGATGTAGACGTGCCCGTTTTCAATCAGCTTGGGCAGATAGCGATAGATGAACGTCAGCAGCAGCGTCGAGATGTGATGTCCGTCGCTGTCCGCATCCATCAGCAGAAAAATCCGTCCGTAGCGCAGCTTGCTCTCGTCGTACTTGTCGCCCATGCCACAGCCGAGCGCCGCGATGATGTCCTGAAGCTCGCGGTTGGACAGCAGCTTGCTGATCGAAGCCTGCTCCGCATTGAGCACTTTTCCGCGCAGCGGCAGGATCGCCTGGGTCTTGCGATTGCGCCCTTGCTTGGCCGATCCACCTGCCGAGTCACCTTCGACGATAAACAGCTCCGCCACGCGAGGATCCGTCGCTGTGCAGTCCGCCAGCTTGCCCGGCAGGTTCAGTCGCTGACCGACCACCGACTTGCGCGGAACCGCTTGGCTGGCTGCCTTCATCGCTTCGCGCGCTCGCGCCGCCGCAATGATCCGCGCCACAATCGCTTCCGCCGTCGTCTGGTTGTTGTTCAGCCAGCTCTCGACGAAGGTTCGGATCGCGCCATCGACTTCTGCCGTCACTTCCGGGTTGTTCAGGCGCTCTTTGGTCTGACCTTGAAACTGCGGCTCATGCAGATAGCACGACAGCACCGCGAGCAGCCCTTCGCGAATGTCCTCGGCGGTCAGCTGCAACCCTTTGGGCAAAAGCCCGTGCGTATCGACGAAGTTGCGAACGCCTTTGTTGATGCCCGCCTTCAGCCCGTTTTCGTGCGTGCCTCCCGACGGAGTGGGAATGCCGTTGACGAAGCTCTTGATCGCCTCGTCGGTGCCTTCGGTCCAAAGAAACGAGACCTCGAAGCGCAGACCGCCTTCCCCCACTTCACGCGACGAATACACCGGCGCACACAGCGTCGGCTTGCCGCGATCGCCCGCCCACTTTTGCAAGTAATCGGCGATGCCGCCTTTGTGCGAAAGCTCCTTGGTTTCGCCGCTTTCCTCGTCGGTAAACAGGATGCGCAGGCCTTTGTGCAGGTAGCTTTTGGCTTCCAGACGCTCGCGCACCAAGTCCAGATCGAAGGTCGCTTTTTCACCAAAGATCTCGGGATCGGGACGGAAAAAGACCTTGCTGCCCGAGCCTTTCGTCGCGCCCACCTGTCGCAACGGAGTCACCGCCGCACCGCGCTGATAGCTCTGCTCGACTTCTTTGCCTTCGCGACGGACATTGACGCGCAGCTCGGCGGATAGCGCGTTGACGACCGACGCACCGACACCGTGCAGACCGCCCGAGTGCGTGTAGCTGCCTTGCTGGAACTTTCCGCCCGAGTGCAGCGTCGTCAGGATCACTTCCAGCGCGCTCTTTCCGTACTTGGGCAAAATTCCCGTCGGAATGCCGCGTCCATCGTCTTCGACGGTGACGGATCGGCGATCGCGATGCAGCGTGACCTTGATGCTCCGAGCGTGACCATTGATGACTTCGTCGATCGCGTTATCGAGGATTTCCCACAACAAGTGGTGGTAGCCACGACTGTCAACGCCGCCGATGTACATGCCGGGACGCTTGCGGACGGGCTCAAGTCCTTCGAGGACGACGATGTCTTCTTCGCTATAGCGAGGATTCGGTGGGTTCATGGTGCTGGAAAAGGGCGCTCACCGTAGCATGCCTTTTCGCACCGTCAAAAATGCCGAGACAGACGCTCGGCACAGCGGCTACTTGCCCATGCGGAACAAGGCTGGATCGAGCTTTTCGTCGAGCGAAGCTTGCTCTACATCGATCGACACCTTGTAGTTGAGCGCGGTGTTGTCGATGTCGATGTGCGTCGGGACCGACTGACCTTGCACTTCTTTGAAGTGCTGTGCGCGAATCGTGCGCTCGTTTTCGACAATGCGCAGCTCACCCACTTTCAGATCCACGTACTTTTTGTGCGACGGATGAACGGGTTCCAGGTCGTACATCGCAGACAGATCCGCGCCAATCGACAACAGCACTTTTTGCTGCATGCCACTGTCGGCACCGGCCATGCTCTGCACGACTTTTACGTCGCCGCCGACCTTGATCAAGTCGAACAGCGTGATGTCACCGGGGCCCTTGGCTTGCAGACGGAAGCGATCGGGACGCTCGACGGCGAGGACTCCGCGAACGCTGACCTGCTCTCGACCGTCACCCTTGGCCATGTCGATGGAGACGCGATGGACCGCACGCATGGTTCCCCAGCGAATGTCAGGCACCGGCTGCACCGACGGACCTTTGATGATGATCGGCTTGTTGGCGTTGTCACAGCCGCTCTCGCCGATCGATAGCGCACACACGCCCGCCAACAGAGCTTGCGCAAGCGCCGTCCGCCACGCGCAGCCACGCTTCATCACAGCACCTTGCGCACGGTCCGCGCGCGAAACCGTTTCGTACATGCTCACAGGGCCTCCGTCATTCCGTGGGGCATCGCGCCCGACTCTGGCTCTACCCGCCACAGCGGCGAGCTTAAGACTAAGCGAATCACGCGCAGCGTGTCTTCCCAGTTGCGGAAGTGGCTGCGATGACCGCCGTGATAAATCGTTGAAATCGGAACCTCGATAAGCGGCACGTTCAGCTTTGCCGCCCACAGCAGGATTTCCGTCTCGGTATCGAAGCGTCGCGTTCGCAGCGGCAGCGAAAACAGCCGTCGCGGATAGATGCGAAAGCCCGACTGCGTGTCGTGATGAACGCGCTTGGCAAACAGCGAAATCCAGTACGTCGAGATCCGGTTGCCAATGCGACTGCGACGAGGCATCACCATCGGATCGAAGCTGCGCACACCGATGATGAGTCCGTCGGGATGCTCGCTGTACGCGCGAAGCAAGCTCGCAAGCTCTGATGCAGCATGCTGTCCGTCGGCATCCATCGTGATGAGCGCACTCGATCCAGTACGCCGCGCATAGGCAAAGCCGGTCTGGAGCGCCGCACCTTTGCCTTGATTGACCGGATGACGAAGCACGATCGCTCCGGCTTGTTCTGCTTGCGCGCCGGTATCGTCGCTGCTTCCGTCGTCTACCACCACCACGGAAAGCCCAAGCGCTCGGACCTGCGCAACCACCGCGCCGACACTTTGACCGGCGTTGTAGGCAGGGACAAGGACCAAGGGGCTTTCCACCCGAGACACGTCGCTCATTTCGAGAGGTTCCAGCATATCACGCCGCCATAAGCGAAAAAAGCAGGCGTCCAGAGACGACCTGCCGAGGAGCTACGTCGCGTTCACAGGAGATCGCAAACGCTTCGCCAAGAAACGACACCAAAGAGCCCATCGCTTGCTGTTTTTTCACGCAAAGACGCAGGGTTTCACCGATCGCAACAAAATTCGGGAACCTGAGGTCGGATGCGCCCACTAAATAACCACGATGCACTGCTGCTCCCGAATCAGCCGTCGGTTCCCCCGCCGAGAGCTGGTTAAATGCCGCAGCAGCCTGACATAACGCCTCGATCATCAGCGTCTGTGGAAACGTAGCAAACGGCAGCAGCGAAAGGCCCGCAGGCCACAGCTCGTCGCCGACGGTTAGCTGCTTTTCTGCAACGAGATAGCCGCCGGTCGAATCGTATTCCACGATGCGATCGATGAGTCGGAACGGCGGCGTATGCGGAAGGCTCGGCACGGTAAGCATCGGTGCGAAAGTGGTCCGGTCTGTGAGACTCTTTGCAGGAGTTCATATCATGAAGCGCTCAAAGTCTCGTCGTGGTATCGCGCACAAAGTCGTCGCCTGGGCATTGTTTGGCTGCGGACTGCTTGGCACCGGATGCAGCAGCCGATCCGTCCGTCCCGACGCTGTTCCCGGTCAATCGGTGCAGTCCATCGAGATGGAAGATCTACACATCACCGTCGGGAAAAACGCAAAAGACGGCGAGGATGGCTTTGAAGCATTTGACGCGCCATCGCTGTTTCGTGAAGCCGATGCGCTGTTCGACGGTGACAAGTTCGCCGACGCAGCACAGAGCTACGAAAAGCTGGTTCGCGAGTTTACCGACAGTCCGTGGGCGCCTCCGGCCCTGTTCAATGCGGCGCTCAGCTACGAAGCGCTGGGCCGATTCACCGAAGCTGCTGATCGCTATCGGCGCGTTCTTTCGCTGTATCCGACGAGCAAGCAGGCCAAAGACGCTGCGCTGCGACAGTCCGCATGCCTGGCCGAAGAAGGTCGCTGGGTTCAGTCGGCAGAAGCGCTGGCGCTCGTCGAAAAGCGTGAAGATCTAACCTTCGCCGATCGCATCGAGACGATGACGCGGCACGGTCTGGCGCTGTTCGAGCTACAGGATCTGTCCGGTGCCGACGCCAAGTTTCAGCAGACGCTCGCGTTTTTTGAAGCCCGCAAAGACAGCGAGCCGCTTCCGAACAACTTTTTCCTTGCGATGTCGCACTTTTACGTCGCTCACATTGCGCACAAGCGATTCCGAGAGCTACCGCTTCGTCTGCCCCAGAAGCAGCTTGCGCTGGATCTCGACGGAAAGGCCAAGACGTTTTTGCTGGCAAACAGCAAGTATGTCGAAACCATCAAGCAGAAAAATCCAACCTGGGCGACGGCAGCGGGCTATCACGTCGGGACGCTATATCGAGAGCTCTACGACGCCATGCTCGCAGCGCCAGTGCCGACGGATGTCAGTCGGGGCGATGGTCGCGTGATGTACGATCTGCTCCTGAGAGAGCAGCTTCGGCACCTGCTGACCAAGGCCAAGGATGTGCTGGCATCGAACGTCAAGATGGCTGAGCGCGTCGGTGTGAAGAATGGCTGGGTGGAGCGCTCGACGCAGCAGCTCGAAGACCTGGACAAGCTGCTCACCGATCTAGACAACCCGACGCCAAGTGCGATTCCGACGACGCCGATCCCAAGCCGACCGGCAGCGACGGACCATCGCAGCCGCGCTACACCGTAAGACGGTTCCGACGCTGAAGCAGTCCCCACGCAAGTCCAGCACCGAGTCCGCCCGCGTGTGCAGCCGAATCGACGGGAAGCCACAGTCCCGACGACAAAATCAGCGCACAGGCCACCAGTGACAGGGTGCGCGTGCGCATCGTCACATGTCCCGTCGAAAGCATCGCAAACAGCGTCAGCAGCACGCCAGAACCACCGGCACTGAGCAGCGCGTGCGACGGAGCCAGCAAAATTGTTGCAGCTCCCGACGCCAACACGCCCAGCCCCAGCGGAATCAGCGTCGCACAGCGATTGGGCCACAGCCACGTCAGCAGCGAAAGCCACGCCAGGTTGGTCATCAAGTGCAGCGCATCGATATGTAGCAGCCAAGCCGTCGCCAGCCGCCAGCCGTCCGACGGAAATGACAAAGGAACAAGCAGCGCCCCCAGATGGGTCAGCGTCGAAACAGAGAGCTGCCACAGCGGAAACGAGGCCTGCCCATCGAGCCAAACGCCCGCGACAAACAGTCCCAGCCACAGCATCGCAGTCAGCGCAAACAGGGCTCGCGACGAGCTGGGCTCAGACGAAGGCATGGAGCCGCTCGGCTACTTTCGGTTGCTGCGCAGGATCACTTCCTCGACGCGGCGCTCGTTGGCGATCGCGATCTCGAAGGTGACTTTGCCGATATGAATCGTCTCACCGGGACGAGGAATGCGCTTCAGCCGTTCCAGCAGCAAGCCACCAAGCGACTCGTAGTCATCGGACTCTGGCAGATCCAGCGACAGTTCACGATTGAGCTGTTCGACGGAAACCCGTGCTTGTACTCGATAGGAACCGTCTCTTTGGCGACTCAGCGACGGAGGCTCTTCATCGTATTCGTCTTCGATGTCCCCGACGACTTGTTCCAGCAGATCTTCGACCGTGACCAGTCCGACGGCACCGCCATATTCATCAACGATGATCGCCATGCCTTGATGCGCACGCTCCAGACGAACTAGCAAATCGAGCGCTGGACACGACTCGGGCGCATAGAGCGGCTCGCGCATCAGATCTTTGGCTCTGCCGCTGCTTCGTCCGCTCTTGAGAACATCGAAGGCATGCACCACACCGACGATCTGATCGAGTCTCTCTCGGTAGATCGGAATGCGACTGTATTTTTTGTCAGCAATCTCTCGGGCCAAGTCAGCGATCGAAGCGGTCTCTGCCTGTGCTGCTACATCGGACAAAGGCTTCATCACATCATCTGCACGCAGTGACGGAAAATCGAAGATTCGCGCGATCATGGAGCGCTCACCTTCGGTCACATCCGACTGAGACACCGCGCTATCGCTGGCAGGTGGCGTCGGGGTGCTGACCAAGCTCTCGATCTCTTCGCGCGTGACCAGCTTGTGATGGACATCAATTCCCATCTTCGCCGTCGCCAGCTTGGACACATGCTCCAGCAGATACACGCCGGGCGCCATCACCTTCATCAAGACCGACAGGATCAGCGCCTGAATCGGAGCAACCTTGTTGGCATGCTGACGGACAATCGCTTTGGGCACGATTTCCCCCAGCACCACCACTGTTGGAGTCAGTCCAACAAGAAGCCACAGCTCGACATGACGCGGACTGTGCGCATGCAGCCACAGCGTCCACACCACCGTCTGGGTCACGACGGCGAGCTGTGTTCCCAAGAGCGTGGCCGAGAGCAGTCGATGCGGAGCGATCAAGAAGTCCTCGACGAGCTTGGCTCCGCGATGCCCTGCCGCAGCCAGATCGCGAATGTGGGCCCGATCGGCGCTGACGATCGCGATCTCGGCGCTTGAAAAAAACGCTTCAATGAGCAAACAGACTGCGCTCAGCAGCATCGGCAGAAGCATCAGCTTTCGCCCTTCCCAAGCGCCAAGGTCTCGCCGCTCATGGCTGGTTGCAGCGTCGGTGTACGCGCCAGATCGGCAAACAGTGGCCGCAGCAGATCTTCCATCGTCACAAGTCCAGCCAAGCGACCGTATTCATCGACGACCATTGCCATGTGCGTCTTGCGACGCTGAAACTCGCGCAGCAGTCGCTCACACTTGGCGCGCTTGGGCACAAACAGCGGCGGGTGAAGCAAGTCCGCAAGCGGTCGGCCTTCCAAGTCTCCGTAGCTATACCCGACGAGATCTTTGGCCAGCAAGATCCCGATGACATTGTCGCGACGACCTCGATAGACCGGAATGCGCGAATAGCGCTGCTTCGAGACTGTCTCGACGATTCGCGCGAGCGGCATCGCGACGGGCACAGCAAAGACGTTGCGCTCCAGCGTCATCAGGTTTCCGACCGTCAGATCGCCAAAGTCGAGGACGTTGTGAATCAGCTTGCGCTCTGCACCGCGAATCTCTCCTTCGGCTTGACCCAGATCGACGAGCGTCCGAATTTCGCGCTCAGACAAGACCGGCGCAGCCTCGGTATGACGACCTTTGGGACCGATCAAAAGCAGCAAAAGCAAGTCCGACACTGTGCTGACGAGAACACGCGGAACCCAGAGCACCCACGTCAGCACTTTCAGCAGCCACGACACGATGAGCGCCCAGCGCTCTGCCAGCTTGATGCCGATGGTCTTGGGAATCAGCTCGCCGAACATCACCAGCAGAGGAACCGTCAGCAGCGTCGAGACGATGGCAACCAGTACATCAAGCGATGCAGGCTGAAAGTCCGAAAACAGCCGAGGAAACAGCCGAAACAGCCTCGTCACGGACTCAGTCATCACTTCCGACAGCAAGATGTTGGTCAGCTCGTTGCCAATGATGATGGTGGTAATCAGCCGTCGCGGGTCCGACAGCAGCCACAGAACACGCGCACTGGCTGTATCCGTCGCTGCATTTTGTCGCAGCACTTCCCGACGAGTACGAGACAACGACAACAGCGCAGTCTCCGTCCCAGAAAAAAATCCTGCCGACAGAAACAACGGCACAAGAAACAGCATGTGCGACAAAAGCCCGATGGCTCCTTGCCACAGTCCGCTGCTGGCTACCGCATCACCGCTCATGAGGAAACGCAGTCTATATCAGCCCGCAGCGCTAGGCACCATGCGACCGTCGCACAATTGTGATTTTTGGACGGATTTCGCCGCAGGATCTGCGCTTACTTTGGTGGGCTCGCCAGTCGGCGATCCAGCGCTTTGAGCTGCTGCTCGGCCTTTTGTTTGCGATCTTTGTCAAACTCGCTGGCGCACTCTCGGTTGCCCGCTGGTCGCGTCACGAGTCCATCTTGCAACAGTTTTTGCCGTCGCAGTCTCTCGGTCTGTCGCCACTTCTGGGCAGCCACCGGATCCGTCGGCGCAGTCGGAGCCGCTACAAAGCCAACGTGTGACAGTCCTTTGATCTTGGACTCGACGGCATCCAGCATCACTTGATCGATCGACGAGTAGCTGTGCTCTGCGAGCTTGGCGACGAAGTGTGGTCCACGCTGCATCGTGTAATGCCACACATCGCCGCGCACATACGGCAGCAGGTTCGACTTGATGGTGCGCACTACGCTGGTCTGTTCGTCAAACGGCAGCGCTGCAAAGTTTCGTCGGAATCCCTCGCCATAGCCAAACCACGACTCGGCATTGGACAGATACACGACGCGAACCATCAGCTTGGCAGCCTTCGCAGCGTCGGCAATCTGAAGCAGCGTACGCGGTCCGTTTAGGTCTCCCAGCCGAGGCACAATCAGGCCTTTTTGTGCCAGCTTGCGGATGTACGCGTACTTTTCTGCGTCGCCGAGCCAGGTGTGAGACTGAGAAATCTCGTCGCGGAGATGCGCCAGCAAGTCGTCTCGATACTGCGTATACAGCACAAGAAGTGACTTGCGATGACGCAGCTCCAGCGACGACAATGCTGCTTCCACAGAGGCTACGCCTTTGCGCTCAAACAGCGCGACGAACGCTTGTGGTGTTTCCGTCGCAGAGATCAGCGCCGCATACAGCCTGTGCAGCTTGACAACTTCCATGTCGATGTCGATGAGCCACAGCACCTGCGACTTTGCAGCAGCAGCGACGGTATAGTTCTGATCTCCGCCGACCCCGATGTAGCCGCCACCGATGCCCTTTACGTCGTCGAAGAAGATGTCGTGACGACGCTCGTTCGACCACATGTAGTGACGACGGACGCCTCCGGCTGGTTCGTCAGACGGGGCCGTAACCGCGCGCAGCAGCTCTGCGTCTGGGGACGATGGATCAGGTGCCACACGAGGATTGGCCGTCGCGAGCGCAGAAGCTCCACTCGGAGGCTCGCTGGCCCATGTCGAAGCAGCCAGCAGCACCGCAGCGGTCCACGTTCCAACCTTCAGCCTCGTGAGGAGGCCTCGAGCGATACCAAAAGAGATTTGCACGATTGTAAATCGTACCACCCAAGGCCAAGTGGGCTCTGCGGAAACTTCTGAGTCATTTCCATGGTCAAGCTGCGCGACGACATCGCTCGCATGGTAGGCTGCTTGGTATGTTTGGAATGTCGATCCGTTCGAGCGCGCAGGGGGACAGAGGACGGACTGCTCGACTGTGTGGGCTGGCTCTGCTGAGCTTGCTCGTCGAAGACACGGTTTGTGCCGAGCGTGACAAAGCCCAAGGAGATGCGAGCGCAGCGGTCAGCGAAAAGAGCGCTGCGCCGGACAAAGCTTCGCCGGACAAAGCTTCGCCGGACAAAGCTTCGCCGGACAAAAGTCCACGGCTCCCGCCGATTCACGACGAGCAGCTTCCGCCAAAGTCACGAACGCTGGTGACGAAACCGACGAAGAACATGCTAATCGACTTCGTGCTGGAGATGCAGAATCGCAGCCAAGCGATTGCTCGACGGTATGTTCAGCTTCTGCTGTCGGAACGGTACGACGAAGCCAATCTCCTACACGATGAAGTCGGAGGTCGTCGCATTGAGTGGCCGCCGCTGACGCAGCAAGTCGAAGCATTCACCGCCGAGCATGGACAGCCCAAAGAGATCGTCCAGTATCTGGCTACTTCCGTCGGTGCCGAGGTTCAGACGTTCTACTTTACGGCGCACTACAAAGACAGCATCGAGCTGGGCGTGCGCGTCACCATCGATCACTACGGACATGTCGTCGGTGCTGCCGTTGGTGGAGAAGTCATTCCCACCGCCAAAAAGCGCTACGACCGACACGACCACTACACCACCAAGACCGAGCTGGCACTGCCATTTCGAGGAACCTGGACCGCAACCAACGCCACGCCAGGCTCGGGAAACGGACACTATCTAAATCCCAACCAGCGCTTCGCCGTCGATTTTCAGATCTCCGTCGATGTCGCACCGGGACAGCGCTCCAATCACAAGGGCGACGGAAGCAAAAATAGCGACTACTACGCGTACGGTCAGGACATCTTGGCTCCCGCAAGTGGCACAGTGGTCGCTGTCGTCGATGGAATCCCCGAAAATCCACCGGGTCTGACCGATATTTATTATCGATTCGGAAACTCGATCACGCTGTCGCTGGGGAGCGGGGAATACGCGCTGCTTGCTCACCTTCAGACGGGAAGCACCAAAGTTCGCGTCGGAGATCGTGTCACGCGCGGTCAGCTGCTCGCGCGCTGCGGCAACAGTGGCAACTCGACGGCACCGCATCTTCACTTTCAACTATCCGACAGTCCGACGCTGAGCGTTGCAGCCAGCCTGCCCGTACAGTTTGTTCACGTCGTCCGGCAAGGTGTCCCCGAAGCGCGCATTCAGCCGATGAGCGGCGATCGCGTCTCAAACCAAGAGCCAGCGATGGAACAGCATCCAGCCAAAGCTGTTCCGTGACCGCGTAGATGACGAAGTCAGCTCCGTCGATTCCAAGTGCAGCTTATTTGGCTGATGGTGCGACGACAGGCGCAGAACTTGACGTTGCGGGCTGAGCCGAAGCTTCCGTCGAAGGAGATCCAGGAGCCGTCAGCGCCGCACGCGATCCCACCTGTCCAAGCTGCTGTGGCGGTGCGGAGAGCAGGTACTTTCCGTCGATGTACTTAAACGGCGGCTCCCCTTTGGCTTTGCGCGCTTCGTTTTCGTCGGCAATCCACTTGAGCAGCTTCGGCAGCATCTCCACCGTCGCGGGCTGAACATCGTGAAACAGAACTATCGAGCGCGCTCGTCGCACACGCGATAGCTCGTCTTTCATCACCGCCAAGATCTTGTCCGGATCTTGCAGCTTCCAGTCTTGCGGATCGATGTCCCAGCCGATCGGACGAATTCCCAGCTTGTGCAGCGTCGCAGTCAGCGATGCACAGTGCGATCCAAACGGCGTCCGAAACAGCGGCGGTGCCACGCCGGTTGCATCTTGGATGAGCTGCGCATTGTCGAGAATTTCGCGCTCTCCGACGACGGGCCCACGCTTTCCACACAAAAAGTAGTGATGAACCGTGTGATTTCCGACGATGTGACCACGTCGCAGCGCTTCGCGCATCAGCTCTTTGGCTTTTTCGTTCTGCGCGCCCTTCCCCATAAAGCGTACGCCGTTGACGAAGAACACGGTCTTGATGCCGTACTGGTCGAGCGCCTCGAGAACCTTCGGCGTTGTATCGACACGAGGTCCGTCGTCAAACGTGAGCAGAAGCTCATACGCGCTGGGCTTGGGCAGCGCTGGCTTTGGCGGTGGTGCAGGCTTGGGCGTCGTCGCTGGCTTGAATGAAGCAGGCTTTGCCGTCGCTGTCGGCTTATGTGCAGCACTCGCTGGCTTCGTCGGCTTGCCAGCCGCGTAGACCGTAGCGTGTGAAACGGAACCCCAAAGAGCCAGCGCAGCAGCAGCGGCCCCGAAGAAGACTGAAGACTTCACGTCGCGATGGTACGCCGAGCCTGCGTAGCGTCAACGAAAGTTCCGCGCGGGCCAGCTACCAGCGCTTCCAGTGACCTTTGCCTTTTCCCTTAAACCAGTGGCCGCGACCGTGTCCGTGGCCATGTCCGTGCAGAATCACGGCACCAGGAACGCCGATCACCACCGGCGCGGGCGGCGCAACAACCACCGTCGGAGTCGGCGGTGCAACAACCACGGTTGGGCTTGGTGCGACGACGACAGCGGGCCTGCTCGGCGCAACAACCACCGTCGGGCTGGCTGGTGCCACCACAACGGGCGGAGGCTCGACCCACACCGTGCCTTGCCATTCCGGCGGCGGCGTCACCACCACTTTCGGACGCTGGGCGACGTAAGGACGGTATTCCACTTCGATCGCTTTTTCGATCTGCGGACGCGCACGCGCTACGTCGGGAGGAATTGGTCCCACGTAGAAAATCACGTCGTTTTGCACTTTGTAGCCCGGCGACTCGTGCTGCACCGGATAGTCGTGAAAGTGCGGACCTTTCAGGAAGCAAAACGTCGGCGGAGGCGGCACCGATCCCGGCAGCGTCTCGACGTGAACGGGCACCGGATGATGACCGTAATACACCGACTTCTGACCGTCGTAGCCAAACGGAACCGGATCGCCGGTAAACACGTAGTCGTCACCAACGCGCTGATACAGGCTCGGCTTGTCCGGCGCGTAGTCGTGCGTGTGCGGCACGTCGATCTGACAGTAGCCGTTTACGACGGTGGTGATCGGATGCGGACCCAGGTAGCGACTCTTCACCCGCAGCCCTGGCGGAACTTTCGGCGGCGACGCCATCGCCGGAACAGCGAGCAGTGCGGACAAGAGCGCCCCAAACCAGACCGTGCGGTTCATATGCATCTACCTCAGACTCAGAGGGTTCAATCGCTCGAAATACAGCTTCAGGTCAGTATATCGCGACGGAAAAGCTGCGCGCTAGTGACTGAAACAGCGGGCGCGCGTAAGGCATCGGAGTTGTCAGCACAAAAACGGGACAAAAGATGAACTCAGCTTCGGTCGCAGCCGTGAAAGAAACTAGATAGTGCTGGTATCTAGCGCTATCTAGTGCTATCTAGTGAGTCTAATTCCAACTCGCGTTCAACCAACCAAGGAGTGGCCGTGAAGATCCTCGTCACCGCCAAGCGGATTCCCGATCCAACCCAAAAACTCAAGCTCAAGGACAACGCGCTCGACCTAAGCGGTGCCAACTGGCAGCTCAACCAGTTTGACGAATACGCCGTCGAGGCAGCGCTTCGTCTGACCGAAGATGCAGCCAACCAAGCCACGCGCCAAGGTCAAGTGACGGTTGCCTCGCTCGGTCCGTCTGATGTGGCCACGCAGCTTCGATCGGCACTGGCGATGGGCGCAGACAAAGCCATTCGCGTCGATGCCAAAGATGAAGAGCTGGATGCCAGCGTCGTCGCCAAGACGATTGCCAAGCTGGTGCAGCGCGATC
Organism: Myxococcales bacterium; assembly: GCA_016794365.1. Taxonomy (GTDB): domain Bacteria; phylum Myxococcota_A; class Polyangia; order Palsa-1104; family JAEUJZ01; genus JAEUKA01. The sequence continues at coordinate 60,567 of JAEUKB010000027.1, forward strand.
AGCCCGACCTGGTGCTGATGGGCAAGCTCGCCGCTGACAACGAAGGCAACGATGTCGGTCAGCGCGTCGCTGCGATCCTCGGATGGCCGCAGGCAACCTTCGCGTGCAGCATCCAAGTGGTCGATGGTGGCAAAGCACTGATCGTCGGTCGCGAAGTCGATGCCGGTGTGGAGCTCAAGAAAGTGCAGCTTCCCGCCGTGGTGACGGTCGATCTGCGCATCGTGTCGCCGCACGCCGTCAAAAATGGCAAGACCAAGGCCGAGTTCGCGTATCCCGATGGTCCGCGTTACTCGTCGCTCAAGGGCATTCGCGCCGCCAACTCCAAGCCGTTTGAGCAGCTTACGCTGGCTCAGCTCGCTGTGAGCGCGACGCCGAAGACCAAGGTGCTCAAGGTCGAGACGCCGCCAGCACGTCAGGCTGGTAAGAAGGTGGGCTCGGTCGCTGAGCTGGTGGAGAAGCTGCAAAAAGAAGCCAAAGTTCTTTGATGAGGTGATGCCATGGGCAACGTACTTGTATTCCTAGAGCAAGCCGATCGGCGTCTCCGTCCCGCAGCGCTTTCGGCCATCAGCCTTTCGCGGGCCATTCACAAGTCGAGCGGCGGCAAGCTTCTGTTTGTCCTCATCGGTGACTCGGTGGCGGACGCAGCCAAGGAAGCTTCGCAGTTTGGCGCAGACGCGATCTTTACCGTCGAAGCTCCGGCGCTGAAGAACTACCTGGCGGAAACCTACGCACCGATCGTGGCACGCCTGGCCAGTGAGCAAGGTGCCAGCATCGTCGCTGGATGCGCAACGTCAGTCGGTAAGGATCTGCTACCACGCGTCGCTGGTATCCTGGATGCGGGTGTGGCACCGGACGTAAGCGGCGTCGTAAATGCCAAGCAGTATCGTCGAGCCACCAACGCGGGCAACGCCATTCAGACCATCGAAGTTCTGTCGGACATCGTGGTCGTCAGTGGTCGTCAGACCGATTTTCCGCGTGCGCAGCCGACGGGCGGAAGCTCGCCGATTTCGGCAGCCGCACCTGGCAACATCAACGCGGCGGGCGCAAGCTTCGTCGAGCTTCAGTCGCAAAAGCGCGATCGTCCCGACCTGACCGAAGCACGCGTCGTCATCTCTGGCGGTCGCGGCATGAAGGAAGGCAAGAACTTCGCCGTGCTGGAGCAGCTGTGCGATCTCGTCGGTGGAGCGCTCGGAGCAAGCCGCGCAGCCTGCGACGCCGGAATGGTTCCAAACGACCTGCAAGTCGGACAGACCGGCAAGGTGGTTGCGCCGGATCTCTACGTCGCGGTTGCCATCTCGGGTGCCATTCAGCACTTGGCTGGTATGAAGGGCAGCAAAGTCATCGTCGCTGTCAACAAAGACCCCGAGGCTCCGATCTTCCAGGTGGCCGACTACGGTCTGGTGACGACTTGGGAAAAAGCCGTCCCCGAGCTGCTCGCAGAGATCAAGAAGATCAAGTCGGCGTAACGTCGAAGTCCTTGCGTAGGCGACCGGGGGGCGTCTACGTTCCGCACCTGCCATGAGGCGCTTACGGATAGGCCCCAAGATCCTTCGCGTTCGCGACGAACCAGAGCCGCCACCCAGTCGATCGCCCACGCCGCTGGTCTGTATCCACGGTGCGGGAATGTCGGGTGTGGTGTGGATGGATCTTGTGCGCCAGATAGCGCCTGCTCGTCGAATCCTTGCACCCGATCTGCCGGGTCACGGACAGTCTGATCCCTGGCACGAGCAGAGCATCGATCTCTATCGCGATGCGGTGGGAACGATGTGCGCGCACCTCCAGGTTCCGCGCGTGGTGCTCGTCGGTCACTCGCTGGGCGGCATCGTGGCGCTGCGCTGTGCGGTGTCGTGGCCCGAGCGCGTTGCTGGCTTGGTTCTCGTCGCCAGTTCCGCGCAAATGGATGTTCCCGAAGAGCTGTGGCGCAGCCTCGATGAGGAGCTTCCGTCCGGTGATGACAGCGAAGTCCAGACGATGCCTCCGTCGCTGGCTGCGCTGACATTTTCACCTGCGACCCATCCCGATGTACGCGCGCGCTGGCAAGCGGTGGTGATGCAAGCCTGTCGTCGGGTGGTGCTCGCAGACTTTGCGCTGTGTCGTCGGCTCGACATCCTGTCGCAGCTAGACCGCGTACGCGCACCGACGCTCATCATCGGTGGCAGCGACGATCTGCTCGTGTCGCCACAGCAGCTTGCGCAGACCCAGCGAGCCATTCATCAAGCCGAGCTTGTGCAAATTCCCGACGCGGGCCATCTGCCGATGCTGGAACGGCCAGCGGCGTTCACGGCTCAGCTGATGGCGTTTTTGGCTACACTTCCGAGCTGAGCGACGGACGATCTCGATCGATCAGCAGGCTCTCGGCCATGCAAAGCAGACCGACCAAATAGAACGCTTCTTGATGAATCGTCCTCGGTTGAGCGCCCGCAAGTCCCACAAGCAAGAGCCCCATCCCGCGCAGTCGCAGCGCACCGCGCCGAAACAGCAGCGAAAACACCGCCAGCGACCACACCGCCAAGCTGCCCATGTAAATCCCTTGGGCCAGCGGCTGATGCGGAAGCTGTAGGTCAAACGCGATGTAAATCAGTCGCGCCGCCGCCGCCGGAGCCGCCAAGAGCAGCAGCGTCATGACTCCGACGATGAGCGACGTAAACAAGAGCGCCAAGCTATCCGTCGCCCAGTTCCAAGTTCGACGCGTAAGCAAGAGCAGCCCCGCACCACCGAGCGAAGCGGTTGCCAGCGTCGGACCGTACAGGATCAGGACCAGGCTCACACGCTGCATCAACTCGCGACTGGTCAGAAGATGCCACTGATTTTCCAGCAGCAGCACCGGCGGAACCAGTAGCAGCACCATCGCCAGCTTGTGCCACAGCGTCGCCGTATGCCGAGGAATCACCGCCAGCGCCAGCAGCACCGACAGACACAAGCTTGAGGTCTGCATCAGCCACTGCGCGCGAACCAGGCCAATCGTTTCCGCCAAAAGCTTCGGAAACAGGATTTCCAGCGACGCGAGCGAAACGAAGAACAGCGACATCATCCCCAAACCGAGTCTTCCGACGGGATGTGAGGCAATCCCACGCTCACGCATCGCCACAAACAGCAGCGCCAAGAGCGACACCAGCGACAGCAGCCCGGAAAAGTGCGCGAAAAACGTCCCCGCAGACAAAAGTCCACTGGTCAGCCAGCCGGGAAGCAGCGACGGAGCGGCTCGCAGCAGAGGCTGAAGCAATCGGAACAGCAAAAACTCTGCAACCGCTGACAGCGACAGGATGGCCGGAAGCGACAGGCCACCGCCTATCAGCGCCAGCAACGAGATTCGGGTTCTGTCCGACGGCGGAGAGCTCACTGTCAACACGGTACTTGTCCGCCCCAGCCCGAGGCAAGCAAAACCCTCAACCCACAGAAGCGATCGATTTGTGCAGGCTGCGCGGGCTGCGCGGGCTGCGCGAGCGATTATTCGTCGCTGCTCGTCGCATGTTCTGTCTCGATCGGCTGCCCGTCTTCGTCCACTTCGCGATAGTTGATGCCAACCACCTGATAATACTGTCGAGGCTGCGAGTCTTTCAGCAGCGTCTGCCACGGCTGGCTCACGAAGCGCTTACGCCGTCGCTGCTCGGCGCTGACCAGCAACACGCTCGACTCGATCGTCGGCAGAGGCTCGCGCTTCAGTGCGGCTTTCGCTTCGCGAAGTGCCTGTGCGCCCGTTCGATCGGGCTCGGTTTCTGTCGGTTCCAGCACGAAGTCAAAGCCGGTCGTGGGACGGAAGATGTCGCGCAAGATCGACTGCGGCACGCACTCTTTGAGATCGCGATGCAGCTCGTATGGCAGCTCCAGCGCGTCGTTGACGCGCAGATAACCGACATGCCACTGATGCAGCGGATCGTCGAAGTGCGTGGACATTTCCCGCATCGCACGCGGCAGCGAGCGCGGACGCGGCACCATCGGATGCTGCTCGATGCGTCGGACACGCGCCAAGATGCCCGGATCGGCGTCGTGACGGATCCGATCGTTCCACTGCTCCATCTCCGCGCGGTCTTGCGGCGAAACAGGTCCGTCACCGCCGAGGATGAACTTCATCATCGCTTAGTTCCAGATGACGTGAAGCAGAAAGCCGAACGACACACCGATGAGCGCCCAGCTCACCCAAAACAGCGGCTTGGGCATTCCTCCGTCGCTGCGACGTGGTTTGCTGGCCAAGATCTGCTGCCTGAGCGCCAGCGCCTGAGGCGAAATCATCATTCCGCTCGACGGTCCAGCGACAAACATCGTCGCGTGGCTGCCATCCATTCCTTGCGTGCGTCCCGGTCCGCCGGTGTTCGCAGGCGGCGGAATAAACGGTGCAGGCTGCGCGAGGATCGTACGCTGCTCAGCCCCGGTTGCAATCGGCGGAGCCGCTGCTGCACCACCAAACGACGAGCCCTGCGGCACTGACGACGGTGGAGCCATCGGCGGTGGAGCCATCGGTGGAGCCATCGGCGGTGGAGCCATCGACGGAGGCGGTCCCGATCCAAACGAAGTCGCAGCGGCGGGCGGTGTCAGCTGCGGAACCGGCTGTGGAGGCACCGTCGGAGCCTGCATGCTCAAGCGCTGCGCATCCGTCACTGCGCTCATGCCTGCCGTCGGTGTCTGCTTCGGATAGAGCATCTCCAGACAGTCGATGCACTCGCGATGTAGCTCGTCGGCGCTCTGCTGCCTTCGGTCCGGCGTCTTTTCGAGCGCCTTCATCACCACACGCACGATCGGCTCAGGAAAGCCCACCAGCGGCGCAGGCTTTTGCCGAAGGTGCATCATCACGACTTCCATCGGCAGCGCGGCCTCGAACGGCGGCTTTCCCGTCAGCATTTCATACAGCACGATCCCGCACGCATACACATCCGACTGAGGAGCCAGCTTCACACCGCGTGCTTGCTCCGGGCTCATGTACGCAGGCGTTCCAAACACAGTTCCTGCGCGCGTTAGCTGTGCGTCGGGCGTATCCATCTTCGCGACGGAAAAATCGAGCACCTTTACAAAGTCGCCCGAGCCCTTCATCTCGACGAGAAACACGTTATCCGGCTTGATGTCTCGATGGATGATGCCCTGCGTGTGCGCTTCCTGAAGCGACTGACACGCTTGCGAAATGATCCGCAGCGCGCGCTGTGGCGGAATCTTGCCAAGTCGAGCAATCTCGTCGGACAGCGGACGGCCATGGAGATATTCCATGGCGATAAACAGCAGACCTTCCTTCGTCTCTCCGAAGTCGATCATCCGCACCGTGTTGGGATGATCCAGTCGCGCCGCCGCTCGGGCTTCGTTGTGAAAGCGCTTCACCCACTGCGGGTCCGAAGAGACATGGGCTCCCAAGACCTTGATCGCAACGGTTCGATCGACGGTGATCTGCTTGGCCTTATAGACCACGCCAGTTCCACCTTCGCCGATTCGGCTCAGGATCTCGAAGCGATCCGCCAAGACTTTTCCAATCAGCGGATCGTGCTGCGCTGGCGTGCTCATCCTCGCGACTCCTTGCTGCGCCTGCTTGCGGTCTTACTTGAGGAACAACACCACGCGGCTGTTCTTGCCAATCGAGCGCACCGACGACTGGGCCTTGCTGGTTGAGTCGTCAATCACCTGCACGATCTTGAAAGTTCCACCGTCGAGCGGCTGACGACCCGACTTGCCTTCCAGCACCGTTCCTTCGGTGCCTTCGTGAACGCCAGCGGCTGCGCCTTTATCGACGATCATCACCATCTGGCCGCCTTCGCGGAACGAGGTCTTGATGCGACCCTCGGTGCCCTTTTCGACTTTTTCTTCAAACGTCTCGGCCTTCGCAGGCTTTTCCACCGGAGGCTTCTTGCCCGGACGCTTCGGCTTGTCCGGCGCATCCGGCACCACCGCTTCTTCTTCCCAGCGACAGATCACCGAGAAGTCCGACTCGTCCTTCGGCATCGCCGCCTGCATCCGCACAAAGTACGTGCCCAGCTCTTCCAGCTTCACCGCCAGCTTCTTCAGCTTGTTCGGCGCTGGACCCGGCGTAAACCCGATCTGCGTTCCGAGGCTGTTAAACAAGTCGATGTTCAAGTCCGCGCCGGTGTTGTCGATGCGCAGCTCACAGTCGAGCACGTTGTCCTTGCCTGGCGTCGCGATCTCCAGGCTCTTCCACTTGGTGCGCTGGAGCTTCGGCCAGCTCACCGAGTCCGTCTCGGGACGGTTGATCTGCATCGGCTTGGCCCCACCACGCTTGGCATCGACGCCGCTGTTGGTATCGGGGTCTGGACCGTTCTTGATCTTCTTGTTTACATCGTCGTTTTTGCAGCCAGCCGCAGCCATCACCACCAAGGTCGATGCAAACAGGGTCCGCAGGAGTTTCGCTCGGAAAGCCATCAGTATTGCCTCGTGCAAAAAGGGAAGAGAGTTCGTTCGTTTCTGTCCCAAACCGGCTGCTTCTGTTCGTTGGCCTACTTGGCCTTCAGGATCATGAAGCGGTTGTTGCTGCCGAGACCCTTGCCATAGTCCGTCACGCCAACCGCCTGACTGTCCCCGAGAACTTTGGTGATGGAAAAGGTGGCTCCGTCGAGCTTCGTGCCGCCTTCTTTGCCTTGCAGGATGAAGCCCTTCATGCCAACGCGCAGCTTGGACTTGCTGCCTTTGTCGAGATAGAGGGTGCGCTTGCCATCATCGATGCTCGACTGCACGATGCGACCGACGATCGCGTCTTCGGGAATGGCCGAAGAATCGCCGCCCGCGCCCGCACCACCAGCCGCTGCCGCACCGGCCCCCGCTGCTGGCGCTGCACCTGGCATCGCGCCCGGCATCGCACCTGGCATCGCGCCTGGCATTCCGCCCGGCATCATGCCCATTTGCGGATATCCGCCCATGGCACCCGGCATTGCCCCCATTTGCGGATACGCGCCCATTGGAGGCTGTCCCGGCATACCACCCGGTCCTGGCATACCACCTGCTCCCGGGGCTCCTGGTGCGCCTGGAGCGCCACCTGCGGCACCTGGCGCCGCTGCCGCAGCCGCTGCTGGATCTTCTTTTTTGCCCGACACCGAAGTCGGCTTGGCCAGCGCCGCGTTCTTGCCGGTCTTGAGCACCACCGTGTAGACCGACTCTTTTTTCGGATAGTTCGGCTGGAGTGTCAGTCGTGCGTAATAGATGCCCGGCGTCAGCACGCGCAGCGGCACGTTCTTCTGCGGAACACCCGCTCGACCCGGAGACTGCACCACCTGCGCACCGACCTGATCGTAGATATCCAGGTTGATCTCGGCGTCCGGCTCGTCCCAGTTAAGGACAAACTCAACCCACTTGCCCGCTGCGATGCCCGACAGGTCGTACGCTTTCCAGTCGGTCACGTCGAACTTGGTCTGGTTTAGCTCGTCGTTGACTGGCTGGTTGAGCTTGCTGCTCTTCGCCTGAAGACGCTTGCCATCTTCGTCTTCTTTGTCACCCGCAGCGGCTGCACCACCCTCGCCTTTTTTGCCCATGGCCTTATCGACCTCGCCCTTGAGATCGGTGCCAAGCTGCTTGGTGGAATCCGCCGTGGACTTGGTGCTCTGTGCCGTCGAAAGACCGGTGTCAATGCCGGTCTTTGCGGTGGTCATGGTCTGACAGCCCGAACCGACCGCAGCCAAGGTCAACGCAACGGTCAGGGTCAGCGAGAGGTGACGGCGAACGAATCGAGGAGAGTTTGCACAGTAATGCATCGAGAAACCTTCTTGAGGATGCCGTCTCCATGAACCGTTTAGGCATTGGAGAACACCGTAAAACATTGTGCAGATCATATGTCAGGCAGCCCTTCCCTTGCAACCAGCGTTACAGCGACGAAGCCATGAGACAATTCCCGTCGGTGTAAATTGCCGCCACAGGACTGTGCGCAGCTTATTGAAAAGGTTGGTGGTTCCGTCTGTATCTCGCTGGACGAAACCTTCGGGTCGCTTTTGCAGATAACAAGCAAGGACTTCTTTCAGCAAATTCTGACAAGTTGTTTACGTAGGCCGTGTTACATTTGTGATCTGTCTCCGTGCCGACGAAAACATCGCCTCCCCTACGCAGCGATGGAGCGACGGCTAGCCCGCTGCCGCCGGAAGGACTGCTCGCGCCCGCCGTTCGCGACGGAAACATGAGCAGGCCGAGCAGCCCGCCGATGACCTCACGCGGCACGCTCGAAGGAGTCGCCGCCCAGCCTTCCACACATGCCGATCACCCGCCCGAGCGATACGGCAAATATCACCTGCTCGAACGAATCGGCATTGGTGGAATGGCTGAAGTCTGGCGCGCCAAGACGCTCAGCACCGAGGGATTTACCAAAGACCTCGTCATCAAGCGCATCCTTCCCAAGTTCACCGGCGACGAAGAGTCTGTGCGGATGTTCATTGACGAAGCGCGGCTCGTCGCCAAGCTCCATCACCCGAACATCGTTCAGATCTTCGACTTCGACAAAGAAGGCGATCGCTACTACCTGGCAATGGAGCTTATCGAGGGACGCGACCTTCGTCAGAGCGAAAAAGCCGCCGCCAAAGCGGGGATTTGGTTTCCGCTCCCGATGGCGATCTACATCGTCAGCGAAGCGCTCAAAGGACTTCAGTACGCACACTCACGGCTCGATCACGGCAAGCCGCTCGGCATCGTTCACCGGGACATCTCGCCGCACAACATCCTGATCAGCTTCACGGGCGACGTTAAAATCAGCGACTTTGGCATCGCGAAGGTGGCAGAGCGCCAAGGTCCAACCAGCGGCAGCACCGTCAAGGGTAAGCTGTCTTACATGAGCCCGGAACAAATCACCGGGCAAACGCTCGATTCCAAAAGCGACATCTATTCGATGGGCATCGTCTTTTGGGAGCTGCTCACTCGGCATCGTCTGTTCTTTGGCTCTGACGAGCAAGATGTAGTCCGCCGAGTCCGCGACGGAGTCGTACCGCCGCCGCGTCAGTTTAATCCCGACATTCCCGAGGAAGTCGAAAAGATCGTGCTCGGAATGCTGGTCCACAGCCGCTCGGCGCGAGTGCAGAGCGCGGGTGAAGTGGTCAAGCAGCTGATGGCGCTGCCGCAGTATTCATACGAAGCGCAAGCGCTCGGCGAGTTCATGGCGACGCTGTTCCCCGAGCAGTCGCGCAACTGGACGCAGCTTCTCCAAAACATGCTCAAGGTGCAGCCCAAGCAGCCGATCGGCAAGAGCATGCTGACGATGACACCGCTGCCCAGCTCGGTGCCCAATCCGCTGCCACAGCCGAGCATGGCGCCCATCCAGATCGTTCCGCCGGGTCCGCCCGCGCCGCCACCTGAGACGAAGACGAACTCAACGCCACCCGGTGCAAGCAAGCGACAGATTTCCAAGCGACAGCTTCCGCCTCCGTCTGAGGCTCAGTCGAACGAGACCGCGCAGCTCAATCCCAAGCTGCTGTCGGAGCTGCCGTCGCCCAAACCACCCTCGCCGCCCGGTCCCGGTTCAGACGGAAGCGCGGCCCAACCCAGCCCCACATCTGCGCCAGCCGAACCAGCGCTGGCGTCGCGGAGCAACATGTCAGGATCGGATCAAAAAACCCAGATAGCCACTGAGATGCCGCCGGAAGTTGCAGCAGCGATTGCGCGTGGCGCACCGCCAGCCCCAGCCGGAGCCCGAACGATGATTGCCCAAGCACCGTCGCTGCCACCGCCGGGAGCACCGCCCATGGGTGCGCCTCCGCCCGCTGCGCCACCGATGAGTGCCGGAACTGCGCCTGAGGGTGCTCGCACGATGATTGCGCAAGCCCCGAACATCCCCGGACCACCAGCCGGAGGCCCAGTCGTCGCCATGGGTCCACAACAGGCCACGATGTATGCGGCACCGGCCCCGCAGCTTCCACAGTCGTCGCTGGCAGCCACACTTCCACCGGGCGCACGCAACCAGAGCATTCCTCTGACGATGCGTCCAGCGGCTTTGGCATTTGGTGCTGCGATGCCCAGCGTCGGAATTCCCCCGATGGCCAAGTGGATCATCGGTCCTGCGATCGCGCTGATCGTCGGACTTCTGACGACAGCGATTGCCAATCGCATCTGGCCTCCCGAGCAAGGTGTCGTCGGTGGTCCGAGCCTGCTGGCACCATCCCGCAAGCTCAAGATCGTGACCGAGCCATCGGGAGCGATGGTCGAAGTCAACGGCAAAGCGCTAGCAGTCAAGACGCCGACCGAAGTCAAAGGCGATGTCGGCTCGACGGCGAAGCTACGAATCACGCTCGATGGCTTTGATCCCGTCGAGATGCGCGTGCTGTTTGCCAAAGATGAGCGTCCGCCGCTGAACATTCGGATGCCGAAGCTGGGCAGCACCAAGGCCAAGTCTACGGATCCGGGTCAGTTTGATACCCAAGTCGGGGTGCAAGAAAACGACGGCGAAAAGCCAGCCAAGAGCGACGACAAGACAACAAAGATCGACGACAAAACGGCCAAGGCAGACGACAAGGCCAGCAAAGCCGACGCGGACGAAGACGACAAGAAGTCCAAAAAGGGCAAAAAAGTCGCCAAGGCCGACGAGGAAGAAGACGACGATAAAAAGTCCAAGAAGAGCAAAAAGGACAAGACCGACAAGGCGGACAAGACGGCGGTGAAGAAGGAAAAGCCGACGCTGACGATCACGGTCAGGCCGTGGGCGATCGTCTACATCGACGGCAAAAAGATTCAGCAGACGCCGCTGCGCGACTATGCAATCAGTCCGGGCTCTCACACGGTGCTGCTGATGAACGACAGCAAAGGCAAGCGTGAGACGATCAAGCTCAAGGTGGTGGCGGGTGAAAAAATCAACCCGATCACCCGAACCTGGGAATAGCCTGTCGTGATGAGCGCCGAATCCACATCGTCGCAGAGCCTGCGTGTTGCCGACGGAGATCATCCCGAAGCAAGCGCGGCGCTGCGTCGCAATGAGCGCTATCTTCGCGAGTTCATCGAAGATCTGTCGATCTGTCCGTACGCTCGGATGTGTCGAGAGCAGCAGCGTCTGTATCGTGCGGTATTTTTGCAGACGCAGCCGACGCCGCAGTCCGTCGCAGAGCATGTGCTGTCGCTCGAGCCGCTGTCGCAGTTTGAGATCGGGCTGCTGATTTTTCCGAACTTCGCGCCGAGCCTGCAAGCGAACCAAACGGGCAGTCAGTCCGTCGGAGAATCGCATCAGTTTGAGCGCTTTGTCACGGAAGCACGCAATCACTACGGCAAGCTGCGCAGAGGCGTTCCAGGCTTTTTTCTCGTCGCATTTCACCCTGCGATGCCGATGAACCTGGCCAATCCCGACGTGGCGGTGCGGTTTATGCGACGAAGCCCCGATCCGACGATTCAGCTTGTGCGGCCTGAGGTGATTGACTCGGTGCGCAACCCGCATCACAACCGCGACGATCTGTCTGCGACGATAGCCGAGCGTGGGCTCCAAGCGGTCAGCAGCATCGGACCGGACAAGATCGCGCAGCGACTTTCAGAGATTCATCGCGACGAGCGCTCGACGAAAAATGACTGATTTCTGCGCTCGCGTGCGCGTGGCCGCTGGCATTGTCACAAGACCGTCTCGCGTGATATTGCTGCATAACGATGTCGTCGGGAAAAGTTGACTGCGCCCAATCTAGGTGATGCAGCACGACGACGTAGGCACTGCAAAAGGAACTGGCATGGCACCCACTCATACTGGCCCTGAGCACGCAGGCTCTGCCGTCGAGCAAAGCTGCGCGGTCATCGAAAAGATCCTTGGTCTGCACACCGCTCACCGAGAGTCCGACCGTGGCATTTACATCGATAAAGGGCTCTACGTCATCAAGCAAGGCTCGTCGTACGTGATGATCTCGGTGGCCCACACCGGAGAAACACGCGAGCAAGCTTTGGTGCGACTGACGGCCCAGGTCGTCGCTGGAGTCCGACCCGAGCCAGCCCTGCTGCGCAAGCTGCTGATTTTGAACGGACGCCTGCGCTTCGGTGCATTTTCGTATGAGCCCGACGGAGACTTGATCCTGTTTAGTCACAGTCTCCTCGGGGGAGCGACGCTGGATCCGAACGAAGTGATGGCAGCTGTCCACGATGTCGCGCTGGCAGCGGATCGATACGACGATCAGATCGTCGCGCAGTATGGCGGTCGTCGCATGCAAGACGTGATCGAGGAGTCCGCGTGGGCTCGGCTTCTGAAGAAAGCGGGCGATGAAGCGACGCACCCACACCTCGATGAAGAAGCTGCGAAGAAAGCACCAGCGTCGGGCGGTAAAAAGAAGGGAAGCTGACCATGGCTCAGTCCAGCAGGCGCTCTGAAGGTGGGAAAGCCACCGACTCGCACGAATCGACGGAGCCGGTCCGCAAGCTGATGCACGGCGCGGTTTCCGACGTGACACAAGCGATCGGACACACGCCGATTGTGCGACTGAGCAAGGTCGCGGCGCATGTCCGTAGCTCGATCTACGTCAAGTGCGAGTATCTAAATCCCGGCGGATCGATGAAGGATCGCATTGCGCTCAACATCATCCGCGACGCAGAGCGCAAAGGTCTGCTTCAGCCGGGCGGCGTCATCATCGAAGCCACGTCGGGAAACACCGGCGCAGGTCTGGCGATGGTGGCGGCACTGCGAGGCTATCAGTGCATCTTTGTCATGCCCGACAAGATGTCGGCGGAAAAGGTTGCGAACCTGCGCTCACTCGGAGCGAAGGTGGTGCTGTGTCCGACTGCCGTCGATGCCGAAGATCCGCGCAGCTATTACTCGGTGACCAAGCGTCTCGTCGCTGAAACGCCCAATAGCTTCCACGCAAACCAGTATCACAACCCCGCAAATCCCGAAGCACACTACCTGTCCACGGGTCCAGAGATCTGGGAACAGACAAGCGGAGAGATCGAAGCCTTCGTCGCTGGCATGGGCACGGGCGGAACCATCTCGGGCTGTGGCAAGTACTTCAAAGAAAAGAATCCGAACGTCAAGATCGTCGGTGTTGATCCGATCGGTTCGATCTATTACGAGCTGAAAAAAACCGGTCGCATCACCAAGCCGTTTTCCTATTCCGTCGAGGGAATCGGCGAAGACTTCGTCCCGTCCACGATGAACCTGGATATCGTCGATGAGATCATCCGGGTCGATGACAAGGACTGTTTCCTGCTCACTCGGGCGCTGGTGCAAAAAGAAGGCATCCTGTGCGGTGGCAGCGCCGGAGCAGCCGTGATGGGCGCGATTCGCTACGCAGAGCAGCTGGATGCGCAAGGTCTGCCGCCGCAAAACATCGTGGTGCTGCTGCCTGATAGCTCGCAGAAGTATCTATCGAAGATCTTCGACGACAACTGGATGCGCGACAACGGGTTTCTCGATACCGAAGATCCGCTGGGCACGGTGTCGGATGTCTTCGCGAGCCGTCCGCCTCGTCAGGTGATTACGGCGGAGCGCACCGCGACGCTGCGTCAGGTGATTTCGCTGCTCAAAGAGCACGGAATCTCGCAAGTGCCGGTGCTGGATCGCGGTCGGCTGTGTGGCATCGTCGCAGAGGTGGATCTGCTCAATCACATCTTGGTGAAGGGAAGCTCGCTCGACGAGTCCATCGAGAGCATCATCGAAGCGGACTATCAGACGGTGACGCCGCAGACCAAGGTGCGACTGCTCAAGACCATCTTCAACGACGCCAAGATGGTCTGTGTGCTGTCATCCGGGCCGGTCAGCAGCGGCGACGGTCAATCGACCAATCGGACAGCGGCGCAGAGCGACAGCCTGCTCGGCGTCATCACCAAGATCGATCTGATCGATTACTTGGCATCCCGTCGGAAGTAACCAAGCGCCCCCAAAAAAAGCGGGAGCACTGTGGCCACCCAACCGCGCAGCGCAGCGCATCAAGTAGCGCCGCAAAGTGCCGAAGGAGGGAGTCGAACCCTCATGTCCCGGAGGACGAGGGATTTTGAGTCCCCTGCGTCTGCCATTCCGCCACTTCGGCTCGGACCGAGAAACAGCGGCACGCTATCACAGTGCGTAGGTGCCGCAACCATTTTTGTCGTTCTTTTTTCAGCGAATCCGCTCGCTTACGGACACGGCAGATACGCCGCCGAGCGCGCCGACACCTTCACGTACATTCGCAGATACGAGTCGTGCGCAAACAGTCCCGAAATCTCGACGCGACCGATGTCCGCTTTGACGCAGCCTTCCGGCCCAGGATTGAGCTTGTGACGCACCACCAAGTCCTTGCTCAGCTTGTCGCGCACCGACTGAAGCCGCCCACCGATATCGAGCCGCAGCGCCTGCCGAATCTGCTTCTTCATCTTTTCGCTATCGAGCGAGGTCTTGAGCTTGAGCAGTGCGCTCTTCGTCTCGAAGGTTGGCTCTAGGTTTGGCACCGTGAGCTGGTTGTCCACGATTTCAGGCTGACCGGACATATATAAGTCACCCTCGAGCGCGATCTTCCAGCCCTTCTTGACGAAGCCGTTCAGGTGCAGCTTGGTGACGATCTGTCCGCCCGACGCATACAGCTCTGGCTTTTCCAGATACAGGTCGGGATATTCGGGATCAAACACAAGCTTTCCGTCGGTAAACGCTTGCTTCATCGCCTTTTGTAGCTCTTCGTAGGTCGCAGCGATCGGGACTGTGACTTCAAAGGGCCCCGACGGAATGCTCGCGACGTTGTGCAGCGGCGGCAGCTTGACCGCACCGCTGGCCATTCCTTTTTCATTGCTACACGGCAGCGTCACCGATGGAGCAACCACGACACTGAGGTCTTTTTCAAAGCCGCCTGCGAGCACGCTCGGTCCCGCTTCGATCGACTGCACACCGAGCTTTACGCAGGCACTGGCATCACCGACGGGAAAATTGAGCGGCTTCGCCAGCTTTTGGTAGTTTTCAGCGAGCAGGGGCCGCAGATCGACGCGCAGCTCACGCAGTCGCTTTTCGATCTCGTCTTTCATCATCGTCAGCGCACCGGCGCTCCACTCTGCCGCTTTGAGCAGTCGATCGTCGCTCTGGACTTGCACCTGTGGATTTTGCAAAAGCGCCATATAGTCCGAACCGAGCGCAGGCTGGACCTCAGCGGTGAGCGTGATCGCGACGGTGGGATTGGTGGGAATCGTCGCCTGCCCCATGATGGTGGCGCGTACTCCAATGGTGCCGCTCGCGTTGTTAAAGCGCAGCTCGACGGGAGTTCGCTTCCACAGCAGCTTGCGCTGACCCACGAAGGCAAACGGAACTTCGCCCTGTAACGGAACGGTGGCTTCGATCAGCTCGCGAATGCCAGCTTCCGTCAGGCTGATGTGCATGTTGACCCGAGACTGCGGAGGATCGGCCAGCGCCGGACCGGGAACCAGCGGCGGACGAGGCGGATACAGTGCCTCGGTACACGCAGAAGTAAGACTAAGTCCAAACAGCAGAGCCACCGTGTGGCGAGTCATCGCGTTCATGCGGCAGATGGTAGCACCGTCTGCCAAAGCGCCAACTGTTGGCCAACTTGAGGCAGTTTTCCGGCGATAACTCGCGAAACGATTGCTACTCTAGAAGGCCAGTCTTGTTGCGATGCTGAGACAGGGCTGGGGGGACACGCGGACTTGGCCGAGACGGGCGGAAACAAGGACGATCTCAACTGGTCGCCGCCAACGTCGTTTGAGGAATACCGACTCTTGTGGCCACTTGGCCGAGGCGGAATGGGCGAAGTCTATCTTGGGCACGACACGGTGCTCGATCGACCCGTCGCCATCAAGTTCGTGATGAACCTTGAGGCAGATCAGCTGGCTCGTGAGCGCTATCTCATCGAGGCCCGCGCGGCGGCGCGACTTCAGCATCCGAACGTCGTGACCATCTACCGCGTCGGAGAAATCGATGCGCACCCGTACATCATCGCGGAATACATCCAAGGCCAAGATCTGCAAGCGCTGCCGAAGCCCGTTCCGTGGCAGTTTGCGCTAGAGCTTGCCGTCGGTCTGTCGAGAGGACTTGCCGCAGCTCACAAGCGCGGCGTGCTACATCGCGACATCAAGCCAGCCAACGCGATCTTGGCCGACAACGGAGAGGTCAAGCTGCTCGACTTTGGACTGGCAAAATACGTCGATAAGCAAGACACGGTGACGGTGCGGTGGGCGAATCAAGAAGTGATCGCACCGACGATGGAAGCCACAGCTTCGGGACACTTTTCACCCGTCGCGGGAGAGTCGCTGCCGCCGGACCTGCCAGCGAAAATTCAGGTTCAAGGAACGCCAGCGCTGTCCGCGCAGAAGCTGGTTCCGCTGCCTGCGGCGTTTCCCGTCGTGATGCAGTCGGACGATCAGTTCCGTCCGATTGAGTTTCCGCGTACGCAGCAGACCCAGCCGCAGCTTGGTTACTCTCGGAGCAGTCAGATCAAAGGCACGCCGATCTACATGGCGCCGGAGCGACTTCTTGGGGCACCAGCGACGAGACGATCGGATGTGTACTCGATGGGTGCGCTGCTCTACGAGCTGCTGTCGGGGGTTCCGCCGCACTTTGATGTTCCGTTCGAGAAGCTGCCGCAGGTGGTTCCCGATCGCGACGTTCCACCACTGCTGCACATGGCTCCGTCGGTGGACTCACAGCTTGCACAGGTCGTGGATCGCTGTCTGAAACGCAATCCAGCGGATCGTTATTCGTCGGGAGAAGATCTTCAGACGGCGCTGGAGCTGTGTCTAAAAGGCAAGCATGCTGCGATGCTGCCCGAGGGAAATCCCTATCGCGGCGGTCTGGCATTCGATAGCGATCATCGCGCGCTGTATCTGGGACGACGCAGCGACTGTGGCGCACTGCTCGATCGGCTGCGCAGTGAAGCAGTGGTCGTCGTGGCTGGTGATGCGGGAAGCGGCAAGACCTCTTTGGTGCGTGCCGGTCTGCTACCGCTCGTGGGGGAAGGTGCCATCGGTGGCGGTCGTCGCTGGCGAACCATCTCGACGCAGCCGGGACGACATCCGATGCAGTCGCTCAGCGAAGCGATTGCCGAAGCGCTGGGACCACGCACCGATCAGGTCGATCTGCTCGAGCAGCTTCGTCAGGATCCCGAATCGGTTCAGCGTCAGCTTCAGAAGCGCACGAGCGATCGTCGTGGCTTGGTTCTGTTTATCGATCAGCTCGAAGAGCTTCTGACGCACGGAAATGAGTCCGATGCTCGCGAGTATCTGCGCTGTCTGACGGTACTGTTCGAGCGACACGCAGGTCTGCGTCTGGTCTTGGCCGTGCGCAGTAACTTTCTGGGTGGGCTGGCGACGCTCGCGAGTGAGCTGCTCGACTGGACGCGCGATGTCTATTTTTTAAAGCCGCTCGCGAAGGACAAGCTGCGTGAAGTCATCGTCGAGCCAGCACTTGGAAAAGGGGTTCGTTTCGACGGAACAGCGCTGCTAGATCAGCTGATTGACTTCGCGTCGCAAGGTCACGGTGGGCTGGCGCTGCTTGGCATTGTGCTGGCAGAGCTGTGGGACGCGCGAACCGACAACGTCATCGGCGAGCTGTCTCGTCAAGCGATCGGCGGCATTGAGGGAGCGATCTCTCGGCATGCGGATCACGTCATTGGCTCGCTGTCGAAAGATCGACGAGCAGTCGCACGCAAGGTGTTGCTATCGCTGATGACGCCAGAACGGACGCAGCGTCGTCGCAGCGAAGAAGAGCTGCTGGCGCATGGACCGGACGCAGCGCGTGTGCTGCAAGTGCTGCTGAGCGGTCGAATCCTGAGCGTGCTGGATACCCCGCAAGGATCGAGCTATGGGCTGGCGCATCCGCTGCTAGCGAGGGACTGGCCGACGCTGACAAAGTGGCAGGAAGAGCTGGCTCCGGCGCAGAGTTCGCGGACTTCGCTGCCGGTGATAAAGCCGATCCCGCCGTCGCTCACAGCGCGTGGTCTGAAGCTGCTCTGGACGATTTTGCCGACGCTGTGCTTGGGACTTGGGCTGATCGGTTGGGATGTCGCGAGTCGCTGGCTGGCCCAGCAGAAGCTTCGGACGCAGCTTGCGCAGGCAGAACAGACGCTACAGGAAGCGCGGAGCAAGCATGCGCTCGTCGAGCTGTATCAAAAACAAGCGCTGTCGGCGCTGGATGGTCCAAGGCCGCAGCATGCAGACGCGCAGTGGGAACACGCGCACAGTGCAGCGGCGGAAGCAGAGCGAGCCTACAGTCGCGTCAGCCAATCGCTCGAGCAGCTGGTCAGTCAGCACCACAACTTGCGCTCGCAAAAAGACAAGCTGGCGACGGTGCTATATCAGCGCGCGCTGCTGGCCGAGCTGGATCATCAGGATCGGCTGCTCGACGACTTACTCAAGCGGCTGCCACTGTACGACGAAGATCAACGACTTATCCGTCGCTGGCATAAGCCAGGAAGCCTGACATTGAGCAGTCAGCCCGACGGAGCAACGGTTGCATTACAGCGCTATCAGCTCGACGCACAGGGCCGCTGGTCCGTCGTCGAAAACAGAGTGATTGGAAAAACCCCCGTCGCTGCGCAGCCACTGTCGCCGGGAACATATCTGATCACGGTGTCGCAGCCTGGATTCCGGGATGTTCGTCTGCCGATGCTGATCGGTCACGACGAGGAGTTAAAGCAGCATGTCATCCTCCCCTGAAACTGAGTGGAAGCCCCCCAAGCTGTTCGACGGCTATCGCGTCTTGTGGACGATCAGCCGCACTGAGCGCAGCACGCTGTGTATGGGCCAAGACTCTGTGCTCGATCGGCCCGTGACGATTCGATTTTTGGATCTGGCCGATCGCGACACCCTGCTGCGTGAGCGCTTTATCGCCGAGGCTCGCTCGCTCGCTCGGGTACAGCATCCCAACGTGGTGATGGTGCATCGCATCGGAACCATCGACGGCAGACCGTACATCATCAGCGAGTATGTCCGAGGACAAGCCATCGATCAGCTGCCCAAGCCGCTGCCGTGGCGACAGATTCTACCGTTGGCGATGGCGGCGGCACGCGGACTGGCGGCAGCTCACCGTCGGGGCGTTTTGCATCGCAGCCTTCGACCGAGCAACATCATCGTCGCATCCGACGGAACCATCAAGATCACCGACTTTGGCCTGCGTGAGTTTTGCGGCGAAGAGATCTCGCTCACCCGATCGATCGTCGAGGGTCCGGGCCAAGCAGCGGACGCACCGCCAGAGCTGCTACAGCCGCAGCGCGCCGAAGAGCTTCGCCAACGAGCGAGTCACTTTGTTGCACCCGAGGTCAAAGCGAAAGAGCCGCCGACGCAGCGCGCCGATCTGTTTGCGCTCGGTGCCATCTTGTACGAGCTGTGCATCGGCAAGCTACCGCCCGTGTCGCTCACCGAGCAGCCGATCAGCGAGGACTTGCAAGCCAGTGGCTGGCCCGTCGATATCGATACGCGCTTTGCCAAAGTGATCTTGCGCTGTCTGCGGGCAAATCCGCCGGAGCGCTATGGTTCTTCCGAGGAGCTGGAGTCGGCGCTCGATCTGCTTCAGCCGCGCAGTGGTGCGGACAAGATTCCCGAAGGCAATCCCTATCGCGGACTGCTTCCGTTTGAGGCGGAACATCGCTCGCTGTTCTTCGGTCGTCGCAGTGAAATCGGAACGCTGGTCGAGCGGCTCCGTACCGATGCATGCGTTCTCGTCGCTGCCGAGTCGGGCGTTGGCAAGTCATCACTTTGTCGAGCCGGAGTGATTCCGCTCGTGGCCGAAGGAGTGCTCGGTTCCGGTCGAAGCTGGCGCGTCGTCACGATGGTGCCCGGACGACATCCGCTGCGAGCCCTGACGCAAGCGCTGTCGGCTCACATCAAGGTTTCCGAAGAAAAGCTACAGACAGAGCTACAGGCGGAACCCGATCGCTTGGGACGCCTGCTGCACCAGAGCCTGGGCGGCGATCGCGGTGTGATGCTGTTTGTCGATCAGCTCGAAGAGCTGTCCACGATTGCCGATCAAGCCGAAGCGAGCATCGTCGGAGAAGCGCTGGGAAGTCTGCTCGCCAAGATTCCGAGTGTCAGGCTGCTTATCACCGTTCGCAGCGACTATCTGGGCCGAGTCGCCAGCCTCCCGAGCATCGGTGAAGCAGTGACGCGCTCGCTGTACATTTTGCGACCGCTCGGAGCAGATCGAATTCGTGAAGCAGTCGTCGGTCCCGCGCATGCAAAAGGAGTCCTGTTTGAGAGCACAGAGCTGATCAGCGGACTGGTGGATTCCACGGCGCACACCGACGGAGCCCTGCCCCTTTTGCAGTTTACGCTGGCCGAGCTATGGGAAGCGCGCGAAGGCAATCGCATCACCAAAGCAGCGCTCGAAACAATCGGTGGTGTCAGCGGTGCGCTGTCTCGGCATGCGGATCATGTGATTGGTACGCTGCCTCCGCCACAGCGAAACAGTGCGCGCCGAGCGCTGATGAGCCTGGTGACGCTGGAAGGAACGCGCGCCCGTCGCAGTGAAGAAGAGCTGATCAACGGCGATCCCAGTGCGAAAGCAGCGATTGAAGCGCTGGTGCAAGGACGACTGCTCGTCGCACGCGATACAGCGGATGGAACGGCCTATGAAGTCGCGCACGAAGCGCTGATCAAAGGCTGGTCCACACTGGGAAAGTGGCTGGAAGAGTTTGCAGAGAGTCGCGCTGCGAAACAGAGACTCGAATCCGCCGCCGCAGAGTGGCGCAGGCTGTCGCGCAGCAGCGAAGGACTGTGGTCTACGCAGCAGCTTGCAGAGTCAGCCGTGCTGGATGCCGCCGACATCGGAAGCAAAGAGGCAGAGTTTTTGGCAGCCTCACGCAAGCATCAGCGCAAAAAGCAGATCCTTCGGAACCTGCTGATTGGCTCGCTGCCTCTGCTCGCGGGACTGACGTATGGCGTCGCGGAATACGCTGCGCATCGCAACCTGTCCAAGCGCATCGCTACGTACTTAACGGAAGGAA
This sequence comes from Myxococcales bacterium, assembly GCA_016794365.1. Classification (GTDB taxonomy): domain Bacteria; phylum Myxococcota_A; class Polyangia; order Palsa-1104; family JAEUJZ01; genus JAEUKA01. The sequence goes on from JAEUKB010000027.1 coordinate 81,332, forward strand.
CCAGAGAGCTACAGAGCGCGCGTCGTCGCAATCAGGAAGTCGAAACCCTACGCGCCAGTGCGTTTGCAGCGTTTGACAAGAGCAACCTGACCGAAGGAGAAGCGCAGTGGAGTCGTGCGCTCGTCGCAACCATCGAGACAGAGCGTTCCTATTCTCGCGCCAGCCAGACCTTTGAAGCAGCGCTCACTGCGGATGGATCGAATCCTACGGCCAAAGAGCTGCTCGCGGATGTGCTGTATGAACGATCGCTGATTGCAGAGCGCGATCGCCGACCACAGCAGCTTGATGATCTGCTTCAGCGCATGGCTCTGTACGATGTGGGACAGGTTCGTCTTCATCGCTGGAATGCTCCCGCTGTGCTGTCCGTACAGACCAAACCAACCGGCGCGCGCATCACGATTGGAAAGTACGAACACGATCCGAAAGGACGAAGGCTGCTGACCGGAATCCATGATCTGGGAAACAGCACGCTGTCCGATGTCTCGCTGGTTCCGGGTTCCTATCTGCTGACCATCAGTGCGCCGGGTCATGCGGAAGTGCGCTATCCGGTCTTGTTACATCGGGAAGAAAAGCTCTCCTTACAGATCGATCTTCCGACGCAAAATCAGGTTCCGTACGGGTTTGTGTATGTTCCTCCTGGACGATTCCTATTCGGCTCTGGTGCGGAAGAAGCGATGCGCAAAGGAATGCTGTCCACAGTTCCCATTCACGAGCTACGGACAGACGGATTCCTGATCGCAAAAACAGAGACGACGTTTGCGGACTGGCTGTCCTTTTTGCAGGCACTTCCTGAGGATCAGCGGAAAAAGTACATGACTGAACCGAGCAACGGAACACTGCCCGGTGCCGTCGGACTGATGCAGCTTCCAAGCGGAGAGTGGGAGCTTACGCTTCAGCCAACCAACAAGAAGTACATCGCGCGTGGAAATCAGCGCATTGTGTACAACACTCGCAAACAGAGTCGCGAACACAGCTGGCTGAAGATGCCGGTGAGCGGAATTACGCAGCAAGATGCCAAAGACTATGCAGCGTGGATGGACAAGAGCGGAAGGCTGCCCGGTGCGCGCTTGTGTAACGAGCTGGAATGGGAACGCGCCGCCAAAGGAGCCGATGATCGCGAGTGGCCACATGGCGATGACTTGCTGCCCGGTGATGCCAACTTTGATTTGACCTACAACGCAGATGCAGCGTCGATGGGGCCAGAAGAAGTCAGCAGCTATCCGCAGTCGCGCAGTCCGTTTGGTATCGATGACATGGCCGGAAACGCACTCGAATGGACAGAGTCCTTTTTGAACAAAGGAGAGGGTCTGGTACGCAGCGGTAGCTACTTCTTTTCCGCCTTGGTTCAGCGCAGCACCAACCGCAGTCAGCTTGATGCCACCACCCGCAGTCCAGGTGTCTCGCTGCGATTATGCGCCACGCTACACATCGTTCCTGAACAGCGCCCGAAATAGACCAATCCCAGCGGAACTGGGGTCTACAAAGGGGGAACAACAGACCCCACTTGCGCGAGCAAAGATGCAGTACATTCGACCTCCTTGTCTGGGCTGTTCCTACGCGCTACAGCGACGATAACAGCCGAAGTCACGGAAACGACAAGGAATCCTCCGATGTCAGAGAAGGAGCGATGCAGAGAGTCAGCCAGTGCGGTTCCCTGAGGACTTGCATCCAGTGCGTCTTGTCCACGAAGGCATAGCGCTTGCTTGACTTCACCATCGAGGTACTCAGGCCATGCGTATTTCATCACTTTGCTATCTGAGCACTCTGTTTCTGATCGGCGCGTGTGGCAAAGAGCCCGAGCTGGCTCTGGATCTCTCCAAGCTCAACTTGATTGAGTCGAACGACTCCCAAGTCAACGGCTTCAGCGTCAATGGCTTCAGCGTCAACGGCTTCAGCGTCAATGGCTTCAGCGTCAATGGCTTCAGCGTCAACGGCTCGGGCACCAGTGGCTCCAGCGCATCGGATGCACCTCCTCGTAAAAACGACCTGGCCAGCATCAAGTTCGAGAGCGCAGCGCAAAACGGACAAGCACTGTCGAAGGTCTGGATCAAGCAGTCCACCTTGGAAGCCAGCAGCGGACCGTCCAAGCTGACCGGCGCGCAGCTCATCGGCGTCACCTTCACTGCGAAGCTTCTCGACGGAATGAGCATTCCTCTGCGCATCGAAGATGTCCAGCAGAGCAGCGGCATCTCGCTCTATTCTGTTGCGGTTCTTTCGGACGCTGGACCGATTCCCTTGTGCGGAACCGCGAATGGGAGTCCGGTTCCTGCTCTTGCGCTCAACGGATACTGGGACAAGACCTCTTCCTATGTGGAAGACTCCAGTTCCTTTACGTTCGGCTGCATCAACGCCGCCGTCGGTAAGTGCGTGATGTGGGGCTACAAGCCGTGGGAAACCGCCGCAGAGTGTCGGAACAACTCTTGTCGGACGCGCAACCTGCAAGACTGGCATCTGGCCTGCGTACGCTTGGTTCGCGCCGACTACTGTGGAGACGGAATCTCTCACACTCGATCAGGAACCCGCATCAACGTCTACGATCAGCTGGGCATTCAGCAGTCCGCAAACCCCGGCTGGGCGATGGAAGCAGAGTGGCGTCACGACGGCGCAGCCTGTATCAATCACACGCGCTGGATCCAAGCCAACTCCGCATCGACACAAGACGATCTGGCCTACGTTCAGAACTTCTGTCCCGACCGACTCTCTTCCGCCAAGGGCTCGCGCTGCGACGCCAGCAAGTCCATCTACAACACCCAGTTCGGATTCAACAAGTCCACCGACGAGCGTCCGCTCATTCGCAACGAATCCCCGCAGTATCAGTAGTCCGTTTTCTGCATCACAGAGAGACGCCAGAACCTCGCGAATCGCAAACAATTTGCACCTACGGACAGCGACTGCTTGTATCGTGTCTCCGTGTCCGCTGTTCGCTTCCTTCAGATCGAGCCAACCACGCGCTGCAACTTCACCTGTGGCTTTTGCTGTGGTCGATACATGGATCAGGCCGACCTTCCGTTTGAGCGCTTCGAGAGCCTGCTCGCTGCGCATCCTCACGTCGAGCACGTCGAGCTACAAGGGGAAGGAGAGTCTCTGCTTCATCCGCGCTTTTTCGACATGGTGCGCGCGCTGCGTACAAAAAACATCAAGGTGTCGATCATCACAAACGGCAGCTTGATCAGTGAATCACACGCCGCACAGCTGGTCGCGCTTGGGATCGAAAAAGTATCGGTGTCGATGGAGTCCGCAGAGTCCGAGACCTTCCGACAGATTCGAGGAGGAAAGCTCGAAAAAGTCATCGCCGGACTGTCTGCACTGGTGGCTGAAAAAAACAAACAGAAGAGCCTGCGTCCAATTGTCGGTCTGTCGATCACCGTGCTGCGCGACACCCAAGATCATCTGCCTGGAATCATCGCGCTGTACAAAAAGCTGGGTCTGGATGGAGGCGTCACGTTCCAGCCGCTCTCGACGATGCCGCTGTATGAAAAGAACTATCCAGCAGGACTCCGGCAGCAGGTTCTGTCCGATCACGAAGTCGATGATCTGTGGGTTCGCGTGCGCATGCACAAAGAGCTACGACAGATTCAGAAGCGAAAAGACAAGCTCCGGGTGGACAGCTTTTACGACGAACTTCTGGCCGGATTTCAGCCCGGAACCCGTCGCTGTCCGTGGCTTGAACAGGGTCTGTATGTCAATCACAACGGGATTGCGACTGCGTGCTGCATGATCAAAGACACCGAGCGATTCCGTTTGGGAGTCATCGGTGAGGACACTCCGCAGCAGATCCTGGATCGACGCAAAGCCCTTGTGACAGAGCTTGCAAACGGAGTCCTTCCCGCACCCTGTACGGGCTGCGAGCTGGGGCGCTTTGCGCTGATGAATCGCTGGCAGCTCTTTGCGTTCGCGATGGGAGGCGTGCTTCGTCGCTACTCTCCGCGTGCAATCTGGCGCAGGCTGCGTCCACAGAAGCCCAAAGTACGACTCCCACTGCTACCGCCTTCTGCCTCCTGACGCGCTCCGCAGCGATTCCTTTTGCATCCTCTCCGCACGTCCAAGCTGCAAGCGAGCCGTCGCCATCGCACCTTTCATGCGTAGCCGCCACCGCAAAACGTGCAGTATAGTGAAGCAATAGGAGTTCTGTGATGCAGCGACGTGTGATGTCTTCTGGCTGCGCGCTGTGGACGCTCTGTGTTGCAGCGGTTTTCTCGATGTCTGCCGTGCAGGTTGTCGCCGTTCGATCCGTGCAAGCGGACGCAGGCCCCGTCGAGCGCAGCGTCGTCACCAAAGACGGCAGCATGTACCGAGGTGAAGTCCTTGAGTACACCATCGGCTCTCACATTGTGCTCAAGCTTTCCAGCGGCGAGTCCAAGCGGATCGTCTGGGATGACATCGATCAAGTGTCGCCACCGCGTCCGAAGAGTCCGCCCGCAGCCTCTTCATCGAGCCCGCCACCGCCGAGCCCTGCACCATCGAGCCCTGCGCCATCAAGCCCGCCGGCATCGACGTCAAGTGCTGCCCCTGCGCCCAGTCCGCCTGCGACGACCAGTCCTGCTCCACCGGCTTCGACGGGACCACTTGTCCCAAGCGGCTTCGAGCGCACCGTCCAGATCCGCGACAACATCACCTACTTCGGCGAGGTCATGGAATACGAGGTCGGCAGCCACCTCATCCTCAAGCTCGGCGACGGTAGCATCAAGCGCATCTCGTGGGCTGAAGCCAAGCGGATCTCACCGCCTCGACGCAAAGGCGACACGTCCCACATCGGCTCTCCCGAGCGCACGATCGTGCTCCGCAATGGCAACACCTTGCGCGGCGATCTCGTCGAGTCCGTTCAAGGCGTCCACACCACCATTCGCCTAAGCTCTGGCGAAATCCGTCGTGTCGGTTGGAGCGACATCACTCGCATCACCGCACCGCTTGCGCCCGGGGTCTCATCGCCCATCCCGCTCACCGGCGAGCTACTCGTTCATCTTGACAGCGGCTCACGCCTGCTCGGTTCCTACTTCGAGTACGTTCCCGAGCAGCAGCTCATCCTTCGGCATCAGAACGGACGGCTTTACTACATCCCGGTGAACTCAATCATCAAAGTGACCATCACCGACGAAGGCAAGACGGAATAGCGGTCCCAAACCACTACCCGAAAGTCTCTGTCCATGTCGCTTTCCCGACGCAGTCTGTTGCGGTTAGGCATTTCGCTGTGGCCGCTTGTGCCCGCTGCTTGTAAAAGACACTCGACGGAGCCCGCCATGCCTAAGCCGTCCCCCAGCCAGCTTCAGTCCATCCGCGCTCAGCGTCACACCTGGCGAGCCAGTCAAGATGCCAAGATGCGAGGTCCGCTCAGCCCGCTCGCTCGCATCGACTATCAGCACATTCCGATCGGAGAACACACGCTGAGCACCAGCAGCCATGACCCGATCCATCTGTCGCCCGAGCTGCTGAGCGGATTTTCGGGACAGCTTGTCGTGATCTCACAGCTAGGAAGCGTTCGCTTTGTATCGACGCAGCCGATCTTGCACAACGATCGTCCACAGACAGAAGCCATCCTTCACAAGGGAGACACGCTTCATATTGGCCAAACACGCCTGCTCTTGTCAGGATCTATCAGCGATCCAGCGCTGGCTGTCTATTCCGACACAGCACCAGCCAAAGCTGCGTATTCAGGTCTGCACTATTATCATGATAGTGATGACTTTGTGGTGACAGCCAAGCTCATACGTACATCTCCACATCCGGTAAAGCTCTTGGCGTCACGAGGCGAACCGCAAGAGCTTACTTCGATAGGCGATCTCCACTTCTCGCTGTCGGGCGACTGCATTCTGGAAGCGTATTTGGAAACACTCGACGGAGACACCCTGTTTCTGATCTTCCGCGATCAGACGTCTGGCATACCCGGTGGAAGCTACGGAGTCGGACGCTTTCTGCTCGCCAAGCTCAATGCGGATGACACTACAGTGCTCGATTTTCACCAAGCATGGAATCCACTGTGTGCTTATTCGCCCTACTTTCACTGTCCGATGCCATCACGCAAAAATTATCTGGCTGTCGCAATCACAGCCGGTGAAAAGAGCTACAGCGACCATTAAAAACAAAAATGCCCGGTCTGTTCACCGATGGATTCCCATCGAGCGATCAAACCAGGCATTTTGTGTCACGGGCCGAAGCCCGCAGCGGAATTAGTACGACGAGCGAGGAGAACGACCGCCGCCGCCACCGCGACGCTCGCCACCGCCACCGCCGAAGCCACCGCCGGGACGGCCACCGCGACGATCGCCTTCCTCACGCGGACGCGCTTCGTTCACAGTCAGGGCACGACCACCCTTCACCTGTCCGTTCAGTCCACTGATCGCGGCCTGAGCCTCCGCATCGCTATCCATCTCGACGAAGCCGAAGCCCTTGCTGCGACCCGTCATGCGGTCCTCAATCACCTGCGCGCTACGGACCGTACCGAAGCTGTGGAACATCTCGTTGAGCTGCTCGCTGGTGGTGCTGTACGAGAGGTTACCGACATACAATTTCGTGCCCATTCTGTGTCTCCTAACGATGTTGCGATTCGATCCGGGTAAGAAGCCGAGCGGTGGTAACAAGGCGGCACAGGCAGTCGAGGCTTCGATAGGAGCTCAAGCGCCAAATGTTGCGGAACCTCTTCAACAACCGAACTAGCTTTACCAGCGTGAGGCTATCCCGTGGCCCGGTATTTCGCAAGAACTATCTGTGGATATCTCACCCCTTCACGCAAGCCTGCGTTTATGCTCAGGGCTCTTGTGGGTTCTGAAACGCTGATGACAACCGATAGCTCTTCTTCCCTGTCCCAACATGCGCTTGGTTCCTCTTCCGTGGCTGAGCCAGCCAGTCCGTCGGCACAACCGCAGCCAGCGACCGTACGCAAGGTTCCGTGGTGGAGCGCTGCGTTGTTTGCGGCCTTGCTGGTTGCGCTCGGAGACGTCTTGCTTGCGGCACGAGCTGCCACAACTCCCGTGGCTGGAACCGCGCTGCTACAAGCGATGATCTGCGCGACGGGTCTGCTGATGGTTCCCGCTTTCTTCGTCGGTGTGCTCGAAGAGTGGCTCTACGGATCGCTGCGCGCAGTGTTTGGTCCCAACTTCATCGCACGCGGCAAGCGAGCGCTATCTGACGAAGCCTACGATCGCTGGCTGGCATCGCTGATCTTGGCGCTGGCGATGGTGCTCATCCTCGATGCAGCGCTGCTGTATGGATTTGTCCGTACGCTGGCGCTTGAGATGGCGAACAAACGAAACAGTGCGCTGTCTTCGGCACTGGTATCTGTTGCGTCGCTGGTTGCGCTGCTTCCGTTTGTGATTCCGCTGTATCGACTGAGCCATCGTCTGGTGGAACTGCTTTTGCCTTCGCCGCGCGTGCTGTGGCTGTGCGGTCTGTTCGCAGTCCTTTCGCTTGCGGTCGTCGGACTGGCCATCCTGTCGGTGGACTGGCGAATCATTCACTTTGGTCCGTGGAAAGCGCTGGTGATGTGGCTGTTGCTACAGGTCGGACTCGCGCTCGGAATGGCCAAGCTGCATCGACCACAGGTGATGGGAATCGGTCTGTCCGTGCTGGCCGCAGGCTGTCTGTTTGTGACGGTACAGCAGTTCGGAACAGAGCCGCGATCGCTCGCGCTGATTGCCGAAGAAACCGCTGCTGGACGCACGCTGCTGCTTGGGGCGCGCCGAGTCTTTGACAGAGATCACGATGGCTATGCCGGACGACTCGGCGGCGGTGACTGTAACGATCGCGATGGAAACGTACATCCCGGTGCAGACGATGAACCGGGCAACGGAATCGATGAAGACTGCGACGGTGCAGATGCCGAAAAAATCGTCGAAGCCGAGCCGATTGCACCACCTTCTGCACCGCAACCCAGCGCACCTGTCGTGCTGGAAAAGCCAGCCAGCGGAAGCGCGATCTGGAAGGGCAACTGGCTGATCATCACCGTCGATACGCTACGTGCAGATCGCATCAGCGAACAGGTGGCCCCGAACCTGTCTCAGCTTGCCAAAAAGGGAGTGCTGTTTACCAACACCTACGCGCAAGCACCGAACACGCCGCGTAGCTTTCCATCGTTTTTGACATCGCGACTTCCGTCGGAGGTTCACTTTGTCAAGCAGTCGCTCAACTTCTCTCCGCTGACCGGAAAAGATCCAACGCTGTTTACTGCGCTCAAGGCAGCCGGTCTGCGCAACATCGGTCTGTTTTCCCACTTCTATCTGGACAAAAAGACAGGCCTTTCGCTCGGGTTTGATGAATACAGAAACGACGCAGCGACGAACCTACATGAATCGAACAGCGACGTTGCAGAGCCGCGAATCACCGCGCAGGTGATCGGAAAGCTCAAGAGCCTTGGAAAAGAATCCAAAGACGGACCCAAGTTCGCGCTGTGGACCCATCTGTTTGGACCGCACAGTACCTACATGGATCATCCTGAGTTTCCCGTCGGAAAAGGCTTCAAATTCCTAAAGGAACGCTACGATGCAGAGGTCCGCTTTACCGATCTACACATCGGCAAGATGCTGGCAGCACTGACGGAAGCAGGACTTGCAGATGACACCGCAGTGGTGGTCTTTTCAGATCACGGCGAAGCGTTCGGAGAGCACAAGCTCAGCGGCGAGCCGCTCTACTTTCACGGAGAAGCGCTGTACAACGAAGTCCTACAGGTTCCGCTGCTTGTGTATCTGCCAGAAAAGGCAGGAATCAAGCCGCAGATCATCGCTGAGCGCGTGCGACTGATTGACATGGCACCGACGGTATTGGCGCTAGCAGGAGTACCGATTCCTGATTCCTTCAAAGGACAGTCTCTGCTGCCGCTTTTGCAAGGAAACAAGCTGGCTGCGCCCCTCACGGCGATTGCGGAAATGCTCCCGTGTACAGCCTGGCAAAAGAACGAGCGCGTGGTGGTCGATACCGTCGATGGAATCGAGTATGCGCTGTATGCGAAGTTCACCGACAACCTGACCGAGCTGTTTGATCTGGCAAGTGATCCCACGCAGCAGAAAAACATTGCGACCCAGCGACCGCAGGTTGTGGCTGCGCTGAAAAAGCGACTGCAAGTGGCTGGAGCGAAGCGTCCAAACTAACCTGCGTCCAATCCGAAACCAACAGTTTGAGCAAAGAGCGTGGGGGCGACCGGAGAGCTTTTTTTCGGGCCGCCTGCGGAACGGAAAAAAGTCTCGCAGGGTAGCGGGGCCCCTCGCGAAATGTACGGGTTTGGGAATGGATGGGGGTTAGCAAGTAGGAACGCACAGAAGGA
>JAEUKB010000037.1 GCA_016794365.1 Myxococcales bacterium
TCAGGAATGTCAGGAATGTCAGGAATGTCAGGAATGTCAGGAATGTCAGGAATGTCAGGAATGTCAGGAATGTCAGGAATGTCAGGAATGTCAGGAATGTCAGGAATGTCAGGAATGTCAGGAATGTCAGGAATGTGCAGATAAGAGGAGTTTGAAATGACTCTTATTGCAGTGTCCGCAGCTACTTTGCGAACGTGGTGGCGCTTTCGAGGATCTTGGGATCGGGCCGCGTCCCGCCCAAGTAGCGACCCAGCCAGTCGAGCACCGTTCCGTACCACAGCCGAGTATGAAGCGGCTTGCCAACCCAGTGATTTTCACCGGGAAACAGCAGCAGCCGCGACGGAACTTTGCGATTCTGAAGCGCCGTAAAGAGCTGTAGCGCTTGTCCTACGGGCACTCGGTAGTCCCGCTCTCCCGCGATGACCAGCATCGGGGTCTTGAACTTATCGACGAAGCGCGACGGACTAAAGCGCTCGTGCTGATCGCTCTGCCAGGGATCGCCGCCGAACTCCCAGCGAGGGAACCACTGCTCTTCGGTTTCACCCGCCATCGAGCGCAGATCGAACACGCCCGCATGACTGACCAGCGCCGCGTAGCGATCGGTGTGTCCGGCCAGCCAGTTGACCATGTAGCCGCCGTAGCTTGCGCCCGCTGCACCGATGCGCTTGGCGTCGATGTACGGCTGCTGCGCCAGCACATCGGTCAGCTTCATCACATCGTCGTACGCTCTTCCGCCCCAGTCGCCCGACACCTGATCGACAAACTTTTGACCAAAGCCTTCCGAGCCGCGCGGGTTGGCCAGCAGCACCACATAGCCCGCTCCCGCAAACAGCTGCGCATTCCAGCGCCAGTGCCACGCATCTTCCCACGCGCCTTGCGGTCCGCCGTGAATGATGACCACTGCCGGATACTTCTGCGTCGGAGTAAAGTCCGGTGGTGTGATGACGTGGCTGTGTAGCGTCAGTCCGTCTTGGCTGCGCGCAAACAGCTGGCTCGTCGGTCCGGGTCGCAGCTCCGACAGCACCGCATCGTTTTGCTTGGTCACCTGGCTGGCCGGTCCCGTCGCTTTGCCCATCGCGTCGAGATCGATGCGGAACACCTCCGGCGGACGCTGCAAGCTGCCCCGAGAGAAGTACAGCGCCGGACCGCTCTTGCCTCGGACAAGCTGTAGCTCGCTGGCATCGCCCTGACCCAGCTCGACGGGAGCCTGCTGACCGCTGATGTCCACCGCCATGATGGCGCGACGGCCTTTGATGCTGGTGACAAAGTAAATGCGCTGGTTGTCGTCAGACCAAGCCAGCTCATGCGCCGATAGATCTACTTTTTCCGTCAGTGAGCGATACTGACCTGTGACGCGATCGTGCAGCCACACTTCCCAGCGATCGGCCTCGAAGCCAGCCCGTCGCTGCGCCAGATAGGCCAAGAATCGTCCATCGTGTGAAAAGCGCGGCGCGATGTCCGACGCCAGGTTCTTCGAGGTCAGGTTGCGCGGCTGTCCCGCCGGAACGAAGTCTTTGCCAAGCGGCACCGCCCACAGATCCGAGTTCGTTGACGAGGCCACATCGCGATCTCGGTTCTGGACAAAGACCAGCTCTTTTCCGTCGGGAGAGATCGCATACGGTTCGTCTCCGCCTCGGGCAATCGGCGGCGCGTCGAACTCACCCGGCGTCAGATCCACCGGCACCGCGACCGGCTGCGCCGCAGTGTCGGGAATCATCACCCGCAGCACATGCTTGCGCTTTCCGTCGAACCAGTCATCCCAGTGACGATAAAACAGTCGATCAGCGATGCGCGCTTGCACGGGATTTTGTTCTTGTGCGGCGCTGCGCTTGCGATTGCACTCGTCTCCGACGGGTAGCGGGGGACAGTCCGCGAACACTTTGCTGGTAAAGACCAGGCCTTTTCCGTCGGGCGTCCACACCGGATCGCTGACTCCCGATGGAAGCGAGGTCAGCTTGCGCGCTTCTCCGCCGCCAATCGGCATCACATAGAGCTGCGGTGCGCCACCGTCGCGCGTCGAGACAAACGCCAGCTTGCTTGCACTCGGTGACAGACGCGGCGAAAAGTCTTGGCCTTCGCCTTTGCCGCTGTGCTCGGGGAACGTAAACTGCTGCGCCGGACCTTGCGGAAGTCCCGTCTGCGACAGCGGCTGAGCCCAGATCGTAGCCTGCCAGCGATTTCCGTCGAGCCTGACCTGGGACTGACTAAAAAACAGCAGCCGCTCGTCGGGTGTGACCTGTGGGTCCGACACGCGATACAGCCGCAGCATGTCATCGACGGTAAGCGGATGCGGAGCCGCCACAGCCGCCTGGCCAAGCAGTCCGATGGAAAGACAAGCGAGTCGAGTGAGCAGACTGGAAGTTCGCCCCATGGTTCGTTTGCGTCGGTTCAAAATCGAGTCCGAATTATGTGAGAAATTACAAAAAAAATGAATACTAAACACCTCAAGCTCTCCCAAAAGTCATGACATGCATCTACCTGTCTCGACACAAATCAAGTCAGTTCGGCAAAATCAATTCCAGCTATAATCCAGTTTCTAAATCGTATTTCAGATAACTAACTGAATGCGATGAGCAGCTCTCAGGGGACCGTCGTGGACAAAAGGATTGGCCACTACCAAATCGTCCGCATGCTCGGTTCGGGCGGAATGGGGCAGGTCTTCGAGGCTGTGCACGATCAGATGAAGCGTCGTGCCGCGATCAAGCTGCTGCACAAGCGCTTCGCCCACAACCGTCAGATCGCCACGCGCTTTTTGAACGAAGCCAAAGCGACCAGCATGGTCGAGCATCCCGGCATCGTTCACATCTATGAGTTCGGTCAGACCGACGACGGCACGGCCTTCATCGTGATGGAGTATCTCAGCGGAGAGACGCTCCGTCAGAGGCTCGACGCACAAGGCGGCAAGCTTCCGCCCGAAGCCGTGATGCGGCTGGGCCGTCAGATGGCGTCCGCTCTCCACGCCGCCCACGAAAAAAACATCGTTCACCGCGACTTGAAGCCGGTCAACGTGATGATTGTTCGGGATCCGGAGACGACGGGAGGCGAGCGCTCGAAGATTCTCGACTTTGGGCTGGCCAAGATCATCGAGCCCGAGGGTGGCGAAGGGATTACCAACACGGGAACGATCCTCGGGACGCCGGCTTATATGGCGCCCGAGCAGTGCAAGAGCGCGCGCGCGGCGGACCCCAAGAGCGATGTCTATTCGCTCGGTGTGATCTTTTACGAGATGCTCAGCAGCGAGATCCCGTTTGATGCGGACACCGACGCGGAGCTGTTGTCAAAGCACATGTTTGCCGATCCGCCGCCGCTTTTGTCGAAAGCGCCGAACTGTGGGGTGGCGCTCGCGGCGCTGGTCCATCGCATGCTCGACAAAGACTCCGTCAGTCGTCCGTCGGCAGGTGAGGTCGCAAGTGAGCTTCAGCAGCTCTACGGCGCGGGTTCGCTGAGCACGTCCAGCAATGCCGTCGTGGTCGCACCGGCCAGCGATGGTTCGTCTCGACGAAATGTGGTCAAGGATGTCGCTACTGCGCGGGCCACCGACGGAGTACCGCAAGAAGTGGTGGTGCATGAGCCGACCGCCAAGACCGAGCGCTTGGCTGCGGTTCCGTCACGCTCGGGACGCGCGAGCTTGTGGTTTGTGCTGTCGGTGATCTTGTGTGGAACGCTCGGTGCGGTGGCCTGGCAGATCAAGGGCCAAGCGCTCTACGCGGAGCTGACGAAGAAGCCGCCGGTTCGGCTCTCGATCGCGAGCATTCCCGCCGAAGCAGAGGTAATCGACGAGAACGGACAGTCGCTCGGGAAGACGCCGCTTGCACTCGAGCGTCCCGCCGGGCCTGGTGTCGTGATGCTGACGCTGCGACTTGCGGGCCATCGCGACAAGCTGCTGGAGCTGCCACTTTCGACCGATGTTGCGACGACGGAGCGACTCGATCCACTTCCACTTCCCCAGGCTTCAGAATCGACCGACGCATCGGTGTCAGACTTGCCAGCGCCGCCCAGCGCGGACTAAACAGGCTGACCGCAAGGTGAATCTGTCCACACAATGAGCCAGCGCGCTGTGTGTCCGTGCGCGACACGGAAGACCGCGAGCGCTTGCGACGCTTGACAGGCGAACGTGCGGTCTGATACCTAGCTTTGTCTCATTGCCCTAACCCAAGGGCCTGTTTTCCCGCGAAAATTTCGTACAAGGAGATCGCTGTGAAGCGTACCTATCAGCCTCACAACATTCGTCGTAAGCGCACCCACGGGTTCCGTGCCCGTATGGCCACTCTCGGTGGTCGTCTCGTCCTCAACAACCGTCGCCGCAAGGGTCGCAAGCGCCTGACCGTCAAGGTTGCCTCGAAGTAACCAGGCTGTCGCGTCCGCGCCGCGTCGCTCTTGTCTTCGCTCACTTCGCCGTCTTCGCCCGGCTGGTCGTTTCCCAAAGCCGAGCGCATCCGCAAGCGTCCCGACTTCGTCCGCATCCAAGGAGAAGGTCGCAAGGTCGTTACCAAACACCTGTTGGCCTTCTATCAGTTCGCGAGCGATCGTCCGCCCCGCTTGGGGATTACCGCGTCACGCAAAGTCGGTGGTGCCGTCGAGCGCAATCGCGTAAAGCGTCTGCTGCGGGAAGCGTTTCGTCTTCACAAGCACGAGCTACCGCCAGGTTTGGAGCTGGTGCTGATTGCCAAGCCACATGCCAAAGACGCGACGTTTTCGGTGCTGTGCGACGAGCTAACCGAAGTTCGACTCCGCATCCGTAGTCCGCGACTGTCCTAACTGATTTCATCGTCATGCCCGAGTCTTCCGCTTGCCAGACAACGTGTTCGCTCTTGCCGTCTGGGACGGAGCAGGTAGTCTTGCCTCGCATGTCGTCGAATCGGCTGCTGCCCAGCGTCGCTCGCCTTTTCACCGGACTCATCGGCTTGTATCAGCGCTTCTTTTCGACGGCGCTGGCGCTGCTGTCGGGCTCGGGCTGCCGCTTTTATCCGACCTGTTCGGAATACGCCCGACTCGCCATTGCCGAGCACGGTGCGCTAAGAGGTAGCCAGATGGCGCTGCTTCGGCTATGTCGCTGTCACCCATTTCATCCCGGCGGTTATGACCCGCCGCACCGCTAGGAGCATTTGTCCTCATGAACCAGGAAAGACGGGCCATGCTGGCCATCGGGCTGTGCTTGGTCGTGGTGGTGGCTTGGTCGATGCTGACCGGCTTCTTCCAGAAGAAAGCGACGCCCGGAAATAGCGCGAATCAGACGGCGACCGCAGCAAGTGGTCAGCCGACGCAGCCCGGAGCGCCACAAGCGACAGCTCCGACGGCGCCTCCGCTTGAGGAAGTGCGTCGAGTCGTTGAGCAGCCAGGGCTGTATCGCGTCGAAGTGACCAGCCGAGGCGCAGCGCTGACCAAGTTTGAGCTGCTCGACCAGAAGATGTGGAGCCGCGACATTCGCTGGCTGACGCTGAAAAATGGCCAGCCGGTTCAGGAAGTGCGCAGTCAGGACGGACCGACCAACCTGCTGACGAGCTATCGTCCGTCGCTGCTGGTTCGACTTCCCGAGAGTGGTGTGTCGCTGCCAGAGCCCGCAGATCAGCAGCCGTATGTCCTTGCTGCCGACGAGACGCTGCCCGATCAGACCCGCAAGCTGAGCTTTGTGCTCGATCTGCCGGATGTGAAGGTCGTCAAGACGTTTTCGTTTCCGCCGAAGAGCTTGCAGATTGGCTTTGTCGTCGATGTGGAAAACAAAAAGAGCGCGCCGGTCAACCATCACCTCGAAGTCGGACTAGAGGGCTACCAAGATCCGACGCAGAAGACCGGAATGTTTTCGCCGCGCGTCGTGCAAAACGAAGTGCTGTGGGACAAAGCGGGCAAGCGTCACAGCTTGAACCTGGAAGCGCTGCTCGAAAACAAGACCGACGCCGAGGATCTACGCGGCGGACTGCGCTGGCTGGGCATTGCGCAGCAGTATTTCATCGTCGGACTCGGGATGCCGTTTGGCGCGCAGGTCGGCGACAAGCAGGCCAAAGCGAAGGCGGATGCAAATGGCGCGATCGCTGCGTCGGTGGTGTTTAGCGATCAGCTCCTGCAAGCCGGTCAGAAGGTGAGCTATCCGTTTACGCTCTACGTCGGTCCGAAGCAGCCGGAGGCGCTGGATGCCGTGACGGTGAACGGTCAGACCGTCGGAATGTCGTCGGCGATTGAGTACACCTGGGGCTTGGGGATGATTGCACGGCCTCTGTTGTGGATTCTTCGTCAGTTTTTCCACATGAGCGGCTCGTGGGCGATTGCGATCGTGCTGCTGACGCTGTTTGTGAAGCTGGCGATGCTGTGGCCGTCGCTCAAAGCGATGAAGTCAGCGAAGGCGATGCAAGAGCTGAAGCCGAAGATGGATGCGCTCAAGCTCAAGTTTCCTCGTGACGATCAGCGCAACGAGCTGAACATGGCGATCTTGCAGCTTCAGCGCGAGCACGGAGTGAGTCCGCTCGGTGGCTGTCTGCCGATCCTGCTGCAGATGCCGATCTGGGTGTCGCTCTACTCGATGCTGGGCAATGCGGTGGAGCTGTATCGCGTCCGGCTGTGGTGGATTTCCGATATGACCGCGTCGGATCCGTACTTTGTGCTGCCGCTGCTGACGGGCGTACTGATGTTCTTGCAGACCAAGCAGTCAGCCAAGACGACGCCGGTTGATCCGCAGATGAAGATGGTCACGACGATGATGCCGATCATGTTCACCGTGTTCAGCATCTTTTTGCCCGCAGGACTGACGCTGTACATCTTGACGAACACAGTGCTCGGCATGGTGCAGCAGGAAGTCATCAACCGCGTAAACGGAACCGCGACGAGCAAGTCCGCGCCAGCGGTGGAAGTCATCGACGCGCCGGGCAAGAAGCCGTCCGGTGCCAAGAAGTCGTCGAGCAAGAAGAAGTAACCCACCGTGGCCTCGCCCACCATCTGCGCCATCGCCTCGGGTATCGGCGGTGGCATCGGCATCATTCGCATCAGTGGCTCGCAGGCGATTCAGACGGCACAGCGCATCTTGTCGCCGTGGCCCGTCGAGATCGAGAGTCATCGACTGTATTACGGCCACGTGATCGCGCCTGAGTCGTCGGAAGTCATCGATCAAGTGCTGTTTGTGCTGATGCGCGGACCGCGATCGTATACCGGCGAAGATGTCATCGAGATTCACGGCCACGGTGGACAGGTGACGCTGCGGCGGATCATCGAGGTGTGTCTTTCCGTCGGAGCACGCTCGGCAGAGCCTGGCGAGTTTACGCGGCGTGCCTTCTTGGCTGGCAAGCTGGATCTGACGCGGGCCGAGGCGGTGGCATCGCTGCTCGGGGCTCAGTCGGTGCAAGCGGCTCGGCAAGCAACGCGGCAGCTCGGTGGAGAGCTGGGGGCGCGGCTGAGTCAGCAGCGACGGCAAGTCACGGCGCTGCTCGGGGAGCTGGAAGGGCTGCTCGATTTTCCGGATCTCGACGAAGATGCAGCGATTTTGGGACGGATTCGCGCCAAGCTGTCTGAGCTATATGCGCAGCTTTCGTCGCTGGGTCTTAGCTTTCGCGCCGGTGGCAAAGCGCTGTCGTCGGGGCTGGAGCTGGCTTTGCTTGGGCGAACCAACGCGGGCAAGTCGAGCTTGGTCAATGCGCTGTCGGGAAGTGAGCGTGTGCTCGTCGATGCCAAGCCGGGAACGACGCGCGACTTCGTCGAAGTGAAGGCCGAGTGGGACGGAGTTCCGGTGACGCTCATCGATACAGCAGGGGAGCGCGCCGACAAAAGTGAGCTGGAAGAGCAAGGTCTGCGGCTCGGCCAGCGTCGCTACAGCGGTGCCGATCTGGCGCTAATCGTGGTCGATGGCAAGCTCGGGCTGGGACCGGAAGAACAAGGGCTCATCTCGTCGCTGCCAGCGTCCTTGCCATACCTTGTGGTGTGGAACAAAACCGATCAGGTGGGCTGTCTGCCGGTGCCGACGGATGCGGTCGGGGTGAGCGCGCTCAATGGCTGGGGTCTCGACGTGCTGCGAAAGCGAGTGCTGGCGCGGCTGGCGGGCAGTGTGACGGCGCAAGATGAGCTGGTGGTGACGAGCGCTCGACAGGCCGAAGGTCTGCGCTTGGCTGCCGAAGCACTGGCGCGCGCGGAACAGGTCATCGCAAGCGGTTGTGCCGTCGAGATGGCTGCGTCAGAGCTTCGCATTGCTGGCGCTCGACTGGGAGAGCTGACGGGCGAAGAAGTCACCGACGCTGTGCTGGACGCAATCTTTTCGCGATTCTGCGTCGGGAAATAGCCCACAGCCTACGGCGTTGACCGCGCGACAAAACCTGCCAAGTCTCCGCAAAAGCCAAGTAACATAACCAGTTACGCTGCGAAGGGGGCTTGATGACGCAGGGGGGACTGCGGGCCGTCGGCTGGTCGGCTCTGTGCTTGATGTTGTTGCTGAGCGGTTGTGCGCGATCGCTGGTTTCGCCCGTCGCTGTTTCGCCGAGCGCGCAATCAGCGAGTGGCTCGGGTCGCAGCCGCTTCTTCGTTCGTCTGGAAGTGCGTAGCTCGGAAGCGCTGGTGGACTACAACTTTTCGGGGAAGGAGCTGAGCGACTGGGGTCCGCGTCTGTCGCTGGCGCTGGATGAATCGCTCGGGCCGGAGTCTGTGGCGCAGACGATCATCGCGCAAGTGACGCTGCATCGAGATCGCGAAGCTTCCGTCGAGCTGTCGGCGAGCCCGGTGCTTTCTTCGGCGCTGTCGCAGCGGCTTGTTCGCTCACTTCGCGAGAGCGCACCGCCGAAGACCAAGCTGGTGGATTTTACGCTGCGGGTGGTGGCCAAAGTGGGCGCGGGATCTCCCGACGGAGAGTCAGCGTGTCTGCCGAAGCTTTTGTCTCCGCATGAAAAGCGCTTGGCCGAGCTACAGGCAGCGACGCTCGGGCAGCGACTTCAGATCTTGCAGGCTTGGTCAGAGCAAGAAGTGCTTCCGGTGCTGACGGCTGCGATGCAAGCGGCAGAGCCGGACTTTCCCGGTGTGCGCGGCGTCGGGACGCTGCTTCAACGTGAGCGCAAGCACGGTCCGGTGAGCCAACTTCTCGACGGAAGCATGCTGTACTGGCGCGGTCTGTTGGAGATGTCGCCGGGCAATCCGCTGCTGCTGTCGTCGCGGCTGTTTCTGTACCTTGCCCGGGGAGAGCTGGATCTGACGCGGCTGTACATGAAGCCGATTTACTACTTTGCGAAGAGCGACAACCTGGCGCACGACTATCTGGAGCAGCTGCGCGACTATTTGATCGCGTTTTATGATTCGCTCGATGCGCGGATTCGCGTCGGTGTTGCACTTCATGATGAGTCGCGCTTCGACGATGCGATCTCGCTGTACGACGGGATCTTGCGCGACTATCCGTGCTCGGCGCTGGCGCTGTACGAGCGCTGGTTTGCCAAAAACGAAAAAGAGCTGCGTCCGGGGTCTGCGCAGGCTGGCTCGTCGCTGGATGAGTGGGAACAGGTGCGCTCGGACGTGTTTCGCTGCAATCCGATGTTCGAGATCGACGCGGTGTCCGTAAATGAACAGCGACGGCAGCAGATGATGCGACGGCTGGCGCTACGTGCGCTGTGGAAAGACCGTCGCAGCGAGGGTGAAGACTACCTACGCTATGCCGATATTGCGCTCGATCTGGGTGAATATGGCCTGGCTGCGCACCTGTACTTTTTGATCGGGACGGGACTTTCGGCTCGCGCGTACGGTGATCGCAACGTGCTGGCGCACTTTCTGTATTCCGTCGAAAAGCTGGGCGTGACCGAGCTAAAGACGCTGTTCAAAGGCGATCATCAGCGAGACTTTGCGGACATTGACAAGCAGCGTGCAGCTCGTCTGCGTGGCGACGGAAAGCTTGCGAACTAGTCTGCGGGGTTACGACGCACCGACGGGCTGAGCCAGTCCGCTGAGCATCTGCATTCGCAGCGCTTGCGTCAGTCGGAGCGCTTCGGTGGCATCCTCGGCGGTGACGAGCGGTGGCTGTCCGCTGCGCGCGGCGCGTACAAAGTCTTGCATCTCGAGGAGCAGCGGCTCGACGGTCGGAATCTGGACTTGATCGACTTGGGTGTGCTGCTGATAGGAAACGCCTCCGTCGGCAGCTTGATAGGAAGAGATGGCGTTGCGATAGCTCTGGATTTCTTTGCGCAGCAGATCCGCGACGATGAATGCCGACGGTGTGGTGACTTCGATGCTGCGGACTTTGTGCTCGGTGACGCGCGAAGCGGTGAGCGTGACGACGGGACCGCCGTGAAAGCTGACGTGTGCGACGCTGTGATCGATGTCGCGAGTGCGCACAATGCGGCCCAGTCCATCGTGATGCGCGACCGTCTGACCTCTGACGAGATCGAGCATCAGATCGATGTCATGAATCATCAGATCGAGCACGACATCCACGGCCTGACTCGAAGTCGAAAAGCTGGACAGGCGACGGAACACGATCGCAAAAGGGCGCTGTTGTCCGTCGTGAATCATGCGCTTTAGCTCGGTGAAGACCGGGTTATAGCGCTCGATGTGGCCGACCATCAGCAGCTTGCCGGTGCGACGAGCCAGCGCGGTCAGCACTTCCGCTTGATCGACCTGCTCGGTGATCGCTTTTTCGACCAGCACATGCTTGCCGAGGCTCAGGCTCTGCTCGACGTGAACAAAGTGCAGCGGCGTCGGGGTCGCAATGCTGACCGCATCCACATCAGCCAGCAGCGCTTCGGGCGACGATGCAACCTGGGTTCCGTAGCGAGCTGCCACTGCGCGGGCTCGATCGGCGTTTGCATCGAAGACCGCGACGAGCTTGGCATCGGGAATCGTGCTCAGCACACGCACGTGCCGTTCGCCCATGATGCCCACGCCCCACACGCCCACGCGAAGAGGTGTCGTCAATTGGCACCTCCGCGACGTGAAACCCCGAAATTACGGAGTCTGTGTCTGGGCCTTCCGCAGCGGAGCGAACACCGATCGGTACTCGTTTTTGCCAACACGATAGTATTTGAGCTTCGACCATTCGTCGCTAGAGAACAAGTCCTCTTCGCAGCGTGAGTCCCAGACGGTGACTTGGCCCGCGCTCTGCGGCTGTGTCACGAAAATACGCACGGCACGCGGATCGCGATCGCGCAGCATCAGCAGTCGGGCTTTGCGCGTTGCCGCATCCAGGCTGTCTACTTCCGTCGGTGGCTCATCTTGTTCATCGTTGAACGCCGAGGGAAGCTGAAAGCTGACCAAGCCTTGTACGTTGGCGGAATAAGCAGCGACGGCGGTTAGCGTTAGTGGAGACGGCGAGCTGGCTAGCTCACTTCCGCAGCTGGGCGGAGCCATTCCTTCACTACATGGCGCCGACGCGACGCTCGGACCGCTACACACCTTCACCGACAGGTCGCGATACGCAATCGGGGCTCCGGCTGCATCGGTCTTTTTGCCGATGAGCGACACATCCACACACGCCGCTTGTCGCAGGACACAAGGGTCGTTGGTTTCGCAGCCGCTCGTCAGGCCAAGCCCAAGCATTCCAAACAGCAGACCGACGGGGAAAAGACGCTTGCTGAGTTCCATGACCATGGCCGCGAAACCTAGCACAGGTCACTTGTTTGGCCCTACGGCAATCTGCGGCGCGGTCGTCTGCCGTGCGCGCTGTACGCAGTGCAGGTACAGTTGTCGCACAAGGCTTATGGGCTTTTCGATGAATGGCAGTGGAATGGCAGCGAATAGCAGCCTCGACAACAGGCACAATGATCCGACTTTTCCCAGGATGTGCAGGAATCGCAGTTGTGCTATAAAGGCGGCCTTCAGGGTCGGCTGATGCCAGGCATCGAGTTTATCTTCGTATCAAGTCAGGATCTCTCTGCGATGGCGCATGCTGTCCGCCTTGAGGTGGCACCCGCTGCTGTCAGAGCCGTGGTGATCCAATAGTCCCGAGATGGGACTGCAATATGAGGACTCTCCGGTGCGTGATTACATCCTGTGCTTAGACGACCAAGAGTGGGAGCTACTGCGACTTCGGCAGCAGCTTCTCTCGCGCTTTGGTGAGCGCTGCGTCGTGGATGGCCTGCAAAGTCCGGCTGCGCTGTGTGCGCGTCTCGACGAGCTGGCCGAGCAGGATGCGTCGGTTGCGCTGCTGATCGTGGGCGGTCAGATCCTGCGCGACGGTGGGCTGGAAGCGCTGATCAAGCTGCATCAAAAGACACCGTCGGTGAGCAAGCTGCTGCTCCTGTCGGCGCCACACGATGAGCTGCTGCCTCTGTCGGTGAGCCACGCGGGCGTCTGTCACTATCTGCGTCGTCCGATCGAAGATATGCAGCTTCTGCTGTGCGTCGAGTCGATCCTGCGTGAAAAGCGGCTGATGCGAACGACAGAGACGCTTTTGACGACGCTGCGTGAGCAGCAAAAGCAGCTCGAAGCGGTGCAGCAAGATCTCGATGCGCGGGTGAAAGAACGAACGCGCGCGCTCGAAGAAGCGAATCGCAGGCTGTCTCAGCTGGCAGCCACCGACGGACTGACCGGGCTTCACAACCATCGCTACTTGCAAGAACACTTGGTGCTGGAAGTCGAGCGCTCGCTGCGCACCGGGATTCCGCTCGGCATGCTGATGGTCGATGTCGATCACTTCCGTCAGTACAACAATCGCTTTGGTCATCAGACGGGCGATGAAGTGCTGCGTCGAGTGGCTCGCTTGATTGCGGAACACCGACGGGTAAACGATGTGGTGGCGCGCTACGGTGGCGAAGAGTTTGCGCTGCTGCTGATCAATGCCGATCACCGCGTCGCATCGAACATTGGAGAGCGGCTGCGCGCGCGTGTGGCGGCTGAGCGCTTTCCTCAGACGCACGATCTGCCGGGCGGAATGCTGACGATCTCGGTTGGTGTGGCAAGCTGTCCGACGGACGGAACCAGCGCTGCAAGCCTGCTGCAAGCGGCGGACGCAGCCTTGTTTCGGGCCAAGCAAAGTGGTCGCAATCGGGTCTGCATCGCCGGAGAGCCACCCGCGTTTGGCGAAAACAAAGCGATCCGACTTTCGACGGCGCGTGTCAGCAAGAGCGGCTGAGCTCGTCCGGGGCGATCGCGCTGGGAGCCAAGCTTCCCATTTGCGACGACCCTTGCTAGGGTTCCGCCATGGTTGTTTCGACGGCTCGGGCGCTCTATGCGGACACCGACCAAATGGGGATTGTAAACCACGCAGTGGCGCTGCGCTGGTTTGAGCAAGCGCGTGCGGAGTGGCTGCGGCGACTCGGGCACTCGTATCTGGCGATGGAAGCGGAAGGCATGCTGCTGCCGGTCTACGAGCTGCAAGTGCGCTATCACAAGTCGGCTCGCTACGATCAGGTGGTGCTGCTCGACGCGGTGCTGCGGCAGGCCGGTCCGGTGCGGGTGATCTTTGACTACAAGATCCTCGATTCGGACAGCCGAGCGGTGCTGATCTCGGGCACGACGCAGCACGCGGTGGTCGGTCGCAACGGTCGTCCTCGGCGGCTGTCGGATTCCATGCAAGCGCTGCTCGAACGCGGACAGCTTACCGACGCAGAGACACCGTAAACAGAGCCTATTTCTTACCTCTTAGTTGCAAGCGAAGGAGCCCGTTACAGCATGGATCGCAACCTGGCACTGGAAATGATTCGCGTCACCGAAGCCGCTGCGCTGTCGTCGGCACGAATGATGGGACGCGGCGATCGCAAAGCGGCAGATCAAGCGGCGGTCGATGCAATGCGTCGAGCGTTTGACTCGGTGGACATTCGCGGAACGGTCGTCATCGGGGAAGGTGAGCGCGACGAAGCGCCGATGCTCTACATCGGTGAGCGCGTCGGAAGCGGCTGGAATCATGCTGATCCGAATCATGCGCCGCGCGTGGACATTGCCGTCGATCCGCTGGAAGGAACGAACCTTTGTGCGACGGGACAGCCGGACTCGATCGCGGTCATTGCCGTCGCGGATGATGGTCAGTTTCTGAACGCGCCCGATACCTACATGCACAAGATTGTCGTCGGTCCGTGGGCGCGTGGAGCGATCGATATTGCCAAGTCTCCGACGTGGAACTTGTCGGCTGTGGCGGAAGCGAAGCGCTGTGCGGTGTCGGATCTGACCGTCGTCATTTTGGAACGCGATCGTCACAACGAGCTGATCGCGGAAGTTCGCAAAACGGGCGCACGGATTCGACTAATCAGCGACGGAGATGTGGCTCCAGCGGTCGCAGCAACGCAGCCAGAAAGCGGCATCGACATGCTGCTGGGAACGGGCGGAGCGCCAGAAGGTGTACTCGCGGCAGCGGCGGTGCGCTGTATGGGCGGCGATATGCAAGGTCAGCTCCGCTGGCGCAACAACGACGAGATCCGTCGCGCCGAAAAGATGGGCATCAAAGACCCGAGCCGGATTTATCACTTGGAAGACCTGGCGCAAGGTCAGGTGATGTTCGCAGCGACGGGAGTCACCGATGGAAGCTTGCTGCGTGGGGTACGCTTTCATGGCGGTGCAGCCTCGACGCACTCGGTGGTCATGCGCAGCAAGAGCGGCACGATTCGCTTTATCGAAGCGCGTCACCACATCGGAACCAAGCCGGGACTCGACTTTTTGCGCGCGCGGACCTAGCTGCCCGTCTGAGCGATCGCGCCACAGCGCATTCCAGCGACGACTTCACACTTCTTAACGGTCACCAAACGGACGCTTAACAGTGCCTAGCTACGGTTAGGGACAGATAAGCACTGAGCCTTCGCGCAACGGTTTGCAGCGACGGTCCAGTCCGAAAAGGGAGAACGGAACAATGTGTGGATTCATCCTCGGTTCGATCTGTCTTGTGGCGCTTGTGAAGATGGTTCGCGGCGGTTGTCACGGTCGCTTTCGCGGAGGCTGCGGCGGCGGAGGCTGCGGCGGCTGGGGTCGCGGTCACCACGGTCATCACGGCTTCGATCACGGCGAGGGCGCTGGCGCAGGACCGGGACCGTTTGCGGGCGCACGAATGGGCGACTTTCTGCTCCGTCGCGTTTCGTCAGAGCTAAACGCCACGCCCGCGCAAGAAAAGGCGCTGCGGGACATCCTGGGCAGCCTGCGCGACGAGATGAGCAAAAACCGTGAGCTGCTGCGGAGTGCGCGTGAGAGCGTGGCCAAGACGCTGCGGAGCGAGTCGTTTAGCGAAGAAGCGCTGGCCGAAGCGGTGACTCGTCACGACGAAGTGCAAGAGTCGCTGCGCAAAGCCCTGGTGGACACGATTGGCAAGCTGCACACGACGTTCGATCCCGATCAGCGTCAGCGCCTGGCGGATCTGATCACCTCGGGCCCGTTTTTTCGACGCTGGTAGCCAATCGAAAGCCACAAGGAGAACGCGATCATGAGACGCAAACTGGTCATCGCACTGCTCGGTCTTGGGGTGATTGTTGGCTACGGCGGAGAGCTTGCGCGCATCCGTCACTTGCATCGTACCGGCGCGCTGACCCACGGCTGCCATCGCGAGCACGCTTGTCGGTGGGAATCGCGTCACGCGCAGTCGGTGGGCAGCGCAGACGCAGTGCCTTCACAAGCTGCACCGACGGTAGCGGTCCCTGCTACGCCGCCCGCCAAGTAGACACCAGCGCAGGGTCGTGAAAGGCTCTTTCCGCTAGGAGCTTGTCGCCCATGGCCGAGACCCGCGTCCTTCTTATCGACGACGACATCCGCATCGCGGAGCTGCTTTCGTCCTTCCTTCAACAAAACGGCGTCTTGGTAGAGCATGCCAGCGACGGACAGCTTGGCCTGCGGCGACTCGATGGATCGAGCTTCGATCTGGTGCTGCTCGACGTGATGATGCCGGGCATCGACGGGCTGGAAGTGTGTCGTCGCATTCGCCAGCGCGGCAGTCGGGTGCCCATCATCATGCTGACGGCGCGTGGAGACGAAGCCGATCGCGTCGTCGGACTAGAGCTGGGTGCCGACGATTATCTGGCCAAGCCGTTTAGCCCGCGTGAGCTGCTCGCGCGGATTCGTGCGCTGCTTCGTCGGTCCCAGCCCGCACCGGAAGGAGAACGACTGACGATCGCTGGGCTGATGTTTGATGTGGCGTCTCGTCGCGTACAGCTCGATGGCAAGGATGTGGACATCACCGGGCTCCAGTACGATCTGCTGCTGGCGCTGGCTCGACGGGCGGGTCGGGTGGTGCCGCGTGATGCGCTGCTGAGCCTGGCTGGACGTGACGATGTCACCGTTGGAGAGCGCACCGTCGATGTTCACATTTCCCACCTGCGCGCCAGGCTCGGGGACGATCCCAAGTCACCGCGACGGATCAAGACCGTGCGTGGCGTCGGCTATGTGCTGGCCAAAGAAGTCGATGGCGGAAAGGATCCCGTCGAGTGAGAAGAGGCTTTCATCCCCAACACTGTCCGCCGAAGCGACCCGGCGATCGAATGCGCTATTTTTTCCGCGCGCGGCTGCGACGACGACTGTTTGTCTGGCTGACGCTGGCGATCTTGGCGACGATGATCGCGGTGGTGTCGGTGCTGCGGGTGACGGGCAGTAACCACGACTGGCGAGTGCATCAGCACGGGGTCGCGCGCTTTGTGGCGCACTCGGTCTTGACGGTGTGGGATGTTCCCGTCGAAAGACAGCAGCTCTTGAATCGCATGGGACAGGATCTTGGTGTCTCGGCTCGGGTACGACTCCCGACGGGAGAGCTGATCGGTGGCCTGGACTTTCCCGAGCGCTGTCGGCTGCCGCTGCGGACGCCGCTTGTGCGCGACGGACAATTTCTGGGTCAAGCCGAGCTGTGCTTCGACGGAAGCATGGCGCGTTCGCCGTGGAAACGGACACTGCTGGCGCTGCTGGCGGCGGCGGCGGTGCTGTGGGGTCTGGCTGGCTGGGTTTCACATCGCGTCGGACAGCCACTTTCGGAGCTGGCTGATGTGGCGCGACAGCTCGGCGAAGGCAAGCTGGACAGGCGAGCCCGGCTGCGTCACGACGAAGTCGGTGAAGTCGGTGAGCTGTCGCTGGCGATCAACGAGATGGCGAGTCGGATCGAAAAGCAGCTCAAGGATCAGCGCGAGCTGCTGGCGGCGGTGTCGCATGAGCTGCGGACGCCGCTCACTCGGATTCGGCTGCTGCTGGAAATGGCGCGCGACGGTGAATCGAAACACCTCGACGAAATCGATCAAGAAGTGGTCGAGATGGATCGCCTCGTTGGAGAGCTGCTGGCGCAGGCGCGGCTCGACTTTTCGGCGCTGTCTCGACGGTCCGTGAGCGCCCAAGATCTGGCCGCTCGCGCGCTGGAACGAGCGGGACTTTCCGACGGACAGCTTCGGGCCGAAGACGTAACCTTGTCCGCTGATGCGACGCTGCTGTCTCGGGCGCTCTTGGCTCTGCTCGACAATGCCAAAAAGCACGGTGCGCCGCCGGTTGTGCTGCGCGTTGAGCATGTTCCCGACGGAGTTCGCTTTTCAGTAGAAGATCACGGACCGGGATTTTCAGACGGTGAAGAGCAGCGTGCCTTTGAAGCATTCCGTCGTGGAGCCAAAGATCGCGGTGGGCTCGGTCTGGGTCTGTCACTGGTGCGACGGATCGCCGAAGCCCATGGCGGTCGCGTCTTTGCACACAACGCAGCGTCGGGCGGAGCCGTGGTTGGCTTTATGCTGCCGCTCGGTTAAGCGATCCGACGCGCTGCGATCCTGTTGGCGTCACGTTCCGAGTGAAGTACTGTTCCGTTCCCTTCCGGTGTTTGCCGGTGGAAAGGCAGGAGATTTGCTCATGAACACACAGGCACTGCTTCGCTCGGGTCTTTTTTCGCTGCTCGGTCTTGGGGCTTTTTCCGTCGGGATGGAGGGCGCTGCGCTGGCTCAGCAGCTGGAGCTACCGCGTCCCAGCCCGCTCGCCAAGGTCAGCCAAGCCGTCGGTCTGACCGATGTGTCCGTCGAGTATTCAAGCCCGGCGATCAAAGGTCGCAAGGTCTTCGGAACGCTGGTTCCGCTCGGACAGCTCTGGCGCACGGGCGCAAACTCAGCGACGAAGCTGACGTTTAGCAAAGACGTGACCATCGACGGAAAGCCGGTTCCGGCGGGCAGCTATGCGCTGTTTTCGATTCCGGGCAAAGACACCTGGACGCTCATCCTCAACAAAAATCCGAACCAGGGCGGCACCGGACAGTACAAGCAAGACCTCGATCTGCTGCGCTTTACCGTCAAGCCCGAGCCCGCAGGCCAGCGAGAGCGTCTGACGTTTGTGTTTTCCGACACGACCGAGACGAGCACGCGGCTCGATCTAGAGTGGGAAAAGCTGCGGGTTTCGTTTGTGATCAAAGCGAACACCGACGCGCAGGTCGATGCGGGCATCAAAGCGCTCGAGGACAGCTCGTGGCGACCGTACAACAACGCGGCGCGCTACCTGCTCGAAAGCAAAAAAGATCCCGAGCGAGCGATGCAGCTCATCGATCGTTCGCTGTCGCTGCGCGAAGAGTGGCTGAACGTGTGGACGAAGGCGCAGCTTCTGGCGCAAAAAGGCAAGTCGCAGGACGCATGTCCGCTCGCGCAAAAAGCCAAGCAGCTCGGTGAAAAGAACCCGGACGGCTTCTTCTTCGCCGACGAGGTCAAAAAATCGATCGTCGATTGGAAGTGCCCGGCCAAGTAGTCGAATCCGACGGACGGCACAGCGAAAGAAACAGCTCTTCGTAGCGCAGAACCAACGGATCGCGCTGAAACGATTGCTCGACGCTGTGTCGCGCAGCTTGTGACATATTGGCCCACAGCTTTTCGTCGGTGAGCAGCTTGCGAACGGCGCTTGTCATCGTCGCAGTGTCCCCGACGGGATGCAAAAAGCCTGTCTGTCCGTCGGAAATGACCTCGGGTAAGCCGCCGATGTTGGACGCCACGACGGGAACTCCGCAGCTTAAAGCTTCCAGCGCCGACAGACCGAATCCTTCCAGCTCACTCGGGAGCACAAACACGTCGCTCTGACGAAGCAGCGAGACAAAGTCAAGCTGCTGACCGAGAAAGTACACCGACGAGGCAAGTCCACATTCGCGTACTTTTTGCTCAAGCCTTGGACGCTCGGGACCATCGCCAATCAGCAAAAGCAGCACGGGCAGCTCGTTGCGCAGCGTCTGCGTCAGCGTCAACAGATCATCGATGCGCTTGACCGGACGAAAGTTCGAGCTGTGCAGCAGAACCCGCAGCGTGTTCGATTCGGTCAAGGACAGCTCGTGACCGAGGATTCCCGACAGCACACTTCGTCGCTGAAGCGGATGTTTGGCGGGTGAAAAGTGCTCGGCATCGACGAAGTTGGGAATCACCGAAAACGGAATGTGCGACGACAGACCGAGCGCTCGATAGGCGGTCTGGCGCAGGTAGTCCGACGGACTGGTCAGCCCGTCGCACTGCTCGAGGGTGAAGCGATGAATCGGCAAGAGCGCGGGATCGCTTCCGACGAGCGTCACATCGGTTCCGTGCAGCGTCGTCACCAGCTTGGGCACGGGCAGCCCACGCGACGAGAGGATCTGCTTGGCCAGGTACGCGCTGGTGGTGTGCGGAATCGCGTAGTGCAGGTGAATCAGATCGATCGGAACTCGCTCACACAGCGACGACAGCGAGCTGCTCAGCGCGAGCGGATAAGCGCCCAAGTTCGGCAGCGGATAGTCGGGCAAAAGGACGCGATGAACCTGCAAGCGATCGCGCGCTGCGTCGATCCACGCGGGCTGCTCGTAGCACAGAAAGTGAACCTCATGGCCTCGGTGGGCGAGCGCACGACCCAGTTCGCTGGCGACCTTGCCGCTGCCGCCGAGTGATGGAAAGCTGGCGACGGCAATGCGCAGCGGATGACCACAGGTCGGGGACGGCGTGTGCATCGACGGTTACAGCCACAGCTCGCGCACGGCTTGACGGTCCGCACAGGGCGGGTCGGTCGCAAGCGACGAAAACAGCGCTTGGACAAACCCGGCTGGGCCCCACTTGGCCGCAAAATAGGGCAGCGACAGGACGCGCTCTTGAGGTGCTCCATTTGGAAACAGGAACGCTTGTAGGCGATCGATTCGCTGGGTGGCTGTTACGTTGCGTTCGGTCAGTGCGTGGGCGTAGCGTTCGATTGCGTGCGAAATAGATCGGTTTATCGTGTCTCGCGCCCGTCGAACCGGATCGCGGAGCGCGGGATCGATCGCTTCCAGCTCGTCCAGGCGCGCAGCGAAGTCGGACAGGATCGACGCTCTGAGCGCATCGGGCTGCGGCTGGTCGGTCTGGGTAAGCAGGTGTGAGCGAAGCAGCTCTGCGCGCGGCACTTCCACGTCGGACGCTTTCAGGTTCAGCTTGCGCAGCCACGACAGCGTGTTGTCTTGCAGACAGCGAAAGCGTGCGCGCGGAATCACCAGCGGCTCGGGCAGCTCACGCAGCGAATAGAGCGGTCCCAGCTGGGCAAAATAGCTCAGCTCGGCGGGGCCTCCGACGTAGGCTGCCGTCGGGAGCAGCGTGTCTTGAATCAGCGGTCGCAGCAGCGCAGACGAGCTAAATCGCCACGGCTCTCGATCCATCAGCGACAACAGCTCTGACTCGGACAGACGCAGCTTGTCGTGACGCGAGTCGGGCACCGACCAAGCAGGTCGTTCCAGTCGATAGCGCGGTCCGGTCACGTCGTGCAGGTGATGAAACAGCAGCGACACGTCGGGACGGACCGGAATCTGACAGGAAAAGCCGCGCTGCTGAAGCTGCTCTGCACGGGTGACGAGCGCCGTCGAGATCGTCTTTTCTTCGACGAGCGCAAAGCGATACAGCGGTAGCGCCAGGCGGGCCACCTGCGGGCTTTGCGGATGACGCGGATCGAGGACAAGCAGTCCTTCTTTTTCAAACAGCTCGCCGAGAAAGCTGGAAAACGCATCACTTGGCGTCGTCTCGGGCCGATGGGTTCGCCGCAGTGATGCGAGCAGCGACGCGGCATAGGGCAAGGACGCCAGCTCGGCATCGAGACGATCCAGCAGATCGATCACCGACGGTCCGAGCGTGCGATGAGCCACAGAAGTGCGCGCCAGGCTGGGATCGCTCGGTGCAAGCTGGAGACGCAGCGGCGGCTTTCCTTCGACGGGAACGAAGCAGTGATCGATCTCGGCAAAGTCGTGATCTTCGGTCTGAAGCCAAAACAGCGGCACACAGGGAATTCCCGATTCGTGTGAGAGCTGCTTGGCTGTGGCGATCGCCGTCGCTGCTTTGTACACGGTGTAGAGCGGCCCGAGAAACAGCCCGACTTGCTGTCCCGTGACGACAACGGCGGTGCCACTCGGTCCCGGCTCACAGAGCTGATCGAGGTGCTGTTGTCTCGACGGACTTGGGCGCAGGCGCTGGTTTTGGACGCGCAGCGCGCTCGCCAGCTCGGGGGAAATCCGTCGCTGGGCTGCTTGCTGTACCGTCGCGATGCGATCCGCTTCATTGCGGAAGTCTCGTCGCAGAATGCCGAAAGCCTGCGGATCTCGCTGCAAAAACGCCGCACCAAAGGGAGCCAGCATGGGATTGCGCGACAATCTACGCCAGGTCGCGGCCAGCGTATACTCGCGGTCTTTTCGCGGAGGCTGCTGCCAGATGTCGCAACGGATGTCGGAACGGAAACGCGCACTTGGGACGATGACAGCGTCGCTTGTTGGCGCGCTGATGACGGTCGGTGTACTGCTTGCGCCGATGACTGGGCATGGACAGGCAGGGTCGCCGAAAACGGGTGCGGCCGAGCTTCTGCGCGCGATTGAGCGCTTGGCTGTCGTCGGAAATGTGCTGTATGTGGCGGCGCATCCCGATGATGAAAACACGCGACTTTTGGCCTATGTAAGCGGGGAAGAGCTGGTCCGAACCGCGTACTTGTCGCTGACGCGCGGCGACGGAGGCCAGAACCTGATTGGCGCGGAGCAAGGTCCGCTGCTGGGACTGATTCGCACGCAAGAGCTTTTGGCGGCGCGACGTGTCGATGGTGGCGAGCAGTTTTTTACGCGCGCGCGGGACTTTGGCTACTCGAAGACACCGACGGAGACGCTGGCGATCTGGAACCGAGAAGCGGTGCTGACGGATGCGGTGTGGGTGATTCGCCAGTTTTGTCCCGACGTGATCATCACGCGCTTTCCGACGCAAGGACTCGATACGCACGGACATCACACTGCGTCGGCGATCTTGGCGGAAGAAGCGCTGCGAGCGGCGGCGGACCCGGGCTTTGCCAAAGAGCAGCTTCAGACGGTGGGCGTGTGGCAAGCGAAGCGGCTGTTTTGGAATCGATCGCCGTGGGGACGACTGGCCAGCGATGATCTGTCGAAGTTTGTGAAGCTCGATGTCGGTGGCTATAACCCGGTGCTCGGGGTTTCATACGGAGAGCTGGCGGCGGACAGTCGCAGCATGCACAAGAGCCAAGGCTTCGGATCGGCGCGCAGTCGTGGTCCCAGCCCGGAATACTTTCTGCCGCTTTATCCACAGAGTTCTGACGGAAAGCTGCCGCAGAGCCTGTTTGAAGGGATCGATCGTTCGTGGCGACGGGTTCCCGGCGGTGAAAAGCTGGCGCTGACGCTGGCACAGGCGGCCAAAGAGTTTGATCCGCGACGACCAAGCGCTGTGATTCCGACGCTGCTGCGTGCGCGCGCCGAGCTTTCACTGTTGCCTGACAGTCCGTGGAAAGCGCCGAAGCTGCGCGAGCTGGATGACGTGATCCTCGGCTGCGCGGGTCTGCACCTGGATTCGATCGCGAGCGATTTCGTCGTAGTTCCCGGCGAAGAGCTGAAGGTGACGCTGTCGGCGATTGTGCGTGCGCAGCTTGGAGCTTCGTCGGTGCGGATTCGGGAAGTCAAGCTGCCGGGCGCGGGGACGGTGCCGATCGGGGTCGATCTGTCCGTCGGTGTTCCGTGGCAGCTAGAGCGCTCGGTCACGGTGGCCAAAGAGACGGAGATCTCGAATCCATACTGGCTGAGCGCTCCGCCGGACGCTGGGATGTATCGCGTCGCTGAGCGTGACAAGCTCCAGATCGGTCAGCCGGAAAATCTACCGTCACTGCCCGTCGAGTTTGTGCTCGATGTGCGCTCATCCGACGGAAAAGTTGAGACGCTGCGGGTGATGCGATCGGTGCTGTTTAAGTGGACCGATCCAGTGGCTGGCGAGCGGCTGCGCAGCATCGAAGTGACACCGAAAGTGATGGTGAACGTCGATGCGCAGGTGCTGATGTTTACGGATGCGACGCCGCGACCGCTGCGGGTGCGACTGAAGGCGGGACAAGACAAGGTGGCGGGTGAGCTGCGCTTGTCGCTGCCGACGACGTATGTGGCGGAGCCGAAGCAGGTGACGTTTTCTCTCGCGAGCAAGGGAGAAGAGCAGGAAGTGCTGTTTCAGGTTCGTCATCGAGAAAAGCTGCCGTCGGCGTCGCTGGATAGCACGCTCACGGTTGAGGCGATCGTCGAGGGACAGACCTTTTCGCGTGGGCTGCTGCGCATCGAGCATCCGCACATTCCGATCCAGACGCTGTTTCCTTCTGCGACGGTGAAGCTGGTGGGTGTGTCGCTGCAAAAGACGCGCAAAAAGATTGGCTACATTGCTGGGGCGGGCGACGAGGTGGCAGCAGCGCTCAAGCAAGTGGGCTTCGACGTGACGCTGCTTTCGGAAGAGGCGATCTTGCGTCAGCCGCTCGGACAGTACGGAGCGATCGTGATCGGGGTGCGGGCGTACAACGTGAACCCGCGCTTGCCGTTTTATCGAGAGAAGCTGATGCAGTACGTGTCGGCGGGCGGAAACTTGGTGGTTCAGTACAACACCAGCAATCGTCTCGGGAAGCTGACGGTGCCGATTGGACCGCAGCCGTTTGAGATCACAACCGATCGCGTCACCGACGAAAACGCCGAAGTCAAAGTGCTGCTTCCAGGGCATCCGATCTTGGAAAAACCGAACAAGATCACAGCGACGGACTTTGCGGGCTGGGTGCAAGAGCGCGGGCTGTACTTTGCCGACAAGTGGGACGCTGCGTATCAAGCGCCGCTCGGGATGCACGATCCAGGCGAGCCAGAGCGACGCGGAAGCTTGATCGTTGCGCGTCACGGAAAAGGTTCGTTTGTGTACACCGGGCTGTCGTTTTTCCGTCAGCTCCCGGCGGGCGTTCCGGGTGCGTTTCGACTGTTTGCCAACCTGATCTCGCAGGAGCCCTAGCGTGACGCGCGCTGCATCGTCAGAACCGGCTACATCGTCAGAACCCGCTGCATCGTCAGAGGAAGAAGCGCCGCCGATCTTTGGATCGTGGAACAGGCTCTATGCGCTGGTGCTGGGCAGCCTGGCTGTGACGGTGACGCTGCTGTATGCGCTGTCGAAGGTGTACTCGTGACGGGGCTCGACTGGCTGGTGCTGTGTGGGACGCTGCTCGCGATCGTCGGCTATGGGCTGTGGAAAGGTCGCATCCGACAGACGGCGGATCAGTACCTGCGCGGCGGGCGCGATCTGAAGTGGTACACGATCGGGCTGTCGATCATGGCGACGCAGGCGAGCGCGATCACGTTCCTGTCGATGCCGGGTCAGGCCTACGAAGACGGAATGGGCTTTGTGCAGTTTTACTTCGGGCTGCCCGTCGCGATGGTGCTGCTGTCCGCGACGATCGTGCCTCTGTATACCAAGCTGCGCGTCACCACAGCGTACGAGTACTTGGAAGGTCGCTTCGATCGCAAGACGAGGCTCCTTACGGCGTTTCTGTTTCTGCTTCAGCGCGGGCTCGGAACGGGGCTGTCGATCTATGCGCCAGCGATTGTGTTGTCGTCGGTGCTCGGCTGGCCGCTGCACCTGACCAACCTGTTTATTGGTGTGCTGGTGATCCTGTACACGGTGTCGGGCGGAACGCGCGTGGTCAGTCAGACGCAGACGTATCAGATGGTGGTGATGCTCGGCGGGATGGCGCTTGGTTTTTACTTTGTGCTGCACGCGCTGCCGAGTGAGGTGTCGTTTGGCGACGCGCTGCACCTTGCGGGAAGCCTGGACAAGCTCAAGCTGGTCGATGTTTCGCCGCGCTTTGACACGCGCTACACGTTCTGGTCGGGCATGACCGGCGGGCTGTTTGTGGCGCTCGCGTACTTTGGGACGGATCAGACGCAGGTTCAGCGCTATCTGGCGGGCGGATCGCTGGCGGAAAGTCGGCTGGGACTGCTGCTCAACGGGCTGGTCAAGGTGCCGATGCAGTGCGGGATCTTGCTCGTCGGTGTGATGGTTTTCGCGTTTTATCAGTTTCACAAGCCGCCGCTGTTCTTTCAGCAGGCGGAGCTGTCGCGGGCGCTTGCTTCGTCTGCCGGTGCGGAGCTTTCCCAAGTGGACGCGGAGTTTTCCCAGTCGTTTGCGCGCAAGCAGCAGCACCTGGCTGACTTTCTGCGTGCTCGTCACAGCAGCGACGAAGTCCAGCTTGCGACGGCGCAAGCGGCGCTGCGAGACGAAAACGTCAGGGCCCAAGCGCTG
Source organism: Myxococcales bacterium (assembly GCA_016794365.1). Taxonomy (GTDB): domain Bacteria; phylum Myxococcota_A; class Polyangia; order Palsa-1104; family JAEUJZ01; genus JAEUKA01. Next base: position 25,341 of record JAEUKB010000037.1, read on the forward strand.
CGGACAAAGGCCAAGCAGATCCTGAAAAAAGCGCACCCTCAGACGGAAAGCAAAGATGCGGACTACATCTTCATCACCTTTGTAAAAGAGCACTTTCCGTCGGGACTGGTCGGTCTGTTCCTGGCTGTGATCTTTTGTGCAGCGATGTCAGCGACGGCGAGTGCGCTCAATGCGCTGGGTTCGACGACGGTCATCGATTTTTACAAGACGACGATCAAGCCGAGCGCGAGCGACCGTCACTATCTCATCGCGGCCAAGCTGTGTACGGTGCTGTGGGGTGTGCTAGCGATGCTGTTTGCGACGTTTGCGCAGCTTGTCGATAACCTGATCCAAGCGGTCAACATCTTGGGATCGATCTTTTACGGACCGACGCTCGGTGTGTTCTTGGTCGGGTTTTTCTTGCCGAGAGTGAAAGGCAACGTCGTGTTTGTGGCGCTGTGCGTCGCGCAGCTCGCGGTGATCCTGACCTTCGCACTGAGCAGCATCGGCTTTCTTTGGTACAACGTCATCGGCTGCGGCGCGGTGGTCTGTCTGGCGCTGGTTGGAAGTGCGCTGGCTCCGTCTGATCGCTAAACGATCTGCGAACGAGCGCCAAGCGATCTGCGACTGAGCCGAGCCCGTGCGCTGCGATGACAGTGCGCTGCGATCCGTTAGTTGTTGAGGAGTCGGCGAAGCTCTGACTGGGCTTCATCACCGAGGGTGGCGGCGATCTCGGCGATGACGGCGCGCTCGGTGGTGCTGACGGATCGATGCAGTCCGAACAGACCGCCCGAGACTTCGGCGATCTCGACGCACAGATCGATGAGCTGGCGCTCTTCACGCGCGGCGTCGCCTCGGCTGCTGTGCAGGATGTCGCGCAGACACTCGAGGCTGGCATGCAAGAACGCTTCCGTCGGACGAGTCGTCAAAAGCGACTCGCACATCACGTACGCGCGGCTGCCTTCGGGAATCTCTCGGACCTTCAGCACTTGCAGGATGCGACTGCGCTCGCGACGGTTGATTTCGCCGTTGGCCCAGGCAACTTGAATGAGCGGCAGGATGTGCAGCACGCACGCCGTCTCACTGTCGAAGCCGAGTCGAACCAAGCGCTCGGCCAGCTCTCGACTGGGCATCTTCAGCGTCTCGATCACCTGCGAGATGTGCCGCTTGGGCGCAACCTTGGGCGAAAGCTGCGACGGCCTGGGCGAAAGCTGCGACGGACTTGGAGTAAGCCGCGACGGACTTGGAGTAAGCCGCGACGGACTTGGAGTAAGCCGCGACGGAACATCCGACGCAGCGAGTGGACTTGGAGTTACACCCGACGGAAGTGGTGAGCTTCCCGACGGCTTCTCACCGCGAATGGCATCAATGATGTCCGACAGCGAGTGACGGCGCTTCGAGGGTGGTGTCTCTTTGGATGTGGGCGGTGTTACAGACTCGGCAGTGGCCGGAATCGGCGGGGTTCGTTCAGGGCTCATACTACGCTCCAGCGTGCAAAAACACGACTGACCGTAATGGAGCGTACCTTATTTACTTTACGCCAAGCAATTCGACGTCGAAATGTAGCTCTGCATCCGGTGGGATGACGCCGCCCACACCGCGTGAGCCGTAGCCCAGGTTCGATGGAACGATCAGGGTGCGCTGGCCTCCCACCTTCATGGAAAGCACGCCTTCGTCCCAGCCTTTGATGACCTGACCGACGCCGATTTGGAACTCGAATGGCTCGCCGCGATCGCGTGAGCTGTCGAACTTCTGACCGTTGGCGAGCGTGCCGGTGTAGTGGACGCGCACGGTCTGGCCTTTTTTCGGCGTCGCGCCGGTGCCCACTTGGGTGTCGATGTACTTGAGTCCCGAGGCTGTGGTGACCATTTTTCCTCCGCTTGGGGCGGCTTTGGCGGGCTCTTCTTTTTTGGCTGGCGCGGGATCAGCGACGGACGTTCCGATCGCACCTGCGACCAGCAGCACGCTGAGCAGACCGGACAGCGCGCGTCGGGATGGAATGTGGGACATCGGTTCCTCCAAATCAGTCGTGGCTTATAGCTCGTCTCCCGTTGGTGCGGGGCCTTGCTCTTGCTTGGGCAGCGGCGCTTTGGGCACAGACACCCCAAGCAGCCGTTCTGCGTTTTTGTAATAAATTTTTTCCAGCACCTCGACGGGAAGGTTCACGCCAGCGATCGTCCATTTGCCTTGAATCGGCGTCGGGCTGGGAATGTCGGTATCCGCCGTCTCGAAGTAGCGATAGGTCGAATCGAAGAAGCGATCGGCATCCGCTTCCGTCGGAGGATCGGTTCCAACCGAGCCAAACATGGCTGGCGTTCCAGCGCGCGAAAGGGCCGTATCGGTTCCGAACAGGATGCGATCTTGGTACTTGATAAAGAACGCACGCAGCTTTTCGGCGCTATGGTTTGCGTCGCTGCGACCGATCGCGGGCAGTCGTGCCGCTGTGTCGATGTACAGGTTCGGATACTTATCGAGCGCTTGTGCGACCAGCTCGGGCTCCTCGGGCGCATTGCCGAAGTGAACGCCGATAAAGATCGTCTTGGGATGACGCGCGACGCGACGCAAAAACGCATCGAATAGCTCTCGCCACGACGGAATGGCACCGCGCTTGTGAGCATCGTAAAAGCTCCACTCGGGATGCGCGAGCAGCTCGTCGAAGCGCTCGTTCTTCGGACTCGGCTCTTGCCAAAAAGCCTGCGGATCGCCGGTGTGAATCGCGACGGGAAGCTTCAGCTCTCCGGCTTTCTCAAACACCGGATCGAGCCCTGGATCATCGACTTTGAGCAGCTTTCCGTCGGGCCCTTGGTATTCCAGACCGAGCGCTTTGTGGATCTTGATCCCTTTGGCACCCACCGTCTTGGCTGTGACGAGCGCTTCGGCCATGCGCGCTCCGTAACCGGGCTTGCTCGCTTCTTCAAAGTCGAGCCCCGTGAAGGTCAGAATGTGTCCATACGCAACCTGGTTATCGACGACAAACTCTTCAAAGCCGTGCTCCGCAGAGGCTCCCGACAGGTTGACCGCCAAGCGGATGCCATAGCGCTCAAACAGACGGGCCGCGCGCAGTCCCGAACCGAGCAGGATGTGGGTGTGCGTGTCGATGCGCGGCATGTTCCGTCGCACAAACGGCACTTTGGGCGGCGGTGTGCTCTGCACGGCAACCGGCGGATTGGGCGCGACGGGCTGCGGCTGCGTCTTGGACTTACAGCCGACCATCAGCACGAGACCGAGCGATAGACCCAAGCACGCGACAAACGATTTCGAGGAGAGAGAGTGGCGACGCACCGGGGCGAGTCTAGCAAAAAGGGCGTAGCTGTAAGCGAGTCCAAATCGCGGCTGCGACGCTTGCCGAGCGTGTTTTTGACGCTACTTTTTGCGATTTCGCCCTATGATGGGAACGTGGAAATTTCTGTGTTCTCGTCTGGAGAGGGCCTTATGCATCATCGCTCGCACGACCGCTCGGGTTGGCTTCGTACGCAGCTGCGACAGGTGTTTTGGCTGGCACTTTTGCTGTGCGTCTGTGGCAGCGCAAAGGCCGATCCGGTCAAGGTTCACTTAGAGAGCATCGCCATCGACAAGCTGCCCGAGCTGCGCGCATATGTGAACGTCATCGACGACGATCTCAAGCCGGTGCGCAGCAAAGGTGGCTTCAAGCTACAGATGGATGGCGCGCCGCTGTCCGACTTGCAGACGACGGTGGCTTCGTTTGCCGAGTCCAAAGAGCCGATTGATCTGTTCGTGGTGGTGCAAGTCTCGTCGGTGATGAAAGACGGTCTGCCCATCGCGAAGAGCGGCATCGGACGGCTGGCCAAGACGCTGGCGAAGATTCCCGAGAGTCGAATCGGCATCATCAGCTACTCGTCGGAATACAAGAAGCTCGAAGAGCTGGGACGGCCCAATGAAGTCGCGCGCGAGCTGGACAAGCTCAAGATCGACGAAGATGCGACCGAGACGCGAATGCTCGACGGTGTGCGCGTGGCGATCGATCTGCTGCGTGAGTCGGTGGGCAAGCGCAAGCTGGTGGTGCTGTTTTCAGACGGAATCGACGCGGCGGGAACCAAAGACAGCTTCGAGCAAGTGGGCAAAAAAGCCCGCGAAGCCGGTGTCGGTCTGGCCTGCATTGGCTACGGTCCGTTTGAAGCGGGTCGGCTGCGCAACTTGATCGAGATGTCAAAAGCGGCTGGCTCGACGGCACGCGGCAGCAAAGTGGCGGGCGAAATCGGTGCGCACTTCGATCAGTTCATCGAGGAAATGCTCTCGACGCACGTTGTCAAGTTTGGACTGACGCAATCGGGCGACGGTCAGCAGCATGTCTTTCAGGTCTTGTTTCGGGCCGGAAAAGACGAAATTCCGTCGGAAACCGTCACGATCAACTCGCTGCCGCAGTTTGAGCCCGCCGAGCCCGCCGGTTGGCCTTGGTATTATTGGGTGCTCGCCGTCGCGGGAGGTCTGCTCGGGCTGATCATCTTGCTCGCGATCATCGGATCGCTATTGGGCCCCAAGCAATAGCGCACTGGCAATGACAGCTTCTTTGACGGAAAAGCTACCGTATCGACTGTGGGAACTGGCGTTCCGAGTGTCCGGCGACGTGCTGTCCGCGATTGGCTGGCCGCCGTTTCGCAAGTTCGTCGAAGCGCGTCCGACGAGCGATCTGGTGGGCGATCTCCACTCGCTGTGTGACGATCTGGGCCAAGCACACTTGGAGCTGTTTCAGAGCAGCGATCCCGACGAGCGCGACGATGCATCGTTTGTGTCCGAGCTGCTTCATCCGCTGCGTGCGCTGGTCCTACTTTTGTACGACAACAACCTGACCGACAGTGAACGTCACTTTCAGCGACTGCGCGAGCTGATGGCCGGAACCCAGCTTCTACGAGAGCTGGACTATCCACGCGGCATCGGACGCTGGCTGCTGGCGCGCTCGCTGTATGGACTGTCGCTGGCAGCGTGTCGGCGAGCCGATGATCGGACGCTCGCGCAGCTTCGGGACGACGACGAAGAAGCTCGAGAGCGCGTGCTCGATCGGCTGGGCAGTCGCGTGCTGACGGTGCAGGGACGCTGGCGCGAGCTGGGATCGTTTATCCACGGCGAACACAATCAGCTCCTTGAAAAGCTGGCGCTGCCGGTGCCAAAGCTCAGCGAGGCCAGGCTGCGCGCCGACTGGCTGCCCGAGCTGTTTAAGCCGTACGCGCACTTGTCGTCGCTGTATCTGTCGCCGAACATTCCCGAAAAGAAGCTGCGCAACGCGCGCAAGTTCTGCGAAGTTCCCGACGAAGAAGATGTGCTCGCGCTGGTGGACTGTACGGTGTTTGGCTCGGCGTCCGACGCGCTGCTTTTCGGTGCCAAGCACGTCTTTTTTCGCAACTTCATCGCGCAAAATGGCCGACCGGGACGGCTGCCGTACGGAACCTTGGCCAAGATGTCGCTTCAGCGCGGCAACGAAGGCGAGCTGCTCTTTACCGAAGGTCAGATCGTCAATGTCTCGGGCTCGGGGCTGTCGGTCAATGACCTGATGGCGCTGATTCGCGAGCTACAGAAGCGCTTTCAGTCGGGCTGACCTGGGCGTCGCGCGATCGGAAAATCTGGTAGCGTGGCGGCCATGCGTCTTGCTGCCATCGACTGTGGAACCAACACCGCCATGCTGCTGGTGGCGGATGTCGTCAAGGGCTCGCTTCCTCGGCTTTCGCCCGTCGCTGACTTTCTGGAAATGCCGCGCCTTGGTCAGGACTTGGATCGTACCGGGCGACTTCATCCCGACGCGATTGCGCGCACGCTGGCGGCGATTGATCGTCAGATTGCGCGGGCCAAGTCGCTGCACGCGGATCAGATCATTGCCGTCGGAACCGAGTCGCTGCGTGCTGCCGAAAACAGCGAAGAATTTCTAAGCGCACTGCGCAAGACTGGCGTCGAGCTGCGGGTGATTTCCGGCGACGATGAAGCCCGGCTGTCGTTTCGTTCGGTGGTCGAGAGCCTGCCGAAGCCGTCAAGTGGTCGGCGATCCGTGATCGACATCGGCGGTGGATCGACAGAGCTGATCGTCGGTGGCAAGACGCCCGAGCGCTGGGCCAGTGAAAAGATGGGCTCGGTCCGACTGCATGAGCGCTTCATTCGCAGCGATCCTCCGACAGAGCAAGAGACAGCAGCGCTGACCGCAGCGATCCAGGCTGGGCTCGAAAAGCTGCCTGCCGTCGAAGGAGAGCTGGTTGCGCTGGCTGGAACCGCGACGACGGTGGCTGCGCTGCACTTGGGACTGCGCGAATACGACGGGCGTCAGGTCGATGGCGTGCGAATCGCGACGAAGACGATGCGCGAGATCATCACGGACCTCGGCAAGCGAACCGTGGCAGAGCGCTGTCAGCTTGCGGGCCTGGATCCTCGACGAGCAGACGTGATCTATGCCGGTGCGATGATCCTGCTTTTGTGCGCAGAGCGGGCAGGGCTGGCCGACGTGGTGGTGAGCGATCGCGGGGTGCGCTGGGGCGTGCTGGAAGAGCTGGCGGACGGGTGACAGGTTGGTGAAGCCGTCGGAAGACAGTCCGAAAAAAGTCAGACGAACCGGGGCGCGCAGGGGTAACATTCGGACTTGTGAGCACCTCCACTCCGTTATCTAAGCGTTTTTCCTTGTCTCTTCCCGTCGATCGCTGGCTGGCGCTGGCCAATGAGCTGAGCGTGATGGAGCACATCCACCACGCAGCGGCGGTTCCGGTGGAAAAGCGACTGGAGCGTGGGCGCGCCGCCGAGCAAGTACAAGCGATGGTGATGGCGGTTGTGCCCGATCCAAGCAGTGCGGATCCGTCGGAGCGTCGAGAGAGCGGTCTGCCGCTGTCGCGCGCATCGGCCAAGTATCTGCTGACGGCGGCGGACCGACTGCGTCGCGCTGAGCTTCGGTTGGCTTGGAACGCGCACGATCGCGATGCCGCGCAGCTTCAGTCTTGTGTCGGTGCGGCTCGTGAATGGGACAGCATCATGCGAGCGCTGTCGTCGCAGTTTGGGGTGGTTCATCCCTTCGCAGAGATGGTCGAGTCGCTGTCGCTCGGTGAGCAAGAGATGCAGACGCTGGGCGTTCCGGTTCAGTCGCTGCACAACGGCGAAGATCTGCTGGCGCTCTAGGCTTACAAACTTCGCGATGAGCGTCTTCGCTTCCCGCCTATGCTGGTAGCACTGGTCCGTGCGGACAGGTTGGGCTCTTGCGGTGGAGAAACAGGCAATGACAGCTAGCGCGAATTCCGTCGTCGTCGGAGTTCGTTCAAGGGTTGCAAAAGCGGCAGCCTTTGTAGCGATGTGGGCGACGGTGCTGCTGAGTGCTGACGCGCTGGCTGCATCGAAGCTCGTGGCGCTGCGGTTTGCGCGCTTGATCGACGGAACCGGCAAGGTCATCAGCAGTCCGCTGGTGGTGGTGGAACAGGATCGGATCAAGGCAGTCGGAGGACCGACGATGCCTGTTCCCGACGGTGCAGTCTTCATCGACTTGAGCCGTTACACCGCGCTGCCCGGTCTGATCGACGTGCATACCCACATGACGTATCTGCTCGATCCGGACTCTGCGATGAAGCCCGTCGAGCAGTTTATTAAGCGCTTGCCGCCAGTGACGGTGTTTTTGGCGCAGCAAAATGCCAAGCGAACGCTGGAAGCCGGGGTGACGACGGTGCGCGATCTCGGCTCGTTTGAGCAGATGGATCTCGCGATGCGCGACCTGATTCGCCGGGGAGCGATGGTGGGTCCGCGCATGTTCGTGTCCGGCGTTCCGATCTTTGCGACCGATGAGTTCGTCAAGCCTGGGCATCCGGTGGCGCCAGGAACGGCAGATGGACCAGCGGATGTGATGCGTGTGGCTCGTCTACAGCTTGCCGCCGGAGCGGATCAGATCAAAGTCGTGGCTTCGACGGGCGGTTACGACGATGTGACGGGCAATCAGACGCTCTCGTATGAAGAGATCAAAGCGGCTGTCGAGGTCGCGCACCGAGCCGGTAAGCGCTGCGCGGTTCATTCCTATGGTCCAAGTGGCGCGCGGGATGCGGTCAAAGCCGGGGCTGATTCGATCGAGCACGCGATCGACATCGACGATGCAACGCTGGCAGAGATGGCTCGGCGACGGATTTTTTACGTTCCGACCATCGATCACAACCGCTATTACGCTGACAATCCGAAGGTGTACGGGTTTTCCAGCGACGCGGTGAACAACCTGCGAGCGTTTGTGCCCAAGAACCTGGAAACCGCTCGTCGCGCCTTTCGGATGGGCGTTCCGCTGGCGATGGGCAGCGACGCGGTCTTTTCGATGTTTGGCGAAAACACGCAAGAGCTGGGCTGGTTTGTGAAGCTGGGCATGACGCCGCTGCAAGCGCTGGAGACGGCGACAACCAACGCTGCGCTGCTGCTCGGACAGGAAAAAGCGCTGGGCAAGGTCGCGCCAGGCTTCTTCGCGGATTTGATTGCCGTCGAAGGAGATCCGGTTTCCGACATCACCGCTGTGACGCAGCGAGTGCGCTGGGTGATGGCGGCAGGAACCGTTGTCGTCGATCGCACGACGGGACACAAATGAGCGAGCCGCAGCGAGTGAGTGAGCAAGAAGCTGTGACGGAGCCTCCTCCGTCGGAAGTGTCTGCGATTGATTCGATGTTGCGGACCCGTCACGCCGTTCATTTGGTGGTGTCGGTGGACGGAGACTGGGACGCGGCGCGTGCCGATACAGTGGCGCAGGCCGAGTCTCGCTGTGAGTCTGCGCAGGCCTTTGCCGACGGAGAGCTTTTTCGTGCGCGCTATCCCGGTCGCATCGGTGTGGTTCGACTGCGGACCCAGCACGCTCCGCCGGACATCGTCAGCCAAGTTCTGACCGAGCGCGGCGTCGAGATCGAAGTCATCGATCCGTCTGTGCAAGGTGACTCGCGCTGCTCGTTTTGTGGACGCGACAAGCTTCAGGAACAGATCGTCTCGATGACCGATGAAGGCTGGGCTTGTCCGTCGTGCTTTCGCGCGTGGCTGCTTCGTCAGCAGTCCGAAAAGCCGCGTGATAGGTCGGTCTTGTCGAAGCTCTCGAGTCGGCTGATCTTTCCGCTCTTGCTGGTCGTGGTTGCGCTGTTTGTGATCGGAGTGCTGCACGAACTGCGACGGCTCAACCAAGCGAGCAACATCATTCGCCAGCACCTGCCGACGCAGTAAGTGCAGCGGGCGCTGACGCAGAACGCGCAGCATTTGCCAAAGCGGGCACTGACGGATCACGTTCCGCAGCGACGATCGATGGTAAGCCAAGCTCTTGCTCTACTTCGCGCTGAAGCTCGTCGCTTTCCAAGATCGTCGCGATGGTTTCCAGCAGCGCAGAAGTCAGCCTTCCGTCGAGCGCGCGGTGATCAAACGACATCGTCAGGATCATCGTCGGACGAACCTCGGGACGACCTTGCACCGCGATGACGCGCTCGCGCACTTCGCCCGCCCCGAGCGCCGCCCCGGAATAGAACGTCAGCGGTGTCACCGAGTCCACCTGGCGAACGCACGTCACCTGAAACGTCCCGACGAGCTTGCGACGAAACCAGAACATCCGTCCGAGCAGGCGCAGGATCGCTCGTCGCAGAAAGCCAATCGGAATCAGCCAGCCGTTGCGCTTCATGCCTTCGAGATCGCGCTGCTCTTTGTCTCGGGTCTGCGGCACCGCGTCTTGAAGGAACTTCACCAGCTTGGGCAGCGTCTTTTCGGGCGCATGCTCGATCACCAGCACGGGCGCATAGCTCGTCTGACCTGCGACGGAAAGTCCGATGTCCACGCGTCCGGGATGCAGGCGCTGATAGCCGCACACCAGCTGATGCGAATCGGGACAGCGCAAGAGCGCCAGCGCCACCGCGCGCAGCAAGACATGCGTGTACGTCGCGGCAATCCCAGCTTGCTTGAGCACAGACACCACGCGCACAGCTTGGCTCATGTCGCACAGCCGGTTCATGCAGCCGCCGGGAAGCTGCATCACCGTGAAGGCATCGAGAAACCAGCGCTCTCCGTGCGTCAGCGTCTCGATGCGATCACCCTGCGGTGTCACCTGCACCACGTTTGCGCCCATGGCTACCCTGCGAGCGGATGAAGCAGCGTCGCTGCCGACATGGGCGACGGTGTCTCGGTCTGGATCGGGCTGTGTTCACCCGGCACCGAGTTCGGATCGCGCGTGAGCAGCAAGTGATTGATGTGGAGCGCTGCGTTCTGCGGTCCGTCCATCGTTGCGATTCGTCGCGCCAGCTTCTGCGCGGCATGCCGATACGACGGGTTTTGCAGGATCGACTCGACCGCTTGACGCAGCGTCTCGCCTTTGCAGTCGCGCAGCCGCAGTCGCATCCCGGCCCCGAGCTTTTCGACCCGAGTCAGGTTGATCTCTTGATCGAACATCGTCGGGATGCCAATCACCGGAACACCTTGTCCGAGCGCTTGATAGATCGTGCCGTTGCCGCCGTGCGTGATCGTGACGTGCGACGCAGCCATCAGCGAGTCTCCGTCGGCGAGCTTTTCGACAAAGACGTTGTTGTGCTGCGCAAACTGCTCACTCGGAAGCTCGGCGGTGGTGATCAGCACTTGGTATTCGCTGTTGCCGAACACGCGCACCGCTTCGCTGAAGAACTTCGCGTCTCCCGTCGAGCCCATCGTAAAGTACAGCGTCGGACGATTCGGATCGAGCTGACCGAGCCACTTCGGACGCGGCAGCGCTTCGCGGAAGCGAATCGGACCAATGTAACGGAAGGTTGGCGGCGACGGGACGATCGGAAAATACTCGGGCAGATCGGCGAGCAGCGTCAGATCTCCCTCGATGAGATCGTACATCGTGCCAAGCTTCGGCAGTCCGAGCCGCGTGCGAACCTTGTCAAAGCCGCGCGCCCAATACCAGATGAGCAGGTTCTTGAGCACCGGGAACAGCGCCGACGACAGCCGCTTGCCCAAGATCTTTTCCGAGATGTGTCCGTCGGGAACCGAGATCTGCTCGGCAAAGCGACTCGTCCACGCACCGTTTGTCAGCGACACAAGTGGAATGCCGCGTGCGCGCGCACTGGTGGTCAGCGACATGCGCAGGTCTCCGACGACCAAGTCCGGTTGCAGCGCGTCGATCGCTTCCAGATCCGATCGCACCGAGTCTTCCGCAACCTGCTGCCACCAGCGCAGATCGCAGGCACCGGCGCGACGAGCCAGCCGCAGCGTCTCCTCTCGATCGACGGAGTACACCGGACGCACCGGAAAGCCCGCTGCCGATAGAAGCCGCGCATACGGTCCGTCGCAGCAGAACATCACCTCGTGTCCGTAGCGACTGCGTAGTGCTCGACCGACCTCCAGTACGCGAGTGGTGTGAGCCAGAAATCCCCCGTCTGCAAACAGCGCGATGCGGCAAGCTGCCATACGACATGTCCTTCCATTGCCGAGCTTTGCCCGGAATGCCCAGGCTTCTAGCACCTTTTTCTGAGACCGAAAAGGTGAGGAAAAAAGGAGCCAGCGACGGAAATTTTGGGTGGGACTGTCCCCCTCACCCCGCTGTGGGACGCAGGCTGTGACGACAATCGGATGAGCAGTGCGCTGGCGAAGGCGCAGTGTGGGGAAAATAGTCCCAGGTTTCGGTGCGTTCTCAGGGAGTTCGCGCAGAAGGCGCTGGAAGGTTGATTAGAACGGAATCTGGAGCGAGTAGACCAGGTTTCCGGTGCAGGTGTTTCCGTCGGGACAGCTTGGCTGACGCAGCGTCAGACCGACGGCCAGCGCACTCGCTCCCCCGGCGACGACCACACCGATCGCCGTCCAGAACCACCAGCGCTTGTAGAGCGGCTTTTGCTGAACCACCACCGGCAGCGGCGCATCGTCGGGTTTTTGTTCCACCGAGTCATAATCGACGCCTTCGTACAGCTTGTCGGCGAGCAGCGCCATCACACCCTCGGCTGGGACGCCGTTTTGAACGCGCACGCGCTCGCTCTTTTCACTGAGCAGGCTGCGCGATCGCAGATCGTACAGATAGGCATGGACATTGACATCTTCGACGCCGCTCGACTGAGACGCCGCGCGCTGCATTCGCACAAAGATCGCGTGATCCAAAAACAGCGTCTCTCTCAGGTTATCGACGACTTTGTCCAGGCGCTTTTGACCCATCGTTGGACCGACGCGACCGATCGCTTGCTCGACGAGCAGGAACTTTTCCGATCGATCGAGCTTGCCCAAGATCTGCGCCGGACGATCTTTGATCACGTTCGCGACGCGCAGACCGCGCTTGAAGCCGAGCTTTTTGAACGTGACGTAGTGCTCACCGACCGTCAGATGCTCGACGGTCAGCGGTGCAGTTCCCGCAAACTCACCATCGACGAAGACCTGCGCGCCCGTCGGTTCCGACAGCACCTTGAGCTGACCTTGCGGCTGCTGGGCTTGGTACCCTCGCGCAGCCTCGAGCGGATCATTGATCGCCGCTGGAAACTGCTCGGTATCGAGCTGATACGTCGGACGCCACGTCACCAGTCGTCGCAGCGTCTGCTGCATCGCGGGATTTTTGCCTTTTTGCTGCTGCGCCACCGCGAGCGCCATCATTGCGTCGGCCAGCTCTTGCTTTTTGATGTACGGCAGCACCGCGATCAGCTGATCCACCGCGTCGGACAGCGTCACAATCGCGCTATCCAGCTCGAGCTTGTTAAATGCCTCGCGTCCGTTCTGATAGGCCGTGCGCGCCAGCTCCACTTGGTCAAACGGCATCTCTTGCGCAAATTCGGCGAGACGAACATCCAGCTCTTTCTGATCGAGCCGCGCGTTGCGCTTGAGCACATCCGACATCTCACGCTGGAGCGTCACCGCCACCGCCTCGGGAAAGTTCTTTTCCAGCAGTGGCAGCGTCGTCGATCGTAGCCGCTTGGCCTTCTTTTCTTTCGGCGCTGGCTTTGCATCGGCGCTGGCTGGACCTGGCGCTGCGGCTGTCGTGGCTCCATCGGCGGGATTTGCGCTGCCTTTGTCCTCTTTGCTCGCGGCGGGCTCTTCTGGCTTCGTCGCAGCGGGACTCGCGCTACTTCCTCCGTCGCCTGCGCTCTCTGGCGTGGCGGCCGCTTCGGTGTGGGTCTTGCCCTTTTTGCTCGGCTTTCGGGCATCTGCACCCGAAAGCAGCAGCAAGAAGGCCATGCCGACCGCGATGAACTGGTGGCTACGCCTCATTCCTGATCCCCCGATAATCGTCGGACTTTGGCAAACAGATACGGATCGTCCTTCGCATAGCTTTGGAGGATCTCGCGCAGCTTCTGAGACAGCGGCGACGACTCAGTCAGCCCGGGAAGGCTGGCGCGGATCGTGTCTTCGATCAGCTCTTCGACCGCTTGCTGGTTGGTGATAACCCCTCGACGCAGACGATCCGCGATGCTGGCGACTCGATCTGCGGATGCGGTTTTCCCGACGGCAGCCACACCTTGTAAGGCGGACAGCGGTGCAGCTTTGGCGGCGGCATCTACTTGCTGACTGCCTTCGATGTGACTGACGCGATTGACCGGGACGGCTCGGCCCGCAGCTTGGGCTTTGTCTGCGGCTCCGATCCCCTTCTCTGGCTCCGACGGTTTGCTGGCCATCTTTCGACCTTCCCTCAGGATATCAAAACTCCGGAGATTTGCGGTTTCTGGTCGCCTCTGCGCTGCGCCATCCGTTCCACTCCACGGCGAACCGAGTTACTTTGCTGGCCCATGAAGCGTCTGCTTGGTCGTGGCCTTTTGGCGATGTGGCTCCTCGGGCATCCGGGCTGTAATCGCGTGTCGAACAAAGTGGTTGCGACGCCCGACGCGGGAACACGAGTCAGCAGCTTGCCATCGCTCGTGCTGGAAGAGCTAGACGCTGAGCTTCAGTTTTCGCCGACGCAGGCAACCTGGCTGGGTGATCACTCGTCGGACGAGCGGCTGGACGATGTGCGGATCGATGCGATCTGGCGCGAAGTGACGCGGCTCGCCAGCATGCATGAGCGAGTGCAGCGCTTTGCCGAAGGTCTGTCGCCGCCGCTGCCGAATCGACTGGATCTACAAGCGATTGGTGATGGGCCGGAAAAAGACTCGCAGCGACTTGATACGCTGCTGCTGCTGGCTCGGATTGAAGCGCTGCGCTTTGAGCGCGAGGAGCTGCGGCCTCACGAGCGCAGTCCGCTGTTCTATGCAGAGCTGGTGGCTTGGGGACTCGACGAGCTGGTGACGAGCAACTTGGCGACTGGAAACGGTCTGCGCGCGCTGCGAGGTCGGCTGCAAGCGGTGCCGCTCGTGCTCAAAGAAGCGGTGCGAAACCTGCGCAATCCGCCCGAGCTGTGGACGCGAAAAGCGATCGATGTAACGCAGCAGACCCGAGACTTTGTAGCGACGGTGCTTCCACGCTTGCTCGTCGGTCTGCGTGATCCCAAACAGAGCGACGAAGTGGCGAGGCTGCGTGAAGATGCCCAGCGAGCGCTCGACGACTATGCCGCGTTTCTGACGCGCGATCTGCTGCCGCGAAGCAAAGGGGACTGGGCGCTCAGTCGAGAGCGACTGATGCAGCGACTACGTGCGCTCGAGCTTCTCGATGTGCCGCTTGAGACGGTGCTGTCGGTGGCCGAAGCCGAACATCAGCGCACCAAGCAGCAGGCCGAAGACCTTGCGCGGGATCTGAGCGACTACACAAGTGCCTCGCGGACGATGAGCGAAGCGCTGCGTGAGATCGAAGACGATCATCCGCGTCCCGAGGAGCTGCCAGCGCAGATCGAGCAAGCGATGCAGCGTCTTCACGATCTGCTGTCAGATGGCGCACCGTTTCCGTCTCTGACGGTGAATCCGCGCCTCGTCGAGATGCCACCGTATCGCTTTGGCTATCTTCAGCTTGATGTGGCTGCGCCGCTAGAACCCGAGCGTGAGCCGCTGATTCAGTACGATCCCGTCGATGTGAACTGGAAAGACAAGCGACTCATCAGCGATCATCTGCGGAACTTTAATCGCTCGCAGATCCTGGTGACGCTGCTGCGTGACGTGGCACCGGGGCGACTGCTGCATCTACAGGTACTTCGGCAGAAGCAGGCCAGCTTGTCTCAGCTTCGGATGAGAGGGCACTCGCTGACGCTCAGCGAAGGCTGGCCGCTGTATGCGTCGTCGCAAGCGATGGAACTGTTGCCCAAAGGAACGTCCAGTCAGAGGCTCCAGCTTTTGCTGCTGCGACATCGCTTGGTCCAGCTTGGACGACTGATCGTTGCGCTGCGACTTCACGTCAGTGGGAGCGGTGTGGCTCCGGCGGGTCAGCGAATCGAAGATGCGATCCGATTCCTGGCCGAAGAGTGTTACTTCGATGAACACGCAGCCCGTCGAGAAGTCGAGCGCGGAACCTATGATCCGCTCTACGGGATGGCGGCCCTTGGAGCGCTACAGCTTGCGCAGCTTCGCAGCGACTACAAAGCACAGCAAGGCGAAGCGTTTTCAGCAACCAGCTTCCACGAAGCGGTGCTATCGGCGGGACATGTCCCAGTGAGCGTCCTGCGAAAGCTTATGCTCAAGCGCACAAGTCCATCACTACGACAGCTTGCAACCAGCGACAGCTCAGCAAAATAGAATCAGACGCAGCTGGGCTCGTAATCAACCGAGCGCGTGACACAAAGCGAAGCAAAAGAGGTGGCTGCGAGCGCACGGATCAAAAGCTACCGTTGCTCCATTCCTGGCCTGGCGGGGTTCACCAAATCCCCGTCGCCCACAGCCATAACTTGGGAAACCTGGCGGAGAGAGCGGGATTCGAACCCGCGGTACCCTTTCGAGTACACACGCTCTCCAGGCGTGCACCTTCAACCACTCGGTCATCTCTCCAGATGCGAAGCCTATGAGCAAACTGGCCAAGGCGTAGACATTCACCTATTTACGAACAGAGATAAGTCCCTGTTGGCTAGATGAACGGCTCACACCGAGCGGCTCAGCGCATAAAATAAAAGAAGCGGAGAGAGAGGGATTCGAACCCCCGGTACCCTTGCGGGTACATCTGATTTCGAATCAGACGCAATCGACCAACTCTGCCATCTCTCCAGGACTGGACGTAAGCTATCCAGCTTCATTGATTTACAGATTACAGCATCACGGCTTTGGCTTTGCGCGCAAGGAACGAAAAAATGCGGTCAGCATCTCTCCGCACTCGCTTGCGAGGATTCCTGCGGTGACTTCCATTCGGTGATTGAGTCGCGTGTCTTCAGGAATCTGAAAGAGCGTCTTCACTGCACCCGCTTTGGGATTGTCACAGCCGTACACAAGGCGCTTGATTCGCGCATTGACCAAGGCACCAGCACACATCGGACATGGCTCTTGTGTGACAAAGATTGTTGCGTCACTCAATCGCCAGCTCTTCGTGGCTACGGCTGCTTGTCGAAGTGCCAGAACTTCGGCGTGAGCGGTTGGATCATTGAGAGACTCTCGCCGATTTCCGCCGACACCAAGAACTTCGCCGTTGCACATGATGACTGCGCCTACGGGAACTTCGCCAAGCATGGCTGCCTGAGCCGCTTCTACCAGAGCCAGTCTCATTCCGAACAAATCGGAAACACTTGGACAGTCAGCACAGGGCTGAGCAAGCTCTGATAAACCCCCGAACAAGCGCACCAAGAAGGATTCGAACCTCCGACCCTCGGCTTCGTAGGCCGATGCTCTATCCAGCTGAGCTATTGGTGCAGAAACAGTCTTCACTTGAAAGTGAATCGCAGCGGGGAGTGCTTATACAAAAGCACATTGCGCGCTGACAAGAGTTTTTTTCGAAATTGCGGAGAGGGCGGGATTCGAACCCGCGGTACCGCTTTTGGCAGTACACTCGCTTAGCAAGCGAGCACCATCGGCCTCTCGGTCACCTCTCCGTTTCGGACTGCATACGAGCTGACCGATTGGACTTGGCCAGGTCAGCTGTAAGCTTTTATCGCGATTCCATCCGTCGGGAGCTGGTAGATGGAATCGGACTGCTTCGCCTTACATCGCGCTCTTCGGTTATCAAGCCAGCGGAGGAGGAGGGATTCGAACCCCCGGCGCTTTCGCGCTGCGGTTTTCAAGACCGCTGCCTTCGTCCACTCGGCCACTCCTCCAAAAGGAGGTGGAGGCGACTTTTACCGTGAGCCTGCATTTTAGGCAAGCGAAAAGATTGGGTTTGTCGAAAACGGTGGAGCCAGCCTCGATGAACGATCTAGTAGACACGCAGGGATTGGATGAAGCCGTCGCTGTCGCCAATGGCGCTAAGACCATCGAAGGCGCCGAATGTTGTTGCTGCGACGAAGAGCTGGCTGCCTCGTCCTGTGATGGCGGCTGCGGTGTCGGACTGATCGGTGCCGTTTTGACTGACCCACGCCAAGCTGCCGTCTGTGCCGTGGCGTCCGACGAAGAAATCGTTGCTGCCGCGTGCGTCTTGACCGGCGAACGCTCCACGCGTGGTTCCAAGGCTGTAGAGCTTGCCGCCAACCCAGGCCAGCGACTGAATGGTGTCGAGATAGCTGGTTCCGATTTGACGCGTTGCAGTGCGGCTGCCGTCGGACACAAAGCGAACGAGCATGCCATCTTGGCCGCCCATGCTGACTTGTCCAGAGAGTGTGCCGCGCGTGCTTCCGCCGACCCAAACTCCGCCGTTATCGTCGGTGGTTGCTGTAAGTAGCTCATCATTGCCTGAGCTGCCGACGTGACGAATCCAGCCAAGCTGACCACTCGGCAAGACGGTGAGCACGAAGCCATCTTGAAGGCCAAGCGCATTGCCTGTAGGCAGGATTCCTTCCGTGTTTCCGACGACGAATGCGACCTGGTTTTGATCGATGGTGACGGCGGTTGCGGTGTCTCCTTGGTCGCTGCCCACCTGAAGAGAGGAGAGCTCTTTTCCGTCGCTCGCGAGCTGAGTCACCCAGATGTCAGTGAGCCCCGCGTTTTTGCCGCTGCCGTAGCTGCCTTCGGTATTGCCGACGACGGTTGCGATGCCTTGCGTGCTGACGCTGATGCCGGTGAGCTTGTCGATTTCAGGCGTTCCAAACTGACGCAGCCAGATGCGCTGACCGTTGGGCGCAAAGCGCGCGACGAAGCCATCGGTGCGACCGGGGGACGTTTGGCTCGGCAGGACACCGAAGGTGTAACCGGAAATCCATAACGTATCGTCGCGGTCAACGCTGAGTCCGCTGATGTAATCGGTCTTGCTCGACGCGATCTGTGCGGTCCAGCGAAGCTGTCCGGTGGGACTGTACGACAGCAGATAGCCGTCGTAGTCACCTTGATTGGCTTTGCCGTCGATGCTACCTGTCGAGTTCAGCGCGACATACAGGTTGCCTTGTGAGTCGGTGGTCATCGCGACGGCGGTGTCGGTTCCGCCTGTGCCGATCTGTCGGGCCCACTGTGGTCCTACGTCGGAAATTCGCACGAGCACCGGGATGCTGGCTTCCTTGCCTTCGCTCTTGACGGTGACGACCAGGGCGTAGTCAGCGATCTTGATGCTCGCATCGACGGAGATGCGAAGCTGCGCTTGGACCTCGGTACCGGTTGGAAGGGTGAGGCTGCTTGGCTCAAACGTGTAGCTGAGCCCTTTCGGAAGTGCATCACCGTCGGGATAGGTGAGCGAAAGCTGCGCTGGACCCGACAGCGCCATGGTCGTTTTCACCTTGATGGTCAGCGCGATGTTCGCACCTGGCTGAACGCTTACGTCGGTGCTGGAAAGCCGGATGCTAAGACCTCCGCTGACTTGTTCGGCGCTCGGTGGTCGTTGGGTGTCACACGATGCAGATGTCCCAAGCGTCGCAAGCAAACAGAGGCCAATCGGTAAGAGCCGCATGCGCAGCAAGCCTTTCCGGTGGCAAAAAACTGCCCCCCTGGCGAGATCTTACCACGGCACTGCCCAAGTCCATGAAAAGGCTTGCTTCCTTCCGCAGAGGGAAATTCGGTGTAGATCCACCTACCTGGCGGACTCGAAGCGGAAAACCTGCGAGAAGTCAGCGCTTTTCATCCTGCGTCGTCCATGCGCGGACTTGTGAGATGTGGAGCGGAGCGCGTGAAGAGAAAACGGACGAGCGTCAAAAAGCAGCGACGGAAACGGAGCAGCTGAGAGGATGCGCTTAGAAGCGACCGACCAGAGTTACGCCGCTCTGACCGCCGAGATCGCTGCTGCGATAGGGAACGATGCGGATGGAGCGAGCGATCTGCGACGCACCGGGGCCGAGCAGGTACTTGCTCTTTTGGGCTCCTGCGACGAGCATTGTGATGCCAACGAGCTGGGCAACTCCGTCGGCAACAATCCATGGCACGGTGTACTGCTTGGCGGCCAAGCTGCGATCTTCCGACACCAGCGGGAGCCAGATTCCGCTGATAAACGGACCGACCACCGGAATCATTAGTGTGTAGTGGATGCTGCGGTGTGTGTCGGAGTCCGTCTTTTCGCCGAAGACCGGATTTTGTGCGTAAAGCGCTCCCATCGTCACCGCCGGAACCAGTGCCGATAGCCACAGCGTAAGTCCCGCAGCCCACAGACCTGTGTTGCGCTGCTCGACGGTGCGTTTCTGCATGGTCCACGGAACAGCGGTGGCAGGATTTGGATAGCGACGAAGCTGTGAGCGCACAAGCAGCACATCCGATTCCTGAAGACCGCTCGAGCGCAGTGCATTCGGAATCAGCTCGTCGTAGCAGCGCTGCGCCGCTTCCGTACGGCCTTCTTGTTGCTGACGAAGACAGAAGTCATAGACGGTGGACAGGCTCGCTCCCGACGGCTGTGACAGCATCGAGCTGGCCAGCGTGGGTGGAATGGCATCTGGCGCAGGCTTGTCCGACGGCGCGGTGCGTGAAGTCGGCTGGTTGCCCGTCGATGTAGCCAGCAGCGGTCGAGAGGCTGGTGATGCAGGTCGATCGTCTTCTTCGATGATCGGGATGCTTGGTTTTGTCGATGTCGTCGCTGGGCTGGCTGCTGTCGCGGAACGAGCGGTGCTGTCTCCGACCAGCGTGGGTCGGTTGGGCAAAAGTCCAGTTTTGGCATCAGCGACGCACTGCTCTGCAAAGCCGCGATACATGGGCTCGGGACGATCGGCGGTCAGCGATAGATACGACTGACATGCGTCGAGCGCTTCGGTCTTTCGTCCCAGCTTGAGCTGTGTCTGACCGATGCGGACCAGCATTTCTGGCGTATTTGTCGCGTCGTACGCTTCTTTGAAAAGCTGGAGCGCATCGGTGTAGCGAGCCTCGGTAAACGCACGCAGCGCTTCCTGATGAAGCTCGGTTGCATCTTTGGCCCACGCTGTCGAATCAAACGCCACAAGCGACGACAGCCCGAGCGCACGCATCCATGATCGGTTCCGCATCCCGAAAGCCCTTTCCAGCATCCATCCCTGCGCTTTCAACGATTAGCCTTCGCATCGTAGAAAACGCAAGCTCCTTTCACGGTGCAGCGACGACATTTACGGTGTGAAATCGAACTTTGCGCAGCGCGCTGCTTACATTCGACGCAGAGACAGCGTAACCGAGCCTTCCGCGACGCGCTCTCCGTTGGGATCGATGACTTCGACGAGCACAGCGACATCAACCTTGCCTTCAGCGATCAGCCGCTGCTTAAGCTCCGACGGATCGCTACCTGGCATTTGTGCGCTGGCCCACAGGTCTCCACGCGCGGGCTTGCGAAAGCGCAGCTCGCAGCCTTTGCTGCTACAGGTGACTTCCATTCCGTTGAGCGACAAAAGACCAGCGGCGAGCGCTGCGGTTTCGGCGATTGCAAACTGGGCGCTCGTGTGAACCGATCCGCTGTGGTTGGTGAGCTCTGGATCAAAGGGAAGCTGGACGCGCGCCGTCGAAGGAGACAGATCGATGGCTCGGATCCCCAGCCGTTTGACCAAAGGAATCCGCGTCGCAACAAAGTCGTAGACGTCCGCCGGGTTCATTCCATGCCTATGGCGCGTGAGCAGCGAGTCACCAGGCTGGTTTTCTCACAGCCTTGGTTGTCGTGAAAAGGGGACGCTAGACCCCAGCGTTATATGCCGCTGGCGAAGCGAAGACGCCAGACCATTCCCATGGCTTCGGCGAAGATCTTCGACGACATCTTGGACTGACCGGCGCGGCGATCGATGAAGATGATCGGTACTTCTGCGACGGAAAAGCCTTTGCGAATCGCGCGATAGGTCATCTCGATTTGGAAGCTGTAGCCGTTTGAGCGAACCGCGTCGAGATCGATCGCAGCCAATACTTCTCGTCGGAAACACTTGAATCCCGAGGTCAGATCACGCACATCCAGACCCAGGATCGTTCGCGCGTACAAGCTGCCGCCCGATGAGATGAGCTGTCGCGAAATGCCCCAGTTTTCGGTTCCGCCGCCGGGAACTCGTCGAGATCCGATGACCACACCCGCGCCATCTTTGGCCGCCCCAAGCAGAGCTGGCAGATAGACCGGATCGTGGCTGAAGTCTGCGTCCATCTCGAAGATGAACTCGTAACCTTTCGACAGGGCGTAACGGAAGCCAGCGATGTACGCAGTGCCCAGCCCGAGCTTGCCGCTGCGATGAAGGACTTGAATCCGAGGATTTTTTGCAGCCATCTCGTCGGCGAGCTGACCTGTTCCATCGGGAGAGTTGTCATCGACAATCAGCAAATCAGCGCTCGGCAGTGCTGCCAGAACCTGATCACAGAGCGTCTTTAGATTGTCGCGCTCGTTGTACGTAGGGATAATGATTAAGGCTTCGTTCATTGACCTACTTTACACGACCTTTCGGGTCGGCTGTAGCTTCTGTGCTCGTGACGGCGTCGCATGCTCAGCGAACAAGTAGCACACGACTGAAAAGAAATTGTCCGACGCAAAATCCCGCAGCGTGCGAAAAAGCGTTGACACACAGGCCCAAAATCCTATTCAATCCCACCTGTTCGGCGCTTTTCCCGTGTAGCTCAGCCGGTAGAGCAGGTGGCTGTTAACCACCGGGTCGGGGGTTCGAGTCCCTCCGCGGGAGCAAGCAAACAGGGTTACCAGATATCTGGTAGCCCTTTTTTGTTTTTGGCGATCTTCAGCGACTCGTGAAAAAAGTCCTGACAGAGCTTGCGATCGTGAGCGATGGGATTCATCGCAGCTTGGCGACGGGCCGCAAAGTAGTGTCCCGAGACGCGCTCGTAGGTTGGATCGTACGTGGGATCGAGCGCCAGCATGACGGATGTTGCGGCTCCATCGGCGACGGAATCGGGTCCACTCATGCCAAAGCCCTCGGTGAGCAGCTTGGTGGATACGACACCAGGATGGAGCGCGTACACTGCGACTTTGCCGCGCAGTCGCTCGGCCAGCTCGACGGTGAAGAGCACGTTGGCCAGCTTGGACGCTGCGTACATTCCGTACGAGTCAAAGCGACGCTTGCGCAAGGTGATGTCGTCGAGCTCGATGCGTCCGCGATTGTGAGCGATGGAGCTTACGTTGATGATGCGCTTCAGACGGCAACCAGGCTGGGCAAGTAACGTCAGCGTCAGGACAAACGGGCCGAAGTGATTGACCGCCATCGTTAGCTCAATGCCATCGACGCTGAGTGCTTCGGTCTTGGCAAAGATGCCAGCGTTGTTGATCAGCACGTCGGGAAAGCTGCCGCGCGCCGTAAGCTCAGTGGCGATGGCTGCGGCGGAGCTTATCGAGGAGAGATCGCCAATGACTGGCTCGGGCAGCGTGCGTCCAGACTGCGCTTCGATCTGCTGACGAGCGGCGGCGACGCGATCGCTATTTCGACCGTGGAGGATGACGTCGGCACCGTGACGAACGAGCTGCTTGGCGGTTTCCAGTCCGATGCCGTCGCTGCTGCCCGTGACTAGGATGAGGGATCTGTGTGGGCTCATGCGGTTCCTTCCCAATCGACGCAGAGAGCTTTCATAGTACCGAGAAGGCTGGCATGACCAAGTGCGGACATCGATTTTCCGTCGCTGATTGGTAGACAAGCACCAAAGCTCGCGCAAATCCATCATAGAAAATGATGGATGACATCAAGAATTGGCCGATTCTCAAGATGGATACTTGGCCCCAAACTAAGCAGTAGCAAGAGACAAAACCGACGGAGAAACACATCATGTTGAAGCTACGACAGGCGGAATCTCGTGGGCACGCAAACCACGGCTGGCTCGACTCCTATCACTCGTTTTCGTTTGGCTCGTATTACGACCAGGCGCACATGGGCTTTCGCAACCTGCGCGTCATCAACGAAGATCGCGTCGCGCCGGGACAAGGCTTCGGCACGCACCCGCACAGCGACATGGAGATCGTCTCGTATGTGATCTCGGGTTCGCTGGCACATCGGGACTCGATGGGCAACGGATCGACGATTCGTCCCGGCGACGTGCAGCGAATGAGCGCGGGCACCGGAGTGACGCACAGCGAGTTTAATGGCTCACGCAGCGAGACGGTTCATTTCCTGCAAATTTGGCTTCTTCCGTCGAAGCGTGGCATTCAGCCGGGCTATGAACAGAAGTCGTTTTCGACGGCAGATAAAAATGGAACGCTGCGGCTGATTGCATCGCCCGACGGACGTGATGACAGCGTGACGATTCACACCGACGCATCGATCTATGCAGGCGTATTCAGCGTCGGACAGCAGGCGAAGCTGGCACTGGCCGAGGGTCGTCACGGCTACGTTCACGTCGTGACTGGCCAAGTGCTCGTCGCGGGTCTGCTGTTACAGGCTGGCGATGGACTGGCGATCTCTGGAGAGTCGAGCGTGGCCGTCGAAGGCACAGAGTCGGGCGAGGTGCTGGTGTTCGATCTGCCGTAGCGTGAGGGGAAACATCGGCCAGTCTAGTCGGCTTCACCGTCGCCCATGATGGCAACGATGCCGCAGACACCGACGACTTCTCCGTCTCGACGGTACGGTGCGAGCGTGAGCCAGCCGCCGCGCGCTTCTCCGATGCTGGTTTCGATGAGCAAGGGATGGCGACTGGGACGCTGCTTGGTCAAGACGTGACGGACTTCGCGATCGATGCGAGGACACCACTGACCGATCTTGGTCGCTTGCAGCTTGCCGCGTAGCTGTTCCGGCGGAATCCCGAGGAGCGAGCCAAGCGCACCGTTGCCAAAGACCAGCTCGCAAGTGGGCGACGCGACAAACAGCGGCAGTGGACAAGCATCGACGAGCGCTTCACACAGGTCTGCACGCAGTGAGACGGTGCGCGCGGCGTCGTCGATGCGGCGACGCAGACCCAGGCTGTGCATCAGCTGTCGCAGCTCGAAGGCAAAATCGGCAGCTTGCTGATAGCGCTGCTGCGGATCTTTGTGCAGGGCACGCAGGATCAGCTCCTCGAGCGGCTTCGGCAGCGGCGGCTGGGTACGCAGCAGTCGGCTCGGCGGAATCGGTGTCTCACGCAGGTGCCCATACAAGATGTCTTGCAGGCGACCCGAAAACGGCGGTCGTCCCGTCAGACATTCGTAGAACAGCACACCGAGCGCATACACATCCGAGGCTGGCGTCGGGGTCTGCACGCGAATGCGCTCGGGTGCCATGTACGTCGGAGTTCCTGCCACCGTCGTCGCTGCCACCAGTTCCCGAGAGTCTACCGACGGACGACTGGCCAGGCCAAAGTCGAGCAGCCGCACTTCATTGCGCCGACTGTCGCTGCCCGACACTGACGTACACAAAAACACGTTCTCTGGCTTGATGTCACAGTGAATGACCCCGAGGCCGTGCATATAGTTTAGGCCCTCGGCGCACTGGAGCATGATGTCGCACGCGGCGTTCATCGACAGGACGCGCTCGCGGTTGAGTCGCTCGGCCAGCGTCTCACCGTGAAGATAATCCATGACGAGGAACGCACCGTGGTTGATATCGACGCCGAAGTCGAAGACCCCGATGATGTTTGGGTGGTTCATCGCCGCTGCCATGCGCGCTTCTCGATAAAATGCGTCGCGGATGTGCGGCTTCTGCGCCAGATCGTGATGGATGATCTTGAGCGCGAAGACCTTGCCCAGGTCGCGGTGACGGATCTTGAAGATTCGTCCCATTCCGCCTTCACCGAGAGAGCCTTCGATGACGTAGCGGCCTCCGACGATGCGATCGGGCGAGATGTCAAACGGAATGCTGCCGGACTCGCCGCCGCGAAACTCGAAGGGAACGTTGCGTTCATCGAGACCGATCGTTTCCTGGCTGGACGAGGCTGCGGTCTGGGTGCTCGGCAAGCCCGGCGGATCTTCGATCACTTGAGCAGTATATCGCGGGTTTCTGCTGGTGCGTAAACGTCCGTCGCTGACAGCGAGCGATGGTGGATGTCGCTGTCTTGCCTGATGGGTGTGCGATTTCGCACATTGATGCAGAAACGCACACTGCTTGCTCGCCGAGAGCGAAGTTTTGTACGTTCCGCAGCCATCGTGTCCGACGAATCTCCGTCTGGGAAAAAGGTGCCAAGAGGCTTTGTGATGAAGCTGCTCGGCGCGCCGTGGTTGCTCTTGCTTCTGACGCTGGGTGTGGGCGGAATCGGTCTGCTCGGGGTCAGCAAGCTGCAAAGCGAAGAAGACTTGCTGGTCTTTTTGCCGGAAGGCGACGCGGATGTTGCGATTTTTCGCGACGTGGCGAATCGCTTTGGTGCGCTGCGGGTGGCGCTGATCGGCGTCGAGCCCAAGCCCGGCCAGAAGCTGTTTTCTTCCGACATACTAACGAAGATCGATCGGCTGTCCACGCAGCTGAAGAACACAACCGGCGTGGATCGCGTGGTGTCTCCGACGACGATCAATGATCTGGTGCCGATCGAAGGAGGCGTGGATCTGACGCTGCTCGTGCCGCAGCCGATTCCGACGGACGAAGCGACGCTGGCGAAGGTGAAGGCGCGAGCGCTGAGCCAGCCAACCATTCGTGGCAACGTCGTATCGGCAGACGGTGAAGCGGGCCTGATCATGGTCTTTGTTGGCGATGGCGTCCCGACGCGACAGCTGGCAGAAAAAGCGCAGGCTCTGGCTCACAGCGAGCTGGATTCCGTCGCCAAGCTGTATTTCGGTGGCGCTCCGTTTGCGGGCCAAGCGATCTACGACGACACCCAGAAAGACGTACAGCGTCTGGTGCCGATCGCGCTGCTGCTGTTTTTGCTGGTGGTGCTGCTGGCGTTCCGAGACACGCTGTCGGTGGTGCTGACCGTCGGAACGGTCGGGCTGTCGGTGCTGCTGGCGCTCGGGCTGCTGGGTCTGCACGGCGACAAGTTCACGGTGGTGATGGGAACGCTGCCGCTGGTGCTGTTTGCGTCGGGAAGTCAGTATGCGATTCACATCTTGGGTCGCTATTCGCTGATCCGAGAATCGTCGCCATCGCTGTCTACGCTGGAAGCGGCGCGTGAAGCGCTGAGCGTCGCTGGTCCGCCGGTGATCGTGGCGGCGCTAAACTGCTGCGTCGGATTTTTGTCGTTTTTGGTGATGAACATCTCGGCGATGCGTGCGTTTGGCGTCGCGTGCTGCGTCGGAGTGGTGTCCTGTTGTGTGTTTTCTGTGACGGTGGCTCCTTCGATGGTTGCGCGCTTTCAAGCGGAAAAGCCTCCGTCGGAAGTGACGTTTACGCGACTCGGTGCGCTGCTGAGTCGGCAGTTTGCGTGGGTTCGTCGGCATCGTGCGTTGGTTACGCTGTTTATCGTCGGAATGTCAGCGATCTGCGGCTTCTTCATGACGCGCGTTCAGGTCCGCATGGAACCCAAGGCGTTCTTTCGTCCGGGCTCGGAACCGGCGCTGGCGCAGAAGTTTCTCGACGATAAGTTTGGGGGCGCAGCGTTTGTGCAAGTGCTCGTCGAAGGAGACATGACCGATCCGCGTGCGCTGCATGAAGTGCGTCGGCTGTCGGCGCTGGCGCGCTCGCTGCACGGTGTGACGCAGGTTCAGACGATCGTGCAGCCGCTGGCGATGGTCGGAGACTCGATGGCGGGACTGCGCGGACTGCCGGAAAACGCGCAGCAAGTGGTGGCGCTCTTGTTTTTCTTGGAAGGAGAGCCATCGCTGCGCACGATGCTTTCGTCTGATCGTAAGTCGGTGCTGGTTCACGCGCGCGTGCTCGGGGATGCGGGTCCAGCGCTTTCGTCGCTGCGTCGCTATCTAGACGGGCGCTTTCCGAAGATGCCGCAGCGCTTAGGTTATGCGGAGCTGGCCGAGGAGCTTTCGTGGCTGCTGCCAGAGCACGAGCGAGCCGGAAAGCTGGCGTCGCTGGAGCGAGAGATCGCGCAGCTTGCGACGGCTGGGCTGTCGCTGGCAGGACCGGCTCCGGCAAAGGCTGTTTCTGACGCTGGTGAAGCTGGAACAGCCAGCGCTGGGGCGGACGCAGCGCCAGCCGAAGATGAGCAAGCGCGGTTTTCTCGGGCGCAGACGGAAGCGCAGCGACGCTTGCTCGGTGTGCTGGGTACTGATAAGCCCGACGGAAATGGCCAACGACTGGGCAAGCCTTCCGACGAAGTCGAAGCGTGGGTCGAGTGGGTTGCTGCCGCGATTTTGCAGCCTCCTGCCGATGGACCCAGCCAGAAGATGTCGGTGTTTTTGACGGGCGAGCCGATGCTCGATCATGCGTTTTCGCGCGCGGTCGATCGCAATCAGTGGTCCAGCTTGGCGATTGCACTCGGTGGTGTGCTGTTGGTGCTGATGTTTGCGCAGCGATCCCTTGCAGGAGCGATCTTATCGACGCTGCCTGCGATGATGGCGCTCGGTGTGGTGTTCGGTGTGCTTGGGTATCTGGGCAGACCGATCGATCTGGGCACGTCGCTGGTGGGTTCGATGGTGACAAGCTCGGGTGCGGACTTTGCGATGCACTACATCTGGTATCTGCGACGACAGCCCGCGAGCCAGGTGGTTCCGCGCGTCGGTCCGGTGATCTTGACGACGGCGATCGTGCTCGGGCTGGCGATGGGTGTGATGATGCTGGGTGCGTCTCCGCCGCTGCGACTGTTTGGTGCGCTGGCTGCGGCGGGCATGCTTCTGTCGGCGACGTTTACGTTTTTGTTGGTTCCGGCGCTGCTTGGAAAGCTTCCGCCCGACCCTGCGTCTTAACTGACGCTGACCACGATGTTGTAAGGAGAACCGAAGATGGTGATGCAATCAAAGCGGCTACTGGCTTTTGGAACGCTGTGTCTGGGCCTTCTTGCTCCGACGGTGAGCTTTGCGCAAGCGGCGGCTCCGCAGCCCGCAGCTCCGCAAGCCGCCCCGGTGATCCAAGCGGAAGCGCCGGATGCGCTGCTCGGACGGATCGACAAGCAGAACGCGGCATTTTCCGACGCATTTTTCCACTTCAAGATGGTGGTAAAGAGCGCGCAAGGTGCCGTCGAGCGCGAGGTGGAGTTTACGACCAAGCAGAAGGGCAACCAGAAGCGGCTCGTGCGGTTTTTGTCGCCGGGAGACATCAAGGGCATGGGCTTTCTGCTCGAAGGTCCAGGCGTGATGTACGCGAAGCTGCCAGCGTTTGGAAATCGCCTTCGTCGTCTTGGAACCAGTCAGATGAACCAGAGCTTTATGGGATCGGATCTGACGTCGGAAGACATGAGCGCGATCGACTACGCTCCGTCGTACACCGCGTCGGCGGCAGGTCAAGACGGAGCCGAGACGGTGCTGGAGCTGAAGCTGCGTCCGGGCAAGCTGTCGGAATTTCCCCGTCTGAAGATGTGGATCGATCCAAACCGCGCGCTCGTCACGAAGATCGAATACTACGACGCGGCGGGCAAGAAGCTGCGCAGCAACCTGCGCGCGGACTTCCAAAAAGACGGTGAAGCGCACTGGTCGCCAGGGAAGATGACCTACATCGATCACCGTCGTGGCGATCACAAGACCGACATGATTCTCGTCAAGAGCACGCTCAACAACGGCTTCAAAGACGACGAGTTTACCCAGCGAGCACTTCAGCAGGACTAAATGCGACGCGGCCTTGCTTGTCTCCGAATCGGTCTGCCGCTTTTGGCACTGCATCTGTCCGTGAGTCCGGCGCGGGCGGATGTGGATCTCAAGTTTTCCGGCTCGATCTCGTCGGATATGCGCTTTCGCTTGCAGGGTGAATCGCGAGCGCTTCCGACGCCGACTCCCTCGCAGTGGACGCTGCTGAAGAACGGGTTTTCTCGCAATGAGAACCGGATTCGCGCGCAGCTTGGTGTAAAGCTCGGACAGAAGATTCGCGGAGTGGCCGACGCTGAGCTGATGCTCTACGGCTTTTCGGATCTGCGTGACATTGACTCTGCGACGCTGCGTGATCGGGTTGATCCGTACTATCTGGAAGTTCACGCGGCTTACATCGACGTGTACAACCTGTTTGGCGATGTGATTCCGCGCTTCGATCTGCGCCTGGGTCGTCAGACGGTGCCGTGGGGATCGGCGGACAAGTTCAATCCGATCTCGAACCTGAACACGCTGGATCTGTCGGATCCGCTGCTGTTTGGTCGAGCGCTCGCCAACAACATGATTCGCGCCGATTGGAACCCGATTGGCGATTTGCAGATGACGGCGGTGCTGGTTCCGGTGTTTCGTCCGGCGCAGCTTCCGCGTACGGCTCCGTTTGCGCTGCTCGATCCGCTGCGACCGGCACCGCTGCTCGATCAAGGTGTGCGCGCGGCGCTGGATAACGAGCGTGCGGTCTACGTTCCCGTCAAAGATCCGGTGACGGGTGTGCTGCTCCCGGCGGGACGGACGCTGACGGTGGAAGCCGATGTGCTGGCACCGGAAGTCTCGGCGGCGAACATGCAAGCGGGCGCGCGGATCGCGTGGAAGCTCGGCGGTCAGGACATGGGCCTGTCGTACTATCACGGACGATTCGGAGTTCCGGTTCCAGCCTGGTCGGTATCGACGGGAACGCTCGATCAGAACGTGACGCTGACGCAGCTTATCTATCCGCGAATGGATGTCGCTGGCGTCGAGATGGCTGGCTCGATCGAGCGGCTGGGCGGTATGGGCTACTGGATCGAGGCTGCGGTGTTCTTTCCCGGCGAGGTTCGGATGGCGCTCTACGACGCGATCACGAGTCCCGCTGCGCCGCGTCCGATGGAATATGTCAAAGGCCCCGACGGACGCTACTATCGAAACACCCTTCCGATCGGTGCGCGTGCCGATCGTCCGGTGGTCGTCGATTCGACGCCGTTTCCGAAAGCCACCATCGGTGCGGACTATGCGTTTGGCGGTCGCGTCTACGTCAACATTCAGTACGTTCACGGCTTCATCGATGAGTTCGGCGGTGGTCGCGTCGCGCGGCCTCGCAAAGATGCCATTGATGTGGCTGCGCAGCCTCGGGTGGAAGCGCGCATCGGTGACTACGTGGTCGCGGGCGTCGATCTGAAGCTGCTCAACGAGCGACTGCTGATGCGGCTGTTCGGGGTGCTGAAGCTGCCGTCGATCGATCTGCAAACGATGCTGTGGGATGACTGGGCTCCGACGGGAGTTCTGTTTCCACAGATCATCTGGAACGTGTTTGACGGTACCGAGTTGATGGTCGGCTCGTTCGTGATGCTCGGGGATCGCTCGACCAAGTTTGGGGATCCCGCAGCCGGTGCCACCGAAGTCTTCGTACGCGGCAAAGTCAGCTTCTAATCAACCACATCGCTTGGCTCGACGGGCTGGACCTTGGCTCGTGCTGGCAGTCTGCGCGCAGGCTGTGGCGCTATACTGTGCGCGGAGGTTTGTGCCATGGCAAAGATGAGCGTGAGGCGGAAGCTGGCGATCGCTGCGTACGATGCGCCCAGAGAGGGCAACATTTACGGCAAGCTGGTCGTCGATGCAGGCCCTGGCTTGCGCTATCTCGAAGAGGTTCGCAAACAGACCGGCGAAAAGGTGTCGTTTACACACCTCGTCGGTCGCGCTGTGGCCGAAGCGCTCAAGCAAGCGCCGACGCTGAACGGACGGATCGTCTTTGGTGGCTTTGAGCCGTTTCCGACCGTCGATATCGCGTTCTTGGTGGCGCTCGAAGACGGACAAGATCTGGCGCGCGCCAAGATCTGCGAAGTGGAAAAAAAGTCCGTTTCACAGATCGCGTCCGAGCTGTCGGCCAAGTGCGGCAGGCTGCGCTCTGCGTCGGATGAATCCTATGAAAAGTCGAAGCAAGCGATTCGGATGATGCCGACGTGGCTGCTCAAGCCGATGCTTCACTTTACCGGGTTTTTGGCGTCGAGCCTCGGGCTGAACATTCCTGCGCTGGGCGTCGAGCCGTTTCCGTTTGGCTCGTGCATCATCACCAGCGTTGGCATGTTCGGTCTGGAAGAAGGCTTTGTGCCACCGACGCCGTTCACTCGAGTGCCGGTCTACATCTTGGTCGGTGCGGTCAAAGAGCGTCCAGCGGTCATCGACGGAACGATCCAGATTCAGCAGCAGCTTACGCTGACTGCGACGATCGATCATCGCTTCATCGACGGAGCACAGCTCGCGGTGCTGGCCAAAGTCGTTCGCAGCGTGCTCGAAAATCCGTTCCAGCTCGACGAAAAGAAAGCCTAGCTACGGCAGCTTGTGGTTCGCGGCTTACCGCGCAAACGGCAAGCCTTTGCGATGATGCTCTCGTCGCTCTTGTAACCAAGCTTCCGCATCCGAGCGCTCATCAAACATCTTGAGCTGAAGCTGTCGTCCCGACACAAGACGAATCGCATTGAGCAGCAGCGTTCCCACAGCCGATGCGGTTCGACTCGCGCCAAACACCGCAAACACCGTCTGACCAGGATGCTCGCGAACCCACGATGAGATCAGACGACGACTTTCCGCATCCGCCGGGGTTCCTTGACGCGCGTCGAGCAGCACAAACGCGATGCCATGCTTGGCAATGATCGGCAGCAAGATGTCGTCGAACAGCCAACGAATCTGCGTCACATTCATGTGTCCGTTGGGTACGACTTCGACGGTGTCTTCTGTCGTCCTGAAGCGATGCCCTGCGACGGTCTGCCAGTCCCCCATCTTTGGTCAGAATATCACGTTGCGTCTTGCGCGATGGTGCATGGTTGGGCCAACCGTCAAATGAAGATCCGCGAGGCCATTTTCCGAGCGTAGTGTGTGTAAGTCGAAGCTGTGCTAGGCACAACAGACAGATGAACAGGCGACGATTTTTTCAGGTCTCGGCACTCGGTTCGGTCGGGCTGATGACAGCGCTCTTCGTCGGAGAGCATACCTACGGACGGGCGCTGTCCGCTGCGCTTGTGACGAAGCTGTCGCTTTCGGTCTTGTCCGACGCTGAAGCGGTGACGCTGCGAGCGGTGGCGCTGCGCGTTCTCGACGGAGCCATCCCGAGTCCAGCAACCGACGGTGGCGCTGCGATCTGTCAGTTTGCGGATCGTTATCTACAGAGCCTTCCGACGGGACTCCGTCGCGATCTGCGCGCGCTGCTGCATCTGGTCGAGCTGTATCCGCTGCTGACGCTGAAGCTGGCGCGCTTTAGCCACCTTCGCCCCGACGAGCAAGACGCGATGTTGTCGTCGTGGCAAGACAGTCGCGTAGGCCTGTTCCGACAGGGATTTCAAGGGCTCAAGTCGCTGTGCTGTCTCGCTCACTATCAAGATGAGCGCAGCTTTGCGTCGATTCACTACGCGGGACCGCTGCTCTAACCGGCTCGTTTGGGTCTGGCACGGACTCTGCACGGACGCGCGGGGATGAATGCTCGAATGCGCGCGCCGATGGTTCTTCTGACGCTGCTGTTGCTTGGTCTCGACGGGCTGATGTTGTGGCCTTCGCGGTTGCCGCAGCAGGCTTCGCCAGCGTCGCTTGCGCTGTGTGATTGTCCCGTCGAGTTTCCGTCTCACGTTGTACGCTGTCTGACGCAGGAGCAGGCGCAAGCGCTCTGGGTGACGGCGGGCGATGTGGTTCCGATCGGTCCCGATGGAGCACGCAGCGTCGGTCCACCGAGGAGAATGAGCGGAGAGCAGCAGCTTGCACTCGGTCTGCGCATCGATCCAAACCGTGCAACGGAAGATGAGCTGACGGCGCTTCCCGATGTGGGTCCGACGCTGGCACACGCGATGATTCAAGCCAGACAACAAGCGCCTTTCCGTCGAGAATCCGATCTCCGAGCGGTGCGTGGTCTGGGCGAAAAGCGGCTGCACAAGCTACGACCCTATCTCGTGTGGCCGGGATCGCAGTAGGCTGATGAATCGCTGGCATCCAAGTCCACAAGACGCAGGCAATCAGGTAGGTGTGACGATGAAGGTGTTTGTGACGGGCGCGACGGGATTTGTTGGACAACGGCTCGTGCGACGGCTGCTACTTCGTGGCGATCAAGTGGTCGCACTGACGAGAAACCGACGAAGCATGGCGCAGACGCAGCAGTCCGATCGTCTGAGCATCGTCGAAGGCGATCCATCAAAGCCTGGACTGTGGCAAAAGCAGGTTGCAGGCTGCGACGCGGTGGTGACGCTGGCGGGTGAGCCGGTGTTTGGAGAGCGCTGGTCCTCGTCGTTCAAAGATCGGCTTATCGAAAGTCGCGTCGAGAGTGCCAAGCAGATGTGCGAAGCGCTGGCACCGCTTGGTCCGCAAGAGCGTCCGTCGGTCTGGATTGCTGCCTCGGCGATTGGCTATTACGGCTCACGCGGCGACGAAGCCATCGGAGAAGCTGCGCTCGCGGGAGACGATTTTTTGGCGCGGCTGTGTGTGCGCTGGGAAACCGAGACGAGAGCGGCAGAGTCGCTCGGTGTGCGTCAGGTCTTTTTGCGCATTGGTATCGTGCTTGGGGACGGTGGCGGGATGCTGGCCAAGATGGTGCCTCCGTTCAATGCCTTCGTCGGTGGTCCGATTGGAAGTGGCAGACAGTTTGTGTCCTGGATTCACATCGACGATGTGATTGGTCTGATCGAGTGGTCGCTCGAGCGCTCGACGCTGCGTGGCGCCATCAACGTGACAGCACCGCAGCCCGTGCGCATGAGCGAGCTGGCCAAAACACTTGGTGAGGTGCTTCATCGACCGTCGAAGATGGCTGTGCCAGAGCTAGCACTCCGCGTGGCCGTCGGAGAAGGTGCGGCTGTGATCCTGGCCAGTCAGCGTGTCCTGCCCGAGAGAGCGCTCGCCGAAGGCTATGCCTTCAAGCATCCTGAGCTGCGCGCCGCTCTTCGCTCGATCCTGTTGTAAGCCAGCTCGTCCGGCTGGCCGGACATCGTCCGTATCTCGGATCTCACGAGTCACCCAACGCGAACGCTCTCGTCGAGAACTCGCGAAAATGGTCTGGCACACAGGCTGCTTTTGCTGTCCTTCGTGCTTGCCAAGACGCTCTCCGCTGGGGTTCTCGGGATCGAGGCCTATCCAGTTCATATCGAAGTAGATGTCAGCCTTGGGTTGCCTCAATACAACCTGGTTGGGCTGGCGGATAGCGCGGTCAAAGAAGGTGCGGTTCGTGTTCGTTCGGCACTCGAAAACTCAGGCTTTGCGCTGCCGCCCAGGCGCGTGACCATCAACCTGGCTCCGGCGGATGTTCGCAAAGATGGAGCCGCGTTCGATCTCCCGATTGCACTGGCACTGCTGGTTGCACTAGAGCTTTTGCCACCCGATTGTCTCGACGGAAAGCTCTGGCTGGGAGAGCTGGGTCTCGACGGCAGTATTCGGCGCGTAAGCGGCGGTATGCCCATCGCATTGTGGGCGCAGCAGCATGGCCAACCCCAGCTGGTCTTGCCCGTCGATAGTGCCAGTGAAACCGCAGCGGTGAGAGGTCTGACCGTCTATTCGGCCAGCTCGCTGCTGCAAGTCGTCGAGTGGCTACAAGGTGGTGCGCCGCTCCCGACGGTCGATTCGCGAGTTGTTGGTTTGTCCGCGAGCGCTGTCGGCTGCGATCTGAGCGATGTGCGCGGTAACGAGCAGCCCAAGCGTGCGCTCGCTATCGCAGCAGCGGGCGGTCACAACCTACTCATGCTCGGTCCGCCGGGAACGGGCAAGAGCATGCTCGCTCGGCGACTGGTCAGCATTTTGCCGCCCATGACAGAGACGGAAGCACTCTCTGCAACGGCAGTCTATTCAGCAGCGGGACTGCTGGGGGGCAAGCCGCTTCTTCAGCAGCGACCGTTTCGTGCGCCGCATCACGAGGTTTCCGTGGTCGGGCTCGTCGGAGGTGGTAGCAATCCTCGTCCCGGAGAAATCAGCCTGGCTCATCATGGAGTGCTCTTTCTCGACGAGCTGCCAGAGTTTCCACGTGCCGCGCTGGAGTCGCTTCGTCAGCCGCTTGAGGAGCGTCAGATCACGATCGTTCGAGCACGCTGCGCTGTGACGTATCCAGCGTCGTTTTCGCTGATGGCTGCGATGAATCCGTGTCCGTGTGGCTTTCGAGGCTCCAGCCTGCGCTCGTGTCGGTGTGACCTAGGAACCATTGCTCGCTATCTGGCCAAGCTCTCGGGGCCGCTGCTCGATCGCTTTGACCTGCATGTGGAAGTTCCGCACGTCGATTACCAGACGCTGCTTGACGGCAAACGAACTGGAGACCCTTCGTCCCTGGTTCGTGAGCAAGTCATGGCCGCGCGTGCGCTGCAAGTCGAGCGAGCCCAGCGCAATGGGCCCAACGCGCTGTGCAACGCAACGTTGAGCGCAGATGCTGTACTCGACGTGGCTCGTCCCGATCCGACGGGAGAAAAGCTGCTTCTTGCCTATGCCCGCAAGCATGTCTTGTCGAATCGAGCCGTTCATCGCGTGCTGCGCGTGGCTCGCACCATCGCAGATTTGGCGCTAGCTCCGTCCGTCGGTGCCGCCCACATCGCAGAAGCATTGTCATTGCGCGTCCTCGACCGTCCCGGCAGCGGCGTGCAGTCCCTGTAGTCCCCGAGTCGCTCGAAGACTCGAGCGCTCACAAGTAGTAGTCATCCTGGAGGAGCCATGTCCGTCTCGAAAGCAGTGAAAGAAAAGTTCAAAGTGATCGCAGGTGCCGTCGCTGCCATTGAAAAGCAGTTCGGCAAAGGAGCCATCATGGCGCTCGATAGCCGCGAGGTTGCCGACGTCCAAACCATCTCATCGGGGTCGATCGCTCTCGACTCAGCACTCGGTGTATTTGGCTACCCGCGAGGCCGCGTGATTGAGATCTACGGTCCTGAGTCATCCGGCAAGACCACGCTGACGCTGCACGCGATTGTCGAAGCGCAAAAGCAGGGTGGAGTCTGTGCCTTCATCGACGCAGAACACGCGCTGGATCGCGGCTATGCGGCCAAGCTGGGCATCAAGCTCGACGAGCTTCTGATTGCGCAGCCAGACTGCGGGGAACAGGGCCTGGAGATCGCAGACTCGCTTGTTCGTTCGGGTGGCGTCGATCTGATCGTCATTGACTCGGTGGCCGCGCTGGTTCCCAAAGCAGAGATCGATGGCGAGATGGGCGATGCGCACCTGGGTCTACAGGCCCGGCTGATGTCGCAGGCGCTGCGCAAGCTGACGGCAGCCTCCGCCAAAGCCAACTGCACCGTGATCTTTATCAACCAGCTTCGCCAAAAAATCGGTGTGGTCTTCGGGAATCCAGAGACAACCACGGGAGGCAACGCGCTCAAGTTTTATGCGTCGGTGCGACTCGATATCCGACGAGTTGGCCAGATCAAGCAAGGTGACTCGGTGGTGGGCTCTCGCGTTCGCGTCAAGGTCGTAAAGAACAAGCTCGCACCGCCGTTCCGCGATGCCGAGTTCGAGCTGCTGTACGGTGTGGGCGTGAGTCGCTCGATGGAGCTCTTGGATCTGGGTGTTGCGCATGGACTCGTCGAAAAGAGCGGTGCCTGGTACTCGCTCGAAGGCGAACGAATGGCGCAAGGTCGTGAGCGGGCAGCGCAGTGGCTGGCAGAGCATCCGGCTCACATGGACGCACTAAAAGATCGTCTGATGGCAGTCATCAAGCGCGGAGATTCTGCGGTTCGTGCGGCTCGTGATGCCGATGACGGACAGACCGATGCCGCAGAAAGTGACTCCGACAAGGAGCTTGCGGCCTAACGGCCTTCACCAAAACCCGGAACACGCAGTGTTTTCAAGCTCTTGACAGCACCAGGACCATACAAGTAGGCTTGCCGACTCGCGAGCGGTCTCGACGAACGGACTATCTAGCAATGCTATTTTTTGTCAGATCGCCTACCAAAAAACCAATCCCGCCGAGGCTGTCCGTGCTCGACTGCGGGTGAATACGTCAGACGAAACAGATAGGACCAACAGACATGGCCGTAAAGATGCGACTGGCTCGTGCTGGAGCGAAGAAGGCACCGTTCTACCGGGTCGTGGTGGCAAACTCCCGCAGTCCTCGTGATGGACGCTTCATCGAGCACATTGGTGTCTACGATCCGACGCGGACTCCGACGGAAGTGCGCTTCAAGATGGACCGCGTGGATTACTGGCTGAGCCAGGGCGCAGAGCCCTCTGAGACGGTTGCGTTCCTTATCGCGCAGGTGAAGACCGGCAAGCTGGGAACCGCCGGAGCTGCGAAGTAACAGAGCAGCTGTCGTACGGAAGCAAGCAGCGTATTTTCCATCGCAAGACCGTCACTGTCGCAACACTGAATTTCAGGTTGCGCGGTGATTTTTTCATCTGGCAGTCCATGGGCTTTCGTCAAAGATCGCTCTCCACGCATCAAAAATGTTGAGCGCAAGTGGCTGCCAGATGAATTGTCTTTCGATGAAAATCAAAGCTGACTCATATGAGTGCTACAGCCAGCACTCGGTTGAGTATGGCTGTAACACTGGATGTGTTGTGCTTCTATGACACGGTGTCAGCCAATCTTTTTGCTGGCATCTAGTGATGAAATCCAATGTCGCGTTCTCTCTTAGAGATTGGTTCGGTTTGTCGTCCGCATGGCCTGCGTGGTGAGCTTCGTGTGAAGCTACATGACCCAGGCTCTGATGCATTGGATGCGATCGAGCATATCTGGACAGAGAAAGACAGCGAGGCTCCTCAGATGTGGCGATTGAAGTCCTTCCGAGGAGAAGCCAACGGATTTTTTGTTCTCACGGTTGATGGTATTTCTGATCGCACAGCAGCGGAAGCGCTGACCCGACAGAAACTGCTCGCCGCTCGTGATGAGCTACCCGCGCTAGAGTCTGACGAGTTTTATCTTGTTGACTTGATTGGATGCGAAGTTCAAACGGTGTCTGGGGAACGTGTTGGAATCATCTCTGAAATCCTCAACTTTGGTGCTCAGCCTCAGTTGTCGATTGCTCGCGATGAGCGAGAATCAGCATTAGTGCCCATAGTGACAAATATATTTATTTCCTACGATTCAGAACGGCGTCTGGTTGTGGTGGATCCCCCGGTCGGCTTGCTGGACATCGATCTCAAGTAAGTAGATATTATGATTCAATCTATCGACATTATTTCCATCTTCCCGGAAATGTTCGATCCGGTCTTGAAGGTGAGCATTACGGGCCGCGCAATCAGCAAAGGCGCAGTCATTGTTCGTCCGCATAATTTGCGAGATTACACAACAGATCGTCATCGTACGACGGATGATACTCCATATGGTGGCGGCTCCGGGATGGTAATGCTCCTCGAGCCGATGGTTCGAGCTGTTGCTGCACTCGAGACACAGTACGGACGTGCGCGAAAGATTGTGCTGGCACCGACGGGAAGACCATTGACTCAAAAGCTGGTCCGAGAGCTGTCAAAAGAAGAGCGTCTCCTTCTTATTTGTGGTCGATATGAAGGTATGGATGAGCGTATTCATCGCTATGTTGATGATGAAATTTCAATTGGTGATTTTGTATTGACAGGCGGTGAGCTACCTGCAATGGTGTTGATAGATGCCCTTGCCCGATTGATTCCAGGTGTGCTTCATAACGAACACTCATTGGAAGATGAGTCATTTGAAAGTGGTTTATTAGAGTATCCTCAGTATAGCAGACCTTCAGAGTCTGACGGACATGCTGTTCCGGCGGTCTTACTGTCTGGCAACCATGAACAGATCAGACGCTGGCGACGACAGCAAGCGTTGATTCGGACTCGCGAGCGTCGGCCCGATCTGTTCTCTGCGGTAACGCTTAGTGAAGAGGATCGCCGCCTGATTGCCGCGTGGGATGCCGAGCAGCCGGGTCGTCGGACCATGGAGATGACGCCATGAGCGCACAGGTAAACAGCCCAGCGGCTCGCTTGGCCAGCAGATCATATGTTGCACTTGTCCACCACCCCGTGTATGACAAGCAGCATCAGGTCGTAAGCACTTCGGTTACGAACCTTGACATCCATGACATTGCGCGATCCTGTTCCACATACGGCGTGGCTGGTTACTACGTCGTTCATCCCGTCGCTGCTCAGCGCCAGCTGGTCGAGCGAATTCTTGGGTATTGGAACGAAGGACCGGGGCAAAGTCAGAACGATTTCCGTCGAGAGGCGCTGTCATATGTCCGCGTTGTGCCCTCGATGGATGAAGCGATCGATGCGATCCAAAGAGAGCACGGACAGCGTCCTTCCGTCATTGGCACCTCCGCTCGTCCGACGGGGCCAGCCGTTTCTGCTCCAGCTCTCCGCGCCGAGTTTGCCGCTACGGCGCGACCGCTTTTGTTGGTGATGGGGACCGGTTGGGGTCTCACAAATGAGTTCATGTCCAGTGTCGATAGAGTGCTCGAGCCGATTCAGGGAACGGCCCCTTACAACCACCTCTCGGTGCGCTCTGCGACAGCAATCATTTTAGACAGGCTCTTCGCAGAAGAAGCCGGAACGTAGGAGAATCACGAGATGAGCGATGTTGTCCCCGCTGTTGAACTGCTAGAGAAGACCCTTCTGCGCAAGCAGGCGCTGCCGGAGTTCCGCGTGGGAGACTCGGTCCGGGTGTGGGTCCTCATCAAGGAAGGCGACAAAGAGCGTGCGCAGGCCTTTGAGGGCGTGGTCATTCGTCGTCACCACCACGGCCTGCGTTCGTCGTTTACCGTGCGCAAGATCAGCTACGGCGTTGGCGTCGAGCGTATCTTCCCGGTGAATTCGCCTCGACTCGATCGCGTCGAGGTGGTGAGCCGTGGTGAGGTTCGTCGTGCTCGTCTGTTCTATCTCCGTGATCTGTCGGGCAAGGCGGCTCGCATCAAGGAGCGGACCACCAAGCGTCCCACCGAAGTGGCTGCGACGACGACAGAAGGCTAGCTGCTTCGCGTAAAATAACGAACACACGGCTCAGCTTAACGAAATTGCTGCATGGACAGCAGTTGCTCGGAGCAGGGTTGGTGTTCTGCCGTTTACTTTGCAAGCGGTGTATCAAGCTGTACGGTTCCTTCCGTACAGCTTTTGTTTTTCGTGAGCCTATCCAAACTGCGGCGAGGCGTCCGGCTTGCAAACAGAGAGCGAGCGCTTGTGAGGATGCGAGCGATGACTGATGCAGCGGGCTGCGATCTGTCGGTTTGAATCGGTGCGCATTTTTTGTGGACTCAGTGTCGGCGGTTGCGTGGGATTTGGTCTGTTGTAAAGATCATTTGGTTTCTGCTGTTTGTGCTTGATGAACTGTGTCTTTGTTCAAAGTTGAATCATCTAATCGCAGAATCGACGAGTCTGTGTTCCGTTCCATGGTAACGGCTTGACTTGATAAGGGGCGCTTGTTCATGTCTTTAGCTATGGGTCAGTTGGGAGAAGAGCGCGCAACGCAGTATTTGATAGATCACGGGCTGCGTATTTTGACGCGAAACTATCGAACCAAGCGCGGAGAAATCGACATTGTGGCTGATGATGCAGGCACGCTCTGTTTTGTTGAAGTTCGCTTACGCGAATCAGCAACATTTGGAGCACCGATAGAAACGGTCTCTGTGAAAAAACAACAGAGAATTTCCTATGCTGCGATGGAATATTTGGCACGTTATGTATCAGCGAAGAAGCCGCGAGCCTGTCGTTTTGACGTGATTGCTATTGAACAAATTCCGCAGCGCATTACTTGGATCAAGAATGCATTTTCTGTGACGACTCGATATTGACACATCGAGCGTAGACTGCCCTAGGCAGCGCTGCGTTGACGTTGGCAGTGAGGAATCGGTAACATGATCGCCATGAAAAAAATCGCGGTTCTTGGTTCCGGTACTGTGGGCGAAGTTCTTGCAAACGGTCTCCTCAAGTACGGCTATGAGGTGATGCGTGGCACTCGGGAAAGCAGCAAACTGGCCGACTGGCACGCCAAGGCTGGTTCGTATGCTTCTGTCGGTTCGTTCGAGGAAGCTGCGCGTTTCGGCGATGTCGTCGTGCTGGCGGTCAAGGGCTCGGTGAGCGAAGAGCTGGTGAAGTCGCTTGCGAGTGCTCTCGATGGCAAGACGGTGATCGATGCGACGAACCCGATTGCTGATGCTGCGCCGGAACATGGTGTGCTCAAGTTCTTTACGGGTCCAAACGACTCGCTCATGGAACGGCTGCAGAGCGCAGCGCCGGGTGCGTACTTTGTGAAGGCGTTTTCGTGTGTCGGTAACCCGTTTATGGTGAACCCGGACTTTGGCGGTCAGACGCCGACGATGTTCATCTGTGGCAATAGCGCAGCAGCGAAGCAGCAAGTCTCGACGATTCTGCGACAGTTTGGCTGGGACATCGAAGACATGGGCGCAGTGACGGCAGCGCGGGCGATCGAGCCGCTGTGCATGCTGTGGTGCATTCCGGGCATGACGCGGGGAAGCTGGACCCACGCGTTCAAGCTGCTGCGGAAGTAAGGGCGACGAGCGCGGCGCTTATTTGCGCTGGCGCAGGCGATAGGCAGACAGCCAGCCTCGACGCGGTGGTGCATCTGCGGATGAAGCCACGCGAATGTCATCGACGACGTAAAAGCACTGCGGATCGAGCCGTCGGGACTCGTTGATGATGCTGGGCACGCGTCGTCGCTCCGACTCGAGGTAGAGCATGTGAACGGGTCCGTCGCGGCCCATGCCATGAAAGAGCGTGACGCGGAAGCCTTGCTGTCGTAGCTCATCGGCGAGCTGATCGCCGCGTCGAGAGAACACCCGGAGCACTTGGTTGCCCATTGCAGCCCAGCGCTCGATGGTCAGTCCAACATAGTTTCCGACGGCAAAACCTGCGGCATAGGCCACCGCAAGGTGCGGCTTGTTCAGGTTTCCAAGCACCCGCGAGGCGGCAAAGACCCAGATCAGCACCTCGCAAAAACCCAGCATCGCGGCCCGACCACGCCGACCTTGTGTGACCATGACCACCCGCAGCGTTCCCAATGACACATCACCGACGCGGGCGAGAAAGACTGTCAGACAGCTAAGCAGGAGCGAATCAAGCATATGCGTCGCTAGCTTACCAATCAATTGGCGTCTTACTGGGTTCTTGTTAACGTAGCGAAACGCTCCTCATGGTGAATACAAACCCTGGGAGTCCGTCCGAGGAGTAAAGGATGGCGGACTCAGATGATGGCAATCCTTGGCGCACACATCCGACAGCTCAGCAAAGGTCATTCCGCTGCCTACTTCGGCTGGTCGGGACGTGCATGCATCCAAGGTGCCAGCGATGACAGCGACAAAGAGCGACGCGCAGAGCGACGAGCTACGTCAGGCCGAAGCAGCGCTGGTCGATCAAGCGCGGCGAGGCGATCAGCGCGCGTTTCGGACCTTGGTCGAGCGTTATCAGCGACGGGTATTTTCGCTGGCGCTCGGTCTGCTGAAGGATCCCGACGAAGCGCGCGATATCTCGCAGGAAGCGTTTCTGAAGGCGCACCGGCACCTGGGATCGTTTCAAGGGACAGCCAGCTTCTATACGTGGCTGTATCGCATCACGGTGAACCTGTGCATCGATCGCAAGCGCAAGGTCGGACGGGGCAGCGAGGTCGAGCTAGACGAGCGGCTGTCTCACCGTCAGGTGGGAAGTCCGGCGGATGTGCTGGCAACGCAGAAGCTGTCGTTCAACCCGCAGCGCGTCGCACAATCGAGCGAGCTACGAAAGCGAATCTTTGCGGCACTCGACAAGCTGTCCGAGCAGCATCGAGCGGTGCTGATCTTGCGCGAGGTCGAGGGGCTGTCTTACAAAGAGATCGCCGATTCGATGGACTGTCCAGAGGGGACGGTGATGAGCCGACTCTTTCATGCCCGACGGCAGATGCAAGAGCTGCTTTCGGACTTCGCCGAGGACGCAGAGCAGGAGGGGGCTGAATAAGCCCAAGCGACCATGGCAGTTGCCGACGACAAGCTACAGAGTCTGTTTGATAACGAGCTACCGAGCGATGAAGCGGAAGTGCTGCGGCGAGACTTGTCCGACGAGGACTTGCTCAAGCTGGCGGCTCTTGCAGAGCTATCAGAGACGGTCCGTGGCACCGTGTCAGCCGAGGCTGCGACGCACGAGCTGGATCTGTGGTCGTCTCTGGCTGACAAGCTGCCGCAGCAACCGTCCGCACAGGTGATTCCGCTGCGTCGGAAAATTGTGCGACGGACGACGGCGATTGTATCGGCGCTCGCGCTGGCTGCGTCACTTTTGTTTGCGCTGCGACCGGGCTCTCCCGGCGATAGCAACTGTGAGATCGAAGAGTTGGAAGTCGTCGGCACGGGCGCGACGGTGATGAAGGTTGCTGACGATCGCGGCAACGACACGACGCTCATCTGGTTCGAT
The DNA here is from genome assembly GCA_016794365.1 of Myxococcales bacterium. Lineage (GTDB taxonomy): Bacteria > Myxococcota_A > Polyangia > Palsa-1104 > JAEUJZ01 > JAEUKA01. The sequence continues at coordinate 68,580 of JAEUKB010000037.1, forward strand.
CATCAGGAAGAAGACGAATGGGAAAGTCTGTAATCGAACAGTGGGCTTCACCGATGGCGGTGCTGGCTCTGTTTTCGCTTGGGCAGCCGCAGGTAAGTCGCGCTCAGACCGAGGCCCAAAGACCTGCACCGTCGGAAGGGAAGGCTGCGACCGATGCGACGGGGACGGCGATGTGCTCGGTTCGCGTGATTCATGCGACGGCAACTGGCACCGAGTTCGACGCACGACTGGAGCCGCTGCGCCCACAGCTCAAAGGTCAGGCGTTTCAGTCGTTTACGAACTTTGCGCTGCTCAAGCAGCACGAGCTGTCGATCGCGGGCGGTGCATCGCAGCGCTTCGATGTTCCCGGCGAACACCAAGGCGTGCTGGCGTATGAAGGACGGGCCGACGCGGGTGGCAAGCACCGACTGCGGCTTCGTCTGGAAATTCAAGACGGCAAGGCCAAGCTTCTATCGACCAAGTTCGTGATAAACGACGGAGGGACGATGATGCAGGCGGGCCTAAAGTACGACAAAGGGGTGTTGGTGCTCGGCATCACTTGTCGTTCGGCGGGTCAATAAGCGCTGGCGGATGTGCCTGGGCACGAGCGGTGCTGCCTGCATTTGGGGTACAGTGGGACGATAATCGGAGGACGCATGCGAGTTCTGTTCTGTTCTATCCTGCTTGGTTCGGTTCTGCTTTCGGGCTGTAGCTCGGGGCCGAAATACAAGATCGATGACGCGCTGCTCGCGGACGTGGCGCCTGGCGAAAAGTCGCAGATGCTGGCGATTCAGTCGGAGCTAAACCAGGCGACTGAAGAAAAGAACAAGTCGGTGAGCGACGCGGCGATCGCAGACAAAGAGCTGACCGTGGCCGATGCGGAATACGACAAGACCAAGGCCGACGTGAACATGGCCAAGGCAGAGCAGTCGCTCGCTGAGTCCACCAAAGATCTGAACCGGATCGCAGCGGCGAAGCAGAACCTGGAGCAAAAGCAGCTTGCCAAAGATGTGGCCGACGCGAAGGTTGATTACGCGAAGGCTCGTCGCAGTCAGGCGCGGGCGCAGGTGGACTTTGCCGAGCAGCGGCTGGTGGCGCTTCAGGCTCGTTACGAGCAGTCGAAGGCGCAGCTTGCGGCGGCCAAAGGCAAGAAGCCGACGGCGGACTTTGCGGTTTCGACGTTTGATGAGCAGGCCACTAGCGCGCAGCGGAAGGCGGACGATGCCAAGCTGACGGCGGATCGGCGGCAGCTCGATGCAACCCAGGCGCAGGGTAAGTACAATCAGCTCTTCCAGAAGCTCCAGATGCTTCAGGGAGCGCAGATGGCACCAGGGGGAATGCAACCACAGCCTGGAATGCAGCAGCAGCCCGGAATGCAGCCCCAGCCTGGAATGCAGCAGCCCGGAATGCAACCACAGACTGGAATGCAGCCGATGGGCCAGCCTGCGGGACAGCACTAAGCAACGGTACGCATCAGGCCGTTCGCTCTCCGTGACAAAAGCGCTGTAACTCGCACTGGAGCGCCTGACAGTCCGCTCGTGGCGGCATGTCCAGGTGCATTACCGCATGCGTTGGCACGGGTCGCGTCGGCAGCTCTTGGAGCCGCGCGATCAGCTCCGCGAGCTGCGCTGGTTCTTCGCGAGTCACGACGGGTTTAGGATCCGCGTCTTTCACATACAACATTCCGACGTGAATCGGCGCTGACAGCTGGAAGTGCTGCTGGGTCACAAGCGCGAGGAGCGTCCGACGGGCTCGGTGCCAGGGACTCTCTTCTCGAGGCGGACTGGCGAGCTGAACATCCAAGACGTGATGGGTTCCGTCGAGGTTTTGCCAGTACGCATCCAGCTCGCCATACAGCTTATGTGGAAGTCCCGGAACGTCCACTTGGTAGCGCACCGCGCGACGCAGCGATGGCAACTGCATGGCATTGAGCTGCGCTTCCAGCCAGCGACTGCGCAGCAGCTGAGACAGCCACGTCAAGACTTCCTGCGCGTGCGGTCCGTCGCGTAGTAGACCCAGCGCACCGAGCCACGCGTCGAGATCGCTGCCTTGCTTGCGCCAGTCCACCAGGGAAAGCAGTCGCTGCGGCAGGGTTCCGGCGAGCAGACACGCGAGCGGCGACAGATCAAGCGTTTCGTCGCTGGTTCGGGCTCGTCCGGGCGGCCTGGTCAGCCCAATCGGCGCAGCAGAGAGCAGGTGATGGCGACGAGGACAGGCAATCAGCTCAGCGACGTGGGCACAGAGCCAGATCGTCTGCGTCGGCTCTCGTCGGTCTGGCTGATACAGGTTGCGTGCTTGCGCTTCGATCCGCGCGAGCTGCTGCGGTGAATCAAGCGGCTGGGCTGTCAGCGACGGAACGATCGGCTGCTCAATCGGTTGCCACTCGTGAATCGGACCGCCTTGGCTTGCGATCAGCTCGTCGATGGCCTGTCGCCAGGTTCCAGTCAGGCTTCGATCCGTCTCTCCCAGCCAGATGAGACGGTCTTTGGCGCGGGTTGCAGCGACGTAAAACAAGCGAGCCGACTCGGCCTTGGCGCGCAGCTTGCGTCGGACGCTGATTCGTCGCTGGGCGAGAGAGGCGCGGCGCTCTCCTTCTTCGTATAAAGACAAGCCCAGGCCTAGATCGCGATCGTAGACCACTTGTGGTACGTCGCTGCGCTCTCGGGTGGTGCAGCCTGCGACGATGACCGTCGGGAATTCCAGACCTTTCGACTGATGAACGGTCATGATGCGGACGACGTTGTCATGCTCGCCGAGGACTTGCGCCGTTGGCTCGTCAGACGGATCGCCGTGGGTGCGAATTAGCTCGGGATCGGTCTGGAGACGGACAAAGCGGACAAACGCACGCAGCTTTCCTGCATAAGCCTGGGCACGACAGAGCAGGCGATCGACGTTGGCCAGACGCTGTTCTCCGTCGCGATCGGCTGCCAAGATCGCCAAATAGTCACTGTGATCGATCGCCAGACGCAGCAGCTGCGCGGGATCCAGTCGATCGGCTTGGGCGACGAGCAAGCGTGCCAAGGCGGAGAAGCGCTGAAGTCGCTGCATCTCGTCGGCAGGCAGACGAAGCTGTAGATCAGCCGGCAGCGGCAGATCGTCGGGTTCCATATCGTCGGTGATGTGCGGCTGATCGTCGGTGAGCGTAAGCAGCGAGAGCCGACCCGCGAGATGAAGCCGGGTGAGCGACTCATCAGAAAGTCCGACGAGCGGCGAGCGCAAGACCGCCAGCAGCGCGAGCAGATCGGTTGGATCATCAATCAGACGAAGCAGCGACGCGAGATCCAGCACTTCTTGGGCCGCAAAAAAGCCTCGTCCGCGCACCACGTAGTGTGGCACTCGCTTTCGTCGCAGCGCCGACGTGTAGTGCAGAAGGTGTGTAAAGCGCCGCAGCAGCACGACAATGGTTCCCGGCGGTGTTCCGTCGCTGATAAGCGCACAGATCCGCTGTGCGAGCAGCTCTGCTTCGCGCACGATGGCGGGCTGCTTGGGCACCTGCGGATTGCTCTCTGTCGTCGGAAGCGCGCGCAGACATTCGACCTGAGGATACGCAGGCTGATCGCTTCGCTGCGCAAGCAGTGGATCGCGCAGCGGATCCCAACAGACGAACCAATCAGGCATGATTCCCGTCGGTGGCTGCATCACACGAGCGAACAGCGCATTGACGTGATCGAGCACACCGGGCAGCGAGCGAAACGAACGAGCGAGCGTCTCTTCGTCGGCACCGTGTGCGACGAGTCGCTGACAGAGCGTCGCAAACGCAGCCACATCGGCACCGCGAAAGTCATAGATCGACTGCTTGCGATCTCCGACGATGTAAATCCGTCCCGGCGAGTGACCTTCGTCTCCGACGAGCAGCGTCAAAAGCTCTGCTTGAAGTGGGCTGGTGTCCTGAAACTCATCGACGAGAAACACCACAAAGCGCTGGCTCAGCTCGTGACGGACTTCGGGATGATCGCGAAGCAGATCGCGCGACAGACGCAGCAGATCCGAAAAATCGAGCACCGCTTCTTCTTGCTTCACCTTGGCAAAGCGCGTCCCGAGCGGCAAAAGAAGCTGCTCCAATCCCGTCGCCAGCCGTGCCGCTTTGTGCGAGATCGCGATGGCTGATAGATCGTCGAGCGCTTCGTAGGTCTGCTGACGCCAGTCCTTGATCGCTTGAGTCAGTGACGGATCAGCCTTGGATCCCGTCGGAGCGCGCAGCACCTTCAGGTTGTCCTTCACCTGGCTTAGCTCGGGACGACAGCGCGTCAGATCATCGAGGCTGAGCAGCGTTTCATCCAGTCGATATGCCAGTCCGTCGAGGATGACAGCTTTCTCAACGGATTTTCCTGACAGCGCGCTCGCATGACAACCGATTTCGTGCAGGGTCGTCGCAAGTTGCGTGCGGATTTCGTGTAGCTCGACGAGGAGCTGATCGGGCTGATAGGCCGCTGCGATGCCTTCGGCGGGACGTCCTTCCTCGGCGCGCTGACGATAGAGCTGACAGAGCACTTCGACCAGACCGCCGTCCCCGCCGCTGCCCGAGGAAAAACCCAGCTCTGCGAGCAGTCGCACCATGGTTTCGCGCAGGGCTGGATCGTCGCTGACTGAGTCTGGATCTTCGATCGCACTGAGGACCAGCTCTTCACAGGTCTCGCGCAGTCGGGAAGATGCTTCATCTTCGTCGAGAAGTGTAAACTCAGGATCCAGACCCAAGACCTGGGCATAGCGACGAAGCAGCGACGCAGCGAAGGAGTGAAACGTGCTGATCGTCGCGCTTCCGAGAGAAGAAAGAACCTGTTCCCAGTCGTGAATGGCTGGAAGCGCTGCGCCGAGAGATTCCGCTGTTTCGACGAGAGCTGACTCTTTGTCTCGAAGTGCTGCGACGGGATCTCCGGCTTCGTTTTCGCTGATCAGACGACAGATTTGATGGATTCGTCCGACGAGCTTGCTGCGCATCTCAGCGGCTGCTTTTTCGGTAAACGTCAGCGCACAGATCTTTTGGGGTGCAATCGCTCGTCGGTGAGCCGTCAGACCTGCACACAGATGTAGATACTGCGTGAGCAGCGCGTGCGTCTTGCCCGTCCCGGCTCCGGCTTGAACGACGCGATCGTGCTGAAGCAAAAAGCGCAGCGCGTCACTCATGGGTTGTCTCCGTCGAGAACATCAAGCGTGGGCGAGAGCTGACTGGGCATACTCGAGTCTGCTGACGAGGCCGATGAAGTCGAGCTGCTGGTCTGATCGTCGCTGTCTTCGTCTGAATCAAGGGGCGCTGCACCAATGCGACAGACGCTTTCAAGCCCGCAGCCTTCGCAGGTCTGCGGCCTGATCGCAAAGTCTCCGTCGCGCAGCCGTCTCCACAAGCGATACGCGACTTCCGCTACGTTTCCGTCGGGATGTTGCAGTCGGATCGTGCGATCGAGCGTCGTCATCTCTGCGTTATCGAGCGCCTGGGTCACTTTTCCCTGACGCAGCGAGTAGTAGCGCGCGGTGACGTGATGCAGTGGCTGCTCGGCATTGAGCGTCGGATCGGCTCGTAGCGCAGCGACGTAGAGCGGAAGCTGAAACGAGGTCTTGAGCAGCTCGTGCTTGAGGTAGTGCTGATAGCGCTCGCGACGACCGGCTTTGTAGTCGAGAACGACCGCTTTTCCCGTCCCCAGATCGACGCGATCGATGATGCCGTGAATGTGTAGCGCCATGCGTCCTTCGTCGCCCTGCGCCGCTGCGATCGCGAGCGGTCCAAACTGCCACTCAAACAGCGCGGGCTGGCAGTCGGGATCGGGCGGCTCTTTGGACTCTTGCTCGACGAGACGCCACAGCTCGCTGCGCAGACGCATCACCCGAACCTTGAGCAGCTCGGGATGTCCGATGTGTTCTTTTTGCGTAAAGTCGGCGACCACGACGCTGATTGCTTCGTCGAGCGCTTGCCGATCGCTGTCATCGGCACGCAGCGGCAAGCGATGCGCAGCGACGCGATCTTTGAAGAAAGCTTCGAGCACCGCGTGATGCAGTCGTCCCGACGCGAGTGGATCCAGCTCTTCTCCGCCTTCGCCCATCGGACGGAGCCCGAGCACGCGACGCGCAAAGAAGCGAAACGGACAGCGCGCAAAGTCTTCGAGCACCGACGCGGACAGCGGATGTTGTGGGCTACCGGGCAGACGCGGCTGAAGCACTCCGATCAGGCTCTCATCGAGAATTCGTCCCACAAACGGATGACTGTGCGAGCTGGCTGACTCGTCGGGAAGCGCGGCGAGAGCAAAGAAGCGACTGCGCTGCTCTTCGATGCGAGACAGCGCGACGATGCGACCCACACGCGACCGATCGAGCGACGAAAGAGTCGGAACCAGCGACGGAAAGCGCACCACGGTCTGCCATAGATCGGCCAGGTGATGATCGCTTTGCAGGCTGCGAGCGTCGAGCACAGACGGAACCGGCAGGCTCGCTGCTTGGATGATGTCGTCGATAAACAGCGATCGCGCGACGGGTCGTCCTTCTTCATCGGACTGCGGCCAGAACAGATGTGCCGACGAGGTATGCGCCAGCGCAACCGCCAGCTTGAGCGGCTCTGCGTCCATTTCGTGCTGAGCCAGCGGAAACAGCGATCGTCCAAGCTGCTGCTCGATCAGACGGCGATCGGCGTCGGGCAACAGACCATCATCGGGATGATAGGCGGGTAGCTCTCCGTCGATGAGTCCACAGATCAGCAGCTGCGCAAACGTCTGCGACGGAATATCGGACAGCTCACCGACGGAAATCGCATGCGGTCTGGGCACCGACAGCGGCTGTTCCCACAGGCGCTCGAGCGTCAGCTTGAGCAGCGTCGCAAACGCTCGCTGAGAGAGCTGTTTTCCGACGGAGCCCAGCTTACGTGCCCACTGCGGCAGCTCTGACAGCGCGTGGGTCAGGACCAGCGTCAGCGTCTCGTCGCGCTGGTGCGCTGCCATAAGCTGTGTCACCACGTCGGCACTTGCACTGTCTTCGTCGCACAGAAGCTCGGGCAGCGCCTGGGTGCGATCAAAAAAGCCCAGTCGATGCAGCAGCCGATCGAGCGCGCGACAGTGATCGAAGATCGTCGCTTCCTCGGGCAGCGTCTGTAGCTCACGGAGCACGGCATCAGCTTGCTCTGCGACGAGCTGAAGGTGCGATGGCTTGCTGCGTTTTCGTTGCGACTCGGCGATCGCTTGTGCCGACAGCCAGGTTCGCAGCCGCGTCAGTCCCCACGTTGGCTCTCCGTCGCTTGGCTGATCCCACAGGCTGCCGGTTGGCTGTTTTTTTCGCGGATGCCGCAGGCTGCGCACGCCCGCTGATCGCATCGCTTGTGCCAGCAGCCACGGCTTGTCAGCGAGCGGACCGGGAAAGCGCAGATAGCGGCTCGTCACAAGCTGAAGCAAGCTTTCTCTCGGCAGCCCGAGCGCAAGCACTTCGTAGATCTGAAGAATCAGACGCAGCGCAGACGGAAGCGGTGAAGCGGGAGCGCTCTGGACTGCGCGCAGTTTCGCAAGTGGCGTCGTCGGAATCCCGGCGCGAAACAGCGCACTGATAAGGCGCTCTCGACGTTCTTTGGTCTGTGCGACGATGGCGATCTGATGGGCTGGCACACCGCGTGACAACAGCGCATGGACTTTGGCGACGACAGCTTGGGCTTCCACTTGCGGCGAAGAGACAGGATGCAGCGACAGCAGCTCGGACAGCTCACCGGGCATAGTCCGCGACGGCATACCGAGCGGTCGAAACAGTCCACAGACGAAGCGAGCCCACGGCGAGTCATCTTGCGCATACGGACCGAGCGGAACGCTCTCTTCTTCGAGAGGAAGCTCATGTCGGCGATACAGCGCATCGAAAATTGGCTTGATGGCGCGCTGAAGCTGCGGTCTGTCTTCGACGGAAGGAATGAGCAGCTTGATCGGATGACCGGCTTGCAAAAGCACATCGAGCGCCAAAAGCAGCGACGGAAGCGCTGCTTGCTCGGGTCCACCGATCGCCAGATGAAGTCCCGAGATCTCGATCGCATCCAGATCGAGCTGCGCCAGCTGTTGCGCCCGTCGTCGCAGTCCTTCATGCAGCAGTCTTTCGTCGCTGAGCCCGCGCTTTCCGAGTAGCTCTTGGGACAGCGCACACAGCGCAGCCACTCGCGACACACGCGCCGCTTGGCTCTGCTTGTTGGGATCGGTTCCGGCCTGATCGTGGAGCTTCTTCCCGAGCTTTTGAAGGGACGCGACCGGCAGGCCCACCGCTTCGGCTGCACGCAACAGCCGAGCGATGGAGCGATGAAGTCCCGCGCTTTCACGAAGATCGAGCTGCTCACAAGCGGACGATGCAACCAGGAAGTCGCGCAGCACTTCACCAATCGGTCCGACCAGTTTGGCGCGTAGCTCTGGTGGCGTGGCTTGCTCGGCCCAGTCCCACAGCGCGTACGCCGCGTCGTCACCTTGCGAGTCACGGGCCGCTTCAAATCGGTGCGCAAGCTTGCCGCGCGACGTGGTGAGCCGGAGAACCCGCATCCGCGCTGCATACCACAGGCCAAGGACCGCTGCACATCCGTCGGACAGGACGGGCCAGTGGATAAACCATCAGAACATACGGTACGATGGCCTCTTGTGCTGGAGACTGTGAAGATGACCCGAAGTAAGGGCCTGCGGATCTCTGTCCTTTTGGCGTTTGGTGCGGTGGCGGCACTTTCAGCCAATGGAGCCTTGCAAGGTGCGGTGGCGGCACCTGTGGCTCGTCCGGCGGCGGCGAAACCGGCTACGCCAGTGGGAAAGCCTGCTGGCAAGCCTGCGACGGCGCAGACGGCGACGGCTCCCAAGCTGGTGCTGCTCATCGTGGCGGATCAGTTTCGGGCCGACAACCTCACGCGCTGGTCACACCTGCTCAGCGAGGGCGGCGTCAAAAAGCTGATGACGCAAGGCGCACGAGCAATTGGACGGTACGGCCAGCAGAACACCTACACAGGGCCGGGCCATGCGCTGATTGCGACGGGCTCGTACGGATATCTAAACGGAATCACCCAGAACAAGTTCTGGAACCGTCAGGCTGGACGTGCCGAGTCAATGCTCTACGACGGAAACGTCAAGATCATCGGCGAAAAAGACCTGTCGCTCGAAGACGATAGCTCGCCGCGAAACCTGCTTGGCAGCACCGTGTTCGACGAGCTGCGCTTTTCCAACAAAGACAGCAAGGTTGTGTCGGTATCGCTCAAGGCGCGCGGCGCGATCCTGCTCGGCGGACACACCGGCCAAGCCTATTGGTTTTCCGATCAGACCGGCGAGATGACGACCTCGACGTTCTACGGAAACGATGTGCCCGACTGGGTCAAGCGCTGGAACAGCGGCAAGATGGCCGACAAGCTGTTTGGCAAGGTCTGGGATCGGCTGCTGCCTGAGTCGGCGTACCCCAACATCGATGCGTCGCCGCACGAAGCGGATCTCAAAGGGCTCGGACGGGTGTTTCCGCATCCGACCAATGCCAAGCAGCAAGCGCCGGGACCGGGCTACTACGAGTCGGTGAACTACACTCCGACGGGTCTGGAAATCCAGATGGACTTTGCGCGGGCAGCTCTCGAAGGAGAGCAGCTTGGACAGCGCGGAGTCACCGACGCACTGGCGATCTCGGTGAGTGGTACGGACCTGGCGGGACACCTGTTTGGACCGTACAGCCACGAATACCAAGACATGGTCCTGCGCTTCGATCGCGCCGTCGAAAAGCTGCTGCAAGACCTGGAAAAGAAGTTCAAGCCGGGCGAGCTGGTCGTGGCCTTTACCGCCGATCACGGTGCAGCGCCGATTCCCGAAGAAGCGATGCAAAAGAGCCTGCTCGCCGGTCGGGTGCGCAAAGGAATCGTCAAAGACACCGTGCAAAAAGCGCTGTCGCAGCACTACTCGATTCAAGGCGAGTGGGTCGCGGCGCTGGAGGATCCGAGCGTCTACATCTCGCCGAAGATGATTGCGCAAGCGAAGGCCGATCCGGTGCAGGTCGAAGAAGTGGCGGGACGCGCGGTGCTCGAGATTCCGGGCGTGCTCGGTTACTTTACGCGGTCACAGCTAATGCGTGGCTGGGTGCCTCCGACGGACGCAGCGACAGCGGTGATTCGCAGCTACTTTCCGTCGCGAGGCGGTGAGCTGGTGCTGATGATGGCGCCGTTTTATTTCTGGGGAAAGTACGGCGAAAAAGAGCAGGGCACGTCGCATGGTTCGTTCTATCGCTACGATACCGAAGTGCCGGTGGTGTTCTTTGGTCCGCAGTTTAATCCCGGTGAGTACGGCGTCATCGATCAAGTAGACTTTGCGGCGACGCTGGCGCACGCGCTCCGGCTCACGCCTCCGTCGTCGTGTGCGGGACGACCTGTGATGCCGATGCTCAAGCCGCGAACGCCGTAAGATCATCTCGCATGGGGAACGAAATGCTGGACTGGGCGGAGCGAACGTCTCGGCTGATTTTGATCGCGGCAGCGACGGCTTCTCTGCTTTCTGGCGAGGCGCTGGCCAAAAAGAAAAAAGGCCCCGGTCCGGTTCAGCAAGATCCGATGGAAACCGAGGCCAACCCGCAGAACACCGGCGGCTCGGGATCGACGGGCGGCTCTGACACGGGCGGGGGAAGCACGGGCTCGTCGTCGGGCGGAAGCGCAGGAAGCAGTGGCGCGGGCGGCTCGGGCAGCGGTGGCTCAGGCGGCAGCAGCTCGGGCAGCAGCAGCTCGGGCGGCGGTGGCTCGTCAAGCGCGGGCGGAAGCACGCGGAGCGGTCGCTACATGCTGAGCCTCAAGGTCGGCGCTGCGCCATGCGTATACTTTGGCGGCGGCTGCGGGCTGCTTCATCAAGGCGTCGCCGGACTGGAGTTTGCGTGGCAGCTCACTCCGTCGGCCAATGCGTACCTGATCGTGCCCGTGCAAGCGCAGTTTCGCGCCAGCCTTGGCACGCTGATGATTCCCGTCGGCATTCAGTACGACATCGGGCTGCCGGTGCCAAACCTGTACATCTATCCACGAGTCAGCGTCGGATACGCAGTGTCCTTAACGGGCGCGGCGGGCAGCGTCATCGCCGATCACTTCGGCGTCGCAATTCCCGAGGTCGGCATCAAGTACGTCTTTTCCGGTCGCTATCACCTCGGCGGAGAAGTCGTCAGCTTGCCAGTGCTGTTTAGCAGCCGCTCCGTCGTCATTCACTATCGCGCCGCGCTGTCTTTTGGCGTCAGCTTCTAGTCACGAGCGTTCCATCACAAGCGTTCCGTCACGAGCGTTCCGTCACGAGCGTTCCGTCACGAGCGTTCCGTCGGAACATCAGTTTACGCTACAGTCGCAGTCCTCGCAGCCGGGACGGTTCTGGCGCTTGACGGGATTGAAGACCGGCTCTTTGGCTTCTTTGCCATCGCCACGGATGCCCGTCACGGACAGGACGCGCGCGACGGTGCCTTGACCGACGGACACTGAAGATCCTTTGCTCTTGCGGCACAGCTCACCGCACTGGGTTCGGACGGTCCCGAGCGATTCCAGGGACTCGAGCACTGCACCGCACTCACACTCGTATTCATAGATCGGCATGGTGGGAACGTACACGCGCGGGCTGCGCTGTCAAAGGTCTGCTGGGATTGCCATTTTTGCGCGCGTGGAACAGGTCGTGGAACGCGTGGAACAGCCGTGGAACGCGTGGAACAGGTCGTGGAACGCGTGGAACAGGTCGTGGAACGCGTGGAACAGCCGTGGAACATGAACGTGCGGGCGTGGAGCCGGGCCTAGGCGGACTGAGAGAAGCAAACAGCCCAATAAACGCTTGCGCTTTTGGCCTGGCTTCAGCGATAAGCTCGTCGCTGTGATTGCTCTTGACGGCATCAGGAAGCTGCACCTAGATCCGGTTCAACCGCCGGTTTTCGACGGAATTTCGCTGCGGATTGCCGAAGGCGAAACGTGCGGTCTGTGCGGGCCGGGTGCGTCGGGAAAGAGCCTGCTGCTCAAGATCATCTGCGGTCTGGTTCGACCCGAGCACGGTACCGTCGAAGTCGCGGGACGGGATCTTGGGCTGGCGTCGCCGGATGAGCTGCGCTCGATTCAGTCGCGGATCGGCTACTTGTTTCAGAACAACGCGCTGTTTGACTCGATGACGGTGCAGGAAAATGTGGCGTTTCCGCTGCGTCAGCGGCTGCGACTTGGACAAGAAGCGCTCGACGAGCAGCAGATCTTGGCGCGTGTGAGTGAGTCGCTGCGCGGAGTCGGTCTGGCGACGCATGCGGCCAAAATGCCGTCGCAGCTCTCGGGCGGACAGCGCAAGCGGGTGGCGCTGGCTCGTGCGGTGGTGGCGCGGCCTCCGCTGCTGATTTACGACGAGCCGACGGCGGGACTTGATCCGGTGACGACGGCAAAGATCTACGATCTGCTCGGCACGGAGCAGAAGCTGACGAAGAGCACGACGCTGATTGTGTCGAGTGACATCGACGCGCTGCGGCGGTTTTCCGACCGGATGCTGATGGTGTATCGCGGCAGGCTCTGCTACGACGGTCCATCGGCGGATATGGATGAAAGCGCAAGTCCCGTGGTGCGTCAGTTTGTGCGGGGCGAGCTGGAGGGTCCGTTATGACGCGGGCGCTGCTGACGCTGGGAATGGTGGTGCTGTCGCTGTGTCGCGAAGTCGGCGGAATGGCGCTGCTCGGCTTTTACACCTTCGTGAACCTTCTGCGTGGACGGTTCGATGCAAAAGAGCTGGTGCGCAACCTGTACAAAATGGGCGTCGTGTCGGTGCCGATCGTGTCGCTGACCGCGCTGTTTACCGGCGGAACGATGGTGATTCAGTCGGGCATCTTCGTGCAGCGCTTTCAAGCGTACGGGCTGCTCGGCTGGGGAACGGGCTATGCGGTGCTGCGCGAGGTCGGTCCGATCCTGATCGGGCTGATGTTTTCGGGTCGCGTCGGGGCAAACAATGCAGCGGACCTTGGATCGATGGTGGTGACCGAGCAGGTTGATGGGCTGCGCGCGCTGGCGATCGAGCCGATTCCGTATCTGATTGTGCCGCGCGTGCTGGCGATGATGCTGGCGATGTTTTGCTTGCTTGTACTCGGTGATGCGGTGGCCATCGGTGGAGGAATGCTGTTTGGAAAGCTGCTGCTTGGCGTCGATTATGCGTCGTTTTACGCAAGCTTCGTCGATGCCATCAAGCTGTGGGATGTGACGGTGGGACTGCTCAAAGGTACGTTTTTTGCGCTGATGATTGCGCTGACGAGCTGTCACTACGGGCTGAGCGTCAAAGGCGGCGCTGTGGGTGTCGGGCAGTCGGTCAACGATGCGGTGGTTGCGGCGGCGCTGCTCATCATGGTGTCCGACGACATTTGGACGATGGTGCTGCGATGAAGTCCCAGCGAGCGCTGACCAGCTGGGCTGCCAGTCTGCGGACCCAGGCGACGCAGCTTGGACAGATTGCGATGCTGGTCTGCGTCGGAGCGGTGCGGGCTCGTCGTCCCAAAGGAGAGCTGCTGCGTCAGCTCTATCAGGTCGGCAATCGCTCGCTGCTGTTTGTGCTGGTGACGCTGGGCTTTACCGGCATGGTGCTGGTGTTTCAAAGCTGTCTTCAGCTATCGAGGGTGACCGGGGATCTGAGCCAGGTCGGCGGCGAGTTTATCAAGTACCTGGTTCACGAGTTTGGTCCGTCGCTGACCGCGATGATGCTGGCGACGCGCGTCGGTGCTGGCATTGCGGCAGAGATTGGCTCGATGGTGGTGACCGAGCAGGTCGATGCGCTGCGCATGTGCGGTGTCGAGCCCGTCGAGTATCTGCTGGTGCCGCGCTTTTTGGCGACGCTCGCGATGACGCTGCTGCTCGCGGTGTTTGGTGTGCTGTCGGCGGTGATGATGGGCGCATTTACCGCGCATCAGACCTTCCACGTTCCGTATTCGGTGTTTTTGGATCTGAGCAAGGTGAAGCTGCCCGACGTGCTGACCGGCTGTATCAAGGCGCTCAGCTACGGCGCAGCGATCCCGATCGTCAGCGGTTTTTGCGGGCTGCGCACACACGGAGGCTCCGAAGGCGTGGGCTGGGCGACGACGCGCGCGGTGGTTTCGTCTTCGTTTGCGGTGATCGTGCTCGACTTTTTGATCTCTGCGCTGGCACTTTTATCGTGGCAGTCGATGTAAGAAATGATGGCTATATTTCCCGTCGAGCGGATGAAGCGATGGCATCACATCATGTAGAGTCGTCTCTTTTGCCCATTCGGGCCGCGTGATGGATAATTTTTAGGTGTTTGATAGGGAGTTCCCAAGGTGCCTGATGAGACGCCGGAGCTGCGAATGAAACGCTTTCTAAAAGTTGGTGTCGTTGCGATGGCTGCCTGCTTTGCGCTGGCACTGACTGTTTCCCGACGCGGGCCCGCGATGATGGTCGGGCTGGGACGCACGATTGGCGCACCGTCAGCAGATCGCAAGCCGTACGACCTGCAAAATCGACTGACGACGTTCAATCAGACGCTCGGTCGGGTGCTGGAAGCCTACGTCGATCCCAGCCGCGTCGATCCCAAGCAGATGCTGCTGTCGGCGCTGGAATCGATCCAAAAGCAGGTCGCCGAGGTGATGATCGAGTCGTTCCCGGAACAAAACCGCGTCGTCGTTCGCGTCGATACAGCGGTTCGGGAATTTAGCATCGAGCATGTCGATTCTCCGTGGGCGATGGCGCCGAAGATGCAGGAGATTTACGACTTCATCATCCAGCATCTGCTGCCCGGCACCGACAGTGAGACTCTGCGCAACATCGAGTACGCAGCGACGAACGGCATGTTATCGACGCTGGATCCTCACTCGCTGCTGCTCGATCCGCAGACGTATCAAGAGATGAAAGTCTCGACGAGCGGACGGTTTGGTGGACTCGGCATCGTGATTCGCATCTTGAACGGCTCGCTGACGGTGGCTCGTCCGATGAAGGACACACCCGCGTGGGAAGCCGGAGTCCGTCGCTACGATCGCATCGTCAAGATCGACAAAGACTGGACGGCGAACATGGCGCTAAACGATGCGGTGCAGCGTCTGCGCGGAGATCCCGATACCAAGGTCGAAGTCTGGTTCGAGCGCGACGGAGAAAAGCAGCTTCGTAAGATCGTTCTCAAGCGCGCAGAGATCCGGGTTCAGACGGTGACTTCGCGGGTTCTTTCGACGGCAGCCGGTCCAGTTGGCTACATCCGTCTGTCGCAGTTTTCGCAAAAGAGCGACGAAGAGCTCAAGCAAGCGCTGGCGGACATGAGCAGCAAGCAGCCGCTGCGCGGTCTGGTGCTCGATCTGCGACACGATCCGGGCGGACTGCTCGACAAAGCCATCAAGATTGCGGACGAGTTTTTGGAATCGGGAACGATCGTCACGACCGTCGGATATGCCAACAAACGTCGGGAAGAGACACGTGCGGAAGCAGCGGCTCAGCCTCGCATTCCGATGGCGGTGCTGGTCGATGGTCAATCGGCGTCAGCGTCGGAGATTGTGGCGGGAGCGCTCAAAAACCTGGATCGCGCGGTGATCATCGGCAGTCGGACGTTTGGTAAAGGCTCGGTGCAGGTGCTGATGGACAATCCCGACGGGTCGGCGCTGAAGCTGACGATCGCGCAGTATCTGACGCCGGGCGATCTGTCGATTCAGTCGGTCGGCATCATGCCGGACATCATGCTCGATCCGATGGTGGTCCAAAAAGACAACCTGGCGCTGTTCCGAACCTACAAAGGGACGCGAGAGCAAGATCTCGATGCGCACTTGACGTCGCAGAACACGCGCACCAACGAAAAGCCCGTCGAGACGATGCGCTACATCTGGGTAGAGCCGCCGAAGAAAGCGACACCGCCCAAAGGAAAAGCGGCGCTGCTGACGGACAGCGACAAAAAGAACGGACTGCCGCAGGGCGAAGACGACGATGACGATGAGGCAGCGACGCTGCCCGACGATGAAGACGAGCCCTTTGATGACTACACGATCCAGTACGCGCGCGATTTGATGGCGTCGGTGCAGGGTTATCGTCGGCATGAGATCCTGAACTCGGCCAAAGACTTCTTTGTTCGTCGTCAAGCGAGCGAGCAGAGTCGGCTGGTCGAGGCGCTGCGCAAGCAAGGAATCGACTGGGCTCCGGTGGGCAATCAAGCGGCGATGCCAGAGCTCACCGCGACGGTGACGACCGATAAGCCGAACAACCTGGCCAAAGCGGGCGAAAAGATGATCTTTACTGCGACGGTGACCAATCGCGGACAAGGCGTCGCGGGTCAGGTCCGGGCGCAGATCAAGAGCGACAACTACCTGTACGAAGATCGCGAGTTTGTCTTCGGACGGATTGCGCCGGGTGAGACCAAGACCTGGGCGATTCCGATCACGGTGCCGAAGGACACGCTGCCTCGGCTGGATACAGTGAAGGTTCAGTTCTTCGAGGAGCATGGCAAAGTGCCGTCGCCACAAGTGCTCAAGGTTCAGCTTCAGGGCATGGATCGGCCTCGGTTTGCGTACAGCTATCAGTTCATTGACGATGGAGCCGAAGCGAACCGCGACGGACTGCTTCAAAAGGGTGAGACGGTGCGGCTGCGGGTGCTGATCAAGAACACCGGCGCAGGCAAGGCCGCCAAGCCGCTGGCGCTGCTGCACAATCGGTCCGGCGAGGGCGTGATGGTCAACAAAGGCCGTTACGAGCTGGAAGCGATGGCTCCCGGCGAGCAGCGCGCGATGGACTTTACGTTCGAGGTAAAGCCCGACTTTTCCGAAAACACGGCACGCGTCGAGCTGCAGGTGTGGGATTTCGCGCTGCACGAAGGGGTGACCGACAAGCTGGCATTCCCGATTTTGGAAAGTCGGCAAAGCGTAGAGGCTCGGAGCGGAACCATCGTGGCGAACAAAGAACTGGTGGTTCGCGTTGGTGCATCAGCGACGGCAGCTGAGGTTGGAAAAGTGCCGCAAGGCGCGCGCTTCAAGGTCACGGGTCGCTTGGCTGACTATGTTCGCGTTGAGCTAGAGCCCAATCGTCCGGGCTTTGTTCCGGCGCAGCTCGTCAGTGAGACCTCGCAGCCTGCCGACGCCAATCCGTCGCTACAGCTTGTCTGGCAAGCAACGCCGCCGCTGCTCGACGTGAAGGCTCCGCTGGCGGTGGATCAGTCCTCGATACGTCTGTCGGTGGTGGCCCGCGATGAGGAACAAGTGCTCGACAGCTACGTCGTGGTGTCCAATCGCGTCGCCAAGATCGAGCACCGCAAGGTCTTTTATCGCAGCAATCGCAACGGTCCGATGACCAAAGAGATGCAGTTTGACGCCAACGTGCCGCTCTGGCCCGGTGTCAACATCGTAAACGTCGTGGCTCGTCAGTCGGGACAGGTTCAGTCGCTGCACACGATGGTGATCAATCGACTGACCGACGAAGCGACTCGTACCGCACAAGCGGCTCAATAACTTGCACAGCTCATGACCTGGACGCCTTCCATTCCGCTGAGCGCCGAAGCTGCGGCAGTTCACGCTGCGGCGACGCCGATTGACCTTCACACCGACACCATCAAGTTCATCAGCCGTGGCTATGACTTTTTGGCCGAGCACGATCCGTCGTGGATGGTCAAAGGCATCGGTGGTCACGTCGATTTACCGAGGCTGCGCGCTGGAAACATGGCGGGCCTGTTCTTCGGGATCTGGACGTTTCCCAAGCCGGAAGTGGGCTGTCTCGCTGAAGCGCACCGTCAGATCGACGCGCTGGAAAAAGCAGCGCAAGCGGGGGCGTTTCGGCTGTGTCGGACCGCTGATGACATCGTGACGGCGCGACAGCAGGGACAAGTGGCTGCGCTGTGCGGAATCGAAGGCGCGCACTGTCTGGAACGCGGCGAGCGCAACCAAGTCGTGCTCGAGCGGCTGCTCTCTCTCGGGCGTCGTGGCGTGCGCTATCTGGGACTTTTGCACTTTAGCCGCAATGCGCTCGGGGCACCGGCGATGGGCTGGGGACAAGATGCCAGCATGGGCCTGACGGCGCTCGGCTGCGAGATCGTCGATGCGTGTCGAGACACTGGCATCCTGATCGATCTGGCGCACATCAATCGCAGAGGATTTTTCGACGCAGTGGCTCGCAAGCCGGGTCCGCTTTTGGTCAGTCACACTGGCGTCGCGGGCGTGACACCACACTGGCGCAACATCGACGATGAACAGGTTCGCGCAGTCGCGGATTCCGGCGGTGTGATCGGCGTCATCTTCGCGCCGCGCTTTTTGGGGCAAGACGGGCTCGACGGAGTGGTCGCACATCTTCAGCACTTGCTGTCGGTGGCTGGACCTGACGCGGTGGCGCTCGGTTCGGACTGGGATGGCTTCATTCGTCCCACCAAAGGCCTGTCGAGTCCCACCGAGCTGCCCAACTTGACCGAAGCGCTGCTGCGTGCGGGCCTGTCCGCAGCGACGATTCACAAGATTTTAGGCGACAACGTGCTGCGACTGCTGCGCGCGGTTCCTCCCAAGCTGGCTGCCTGACGGTGGCTGATCCTCTTTCTCTCCACGCGAATCGAAGCGACACATGCGCATTGCCGAGCGACTTCAGAAGCCTTCGCCCAGCTACTCGTTTGAGTTTTTTCCGCCGAAAACCGAGGCTGGACTCAGCAACCTGCTTGAGACGCTGCGTGACCTGCGCGACCTCGATCCGTCGTTTGTCTCGATGACCTACGGCGCGGGCGGATCGACTCAGCGCACGACGACGGAGCTGACCGCACGCATCAAGCATGAGATCGGCATCGAAGCGATGGCGCACCTGACCTGTGTTGGACACAGTCAAGCGGAGCTGGCGCAGACGCTCGATGCACTGGCGCAAGCCGGAATCGACAACGTGCTGGCGCTGCGCGGCGATCGTCCAAGTCCTGTGCCCGATGTGAGCGAGCGTGTCAGCCTCGATACAGCGCAGCCTTCCGACGAGTTTTCCTACGCCAGTCAGCTTGTGCAGTTTATGCGCAGTGATCGCAAGCGCTGGCCGTTTTGCATCGGTGGCGCGTGCTATCCCGAAGGTCACATTGAGTGTCTGCGACGCGAAGATGATCTGCGGCACCTCGCTGAAAAGGTCGAATCAGGCACCGAGTTTCTGATCACGCAGCTCTTTTTCGACAACGCGTTCTACTTCGACTTCGTGCAGCGAGCGCAGTCAAATCGTGTCCGCGTTCCGATCGTGCCCGGCATCATGCCGATTACCAGCTTCGAGCAAGTCGAGCGCTTTACCCGGCTGTGCGGAGCCACGATTCCGATGCGGCTGCGGCTCCAGCTGGAGCGATACCAGCGCGATCCCGAAGCCATCTTGGAGCTGGGCGTGGCGCACGCGACCGTACAGTGTACGGAGCTTCTGTCCCGAGGCGCACCCGGCATTCACTTTTTTACCCTCAACAAAAGCCGCGCAACCCGGATGATTCTGACGGCGCTGCGCTCGCTGTCGCGCTGATCACGCGCGTGCTGGCTGGCTGGGCGCTGCATGGCTCGCAAAATTTCCCTCGGTAGATCGCTTGACAGGTTGCGCTGGGGCGTTAGTTTGCAACTTGCCGTTTTATGAGCTCGCAAAAGCGTGACTACTACGAAGTGCTTGGAGTGTCTCGGACTGCCGATGACGCCGAGCTAAAGAAGGCCTACCGTCGGATGGCGATGGAATATCATCCCGATCGCCGTCCGGGGGACAAAGAAGCCGAGGAAAAGTTCAAAGAGGCTGCCGAAGCGTACGCGGTCTTGTCCGACAAAGAAAAGCGGAGCATGTACGACCGCTTCGGACATCAAGGCCCGGCGCAAGGTGGCTTTCATCCCGGCTTCGGAGGCATGGAAGACATCTTTTCGGCCTTCGCTGACATCTTCAGCGGCGGCGGTGGCTTCCCCGGCTTCGGCGGCGGCGGTCGTCGCGTTCCGCGTGGGGATGACATCGAGATCGAGCTTACGGTGTCGTTTCTCGATGCAGCCAAGGGTGTAAAGCGCGAGATCGAAATCGATCGTCACAGCGCCTGCGACACCTGCAAAGGCTCAGGTGCCAAGTCGGGAACACAGCCGCAGCGCTGTCGAACCTGTAACGGTCGCGGTCAAGTCGCACATCAGCAGGGCTTCTTCGTCATCTCGACGACGTGTCCTCAGTGTCGCGGTGCTGGATCGACCATCGCGGAAAAGTGCGGAAGCTGCAAAGGCGCGGGCCAAGTCGCTCGGCGAGCATCCGTCAGTGTGACCGTTCCTGCGGGCATTGACGATGGACAGCGACTGCGGCTGACCGGGCAAGGGGACGCCAGCTCTCAGACGGGAGGCGAAGCAGGCGATCTGTACGTGCTGATTCGCGTGCAGCCCGATCCTCGCTTTGTGCGCGACGGAGACGATCTGTGGACCGACGTTCCGCTAACCTTTGCGGAAGCGGCGCTGGGGACGCGCGTGGAAGTGCCGACGCCCGAAGGTGTCGAGACGCTGGATGTGCCAGCGGGCACGCAGCCGCTGTCCAAGCAAGTGATTTCCGGTCGCGGAATGCCCAATGTCCGAGGTCGTGGACGCGGCAACTTGATCGCTCGCTTCGTGGTGCTGGTTCCCAAAGACCTGTCTCCCGAAGCCCGCGAGCTGGTCGAAAAGCTAGGACCGCACCTGTATTCGTCGCGGAACTCGGCTTCGCAAGGAACCGCCGAGGATTCCGACGACGATCAGCACGGCAACGACTCAGACAAGGGCTCTGTGTTCGATCGCCTGTTCCGCAAGAAGAAGAAGTAACCACGTCGCACAAGCCTTGGCCTTGCAAAAAGTCGTGCTATAAGCCGCCCATGCACAGTGCGACCAAGGCTGAAGCTGGCTCCGCAGCGACGGGGCTTCCCTCCACGCTCTCTGTTTCCGACGTTCGAGCGATTTATGACCTGCCGCTGCCCGCGCTGGTGCAGCGTGCGATGTCGGTTCATCAAGCGAATCACGATCCCGGCGAAGTGCAGCTCTGCTCGCTTCTGTCGGTGAAGACCGGCGGCTGTCAGGAAGACTGTGGCTACTGTCCTCAATCGGCGGCGCACGGAAACGTCGAGCCAGAGGCGATGCTGACGGTGAAGGAAGTCCTGTCGAAGGCGGAGCTTGCCAAGTCGGCGGGTGCGACGCGGTTTTGCATGGGCGCAGCCTGGCGCAATGTCAAAGACGGTCCTGCGTTTGAGCGCGTGCTCGACATGGTGCGCGGCGTGCGATCGCTCGGAATGGAAGCCTGCGTGACGCTGGGCATGCTGACGGAAGAGCAAGCGGGCAAGCTCGCCGAGGCTGGTCTGACGGCGTATAACCACAACCTGGATACCTCGCGATCGTTTTACGGCAAGGTCATCACGACGCGAACCTACGACGATCGGCTGACCACGCTCCAGCGCGTCCGTCGAGCCGGTGTCAGCCTGTGCTGCGGCGGCATCATTGGTATGGGCGAGTCGGTCGATGATCGCTGCGCGCTGCTTCAGACGCTGGCGTCGCTCGATCCACCGCCGGAGAGTGTGCCGGTGAACGCGCTCGTCGCTGTGCCAGGCACTCCGCTGGAATTGCGACCCAAGATTGATCCGCTGGAGCTGGTTCGGACCATTGCGACGGCGCGCATCCTGATGCCCAAGAGCCGTGTCCGTCTGTCGGCGGGTCGCACCGAGCTAAGCCGGGAAGCTCAAGTGCTGTGCTTTCTCGTCGGTGCCAACTCGATTTTCTACGGCGATAAGCTGCTGACCACCGGCAATCCCGACTGTGATGCCGATCAAGCGCTGCTCAAAGCCGCTGGTCTGCATGCTGCCCCGTCGGAGTCTGTCTCGGCCTGATGGCGCGCGCCTCGCTGGCTCTGTCGCTCTCGGAGCTGCGTCGTCCCCAGCTGGCCGACGACTGTCTACCCGTCTGTCTGCGCGTGCCCGACGCGCCGCCGCAGAGCGAGATCTACGGCGAGCTGCCGCACTTTTTTCGACCACATCCGCTGTCGCCTGGGCTCGACGGAGTTCCGCAGGTTACGCTTTCGCTGCGACCGGGGCTGTACAGCTACAAGCTGAAGCTTCCGAGTGGAACATGGCAGCTTCACGCTGAAAATCCGCGTACGCGCTCCGTCGAGGGTCTGCGCAATAACGTCCTGAGCATCGGGGGCTGCGACGAGCCCATCTTGCATGTGCCCGTGTTTCCCGATGTCTGCGCCGCGCCCGATGGCCGACTGACGATTCGTGCGGCGCTGCGGAAGTCGGCGGGATCATCGCTGACGCTGCGCTATCGCGAGCTGGATGTCGAGCGCGAGCTGGCGATGGACCTTGTCGGCGACGAAGACGAGCATCACTTGTTTGCGGTCAAGCTGCCGCTTTCGTCGTCGCGTGTGGACTATTTCTTTCGGCTGCCGTCGGGGAAGCTGGTGGGCGGTCCGTCTCAGTCCGCGCTGCGTGTGACGGTCCCGAAGTCCGATCTTCCGTCGTGGTGGCGAGATGCCGTGCTGTACAGCGTGCTCGTCGATCGGTTTCGTCGTGGCGACGGTCAGCCGTGGCCCGTTTTGACCGATGAGCGAGCGCGCGCAGGCGGTGATCTCGACGGAGTTTGTGCCGCGCTGCCCTATCTGTCCGACTTGGGCGTGACGGTGCTGCACCTGACACCGATCTGGCAGAGTCCGTCGGCGCATCGCTACGACGCCCAAAATCCGCTCGTCGTCGATCCCGCGCTGGGCGGGGAAGCCGCGCTGATTCGTCTGCTGCGTGAGTCAGAGCGCGTCGGTATTCGCATTTTGCTTGACATTACCTTGACACATGTGAATCGCGACTTTTTGCCATTCTGTGATGTCCGTGCGCATGGCTTTCAATCGCTCTTTGCCGACTGGTTTCATCTGGAGCGCTGGCCATTTTCCGATGGACCGTCGCCGGGCTATCAGCACTATCAGCACGGTCAGTGGCAAGAGCCGCTGCTTGCCGTCGAGCATCCCGATGTCGCGACGTACTTGCTGAGCGTGCTGCTTCACTATGCGCAGCTTGGGGTGGCGGGCTTTCGACTGGACTCAGCGGCGGATGTTCCGACGGCGCTACTCTCGCTGCTGCGACAGGGTGTGCGTGCGGTGCGCAAAGACGCGCTGATCTTGGGAGAGCTGACCGTCGATAACATCGGGCACTACGTCGGACGCGGGCTTGACTGTGCGACCGAGCTTTCGCTTCAGCGACGACTCGTCGAGTGGCTGTCGGGTCGTCAGTCGGCGCTACAGCTTGCCAAGCATGCACAGCGACGAGCCTTTGTGCGCGGTCATCACCACGCGGCGCTGGGCATGACGGCGAGCCATGATCTTCCGCGTCTGCGCAGCCTGCTCGACGAACAAACGGCCCAGCTAGGTCACTTTGTCAGCCTGCTGCGTCCAGAAGTCCCGATGATCTATTACGGCGACGAGCTGGGAATGTACAGCGACGATCCTACCCGCGCGTTTGAAGATGTCTGGCCGGATCGAATGCCGCTCGACTGGTCGCAGGTTTCCGACGAAAATTCGACGCTGACGCTGTTTCGCTCGCTTCTGACG
The DNA here is from genome assembly GCA_016794365.1 of Myxococcales bacterium. Lineage (GTDB taxonomy): Bacteria > Myxococcota_A > Polyangia > Palsa-1104 > JAEUJZ01 > JAEUKA01. Next base: position 91,951 of record JAEUKB010000037.1, read on the forward strand.
CTGCGGCAGAAGTTTCCGTCGCTGCGTCACGGTGACTGTCTGGAGCTGACCGCGACCGATCAGCCCGAGCTGCTGATCTTCCGACGACAGCTCGGTGATGAAGTGCTGGAAGTCTATGCTCATGCACGCAGCGACGAGACTTCGTGCTTGCTGCGGACCGATTCTCCGTCGGATGTAGTGGTGCTGGCGACGCTCGGTCAGGTTGCAATCGATACAGCGACGAAGCGCGTGGCGCTGGGTCCGCTTTCTGCGGTCTTGCTAAGGCGCCAGCCACCGCCTGAAGTGATCCAGCTGTCCGACGAACTGACCAAGGGTGCAGCGACGCACATCCTGCAATCGTATCGGCTGGGCATCACAAGTGGACTGCTTCTTCCGTCGAAGCTGTATCTGACCGCGACGGAGCGCTGTAACCTGCGCTGTCAGCACTGCATCACGAGTGCGCCCGAAAAGACAGCGACGAAGACTGCGCGTACGATGCAGCCGTGGGTGCTCGATGCGCTGGAAGATGCGATGGCGTCGGCCAGCTACTTTGGCTTTTCCCACGGCGGTGAGAGCCTGATGTCTGCGCAGTTTTTCGACATTCTGCGACGGATTCGACGTGCGCGACGCGGGCAACCTTATGACGTACACCTTCTGTCGAACGGAATGCTGCTCGACGAAGCGACGGTGGCAGCGCTGATCGAGCTGGGAGTAACCAGCTTGGCGGTTTCTCTCGATGGTGCGACGGAAGAAACCAACGATGAAATTCGCACTGGCTGTGACCTTGGGCGCGTCTGGCACAACCTGAAGCATGCGACGGCACTGCGACGGAAGCTGCGCGCGGATCTGCGGATTGGCGTCTCGACGGTGGTGATGTGTCAAAACCTTGATGAGCTGCCGAAGCTGGCGCAGCAAGTCTGCGATCTGGGTCTCGACTGGCTGAAGCTGGAAGAGTGCTATCCAGTGAATCGCTTTGCGGCGCAGTCGCTGTTGCGTCCCGATTCGCGGCGTGTGCAAGCTGCCGTCGCTGCGGTCAAAGCAATCGTCGATCCAAACGGAGTCGTGCTGATCGAACATCTTCACCCGCCAAGTGGATGTCCGTGTCAAGAAAATACGAATCCGGGCCTGTCAGAGTTTCGTGCCACCGACGATTTTGCCAATCGCGCGCAGTTTCGACCGTGTCGCATGGCGTGGGAAGTGGCGTGTGTCGATCCCGACGGAGTGGTCCATGCAGGCGACTACGCAGAGCCCGCGCTCGGCAGCCTGGCTGTGCAGTCGTTTGTCGAGCTGTGGAATGGTCCACGCGCGGTGGCTCAGCGTCGAGATGCGCTCGGGCAGATCGATTCGCAGCTTCGCCAAGCCTGTCCGCACTAGCTATTGCAGGTCCACCTGGTGATACAGCTTGGCGAGCAGAAACGGCAGCATCATCGTCAGCGTGATCGACAGCATCGACAGACCGCTCATCCCGTGGATTCGTCCGTCGGACAGCTCGCGCAGAAAGATCGGTCCCAAGCTGGCTCCGACGGCGGCGGCCAGGTGTTGAATGGCCGACTGAAGCGACTGATAGCGCGCACGCTCTGACGGAGCTGCGACGCGACTACAGGTTGTGTTCACACAGACGTTGCGCGACGAAGAGCTGACGAGAAAGCCCACGAAGAGCACTGCGACGGGCAGGATCGCGCGACCGGGCAGAAAGCCCAGCGCCAAGTCGAGAACGAGCAGCGCGCTGGTCCAGACCATCAGCTTCGGGGCTCCGTAGCGATCGACCAGCCAGCCGATGATTCGCATGGAAACGAAGCTGCAAGCGCCGCCGATGGCGTACAGGTATTCCATGCTCTGTCGGGGCATTCCGCAGTTCCTGATGAGGTACGGAGCGATATTGGGGACGATTGCGAAGGTTGCGACGTTGCTTAGCGCGATGGTGAGCAGGGCCAAGCGGACCACTCTGCGCGTCAACAATTCATGAAGGCTGCGCGGCGGTGCGCTGTGTGTTAGGTGCGCACGCAGCGACGGAAGCGAAAAAGAAGTCATCACGGTCACGATCAGTCCAATGGCAGCGACGACGAAGAACGGTGTCCGCAAGCCGCCGTGACGAGCCAGCCAGAGTCCTGTCGGAACTCCGACGACGGATGCAACCGAAAACGCGCCCATGACCGCACCGATCGCTCGTCCGCGCCGCTCAAGCGGAACCAGATCCGTCAGTGCCGAGACAGCCAGCGACGTGGCTGGGCCGCCAAACAGTCCCGCGAGAAGCCGTGCGGCCATCATCGACTTGAACCCGACGGCAAAACCGCCCGCCGCTGTTCCCGTCACCAGCCCGAGGAGCGCCCACAAGAGCGCCGTCTTGCGATCAAACCGATCGAGGAGCCACGCTCCGAGCAGTCCGGCCAGCGACGCGGACACCGCATACGACGCACCCAAAAGCCCGAGCAGCGACGCCGGAATATGCAGCTCAGTCGTAAAGTCCGGCCCGAGCGGCATGATCATCTAGTAACGGGAATTACTAAAAAATGATGTAATGATCATGCCTTCCGTTGCTGTGCGCATCTGCTCACATGACGATCTCTAGCGTTCTGGACGCGCTTTTTTGGCGATCGGAAGGCACACGAAAGGCACCGGACATGGGAGAGGTGATTCGCAAGGTCAACGCGGCAGGGCGCTTCGTCGGCTGGTACATCCGCTTCGTCGATGCTGATGGAAAGAGGCGAGCGAGAGCAACGAAGGCCACGTCGGCGGCAGACGCTCGTCGGATTCTCATCGAGCTAGAAGCCCAAGCGGGAAGACGGCGACTCGGTGTCCCCGAGCGTCCCCAGCCGATCAAGGGCGTCGAGTTGATAGACCGCTGGCTCGATGAGTACCAGCCAAGGACACGAGATCGCCGTCGCTGGGTCATCAAGCAGCGATACAACCTCGCATCCGTACTGCCGCACATCACAGGCATTGTCACCCGTACCGATGCCATCCGGATCGTCCGCAAGCTCAGCGACAATAGAAAGGCGAACACGGTACGTGCCTGTGTCGGCGCGCTCAAAAGTGCTTGGAAGTGGGCTGTCTCCATGGGTATCTCCGACTGCAATCCGTGGGACATGCGCTTGCCACCGCCGGAGCGCAAGAACGACTATCTCTCGCGTGAGGAGGTTGCCCGCCTGCTTGCTGCCGTCGATGCTGATACGCAGCCGCACCGGGACGTGCTCGCCATTGCCGTGCGCCTCGCGATCTACGCCGGTCTGCGTGTGTGCGAGGTCTACGGCCTTCGCTGGCGCAGCGTCGATTTCGATCGCAACGTCATCGTCATTCGCCATGGCTTTCGAGACAGCCCGACGAAATCCCGACGAGAGCGAGTCATTCCGATCGCCGATCAGCTTTGCGAGCACCTCGCTTCTTGGCGGCAGCGCTGCCCATCGCAGGACTACGTCTGTCCGACCTTTTCATCGACGACGGGTAAGTGGTTCGCGGCTCGCGTCCGTTCAGACATTCGCCGCTTTTACCGCAAGGCTGACCTCCCCATTCCGTCGTCGCCATGGCATGTGCTCCGCCACACCTTCGCGTCACATTTCCTCATGTCTGGCGGCGGTCTGCTGACGCTACAGCGCATCTTGGGACACACCAGCCTGACGCACACGCAGATCTATAGCCACCTGTCGGACGAGCACGTAGCCATCGAGATGAAGCGGCTCAGGCTCTAGTGCCCGATCGCTAGCTCGGAGGTGGGTTCGGTGCGGCGCGTTCCGGTCTTAGTTGTCGCCAAGCACTTCGTCGGCGGACTTGGCGGTGGCGGCGCGGGCGATCCAGCGGTCGAGCTGTGTGCGGTCTTGGCAACTCAGGATTCGGGCGCGCACTCGCGAATCGACGGGGATGTTGCGGGCAGATAGAAACGCCAGAACGCTCTCGGCGATGCCAGCGGCTTTGCCCTTCTCGATGCCTTCTTCGTAGCCGGCGCGGAGCCACGGAAAATCACGAATCGGGTCGAGCATGTAGTGTCTCCTTTCGACGACTTCTCGGACTATGCCTTGGACTTTCTGCTTCGACAAGTGCAGCGTCGCAAACGTCGCCGCCTGGTCCATCATCAGCTTGCGCTGCGCGTCGGTGATAGGTGGGCGCAGATCGCTGGGGTTCGGCGCGCTCTGGTCGGTGTCGAGGTCGATGATTCTATCGAGGACGCGAGCAAGCAGCGTCGCGCGATCGCCGTCTTGGGGCTGCATCGCGGGCACCATCGGTAGCACCTGGCGAATGCCAAGGAATAGTGCCTGCTCGGCTGGCTCGTCGTAGATGCGACGAACGCTTATCAGATGACGACTTTCACGACCTGCACGACCGCCGAATACGTATTCATCGGGAACGGATGCTTGGGGCGTAAAGGCGAGCAGCACCGTCTCGACGGGCAGCCGATACTGACGATGCGCCAGCGCCGCCCGCAGCAGCAGATCGAGCGGCAGATCGGCATCACCTTGGCACTGACACTCGATGAGATACAGCGTCGGCGGTGCTCCGTCTGCTTCGCTGCGAAAAATGAGGTCGGCCCGACGCAGCGTCGAAGGAAGCTCCTCGGAAAGCCGCACCACTTCACCGCGCACACCGGGCAAAAGCCACGGCAAAAGCGAAACGAAGTGATGCGTCACCAGCTCTTTGAACGACGTATCGAAGCGGCCCGCCATGCGAAGGGGGTCTATAGACCCGGCCCGGCAAGCTCGCCACCGCTTTTGTACATGAGCCCGTCACGATTTTTGTGCCATCCGCCAGTCCCAGTGGTCCAGCTAGACAGTGCGCGATCAAGCCTGTGCCGATCGGGTTGAGTTTACGGATGGACCACACCTGGGCCATAGCACTTGACGGCTCGGCGTGCCGATAATCTGGGCGGGGGTTTCATGCTGCGAGCGCGCGTTTGCTCATTTTGTGGCGGCGACATGCCTGCATCGGGTCGCATCGATCGCCGGTACTGTCGCCCGAGCTGTCGGACGCTTGCCTACAGGCACCGGCGGAGTGGGCGGCGAAATGATCGGGGCTCGCTGCTTGATGTGGTGCGGGCGCTGGAGTTGCGTTTGTCCGCGACAGTGGCCGAGCTGCTCGATATCCGGCAACGCTTTGCGTCGGAGCTGGGGCACGACGTGGCGCACGTCACGCTGGCGAATCTCGTCGCGGCGCATGAGCGGGACGCGGCGGCGCTGAAAACTGCGCTGCGCGAGCAGGAGTCGCAGCATCAGCACCTCGTCACGCTGGAAGGGCAGCGAAACGCGCTGCGCAGTGAAGTGGCCGAGCTGACGCAGCGGATCGAGCAGACACAGCGAGCGCAGCAGCAGCGAGAGCAGGAACTTCTCGACGAGCTGAGACGGCAGCGCGAGCACTACGAGTCGCTTCGTGAGTCGCCCGCGCCGCTCTATCCGTCGCTGGTCGCTCGCCCGACCCCGCCCGAGCCGCCGCCATGGGTTTCGTCGCCCGGATCGTCCACGGTGCGGAGTTCCGAGCCGCCCGCGCATGCCGGGTTGCGCGTCGAGCGACCCCATGCCGAACCGCTGCGCCCCGCGAATCCGCCAAAGCCACCCGTTCGCACCGAGCCAGCATCACAAAAAAACGAGCGCAGCCACGGAAAGCCCGAGCAGCCCCGTCGAGTCACCAACTGGCCTCGCATCGAGCAGTTTGCCGAGCGCACGATGCGGCGACGGATGCCCGAGTACATCAAGCTTCATCGGCCCGACCTCAAGCGCGACCTTCAGTACGAGCTGACGGGCGAGGAAGGGCCACTTCACAATGTCGCACGACTCTTGTCGCGGCTGATCTTCGTCGGACTATCGCGGGGGCAGGCTGCGGGCGATGTGCCGGGGTTTGCTGCGGCATGCGTCGGTAAGCTGTTCCGACACCTAGCTGCCGACCCGATGGACCAGGCGCTATGCGGGAAGTGGCCGCGCGAGGAGCGAGCGGCGATCGAGTGGCTGGCGTATCAGCTTGTCATCGCGATGATGGGGGACTTTGGCCGACTCAACGAGTAGCCGTTGCGGGCAGCGGTCCGAAGAGTCAACGAGCTGTCAACGAATCGCCTCAAACGACCGAAACAGCGTCAGCACCTCGGCCTTCGTCGGTCGCGGATAAAACCGCACCCCTGGCCCGTCGATGTCCCACGCGATCACCTGCCACTTGGGCCGCCTCGTCCCCGCTTGCTCCCGCACAGCCTGAAGCACCAGCCGCTGCCGCTTCCCGTCCGCAACCACCTCCACCCGCCGCATCGCCAGCACCCGATACAGCCGCCTGTGCTCGCCAAAAAAACGCTGAATCACCCCAACGATGAATCGCTCTTTTTCGTCGGTGAGGTCGAAGGTAATGGCCTGACTTGGGAATGGGGAAGCTGTCGAACTCATGCGCAGGGTCTTACCATGTGATATGCAAAATACATCACAAAATGGGATGCATTTTGCATCATCAACAACCATGCAGTCTGCGACTTAGCGCGTGCTATTTCTCCGACGTGGACCCCTTTGAGCTTCGCAGTCGAACGAAACGAACCGGCTACCTCGCTCCGATTCGCGTGAGCGATCACGAAAAGCAAATCATCGAGTGGCTGGCCAAGCGCCTCTCCGAACGAGAAGGCCGCACCGTGTCCCAAGCCGACGTAATCCGCCAAGCCTTGGCCCTTCTCTACGAACGAGAACAATCCGCAGCCAAGGCCAACAACGAATTGTCCCCCATTGAACCGCTTCGGTAAAAGGGTATTGCAAAATGAGTGAAAGAGCCAAAATCAGGAAGCAGCTTTCAGATGCACTTCGCACAGATGATGACGTAAATAGATTTTTGGTTGATTATTTTCCGGATGTTGCAGCGAAGCGCAGCAATGGGATGACTACGGATGCAAAGATTACGCTCTTGATCGAGAGCATAGATGTAAAAATTATAAGCTCGAAGCTGAAGAAACATAAATCTGAAATGTCGAGGTCGATCGGAGAATCCGAGGAGTTATCGCCTGTAGTGAATCACTCGGAGGATGTAGCAAATAGCAAAAGGCAGTCAATCGCTGATTGCGTGGATGTATTAGATGAATTGGAAATCGAACATTTCCCGGTAATTGAAAATTCTGTAATACGTGCGTGGGCTCGTGATTCTTATTCAATCCTTGAGAAATGCCTTCCTGGGCATCACATTACCGAAGAGTTTTCTCGATTGGTTCCATTTGCTACTCCCAAAAAAATTGAAGAATTTCGGAACCTGCTTTCACGTGCAAAGAAAGCTATAGTACGTGATGGATTGTTATCAAAAATTGATCCTAATGCTCGTGCCAAAACCGAGTTAACGATAGTTGATGCTCAACGGCAGCTCCCGTTTCATCCGTATACACATCCTCGTCCCAAGCCAGGTTCCCTGCGCTGATAGGATATTTTCTCGACCGGATGCTCACTTTTCCGTCGGTGTTCATCCACCAGGGCGGGTCATCGTCCGAAGCGGCACAAAAAAGGCACACGCTTTGGCGAAAAGCGTGTTACAGCGACGGGGCTAGAGCTGTCCCGGTGACTAGATCATCATAAAGTCCAAGATGTTGACCGGCTCTGGCTCCCGTCGCTGTAACACGATTTTGGGCTGCTGTGAGCCCGTAATGCACCTATGGGAGCTGCTTGCGGAACTGTGCGAACTTTTCCGTCTGACCTTCGGCGGTGGACCAGCGGCGAATTTCGTCCCAATCGATGCTGTGTCGTCGGGCCACCATCTGGGCTTGTCGGAAAGCTTGCTGATCGTTCCAGTAGTAAAACGCGGCCAAGCGATCCATCACGCACTGCGTCGGCGTCAGCAGCTTGAGTAGACCTGTCGCGAAGCGCTGCTCGCCGACTCGACGGACTGGCTCATTGCCGATCGCGAGCGGTGGGGCTGGGAACTCGACGAAGAAGTCAGTGTCGGGATGCACGTAGTAGCGGTCCTTGCGCGAAAAGCCGAGTGACCGCATTGCCCCGTCGATGAGCTTCTCGCGTGCCGTCGAGATGAAGTCGAGGTCATTCGACTGATACTCATTGTCCGAGTAGATCGTGACCACGGCACCGCCCGTCAGCACCGCCTCGATCTGGTGGTTGGCAAGGTGTTGACAGACGAGCGCCGCCAGGTCAGCGACGGACATGTCTTTGTGGATCTTCATCACAGGGGCTTTCCGGCGCGACGAGGTCGTGTGCGCGGCGAATGGTAGCGCTTCTGTTCCTCCTCGGGCAGGTACTCGCGAGCGCGACGGAGCAGGCTTCGCAGTTCGGGTAGAAACGGGTAGCGTGGATTGAACGTATAGATCCGCACATTGCCGACGAGCCGACTCGACAAGACCCCGGCGTGTTCGAGGTTGCGAAGCTGTCGCTGGATCGCCGAGACGGCAAAGTCAAAGTTGGTCGCGATCTCCGGGGCGCAGCTCTCCTCCACTGCGTCGAGGTAGAGCAGGATGCACGAAGCACTTTCACCGAAGAGTCGATCCAACATACATCAAACCTACCACAAAAAGTGGTTGATCGGACTCAAAAAGTGGTTGATTGATCTTCAGCGTCTGATGAACCGGCGATGTGCTGAAGTGCATCGTTCGGTGGATCCATCCCGACGACAAATCGAAACCGTTCCCAATCGCAAAGGTGAGTCTGACCAAGGCTGCGGTGGGCGGGACTATCCTGAGGTTGATCTCGCCTGATCCGAGTTGAGACATGGATGCGCCGAACAGCGTCAGATGGATACGCATTAGCCTAGGAAGTCCGCTCCGTCTGATTGCTGTGCGCGCTCCCGATACGGCATAGACCTTATCGTAACCTGCGGTACATTGGTCCTGGCGCATAATCAGCAGCCAAGAGCAATTTCTTTATATTGTCGCATGAGCCCCTTTTGTTCACTTTTGGCAAGATTCTTCAGCAGCGTGCCAAGAGTGCCAATGATCGTGATGACAGTATGATTGTTAAGAACAGTTCCGCTTTTCATATGTCTATTTGGATGGATATGATCTCTATAGGCACATAGATTATCTGTTGACAGAGAATCATCGGTTATAATTTTTGCTGCTCGACAAATATAGGCAAGCTCTGGTATTCCGCATTTATCTGGGAAGTCTTTCTTGGAAAATTTTGAATCTTTCGCACTTTTAAGATTGTTTTCAGATATGGCTGGATTCAAGTTAGCAACCCCAAGTAGAACTGCTTCAGTAATGGATCCAGCAAGAAGCGCTACTGTCTTGAACATTCCAGACTGAGCAGCCCTTACAAGCTCGAAAATATCACTTAGGATATGATCTCGCAATGATGCTTCTTCAATATAGTGCAGAGGTGTCTGCCTGATATCATCAAGACTCCCCTGTACAACTGTGGAGATTGTTCCAGCGCTAAAATACAGAATACCTGATTGAATCTGCCTGACGATTGCATCCAGTAGTTCGATAAGCTTTTCGCAACTTTCGCTTTGAGTGTTACAATCAAAATCTGCATCGCGCAGCCTTGCCAAGGCACGGTAGATCTGTTGGCCATCTTCTGTGCCGACAAACTTGTAATATTGAGTTAGCATCAATGCCTGGGTGACGTGTGAGCGAAATTTCTCACGCGGAATGATTATCAATTCGCCGTCTGGATCAAATGATAATTCATCAATATAGTCGTTTTTCAATTTGTAAGTCGCTTTAATAAGATTCTGAATGCTCGCAAAGTAGAGTTCTGCTGGTTTTGTGCTCATGCTTTCTCCTTGCTCGGATAAACGTGACGCTGCTTAGCCAAATTCGATTAGACAATACTCCGAAAACCAGAGGTAGGTCAATCGCTGCGGCAGAGAGTCTCACCGTTTGACTCAATGGTTTTCATTCGTAGCGCTATTCCGTCGTTTAGACAGAATGGAATGGTGGACGAAGCGAGCGGACAGCGAATGCGCAAAGTCGTCTTTGCCATCGGTATCGAGGCTACGGTGTGGTCAATGTTTCTGATTCGCTCAGAACTTCAGCCGATGAATCTCCGCCCGAAGGTGCTCTGACGACATGTGGCTGTAGATCGCGGTGATCTTTAGCGAGCTGTGGCCGAGCATCGTCTGAAGTGCGATGAGGCTGCCGCCTTTCATCAGATAGTGACTGGCGAAGCTGTGACGAAGGACGTGCCACGGCGACTTGGGGATGGTGAGGCCCGCGTGACGGTACGTCGTCTTGAGGCAGGGTCTACGTCGGGCGGCAATCCAGCGACCATCGGGATCAAGGACAGGGCAGACGAGGCCCGCGTCGGTGTGTGGACACTGCGTACGCCACGCTGTGAGCGCTGCGGCCAGGTCGTCGGCGATCGGAATGGTGCGGACCTTGCCGGACTTCGTTGGGGCGCCTCGGTAACTTTGGCGGATGACGAGGACGCCGCGATCCATGTCGATGTCGCGCCAGCGCAGCCCAAAGATCTCTCCGCAGCGCAGACCGGCATAGATACCGAGTCTCACAGCGACGGGGAGCATGCTTCCGCGCAGATCGGATCGGGCATCGGCGGCGGCGATGAGTGCCTTGACTTCAGCGGACGAGAGATATTCGACGGTGGCTTCGACGCGGGGCGGTTTGACATCCTCGAAAGGATTGCTGGGGACAAGGCCGCGACGCAGTGCCCACTTGTAGATCATCTTGAGCATCGCCAGCTTGCGGACGATGCTGCGCGGCTTATGAGTGGACGACAGGCGACGGACCAGCTTCTTGGCATCGTCGGCACTCACGGCACCGTGACCGAGTAGCGGCAGCACGGGCGCAAGCTCGTACCGCGTCGTTTGCGCCCAGCGGTCACGATTGCGGGTCGATGGCTCGTATTCATCGAGAAAGCGAGTCACAACCTCAGGGACGGCGAGGTGCTGTGGCTGATCGGGGACACCCAGCCTGCCTCGTCCAATCCGCGCTTCGATTTCCGCGAGCATCCGTCGGGCTTCCGCAGCCGAGGTCGCCTTGGTTGCCCTCGTCTTGCGAGCACCGTTTTCGTAGTAGCGCACGTAGTAGCCAATGAATGCACCCTTGCTGTTGCGCTTGCGAATCACCTCTCCCATATGGGCCTCCTGTGAGCCCACCGATCGCTGGAAATACCCGCCTGAGAAGCTAGAGGCCGCTATGTAGTCAACAACCTACAGCGACGGAAGGCATGAACATTATTACATTTTTACGTAAGCGGGAAAACTAAAAGTCCAAGATGTTGACGAACTGGACGGCGCCGAGGGTGAAGATGGCGATTCGTTCGTTGCGAGGGACAGCGTCGGTGCTCATGACGAAGCGTCCGCGCGAGGGTGTGTTGTGAAGAGCGAGGTCGGCTGTGAATCGGGCTGCGCAGTGGCGCTGGCCTGCTGTGTAGACGCTGCTGCTCGTCGTGGCGCGCGTTGAAAACCTACATCAGGCTGGACCCAAGTCGCTGCGCGCAGGTGCGATTTCAGCGACGAAAGCGCTCGGTTGATCGCTGGCTCCGCTGGCGCTGCGCAGGCTCGCAACGGTGCCGCGCTGCTTGACTTGGCCTTCCTGACTGTTGCCCGCATGGCGTTTTACGATCGTTGTCATTATCGCCGATCCGGGGGAGCGCTGTGCGGTTGGCAGAGATTCCGTAGCGGTTCACCGACGGACACTACACGCTACAAACAGGCTCAAGCTGACGATGGACCGATTGCGCTGCGTGCGCTGGCTGCGTGCTGGTATGTCGCTGCTCGCTACATTCGCTGGACGGCGAACACACCTTGAAGCTTTTGCAGTGCGCGGATGATCTTCTGGAGCTGATCGACATCGACGACGGTGACTCGGAAGGTATTGACCGCGCGATCGTCGTCGAGCGTCCGACAGTTTGCCTGCGAGATGTTGAGCCCGTGATCGTGGAACGTCTGCGACAGCAGCGCCAAGATGCCCGGCTTGTCTGCGCACACAACTTGTACCGTCGCGGGCCGCGCCGCTTTGTGCTCGGAATCCCACTCGATGTCGATGCGACGCTCTTCGGGCTGTTCCATCGCCGTCGAGCAGGTCTTGGCATGAACCGTGACACCGCGCCCGCGTGTGATGACGCCGACAATTGGATCTCCAGCGACGGGAGAACAGCACTTGCCGAAGCGAACCAGCACATCGTCTTCGCCCGCGACGCGAATTCCCGGCGGCTTCAGTCCCGGAGAGCGCTTCGCCAGGCTTGGAAGTCTCGTTGCTGGCTCGGCGCTGGATCGAACCGTACGCTGACCTTCAGGAAGCAGCACTTCGACGACATCCGCCGGTAGCAACTTGCCGTAGCCAATGTTCATCAGCATCTCATCGAGGCTCTGCTGACGAAGCTCATTCACCGCATGAACCAAGTCACCCGAGCGCTCGCTCTTGGCGTAGGTCATGTCGTGCTGACGCAGCTCGCGATCGAGCAGATCGCGTCCAAGCGCTTTGGCTCGCTCTCGCTGCTCGCTGCGCATAAAGTGCCGAATCTTGGCTTTTGCCGACGAAGTTTTGACAAACTTCAGCCAGTCTTTGGTCGGTTTTTGGTTCGGGCTCGTGACGATTTCGACGGTATCGCCGTTACGCAGCTTGTAGCGCAGCGGGACGAGCTGACCGTTTACGCGCGCTCCCGAGCAGTGATTTCCGACGTCGGTGTGGATCAAATACGCGAGATCCACCGGCGTGGCTCCCGTCGGTAGTCCTTTGACATCTCCTTTCGGGGTGAACACGAAGACTTCGTCGGCGAACAGATCGACTTTGACGGTCTCGATAAACTCCGTCGGATCCGCGAGAGTCTTTTGCCACTCCATCAGCTGCTTGAGCCACGCGAACTTCTTGTCGTCGTCCGCACCGCCCGGCTTGCCTTCTTTGTACTTCCAGTGCGCCGCGATGCCATCCTCGGCGACTTTGTGCATTTCCTCGGTGCGAATCTGGACTTCGATGCGCTCTGCTTTGGGACCAATCAGCGACGTATGGAGCGACTGGTACATGTTCGGCTTGGGCAGCGCGATGAAGTCTTTGAAACGACCCGGAATCGGCGTCCATTTGGTGTGAACCACACCGAGCGCCGCATAACAGTCACGAACGCTTCCGACGATGGCTCGGAACGCGATGATGTCGAAGAGCTGATCGAGATCGCGTCCCGTCTTGACGGTCTTTTGATAGATCGACCACAGGTGCTTGGGCCGTCCCGTGATACGCGCTGGGATCTCGTTCTGCGTCAGCTCATTGCGAAGCACTTGCGCGACTTCGTCGATGTACTGCTGACGATTTTCAAAATACGTGTGGAGCTTGTCCGACAGATCCTGAAATTCCTTCGGATACAGGTATCGAAACGACAGGTCTTCCAGCTCGGCTTTGATCCACTGAATACCGAGCCGATGCGCGAGCGGCGCGTAGATTTCCATCGTCTCACGCGCGATCCGTTCCTGCTTTTCCGGTGCCATCGCACCGAGCGTCCGCATGTTGTCGAGCCGATCGCACAGCTTGATCAGGATGACGCGGATGTCTCGCGCCATCGCCATCAGCATCTTGCGGAAGTTTTCCGCCTGATGTTCTTCGCGCGTCTGCCAGCGAACCTTCCCGAGCTTCGTCACACCTTCGACGAGCAGTGCCACATCGGGACCAAACAGCTTGCTGATGTCATCGACGGTCGCGCTCGTGTCTTCGACGCAGTCATGCAAGAGCCCGGCGCAGATACAGCCCACATCGAGCCGCAGCTCCGCGATGATCTGCGCGACGGTGAGCGGATGTATCAGATACGGATCCCCAGACTTGCGGAGCTGACCCTGATGCGCTTGTTCGGCAAACGTATAGGCTCGCTTGATGAGCTCCAGATCTGCCGATGGTTGATAGGCACTAACTCGGGTCAGTAGCTCTTGGGGCGACAGCACAGCCGCACTTTACGCTTGCTGATCTACCGACGCAACCGCCTCCCAATGCCCTTTGATCGGACTTTTTCGCAAAAAACGCTGAAAAAATGCCCCTTGCGCCAAGAAAGTCCGTACCTAAACTACCGGCTGCTAGCACTCTCCCAGGGTGAGTGCTAACGCACTTTAGAGACTCAACACCCTCGGTGGATGACGTAGCAAGCTTCGCAAGTCCCCAGGGAATCCATCTAGCTAGAGATTGTGAGCAAGGAGAACGAACCGATGACAGGAACTAAGATCCGACCCCTGCACGACCGTGTCATTGTCAAGCGCCTCCCCGAGGAGGAAGTGACCAAGGGCGGCATCATCATCCCCGACTCGGCCAAGGAAAAGCCGATCCAGGGCGAGGTGGTGGCTGTTGGTCCTGGCAAGACGCTCGACAACGGCAAGACGGTGGCCCTCGATGTCAAGGTGGGCAACAAGGTGCTCTTCGGCAAGTACGCCGGCAGCGAGGTCAAGCTCGACGGCACCGAGCACCTCATCCTTCGCGAGGACGAGATCCTCGCCGTGCTGGACTAACTCGTCGATTCGCAGCTTTGACGCTCGATACATTGTAGGAGAAATACAACCATGGCAGCCAAAGAGATCCTGTTCGATGAAAGCGCTCGCGCCCGCATGCTTACCGGCGTGAACGCGCTTGCTGATGCAGTGAAAGTCACCCTCGGACCGCGCGGTCGCAACGTCGTGATCGAGAAGTCCTGGGGTTCGCCGACGGTGACCAAGGACGGCGTGACCGTCGCCAAGGAAGTCGAACTGGAAGACAAGTTCGCCAACATGGGCGCGCAGATGGTCAAAGAGGTCGCGAGCAAGACCTCTGACATCGCTGGCGACGGAACCACCACCGCCACCGTGCTCGCTCAGGCGATCTTCCGCGAGGGTGTCAAGATGGTCTCGGCGGGTCACAACCCGATGGAGATCAAGCGCGGCATCGACGCTGCGGTTGGCAAGCTGGTCGAAAACCTGCGTACGCAGTCGAAGCCGACCAAGGGCCACAAGGAAATCGCCCAGGTCGGAACGATCAGCGCCAACGGCGACACCGTGATCGGCAACTTGATTGCTGACGCGATGGAAAAAGTCGGCAAAGAAGGCGTGATCACCGTCGAAGAAGCCAAGAGCATGGAGACGACCCTGACCGTCGTCGAAGGCATGCAGTTCGACCGTGGCTACATCTCGCCGTACTTTGTGACCGACAGCGAGCGGATGGAAGCCGTGCTCGAAGATCCGTACATCCTCATCTCCGAGAAGAAAATCTCGAACATGAAGGATCTGATCCCGACGCTGGAGCAGATTGCTCGCTCGGGCAAGCCGCTGCTCATCATCGCTGAAGATGTCGATGGCGAGGCGCTGGCGACGCTGGTCGTCAACAAGCTGCGTGGCACGCTCAACGCTTGCGCTGTCAAGGCTCCGGGCTTCGGTGATCGTCGCAAGGAAATGCTCAAGGACATCGCGATCCTGACGGGCGGCCAGGCCATCACCGAGGATCTGGGCCTGAAGCTGGAAAACCTGTCGATCAAGGATCTCGGTCGGGCCAAGCGCGTCACCATCGACAAGGACAACACCACGGTCGTCGATGGCAGCGGCAAGAAGGCGGACATTGACGCTCGCGTCAAGCAGATCCGCGCTCAGATCGAAGAGACGACCAGCGACTACGATCGCGAGAAGCTGCAAGAGCGTCTGGCGAAGCTCGTCGGTGGCGTGGCGGTCATCAAGGTCGGCGCTGCGACTGAGACGGAGATGAAAGAGAAGAAGGCTCGCGTCGAGGATGCGCTGCATGCGACCCGCGCGGCTGTCGAAGAAGGCATTGTCCCCGGTGGTGGCGTGGCGCTGCTGCGTGCCCAGGCGGTACTCGACAGCTTCAAGCTGAGCGAGGAGCAGGCGTACGGTGTGGCGATCATTCGTCGCGCCATCGAGGAGCCGATGCGCTGGATCGCCCAGAACGGCGGCGTCGAAGGCAGCATCGTGGTGAACAAGGTTCGCGAGGGCAAGGGCGCGTTTGGCTACAACGCCTCGACGGACAAGTACGAGGATCTGCTGGACGCTGGCGTCATCGACCCGACCAAGGTTGTGCGCACCGCGCTTCAGAACGCTGCGTCGGTTGCCAGCCTCATGCTGACCACCGAGGCCATGATCGCTGAGAAGGCCAAAGAGAAGGCCGAAGAAGGCGGTCACGCAGGCCACCAGCACTAGTCGCTAAAGCCGACTCTTTCGTCGGCTGCGCGTACTGAATCCCTCCCGTGAGTCAAGCGGCTCGCGCGGAGGGATTTTTTTTAGAGCTGGTTCATTCGCGCTTCCGAGACAGCGCTCCACAGCGTTTCTTCGAGTCCGCGTCGAGGCGCCCACTGCACTTTGCTGCGGAACTGCCGGTCGGTGATGACGCACGGATAGCGGAAGAAGTCGATGAGGTAGCCGGGGAAGTTGCCGGTCATCCGCAAGAAGACATCCGCGACGGGAGCCGGGATCGGAAAGGTCTTGGCGCGCGTCAGCTCGATTGCGGTTCGCCACGGGACGGGCTCGTCGCTGCTGACGTTGTAGACGCCAACCAGATCTTGTCGCCACGCCGAGACAATCGCTTCCGCCATGTCGTCTTCGTGCAGAAACTGCATCATTGGATTGAATCCAAGTAGATACGGTACGTGACGCAGCCTCAGAAACTGGGTCAGCGTGTTGTGCAGCTTGGGTCCAATCAGGTTCGTCGCGCGCAGCACGCAGGTCTTTACTTGCGGATGCCGATAGACCCACGTCGAAGACATGTTGTCCATCTGGATCGCGTCGGCGAGCTGTGGAAACTGAACGCCTGCCCGCAGCGGCTCGTCCTCGGCAATCGGGATGTGATTCGACGGATGCGCGCCATAGATGTGAAACGTCGAGAGCACCACCAAGCTGCGCACCTTGTGCTGCACCGCCAGGTTCATGATCTTTTGGCTTCCGACGACGTTTAGATCGAAGCGCTTGCCCGCCGAGTCTTTGAGGCTAAACGCGCGTCCCAGGTGCATCACCGCGTCGAACGACTGGTGACGGAAGATGTCCTCGATGATGGTCTTGTTGTAGTGCGCGCGATGAACCTGGAGCTTTTGCAGCGACGGATCACGCGGCTCTTTCAGCTCTCGGTAGTCCACGCCGACCACCTGATGACCTTCCGCGAGCAGCTTCGACGCCACGAGCTGAGCCAGTCCACCTGCAATGCCGGTAATGAGGATGTGTGCCACGGCAAAGACCTCTAAAAGAAGACCGAGCGACGCTGCGCCAGACCTTCGTTGACGAGCGCTTGAACGCGATCCTGGACCTGATCGACCTTGCGCTGGATGACGCTGTCTTCGTCGTCGAACGGACCGTCAAAGTGCATCGGCTCGCCGAAGTAGATGCGAAACTTCGTCGGCAGCGGAAAGTACGCAAGCGGTCCCAGCAGCGGCAAAAGCGGGCTGATCGGCATGTACGGAGCGTGCAGCAGCTTCGCCAGACCTTTCCAGTCGTGGATGCTGATGATCGACTCTTCCGCACCGATGACAGCGACGGGCACAACCGGAGTCTTCGTCTGAAGCGCCAGCCGCATAAAGCCGCGTCCAAACGGAGCCAGCCGATAGCGCTGCTGATAGATCTTGCCGGAACCTTTGGCTCCCTCGGGAAACACCAAGATCGCCTGATCGTCTTCGAGCAGGTTTCGACAGTTGATCGGATCGCCGAGCACGACGCCGGAGCGCGCGAACATCTCGTTGACAAACGGCAGCGTCGAGACCCAGCGCTCGGCCATCGCACGCACCAGGCGCGGCGGCTTGGCTTGTAGCAGCGTCGCTTGCGCCACCACCAGCCCGTCAAACGGAAGCTGTCCCGAGTGATTCGGAACGATCAGCACGCGACCTTTCGGGATGTTCTCGATGCCGAAGATCTCGGGCCGGAAGTAATCGTAGATGTGACGCGCCAGCGAGTAATAAAACTTGGCTTCCTGCGGCGAAAAACCCCACGGATCAAAGCCTTGGGAGTTTATCCGATTCGGAAGAGAGTCAATCGCCTGCGACACCATCGGATCGATCCAGTGATGCCGGGCATCCTTGGCGATCTGAAGCACGTTCGTCAGACGGGAAAGAATCTCATTCCACTTGAGCAAGAGATCGGGCGGAAGCTCTCGCGGGACCGAGTAAGTGGTGCTCTTTGGCATACCGGCTCTCATCGCGGCGACGTGGCTTGGCCGCCCGAGCAATGTACCAGACCGAGCCCACGCCGGGAAAGTGCTGTAACCAGGCCTGGTTTCGGGCGCTGCGCAGGGTCGCAAGTCGGGCTGGATGTCGGGTGCTGCGCGCAGCTCGGCATTGGCGGGCTCTACCAGGCCAGGTCGAGGCCGGATTTTTTGATTAGAATGCAGCCATGCGAACACCGACTGCCTCTGTTTCGATCGGGTCACGCCTTGCGGCTGTGGCCGTTTTCCTGGGACTTGCTGCCAGCGGCTGCCAGCCCGACGCCTTCGACGTGACGATCGACCTGCCCGAGCAGCGTCAGGTGGGTCAAGCAAACGGGACGCTTTCGACGCTGCTCCCTGCGCCGTTTGTCTTTACCGTGAACCTGTCCGACGAAGCGAAGATCCGCAATGCCAACCCGCCGCGTCAGGTGTTTATCAAAGACTTTTCGCTGGTGATCACCGGCACCTCGCGCGGCATCGGCGACATCGACACGTTCGACTACCTAAACACCGCCGAGTTTTTCATCGAGCCGACGCGCGTGGGCAGTGTGCTCCAGCGTGTGAAGGTGGCTGACATTCCTGCCAAAGAAGGTCCAGCGGGGCTCATCGCGCCACGTCTGGTCAGCAACCTGAACATCCTGCCGCTGCTTCAGGAAGGCGCTCAGCTTGTGACCACAGCGACGGGAAAAACGCCGACCGATGATGTGTCCTTTAACGGCACGATCGTCCTGGCCGTAGACGTGTTCTAAGCAGCGTCCGATCTTGCGCGAATCAGAGTCATCCAAGATGCCTCATAGATAAGAGGAGTCTTGGATGCTTCATATTGAGTTCTCGACGAAGTGCAGCACGCAATAAGAGGCATATTAGATGCTTCATATTGCGCACTGACTGACGCGCGCCGCGAAATAAGAGGCATATTAGATGCTTCATATTGAGTGCTTGCTGACGCGCTCACGCAGGCTGCTCAATAAGAGGCATATCATCTGCTTCATATTGCGCGGTGTCCGACGGTCTAGCTGATGGCGCGCGCCAGGGCAGGCAGGCTGCGATCGAAGCGATAGTTCGTGTTCATGTGACCATCGTCAAACTCTTCATGAACCACGGAAAGGCCCAGCGCGCGCAGTCGAGACACCAGCTTTCGCGCCGCCAGATCCAAGTAGTATTCATCGCGCGTTCCGGCATCGATGAAGATCAGCTTGTGCTGGGCCAGCGCGTCGCGATAGCGCGCTTCACCACAGATCTCGACCGGATCGTAGCGAAGCCAGCGCGCAAAGACGGACTCGTCGATGGTTCCGTCGTGCCAGTTGATCGGCAGCGCAAACCCAAGCGGAGCACTGTCATCGGGACTGTACGCAGCCGCGCTTGCGAAGATGGTCATCACATCGAACAGATCCGACGGTCTTGGACCTTTTGCAGCCGCAAGCCAGGTCGTCAGCGCGCCTTCGGGACCGCCATAGCGACGGACACGACGACTGAACTTGAGCAGCTCGGGCGGCGTGGTCATGCGAAAGAAGCCGTCTCCGGCGTGACTGGCGACGGCGGAAAAGATCTCGGGATGGTTCATGCTGAGCCACAGCGCACCGATTCCACCCGACGAGCGTCCGATGACAGCACGATGGGCCGCGCTGGCCAGTGTGCGCAGGCTGCGATCGACGAGCGGAACCACTTCGTTGACCAAGTGATCGCTGTAGTTTCCGAGCACGGGCGAGTTGACGTACTGACTGCCGCCGAGCGCGGTGTAGCAGTCGGGCAGCACGGTGATGAACTCGGGAATGCTGGGATCGGTCGCGAGCAGCCGGGCAATCCGTTCGTCGAGCGCTTCGGCGATCGGTGAGCGATTGAGCAGCTGATAGCCCGCGCCGGTAAACGAAGCCAGCACATACACCACCGGATAGCGACGGCTCGACTCTTGGTGATAGCTCGGCGGCAAGATGATGGGCACGGCGCGCTCGGTCGGATCGCCGTAGCGATTGCCGCAGAGCGCGATGCTAGAAACCGTCAGGGATTCGACAGGGCAGGGCGGATGTTTCGTCGTCACGCCTGCCGTGTATAGCAGGTTGGGAATCGCTGCAAGCTATCGTCGCTACGAGCCGCTCAAGATGCGCAGGATTTCGTCCGATTCTCGACTGAAGGCAAAGCGAAGGAGATCATCAATCTGCGCATCCGCCGACGGACCTTTGCGTCGCAGCGCCGCGACTGCCGCCGGGACGCTCCCGCACCACAGCAGGCCGAAGTAGTGGCTGCTCATCGTGAGCGCCGACGCGATGCCGTCGTAGTTTGGCACCGCTGCGTAGAACTCCATCGCCAGCGTCACCATCTGCGCGGTCAGCTTGCTAGGAATTGCTCGTCGCTGACGCTGTGCTTCGGCTTCGATTCGCTTGTCGGTGAAGCCAATCGGCACATAGTCTTTGACCTGCTGACGGACGAGTCCACCGAACAGCACCGCCAGATCTTCCGACGACAAGCGCAGTGGCAAGTGAAGCTGGCTGTGCAGGATCTTGAGCAGACCACCGATCAGGAATCGTCGCTCTAGCTCGGATGCTCCGTCGATGAGCACACTCGACAGGATCAGCGCCGGAGGCTCCAGCGTTTCGATGGTGTAGTGCGGCACCGCCTGACCGGCTTCGTTTTTGCCCTGCGCCGCCGTCAGATAGATGTCGAACTCTCCGACGCCGAGATCCGCCGCCAGCTTGTTGGCCAGATCGCGCACTGGATGTCCCGAGCGAGGCAGGCGCTCTTTGCGCTCGACGCCGAGTGCTTGCAGCTTGCGTCCGTCGCTGACATACAGCTTCCCGAGCGGTTCAGCCAAAAGCTTAAACAGCATGCGAATGCTCGACGAGACCACCGATGGATACAGCACATCGTCGAGCGCCGCGTCGCGCAGACCCGCTTTGGTGATCTCTTTGCGAGGCTGCGACTTTTCAAGCTGCGTCTGAATGTCTTTGGGCACCACGCCGCCAAACGCTGTGATCGCACCCGCTGCCAGGTGGGCTTGATCGCTGCGTCGCATCGTCAAGATGTGCAAGAGCGCTTGATGCACCGCTCCGTCGCGTGGCTTGGCCTGAAGCTGCGGACGGAACCGTCCTGCCGCCGCGTCGAGATGAAAGCGCAGCGACTGAACATCGTTGGTTCGTTCGTAATAGCGTCCCAGCTCGCGAATGGCGCTTAAATCGAGCGGATCGACCTCCACCGCCGAGCGCAGCGCTTCGAGTGCCCCACGAGAGTCCGCCGACAGCTCCGACAGACCGGCAATCCGGTGGTAGTAGCCAATCTTGCGCTGCTTGTCCTCGGTGTACTTGACGAGTCGCTTGAGCAGCGGCAGCGTCTCTCCGGGTCGATTCTGCGACAGGAACAGATCCGCCAGCTTCGTCAGCGCCATCTGATTGGTCGGCTGAATCTGAATCACCTTGGTGTACGCGGCGATGGCTTGCTGCGGATCGTGGATCTGCTCGCTGAAGATTTCTCCGAGGAGAAGCTGCACAGCGAGGAGCTGCGTCGGACGCTTTTCAATCTGCGAATAGCGACGGAGCGGATCGATCGCGTGCTGCCACTCTCCGTCGTCGGCGTGCAGCTTGCCCAGGCAATACAGCGCCGCCGCTTGATTGGGCTGAAGACGCAGCGCTTCGCCCAGCTCGTACTTGGCGTGCGCACGATTTTGCAGCAGCCCAGCGTAGAGCTGACCCAGCTCGACGCGCAGTCCGACGATGCGTGCTTCGGACAGATCGGTGCGACGCAGACGGTCTTTGATAAGCTCAGCCAGCGCGCGAGCATCCTCGACGCTGGTGCTGCTGGTTGCGGCATAGGACAGACGAAGACGCTCGAACGCTTCTTCGCGATCGGGCTGAAGAGCCAGGCCTCGACGCAGCGCTTTGCGAGAGCGGGCCACGTCGGGAACCAGGTTCTGCGCCAGCACGCCCGCCAGCATGTAGTGCAGATATCGCTCGTCGCTGTCGTAGAGCGTATCGGCGAGCTGTTCCGCCGCCGCGAGCGCCACCGAGTAGCGCAGGTGCAGCAGCGCGTAGTGAAGCAGTCCGCGCAGCGTCGGATAATGATGCTTGGCCCGTGCGAGCGACGCTTGATACAGCGCAATCACCTGATCGGGATCGCTGCCGCTATTTGACGCAGCTTCCGCCGCGCGCAAAAGAAAGATCGCCGACCCCAGCTTCGCCGTCTGTTCCCCGGGACCGCTGCCAATCGACAGCTCTCCGATGCGCTGCGACAGCTCGGCAAGCTGCGCTTGATCGTCGCGCAGCACCGCTCCTTCGTGCAAAAAGCGCAGCGCTGGACGGAACGTCTGATCCCGATACAGCGCCAGACGGAAGTCGTTTTCCATCTGATTGTGCGTCGCTTCGAGATCTCCGTCTTCTCGCCACAACAGTCGCTGACGCAGCCGCGCGCGATCCGAGCTGATGTGAACCGCAAACGGAGTATCCGTCGCCGTCAAGCCCATTTGCTCGTACAGATGGATCAGCTCGCCCCACTGCTCTCGGGCAATGAAGTGTCGCTCGAGTGTACGCATCGCCAGGTGATTGTTGGCATCGACGGTGAGCACATTCCGATACGCCGTCACAATCGCTTCGCTGCGCTCGGCGGGATCGTGAATCTGTAGGTTCGCGAGCAGCGCTTGTCGCTCGTAGGCCTGAACCCGCGTCGAGATCTCGGGCGCGTCTTTTAGCTCTGCGACGGTGTGCCGCGAAAGCTCGTCGAGCATTCCTGCCGAAAGATAAGCCTGCACCAGCTTCTGCTTGGCCACCGGATGACCCGGACGCAGCTCCAGTGCTTGCTGATAGCGCTCCGTCGCAGCCTTCGCTTTTCCTTGGGCTTCCAGCTGCTCACCCGAAAGCAAAAGCAGCGCATAGCGCGTATCCGAGTCGGGATTTTGCGACAGCTCTCGCTCGATGAGATCCAGCCCTTGTCCCGCTCGCCATGCCGTCACGTAGATCCAGTCGTCCAGCCCGATCAGGCTCGGCAGCGTGTCCGCCCACTTGCGCAGCTCGCGATAGGTCTTGAGTGCCAGCATTGGCTCGTCGGCATCGATCTCTTCCGCGAGTGCCAGCCTCGTTCCCCACAGCGGCTGCGATGGTCCACCTGGATTGCGATCAAACTGCATACGCAGTCCCGACGTGACAAACCGACTGAGCGGGCTGCGACGAAGCGCCTGACGATCCGTGCTCTGTGCGCGCAGCGACAGCCGAAGCAGCGCGGGCAGATGACCGGGCTCTGCGAGCAGCGCTTGACGGAAGCTCTCTTCAACCGGACCACCCTCGGGCACCGACGTAGGCTGAAGCGACGACAGCAAGCTACCGCGCGCAAACCACAGCGCCGCCGCTGCTTTGCCCTGCGCCACACCCGCCGCCGCATGGAGCACGTCGGACAGCTGCTGAAGCAGCGTCGGATCGGCCAAGCCACGCAGCCGTGTCGCAAGGTGCGCCAGCGTCCAGCTTCGGGCCGGAGCCAGCGTCGGCGCTACATCCGCCACCGCACTGGGAATCAGCGAGTCACTGAGCAGCACCTTGGCCGCTTCTTCATGCTGTCCGATGCGCAGAAGCTGCGACGCTGCCTCTTCGCGCAGCACGCGCCGACAGACTTCGGTGGCCACCGCCTCGGCAGCTTTTTGCGTAGCTGCAAGCAGCACCTGAGCCGCTTCCTTCGGGGCTCCCGCCGCAAGCTGGAGCGTCGCCAGTCGCTGCGCCGCTTCGTAAAAGTCCGGTCGCACCTTGAGCGCGCTCGTCAGTTCCTCCATCGCGAGTCGTCGGCCTTCGTCGCCCGGCTGCTGGGTCAGATGTAGCTCTGCCGCATACAGCAGCGCATAGGCTCCTTGACCGTCTGACGACTGACCGAGCTTCTGCCACAGCTTGAGCAAATCCGACGGACGACCCAGCTTATGACAGACCCGCGACAGAAGACGACTCGTCACTGCATCGACGGGAATATCGGTTGCGTTGCCGATCGACAGCGACTGAACCAGCGCTTGCTGCGCCGCTTCGTCTTGACCGGCCCGTAGCCAGGCGCGACCCGCTCGCTGGAGCGCTTCGGCGCGCAGCCACGGATCTTTTTTGTACGCAGCCGCTTGCTGATAAAACGTCGCGCAGCTCGCAAAGTCCGTCGCTTGTTCGGCCCGCAGCGCCAGCACATCGCACGCAGCACCGTCTCCCAGCTTGGCGGCTTCTTGCAGCGCGGTCAGTTCTTCGGGACCGCTTGATTTTTGCGCCACAAGGCCCCACAGCGCGGTTTTCAGTGCGGTGGGTGTTGCAAGTCCCGCCACGGTCTTTGCGGCCTTGGAAAGCGGCGCAGGCTCATCTTTGCGCAGTCTGGGCAATCGGCACGCCGTGCGCAGCAGTCCCAGGCCCGCAGACAGCGTTGGTTTTTGGCCCAGCGAGGCTTCGTAGCGCTGCACCGTAGCCTGATCGCGTCCCGACTGTTCATCGAGTCGCGCACGATGCACTTGCAGCGCCGGACGCAGCGGTCCTGCCAGCGTCGGAAGTGCCAGCACTCCGTCGAGCGTTGCGGTAAGCTCCGTCGCTCCGCCTTGTGCCAGCGCCACATCACTCTGCGAAAGCAGCGCCACGCTCTGGCCCACGCGGTGACTTCCACGCGGAATTTCGGCCAAAAACGCCTGGGCAAGCTGCTTTGCTTCGGTTAGCTGCCCGGATGCTCGCAAAAGCTCGATGCGATGGAGCCGCAGGCCCGGTTGCTCGCTGATGCTGCTCTGGGCGTGCTCTTGCTCGATGAGCTGCGCCGCTTCATCGGGCTGCGCCATCGGTCCCGGCGCTTGCAGCAGACGACGCAGGCCACGCAGCGCGGTCCGTGTCGATGGAGAAAGCTCCAGCGCGCGACGATAACGCTCGATCGCTTCTGACGGCTCACGCAGGGCTTCGGCATGACTGGCAGCAGCGAGCAGCAGCGACACTGTACGACTGCGATCGGTGCCCGGACTTGCCGCTTCTGCGTCGAGTAAGCTCTGCGCCATTCGTCGCGCAGCCGTCTCCAGCGCGGCTGGACCTGCGGCACACGGCGGCGGCGGCGGAAGGCTCTCGATGCTCGGCAGCGGCAGACGACGTGGCACAATCGGCGAGCCCTGGTTTCGCAGCGGCTGCGGCGATGCACTCGGCTGAATGGGCGGCAGCTCGGCCAGGCGCTCCACCTGCGGCTTCGTCGTCTGAGTCACCGAAGCTGAATCGACCGTCGATATAGACGCGGGCGGCAGCGGCTCTTGCGTTGAAACGGGACGCTCGCTTGGCAGCGGCTTGACGACAGGCTCAACCTTGGCAAGCGGCGTCGATTCCAAGAGTGGCAGCGACGGGGGAGGCGGAAGTGATAGCTCCACCGACGGCTCGCTCTGCGGATGAGGCCGAGGTCCAGGCTCTGGCGACGCTGTGATCCCAAAACCCGGAATGAAGTCCGTCAGAGACGCATCGCTGCTGGCTGACTTGGCTTCCTGCGCCGGAGCCGCGTCGATCTGAACATCGTACTCGTCGTCTTCTCCTTCGCCTTCCGGTTCCGCTTCAAAGCTGACGGACGGAGCAGACGATTCCGACGGAGCTGGCTCGCGCGGTGCCGAAGCTGTCGTCGCAGTCGCTTGAACCGTCGGAAGCGATGATGGAACCGGCAGTGCCAGGTCGGACAGCTCGCCGAGCGGCGCAACTTCTACGACGGCAGGCTTGACGGCAACGGGCTTTAGATCCGACCTCGACGTGCTGGGACCAGGCTGCGACGGCGGAGCGGGCAGATCCAAGTCCAAGTCATCCAGCAGGCCGCCCGTTAGCAGCGGTGGCAGCGGTGCTGCGTCACCTTCCAGCGGCGGCAGCGCCAGCGGATCGAACGGCTTGGTGCTCGGTGCAGCAGGCTCGCTGGGCGGTGCAGAAAGCGCAGGCTCGGCTTTGACCGCAGCAGGCTCGGGCGCTTTCGTCGCAGCCGACGATGACGTGGCGGTCGGTGCGGCAACCACGGCTCTGCGTAGCTCCAGCGGGAGCTCGTCTTCGGAGTTAAACATCGGGCCCAAGCCGTCAGAAGCCTGATCCCAGTTGAAGTCGTCGTCGCCAAAGTCGAGATCGCTGAGCAGCGAGTCAGTTGGCGCGGGCTTCTTGCCGTCTTGATCAGCCGGAGGCACGTCTTCACTCCTTCTCAATCAGACCGAGTTCACGACGAAGATCGATAAGCTCTGCCGATACGCTCCAGCACAGCAGCGCGCGAGCCGTCTTCGCTTCGTGTTCGTCGTCGGTATCAAGCTTGACGCCAGCTTCCGCCAGCGCCGTCGAAAGGTTGCCAGTAATCGCCAGTGCCAGCGTCGCACTCCCGCGAAGGATCGAGCGCTGCCAGCCCAGGATCAGGTTCTTGCCGTTTTCACCCGACAGCTCTTGCATTCTCGACGCCAGGTTGCGCAGCCCAGCGCGCTCTTTGCGGGCAATCGCGCGGTCGAGCGCACGGACTTTTTCGTCGAGCTTGCTCTTTTCTGGACCGGACAGCGCGGGCACTGGCACCGAAACAAGCTGACAGCAGGCCGCCACAAACAGCACAAATTCCGTCGCTGAACAGTCGATTGCGCCAAGTCGATCGGGCAGCAGCGCCAGCCTGCGAATCAGTCGGAACCAGTTCGTCTGCGACCACGACGACAGGCTCTCGGTAAATGCGCTGCCACAGACCAGCGTGCTTCCGACGGAAACGCACAGATCCTTTTCCTTGCCTGCGACGAGAGAATACGCAATCGTCAGATCGGTGTTTCCAAGTCCGAAGCGCTGCGCGAGGTTATCGACGGTGACCCAGCTTGGCGGAATCTTTTTCGCGTTCAGCCGATCCTTGGCTGCATTCGACAGCGTCGCGACATCCGGCCCGAGCAGCTTGCTGCCCGTTTCCCAGACCTCTTGCCACAGATCGAGCAAAATCCCTCGGCAATCCGTCGAAAAGGCTGTGCTGCGCAGCGGTGGACCGACAGAGCGCTCAGGCTGACGAGCCGCTGGCGGCGGTGGCATCTCGGCACTTCCACCGAGTGCGCGCGTCACCACGGCGCTGGCTTGACCGGCCAAGCTGTGCGCCACGCTCTGTTTTTGCCAGTCGAACACCTGAGCCAGCGTCGCAAATGGCGTCACGGACAGCGGCGAATCGACATCGGACAGCGCTGCGGCTTGCTTGCGTGCTTCGTCGCGGGCTCGGTTGAGCGCACTGTTTGCTTTACCCGTCTCACCGCTCTGTGACGCCAGTTGAACCAGTCGATCAAGCGCTGCCAGATGCAGAGGCTGTTCCGACAGAAGCTTTTCGAGGATCGTAAGCGCTGCACTGCGCTCTCCCAGATCGCGCTCGTACAGTCCTGCCACTTCGAGCAAGACACTCTGGCGCAGCGACGACAGATCTTTGCTGTTTGGTAGCTCTTCGACGATGCGCTTCAGCGTTGCGAGCGCCGACTCTCGATCGCCCTTGCGAAGCTGAAGTCCGAGCAGTCGTTTTTGCTGGGCCACACGCTGCTCAACCTCGTCGGAGGTCTCGGATGGCTCGCCTACTTGGCGAAGCTCGTTTCCGAAGCGCAGCGACTCAGCGATGTGGATGATGGCGTGCTCTGGACTTGTTTCCAGCAGCAGCTCCCCGAGGCTGCGATGAATCGAGAGCTGCTCCAGCTTGTCCGTCGCCAGTTCGATCAGTTTGCGATAGTGCATCGTCGCTGCTGCCAAGTCGCCGTGCTGGGTGCGTAGCGCAGCCAGTCGTCGGTGTGATAGCGCGTGATCCGGCTGTAGCGACAGCAGCGTCTCCAAGTCACTGGCTGCGACGACGTTTTGTCCCGTCAGAAGATGTAGCGCAGCGCGCTGGGACAGAAGCGCGACCCGAAGCGGTAGATCCTGACGTTTTTCTTCGTCGCTGCGTGCCACTTGAGCCAGCCGGAAATCGAGCAGCTCCAGCAGCGGTCCGTGATCGCCCGTCTGTTCCGCTCGACGCTGAAGCAGCGAAAGAAGTGGCTGAAAGATGCTGTCATCCAGCGGTCTTCCGTCGAGCGCGGCTCGTAGTGACGCTGAAGCACCGTCTTGATCGCCAATCCGCATCAGCAGCTGGCCAGCCTCTGTGTACAGATCGGTTCGTGCGTCTCCGTCGCTGAGCAGAGAAGCAAGCCGCAGCGTATACATCGCATACGCACGCAGTCGCGCGGCACCGTCGGGAGACAGCGGCTGATCACGCAGCGGATCCAGCTCGCTTTCACTGGGCGCTGTGGCCTGACGAAGCAGCATCAGCGCCGCGACGCTGTGCGGATCCAGTGCCAGGGCTCGCAGTGCCGCTTCCGCCGCAGACTGTCGGAGCTTCGCCGAGCTTGCATCGTCCACTTCGTCAGCAGCGCTCTGCACCAAAAACGCTTCTGCTTCGAGCAGGATGAAGGCCACACGATCGCTGCGCTCGGACTCGGGACACAGCGACTGACGCGCGCGCAGCACCTTCACCACGTCTGGAAGCTGCGCCATTTGCTCTAGCACCGACGGATCGGACAGAAAATCTGCCAGCGCGATGACGATGAGAGGCTGATCCCCGAGCGTCCGATATGCCAGCAGCAGTCGCCGCGTCGCTTCGAGCTGCTGTCCCGGCTCGTCGTCAAACAGCGCACCGAGCAGTCCCGCTCGCACCAGCAGCTCCGCCGCAACCACTTTCGCGCCGGGATCGTCGTGGGTCAGCAGCAGCTCCGCCAGCTCTGCCAGCGCGGTGCCTTGCGCTTTTCCGTCTTCACGTCGCTGATTGAGCAGCACGCGCGTCGTCAAGAGCTGAACCAGCGTCTCGCTTTTTACCGACGGGAGCTGACGAAGATCGTTGCGGGCTTTGACCAGCTGCGCATCCGCTCGCTCTAGCTCGCTGCTCGTCGGATTCGCCGCCACAATGAGCTGCGCCGCACGCTCTTCCGTCAGCAGTGCCACAGTCTCTGTCGTCAGTGGATCTTCCGTCGGTAGCGAGTCCGCCAGCGCTTCCAGCACGTCGGACAGCTTGTCGTACCGACGCTGCTGCATCACCGCGCGCAGTCGTCCAAGTGCTGCCCGAGTCGCTTGCGACGACGGAAGCGGCAGCGCTTGCAGGGCCTGATCGTACAGCTCATCGATGTCCGACGGCTTTGCAGCCAGCTCTTCGCGCAGCTCCGCCAGCGACAAGAGCGCTTCACCACGTAGCAGGCTCGTCGGAGCATGCTCTGCCACTTGGCCGAGCGTCGTCAGAAGCTTCGGGTTGTCATTTTCCCGTCGATGATACGCAGCCAGCGCCGACAGCGACGGTAGATACGATGGATCGCGCGCCAGAAGTGACTTGTGTAGCGTCGCCGCTTGCTCGGGCTTTTGCAGCTCGTGTTCGACCACGTCGATCAGCTTGGCGTACAGGACTCGTTCCGCCGCTGCTCCGTCGATCGTTTTTTCGCCATCGACGCTGCGCTGTACCAGCTCGATCTGACGCTGAAGCAGCTTCGACAGCTCGTCTTTTTTGCCCAGCGTCAGATACACCCGCTCCAGCTCTTCCAGCGCCTGCGGATGCCCCGGCTGCTGCTGGAGAATGTGCTCATACAGCGTGCTCGCTTCGTCGAGACGACCCAGCTTCACGAGCAGCTCTGACCGTCGAAGCTCGTCGGCAAGCTGAGGCTGACCATACACACTGCTGGCTTCGAGCCACCGTCGCAGCGCCGCTTCTTCTTGCGTCACGTCGCCGCGCTGACGAGCAAACAGAACCTGCTTTCGGATCAGTCGGAGATCCGTCGTCGGCTGCTTCGCTAGCTCGTTTTGATGACGGCTTGCAGCCTCGGGATTTGCCAGAATTCCGTGGTACAGCTCGATCAGGCTCTCTCGCAGCAACGTCGCTTCAAGGCTCGCTGGATTTCCTTCGGAAAGTCGTCGCTCGAGCAGCCCAGCCAGCAGTCCTTCTCGGCCACTGCGGATGTAAATTTCTTCCAGTTGTGCGTCGAGAAGCTGGCGATGAACCAGCGATGCTCCGACGAGCGGCTTCGGCAGGAGCGCTTCGGCTCGCTGCACCAGCGCTTCCGCTTCCGTCAAATCGCCGCTCTGCACAAAACAGTCCGCAGCCGTGATCAGCGATTCCGTCGCCCAGCCGAGGTCACGGATCGTCTCCCCAGTCGCAGACAAAAGCCCGCGCTCAGCCTGATCCGCTTCCGCGATGAAGAGCTTCGCCAGCGTCGGCAGATCGTGCTTCTGCATCGCTCGTCGCTGCCGCAGCACTTGCAAGATCAGATGCGACGGTCCCAGCGCCGCGATCTTGGCTTCGACCTGCTCGGCCTCTTCGGCTCGTCCCGCCTGCCACAGCGCTGCTGCTTGCTTCAGCCACACACCGACGGGCGGTGGCGCATCTTCCGGGCGCTGTATCCGTAGCTCACTCTCTCGATCGAGCAGAATCTGAAGCAGCTTATCCGGCTGTCCCAGCGAGTCCGCCACCGAGAGCAGCTCTGGTCCCAGCAGCGGATCCGCAACCGATTTTTCTTGCGCTTTTTCGAGGTACTGCCACGAAAGCTCCAGGTTGCCAACGCGATCTTTGGCAAGCTGTGCCTGCCAGCGACGAATCCCGACGATCTGATCCGTCAGCAGCTGTTTGCGATGCGGCGTCGCGTTTTCCGCCTGCATCTCCAGGATCTCGGCGCGAATTTCGAGCGCGGTCAGACAGTCGGGAATGCGTCCGGCTGCGGCTGTGATGCGGACAATCTCGTCGATGACGCGAAGCTGATCGACACCGACATCGTAGGCATCGTGCAGATAGTTAAGCGCCGTCGTCACATCGCGACGACCACCCGCTCTGTTTGCTTGTTCGCTCGCTTCTTCCTCGATCCGTGCTTGCTCGATGAGCAGCGCCACCCGTCTTCCCGGATCTTTGGTTGCCGTCGCCAGGGCCCGATAGACCTTCAGAAGCTCGTCGCTCGGTCGTCCTGCCGTGCCCGCCAATGCCGACTGAGACGACTGCTTCGTGAGCACTTTTTCCAGCGCCACCAGCGGTGCCAGCGCTTCCCGATCCAGCTCGTGCGCCGCACGATAGCAAGCCATCGCTCCATCGACGTCGCTCAGACGATCTTCCAGGATATGACCTTTTTCGGTCAGCAGCTCTGCCCGCTCACGCTCGCTCGTCGCTGAATCCGCTTCAATGTCCAGCAGCCGCAGCAGGCTCGGCCACATCCCACGTCGGTAATAAATCCGTCGCAGTGCCCACAGGTTGGGACGAAGCGCTGCATCCAGCTTGAGCGCCGCCGCATAGCCATGAGCTGCGTCGTTTTCTCCTTCGGCGGTCTGCTCCGTCAGCGCTGCGATTTCGTGCTGTAGAGCCGCCGACATCGGCTGCTCGGTTTCATCGCGAAGCTGTCTTTCGACGGCGGTCAGACGGTCGCGTGTGCTCTCGTTGCGAGCCCGACGCTTGATCAGATCCACCGGATCAATCGTTCCCGCCAGGTGATTTTCTGTGGCGCTCAGCGGCTCTGCTTCCAGGATCTCGATGGCATCAGAGCCACTGTCCGGCAGCATCGTGACCGCATCGTCGTCGGAATCAACGGTCACATCGCCTGTATCTAGCGCGACATCAGCATCGTCGAGCGCAGCAATCACAGCCTCGGCGGCACTCGATGTGGCGTCAGACTCGAAGGCACGGCTCACGGGCCGCTCATTACTGTTTCGATCCGCAGGGGTATCGGTGGAAGACATGGATGCGCTCGTCGTAACCCCACTGCCCTAGGCTCCTTCGGTCCGGGCCAAAACACGAACAAAGAAGGCTGCTTGGCACAGCACCAAGCGTGCACGCCTAGATGGCCTGGTAGTGCACTGAGCCCCTAGTATCGACGGCCAGATAGCAAGGTGTCAAACCAAAGCGCTGGGCACTTTTCGTCGCTGTGGGCGACGGTGCGAGCTGTGCCGAAAGGTCGGTTTTGTCTGCCCAAGTGGGCGGTCCGCACAGGTCCAGTGCTCGCTGCCAGGTGATACACTGCCCGCGTCATGAGCGAACCCATCGTCGTCACAAGCCCCAGCGCGAACTGTCACGTCTTTACCTTCAAAGAAGGACTGCTGTCTGGCGTGGCTCACGATCTCAAGATCGTCGTCGAGCGCTGCTCGATTTCGTACTGGCCCGGCGCAGACTCCCAGGCGGTGTCGCGCATCGAAGCCAGCTTCGATCCAAAGAGCCTTCGCGTCGTCTGTGCCCAGCGTGATGGACACGATCAGCCAAGCGCACTGTCCGCTGACAACCGCGCTGAAATCGAGCGCAACATCTTGCGCGATGTGCTCCAAGCGGATCGCTTTTCCGACATCCGCTTTGTGTCCAGCCAGGTCAGCGATCGCGCGGGCAGCTTCGAGGTAGTCGGCGAGCTTACGTTACACGGACAGCGTCGCACACTCACCGCACAGGTGCGCCGACAGGGGGACAGGTGGGTGTCCTCGCTGCGCTTACATCAGCCGGACTTTGGCATCAAGCCGTACAGCGCGGCCTTTGGCACGCTGCGCGTCAAGCCGGAACTTCTGCTGACGGTGTCGATTCCCGCGACCTAGCGCGTCCGATCACCGAGCCTGTATCCCGCGCAATCTTTCCATCTACGATCATGATCTGTCGATCGGTTCGTTCCGCCAGGCCGTGATCGTGCGTGACCAAGATCACCGTCACTCCTTCGAGATGAAGTCGCTCAAACAGCGCAATGATCTCTGTGCCGGTGCGCTGATCTAGGTTTCCGGTGGGCTCGTCGGCCAGCAGCACAGCCGGTCGGTTGACCAGCGCCCTGGCAATCGCGACGCGCTGACGCTGACCACCCGATAGCTGCTCGGGTCGGTGATACAGCCGTCCACCCAGTCCGACGCGCTCGAGCGCTGCGATCGCGGCTTGCTTGCGGGCCGCGCGACTGGCCCCGGCATAGAGCATCGGTAGCGCGACGTTATCGACGGCTGTGGCGCGCGGAAGCAGGTTGAAGCTCTGGAACACGAAGCCGATCTTGCGGTTGCGATTTTCCGCCAGCTCATCGTCGTCGAGCGACTGCACTTCCACACCGTCGAGCAGGTAACGTCCATCCGTCGGTGTATCCAAGCAGCCAAGCAGGTTCATCAGCGTAGACTTGCCCGAACCCGAGGGACCGACGATCGCGACGTATTCGCCTCGGTGAATCGTCAGATCGACGCCCCGCAGCGCTTCGACCAGCTCGCCGCCGAGGACAAAATGGCGCGTCAGCCCTTGAATCTCGATCACCGGCTCGCTGCGCTGCGCGATCGGTCTTGACGCGGGCGACGAAGCTGCCTCGGGATCGCTCACTGCGACTCCTTGTGACCGTCGATGCTCGATAGGCTGACCAAGACGCCGTCGTCGAGACCCTTTTCGTTGAGCGATGCCGCGAGCAGCTCTCCGGCGGAAAGTCCTCGGATGATCTCGCTGCGATCCCAGTTGGACAGCCCGACCTCGACGGCGCGCTTGCGTACCCGATGCAGCTTTCCTTCGGGAACCAGCGCATAGACAAAGCGATTAAGCCCACGTCCAATGATCAAGTTCGACGGAATCGCCAGCACGCCCGCCTTTTCAGCCACCAGGATCTCGACGTTGGCCGACATGCCAGGGAGCAGTCCAGCGGCCCGGGCGACTTCCAGATCGCTCACTTCGACCTCGACGGTGAGCGTTCGTGCGCCCTTCAGATCGCGCTTGACCGCTGGATCGGTTCGCGTCACCCGACCGCTGATCGTTCGGTTCGGTAGCGCATCCAGGTGCAGCTCCGCGCTCTGTCCGGGCTTCACGCGGGCAACATCCGCTTCATCGATCGTTGCATCGACGTGAAGCCGCGAATCGTCGATGATGTGAGCGACGGGCGCACCGGGCGCAGCGGTGTCTCCAAGCTGGATGGGTACGTCGGTGAGCAAGCCGTCAAACGGTGCCAAAATATCAGCTTTGGCACGGGCCACCTTCGCGGCGACAAGCTGTGCCAGCGCTTGCTCTCGCTGCGACTGCACCGTCTGAAGCGCGCGACTTGACTCGTGAAGTGCCGCCGCTGTGTCTTCGCTGACTTGCGCAGTTCCCGCGCCACCGAGCAGCAGCTTCGTCGCTCGTTCCGACTGACGCTTCATCGTTTCGACGCGCGCCGCCGCTTGCTGAACCTGCGCTTCTGCCGTCGCGACAGCCGCCGTTGCTTGACGCAGCTTGACATCGAGATCGCTTGGATCGAGTCGTGCCAGCAGCTCGCCTTTTTTGATGCGTTCACCGCGCTTTTTGGCGACGGCAATCACTGGACCACCAAGCTCTGCGCGCAGCGTCGCTCGACTCTCGGGAGCTACTTCTCCCGCCGTTGAGGATGAGACGACATCGCGAACCGTTCCGAGCTGAACGTGAGCGGCTCGAATGGCAAGCGGTCGCTCTGGCCACATCCGACGCGCCACCACGCCAGCGACGATGAGTGCTAGGATGAAAACGACTCGCCCAATCCAGTTTGCGAGGCGAGACGGCTTGGCCACGGAGGTCATGATGCGCGCGCACTCTAGCACGAACCAAACGACGCAAAAGCGAACCCTGGGACGACTTCTATGGAGCCTTGTGCTCGTGCCGCTTCTTGTGGGCGGCTGCGATCCGGGCTGGCACAGCGAAGGTCCGAACGGAGCTGCGACGGGACCAGGGCAAAACAAGCTGACCATTGGCTGGACGCTCGACGGGCTGACGTTTACCGAAGCGCGCTGCACAGCGATGGGAATTGGTTCGATGGATGTGTACCTTCTGCGTCCGAGCGATCAAGCGGTGCTCGCAGTGTGGAGCAACGTCGTCTGTGGACTCGATCGCTATTCGCTGGCGGAGCTACCGTCGGGACAAGTCTTGGTTCACGTCGAAGCGATCCAGAAGCCCGGTGCCTCGGCGCGCAAGTGTGTTCCGTACATCGGCGAGACACTGGCCAAGACCAGCCTTCAGTATTCCGATCCGCCCGTCGCTGTGCCGCTTAAGCCGTACAGCACTTGCCCGTAGTGCTTGCCCGCGCATCCGCCGCGCGATTTACCGGGCATCCAGGTCGGCCAGCACCTTCGCTTGACGCAGCACATCATCCAGCATCGACGGTGTGAGCCGTTCGGTGAACGTATTCTGCTGTGACACATGGTAACAGTCGAGCAGCCACAGTGTGTGCGTCGCATCCAGTGTCAACAGCGACTTCTGACCGTGCGCAAACTTGGGCAGCTTCGCTTCCGTCGGCTGGTCCGGATCGCGCAGCGCACGCAGCACCGCTTGATGACCGATGGCTCCGAGCGCAATCACCACGCGCAGCTTGGGCAGCAGTCGCAGCTCTTTGTGCAAAAACGCGCGACAGGTCGCCAGCTCGTCCGGCGTCGGGCGATTGTCCGGGGGCGCACAGCGAGCCGCCGCGCTGACATACGCACCGTGCAGGGTCAGTCCATCGTCGCGAGACACCGAGTGCGGCTGCGACGCCAGCCCGGCTCGATACAGCGCGGCATACAGGAAGTCTCCGCTGCGATCGCCCGTGAAGACGCGCCCGGTGCGGTTCGCTCCATGGGCCGCTGGAGCCAGTCCAACCACCAAGATTCGCGCCGCTCGATCGCCAAAGCCGGGCACTGGTCTTCCCCAATATTCGTCGCTGATATAGCGCTTGACCTTGGTCTGGGCGACGGACTGACAGTACGTGCGCAGCCTGGGACAGGCTTGACAGTGCGGGATCGCGGCTTCCAGCGCAGCCAGCGTCTTTGTCTGAACCACCGTGCGCTGTGGCGTCTGCGGCTTTTGAACCATTCGAGCCATTTGCCACACAGCTTAGCTTCATATCAGGTAAGTGCGCGATACTCTTGTGGAAACAAAATAGCGTACGCAACAAATTCCCATCCTATCAACAAATTCCCATCCTATCAAGAAAGAAAATAGAAAATGATTCTGGATGATTGCTGAAATAGATTGATCTTTATGTATCAATATAAACGGGCAAAAAGCGCCAAAGCTTTCGGATGCGAGCAAAGCGCAGTACAACCTAGCTATGGCATCTTCTCTGCGTCGTAAGCTGTTTCTGTCTGCGCTCGGGCTGGGAGCTGTGCTGGTTCCGACGCTGGCGCTTCCGGTATTTGGCAATCGTCGGCGCTCGACCACGCGATCTCCGTCGCTGATTGCACCACCGTACTTGTTTCCAGCGGGATTTTTATGGGGCACAGCGACGGCAGCGTATCAGATCGAAAATACGCAGCATGACGACTGGGCGGCGTTTGAGCGCGAGGTGATCGCCCAAGATCGCGTGCTTCAGCGCGCGCCGGGACAAGCGCTGCCGGGTCACATCTATCGTCTGTCCGACGTTTCCGAGGAAGTGCGACAGAAAAAGACCGACTTTGATGCGCGCATCGAGAGCGATCTCCAGATGGCGGCGGAAATGAAGCACAATGCCTATCGCTTTTCGATCTCGTGGAGCCGACTGTTTCCGACGGAAGAGCAGACCGAGCCCGATCCGCTTGGGATTGCTTACTACCGACGGATCTTCGACGCGCTTGACAGGTACAATCTCAAGCCGTCGGTGACGCTGTTTCACTTCGTCAGTCCACAGTGGTTTTGGCAGGAAAAAGAAGGCAAGCGAGGCTGGGAGCGTCCCGACGCGCTGCAGCTCTTTGAGCGGTTCGTGCGCGCGGTGGTCGATCACTTCGGCGGGCGGGCGGAGCAGTGGTGTACGCTCAACGAGCCGATGGTCTATGCGTACGCGGGCTATCTCGACGGGACGTTTCCGCCGCTGGAAAAGCGAAGCGGGCCCAAAGAGCTGGTTCCGGTGGTGGCGCAGCTTCTGCGGGCTCACGCGCTGGCGTATCGACTGCTCAAGGAAGATGCGGCGCGGCGCGGCAAGTCCGTTTCCGTCGGAATCGCTCAGCACGTACGGGCGTTTCAGCCGCTGCGGAATCACAACCCGCTCGATCGCGTGACGGCGATGCTTATCGAACAGGCGTTTGTGTGGGATTTTTTGGACGCGATTCACAGCGGTGTGCTGCGCTCTCGGGTGATGAACGTCGAGCTGCCGATTTCGGGCCTGTCGGGCACGCAGGACTTCGTCGGACTGAACTACTACGGGCGCTTTTACGTGAAGAGCAGCTGGCGCAGTCCCAGCAAGTTCGAGGTGCTGATGCACGATCCGGCGCAGGTCGCAGCGGATCGACCAAACGAGCTGGGCTGGGCGTCGTATCCGCAAGGCTTTCAGGAAGCACTGTGCGAGGCGCATACCCGCTATTACCTGCCGATCTACGTGCTGGAAAACGGCACGGCAGACTCAAACGATCAGGATGTGGATAGGCAGCGACTTCTCGTCGAGCATCTACGAGAGCTGTACCTGGCGCGACTGCAAGGTGCCGATGTTCGCGGCTACTTTCACTGGTCGCTGATCGACAACTTTGAGTGGGCCGAAGGCTTTACCGCGCGCTTTGGTCTGACGAAGGTGGACTATCAGAACAACTTTCAGCGCACGCCGCGCGCGTCGGCAGCGCTCTATACGCGAGTGATCGAACAGAATGGCTTGGACTCAGAGCTGCTCGAGCAGTTTGGTCCGTGGCCGTAGCCTGGCGAATCGGGTTGGGAAGGAAGAAGCGCGCGTCTTGACGAGACAGTCAAGACCGCGAAGTGGGAGAGTCCGATGCCGCGACTACAGCTTGCAGGCGGTAGCGGGATCTTGGCAGGCTGGCGGAATCGAGACGCCGTACGAGTCTTTCGGGAGGCTCGCACCGTTGCCGTCCATGTTGAAACCCTTCTGGCGATCAGCGTCGCACATACAGAGCTTCTTGCAGCAGAAGGTCTCGCCCGTCGGATCAGGAACGACGGAAGCCACGGCACAGACGTACTTGCCGCAGCGGTTGTCGTTTTCGTATGGGCTGCCGCAGTCATCGTCGGTGTTGCACTCAGCTGTGCAGATCGAGAGCTCGTTCGTTCGGTGATCTGCCTTGGCCAGCGCGTTGGTGGTGTCCGAAACCTTCGGGGTGATCATACACAGACGCGTCGGGCAATCTGGAGCAGGGTTCACAAACGTCACCCCGCTGGTCACTTTCGAAGCAAGTGGATTATTGCAGGCTCGGCCGATCTGATTATCGGTACACCCCGACAGCAACAGGGCGAAGCCGAGCGAGCAAAACGAAAACCACGCGGCTAGACGGCGCTTCATACTTAATAGATCCTCCGACCTGGATGTCACAAGTCTTGGACAGCATACACGTTCGTGGTGGCTAGTCAAGCGCTGCGTCCGGTGCCGGGAACCTGTGTCGCCGGGGCTGCCGCATGGTCGTGGGATCAATGTCGGGGCTCCCTATGAAGCTGTGAGCGGGGGGAGCGGGCGTCTACATCTCGCATGCTTGAGCCATGCAATCGGCAACCGCCACTTGAGAAATCTGGGATGCTGAGCGTGCGGCTGTGACCGAGCGGTCCTGCGCGATGTGCGCAGCTGCCTACAGGACTTCATCGCATGAACGGGCTGCTTGGGATGTTGGATTGCTTGGATGCCAAGACTCTCGCTGATAACCGAGCCTTGACACCCAGAGTTTACGGTTCGTATAATCGCCGAGCTTGGCTACGGAAGATACAATTCTGTCGACATGGCGCGTGCTATCAAGGCACCGACCTGACGGTCAGATCTCGTTGGTGAGCATGGTCCACACTTGGTGGCATCGAAAAACTATCCGCATGTGCCGAAGCGGTTTGGAGACAGGGGTTTGCGCATGAACCGTACTCTGAGGAACACCGTCGCTGCTGTCGCAACTTGCCTGGCGTTTGCCGGCCCGGCAGTGGCGAAGAAGAAGCAAAAAGACGCTGACCTGCAGCCTGCCCAGCCTGCAGCCAGTCCTGCGGCACAAGGTGGTACCGCTGCTGCTCCGACGGTTGAGAGCAGTGCACCTCCGTCGAAGACGCTGGAGCGAGCACTCAAGCTCTACGACAGCGAAGACTACTACATGGCTTCGATCGAGCTGAACAAGGTCGTCGAAGGCCAGTCGGGCGACGACGAGGGCAACAAGCAGCGTGCCGAGTTCTTCATGGGCAAGACGCTGTTCAACCTCAAATTTTATTCAGCGTCGCTGTCCTACTTCAACAAGATCGTTGATAAGGGTCAGTCGCACCGCTACTACCAAAAGACGCTTCAGTGGCTTGCGTCGCTGTCGCGCTTCCTGCCCGAGTCGGCAGGCGTGCTTGAGAAGATCGGTAAGTACAACCGACAGGATCTTGAGCAGCCCGCTCTCGAGCCAGTTCGTAACGAGCTGTACTATCTGCTGGCTCGTTATCACTACACCAAGAGCAACTTCAAAGAAGCGCTGGAACTGTTCGCTCTCGTTCCTGAGACGAACGAGTTCTTTGCCCGCGCGAAGTACCTCGAAGGCATCATCCACGTTCGAGAAAACCGTGGCAAGGAAGCTGCCGAGGCGTTCCGTCAGATCCTTCGCAAAGCGAAGATGGGCGATTCGACGACGGCTGAGTTCGAGGATATGGCGAACTTGGCGCTGGCCCGCGTGTTCTATGCGACGCGTCAGTTCCCGCAAGCGATTCGTTTCTACGATAAGCTTCCGTCGGAATCGCCGGATTGGCTGCCATCGCTGTTCGAGTCGAGCTGGGCGCACTTCCAGATCGATGCCGACGACAAGGCGCTCGGTAACATTCACACGCTGAATGCTCCGTTCTTCGAGAACGAGTTCTTTCCAGAGTCGATCATTTTGCGCGCGGTGATCTTCTTCCAGCGCTGCAACTACGAGCGAGCGATGGAAACGCTGGTTGAGTTCAACCAGACCTATCCGGCGCTGCGTGAAGAGATCCTGTCGCTGGTGAAGAAGTATCCCGATAACGCTGAGCTGTATAAGTACATCCTCAAGATTCGATCGGGCGAAGCGGGTCTGTCGGATCGCGTTCAGCGTGCGTCGGAAGGCGCGCTTCAGGACCGCACGCTGGCGAAGACGCTGGACTACGTCACCGAGCTGGATCGCGAACTGTCGCAAGTAGACAAGGCCGATCCGAGCTGGAAATCGACGGCTGTGGCTGGCACGGTTCTTCAGGATCTGACGCTCCAGCGATCGATCGCAGAAAACGAAGCCGGTGGTCTGGCTCGTAAGCGTCTGGAGCGTCTGGCGAGTGAGATCCAAGAGCTCATCAAGCAGGCGATCAAGATCGAGTACGAAACCCTGCAAGGTCAGAAGGGCGTGCTCGAGGCCAACATCAAGGGCGAGCAAGCCGCAGTGAGTGGCACGGCGAAGAAAGCTGTGAACATCTCGGCGGACGATGAGCACGTATACTGGAAGTTCAATGGCGAATACTGGAAGGATGAGCTTGGCTACTATCGCTTCCGAGTCGTCAATCGATGTGAGCAGTCGAAGGGTGGCGCGGCTCCAGCCGGTATGCCACCGGGGTAAGACTGGCAGTGCAAAAGTGGTTTGTCCCGAGAGAGTGTCGGACGGATAGCTGACTGGAATAGGCGACCCGCAAGGTCGCCTAAGCCATTTCCGTACCGAGCATGAGGCGAAGACCTTCACTGAGCGAGAATCAGGCGACATGTTTAAAGCACCTGCATCCCGAATCCTCTGTGGACCTTTGGTCGCAGCATTGGTCCTGGGCGGACTCTCAACCGCGTTCGCGAGTGGGAAGATCCAGAAAAAAGAGGAAGCCGTCGACGCCAAGCAGACAGCGCTAACGAAGCCGGTTTCCAAGGCCGATCGCGACAAGAAGAAGCCAGATATCGCGATCTCCGACGTGTTTTCTGGCAAGGGAACCGAGCTGAAGGCGGTGACGGACGCTCAGATCAAGGTCCTCCAGCGTCTCATCGATGCGACGAGCGACGGTGATCCCGAGAAACCGGATCTGCTCTTCCGTATGGCCGAGCTATACGCAGAGCAGCAGAGCTACTACAACTTCAAGGCGCGTGATCTCGACGAGAAGATCTTCGACGCCAAGGAGAAAGGCGATCCGGCCAAGGAAAACCAGTTCAAGGCGCTTCAGGCTGACTACGAGAAGCGTGAAAAAGCCTGGCTGATGGAGGCCGTGAAGAAGTACCTCGAGGTCGCCAACGGTCCAAAGTACCAGTCCTACACGAAGATGGACCAGGTGCTCTTCTACCTTGCGTATCTGCTGACGCAGGTGAAGAAGGAAGACCAGGCGCGTGTGTTCTTCAAGCGACTCATCAAGGACTATCCACAGTCGCAGTTCTTGCCGCACGCGTATCTGTCGTTCGGCGAGTACTTCTTCGAGAACAAAGATCTCGAGAACGCGCTGAAGTTCTACGAGAAGGTCCTCGCGTACCAGGACAGCCCGGTGTACGGCTTCGCGCTCTATAAGAAGGGCTGGGTGTATTACAACCAGACCGATTTCAAAGCAGCGATGGCCACGTTCATCGACGTGATCGACTTCGCGAGCAAGCCGCGTCCCGGTAAGGCCAAGGGAGATCCGCAGCTTCTCAAGGAAGCGCGGAAGGATCTTGTCCGAACCTACGCCAACGTCGGTACACCCGAGAAGGCGTGGCCGTTTTTCCAGAAGTACGGCAAAGACTACGCGCCGAACATGCTGGAAATCCTGGCCGATCTGTACAACGCGCAGGGCAAGTTCCTTGACAGTGTCAAGGTCTACCGCGAGCTGATCAAGCTCAACTCTGGCTCGGACAAGCTCTGTAGCTGGCAGACTGAAATTCTGAAGAACACCCTGTCGATGACCGGCTCGCGCGCCGTGCCTGAGACGGTGAAGGAACTCCAGCGTCTCTCGGCGATCTATGAAAAGGTCTCCGAGATGAAGAACATTAAGAAGGAGTCGCTCGACGAGTGCCGTGACAACACTGCGGGCATGCTCCGTGAGCTTGCGACGGTGTGGCACAAGGAAGCGCAGAAGACTGGCGTGATGGATACCTACGCCAATGCTTCGGACCTCTATAAGGAGTACATCCGTCGCTTCCCGAAGGAGAAAGACAGCTACCTGATGCACTTCTGGTACGCCGAGCTGCTCTTCAAGCTGGGCTCGATGGACAACAAGCCCGCGAGCGACTGGTATTGTCAGGCTGCTCCCGTCTACACCGATGTGGTGAAGATGGATCAGAAGGGCAAGTACCTCAAGGATGCCGCGTACGCAGCAGTTATCTCCTGGAAGAACTGTTTGGATGTGTCTGACGAAGGTGCTGACGCAGCGGAAGAGGCCAAAAAGGCGCTCGCTGAGAAGCGTGCAGCGCGTAAGCAAGCCGAAGCGGCTGCGAAGAAGGACAAAGACAAGCAGAACGAGGAAGAGCAGCTCGCGCCGAAGCCGATTCCCGAGAAGATCCAAAAGATGATGGATGCCTTCGATACGTACATTCAGTACGTACCGGAAGCGCCAGAGCTGCCGACGATCAAGTACCGTCGCGCTCGTATCTTCTTCGAGAACAACTACTTCGATAAGGCGATTCCGCTGTTCAAGGATCTGGCGGAAAACCACTCGAAGAGTGAGATGGCGCTGTATTCGGCGAACCTTCTGCTCGAGTGTATCGCCATCAAGATCAAGCTTGATAAGGCCAAGGGCGACGAGTGGGTTGCCTTGATGGAAAAGCAGGTCGATAAGTTCTCCGGTATGCCGGATCTGACGAAGGACAAGGAGTTCGAGGAGACCCTTCAGAAGATCAAGAACAGCTTGCTCCGTATCAAGATTGAAGTCGTCGAGAAGATGGGCGATTACAAGCAGGCCGGTGTGCTGTATCTGCAGCTGGCGGAGCGCTTCCCGAACGATCCGAAGCTGGCCGAGCTGTACTTCAACGCTGCGGTCAACTTCGAGCGAGCGCGACTCATTGGTCTGGCGATTCAGGGTCGTGAGCGCTTGATCCAGCTTCGTCCTGATGATCCGCTGGCCAAGAAGGCGATTTATCGACTGGGCCAGAACTATCAGTTCATCGCGTTCTACGAGCAAGCGGCTGACAAGTACGAGACGTTTGCGACGAAGTTCCCCGGTGAGTTCTCGGATCCGAAGGAAAAAGATCCGGCCAAGCGTGTCGATGCTCCGCTTGCGCTGAACACCGCAGCATTCTTCCGTCGCGGTCTGGGTCAAACAGACAAGTCGATCGAGCTCGTCAACCTGTTCATCAAGAACTACGGCGGACGCAAAGAGTTCTACGACCAAGCGGCGGGTGTGTTCTTCGATATGGGCCAGATTTACGAGCAGCGGAAAGACTGGGCCAAGGTCAAGCAGCACTTTACCGAGTACCTGAAGTCGTGGTCGGCCAAGGGCGGCATTGACCGTCAGATCATCGCGGAAGTGAAGCTGGGTGAAATCGCATGGCGTGAGTCGTGCCCATTACAGGTTCAGCCAAACGGCGCATGCCTTGAAATCAAGCGTATTCGCGCCAGTGCAGCGACGGCTCTGCAAGCAAAGAACGCAGCGAAGAACCGCAAGGTCAAGAACAAGGGTCCGCTCAAGCTCGGTCAGTGCGGTCCTGAGACGAAGTCGAAGATCGCAGTGCAGGATCGTCGTCCGGCTCAGGTGAAGGAAGCGATGGCTCACTTCCAGAAGGCGCTCGATCTGTACAAGGGTGGCGCTGCGGCTGCGAACGTACCGAAGAACGATGAGCAAGAGCGCGATCGTCGCGTAGCAGTCATGACCTATCACACGGCCATGGCTCGTATGTATCAAGGCGACCAGCTCTACGAAGAGCTCATCAAGATGACCGTTCCGACGGGCCTGATCTTCGATCCGCAGAAGAAGAAGGAGATGGAGGCCTCGACGAAGAAGTTCAAGGGCTGGATTGAAGGCAAGACCAAGAAGCTCCTCGATGCGCAGAAGATCTACCAGGGCGTCATTCTGATGAAGAACGCGAACTGGGCCATCGCAGCGGCGGCTCGTATTGGTCAGCTCTTCCAGGACTTCGCGAACGGTCTGTTCACGACCGAAGTTCCGACGCCACCGCCGACTCCGTCGGGTATGGAGCGCGACGAGTGGGCGGATATGTTCCGCAACGCGTACTGCGACCAGATGACCGACCAAGCGGAACCGCTCGATGCGAAGGCCGTCGAAGGTCTGAAGACCTGCCTCGACAAGTCAACCGAGCTGAACTGGTTCAACGAGTGGTCGAAGCTGTGCGAGGAAGAACTCAACCAGATCAAGCCGTCCGAGTATCCGCTCGCTTCGGAAATTCGCGCCGAGCCTGGTTATGCGGGTGTGACCCTGGATGTGGCGCAGCCTTTCCTGACGCCAGCGGATAAGTAATCACCATGCGCAAGGATCAAAGAGAAGCTGTCATGGGTTACGGCGCTACTTCACGAGAGCGAGGAGTACGGATGAGTTCGTTGCTCGTTCGATTCACGATTGCCTCGGGCTTGGTCTTTTCGGTGACTTCGGCGTACGCCAAGAAGGAAAAAGGCCCAGTTGACGAGATGGTTGACAAGTGGAAGGCTGCTCACGAGCGGAAGAAGGAGAGTCCTCCGGGCCCCGTGATCCTGAGCGCCGACGACTGCCAGAAGTTCGCCAAGGACTTCGTCAAGGCGGGTGAAAAAGACAAAGGCCGAGAGGCTGATGGCATTTTCAACGCTGGCGCGGTCTACGAAGAGTGTGGTTCGGAAAAAGACGCCGAGGCGATGTACAAGCAGGCGCTTGCGAAGAACCCGAAGCTGGCACCCGCGATGAACAACCTCGGCGTGATGATGCAGCGACAGGGCCGCACGGCGGAAGCGCTGATGCAGTTCGAGAACGCGATCAAGATCGACCCGAAGAGCCCGCTCGCGGTCTCGGCTTACAACAATCGTGGCGCACTGCTGTATGAGCGCGCTCGTCAGGCCAACAACAAGGCTGGCTTTGATGAAGCGATCGGTCAGCTGCGTCGCGCACTGGCGCTTGATGCAGAGTCGATGCCTGCGTATCAGATCCTGGCATCGATTTATTACACAACGGCTGAAGCGGACCGCTCAAAGCTACGTCTGGCGCAGCTTGTGTGTGATGAAGCCAAGAAGATCAATCCAGACTATGCGCCAATCTACAATACGCTTGGTCTTATCAAGCTGCGTAGCAAGGATGTGACTGGTGCCTTGACGGAGTTCCGCAAG
The DNA here is from genome assembly GCA_016794365.1 of Myxococcales bacterium. Taxonomy (GTDB): domain Bacteria; phylum Myxococcota_A; class Polyangia; order Palsa-1104; family JAEUJZ01; genus JAEUKA01. The sequence goes on from JAEUKB010000037.1 coordinate 136,825, forward strand.
GCGGCAACGCTGGATCCGAACTTGGCTGAAGCACAGCTTAACATCGGTGCAATCAGCCTTTCCGCTCGAAGCTATAAGCAAGCGGAAGATGCGTTCCAAGCCGTGCTCAAGAAGATCCCGAACCACTTCGATGCAACCGTCGGAATGGGCGTGGCGCTTCGTGGTCAGCGCAAGGCGGATGAAGCAGAGCAGTGGTACAACAAAGCGCTGCAAGTCCAGTCGGATCCAAAGCTAGAGCCGCGACTGGATGCCAAGAAGTGCAGCGTGATGTACAACCTCGGTCTGCTGTATCAGGACTACAAAACGGGTAGTCCTGAAGATATGAACAAGAGCAAGGACTACTACAAGAAGTACTTGGCTTGTGAGAAGGCTGATCAGGATCATATCTCTGATTCCAATCGTCGTATCAAAGATATCGACGATACCTTCAAGGCGCTTGAAGAGCAGAAGAAGCTTGAAGAAGAGCTGAAGAAGCAGCAAGCGGAGATGGAGCGTCAGCAGAAGCAGATGGAAGAGCAGATGAAGCAGCAGCAAGGTGGCGCGGGTGCAGCGCCTGCGGCTGGTGGTGCTGCTCCGGCTCCAGCGGCGGCCCCGGCTCCGGCTGCTCCAGCGGGTAAGTAGTCGGTTTAAATGGGTAGCGTGGCGACGCTTGAAAGAAGCTCCACGCTATGTAACTTTTCGGTAAGATCAGTCGGGTAAGGGAGGTTCTTTGATGCGGAAACTCACGATGGCTTTGGCGCTGCTGCTCACGTTGGGTCTGGGGGCTGCGCAGGCTCAAGAAGCCCCAGCGGGTGGTGCGGCTCCGGCGGGAGCGGCCTCTGGCCCGGGTGGAGTCACCTACAAGCAGAAGACGACGTATGACTTCGACGACGATACCGTCGAAGGCGATCTGGTCCGTCCCGACGGTGAAATGATCGACAGCCGCAACAAGGCGAAGCACTCGTCGCTCATCAAGATTCGTCAGGACTTCATTCCTGAACTGCTGAAGACAGTGGACGTCCTGTAGCTTCATCGGCGTTGGCATCGACGCCGTTCCGACGCAAGAGCACGCCTCTCTAGCCGAGAGTGCGTGCTTTTTTGTTTTCAGCCATCCAGCGCGCGTGCCCGTCCTGCGCTGATCGCTCAAGTGTTCTCACAAGTAGCCAGGTGACGCTGTGCTTCGCGAGGTCGCCGCCGCACCGCCGCTGTCTGGCTCGCTCCGTCGTCGTCCTACCTTGGACCCTTCTGTCATTGCAATTCATACAGAGTCGCGGTACATCACTTGGGTGTTGCAAAGAATTCGGCAGCCAGGTCGCGTGTGGATGAGCCGCTTGAGCCTCCTCTCTCGACATGTTGGTGCGCCGGTTCCGGGCTCGGACAATCCGTGGCGCATCGAGTTTGACCCTATGGCTGCTCGTCGCCGACCACTCTCGGAGGACACTAGATGCCAGGCGGTGTGACGGTTCCCCTGACGTTTCAAGTCTACAAGGGGGAGCAACTTCTCCAGACTGCGACGCTTAGCCAAGACATCATCAAGGTGGGGCGGCTTTCGTCGTCGCATTTGTTCATCGATGACCCTTCGATCTCGCGTATGCACGCGATGGTCGAGGTCACCGGTCCACACGAAGTGTCGATCGTCGATCTTGGCGGGTCTCCGCTGGGGACGATGGTCAATGGGCAGAAGATCAACAAGCAGCTTCTCGCGTCGGGCGACGAGATCACGATCGGTGACATTCGCATCGTCGTGACGATCGGTGAGCCGCAGACCAGTACGGATGCGACGCTGCAAGTGGATCTCGGGCAGATCATTGGATCGCCAGCGGCACAAGGATCGGTTCCGGCCCCGGCGATGCCATCGTTTGCTGCGGCTCCGAGCTTCGCGCCAGTCGTTGCTCCGTCGCCGAAGCTGTACGGTCTACCCAGTCACTACGGAATTGCCGGGCTGCGATCAAATACCGACGAGATTGAAACCAAGGATGGAGCGCGCGCCGTCGAGGTCAGTGCTCTGTTTGAAGACTCGGTGGTGCTGGCCAAGCTGCTGCAAAATCCGTCGGCTGGCGTCGTACAGCCGATGACAAAGGGCCTGATTGCGGCGGGCTCGGTGCTGCTGCTCGCCGCGATGTCCTGGTTCATGGTTGCGTATGTCCAAGTCTCGTCGATGCGGGCGGCGCGCGATGCGTGGGAATCGGCTGGAAAACCGATCTCCGAGTTCAACAAGACAGTGAAGCGCGACCATCCAGCGACGGATGCTGCGAACGGTGCATTCCTGATCGTCGGTGCGGGCCTGCTTCTGTGGGGCCTGTTCCGTCGCTTCGATGAGCTGGGCGATCGCGACTTTACGATCGGCAGTGACTCGACGGCGAACTTCCAGATCGGAGCGCCGCTTCCTGTGCCGGTGATGCCGCTGGTTCACTCGACGGGCACCGACTTCGAGGTGCTCATCACCTCGCAGATGACCGGCAAAGTGCAAGAAGGCGAGCGCTCGGTGTCGCTCGGCGATGCGATTTCGAGCGGTGTGGCGAAGCCATCGTCAGCCATTGCGGGAGCCTATGCGCTGCCGATCGCCGGTGATGCGCGGATTACTGTCTCTCTCGGGGAAAATACGTTCCATATCGTCGGTACGCCGCGTGCCAAGCGCATGCCAGTACCGATTGAGATCGACTGGGGAACGCAGTCCTATACCGGTGCGGTGTTTGCGGTAACGGGCCTGTTTCTGGCGCTGATTTTTTCGATTCCGCCCGATCCACGCACGCTGTCGCTCGATGCGTTCATGAACGATCAGCGCTTTGCCAAGCTGCTGACCAAGCCACCCGAACAGAAAGAGGAAGAGATTCCTCAGTGGCTGAAGCAGAAGCAAGACGACGATATGGGCGGCAAAGGCAAGCGTCACAAGGACGAAGAAGGCAAGATGGGCAAAAAGGACTCGCAGAAAAAGCAGGGTCTGTATGCCTTGAAGGGTCCGAAGGACAACCAGGATCTTCACCTTGCCAAGCAGCTCGCCAAGGACGCGGCTGAAAAAGCTGGTGTTCTGGGCATCATCAAGAGCAACCAAGGGTCGATCTTGGCATCGGCATTCGGTCGTGACTCGGCGCTGGGCAATGACGCAGCGGACGTGCTGGGCGGCTTGGTCGGCACCGAAGTCGGCGAGGCGTACGGCGTCGGTGGTCTGGGTCTGGTGGGCTCTGGCCGAGGCGGTGGTGGAACGGGTGAAGGCACGATCGGTCTAGGCAACCTGGGCACGATCGGCAAGGGCGGCGGCGGCGGTGGTCTGTCGGGTTACGGCCGGGGCGCAGGCGGTCTTGGCGGTCGTCGGGCTTCGGCTCCAGACGTGGTTCCCGGCACAGCAGAGGTTCGTGGCTCGCTCGACAAGGAAATCATTCGCCGCATCATTCGTCGTCACATCAACGAAGTGAAGTTCTGCTACGAGCGCGAGCTGGTTCGCAACGCCGGTCTGGTGGGTCGCGTCATGGTCCAGTTCACGATCGCTGGTACGGGCCAGGTGATCGCTTCGATGGTTCAGTCCTCCACGCTCAACAACGGGGCGGTGGAGCAGTGCATTGCGCAGGCTGTCCGCCGCTGGGAGTTCCCCAAACCGCAAGGTGGCGGTATCGTTGTGGTAACCTATCCGTTCGTACTCAAGGCATCTGGCGGCGAAGAGTAGCCACAAGCCTGGGTGACGGAGATCGTTGGTTCCACGGCAGTTCGCGGCCCGTACTTTCGAGTCGGGCCCGTCCCTTTTGTGAGGATTCGTGATGCACAACTTGAGGCGGCTGGCGCTATGCGGCGTGTTGCTCCTGGGCTGTAACCAAGAGCGCAACAAGTCAATCGAAGCGATGAACATGGGCGTCCAGGCCGGGGCGCAGAAGCTCTACGAGCGAGCGGTGACCCATCTTCAGCAGGCGATTGCGTTCGATCCGACAAACGATCAAGCGCACTACAACCTGGGCATGGTCTACAAGGACCAGAAGAAGTGGCCCGAGGCGATAGCTTCTTTTGAAAACGCGTCCAAGTACGCGCCGGACAACCCGAGCTATCAGTACGAGCTGGGCACGGCGTGTCTGGAAGCCAAAAAGTTCGATCTCGCCAAGGTCGCGTTCGAGTCGGCGGTGCGGATCGAGCCAAAGCACTTCAAGGCGTATCACCGACTCGGGATGACGCTGGAGCGGATGGAAAAATACAAAGAAGCGGACGTCGCGTATCGCAAGGCGATCGACGTAAACCCGCGCTTCAACCAGCCGTTTATCAGCCTGGCGAACCTGTACCTCGACTTTGACTACGACAAAGAAGCGGCGCAGGTCTTCCAGAGCGCGATCATGGTCAATGACGCGGACTCCGAGGCTCACTATGGCTTGGGCGTGGCCAACCAAAAGAGCAAGCAGTACGAAGAAGCCGCCAAAGAGTTCAAGCGCGCGTACGAGCTAAACACCGACCTGTGGCAGGCGGTCTATAACCTCGGCATGACCTACAAGTCGATGGACGACAAAAAGAACGCCATCGAGTGGCTCAAGAAGTTCCAGCAGGTCGGCAGCCGTGGTGGACCGGAGATGGCTCGCGTTGCGCAGGAAGCCATCAATCAGCTGGAAGCTCCGTAGTCGTCTGACGCGCGGCTTGGAGTGGCGAAAGCCGCTTCAACGCAGTGCGTCGTAGATCGCTCCGCCCGCTGATCGTGTCGTTTCGCTACAAGCCTGTCCTTCTTGCTTCCATCCAGACGATTTTCGTCATCTTCCATACAGCGTTTCGTCTGTTTCTACGCGCGTGCGTGAAGCTGGGCCATTTTCTGCACCTGGTCCGGTCTGTGGTTAGGGTTAGCAGACTTTTTCGACGGTGGCGAACGATGCAGCGCCGCGAAGTCGGTCCGTCCAAGGGTTCTTGATACTTGGGCGATCGTCCGAGAGAAGTTTACTTCTCAATCTGATTCTCAGCCTGTATCGCTTCGTCAGTGGCTCGACGAAGGATTGATACAGACGAGACGGACCTGGGTAGTTACTTTGCCTACCCGCGTTTTTTTGTGTCTGCGACGGAGTTAACCCTGCGGCGGAGTGCCGGTTTCCAATTGATCGTCGTCGCAGCGCATGGTATAAAAGGTGCGGCTTTCAACCATCCATTTCCCTTGGAAAAAGCTATTAAGGGTGGCCTGCTCATGCAACTTCGGGATCAGGTAGCGAAGCGGCTTCGCAACGCGCGTATTTGGGGTGGTCTGCTTGAAGAACTCGAAAAAGAGATCGAGCGGATCGAGGGCAAAGAGAACCGGGCGGCAGCGCTCTTTGAGCTTGGTGAACTCTGTGAGGAGTTCTTCCTGCGCAAAGACCGGGCCATGGCCCACTATCAGCAGGCGTTCAAGCAGAACCCACAGCAGCCGAGGGCTCTGACTCGGGCGCGGCAGATCTATCGCGAGATGGGCAATCTCGAGATGGTCGCCACGCTGCTTGGCCTTGAAATGAAGGTCAGTGGCGACGCTGAGCGCAAGAAGGAGGCGGAACGTCTCCTCGGCGAGACCCTGCTTGATGCCAGGGAGCGTGAAAAAGCGCGTCCGCATCTGGAAGGTGCCAGCCGGAACTGGCCGGGCGATGCAGACATTGCCGATGCACTCGCCGCAACCAACTATGACCGCGAAGACTGGCTGAGCGAAGCCGAGCGGCTCATGGGGGCGGCTCGGGCAAAGCAGGGCAGCGACCCTGTGATGGCAGCACGGATGTGGTTCCGGGCTGCGCGCATTTTCCACATCGAAGCCAAGACGGATCCTCAGTTTGAGGAGTGTCTGCGCGGTGTGCTCTCGCTGTCTCCGCAGCATGAGATGGCGAACTTTCTGCTGGAAAAGATCCTGGCCGAGCAGAGCCGTTTCGACGAGATCGCTTCACTGGAAGAGAAGCGCATCGACAGTCTGAGCGACGTGCAGTCCAAGATCGACCTGTCCAAGCGAATTGGCAACATGTGGTTGCTTCGCTGGAAGGACAGAGAGCGCGCGGCTCGCTTCTACAGTCGAGCGCTGACGCTGACCTATCGTGGCACGGTGGATGCCGGTAAGGCGTTCCCCGGTCACTTGGCAGCGTTCAACATGCTGCGCGAAGTGCATGGCGCCAAGGGTGACTGGGCTCCGCTGCTCAACTTTGCAGAGCTGGGCGGCTTTGCGCCGATGAGCGATTCCGAGCGTGCCTCGCTGATGCTACAGGCCGGTCGGATGGTGTGGCGCGAAATGAACGACGCAGCGACGGCGAAGGGCTTCTTTGCCGAGGTTGCGCGTGTGTTTCCAGAAAACGAAGAGCTGGCTGCCTACGTGGCGGAGTTCGGTGATCCTTCGGCAGAGGCCGCTGCGCCAGTAGCCGAAGCTGCGCCGGTCGCTGAAGCCGCACCAGTTGTCGAAGCTGCGCCGGTCGTCGAAGCTGAACCCGTCGCTGAAGCTGCTCCGGTTGTCGAAGCTGCGCCGGTGGCGGAAGCCGCGCCGGTTGTGGAAGAAGCGCCGGCTGCTCCCGTCGAAGAGCCCGCAGTGGATCCCGAGCTGGCTGGACTAGAGCCCGCGACGATCAAGGCGATGGAAGCTGCGCAAGCGCTGGAAGGCACGAGCGCCGACAAAGCGATCGACGCATGGCGCAAGGTGGTGGCGAGCGTTCCGACGCATCGCGCTCCGCGTAAGAACCTGATCCGCGTGCTTCGTCAGATCGAGCGCTGGAATGCGCTGGCCGATGCGATCAAGGACGAAGTGGACAAGGTCGCGGACCTGACCGCCGAAGAGAAGGTCGAAAAGCTCTTCGAGCTGGTCGAGATCTACAAAGATCGTCTGCGGCTCGACTCGCAGATCGTGAACACGTTCAACGCGATCATCACGATTGCACCGGGCAACATTCGGGCACTCGATGCGCTGGCGGCTCAGTACGAGACGATGAAGCGCTGGCCGGATCTGATCTCGACGCTGCAAAAGAAAGCGGCGGCGGTCGAAGATACGGCGGAAAAGGTCGCGGTCTACGGTCGGGTGGCGCGTCTGTTCCAAGAGCGCTTCTCGAACGTGGCCGAAGCGATCAAAGCCTACGAGCAGGTGCTGGCGCTCGATGATGGCAACGACGAAGCGATCGCGTTCCTCAAGAGCAACTACGAGAAGCGTCGCGACTGGGAAAAGCTGATCGCGGTCAATCAGCGCGAAGTGGCGCGGATTGCCGACGCGAAGGTGCGCAGTCAGCGCTTTGTCGAGATCGCCAAGCTGGCTTCGGAAAAGCTGAAGAAGCCTGCGGTCTCGATCGAGCTGTGGGAGCGCGTGCTGGAAGCGAGCCCAGAGCATGGCGAAGCGCTGGCCGAGCTGGAGAAGCTCTACGAGCGTGAGAAGATCTGGGACAAGCTGGCCGATGTCAGCGAGAAGCAGGCACAGCTGTTCACCGACGCAGCCAAGAAGGTTGCGATGCTTCAGAAGCTCGGTGTGCTGTTTACCGATCGCGTCAAAGACCCAGCGCGGGCGACGCGAGCGTGGCGACAGCTTCTGGAAATCGAGCCGGAAAACCGTCGTGCCCAAGATGCGATCAAGAAGCTCTTCATCGAACAGAAGAGCTGGGACGATCTGGAGCAGTTCTACGCGAAGCAGAACAAGTACGACGAGCTGATCCGCGTCTTCGAGCGTCAGGTCGAGACGGAGGACGATGCCAACAAGGTCATCCTCTGGAATCGGATCGCGGTGCTGTATCGCGACAAGATGGACAAAGCGGATCGAGCGATGCGCGCCTTCGAGAAGGTGCTGGCGCTCGATGCACGGAACCTTCAGGCGGCGGAAGCACTGATCCCGCTGTACGAGACGGCGAAGGATCCGAAAAAGCTGGCGGGCGTGCTGGAAATCCAGCTTTCGCACACCGAGGATGTCGATGTTCGCGTCGAGCGGATTCGGCACCTGGCGCAGCTTGTCGAGAACTCGCTCAAGGACAAGGTCACGGCCTACAACTGGTACCTCAAGGCGTTCGGCGAGGACTGGAAGCTGGAGTGGCTGCGTGGCGAGCTGGAGCGTCTGGCGGCTGAGACGAGCGGCTACCAAGCGCTGGTGAGCGCGTACGAGGCGGCGGTTCCGAAGTTTGCCGACAAGTTCGATGCGCTGCCGCTACAGCTTGTGGTGGCTCGTGTCTACGAAGAGCAGCTTCAAGCGCCTGAGAAGGCGATCGAGACGAACCGTCAGATCCTTGGCACCGACGAAAACCACGAGGTTGCACTCGGAGCCCTGGAGCGTCTGTACCTGAAGACGGCGCGGTATCCAGAGCTGCTCGGCATCTATCAGAAGAAGCTCGAGCTGGAAAACGATCCCGACAGCCAGCGTGCGATTCGCTACCAGATCGCGCAGCTGTTTGAAAACGAGATCAAAGATCCGGCGCAGGCGGTGACGGCGTACCGGGCGATTCTCGACGGTGTGGGTGGCGAAAACGAGCTGCTGGCTTGGCAAGCGCTCGATCGCATCTACACAGCGACGGCGCAGTGGGCCGAGCTGCAAGCGACGATTCCGAAAGAGCTGGAGCTTACCGATCCGGCGAACGTCGATGCGGTGGTGCTGCTCAAGTATCGCTTGGGACAGGTTCGAGAGACGCACCTCGGGGATGTGCCGGGCGCGATCGACTGCTACCGAGAGATTCTCGATCAGCAGGCGAACCACGATGGAGCGCGCGAGGCCTTGGAGCGTCGTCTACCCGACGCGCAGTTCCAGGTCGATGCCGCGAACATCCTCCAGCCGATCTACGAGCAGCTTGGTGAGTGGCTCAAGCTCGTCGGTGTGCATGAGATTCAGCTGGCACGAACGGCGGTCGAAGAGACGCTGGCTCGAGTGACGCTGCTCATGCGGATTGGTGAGCTGTGGACGCAGCAGCTTGGCAACTTCGAGAAAGCGCTGGATGCCTACAGTCGCTGCTTCCGCGTCGATCCGACGAACGAGCAGTGCCGTATCGAGCTGGAGAAGGTTGCGGCGCAGCAAGGCGCGGGCAGCCACCTGGTCGGTCTGTACGAAGAAGCGATCGAAAAGGGTGGACTCGATTCGCTGCTGACGAGGGAACTGCTGATGAAGGTTGCCGTCGCGTACGACGAGCAGCTTGGCAACAGCGAAAAAGCGGTCGAGTTCTTCCAGCGTGCGCAGGCGATCGATCCCGAAGACGTGACGGCGCTCGAAGCGCTGGAGCGGCTGTATACGCGACACAAGCGCTGGACCGAGCTTCTGGCCGTGCAGCGCAAGAAGGTCGAGCTGGCTTCGGACCCGCAGGTTCGTGAGTCGTACTTCTTCCAGATGGCGAAGCTGTGGGAGGAAGTGCTCGGGAACTTCGAGAAAGCGATCGAGACGTACAAAGAAGTGCTGTCGCAGGACGACGCCAACATGTCGGCACTGCGCGCACTCGATCGGCTGTATCTACAGCAGCAGCTGTGGAATGACCTGTCGGAAAACCTCCAGCGACAGCTTGTGCTGACGCAAGAGCCGTCGGAGCAGGTCATTCTGCTCAACCGACTCGGCAACCTGCGCGAGACGAAGCTGAGCGATCAAGTCCAGGCGGTGGATACCTACCGTCAGGTGCTTGAGCTGGATCCGATGAACGATGAAGCGCGCGGCGCTCTCGAGAATCTGATCAAGCAGGCAGCGCTGGAGCTGGATGTCGCGGGCATTCTGGAGCCGATCTACAAGCATCGGTCGGACTGGGCGAACCTGATCGGCGTCTACGAGATCATGGTCCGTCACTCGAGCGACTCGGTTCGTAAGATCGAGCTTCTGCACGAGATTGCCCGTCTGTACGAAGAGGGTCGCGAAGACGGTCTGAATGCGTTTGTGACCTACGCGCGGGCGCTCCGTGAGGATCCGGCGCGGGATGAGACGCAGCAGCACCTGGAGCGTCTGGCGCTTGCACTGACGCGCTGGCAGGACCTGGTCAACCTGTATGCGGAAGTCGTCGAGAAATCGACGGACAACTTCGAGCTTCAGGTTCACCTGTGGACGCGCATTGCGCAGATCTACGAAGGAAACCTGGGCGATAACGATCAGGCAGCGCTCGCGTACCACAAGGTTCTCACCGTCGATACGGCGAACCTACCGGCGGCCAATGCGCTCGAAGCACTGTACGCACGGACGGAAAATCATCCGAAGCTCGTCGAGGTGATCCTGACCAAGGTCGAGATCGTGAGCGAGCTGTCGCAGAAGAAAGAGCTGTGGTTCAAGGCAGCTCGGCTGTACGTCGAAGTCCTGAGTGATCCCGACAAGGCGATCGCGGTCTATAAGGGTGTTCTCGACGCTGACAGTGCGGATGCGACGGCGATTTCCAGCCTGGAATCGCTGTTGACGAGCCTTTCGCGCTGGGCGGATCTCAAGGATCTGTACGGGCATCAGGTCGAGCTGGCTCAGTCGGGAGAAGACAAGAAGCGGATCCTGTTCCAGATGGCGGATACGTACGACACGCGACTCAAGGACATTGAGCACGCGATCGAGACGTACAACGACATCCTGGGCATTGATCCGACGGACACCGAGGCGCTCAAGTCGCTGGATCGTCTGTATGCCCGGGCCGAGCGCTGGTATGACCTGCTCTCGACGCTCGAGCGAGAAGTCGAGCTTTCGGGCACGACGGCTGAGACGGTGGTGCTCAAGTACCGCATCGGTAAGCTGTTCGAGACGCACCTCAAAGACATGGTTCGCTCGGTGGAGTCGTACCGAGAGGCGCTCGAGCTGGATGCGAGCAATGAGCCGACGCTGGTTGCCCTGGACGGCATCGTTCACGGAGCCGAAGAGCCGGTGCTGGCGGCGCAGGTGCTGGAGCCGGTGTTCGAGACGGCGGGTGAGTGGGAAAAGCTCATCGATGTTCTCGAGGTAATGGTCAAGCACGCCGACGATCCGCTGCGCAAAGTCGAGCTGCTGCACCGCATTGCTGGGTACTACGAGCGTCAGCTGGAGCGCGCGATGAATGCCTTCGAGGCGTTCAGTCGGGCACTTCGTCTCGATGCTGTGAACGAAGACTCGATCAAGAACCTGGAGCGTCTGGCGTCGGTGACGAACGCTTGGCCGCAGCTGGCTGAGCTGTACGAAGCCGAAGTGGTCAAGATGGGCGATCCGATCCAGCAGGTCGAGATGCTGCTCCGTCTGGCTCGCGTCTACGAAGAGGAGATGGCGGCTGAGACGAAGGCGATTTCGACCTTCCGTCGGGTGCTTGAGGTGGAGTCGGAGAATCCGACGGCGGTTCTGGCGCTTGATCGGCTCTATGAGCGTGGTCAGCACTGGGCCGAGCTGGCGCAGATCCTGCGAACGGAGATGCGGCTGGCGAACAGCGACGCGGAGATCATCGCGCTGCAGTTCCGACTCGGTCAGCTCTACGAAGAGAACCTGCGTGATGTCGATAACGCCATCGAGGTGTATCGCGAGATCCTGACCTCGGATCCGAACCACGGCCCGACGCTGCAAGCCTTGGAACTGCTGTTTGCGGGCAACATTCGTCCGATCGAGATCGCGGGCATCCTGGAGCCGCTCTATCGCGTCGCGGAGCAGTGGGAAAAGCTGGTTCGCATCCACGAAGTGCAGCTTGAGAAGATGACTGACCCGAACGAGCGTCAGTCGCTGATCGAGCGAATCGCGGAGATTGCTGAGCACAAGCTGGTTGACCAAATCCGGGCATTCCAGTGGTGGTGCAAGGCGATCAATGAGGCTCCGACGTCGGAGCGCGCTGCCGAAGAGGTGGAGCGTCTGGCGAAGGTGACTCGCTCGTGGGAAGAGCTGGTCTCGGTCTATCTGGAGACGATCAAGGGCGAGATTGCACAGGCCGACGCGCAGATTCAGCGCGCGCTGTGGCTGAAGGTGTCGCGCGTCTATGAGTTCGAGCTGCGTGACCTTCAGCATGCGGAGGAAGCGAACATTCGCGTCCTTCAGATCGAGCCGAAGGATCCGGATGCGCTGCTGTCGCTCGATCGCGTCTACAACCAGACGTCGATGTGGCGAGAGCTGGCCGACGTGCTGCGTCGTCGCATCCAGATCAGCCAAGATCCAGACGAGACGATCGAGCTGTACTTCCGACTCGGTACGGTGTTCACCGACGCGCTGGAAGAGCCAGCCAAGGCGGTCGAGTGCTATAACGCGATTCTCGAGAGCGATTCGCGCAATGGCAAGGCGCTGGAGTGCTTGGAGCGGATCTACTTCCGAGGCGAGCAGTGGCGCGAGCTGTCGGGTGTCTACGAAAAGATGGTGGACATCCAGAACAGCGACGACGGTATGGCCGAGTGCTATGCCCGAATGGCGCGCATCGCGAGCGACACGCTCAATGAGCGAGATCGTGCGATTGAGCTGTGGACCAAGGTCATCGATCTGCGCGGCGACAACGAGATGGCGCTCGGCGAGCTGAGCAAGCTCTACGAGACGGCGCAGGCGTGGCGCGAGCTGGAGGACATCCTTCAGCGAACGATCCGCATCATCGACGTGCCGGAAGACACCATCCCGCTGTACAAGCGACTCGGTGTGCTGCGTGAGACGAAGCTGGAGAGCGATCGTGACTCGCTCGACGCGTGGCAGGAAGTGCTGCAAATCGATCCGCGCGACATCGACGCGCTGCGGGCGGTGGCTGCGCTGTATCGCAAGCTGGATCAGCCCGACGATCTGGCCGAGATCCTGCACCGCTTGATCGATTCGCTGGCGCTGGCCGGTGGAAACATCGAGGAGATCCGCGAAGCGTGGGCCGAGCTTGGCAAGCTGTACGCAGACCGCATCATGCGGCCTCAGGAAGCGATCAAGGCTTGGATCAAGGTCTTCGAGATCAACAAGAAGGACTTCCGGGCGCTCGATGCGCTGGAAGCGCTGTACAACCAAGAAAGCCAGTGGGAAGACGCGGTCAACGTCATCGAGAAGCGCGTCAAGCTGCTCGATAAGGACAGCCAGAAGATCGCCGAGCTGCTCAAGATCGGTCACATCTGGCTGGAGAAAGTGTCGGATCTGGCGGCTGCCTCCGATGCGTTCGAGCGTGTTCAGCAGATCGACAAGACCAACCTGGAAGCTTCGCAGCAGGTTGAGCAGATCTACCGAACGCGCAAAAACTGGAACCAGCTGGCGGATCTGCTGTTGGCTCGCGTCGAGTTCCCGGACAACACGCCGAACCAGCGAATCGAGCTGCTCCAGCAAGTGGCGCGCATCTACGAAGACAACATGAACGATCGCGACAGCGCGTTCGTGATTCTTCAGGCGGCGTTCCGCGAGGACTACTCGGTTGACTCGACGGCTCGTGAGCTGGAGCGACTCGCATCGATCATCAACAAGTGGGGCGATCTGCTGGGTGAGTACACGCAGAGCGTTACGCAGATTGCGGATCCGAAGGCGCGCGCAGACCTGTGGGTCAAGATCGGTCGCTGGTATGCCGATCACCTGAACCGGCTCGACTACGCGATTGCGTCGCAGCAGCAAGCGCTGCAGATCGACAAGAACCACAAGGAAGCGCTCACCAACCTGGCTGAGGCGTACAAAAAGACGCAGCAGTACAACGAGCTGATCGCGACCCTCGAGCACCACTCGTCGATTGAAGACGATGCCGAGAAGAAGGTGGCGATCCTGCTCGACCTGGCGAGCTACTACGAAAACCAGATGCAGAACGCCGAGCAAGCTGTCGGTGCGCTGCGTCGGGCGATCGCTGCGGATCCAACGTGCATGCCAGCGCTCGATTCTCTCGAGCGGCTGTATACGGCGGGTCAGTCGTGGAACAACCTCATCGATGTGCTCGGTCGCAAGGCCAAAAACATCGATGATCCCGACAAGATCATCACGCTGAAGCGTCGGATCGGTGAGCTGTACGATCAGCGTCTGTCGGACCCGAACAAGGCGATCGTCAGCCATCGTGAGATCCTCGACATCGACGCAAACAACCTGCGTGCGATGCGCGCGCTCGAAGAGCTGTATGCCAAGGTCCAGCAGGCTGAGCCGTACCTGCAAATCCTGGAAACGCAGCTTGACGTGGTTGGCTCGGACGATGAGCGGATCTCTCTGTACGAGAAGATCGCGGTGGCCTGGGAAAACCTGTTCAAGAAGGTGGACAAGGCTGCCGAGGCGCATGAGAAGGCGCTCACGTTCAGCGAGCGGCACTTCCCGTCGTACCGTCAGCTCGAGCGTCTGTATCGCATCCTGAAGCAGTGGGCGGAGCTGGTCGAAACCTTCCGTCGGCACATCAGTGTGTCGGTGGACGGCAACGAGCGGATGGCGCTCTACGGGCAGATGGGTGAGGTCTACGAAGTCGAGATCAAGGATGCGGACCGCGCCATCGAGTCGTACAGCGAGATTCTCGCGATTGATCCGAACCATCAGGGCGCGCTCATCGCGCTGGGTCGGCTGTACGAGCGCGTCGAAGACTGGAGCCGCGCCATCGACACGCTGTCGCACCTGGTGTCGCTGGTTCAGGATCGTCGTCAGCAAGTCGAGCTGCACACGCGGATCGGCTCGCTGTACGAAGACAAGCTCCAGGATCAAGAGACGGCGGAAGGTCGCTTCCTCGAAGCCCTGCGGGTGGATCCGAACTACGTCCCGGCGATGCAGAAGCTCATCGCGCTGTACAAGGGTCGCGGCGACTGGCTCAAGGCGTCGCAGCTCATGATCCGCGCCGAAGAGCAGATGCCGAACCCGCTCGACAAGATCAAGATCCTGTTCGAGATCGGCACGATCCTGCGCGAGCGACTGGACGACGAAAAGCGTGGCTCGGAGTTCTTGGCCCGTGTCATTGCGCTCGATCCCGAGCACGTTGGCGCAGCCGAGCCGCTGGCAGAGCTGTACTTCCGCGAAGGCCGCTGGAAGGAACTGGAGCCGATCCTGGATGCGCTGGTCCGCAAGGCCGATAAGCGCGATGCCAAGGAGATGAACAACCTGTACTTCCGCGTCGGCAAGACGGCGGACTCGCTCGGAAACCGGGACAAGGCCCTCAAGTACTTCAAGATGGCCTATGACCTGGACAGCACGTCGCTTCAGACGCTGCTCGGACGGGCGGATCTGCTCTATCGCCTCGAGGACTGGGAAGGTGCGTTCAAGCTGTACCAGACGGTGCTCGTGCATCACCGCGAGGCGCAGCGTGACAGCGAAGTCGTCGATATCTTCTACCGCCTGGGCATCATCAAGCTGCGTCAGACGGAAAAGAAGAAGGCGCTCAACATGTTCGAGAAGGCGCTGGAGCTCGATGCGAACCATCGACCGACGCTCCTGGCCGTCATCGAGATGCAGCTCGCCAACAGCGACTGGGAAGCGGTGATCAACGCGAAGCGCGCACTGCTGCCGGTGTCTGACGCAGAAGAGAAGTTCAAGCTCAACTGCGAGATGGCCGAAATGTACGCGGACAAGCTCCAGCAGTACCCGAAGGCCATTCAGAGCTACCTCGATGCGATCGAGATCAAGCCGGACAGCCACGTCACGCTGCACAAAGTCCTCGAGCTGTATACGAAGACCGAGCAGTGGAAGAAGGCGATCGAGATCCTCGGACGGCTCGCGCAGCTTGAGCACGACACGCTTCGTCGCGGCAAGTTCTACTACACGGCGGGCGTGATCTATCGCGATGCGCTGAAGGCGACCGACGAGGCGATTGACCAGTTCAACCTGGCGCTCGACTCGTACTTCTCGAAGCCGGAAGCGATTCCTTCGACGCGGTTCCAGGAATTCCTGAAGCCGTTCGAGGCAATCGACAAGATCTGCACGACGCGCAAGGACTGGAAAGCGCAAGAGCGCAACTACCGCAAGATGATCAAGCGCATGCCCAAGACTGGGCAGGAGCAGGTCACCGTCGCGCTGTGGCACGCACTTGGCGAGATCTATCGTTCGCGTCAGAAGGACATCCCGGCCGCTATCCAGACCTTCGAGGTCGCGGTGGGCCTGGAGCCGGAAAACCTCAAGCGGCGTGAGATCCTCGGTGAGCTCTATATCGTCGGTGGCCCCGATTACCTCGACAAGGCCGTCAACGAGCAGATGTTCCTCATCGACAAAGATCCGTACCGCGTCGAGGCGTACAAGGCTCTGCGTCGGATTTACATGGACTCGCGCCAGTTCGACAAGGCGTGGTGCATGTCGTCGGCGCTGGTCTACTTGCAGCGGGCGGATGCCGACGAGCAGCAGTTCTACGAGCAGTACAAGAAGGGTCTGCCGAAGGCTCGCAACAAGCTCACCGACGAGATGTGGAACAAGTACATCTACCACAAGGATGAGGACCGCTTCATCGGTGCCATCTTTGCGACGGTGTACTCAGCGGTGGGTACGCTGCGCGCAGCGGAGCACAAGCAGTACGGTCTGAAGCGCAAGGAAAAGCGCGACCTGTCGAGTGACCAGACGATGTTTGGCCGCGTCTTCACCTACGTCATGCAGGTGCTGAGCGTGCCGCCGAACGTCGAGATCTTCTTCCGCACCGAGCAGCCCGGCGATCTCGTGGTCGCCAACTGCAAGGAAAAGAACCTCTTCATCCCGTCGATTGTCGTCGGACAAGGGATGTTGGCTGGACGCGGTGACAAGGACGTGGCGTTCCCGAGCGCGGTGTTCCTCACCAAGATGCGCCCCGAGCACTATCTGCGGGCCATCTTGACCTCGAACACCGAGCTGGCTGTGGCCCTGCTGTCGGCGATTCGCTTGGCTCGTCCGGACTTCCCGGTGCCGCCGCAGCACGCCCAGTTCGTCGAGCAGTTCGCTGCCGCGATGAACCCGTTCGTGCCGTTCGCAGCCCGAGAGCACCTCGGCATGGTGGTGCAGAAGTACATCGCCAACAAGTCGCAGCTCGACATGGCGAAGTGGGCGCAGGCTGTCGATCTGACCTCGCACCGAGCGGGTCTGATCGTCTGCAACGACCTGAGCGTCGCGGCCCGCTACATCGGTCAGGAAGCGACGGCGGTTGGCGGCATGGCTCCGAAGGACAAGGTCAAAGAGCTGGTGATGTACGCCATCTCTCCGACGTACTTCGAGCTGCGTCAGCTTCTCGGCATCGCCATCGGCTAAGCCCACGCGCAGCCAGCCCGGCTGCGCACTTCTCCCGCTCCCTTTCCTACACGCACTCCGCTCGCTGGGCTTTTGGCCCACGCGGCGGACTTTTGTCTTGGGCATCCGCTTTGGCTCGATGAAGATGCGAGCGCTGCGTATGCCGTCGAACCTGACGTACCGTTATAATTTGCTAGGATCGGAAGCCATGACCTCGGTCTTGCTGCAACTCGTCTGTGCGCATCGTCCAACGCGCGACCTGCCAATCGGCTTGTCGGATGCACTGGTTTTGATGAACTGCGACGACGAATCGGCCACGCAGCATCTAACCGACAGAGCGCGATCATGAAGAGCGAGAGCTGTCAGACAGACACAGACAGACGCGACGGTGTGCCCGTGCATCTGCCGATCCTGTCCGAAAAGCCGCTGCCTGTGGGCGCTCTCGGTGTCTCGGCGGGACCGCTGATCGATGGGCTGGCTCGGCGGATTCGCTACGTTCGGATCTCGCTGACCGACCGCTGCAACTATCGCTGCACCTACTGCATGCCCGACGAAGGGATTGAGCTGGCTCCGCGCGCCGATGTGCTGTCATTTGAGGAGCTGGAAGCGACGGTGCGCGCACTGCAAACAGTCGGTGTCGAGCGGGTTCGTTTGACCGGCGGTGAACCGACGGTGCGCAAGGATCTGATCGAGCTGGTGACACGGCTGGGACGGCTGGGGCTGCAAGATCTGGCGCTCTCGACGAACGGTGAGCGCCTGGCCGAGCTGGCGCTGCCACTGCGACGAGCGGGACTGCATCGGCTCAACGTCAGCGTCGATACCCTGAAGCCCGATCGCTTTGCGCAAGTGACCCGTCGCGGCAATCTCGCGAATGTGTTGGCGGGACTTGATGCAGCCCGAGCGGCTGGCTTTGCGTATACCAAGCTCAACTGCGTCGCGATGCGTGGCTTTAACGACGACGAGCTGGGCGCGCTGTGTCGCTACGCCTGGGATCGCGACATGATTCCGCGCTTTATCGAGCTGATGCCGATGGCCGAAGGTCAGCTCTTCTATCCCGGTACGTTTTTGTCCGTCGCTGAGCAGCGCAAGATCCTGACCGCAGAGCTGGGACCGCTTCTGTCCGATGCGCCCGATGCCGAATCAGCGCTGCCCGGTGTCGGTCCGGCTCGCTATGCCCTGGTTCGCTATGCGGGATCGCTGCGCAAAGTGGGCTTGATCTCGGCGGTGAGCGAGCCATTTTGCGACACCTGTAACCGCGTCAGGCTGTCGGCGACCGGGCAGCTTCATGCTTGTCTCGCCTACGACGACGCCATCGATCTGCGGCGCGTGTTACGCTCGGGCCTTGTGGGTGATGCGCTGCTTGATCGCCTGGTGCAGGCCGCGCGCGGTGGGCTGTCCGACAAGCGAGCAAGTCACGTCTTTTCCGAATCGGGATGCGGCGGTCCGCGCAAGCACATGGTGTCGATCGGTGGCTGACGAAGCCGCGAGATTTTGGGCCGACTGGCCGCGTAATATGGGAACTTACAAGGTCACAAGAGCATGACTGTACAGACAACTTCCGCGCTTCCGAGTGGCAGTGCTGGTGGTCCGCCGCGAGCCAAAGGTCGAAGCCGTACGCTTTTGATTGGCTTGTCGGTCGCAATCATCGTCGGAGGAATTGGCGTTCTGATGTCCGATTCCTCGGGCTTTGAGTATTACAAACACGTCGATGAAGTCGCCAAAGAAGGCGCAGCCTGGCAAAACAAGCGACTTCAGCTTCACGGCTACGTCGTGCCCGGCTCGATCAAGAAGCGAATGAACCACGACGTGCAGAAGCTGGAATACAAGTTCCAGGTCGAAAACTGCGGCTCCGTCGCGGAAGCCTATTTCGCTGGCGTCGTGCCCGACACGTTCAAAGACGGTGCCGAGGTTGTCTTAAAAGGCCAGCTCCACGGGCAGCAGTTTACCGCCAACGAAGTGATGGCCAAGTGTCCGTCGAAGTATCAGCAGTCGGGCGGCAGCCATCCGAAGACGATTGAGCGCTGTAGTCGTGAATCGTCGGGCAAGGGCAATCCATGACGACGGTACAGACCAACTGGGTCGCGCTGTTCGGAAGCTTTGTGCTTCTGTGTACGCTGATCCTGACGACCTACGCGGGCGGAGCGGCGGTGGCTGGAGCGCGTCGTCAGTCGCAGCCGCTGATTCGCTCGTCGATTTACGCAGGCTACGCGTGTACGGCGCTGCTCAGCCTGGCGTCGGCGCTGATCTTCTTTTCGGTGCTCTCGAACGACTTTTCGCTCAAGTACGTTCAGCAAAACTCCGACGCGGCGATGCCGTGGTTTTACAAGCTGACCTCGTACTGGGGCGGGCTCGACGGATCGATGATGTTTTGGGCGTGGCTGCTGTCGATCTTTTCGACGGTTGCGATCTCCCGAAACCGAGAGCGTCATCGCGAGCTGATTCCGTGGGTGTCGGCGATTTTGATGGGCATTCAGGCGTTCTTTGTGTCGCTGGTGGTGTTTTACAAGCGACCCTTTGACACGTTCCTGAGCGAAGCGCCTGCCGCCGGAAAAGGGCTCAACCCGCTGCTGCAAGACTTCTACATGGCGACGCATCCACCGTCTTTGTATGTCGGTTATGTGTCCGCGAGCGTGCCGTTTGCGTTCTGTATGGCGGCGCTTATCACCGGCAACCTAGACGACTCGTGGCTTCAGTCGGTTCGTCGCTGGATGCTGGTCTGCTGGTACTTTCTGTCGCAAGGTCTGATTCTCGGCTCGCTGTGGGCCTATCACGTCCTCGGCTGGGGCGGTTATTGGGGCTGGGATCCCGTCGAAAACGCGGGCATCTTGCCGTGGTTTACCGCGACGGCGTTTCTGCACTCGCTGATGATTCAAGAGCGACGCGGCATGATGAAGGTCTGGAACGTGGTGCTGGTTGTGCTGACGTTCCTGCTCACGATGGTGGGCACGTTCATGACGCGCTCAGGCATCGTGCAGTCCGTCCACGCGTTCGGAAACGATCCCGAGCTGGCCGCGCGCTTCCTGGCTTTTATCGGTTTTGCGTCGGTGTTTTCGTTTGGCTACCTGATGTACCGACTGCCGCTTTTGCGCTCACGGGCTGATATGGAATCGGTGCTCTCTCGGGAGTTTGCGTTCTTGCTCAACAACTGGGTGCTGATCGCGTGCGCGTTCTTCATCTTGGTTGCAACGCTGTTTCCGACGCTGTCCGAGGCTGTGACGCGCAACCGAGTGACCGTCGGACCGCCGTTTTTCAATCGCTGGATGGCTCCGCTCGGGCTGATCTTGCTGCTTCTGACGGGAATTGGACCGCTGCTCGCGTGGCGACGGGCATCGCCTGGCATGATGTGGAAGCAGCTTCGCTATCCGGTCATCGTCGCAGTGATGACGATCGTGCTTGTCGGTAGCATGCTTCCGTGGGCGCGTGCGACCTCGTCGTTTATGCACGAGCGCATTCAGCTTCCCGTCAGCCTGCTGTGCTTTGGACTGTGTGCAATGGTGCTGATCACCGTCGGGCAAGAGTTCGTCGTCGGAACGCGCGCTCGTCAGCATGGCACCAAGCTGGACTTTCTGACGGCGCTCGTCGGACTGTTGCTGCGCAACAAGCGTCGCTACGGTGGCTACTTGGTTCACGTCGGCATCGTCCTGATGTTCTTCGGCTTCGCGGGCCAGACGTTCCAGGTCGAAAACGAAGTGACGCTCGCGCGGGGCAAATCGACCAAGATCGGGCGCTACGACGTGACGCTTTCAAGCTTCCGCTCGACTTCGGACCCGCAAAAGGAAGTCACCGAGGCGCGGCTGCTCGTCAAGATCGACGGACAATCGCCGTTTGAGCTGCGTCCCGCCAAGTGGGCGTATCGCGGTCACGAAGAAGAGCCGCCGCGAACCATTGTCGCGACGCACAACCGTCTGTTTGAAGATCTGTACGTGATCCTCAATGGCATCGACGACAACGAGTCGGTGGCAGGACTCAAGCTGATCATCAATCCGCTGGTGCTCTGGGTGTGGCTCGGCTTTGTGATGCTGATGGTTGGAACGGCGACGGCGCTCTTGCCGGATCGCAGCGACGGAAAAGGCAGTGAACCGACAGAGCCTGAAAGCCGAGCCAGCGGATCAGTCAAAAAAGCGGCGACGGCAGTAGTGGCCTTGCTGCTTCTGTTTGGTGCGTCGTCGTCGTATGCAGCGACGGGCGGCGATCAAGCGATGCATCAATCGACGGAAGGTCAGAACTTTCCGACGCCGCCACGCAATGAACTGGAACGCGATCTGCGCAAGACCATCGTCTGCATGTGCGGCTGTGGTCGTCAGACGCTGTCCGAGTGTACGTGCGGCTTCGCGGCCAAAGAGCGCGGCATCATCGCGCGGCTCATCGACGAAGGCCGCAGCCGCGAGCAGATCATCCGTCATTTTTTGGACAAATATCCGGGCGAGTCCGCGCTGGTGGTGCCGCAAGACGTGGGCTTCAACCGCCTCGCGTGGATCTTCCCGGTGGTCATCATCTCGGCTGCGCTGGCTGCGCTTGGTTTTCTGGCTCGACGCTGGAGCCATCAAGCGCGACTGAGCGCCGCTTCCACCAAAACCTCCAACGAAGCAGACCGCGCTTCTTATGAGCGCCGCCTCGACGACGATCTCGATGACATGGACTGACTCTCGGCTCCTCTTTGGAGGAAGTGGCCTGACCTTCGCGCTCGGATGCCTTGGCTTTTCGGTCGCGCTCGGCGGTGTGAGTGGCCCGGCAATTGCTCTCTCGGGTGCGGTGTCCGCGCTGTGGGCAACTGGCGTGCTGCTCGTCGAAGCTGCGCGTGGACTGACTGCCGTATCGACGGATGATGAGCGCTTGGAAGCCCAAGCTGCCGTCGGACGCCGTCGGCGCGAGCTACAGCGTGAATATCACCTGCTCAAGCGGGCGCTCAAAGAGCTAGAGCTGGATCGCTCGATGGGCAAGCTGTCTGACGACGACTACGCAGAAATTCGAGGTCGCTATCGCGAGCGCGCCGTGCGGATTCTGCGTCAGCTCGATCAAGGCCAAAGCTACGAACAGCAGATCGAGCGAGATCTGGCTGCGCGACGGGAAGCGCTCGGCAAAAAGCCAGCGCCAGACAAAACGACGGACAAAGCGCCGGACAACACAAGCGACCAACCTGCGGACAGCACAGTTGCTGCGGCGACGAAAGATCCTGCGGCTCGTCCTGCGAGCAGTCAGGTTCCGACCGTCATAGCCAGCGCCTGTCCCGAGTGCGGCACCCGCAACGACATCGACGCTCGGTTTTGCAAGCACTGCGGTCACAAGCTCGGAGGTGCCAAGTGAGTCTGCGGCTCCTTCTGTCGCTGGTGCTGCTGCTTGGGCTGGGCTCGTCGGCGCTGGGTCAGCCCATGATGCCGGATCCGTCGGCGATGTCGGGCATTCCGCGTCCTGAAGCTGGTGTTCCGTCGGGAACGATCACGGTGCGACTGCTCATCGGAACCTTTGCCAATCCGCTGGTCAATCATGACGTGACGCTGACCGCGACGACGGGCGTGAAGCAGACCGCCAAGAGCGATGCGTCCGGTCGCGCGACGTTTTCCGGTCTACAGCCGGGCGCGTACGTGGCCAGCACCGAGCTGTCGGGCATCGTCAAGTCGTCGCAGCCGATCCCGGTTCAAGGTCCGCCCGCGCCAGGTCTGCGCGTGATGCTGGTGTTTCCCAAAGACACGCCGGTTCCTCCCGCTGACTCGCCAGGCTCGACGGGCTCGACAGGCTCGACGACGATCGCTTCGCCAAGTGCTGTGACGGCTCCGGTGGAAGTGACGACTCCTGCGCCTCCTGCCGACGGACAAGTTCATGCGGAATCGGCCCTTGCAGCGGGAACTTTGAAGATCTTTGTCGTCGATGAAGCGAACAAACCACTGCCCGGTGTGCCGGTGACGCTCTATCGCCGCTTGAGCAGCGAGGCCCAGGTCGAAAAGCTGCCCGCACAGATGACCGGATCGGCTGGCGCGACGCAGTGGCTGGGAATGCCGACGGGAGCTGCCGAGTACTTGGTCACGATCTCGCGCTTTGGCTTCGAGCAGCCGTCAGAGCCGTTTCATCTCGATGGCGCGATGGGGACGACGCTGTCGGTGATCTCCAGGCCGCCGGTGAGCGGAGACGAAGCGCGTCGCAAGCTCAGTCTGTCGTCGGGTTCGCACCTGATCTTCGAGCTACAAGAAGATCTGGTTCAGGTTTCGGAAATCCTGCGCATCAACAACCCGATGCCGCAAGCGTTCGATCCAGGCTCCGACGGTCTACGCATTCCACTTCCCGAGGGTGCCGTCTCTCCGCAGCTTCAGCCTGGCGGTCCTTCGACGCTGAGCATCGATCAAAGCTCGCCCGGTAACGTCGCGCTGGTCTGGAAAGGTCCGCTGCCGCCCGGCGAGTCGATGGTTCAGCTTCACTTTTTGTTGCGTCACACCGGCGAGCTTCAGTTCAAGCAGCCCGCGACGCTTCAAGTGGCGGATCTGCGCGTCGTCATCGAAAAGCGTCCAGAGCTGAAGCTCGACGGAGTCACCGACATTCAAGACCGCAAGTGGCAAGGTCACGATCTGCTGTTCGCGCAGCTTCCGGGCACCGGCGAAGGCGGAATGATCGCGCTCACGATCAGCGGGCTGCCAGCCGAGCATCGCATGACGCGGCTCGTCGGTGGTGCGCTGGCGCTGCTCATCGCGCTGGGGTTTATCTATCTGTCGTGGCAGAGCAGCTCTGGCGACGAACGGACCCAGGTGCTGGCCCAGCGTAAGCTGCTGCGCGATCGCGACAAGCTGCTCGATGAGCTGCTTTCCATCGACGAAAAAAAGGCTGTTGCCGACGAAAAAAAGGCTGCTGCGAAGCGACCGCGCGAGCAAGTGATGACCGAGCTGACCGCGATCTATCGGCAGCTGGACGAGGCCAATGCCGACTGACGGCCTCGCCGTTTCGCAAGTTACCCTGCGCGGCATCTACAAAGACTACGGACCCAAGCGAGCGCTGAGCGATGTCTCGCTGACCTTGGAAAAAGGCCAGGTGCTCGCGCTGCTCGGGGAAAATGGCGCGGGCAAGTCCACGCTGCTCGGGGTGCTGGCGCTGCAAATCCGACCGACGCGCGGACAGCTCTTGTTCGATGGTCAAGATGTCAGCGAGCTGGACGGGCTGTGGCTGCGGCAAAACCTGTCGCTGCTCTCTCACGAGCCTCGCTGTTATGCCGATCTGACGGCGCGGGAAAACCTGCTGTTCTTCGCGCAGCTCTACAGCGTCGGTGCGTCCGATTCGGCGCGGCAAGCGCTGGTGTCTGATCTGCTTTCGCGCGTCGGCCTATCGAGTGCCGCCGATCGTCCGAGTCGAACCTTTTCACGCGGCATGGTGCAGCGACTGGCGATTGCGCGCGCGCTGGTTCATCGGCCTGGGCTGCTGCTCCTTGATGAACCGTATACCGGGCTGGATCAAGAAGGTGTCCAGCTTCTGTCGTCGCTGATTGCCGCAGAGCGCGCACGCGGAGCGATCATCGTAGTCATCAGCCATGACTTCGAGCCGCTCGCTGCGCTGCTTGATACTGCGGCGGTTCTGCGACGAGGCCGTCTGGAAGCGACCCAGCGCTATGAGCCTGGGACGTGCAGTCGCGATCAGCTCTTGTCGCTGTACACCCGCGCCGCCGAGCGCAAGACCGCGAGGTCCGCATGAGCCTGCTCGGGCAAGTTGCGCTGCTGCTGTGGAAAGACGTTCGCGTCGAGTGGCGAGCGCGAGAGCTTCTCTACGCGACGATGCTGTTTTCCGCGATCATTGTGCTGCTGTTTTCTTTTTCCTTCCTCGGCGGCGCGCCACCTACCGTCGAGACCATGTCCGGCGTGCTGTGGGTTGCGATCGCGCTGTCGGGCATGCTCGGGATTGGCCGCAGCTTTGAGCGAGAGCGCGAAGCCGACACCCTGCGAGCGCTGCTGCTCGCGCCGATCGATCGCAGTGCGCTCTACCTGGCCAAGCTCTTGTCGATCACGCTGCTGATGCTGCTGACCGCGAGCGTCGTTGTGCCCGGTCTGCTGCTTCTGTTTGGGATGAAAGTCGGCTCAGGCTCGTCGTGGCTGTACTTTTTGGCGCTGCTTGGGCTTGGGATCATTGGCTTTGCCGCCGTGGCGTCCCTGTTCGGAGCCTCGCTGGGACGCGCCAGGGTGCGCGAAGTGCTGCTGCCGCTGTTGGTCTATCCGCTCGTGGTTCCCGCGCTTTTGGCGGGCGCTCGCGGCTGTTACGGTGTGCTCTACGGAACCGCCGAGTCGTTGACCGATGCCCTGCGCTGGATCAAGTTCCTGCTTGTCTTTGACAGCATGGCGATCATTTTGGGCCTGTGGCTGTTCGAGCCGCTGTGCGCCCAAGAGTGACGCGCGCAGCTACGGCTTGACGTACGGACCCCACGACGGAGTCTCGGCTGCACCTTTGACCACAGGACGCTGCGTCTTGCCATCCGCCGTCGAGATATAAATTCCGCCTCGGCTTGACTTAAACACCAGCGCTCGTCCCGTCGGTGCCCACGATGGATGACTGTTCGATCCCTGGTTTTCTGTAATTCGCTGGAGATCTTGCGTCGCAGCATCGACGGTGAAGATGTCCAGGTTGCCTTTTTCATCCCGTCCCGAAAACGCGATCAGCGACTTGCCATTGATCGGCTTGGGGCTCCACGACGGCTCGACGTTGTAGTTGCCTTTGCGCGTCAGCTTCACCTGATCGGAACCCGACGCTGACATCTTCCAAATCTGCGGGTTGCCGTGACGGTCCGACACAAACGCGATCTGACTTCCATCAGGCGACCACGTCGGAGAGCTATCAATCGCCAGGTTATTGGTCAGCCTTTTGATGATATCTCCCGTCGGTGTGATCAGATAAATCTCGCTGTTTCCCTCGAACGAAAGCGTCACCGCGATCTTCGTCCCATCGGGAGACATCACTCCGCCCGTGTTCAGTCCTGGTCGCGTCGAGACGCGCTTGGGCTTTCCGCCGCTCGACGGAATCGACCACAGATCGGGCGTTCCGCGCACAAAGCTCGTGTACAGTAGCGCATTTCCCGACGGAGCCCATGACGGCAAAATGTTCTGCGAGCCGTTGTTCGTGAGCGAGTGCTGTCCCGCTCCGTCGTAGTCCATCACCACCAGCTCTTGAAGACGACCGCTTGGCCGAACAAACGCGATCTGCGTGCCAAAAAACGAGTCCTCGTTTGTGTAATAGCGAACCACTTCGTCGGCAAAGATGTGAGCCAGCCGTCGCACGTTCGCCACCGGAGCACGATACGTCTTTGTCAGCACCGGGCGATCGCCTTTGATCACCTCGTACAAGCGGAACTCGACCGACAGATCGCCGCCTGTGCTCACCGCGCGCGCTTTGATCACACCTTCTGCACCCACCGTCCGCCACGAGTCCGGCGCAATCGACAGCTCTTCTTTGGCCAGGTCCGCCACAAACGAAGCCGGGTCCAGCGTCTTAAACAGGCCCGATGCGAGCAAGTCCGCGCTCAGCACCTCTTGCATTACCTGCGCGCTTTCCCCATCACCTTGGAGCCTCGGCACCGCGATCTTGTAGAGCGCTTGCCCTGGGTTTGTGATTTTGAACCGCACCACATCGTCCGCTTGCGCCTTTGCTGTCCGCAAGTGACCCGTTGTAAGGAGAAGTGGCAGTCCGAGAATCGCTACCGCGCGCATTGTCCGTCGCATAGCCCATACCGTATCGTCACTTGGCCGCAAAATTCAAGCGAGCCGCATCTTTCATTGTTCACTCGGCGCGCGAATCTGTTAGGTTGCCAAACACTTCAGCGTTGTCCGAAGAAGCTCAGTGCTCCTCGTGGCCTAAGTCCGCGTAAGCAAAGAAGGTTCTTGACACTGCTGTTGTGATCCGATAGTTCCAAGTCTCTCTAAGGAACTCGCATGGCTACTCCGATTCCGAGCACGTACCTCAAGAACTTCGAGAAGGCGCAGGCTGAACGTAAATGGCACGTCATCGACGTGGCTGGCCTGACCCTGGGCCGCGCGGCGACGCAGATCGCCACCCTCCTGCGCGGTAAGCACAAGCCTGACTACACTCCAAACGTTGACAGCGGCGACTTTGTGGTCGTGCTCAATGCCCAGAAGGTTCACCTGACTGGCAAGAAGCTCGACGACAAGATGTACTACAAGCACACGCTGTACCTCGGTGGTCTGAAGTCGCGTCCAGCTCGTGAAATGCTGGGCACACGCTCGGACGAGGTGATTCGTCGCGCGGTGTGGGGCATGCTGCCGAAAGGTCCGCTGGGCCGAGTGATCATCAAGAAGCTGAAGATCTACTCGGGCACGGATCATCCGCACAGCGCGCAGCAGCCCAGCAAGCACACCTTGAAGACCATGCGTGGCTAGGAAGGTTTTTTAAGAAATGGCGAACGTCGAACGAAACGCAGTGTACGCCACGGGTCGTCGCAAAGAAGCAGTGGCGCGTGTTTGGCTGCAACCTGGATCGGGCAAAGTCACGATCAATCACCGTGACATCGACACCTACTTCGGTCGTGCAACCTCGAAGATGGTTCTGCGACAGCCGCTTGCGCTGACCTCGCAGACCCCGAACTTCGATGTGTACGTGAACGTCGCTGGTGGCGGTCTTTCGGGTCAAGCGGATGCGATTCGTCTTGGAATCACCCGCGCGCTGATGAAAGTCAACGCTGGCTTCCGTGGCGCACTCAAGGCGGCTGGTTACGTGACCCGCGATCCGCGCTGCAAAGAGCGTAAGAAGTACGGACAGCGTGGTGCTCGCGCCCGCTTCCAGTTCTCGAAGCGCTAAACGATCGCTGCAATACAAAGCTCGCTATGTGGCGAGTGTATGGAGCCAAGCGCTTTCATACACACCGCTCACATCAGCGGGCTTTTCTTTTTTCACCTCGATACGTTCCTTCCTCTTCAAACATCTGCGTAGGAAACGATTGATCGCTGTCCGTGGTTCACGGAATGCGCGCCGCTGTGGGTAGACTTGGGCCATGACGAGATGGCAAGTCGCAGGGCTCGGGCTGTGTCTGGCCGGTTGTAGCTGGGTATTTGACGACAGCGCACCGGAGCTGCCGCTCATCGGTGAGCCGCCAGTGATGGAGCGCTATCTGAAGCTCAACCAGAAGACGGCACGCGATGTGTTTGTGCTCCTGGATGCGGCAGACAAGCCGTGGGCGGTGATTCCCGAGCTGCCCGAGCTGCCCGTTGGCTTGCCCGAAGGCATCACACTGCCGAGCCTGCCCGAGACGCTGCGCCTGGTTCGACTGGATCCGCAGGAAGATCCGCAGGCCGCGACGACTTATCCCTCGCAGTATCTTCAGGCGACGCTGCGATCGCTGTACGTGATGGTGGTTCCGGCGCTTTTTGATCCATCGATCAAAGACAAGTCGGTGCGCTTGTCGCGGATTCGTCCGGGTGAACCGCCGCTGCTCTTTGAGCCGTTTCCCGAAGGCACGCCGGTTTTGCTCGTGAGCGGCAACGAACAAGTCGGCGTCATGTTTTCGCAGAGCAGCAAGTCCAAGAGCCTGCGCGCGTTTCGCATGGATGGCTCAGGAGATCGGCGCGAGCTACCGATTCCCGAAGGTGTCGATCCAGCCAAGCCGTTTGACAAAGGTCGCTATCAGCTCGTTTCGTCGGGAGAACAGCTGATCGTTCAAGACGGCAGCGACAACGTCACGGTCTACGCGACACGCTCGGGAGGCAGTGACAAGAGCCTGGGGAAGCTAGCGCGATCGTGGCAGCTCGACAGTCGGCAACAAGCGCTGCTTGCGTGCTCGGATGCGGGACTGGTTCGTCTGCCGCTCGATGGATCGAACAAGGTTGTGCTGGATTCTGCGCCGTGTGCGACGGATCTCTTTCGAGTCGTGCAGCTGCAAGGTTCGCGCTTGGTCCTGTATCGCAGTGGCGACGGACTTCGTCAGGTTCCCGAGGATGGCTCAGGTGTTCCGACGGTGCGCATCGATGCGATTGGACAGCTGTTGACGATCGGTCCCGCTGGAGAGCTGCTGTATTCGCGCGATCCCTCGCAGACCTACGGCGCGGGCATTGGCAGCGGCTTTTTGGGCGATCGTCAGGTGATGGAGCGAGGTCGGCGTCCGGCCTGGTCTGGCGATCGATCGCGGCTTCGTTATCTGGAATGGGCCGCGCGCTCGGACAACGCAGGAGACTTCCATTCACGGCTTCTCTCGACGGATGAAGTGACGCGGCTCGCGCGCAATGTTCGGTTGTTTGGTGAGCTGTCCGACGGTCGTGTCCTGGCGGTCAGCAACGCAGTGCCGCGCGGAACGCACAATCGGATCATTGTCATCGACGAAGAGCAGAAGCAGGCGCGCTGGGTGGCCGACAGCTCGCGCGAGTTTCTGTTCATTCCCGGTTCAAGCGATCTGCTGGTGAAGGTGGTGATCGGACAGACGGGCTGGGATATCCGGCGCGTGCCGATTTTGCCCAAATAAGAGCGCTGGCTGGTCCGGGGTGGGATCGGTGTGTGACGGCTACGGCGCTTGAAGCTGGATGCGCAGCGCTGCTGGATCGCTGATTGGCGGGCTACAGCGCTCGCCTTGACAGACATATGCCGTCGGTGAGCCGTCCCGACAGTGCTTGCCTTCACACAGCGCGGCGATCGGCTCGGGCTGAACCTGACCTTCTTTGGCGATCCAGACGAAGTGATCGGGCACATACGTCGTCGTCGCAGCCGTGACGAGCGGATGATCGAGATCGCAGCCGGACGGCAGCGCGATGATCGTCACCACCAGGCCATGCTGGAGCAGATCGAGCGCAGCCAGCGTCGCTCCAAATCCGATCGGACTGCGCTGGGCGCGATCGGCCAGTCGCAGCAGCGTCGATTCAGCCATCGCACGATAGCGATCGCGCTGCGCTGGCAGCAGCGCCGATAGCTTCAGCAAGTTCTGACACATCACCGCCATCCCCGACGGAATCGCGCTGTCGTGCAGGCTCACTGGGCGCGCAGGCAGCACCACGCCATCGGTTTCCGCTGGACCCACAAAGAACGAGTGACTGTCTGGATCGTACAAGTCGCGGATCGCCGCTTCGGTCAGCGCACTGGCGATGAGCAGATAGCGTGCATCTTGGGTCGCTTGGCTTAGCTGAATCAGCGCGTCCGTCAAAAATGCATGATCATCAAGCGTCGCGTCGAGCTTCGCCACGCCATCTTTGAACGTCCGCAAGAGCTTTCCGTCGGCAGCTCGTAGCGTTCGCAGCACAAAGTCGGCGGTGCGCTGGCCCAGCTGGGTTAGATCCGATCGCGCCAGCAAAAGTCCGCAGGTCGCCAGCGCCGAGATCGTCAGCGCGTTCCATCCAGTCAGGATCTTGTCGTCGGTGCCCGGCGCAGTCCGCTGGTCACGAGCGCGCAGCAGCGTCGCTTTGGCTTCGCTCAGAAGCTGATCTTCCTCGTCGTCGCGTGGCTGATCGATCAGGTGCAGGATCGACGCATTGTCGGGACCATGTCCGTGTGGATCGCTCCAGTTTCCGCCGGGAATCACGTCGTAGCAGCGCGCCACAAGGGCTGCTTTGTGTGATCCGACAAGCGCTGTGACTTCTTCTGGATTCCAGACGTAATACTTGCCTTCTACGCCCTCGCTGTCTGCGTCGAGTGCTGCGTAAAAGCCACCGCTCGGTGCGCTCATCTGTCGGGTCAGCCAGCCCACCGTCTCGTCGATGACTCGGCGATAGCGCTGGGCCAGCACATCTTGTCCGATCGTCGTCAGCACCGCGCTCGCCTGGCCGTACAGACGCAGCAGCAGCGCGTTATCGTAGAGCATCTTTTCAAAGTGCGGCACCAGCCACTTGTCGTCGGTGGAATAGCGCGCAAAGCCACCGCCCAGGTGATCGTAGATGCCGCCGCTCGCCATCTTGGTCAGCGTCAGAAGCGCAGGCCGAACATCGTCGAGATCTCCGCTGCGGACATACGATCGCAAAAGCAGCGACAGCGCGGTTGGATTGGGAAACTTGGGTGCGTTTCCGAAGCCACCGTCTCGACGATCGATGCGCTCGGCGAGGCGAACGCCAATGCGCTGGATCAGATCGGTGGGCAGGTGCGCGCCCGTCTCGGCACCGCTCGCTTGTCGCTGAACGTCGAGCAGTGCTGCTTTGAGCTGGGCTGCGTGATCTTTGACCTTCGTCGGCTCTTGTCGATACGCGAGGAGCAGCGCCGACAGCACACGCCGAAACGAAGGCCGACCATGGCGATCTTGCGGCGGAAAATACGTGCCTCCGAAAAACGGCTCTCCCGTCGGAAGAAGGAACATCGACAGCGGCCAGCCACCGCCTTCATCGAAGAGCTGAAGCGCCTGCTGATAGAGCTGATCGACATCGGGATGCTCTACGCGATCGACCTTGATGCAGACAAAGTCTTGGTTTAGCTGCGCTGCCGTCGCGGGATCGTCGAAGGACTCGTGCGCCATGACGTGACACCAGTGACACGCGGAGTAGCCGATCGACAGAAACACCGGTTTGTCTTCTCGACGGGCTTGGGCAAAGGCTTCGTCGCCCCACGGATACCAGTCCACGGGCTGATCGGCATGCTGACGAAGGTACGGACTCGATGACTTGGCAAGACGGTTTGGCACGGGTTCTCCCTCGGCTGATCGCGACAGAAGCTAACCCAGCTTCGATGCCGCGTGACATCAGAAGCGCCAAGGGTCCGTGGGAATGTGCGGGACGAAGCAAGAAGAGCGAGTCGAGAGGCTGGGACGAAAAAATCGCGATGAGAAAATCGAGACGAGAAGGACGCGCTAGTAACCGGCTTCTGCGACGGCTGGAACTTCTGATTCCCCTTCCGCGCTTTTCTTCTGATCAGCGGGCGGACCTTCCGGCGGCATTGCTGCTTTGAGCCGACGATACTGCGACACCAAAAGCAGCGCTGCGACCAGGGACGTAGCGACGAGCAGCGCAAAGAAGTCCGAGTGCTTCCACGGCTTCCAGAAGCGACCGAGGAAGCCCGACAGATAGTTTCCAACTGCCGTCGCGATAAACCACACACCCATCAGCATTGCGGTCATCCGTCGCGGAGCCAGCTTGGTCACCATCGACAGACCCATCGGCGACAGGTGCAGCTCTGCGACGGTGACGACGAAGTAGCTCGCGATGAGCCACAGCATGCTGACCTTGCCGCTGTTGCCGCCCGCCCACGACGCCAGGACCATGATTCCGTATGCCGCGCCGGTGAGCAGCATGCCGATTCCCAGCTTGGCGGGCGTGCTCGGCTCCATGTTCTTTCCGCGCAGCCAGGTCATAAACCGCACCAGCACCGGCGTCAGCACAATCACGAACACCGAGTTGAACGCTTGGAAAACGCCGGGCGGGATTTCCCACGACCACGAGCCCACGCGCAGCATTCGATCGGTGTTGTCGCGCGCCCAGAAGGTCAGCGTCGTGCCGTTTTGGTGAAAGGCCATCCAGAAGAACATCACGACGAAGCACATGATCACCAGCGACGTGATGCGCTGACGCTCGATCTCGGGTGGATCGGGTCGGTCTTCGTATTCAGCGGGAAGGGGAACATCCAGAACGGCAGCCACCGACGATCGTGCATCACCTACAGTGACGTGCTTGCGCAGCGCCGCAAAGATCACGAACGAAAACGCCATACAGCCGCCAGCCGTCGCAAACGCCAGCGGCCAGCCGAACGTCATGCGCATGAACTCTCCGACGGGACCGCCAAACAGCGCGCCGAGGTTGATGCCCATGTAAAACACCGAAAAAGCAGCATCTCGACGGGCATCACCTTGCGGATACAAGTTGCCAACCAGCGTCGAGATGTTGGGCTTAAACAGACCGTTGCCGAGCACCAGCAGAAACAGCGCGGAGTAAAACGCGATCGGGTTCTGAATCGAAAAGACCAGATAGCCCGCACCGAGGAGCAGCGCACCCGCCAAGATCGCTTTCGAGTATCCAAACACTCGATCAGCGAGGATTCCACCGAAGAACGGCGTCAGATACACGAAGAACATGTACCAGCCGTAGACGTTCGAAGCTTCTGCCTCGCTCATCTTCTGATGTTCGGTGAGGTAGAGCGTCAGGAGCGCCAGCATCAGATAGAAGCCGAAGCGTTCCCACATCTCCGTTAGGAAAAGTACGTAAAGGCCGCGAGGATGCTTGCTTGCCATACAGTTATCTCTAGTTTCGCACTAGACGGGGATTGCTTGTAAAGGGTTAAGTTCGTGTAAACCCTCTCGGTTTTCGTCATTCGCTGCTGCGCTTGCCACGAGGAGCGCGCGGCCTGTGGCGGAAGCTCAGCTTGGTTCGTAGATCTGCGCGTCAGACGAAGAGTTGGCGACTGCGGGACGCGTGCTCGACGTGGACCGCGTCTGCGCTGGCGTCGTTCGGAGATTTCGGCGGAGATTTCGGCGGAGCTGCGACGAAGAACGCTCGCTGAAAAGCAAGTGACGTGGCCCAAGCGGCTTGTGGCTTGACAGGATCGCGACTTCTATCTAAATGAATTGGGATTTCAATTTCAAAAAGGAGACACCATGAGTCGCTACACAGGTCCACGTCTGCGCGTGATGCGCTCGCTCGGCGTTGAGCTGCCCGGTCTGTCGCGCAAGAGCATTGAGCGCCGTCCGCATCCTCCCGGTCAGCACGGTCAGCGGCGACGCAAGCGCAGTGACTACGGAAACCAGCTCATCGAAAAGCAGAAGCTGCGCTATCACTACGGACTGACGGAACGGCAGCTGCGCACGGCGGTTCGTACGGCGATGGAAAGCACGGGAGTGACCGGCACCAAGCTGGTGGAGCTGCTCGAGCGACGGCTGGACAACCTGGTGTTTCGCGCGGGCCTGGCTCCGACGATTGTGGCGGCGCGACAGCTGGTGCGGCACGGTCACGTCGGCGTAAACGGTCGTCGCGTAGACATTCCATCGTGTCGGCTGCGGGTGGGCGATCGGTTTGCGGTGATCTCGAAGATGGCGAAGTCGCCGCTGCTGGTTGACTCGCTGGCGCGCTTCGGTCCGCAGCGTCCAGCGTGGCTTCAGCTTTCCGACGCGGATCAGAGCGTCCAGTTGACCGCGCTCCCCGACGAGACGGCGGTGCCCTTTCCCATCGAGCTGCGCCAGGTGATCGAGTACTACTCGCGCTAACCGCTTGTGCGGGATGCTTGGCCGCGCCGGTTCGCTGCACGAAGCGGTGTCTGCGGAGGACGGTTTGATACGGCTGAGGACGGTTTGATACGGCCAGACGGACGGGCTGGAGTGACGAGAGAGTGACGGGCGAGTGACGGGCGAGACGGAAGCCGAGGTGCTTATTCGTGGCCTTGCTGCTTGCCGCCGTCGTCTTGCTTGCCCAGCTTGTCGTCCTTGGGCTTTTCTCCGTCGTCCAGACCGCCTTTGCCACGCTTGCGCGCTCGGTCCGCCACCGTCAGCGTATCGATCGGCGGCTTGTCGCTCGCCCAGTGAGACATCACCGACGCTGCCGACTTGGCCGCTTGATCCGACACCTTGGCCGACGAGTCACCGCCCAGATGAATCGGTGCCGCCGCGATGTTGAGCTGATCGTCGTCAGAGCCGCGCTTCTTTTTGCCCAGCTCCGTGCTCTTGAACGCCGCGAGAAACGGGTTTTCTTTCGGATCCTTTTTCTGCTCAAAGTCGTGGGACATCGGCGCTTCACCTTGGCATCGGCAAACGATGCTCAGTCACAGTTATCGGCCCTTTTGCCAAAAGGGTGCGGTCTGGGGCATAACGCTCGAACTTACGATGTCTCACCCCGATTCGCTCAACCCTGCGCAGCGAGACGCCGTGCTGCACTCAGACGGACCGCTGCTCATCTTGGCAGGCGCGGGCTCGGGCAAGACGCGCGTCATTACTTATCGGCTGGCAGAGCTTCTGCGGCGTGGTGTGCCAGCGCAGCGGCTGCTGGTGGTCACGTTTACCAACAAAGCGGCGGCAGAGCTTCGTCATCGCGTCGAGCAGCTTCTTTTGGCCGATCGTCTGCCGGGTGCGCCGTATCCCGAGCTGCCACGCTGGATCGGGACGTTTCACTCGATTGGGGCGCGGCTTCTGCGGGCGCTCGCGTCGTACGCCAAGCTGCCGCAGAGCTTTGTGATCTTGGATGAAGACGATCAGCTCAAGATCTGCAAAGAGCTGCTCGTGGAAGCGCAGATCGACGAGCGAATGCTGCCGCCGCGAGCGCTGCGGGCCCACATCGATCGTGCGAAGAACCAGGGCCTGCTCGCCGACGAGTTCACCGGCACCGACTATTTTTCCGATCAGGTGCGCAAGCTCTACAAGCGCTACGAAGAGCGACTGCTTCACATCGGCGCGGCGGACTTTGGCGATCTGCTGCTGTTGCCGGTGCGCATCGCCGAGCGCGAAGACCTGGTGCGGGTCCAGCTGGCCCATCGCTTCGAGCATGTCCTCGTCGATGAGTTTCAAGATGTCAACGCGGTGCAGTATCGGCTGCTCAAAGTCCTGGCCGGACGGTCGCGCAACCTGGCGGTGGTCGGCGACGACGATCAAGCGATCTATGGCTGGCGCGGCGCCGATGTGCGGCTGCTGCTCGACTTTGAGCGGGACTGGCCCGACGCCCGCATCGTCAAGCTGGAAGAAAACTATCGATCCTCGCAGGTGATCTTGGATGCGGCCCACGCGGTGGTGTCGCGCAACGAAGATCGTCATGACAAGCGGCTCTATACCCAGCGCGATGGCGGCGATCCGATCGTGTTTTACCGTGCGCGCGACGATCGGGCCGAAGCGCGCTTTGTCGCCGAGACGATCCTGCGCATGCAGGCCGAAGAGGGCTACTTTCCCGAAGACTTCGCGGTGATCTATCGCACCAACGCCCAGTCGCTGCGGTTTGAAGAAGCGCTCCAGACGCTCGGGCTGCCGTTTTCGCTGCTCGGGGGCATGCGCTTTTTCGAGCGCGCCGAGATCAAGGACGTGCTGGCCTATCTGCGGCTGTGTCAAAACCCCGAAGACGAGCTGGCGCTGCGACGGGTGATCAATGTTCCAGCGCGGCAGATCGGGCAGACCACCGTTGAAAAGCTGCTGGCTCAGGCGCGGGCCGAAGGCAGCTCGCTGTGGAGCGTGGTGGTCCGTACCGCGCGTGGCGGCAGCCTCCTGTCGAAGAAGAAGCAAAAAGACCTGCTCGGCTTTGTGACGCTTATCGAAGAGCTGTCGGCCCGCGCCGAAGAAAAGACGGTGTCCGCGCTGGCGGCAGAGGTGCTCGATCGAACCGGCTATCGGCTGATGCTTGACACGAGCAGTCCTGAAGACGAAACCCGGCTGCAAAACCTCGACGCGCTGCTGGGATCGATTGCCGAAGAAGAGCGGCTGGCGCTGGAAGCGGTGGCGCAGGCGAGTGCGCACAGGCCGAGCGAAGACGACGCCGCGCTCTTGCTGTGGGAAGAGCCCAGGCCGCTTCAGCTTGGCGACTATCTGTCCCGGGTCGCGCTGTCCACCGACGAAGAGTCTTCCCAGCGTGGCAAAGGCGTGCAGCTGATGACCGCGCACGTCGCCAAAGGGCTGGAGTTTTCGGTCGTGTTTGTGACCGGGCTCGAAGAGAGCCTGTTTCCGTCCCTGCGCGCCGGCAGTCCGTCCCTGCGTGACAGCGAAGACACCCGCGTGGTCGAGGAGCGACGGCTGGCCTATGTGGCGCTGACGCGGGCGCGCTCGCGGCTGTACCTGACCTGTGCCCGGCAGCGGCGGCTGTGGGGACCGGAGATTCGCCCGATGGAAGTGAGCCGCTTTGTCCACGCCATCCCACGCGGTCTGATGGTGGGCTCGCTCGATGGAGATCCGGGCGATCGCGGCTACCTGGGCGGCTGGCAGCCTACTTCCCAGGTGCCGCGCGCGGAGCCACCACCTGACGACGGCTCGCTGCGGATTGTCCGCGATGAAGACGAAGGACCGCAGCGGCGCAAGCGGGCTCCGACTGAAGCTTCCGAATCGAATCTGCGTGGTTTTTCGGGGACCGGCGAAGGCCCAGCGGTGGCGCGGGTGCGGGCCCAGCTTGCGGATCGGTTCTCCGATCCGGATCGGAAGGATGACTCGGGATCGCGGGACCGCGCTGCGGGCGAAGTCCCGCGTAATGCTTCACGTGAAGTCCAAGTCGAGTACGACAGCGACATTCCCCCCCGCGCCGGTCAGCCGGTGCGCCATGCCACGCTCGGACGCGGTCGCCTGGTCGGGGTGTCGCTGGGCGGGCGAGAGCCGATCGCGCAGGTCCGCTTTGAGAGTGGATCGCTCAAGCAGATTGCGCTGCGCTTTTTGACGATCCTCGGTCGGGATGACGCGGGCGATCTGGAAGGAGTCTGACGTGTCCGGTCTTCGCGCACGGGTTCACGAGCTGGGCCGCCTGATCCTGTCGCAGCACCGCAGCCCAGGGCGGGTGGCGTGGGCGCTCCTCCTTGGCTTTGTGGTGGGCTGTACGCCGACGTTTGGGGTGCAGATCCTGATCTGCATGCTGCTCGCGGCGGTGCTGCGCCTGAACCTGCCGATCATGTATGCGGCGGCCAATGTCTCGATTCCGCCGATGGTTCCGCTGATTGGCTTTGCCTCGGTGCATCTTGGCGAGCGTGTGCGCCTGGGTCACTTCGCCGAGCTGTCGCAGTCGGACTTTGCCGCCGATCGGCTTCACGGCACGGTGGTGCGCTTTTTCTGGGCGTGGCTGGTCGGCGGGGTGGTGCTGGGGGCTGCGATCGGCGTCGTGGTCGGCGGGCTCTGTTACCTGTGGCTGCGGCGCAGGCCGCCGGGCGAGCCGTCCGCAAGCGATGACTCGGCCCCCCGCGCGGCCCTGACCCAGGCGATCGAGCGAGCGACCGCGCGCTTTGCCCAGGCGCACCCGCGCTACAAGTACTACGCGCGCTACAAGTATCGGCTGGACCCGGTCTATCGCGCGCTGTGTGAGCGGGTGCCGCCGAGTGCCGAGCTGGTCGATCTGGGCTGTGGGCTGGGGATGCTGCCGATTGCGCTGGCGGAGGCAGGGCGGGGCACGCGGCTGTACGGGCTGGACTGGGATGCCGACAAGATCGCGGTGGGTCAGCGGGCGGCGTCGTCGCTGCCTACGGTGGAGCTGCATCGCCAGGACATCCACCAAAGCGGCGTGCCGGAAGCGGACGTGGTGACGCTCATCGACGTGCTGCACTACTACCCAGCGACAGAGCAAGACGCGCTGCTGGCGCAGGTGGCGCGGGCGCTGCGTCCGGGCGGGCTGCTGTTCATTCGTGAGACGGACCCGGCGGGGCAGGGCGGGGCAGGGCTGACGCGCTTTATCGAGCGGGCGATGGTGCGGCTCGGCTGGAACGTCGGACCGGCGGTGCGCTATCGGCCCCTCGATGAGCTTGCGGCGGTGCTGTCCGCGCTTGGCTTTGCGGTCACGATGGCGGAGCTGTCGGCGACCACCCACCCAGGCAACGTGCTGCTCACCTGCCGCAAACCCCCGGCCCCGTAACCTTTCAGTGATCACGGCGCGGGGCCCCCTACCCTGCGACGCTTTTTCCATCGGCCCTGACGGCCCGCTGAAAAAAGGTCTCCGGTCGGCCCACGCCTAATTTGTGCGCCAAATAGCCTGGGGGCGACCGGAGACCTTTATTTTTGCGAAGCCTGCTGAGCAAAAAAAAGGTCGCAGGGAAGCGGGGCCCCAGGCGCGAAGCAGTTGAAAGCGCCCGACCCCCGATGACCTAATCGTTCGTCTTGGGGGGTCTTTGGGGAGTGATCACGGCGCGGGGCCCCCTACCCTGCGACGCTTTTTCCATCGGCCCTGACGGCCCGCTGAAAAAAGGTCTCCGGTCGGCCCACGCCTAGTGGGTTCCTGCGTGCAAGGGCGCTGTTACGGCGTGCAAGGGCGCTGTTACGGCGCGCGGACCCGCTGTTACGGCGTGCGAACCCGCTGTTACGGCGTGCAAGGGCGCTGTTACGGCGTGCGGACCCGCTGTTACGGCGTGCGGAGGGGTCGTCACGGCGTGCGGAGGGGTCGTCACGGCGTGCGGAGCGGTCGTTACGGGATGACAGTGGGTCGTCATGGCATGACAGCGGGTCGTCATGGCGCGCGGAGCGGTCGTCACGGCGTGACAGCGGGTCGTCACGGCGTGACAGCGGGTCGGTGCGGCGTGACAGCGGGTCGGTGCGGCGTGACAGCGGGTCGGTGCGGCGGCGGTTTGGGCCCGACAGCGGGCCTTTCCGCTTAGTGCAGGTAGGACTGGTTGCGGAGCACGTAGCGGGTGGACTGATCGGTCAGGCCAAAGCCCTTGCACTGGTGGAAGGTCGAGTTCGCGTCGTTGCTGCACGAGGCGTCGTTTGCGGCCAGGCGGCTCGGGCAGACGCGCTGGACGTACTGAAGGTCCGTCTCTCCGGGGGTGACGGTCGAGTCAGCGGTGCCCCAGCGGGTGTGCTTGATGCAGTGCGCGCCATCGGCTCGCCAGTCGGCTTCGAGCGTGTTGCCACCCACGTTGTCCGGGGTCTGAATGCTGTAGGTGTCATAGACATCGATCGGCGTGCCGTTGCGGGTGTGCGGTGTGCCGTCGCCGCAGTAGTCGGCGCGGACCAGGCGCTGGCAGGCCTGGTGGCTGGGACCCAGGTCGCGGGTCTTGGTCGAGGAGTTGTAGGTCTCCTGGAAGCCGGTCTTCCACGGTGCGTAGCCCCACAGCGCGCACTTGCCGAGCGCGGCGTTGACGCAGCTAAAGGTAAAGCGCGACAGGTCGCCATCGATGTCGAAGGTCGGGTACAGGTACGACTTCATGATCGGGATGGCGGCGATCGGCTGGCTGTACTCATCGGTGCCGCACAGCCACTCCCACGAGTACGTGTCCAGGCTGTAGTACCGGATGTTGTACAGGTACTGGGCCGCGAGGCTGTTCCACTGCACCGACGTGATCTGCATGGCCAGGATCGAGCCGTCGCTCAGGTCACCGTCCAGGTCGAATCCGGTCAGCGCGGCGCTATCGACTTCGACGCTCTGGTCTTCGGGGGTTCCCGCCAGGCTGGTGCCGTTGTAGCGAACACCGTTGTAGCGAACACCGTTGTAGCGGACGCCGTTGTAGCGGACGCCGTTGTAGCGGACGCCGTTGAGCGCCACACCGTTGGCTTGGCTGCTGTTGTCGTGTGCAGCGTTCAGCCACTGCGACGCGATGTCCTGCTCCGAGATACCGTTTAGATCGTTTGGTCCACAAGCACCCACCAGTGCGAGGCCGACCGCTACACCCACCAGACGATTTGCAACCTTCATCATCCACCCCTCCGGCAGGAAGGGTTTGCACGTCTTGTGCCAGCCTAGTGGCCAGGGGAGAAGGACGCACAGATCCGCACT
The DNA here is from genome assembly GCA_016794365.1 of Myxococcales bacterium. Lineage (GTDB taxonomy): Bacteria > Myxococcota_A > Polyangia > Palsa-1104 > JAEUJZ01 > JAEUKA01. Next base: position 176,920 of record JAEUKB010000037.1, read on the forward strand.
GTCACGTCATTGCCTCTGAGTCCTTCGGCAAACAGGTTGCGGTTGGGTATCCGACAGGTGAGCGCATCGAAGAAGTAGCTGCCACCTCGACCGAGCTGTCCGTCCGGTTCCAGAGAAGAGGTCACCATCTCCCAGTGATTCCCAGTGAGGTCGAGGAGTCCAAAGGGGCTACTCGAATCGGGATGCGAGCCGATGACATCCGGGCCCATCGCCCCTGGATCCTTGCGGTAGGTTTCGTCGAAGTTGGCATCTTCCGCTGTCAGGCTGTCTCCGTGTGGGTAGTCGCGCTCGTCCGCTCCCTTGGCGGCGCGTTCCCACTCAGACTCCGTACACAGACGTGCGCCCTTGAGCCTTCCGCTCTGGTGTAGCCAGTGGGTGTATGCGTGCGCATCATCTGCCGTAATGCCGCCGACCGGAAATCGCTGCCAGTCTTGGCGTTTGCGAAGCGTACGGGTCGGATATACGACCGGCGCACCTGCCGCCGCGCTAAGTCGCTCGGTCTGGGGCTGGATGTGAAGCACCCAGCGCGAGCCAGGATCTTCCTTTAGCTCCACCGAGCCACCGAGCGCACCGCGTGCCACGCTGGGCATCCGTAGCTTGCGTTCTTTGGGGGGGAGGGACTCTAGGAACTGGATCCAGTCGGCGAAGGTCGTTTCGTGCTGTGCGATGAGGTAGCTGTCGAGCACGACCTCATGCAGCGGTGCGGTGCCGAAGAAGACCTTGCGCAGGTTTTCGTCCTGGCCGTAGCCAAACAGGAAGCGTCCCTTGGGAACAAAGACGTAGCCCGCCGGAACCTCGGCGCGGGCGGGCAGTGGCACGTCGAGGCGCAGCACTTCGCCGCGTGCGACCAGCAGGGGATAGCGGACCTCGGTGCGTCCGGCGGCGGTCAGCGTCAGCAGATACGAGCCCGGTGCGAGGGGCACATCAAACAGGGGCGTCACCCCCAGGTCTTTTTCGGCGGACAGGATCTTGCGTCCGCTGTCGTCGTCGCTGTAGCGCTGAAGCTGGACCTTGGCCCCGAGCGGCGCGGTCGCAAGGGTGAGCGTGGCCGGTGCCTGCCAGCGCGCTTGCAGCGTGCCGCTTTGATCGTAGAGCGCCATCCGCTCGAGCAGATCGTCGCGCTTTTGGCGCTGGCGATCGCGATCGGCGCTGTGGGCGCGCTGGTAGAGCGTCTGGGCCAGCTGCTCGCGAACATCGCTGCGGGCGGCATCGAGCGTCAGCGCGGACTCCAGGATCTGCGCGGCCCGGTTGTAGATGCGATCGGCCTGTTGGGCCGCCTTTCGCGCCTGCGCCCAGACCTTTTCGCCGTCGTCTTTGTGCTTCTGATCGAACTGGGAAAACGCTTCTTTGCGCAGACGCTCCGTCTCGGCGTCGAGCTGGGTGGCCTCGGAAAGGGTCTGTTGGGCTTGGGCGAGCAGGTCGCTCACCTGGCGTGCGAGCTTGCGTCGCGCCGCCAGCTGGACCCCGACGTAGGCGGAAATGAGCAGCAGCGGAATCATCAAAAGCGCCACCCGCCGCAGGAGCTGAAGCCGTCGCATCGCCGCGCGGGACGCTTTGACAAACGCCAGCTCTTTGGGATGGATGTCTTCGGCTTCGAGCAGGGCCAGCTCGGCGAGCTGCTTGGCGGACCACAGCGCCTCGCGGCTTTGGTGCAGCCGGTTCCACTCTTGGGTCGCTTGCTCTAGGCGGTGCTTGACGGCGCGGCGCTCGGCGTTTTCTTCCAGCCAGCGTCGCAGCGTGCCCCAGCCTTTGATGAGCGCTTCGTGCGCCACTTCATAGGCGGCACCCTCGGGCGTTTCCCGCGCAACGAGCAGACGACCGCGCACCAAAAGCTCCAGCACACTGCGCGCGCTCGGATCGTTCCACGTCAGCTCATCCGCCGTGCGTCGGGCCCGCGTTCCATCGATCGTCACCAGCGTCATCAGCAGCCGTCGCGCGAGCGGTCGCCGATCGGTCGGCAGCGAGCCAATCAGGTGATCGGCATGTCGAGCGAGCGCGCCCATGACACCACCGATCGATTCGAGCGCTTGGGCGGTGATGGCGCTGCCGCTGCGCACGTCCCACAGCTCGGCCAGGGCAAACTGCAAAAGCGGCAGCCCGGCGTCGCTTTCCGCCGTCGAGGCGACCAGCTCGTCGATCATCTGCTCGGTCTCGAAGCGGACGCCCTTGAGCTGCGCTGGACCAATGACCGCTTCCCGCAGCTTGTCGGGGCCCATGGGCCGAAGCAGGTACAGGCCGTGATTGATCTCTTCCCCGATGCCGGGCACCGTCGCAACCCGTGACACAAAGTCGGCGCGGACGGTACCGAGCAGCCGCAGATCGCCCGCTTTTTGGGACAGTGCGCCGAGCGCTTCTCCGACGAGCTTGGCTTCCAGCGGGTCCGCGATGGTCACCAGCTCTTCCATCTGATCGACAAAGATCAGCAGCCCAGCGCCCGGCGGCATCAGGCTGCGCAGCACGCGCGGAAACGACTGTGGATCGGTCTTGAGCGCGGCAATGAGCGGCTGCTCGTCTGTGTCGATGGCTTGCGCGATCGCTTCACACAGGGTCCGCAGCGGCTGCTTGCCGGGAACCAGCGTCGCGATCTGATAGGTCAGGCCGCGTCCCAGCCCACTTTCCTTGACGAGCGGCAGCACACCGGCACGACACACCGACGACTTTCCGACGCCCGAGTCAGCGGCCACGATCACGAAGGACTCGGTGCGCAAGCGATCGACCAGCGTGCCGATCTCGGACTGGCGACCGAAGAACAGGGCGCGATGCTGGGACTCAAACGGCAACAGACCGCGATACGGGTTGCCTTCGGGCACTGCCTGGCCTTGCCCTGACGGCAACAGGTGCTCAAGCGCCTCGCGCAGCTCATCGGCGGAGTGAAAGCGCTTGGCTGGATTGCGCAGCAGGCAGCGATCGATGATCGCGGCAAAGCGCGGATCGACGGTCGGAACCGCCGACGCAAGCGGCACCGCATCGGTGGTGGTGACCATGCGATGCAGCTCCAGCAGCGACGTGTTGTAGTGCGGCGGCTTGCCCACGCACAGCTCGAACAGGACCGCACCGAGCGAGTACAGATCCGACTGCCGAGAGGCGGGCTCTCCGTCGAACACCTCGGGTGCCATATAGAGCGGTGTGCCTTTGATCGTGCTCGACTTTTCCAGCGGATCGGCGCGCCACAGCTCGTCGGGAATCTGGGTCTGTTCGCTGTGCTCTTTGCCAAACGCCGCCGCCAGCCGGTTCTGCGTCGAAAAGCGCTGGAGCTTGGACGAGTCTGTCTCGTCGGGAACCTGGACGCGCACGGGCTGCTGTGGGTTCGGTCGCAGTCGCGCCTGCGGCGTGGACTTCGACGAGATCGAGAGCTGCGCGGCCTTGGCCTCTTCTTCCACCTTGGTGCGCGCGAGCTTGTCGCTCTCTCCGCCCGGTGTGCTCTGTCCGGCCATTGTTTCGCCCAGCAGGTCCACCGACTGCGTGACAGCGGGCGCTGCGGCGGCATCTTCGACGGCCAGGATCGCGGCGACATCCATTGTCTGCGACTGGTTGGCATCGACCAGCTTGGCCAGTCCGAAGTCGAGCAGCTTGACGCCTCCGTCCGTCGGTAGCATCACGTTGCCCGGCTTGATGTCGCGGTGCAGCACGCCGCGCCGATGTGCCGTCGCCAGCCCGCGCGAAAGCCCGAGTGCCAGCTCCATGACCTGCTGCCACGGCAGCGGCTTTTTCATCCGCTCCAGGCTCTGTCCGCGCAGGTATTCCTGAATGATGTAGGGACGGCCTTCGATTTCACCGACGCGATAGACGGTGACGACGTTCGGGTGTTGCAGTCGGGCGGCGGCGCGCGCTTCGGTCAGAAACTGCTCACGCGAGACCGAGTCGGGATTGATCGCCGAGATGAACTTGATGGCGACGGCCCGGTCGAGCAGCATGTCGTGGCCCAGGTAGACCGCACCCATCCCGCCTCGACCGAGCGGCCAGAGCAGCCGATACTCATCGAACGACTTGGGGGGCGACCAGTGGCTAGGCTGGTTGCTCTTGGCTTCGTTGGCTGTGCCCATCAGCAGCTCGAAAGCAAACAGAACTTGGCATCTTAACCGTCGCATCTTCGCTGCCGCTAAGTCAATTGGCTGAGCGGTGCGAGGTTGGCCGATGGCTACGGCAGTTCTACCGAACGGAGCAAGGACGGTGCCAGCTGGTTTCCGTCGAGCGTGTGCGCACTAGTGCGGCTTGGTCTTGCGCTGTCCGCGCAGAAACGACAGCAGGTTTTCGAGCGCCGCTTGGACAGACTGGGTAAGCGCTTGGTTTTCCAGCTCGGTCGCCTGCGCTTTGGTCACGCGCGCGGCGCTGTCACGCGGTGAAAACGTGCTGGCACCACCCGAGACAATGCCGACGACACGCTTTCCCGGCAGCAGCGAGATCGTGACGTTGAGATCGCAGGACACTTCTAGCTCGCCGCGCGGGGTGGTACGTCGCGACAGGTTGCTGATGGTGCTCTCGATCGAAAAGGCGTTGTCCGACGACTGAATTGACTTGGGATCGTCGCGTAGATCGATGTCGTCGCTGTTCTGTAGCTCTTTGGTGAACTCTTCGTGCAGGCGAGTCAGAAGCGCTGCGTTCGTCGCCGATCCTTTGCCGGGCTTGGCCGGAGGCGGGACGATGTAGACGATCATCTTTTCCACCGGCTCTGCCGCCAGCTTGGCCAGCTTTTCGACGGCAGCTTCCGCTTTGCGGCGAACCGCTGGATCTTCATCGTGGGTGGCTGCGCGCAAGGCCGACAGCGCCGCCGGAGCAGCCAGCGTCGCCAGCGAGTCCGCACACGCGGCCCGAACCTGCGGACTGCGATCGGCGAGCAGCGCTTTCATCAGCGGCTCCAGCGCGATCGTCACATCGATTTTGCTCAGCCGAACCGCTGCTTGCCGACGCGCTTCGACCTCTTTGCCACTGCGCAGCGTCTGAATCAGCGCGGCATCACTGCTCTGGGCCCAGACTGGGAAGCACGGGACGCGCAGGTCACCGAGCCACAGCCCAAGCAGCCACAGAACCGCCCACAGACGATGCGCAAACCACCGAGATTTGACTGCTGGCCGACGATCCAAATGTGTCCCCAGGATGAGGCCCGATTAGATGCAGCCTGGTGAGATCCGTCAAGGCTCGCGCTGGGCCTGCGCGGTCGATTCTTGCTGTGGCGACGAAGCAAGCTACGACAAACGACGCAGCGACTACGCCGAGCCAGCCGTGCGGACACCGTCTCGCACTTGCTCAATGCCACCGACCCACACCGAGCGCACCAGGTTGTGACCTAGCTGCTGACACACCTGGCGAAAGTCATCGGCGCTCCACACCACAAAGTCGGCGGGCGCACCCGGAACCAGCTGTCCACGGTCGCCGAGTCCAATCGACCGCGCGGCCTGGCGTGTCACCGCCAGCCAGGCTTCCGCACACGACATGCCCATTTGGGTACAGGCCAGCGACATCATGAGCTGCTGCGACTGGGTATACGAGCTCCCGGGATTGCAGTCCGTCCCGAGCGCGATCGCAATGCCCGCATGTCGCAGCGCCGCCGCGTCGGGCCACGGCAGTCGCAAGGTCAGCGCCGCACCCGGCAACAGGTTCGCGACCGTCTGACTGTGGGCCATCGCCGCGCGTCCCGCTTCATCGAGCTGTTCCAGGTGCTCAACCGAGCGCGCCGACAGCTCCGCCGCCAGCTGGGCCGCTCCGGTGTAGGTGAACTGCTCGGCGTGACAGCGCAGCAGCAGCCCGACTTGCTGCGCCCGTGTGAGCAGCCTGCGCGTCTCAGTGAGCGTGAACGCTCCAACATCACAATAGACATCGATCGCGTCCGCTCCGTCTTGCTTCGCCAGTTCCAGCGTATCGGCCAGCTCCGCGACCAGCCTTTCGCGCTCGCTGCCTTCCCGCGCCGAGGGCGGCAGCACATGACACAGAAACGTCGGCGACACCGCGATCGGATGCTGAGCCCTCGCTGCGTGAATCAGCCGCAGCAGTCGCAGCTCAGACGCGGGGACCAGGCCATAGCCGGTCTTGACCTCGATCGACGTGATGCCGTGACACAGCGCGGTATCCAGCCGTTTGAGCATGGCATCCACAAGCGCTTCATCGCTGGCTTGATCCGTGGCTTTTACCGTCGAAGCAATGCCGCCACCTTGCTCCGCGATCGTCTGATAGCTCGCACCCAGGTTGCGCAGATCGAACTCGCGGCTGCGATCGCCGGCCCAGATGAGGTGCGTGTGGGGATCGCACAGTCCCGGCGTCACCAGCTGACCGCGCGCCGACTGAACCAGCACCGGCTGCGGCAACAGATGAAGCGCTGGCGAATCGCTGCTTGGTCCTGCGAATAGGACTTTTCCGTCGGAAACAATCAGTGTGGCATCGTGAACCACAGCGAGCGCTCGCTCTGCCTGTTGCTGCGCTTCTTGTTCCGTGGTTCCAGCTCGAACAGGGGACGGACCGCTTACGGTCAACAGCTCACCAATGTCTCGTAGCACCCAAGTCGCCATGGCCAGACGATGCCTTGAGCGGGCGCTGACTGGCAACAGCGGTGCTCGGGCTGCGCTTAGCTGATCGGTAGCTCGACGGTGAAGCAGGTTCCGCCGCTGTCGGTAAGTGGGCTTTTCAAAAGCAGCTTGCCACCGTGCCGAGAGATGACTTCCAAGCTGAGCGCCAGGCCCAAGCCGGTTCCGCCTTTTTTGGTGGTGAAAAAGGGCTCGAAAACTTGGCGCTGACGGGCTTTGGGGATGCCGGGACCGCTATCGATGATATCGACGGCAATGCCGGGCTTTTCACTGGGTCCGATCGAGATCAAGCGACTTGCGATCGTCAGCTTGCGCTCGCTCGGCGGCTGATCGGCCATGGCTTCGGCTGCGTTGCGAATCAGGTTGAGCAGCACCTGTCGAAGCTGATTGTCATCCGCCAGCACCTTCGGGAGCGCGTCCAAGAGCGCCAGCGACACCGTGACCTCGCGACGACCCAGCTCTTCGTGCAAAAAGCCGAGCAGGCTGGTCAGCATCGCGCCAAGCTCGACGGGCTCTAGACGAGGCTCCGGCAGTCGTGCAAAGCGCAGGTACTGTTCGGTGATGTCGGTCAGCCGATCGACTTCTTTTACGATCGCTTGCGCCACCTTGCGAGCCTCGGGATCTTCGGCGGCAAAGTCATCCGCGAGCAGCTCGGCATTGAGCCCGATCGACGTGAGCGGGTTGCGAATTTCGTGCGTGATCTGCGCCGCCATCTTGCCCACCGCCGCCAGCTGTTCCGACCGACGCAGCCGCTCTTCGCGCTCTGCCAGCGCCGCCGCCATCGCGTTGAACTCACGCCCGAGCGCACCGATTTCGTCGGGAGAATCCGCCGCTACGCGCTCTCGATAGTTGCCGCGCGCAACCTCTTTGGCACCGTCGGACAGCCTGCGCAGCGGTCGCAGCGTGGCCTGAACCAACCACAGCACCACCAAGCTCGACAGCGTCGCCATCAGTGCCAGCCCGACGGTAAAAAGTCCCGCACGCGCTTCATAGCGAGAGCCCGCGTTCACCACCTCGATCACCTTGTTGGTCAGGTTCGAGGACAGCTGCTGAAGCAGTCGCGCCGCTTGCTCTTCCCCTTGAACTGCCGACGGAAGCGGGAGCTGATCGGTTGCGCTGTACAGCTCCGCCAGCGCTCGCAGCCGCGCTTGCACTTGTTCCAAAAACAGCGCATCGGCGCTCGGCAGGTTGCGACGCAGCTCATCGACATGCTGCTGAGTCGTCGCCAAACGCACTTGTCGCAGCTTGCGATCCACCGCCACTTCTTCGGCCAGCCGTCGTCCTTTGTCTGGATCGAGCAGCCGTCTTTGTAAGTTGGCCTGGATCGTCTGCTGATCTTGCAGCTCCAGTCGCAGGTTCGAGTAACCGAGCGCCACCAAGCGAAGCTGCTGCCCGAGCGTGTGAACCGCCCACGCGCCATAGGCCGTAGCCGCTCCAAACGTGAGAAGCACCACGACAAAACCAAGCAAGATCTTGCTGCGTATCGACAGCCGAAGCACTCCCGACCCCTTGCAACGGAAAAATTGTGAAGGACTCAGGATATAATCCAGCGGGAGTTAAAATTGCGAACCGAGTCGATGCCTCTCCGCATCCACAAGCGCTGGCTGATTTCGGTGTTGATGTTCGGGATGGCAGAGCTTGCGCAGGCTGCACCGACGACGGTTGGCCTGCTCGCGGTGGATGGATCGAGCGTGGAGCCCGGCATGGGCGCGATCTTGACCGATTCGCTGCGACGGAACCTGCCTCAGCTTCACGACATGCGGGTCGAGTCGCGCAGCCAAGATCTGGCCGAGTTCAAGATGGTGTTCGGCTGTAACGACGAGCGTCCTGACTGCATGACCAAAGTGGGGCGCAATCTGGAAGTGAGTCGGCTCATCTACGGTTCGATTCGTCGTCAGGGCGGATCGTATGTGGTGGTGATTCGGCAGCTCAATGTGTCGGACGGAACGGTCGAAAAGACGCTGAGCGAGCCGGTTCCCAAACAGATCCTGATGCAGCCAAGCGTGCGGCTCGATGAGCTGTGTCAGCGCTGGCTACGATCGTTGCTCATCGAAGGTCTGCGCGGCGGTGTCGTTGTGAACAGCAATCCGCCCGGAGCGCTGGTTTCCATCGACGGACAGCCCGTGGGACGAACGCCGTATTCAAACGCGATGCTCGACGTGGGCAATCACGTCATCAAGCTAGAGCTGACTGGCTACGATCAAGTCGTCAAGACAGCCTCGATCAAAGGCAATCAAACGACGACGCTGGACGAGCAGCTTCTCAGTCGTGCGGTCTTCGCTTCCGGTCCGTCGTCGCAAAAGCCCAGCCGACCGATCCAGTGGGTGCCGATCCTGCGCTACACCTCGTATGCACTCTATGGACTGGCGGGCATTTCGGCGATCGCTGCGATCGGCTCGTGGGCTGGGATGAACAAGGCTGAAGCGCGCGCGAGTGGTCACATCGACACCTTGCTTTCCGAGCTGGGACCGCGTGCCACCGACTACGCCAGCTTCTTTACCAATCGCGGCAAGCTGTCGAGCTGCCAAGGTCCAAATGCGCTCGTCGGAAATAGCTCATATGACAGCTACCTGGGCGAGTGTCAGAGCGGCAATCGACTCGCCGCAGCTTCAACAGGTCTGTGGGTTGCATCCGGCACGTTTGCCGTCGCTGGAGTCGTCACCATGCTGACCTCGCATTTTCTCAAAAAGAGCGAAACCGGCACGACCGCGATCGCTCAGCCGCTCAGTCTGCGAGTGGTTCCTCAGTATGTCCCTCAGGGAGCGATGGTTCATGCCGCAATCGACTTCTAATTCGTCGATCTCTTATCCGTCGATCCATCAGCCGTCGCATCCTTGCTACGAGCCTGATTGCTCGTCGGTCCCATCGCAGATCGCACAAACAAATTGCATGGCGATCGCTCTGCGCGCTCGGCTGGGCTTGCGATCGCTTGCGCGGTCCATCCGCTCACATCAAGTCCAGCGATCGCTGATCGGGCTGTTGGCGATCGGTGAAATGCTTTCAATTGGAGCCTGTGCGACGGCAAAGCCTCAAACCAAAGCGGCCATCGAACCGATCAGCGAGGCAGAACTGGCCGCAAAAAAGCTTCAGCAGCCGCTCGAGCAACACCTGTGTTCAGCCTCTGTGTATCCAAAGTCGTCGCCAGACTGGAAGATCAAGCGGGTGGTGTCGCTCCAAGGCCGAGGCGAAAACTTCCACGCAGCGCTCGAAGCCTTGTGTCGAGAAGCAGATGGTCAAAAATTCCCAGCTGTCGTCGATATCTACTACGAGCGAGCCCTCACAGCCTGGTCGCAACATCATGCGATCCGTGGAACCGCCGTTCGTTACATAGATGGCTTCGCGCCACCTACAGCGCCCGAGCTCAGCACCATCAAACCGCCCGAAACACCCAAGCTCACCGACGAAGAACCGGCTCCATTTGGAGAAGGCGCGCAGAGCAAGCAATAGCCGGACTGAAAACTTTTTCGCGATCGCAAATAGCCGATCGGCACCTCCAAAAAGCCTTTCTACGGCCCACCAAACGGCAGAAGTTCACTCATTCCCCGTCGAGATGTCGTTTTCTGAAAAAAAAGATGTTGACCCTTGAAAAAGCCTGGGGTAGTTATCTTCTCACTTCGGCGCGGTTCGGCCCAGCAGCAAGGCCAAACGGAAAGTTTGGTGATTGCTGTTGAGTTGTTTGCGCTGAAAAAGTTTGGTCCTTGAAAACTGAATAGCGAGAAGCAGGGATAGACATACAAATACCCTGTCGAATCATAGATTCGGCAACGGTTCAAACATCTCAATTGGAGAGTTTGATCCTGGCTCAGAGCGAACGTTAGCGGCAGGC
>JAEUKB010000077.1 GCA_016794365.1 Myxococcales bacterium
AGCGACGACCATCGCCACCTATCGCGCCAAGCTCAATCCCTTTTTCAAATGGCTCAAGCTCAAAGGCCACATCGTCGCATCACCATTTGAAGGGATTCCCTATCCAAAAATCGTGTACGACGAACCAAAGTACCTGAGAAAAGCTCAGCTTGAGAAAGTGATTACCGCCGTCTCGTTTTCAATCCCGTGGTCCAGCACGTTTGTTCAAAAGCGCAACCTGGCAATCATCATGGTGTTGCTGTATGCTGGCCTCAGGAAAAGCGAACTACTTAACCTCAAACTGCTTGACCTAGACATGATGAGAGGAGAGCTGAAAATAGACGCGACCACATCCAAATCCAAGCAGCACAAAACCCAGCCGCTCAACTCCCTCATTCGACGCAAGCTCGCCGACTACCTCGAAGAACGAGGTAAGAAGCGATATACTACACCATTTCTCTTTGTCGCCGACCAGCGCGACGAGTCGTTCTCTGAGCAAGGTTTGAAGCACCTTCTCAAACGAGTCAGTCAAGCATCCGGCGTGCGCTTCCATGCCCATCAGCTCAGGCACACCTTCGCAGTGAACCTCATCAGCAGCGGCAGCGACATCTCGGTTGTCCAGAAACTCATGGGTCACAAAAGCCTTACGTCAACCTTGACCTATTTGCGCTGCATACCAAGCCAGACGATGCACCAGAGCGTCGAGTCTTTATCCTGGGAAAATCTTGTCTAGTCTCAAATCCCCGCAATGGAACCATCGCAACGCTTGCATAAATTCATGATAGTTGGTATAATAATCCCGATTTACTTTTTAACCTGCACGCCCGGCAGATTCTGAGAATTTCACGAAAAACACGACAGAGGATATGGTCGTCAAAAATGGCACAGTGCCATCAGACCAAGAGATGATTTCGATGCTAAGGTAAGTGAAAAAATGGCTAATCTAAGCCTTTTAATTCCTTGCCAAGGAGAAGGTCGCCGGTTCGAATCCGGTCTGCCGCTCGATTCCAGCTCGATATTTCATCTAATCTTAGACCAAAACAAGCCGCCCCGAATCCCGCTCGGCGGCTCAAAATCCTCGCTGCTACCCCCTCTCCCGACCGGAGATGGTCGAGCAGCCCTTCGTCGTCATCGTCGAAATCGCTCTCAAAGTCTGCCCTGCGTGGCCGTCTTTTTTTTATGACCATCGACTTCTTGTCATCACGATTTTGCGACGACGCTTCATATCTGAATGGATATACCATCGACACGATTCGCCGCTATCGAAGTAACCTCAAACTATTTTGCAAGCAGACCAAGCTTGAGCATATCGAAGAAGTGACGCCGGAACGAGTCCGCAGTTTCTTTTTTGAAGGGCGCAGTCATCGCCACTGGACCGCTAGCACGTTCATCACGTATCGTAAGACTCTTCAGGTGTTTTTCCGCTGGTGCATGAAGCAGCACTACCTCAGCGCCAACCCGATAGACGAGATTGAGAAACCGCGCCTGGAAAAGCGGATTCCCGAGAAGCTGACGCGGGAGGAAGCGGAGCGACTGTTGGAGCTCATCGACAACTATCCCTGGGGCAGCACGTTCTTGCGTCGTCGCAACCACGCCCTGTTCGCCTCCCTGGTCTTTGCCGGGCTGCGTAAGGGCGAGCTCCTCAATCTGAAATTCACCGACGTTGACCTCGCGAACTCGACCCTCTATGTCCGGCAGGGTAAGGGTCGCAAGGACCGCATGGTCCCGATGTGCCGACGACTCGCGGACAGCTTGGAGCGCTATCTGGCCGAGCGTCTGCGCATGCGCAAGACGTGTCCCGAGTTTTTCGCCTCGCTGACCATGAACATTGGATTCACGGCGAGCGGCTTCAAACACCTGCTGGAAGTGGTCGTGCAGGGCTTTGGCAGACGATTCGGTGCGCACAAACTGCGCCACACGTTTGCCACCCTCATGCTCGAAGGCGGGTGCGACATTTTCTCGCTTTCCCAGATGATGGGACACTCGGACATCAAGACGACGACGATTTATCTGACCGCAAGCGCCCAACACCTGCGTGCGCAGATTGGGAAGCATCCTCTCAATGAGGTGGCGTAGCCGGTTCCGTCTTCCCGGTTTGCTCTGCCGGGGTGGCTACCAGCGGAACGGATGGCACGACTCGGCGACGGTCTGATCAACAGCGTGCTGCTGCGTACTGGTACCTCTGCTGGCCAGACCAGTCCTTCGGCTTCCCCTGTTGCTCGGCTTCATAGACCGCCTCAATCACATTCACCAAGCCGGCCATCGGTGCCGGCATAGCCTTGGACAGGGCCGCGACCCCGATCGGCAGCCAGTTATGACCGAACGTCCTGTTGAGCCAATCAACGACTCGGTTGATCGGCTCCGGAGTATCGGTGTCGCGGCTGCTGCTCACGCCCTTGACAATCGCCTTGACCAAAAGCGCCGCGACGCCAATCCCAATCACCCAGCCAACCGTATTATCGCCTTCTTTCTTACGAGCCATGGTTCTTAATCCTTTTCCGAGCGCTTAGCCGCACGACGGCAGCGCCAACAGGTTGTCGTTCCACTTGCCGTCGGCATGGGTCTTCAAATACTTCCCACTCTGGCCATTAACCACGCCGACGGTCGCGTGGTTGCCGCCCACAAGAGTATAGAACGTGTGAGTTTTGCTCTCGATGAACGAGATGACCTGCTGTTTGGTGTAGTACCAGTCCTTTCCACCCAGGTGGGTGATGCTCTCGTGGGTCTGGGCATTCTTGGTGATACAGGTAACGCGATTATCAGCCATGACGGAAAACTCCTTCGTTGTGTGGTTGCGGCTAAGCGCCGCTGTTGGGTTTGGAAGCAAATCTAGGGGCAGACCGCAATAACGCAAGGCGCTTTTTGTCTTGTGATCCCAGAGGGATCATCTGATCCTTCTGGGATCATGAAGCCGACTTCTCAACGTCCTGCAAAACGCAACGAGTCTGCCGAGAAGGGTCTGCGGCTGCTGACGGATCTGATGAAGGGCAAGCAGCACGATCGCCAATCCGCATCGACGCTCCTTGGCATAGAAGCACCGGCAGCGACGCGCTATCTAAAAAGCTTGGAGAACGTGCCCGGCGTAGAGCACGTAGCTGGGGTGCGTGGCCTGACACTCCGGTTCAACCCGAGCCAGGTGATGGAGCCACCCCACTTCTCGGTCGTGGTCGCGGCGTGCCTCAGCATGAGTTTGGCCAGCCTCTTTGAAGGGACCACCTACGAGGAAGGAATCGTGAAGGCGTGCGCTTTCCTGCTCAATCGCTCGACGCGCAAGCACCGCTTCGGCAAGAGTGCCGACCTCGCGCGAAAATTCATTTTCGTCAAGGGTGGTGGTGAGCTAGCCCTGCCTGATAAAGCCGGCATGCTGGACGACATAATTGAAGCTATTTTAACCCAGAGAAGCATTGCCATTAAACATACTGACCTTGAAGATGTGCCCCGTGATCTTGTTGTTCGTCCGCTGTCAATTGTCGTGTATAAGCATCAATTGTACGTTTTGGTTTGCAATCCCGAAAATCGAATATTGAATTTGCGGTTTTCGCGGATTCAGGAATGCTCCGTCACTGAAGAAGCATTTCCTTACCCGCCACGCGCTGAGTATGATCCAGTGCGGTTATTCGAACCCTGTTTTGGCGTCTTTATTAACCTCAACAAACCATTGGAAGTTGTGAGAATCAAACTTTCCGATCGGTGGAAAACCTATGTCCGGACTCATCGGTGGCATCGGTCGCAGGAAATAAAATTCACTGCCGATGGCGTGTTGGTGAAGCTACAGGTGCAGATCTGCCCCGAGCTTATTGGCTGGATCCTCAGCTTTGGTGCCGAAGCGGAAGTGTTGGAACCCGCTGGCTTACGCGAAACTGTGCGGACGAAAATTCAAGAGATGGTGCAGAAGTATGCTGCTTGAAATCGGTGTTCAACTACCAACCTGCGGCTACGAAAAAGTGTCCTTCTGTCGCGTTGAAACCATTGCTTCAGTTTCATCGACTTCTCTCGTTCCATCCCCAAACGCCAACCAGCTCGCCCGCACCTTCAGCGCCCGCGCCAGCCGCTCCACCGTATCCACGGCTGGCAACTGCCGCCCCTTCTCAATGTCCCCGATGGTCGAGTGACTGACCCCGGCGAGCTTGCCGAGCTTGATAAGACCAAGCCCTGCCGCTTGCCTGGTTTCAAACAGCCGGGCACCCAGTCCCGCGCACGCCATCGGTGTTGACACACCGAACCGCGTACCACGACCACACGTTTGTCTTAATCTTGACTTGTGATTGTCGTGTTTTCCGTATAGATCATGTCCCACGTTGCCCTGACGGAACCGAGCGCCCCGTCGCGGCTTCGTTGGATGGATATCCGCAACCGACCACGCTGGCCTCACTGGCTGTGCCATGTCCGCCGTTCGGCCCCGCTCTCTGTTCGTCCTTTGTCTCGTCGAGTTCTGGGAAAGAACCGCCGGAGTCCTGTGTGCCGCGCTGCTTGTCCTGTTTCTGACTGAAGCGCGGGGTCTGACGCCTTCGGCTGCAACAGCACTCTCCGGTTCGTTTCTCGCGCTGACCTATTTCACCCCGCTTATCGGCGGTTTTTTTGCGGACCGCGCCATCGGTCCTCGCGTCGCGACGCAGCTCGGGGCGCTCATCTGTGTCGGCGGCTATGCCGCCCTGGCCCTCTTTCCCGCCGCTTCACCATGGTGGGGACTCGGACTCATCGCACTCGGTCAGGGATGTTTCCGCCCCGGCATTACGTCGAGCCTTGCCCGCCTCTACGTACCCAATCCCGAACTGCGCGACCACGGGTACAGTCTCTTTTATCTCTCGGTCAATGTGGGTGGAGCCTTGGGTCCGCTCCTCGGAAGTGCCGTGAAGCGCCTCTATGGTTGGTCGAGCGTCTTTGTGCTGGCTTCATCGCTGATGATGCTATCCGTCGTTTCAACGCTTTGGCTCCCTGCATCTGAGCGAACGACGGCCCGGTCAGCGCCGACCGGAAACGCGTACTCGCCCACGGCAGAGCTCAAGACTGCCCTGCCCTATCTCGCGATATTTGTCGTCTACATGAGTGTTTACGCACAGACTTCGGGGGCGCTGCTGCTCTTCGCCCGCGACCATGTGCAGCGCAGCATCCTGGGACATGCCGTCGCAGTGGAATCGCTGGCGGCATTCCCGTCAGCGTTCGTCCTCACTGCGACGCCGCTCGTGTCAGCAGTGATTCATCGACTGCGTAGGCAGCACCGCGAACCCGCGACAGTCATCAAAATCATCGCGGGGCTGTTGGTAACGGCGGCTGCGTTCGTGGTGTTGAGCGTCGTTTCGCGTCATGTCCGAGCTGACCAAAAGGTCGCGTTCATCTGGCTCGGCCTGTCCCTGGCGCTCATGTCGACTGGAGAGCTTTTGGTCGTGCCGATGATGCAGTCGCTCGTGGGTCAACTCGCTCCCAAGTCAGCGTTCACGACGGCGTTCCTGTTCGTCGCTATGTCGGCTGGCTACACCTGCGGCGGATGGGTGGGGACGCTGTATGAACGGTTGTCGGCGGTGGGGTTTTGGGGCGTGTGCACGGGGATGGCTGGGATGGCGGTGGTGGGTATGATGCGGCTCCGAAAGTCAGGCGACGACAGCAAAAACGTCGATCGAACGGCGAGTTCCGCCAGATGGTGATCTGGCCAACCTCGTCTCATCTACCCCCGCATGGGTCCGCCCACTGAGCGGCTACTTCTCCTGAACCTTGTACTCCCTAGGTTTTCTCAAGCTACACCTGGGCAATCCGAGCAACTGCAAACCGGCGCTTCTGATAGCCATTGACGGCACGGCCCATCTGCCGCTGACCATCTGCCCACTGCTCGGTTTGGTGCACGATCGAAACGAGTGCCACCATTGGGGGTGGCAGAATGGAACTCAGACTCTTCTCCAGCACTGCGAGGCCACGATTGACCCAGCGCCGACCGAATCGTCGGTTGAGTTCATCCACGACGCGGTCCAGGCTGTCCTCGACTTCGTCGGGAATCAGCGCAGCATCACGCTCGGAACCCGCTCCGTCCTTGAGGTAGTAAAGCAGAAAGCCTCCGAGAAGGAGTCCAGCCGCTGCGAGCAAACCAGTGTTGTTACCGTTCCTTGACATAAGAGTTCTTCCTTTGTGTTCGTCACCGTCGAGCAACAACCTTCAGTTGAGAGTGTCGCGATGACAACGATTGCAGCCTTCCCGAAGAGCGATTGTTTGCCGACAGCCTCTGTCGGCTACTGACGTGACAATCACGCCGACGCTCCTCTCGGTCAGACCGGGAAAGAAAAACCGACTTCTGTTGCCAGGTGTCGGTGGACCCCGGTGAATCCGCGGTCTTCACCAATTTTCACATCGGTCTATTCGATGTGAATGGGCACGCGGCGACCGTCGATCATTCGAATGATGATCGGACGACCACAGCAACAGCCTTGAGCAGTGCAGACCATGGGCCTGTCCTCCTTGGGCGAACATTGGAGGCATAGCAGAACCCTTGACACGCCACCTGTCTTGCGGCAGGCTTGCCGTTGACGCGACCAACGTCACGGCATGACATGTTGCCAACATGCTATGCCAGGTTGGGGAGTGCTGGCGGTGCGGAAACACCGCGGGTCTCCCTACCGGAGAGTAGTAATACTACTCTCTTATCTTGTGGGATTGATTTGTAGCAGCAGCTTGAAGTAATCCCTTTCCTAGGCCGGCGAAGAAGCTTTGCGGCGCTTCTTGGCTGATTCGGAACGAGCGTTGGTGCTCGCAACAACAGGTTTTTCGGACGATTCCGGGGCCTGTGGTATCAGTTTAGTTTCTGTCGTCGGCTGAGCCGAAGTAGTAGGCGCTACTCGATATACCGGCAGAGCAATCGGTTGAAGCCCCATGCGGCCCAGCGTCGAATGTACTAGTTCACGGAAGAATGGCCATGCATTGAACACCGCATTGATATCGGCAAAAGCCTTGAAAAAGGCAGCCTTTTCTTCTGGAGGTGGCCCTCCAATGACATTGAAAGAATACAGCAGTACATACTTACCAGAACAACGAACCAGACGCTGTTCCGCACCGTTGCTGGTACCCATAAGATCGGCGGTCAGCGTTAACAGAATACAAAGCAGTTTGTTCGTTTCATCAAAGTGGTAATCTGCAATTCGTTCTTGCACGAAATGCCAGTCCGACCCAAGCATTGCTCGAGCGTTTGGTTGAAACAGTTCTGCATTAACGGATACCATCGAAACATCTTGAATCTCGACGAAGCGAGCAATCATAGCTGCTCGCTGGTAATCCGTTAATTGTTGAGGTTCAGCCATGACGTTGTCTTTCCAACAAGGATCTCAGCGGGTAGTGGCAGAAGCGATTCGACGTCAAAGGCACTCTCCTCGCACAAGAGTGACCATGACGGCGAACCGCCGCCCGAGGCGGTGGCAGACGTCTCGGAATTACTGGAAGATGCAGCGTTTGAAAAAACCTCTGCGCTCATCATCACGGTCGCTTGCGGGAAGCCGCACGGCGTTACCTTGATGGTTTCTGATGCGGTGACCACTGCACCAGAAACCATCGGTTCAAGCTCGATTTTCAGGCGCAGATTAAGCGCAAGACTCATATCAACCATCGTCGCAACGGTCATGTTGGTGCTTTTTCGCATGGCGCGAGAAACATTGGCCAGGCTGCACTTCATTCGTTTTGCCAACTCGGTCTTTGACAACTTCTGCTCGGTCAGAACTTGCTCCACTTGCGTCAGAAACAGCTCAGCAGCCAACTCGCGTTCATACGAACGGCGGAATTCCCAGTTTTCCAACTTAGCCGTTAGCCAGCCCTTCTTGGCATCCTGGTTATTTTCCACGGTATGTTCCTCCACGCCTAAATTCTTGGCGTATACGAAGCTCAATCTCATCGCGGCGTCGCTTATACTCTTGTTGAAGTCTCACCGCTCGATTGACGTGTTCGCTGTTAACTTCATCTTCTGTTTTACTTCCGAAACCAAACAACAGTACATGAGTACTATTTAGCTCGAAAGTGTGCATGATGCGTGTTTTGCTCTGGTTGTGTTTATATTCACCGAGCTGTTCAAAGTCTTGCCAGACGTGATGTTTCTCCCCTCTTAGTTGGTGTCCTTGGCAATGGAGACGAAATGAAACCGCGTAGCCCTTACTGGCAGCGCTTCTCAGTTGGTCAAGAAAGTCTTGCGAAGGACATGCACCTTTCAGATCAATGTAGCAATAGATACTACCCTTCGGCCCCGTGAACTCATTTTCATCGAGTGGCACTACGAGCTTCTCGTCTTGCAAAATGGCTGCCACAACCTTGGCCGTACGTTCAGCTTCGGTCGAGGGTTCCTGGCATCTCAGGAAACTATTGTGGCGAGTCCACAGCACACTCACGGTCCATGATTTAACCTATATGTTAAGGATGGGCAAGAGAAATGCAACATGATTTTTGGGTCGGCTAATTGGGGAGCCGTCGTTGCCGTAACGGCTCCCGGCTGTCTGGTGCTTGGATTGCTTGCGTAAAGAAATGCTTTTCGTTACTTTCAGCAAGCAATTTTTCTCTTGCGCAACTCTCTGTGTCAGCACGCTCCTACATCGTCGGACTCGCTGCGGTGGGTCGGTATCACTTCACCACCGACGAAGCGACCGCAGCGCTCGGCGTCTCAGACGTGGCAGCGCGGGCGGCGTTGCGGCGGCTTGCCGAGCACGGTGAGATTGCGATGCCGTCGCGGAGCTTCTGGGTCATCGTCCCCCCGGAGTATCGGCGGCTCGGCTGTTTGCCGGGCGAGCAGTTCGTGCCGCAGCTGATGGAACGGCTTGGCCTCGCGTATTACGTCGGGCTCCTGTCTGCCGCGCAGTACCACGGTGCTGCTCACCACAGGCCGCAGGAACTGCAAATTGTCGTCGAGAAAAATCGGCGTCCCATCGATTGCGGCGTGGTGAAGGTGGCGTTCACTGCTCGCAAAGACGCGGCCAAGGTACCGACCGTGTCGAGCAATACGCCGCGGGGAGTGCTCCGTGTGTCGACGGTGGAGGCTACGGCCCTAGACCTCATCGGCTATCCGAGCCATGCGGGCGGGCTGGACAATGTTGCGACCGTGCTTCGGGAACTGGCCGAGCGGATTGACCCAGTCGCGCTTGCGCTCGTTGCGAAGGTATCGCCGCTGACGTGGGCGCAGCGACTCGGATATGTACTCGACACCCTCGGATTTGGCGAGCGAACGGAACCACTCGCGGCCCATGTGAACGAGCACAACGCGGTCGTCGTTCCTCTCTCGCCACGTGGGCCTGCGTTGCGGTATGAGCAGAGCCAGCGCTGGCGAATCAACGTCAACGCGAAAGTCGAACCTGAGACGTGATTCCCAAGGACTACATCACCGAGTGGCGACGAGAAGCGCCGTGGGTCGAGGACTTTCAGGTCGAACAGGACCTCGTGATTAGCCGGGCGCTCGTCGAGCTGTTTTCGCATCCGACCATCAAGGACGCGCTCGCGTTTCGCGGTGGCACGGCCCTGTACAAGCTGTTTCTGCGGCCTGCCGCTCGCTACTCCGAAGACATTGACCTCGTGCAGCGGGTGCCGGGAGCGATCGGCTCCGTGTTCGATGCGATCAAGGACGTGCTCAACCCGTGGCTTGGGGAACCCAAGCGCGACCAGAAACAGGGCCGCATGACCTTGACTTATCGCTTTGCCTCCGAGGACATGCCACCGACACCGCTGCGACTCAAAGTGGAGATCAACTCGCGCGAGCACTTCAGCGTCTATGGATTTCGCGAGCATCACTTTGCGATCGAGTCGCGCTGGTTTCGCGGTTCAGCCAACATTCCAACCTATGAACTTGACGAGCTGCTCGGCACCAAGCTGCGCGCGCTCTATCAGCGCAAGAAGGGCCGCGATCTCTTCGATCTGGCGCGGGCGCTGGAGGTGCCTGGAGTCGACCCGGTTCGCGTCGTGGCGGCGTTTGGCGAGTATCTCAAAGCCGAGGACAAGCTCATCTCACGGGCCGAGTTTGAGAGAAACCTGGCCGATAAGCGCATCGACCCGGCCTTTGGCGGGGACATCCGACCGCTCTTGGCACATGGGCACCTCTTTGATAGCGAGGTCGCCTTCCTAGCGATCGACAAGCTGATTGCGCTCCTGCCCGGTGAGCCGTGGAAAGGCGCGGCGTAGCGTCGAGCAAAGCCGTGGGAAAGCTGAAGGCGATCTGGTGCCCATTAGGTGCCCAAAATCAGTGGCAAATGACCGGAAGAAAAGGGAAGAGAGGGGTCTGGAGGGCAGGGCGTTTTCGCGCGATCTGCCGAGGCTGAAGGGGGACAACCGCGTGCCGCGCGTCGGCAAGTGGTTTCAGCCTCGAGGACGGTTCGACTCCCGGCGCCTCCAAGGAAAACCCACCGATGACCGTTTTGGTGTCGGTGGGTTTTTTTGTGTCCAGCGCGGACTTTGCGGATCTTGTGCGAAATTTGCGCAACCAGCGTGGACTTGGGCCCAACACGCTACGGTACGGGCTGGGCGACCTGGGCGACCTGGGCGACCTGGCGCGGCTTGCGACTGGGCCAAAACAAGATCAGCGAGCCACCGACCGCCAAGCCGATGCCAGCGCCGATCAGTCCGCCTCCGATGGCGCGCGTGTCGTAGAGAAGCTCGCAGGGAGCGCCGTTTTGTGGGGCAGGGCGATCACCGCAGGATCCGTTTTGAGACAGGGCTGAAGCGCCCAGACCCGCGACGGTGATGCCCGACACCAGGCTGATGCCACCGAAGATCCAGCGCAGGCTGCGAGAGCGCGAAGACTCTCCAGGTAGCGTCACCAGCACAGGCGGCGGCGGCGGCACAGGCTTTGCCTTGGGCTGAAGCTGCGCGGAAAGCTGGGCGACGGCACCTTGCGCGACGGAAAGCGTTGCGTGATACGGCTCGTGATCGAACAGCTCGAGGGTAACTTGGTGCGGACCCGACAGCGTGACGCGCTCTAGCGGTGTGTAACCGAGCACGCGTCCATCGACGGTCACTTTGGCCTGCGGCGGACTGGACTCGATGAGCAGGCTGCCGCGCGGATGACCGATGGCCTGTTGAAACAGCTTTCGGGTCAGCATCGAGGTCGAAGCCAACAGCGCATCCACCGCGAAGGTGTCTTCCAGCTGCGCAGCAAAAAGTCCGCTCGCCACATCAAACAGCGCGGCGCGAATCGTCACTTGCAGCGGCGAGCCCTGCGCTTTGACCGTGTACATCAGCTCGAAGCGGACATCGGACTTTTGCGCCAGTCGATCCAGGCACGGCGTCGAGGCAAGACACGTCGAAGGCTCATTGGCCAAAAGCGCCGCAACCTTTTCCGGCGGCATCAGGATCGTGTGCTCACTGTGCGCGACGGTAGAAATCGACTGTTCGACGAGCTTTTTCTGATCGTCCGACAGACCGGACGCATCCAGCGACAAGATCGCCAGCGAGTTGATGGTCATCACCGCAATCAGCGAGCCCGCACCACCCGCCGTCAGGTGTAGCTCGGCGTTGCGTCCGTCGGGAACCGTCAGTGGATCGCTTTCCCACGACGTTCCTTTGGCTTCCAGGCGATAGCGATGCGGACCCGGCGACAGCAGCAGCGGGCGATTGAGCGGCAATGATCCCAGCAGCCGACCATCGACCAGCAAAAACGATCCACCGAGGCCGGACACCGTGACTTCACTGACCGACGAGGGAACCGCGTTGACCTTCTTGCGCAGCGACTCGACCGATTCATCGTCTGATCCAACCGAGCCCGCTTCGAGATAGCGATGATACAGATCCGCCGCGACGATGGATTGGCCTTGTCCGTCGGCAACTTTGCCAAGCAGCAGCAGCAGATCCGGCGTCGGTTTCAGACGGAACGCTTGCTCGAACAGCGACTGCGCTTTGGAAAAATCCTGGGCCGATAGCGCCGCTTGTCCGTCGGAAATCAGCTTGTTTAGCTTGTCCGTGAGCGGTCCGCGTGGCTGGGAAGGCTGCGGGCTCTGCGGACGAAGCGATGGACCGACCGTCGCAGGTCGAGCAGGAAGAGGCGCTGCCAGCGCGGATCCCGTAAGCAATCCAGCGACGGAGCAGGCTCGCAGCGCGATGCGCAATCGGCTGCTCAGCACAGCGCTCGCTACGGACATTGTCTCACGGGCGTGGTGACGCCAGCGTAGATCGACATCACCTTGGACTTGCCGCCACCGAGGCTGATCAGGTGCTCTCCCGGCGGCAAAAAGTACTCTTCGGTGAGCTTACACTTGCCATCTTTGAGCGTATAAATCTGGATGCGACCCATTCGCGGAGCCAGCTTGGCGACGAAAGAACGCACCGCTTGGGTCGTTTCGGCACGCTGCTGCGACGGAGGAAGCGACAGATACTTGCCGTATTCGTTCATCGCCTCGCGCCACTGACCGCGTGCGTCGTACAGCCGCGCCTGCAAAAACACCAGCTCCGACAGAAGCTGAGGCCGCGCGCCCATCCGCATTCCAACCCGTCGCGCTTTGTCGATGAGCGTCTGCGCTCGCGCCAGATCTTTTTGACGAATCGCGTCGCTGGCATCGTGAACAAGCTGCTCTGTCAGCGTGCCTAACAGCTTCACCGTCACGGTCTGTCCGGCGCTCACTTGCACATCTTGGCCACCGCCCACCGACGTGATGCGATGCTTTCCCAGCGACAGCGAGATCGGCTTGTCCGACACGAGCTGAGGCGCGCCTTTGTCTATCTGAAAGCGCAAGCCTTCGTCGCCGATCAGCTGCACCAAGCCCACGACGCTCTGCGGATCTTTTGCACCTTTGGGATCTTGCGGATCTTTTGTCTCGGGATTTTCGGGCTGCGCGGGTGTCTGTGTCGAGCCCGCGTCCGGCGTCACCGAAGTCGCTTTTTCGACGGGAGGTTTGTCCGCAGTCGTTTTTTCGACGGAAGGCTTGTCCGAAGCAGGCTTTTCCATCAGAACTTGCGGATTTTGGCGACTCAGCTCGGTCAGCAGCTGGCTGGCGCGCGATCGGACGATCACATCCGAGTCATTTCGCAACACGCGCAGCGACGGCAAAAACGCAGCATCTTTGGTGCGCTGATACAGGCCAAAGGCCACCTCGGCGGCACGACGACGAACCACAGCGGAAGGATCGGTCGTCAGGCTCGGCAGCAGCTTCTTCGCCGCGCGCGCGGGCAGATCCGTCAGCGTTCCCAGCACCGCATGACGCTCGGAGACACTGGTTCCCAACAGCACACTCGACGGAGGCGGCTCTGCTTCTTCACCCAGCTTGCTGAGCAGTCCGTACGCTGCCACCGCGTCCAGTTCCGACGAGACAGCCACCTCACGCAGGACCGGAATGGCCTTCTTGTTGCCCTTTTGCGCCAGCTTCTTCGCCGCCGCAAAGCGAACCTTGCTGTCGCTGTCTTCGAGCGCTTTGAAAAGCAGCTCGTCATCCGAATCGCTCAGCTCGACGGCTTGACGACGGACCACCGCATCTGCCGACACAATCCCGCTGCGCATCGTTGCGGCTTGGCTGCGATCGCCCATGTTGAGCAGTGCGCCACTGGCTGCGACGCGCTCTCGTTCGTCGCTGCTTTGCAGAAGCTTGCGCACCGAATCGACCGCTTGCTTGGGCGCTTCGGATTCTCCACGACGAATCAAATCCGACGAGACTTTGCCAATTGCCTGGGCCGCTGCGACGCGAACGTCTTTGTCTGAATCGCTCAGACCCGACGACAGCGCAGACAGCGCTTCTTTTCCACCGCGATCAGCCAGCGCAGCGACGGCACGCTTTCGGACATTGACCGAGCGATCTTCCAGCGCTTTGCGCAGCGCGTCCATGCTGCTGCCGCTCGACTCATCTCCGAGAAGAAGAACCGCCAGCTCTCGCGTGGAATCGCTGCCGCTCCCGAGCGCCGATTTGGCCCAGCTCAGCGAAAGCTCCTCGGGCGGCGCTTGATTTCCCGTCGCCAGCAGCAAGATCGCTCCAGCGGTGGTGTAGCGCAGACGCTTGCTGATGTTGCGTTCCTGAAGGAGCAGCGCCAGCCGACTCGCGTCTTCCGACTTGCCACAGTCCGCCAGGCCTTCGACCGCCACTTCGCGCGTCGTATCGGGTTGTTTGTCGTCGCTGCTGCTTTTTTCCAGCAGACCCTGACCGCTGACATCGCCAAGCTGCGCCAAAAACCGCACCGCTTTGAGCTGATCCGGTCCGTCCGTCTGAGCCGTTCGATCCAGCCAGTCACGCGCACCGGCATCCCCCAGCCGCGCGAGCTGATAGGCCAGCTTCGCTTTCTCTGAAGCCGCAATTTTTCCGTCGAAGAGCTGCCTGAGCTTGACCGCCGCTTGGCTGTCTCCACCGCGTGCCAGCGACAGAAGCGGTGCCAGCATCGCGGGCTGTGGTTCGCCCTGCGTCGCTTTTTGTAGCAGCGCCATCGCCCCCGTATCGCCTTGCTCGGCCAGTCGCAGCGCCGATTCCAGCTTGGTCAGCTCGTCGCTCTGCGACAGCAAGGTTCGCAGCGTCTCGGGTCCACGCGGATTGGACAGCTTCCCAAGCGCCGAGGCCACTTCAATCGTGGTCTTCGGCGACGCGCTCTTTTCCAGCGTCGTCAGCAGATCTGGCTCCAGCGCCACCACACCCAGCTCGCCAATCGTCTTGGCTGCTGCGGCCTGCACCGTCGGCTGTCCGTCTTGCAAAAGAGGCTGCGCCATCGTTCCGATGCCAGAGTCTCGACTCAGCTCGAGCGCCCGCAATGCCAGGCTACGCTCCGTCGGATCGCCCGCCGAAAGACCGGACACAATCACCTTCAAGGCTTGCTCGCGTGACTCGGACAGCGTCGGAACGTGAACCACGCGCCAGATGCCAAGACCGGCCAGCGCCAGCACAATCACACCCGCTGCGCCAGCCACGGCCATCAGCGCGGGACTGCGACGACGACGACTCTCTTTGACGATCAAGCCCAGCTCGGTTGCGACCGCTTCCATCGTCGGACGCTGCGCTGGATCGAGCGCCATCATCTGCTGAATCAGCAGCGACAGCTTGAGCGGAACAGCCTTGCTTAGCTCGTGAAGCGGCGTCGGAGCCTTGACAATCAGCGCCAGTGAGTTCGTCTCATACGGGAGCTTTCCCGACAGAAGCTCATACAGCACCAGCGCGAACGAAAAGACATCGGCTTTTCCATCGACATCTTCGGCCCTGCCGTGCTGCTCGGGCGCCATATAAAGCGGCGTTCCCAGATACGAGCCAGCGCCGGTCCGAACGCCTCGCTTTCCTGCTTCCGGCTCCGTCGGAACCGCTGGAGCACTGCGCCGCGCCATCTTGGCAATCCCGAAGTCGAGGATCTTCACTCGATCTTCCGTCGGACGCACCGGATCAGGCACCAGCATCAGGTTTTCCGGCTTCAAGTCGCGATGGACGACGTGCTTTTCGTGTGCTGCTGCCAGCGCGCGCGCCGCTTGTTCACCGATTCGCGCTGCCTCGATTGCCGTCGGACGAACGCCTGGCTCGATGTAGCGGTGATACAGCGACTTGCCTTCCAGAAACTCCATCACGATGTACAGCGATCCGTCGAGTTCCTGGCCAAACTCGAAGATCTCGACGAGACCGGGATGCCGGATGATGTTGACCGCGCGGGCTTCGTTGAGGAAGCGCTTGGCGTACTCGTCGTTTTTGGCAAACTCGGCGTGCATCACCTTGACGGCGGCTCGTCGGCCGATGGTGTGATGCTCGGCTTCGTAGACAACGCCCATTCCGCCTTCGCCAAGCTTGCGTAGGAGCCGGAAGTTGCCAAACACGCTGCCAATCCGAGGATCGTCGCTAGACATACGAGGGTGGCGGCGTCTCACAAAAAACGCCTAACTTAGCTTAGTCTATCTTCTTCCCAACATGCAGCCTCTGTCTTTTCTGTCTGATGTGGGTTTCCATCCGTCGGTCCGCCCCATTGTGCTGGGTCATCGGGGTGCGTCGCACGATCGACCGGAAAACACCTTGCTCGCGTTTCAAGAAGCGATTCGTCAGGGTGCCGACGGAGTCGAGCTGGATGTGATGCTGTGTGGCTCGGGAGAAGTGGTGGTGGTTCACGATGACACGCTCGCTCGCGTCGCAGGCGGTGTAAGCGGGTCCGACCAGCCGGTTCGTCGCACGATGCTCGCTGAGCTGCGGCGCTTCGACGTGGGTCAAGGTGAGCGTGTGCCGACGCTCGCTGAAGTCTTTGCGACGCTCGGTCCCGAAGTCCTGGTCAACGTCGAGCTAAAGTCCGAGACGCTTGTGAGCAGCTACGACTATCTGCGTCTGCCGATCGACGATGGCTTGGCGTGCGCGGTGACGGAAGTGCTGGCGCAAGCGGGACGACTACGCAGCGACGGAAAGACCTTGATTTCTTCGTTCGATCCGTTTCAGCTTCTGCGCTTTGCGAAGTCGGCTCAGAAGCAAGTTCCGCTCGGCTTTTTGTTTGAATCGGGACAGAGCACGCTCGTGAAGAACCTGTATCGACTGCCGATGTGGACGCTCGCGGCGGTGCATCCAGAGTCGAAGCTGATCGACGGACCGCTGCTGCGCCAATATCGTCGTCTCGGACTGCGCGTCAACACCTGGACCGTCGATGATCCGGCGGAAGTGAAAGCCCTGGCTGCGCACGGTGTGTCGGCCATCATCACCAATCGTCCCGGCGACGTGATTCGTCAGCTGTCATGAGCGATAAGCCCGTCGCATCGAAGCTGCGTCAGCTGCCCAAGGTGGATGCCGTGCTCGCGGATCCTGCTGTTTCTGCGCTTGTGTCCACGCTGCCTCGCTGGGCCGTCGTTGCTGCAATTCGCGAAGAGCTGTCGAGCGTGCGCACCCAGCTACGTGCAGGCCAACCCGCAGAGACTGAAGCCAAACAGCCTGAATCAAAACAGCCTGCAAAGCTCGGGCTGTCGAGCGTCGCGATTGCCGAGCGTGCCCGAGCACTGTGCGCGTCGCCGCTTCAGCCTGTCATCAATGCAACTGGCGTCGTGCTGCACACAAACCTCGGACGCGCACCGCTGGGCGAGCGAGCGCTGCGACGGATCGAAGAGCTGGCGAGCGGCTACTGCAACCTCGAATATCAGCTAGAAACCGGATCGCGCGGCAGTCGGCAAAAGCCCCTGTCGGCGCTGCTCCATCGTCTGACGGGCGCGCAGGCTCACTTGATCGTGAACAACAACGCGGCGGCGGTTCTGCTGATGCTGTCGGGGCTGTGCGCCGGTCGGGAAGTCATCGTCTCACGCGGAGAGCTGGTCGAAATCGGCGGATCGTTTCGAGTTCCCGACGTGATGCGTGCTTCGGGCGCGGTCTTGCGCGAAGTCGGAACCACCAATCGAACCCACTTGCGCGACTACCAAGCGGCTGTCACCGAGCAGACCGCTGCATTTTTGAAGGTTCATCGCAGCAACTTTGCGCAGCTTGGCTTTGTCGCTGAAGTCGCGCTGCCCGAGCTGTGTCAAAGTGCCCACGAGCGCGGTCTGTTGTGCCTGTACGATCTGGGCTCGGGTGCGCTTCAGCCGCTGCCAGTGATTGAGCGAGCCTGCGCCACGCCGGAGCGCGAAGACGACGAAGCGATGAAGCCGCAGCCCGAGCCAACCGTTGCGCAGGTGATTGCGCAAGGCTGTGATCTGGTCACGCTGTCGGGAGACAAGCTCCTTGGGGGACCGCAGGCCGGGATCTTGTGTGGCAGCGTCGAGCTGATCGCGAAGCTGGCCAAGCAGCCGCTGCTGCGCGCGCTGCGTCCAGACAAGCTCCAATTGGCGGCACTCGAAGCGACGCTCGAGCTGTATCGCGATGGCCGCTACGACGAGATTCCGACGTGGCGCATGCTCCATCAGTCCGAAGAGACGCTGCGCAGTCGGGCCGAGCAGCTTCTTTTGCGACTTGTTGCGCATCACGTTCCGGCAGAGCTGTTGCGCGTTCGTTCCGCCGTAGGTGGAGGCGCGCAGCCGCTCTATCAGCCGTGGAGCTACGCGGTGTCGCCCGTGCTGCCATCGAGCGAGCTGCTCACCGTGCAAGCAGCGCTGCGTCGTCACAGTCCGCCTGTCATCGCGCGCATTGCACACGGTCGCTTGCTCTGTGATGTCCGAACCGTGACCGATGCGCAGCTTGAAGCCGTCGCACAGGCTCTCTTTGTGGCGATCGTGCGCTAACCATCGTGCGCTCACAGCACGCTCGGCCCGATTCGGTTCCTTCTGTCAGTCTTTCCAGTCGGTGTCGTCGTGTGTACCGGCGCGCTAATACGTTCCCGCCAGCAGGGACACCAGGCGCGCGACATCCAAAAGCGCTCGTGCGACCCGCGCGGGATTTTTGAACAGCAGTCCCAGCCCCGACACCTTCAGCGGATGACGCACAAACGACCGCAGCAGATCCAGTCCCGCTGGAGACGCAAACAGCGGCAGACCCAGCACCACCGGAATCGTCTGAAGCCGAGGCAGCAGCACGCTCTCAGCCTGTAGCGTCAGGTCCGGCTCGACCAGTCCCGGCAGGATCAGACAGCCATCGTCGTGGAACACCAGCGTCACTTCTTCACGAGACTCGCTCGCCACAAGCCCCAAGCGACTGCTCAGCCCCGGAAGTCGGTTCCCGTGGCGCTTCGCTGTATCGGCCAGCACGCCTTGCAAGAGCAGCGCAAGCGGACCCGCATTCAAGCTGTCGGAAAGCGTGACGGATTCCATTTGTCTCAGGCTACACTCCGCGCCATGCAATTTCCATCCTCGTCGCGAAGGTTGTTTTCTCGTCGGTCAGCGCGGTTTACGCTGCTGTGTAGCGGGCTGCTCCTGTGGGGCTGTGATGGATCGGAAAGCCAGCAGCCCGGCTTGCCAAGTGAGCCCGAGCTGTCCGGCTGTAGCGCAGCGCTGATGGCTCCGACGGTACAGAGCACACCCAGCAGCGAAGTGGCAGGTGCCAGCGCGTGTCTGTCGGTTCACCCGAGCGAGTCCGCCAAAAACCCGATGCCGCTCATTGGTGTGCGCAAAGGAACCGAGCTTCAGCTCGACGGCTATCGCACCATCGGTCCGGCGGTGGTGCTCCAGCTCGGCCAGCCGCTCGGTCAGCGTGGGCTCGATCTGACCCTGCCGGTGGAGCTGTCGCAGCTCGCCGACAAGCTCTCGCACCGTCATCGCTTGGTTGTGCTGTCGCGCTTTGGACAGGCCAAGGCACACGTTACGCCGGTTGAAAACATCACCATCTCGACGGCCAAAGGCGGACAGCTGCGCTTTCACTTGCCCGGACACGACATTGTGCCGCTCGGGCCGGAAAAGACCCTGTCCGATGTCGCGACTTTCCAGGTTGCGATGCCGACCGACTTGGGCACCACCACCAAGCGCAAGTTCACCTATCGAGCCGTCGCCGGAGTCTCGATGGGCGGCATTGGCGCGTCGATGTACTTTTTCCGTCATCCCGATCGCTTCGATGCCGTCGGTGTGCTCGGAGCCGATCCCGGCCCCGACCTGACCTACAGCATGGGCTTTACCCGCGACATGTTCTTTGGCGGCTTCTGCACTGCTGCCGACGAAAAGGCAGGCAAAGGCAAGATCGGTCAGACCTGTCCGCAGGCTCGTCCGCCGCTCGCCGGACAGAACGAATACGTCGGATCGTTTGAAGCGATGCCGGTTCAGACCGGGGAAGGCATTGGCCTGACGCTGCGCCGCAAGCTCTATCTGCGCGCCAACCGGGATCTCGTCCGAGCGATTGGCAACTGGGCGATGTATAACCCCGCCGATCCGTTTTTGCCGCCGGGTGTGCCGTCGTCCACCGTCATGCAGACGCCCGACCAGGCTTGCAAAAACCCGGTGATCTTCAAAGGCAAGACGAGCGATCCCACCGGCAAGCCGTTTTTCGACGGACGCTTCAATCCCGAAGGCAAGTCCGATGTCATCACCTTCTGCGATGGCGGCGAGGCCGAAGGCAAGCAAGGCGTCTTCGACGGCACCAAGCCGCAGACGGATCCGGTGCAGATTGCGCTCGCGGTGGATCTCAACGCAAACGGCAAGCGCGACGCTGGAGAGCCCGTCATCCTCCAGACCAGCGAGCCGTTCCAAGATGTCGGACTCGACGGACTGCCCGATAGCAAAGAGCCCGGCTACGACCCGCTGCGCAATCCCGATCCAGCCGGTGACAACTATCACTACCTGAAGAACCCGAGCGGCAGCGAAGGCAACTTCCGCTACGACCAGGGCGAACCGTACGAAGACAGCGGGCTCGATGGTGTCAAAGGCCAAGGCTGCGATGCCACAACCGGCAAGACCGGCTGCTTCGATTACGGCGAAGGCAACGGACGCTTCGACGAAAATCCCGGCCTGACCAAGTGGAAAGCGCACGATCCGCACACGCTCGGCGAACAGATCGCGCTGACGGACCTTGCGCAAAAAGACATCTATTACGACGCGGGCATTCGGGACTTTTTCAACGCGCACGTCTCGACGAGCTTTTTGTACGGCATGCTCGCTTCGCGCGGTCTTTCGACCCAGCTCTTTGGCGGTTTCCCGGCGCTGCTCGGCAAGTCTCCGACCGAAGAAGGATCGTTTTCAGCCAGCGAAGTGCAGATGGACAAGCTCGGACGCAGGCTGTTTGTGCGCTACGGCAACCCAGAGCTGACCGAAGCCAAGTCCGCCGAAACGGGCGATGGTCGCCACGCCGGAGCCGTCACCCAAGTCGTCCATCGCGCCATCACGCTGTTTAAGTTTTTGCTGACGCGCTGGCCCGATGCCGACAAGTCGATCCAGCCTTCCGACGATCCGCGCCTGGTGCCCAAGGATCTGTCGATCACGCTCAAGACCGGACGCAAGACGCCGTTTAGCATGATCCTGCCGCCCGGATACTTCGAGCCGCAAAACCAAAACCTGCGCTATCCCGTCATCTACTTCGGACACGGCTACGGCATGGACCCGACCGATCTGGGCAAGAGCATCGGCAGCCTGATCCACAGCTTCATGTCCGATCCCGATGAAAAGCAGCGCCTGCCCAAGGCCATCTTGGTCTTCATCGATGGCGTCTGTCGTCCCGGCGGAGAGGTCCCGACCCAGCCGCTGCCCGGCGAAGGCGACCTGTGCGAAGAAGGCACGTTCTATACCGACCATCCGCAGGGTGCGTATCAGGGCGACTCGATGCTGGAGCAGCTCGATGACTACCTGCGCAAAAACTATCGCCTGCGCGAGCCGGAAGAACAGACCGTGCCGCTGTAGTGATCTCGTGGGGGGAAAACGTCCTGTCCCCAAAGGGCGCTCGATGCGCGAGCGTCCGTCACCACAAGGAGAACCCAGATGAGGAAGATGATGAAAAAGAGTGCTCTTCTGTCCGGCGCAGCGTTTGCCATGACGCTGCTCATTTCGGGGTCGGCGTTTGCGGACGGTCACGATGAAGACCGCAAAGAGCCAAGCGATGAGTACGCTCCCGACTGGGCCGATCCGAGCTACGCGGCCAAGCTCTCGCAAGCGCAAGCGGCATCGCTGATTCGCGCAGCAGGCATCGCGGTGTCATCCAGCGGCAACTGCACCACCCGCACCAATCCCAGCTGCACCTCGTTTGAGCAGATCAACGACACCACCATAAACGGCATCATCACCCTCAAGCGCGCGAGCGGCTGCGCCCTGACCATCACCGGCGGCACCGAGACCGGCCACTCTTCGGGAACCTACAGCCACTGGAACGGCTACAAGGTCGATATCTCGTTTTCGACCTGCATCGGCAACTACATCGTCAACAACTTCACCTATCAGGGCAAGCGCGGCGACGGAGCCCCGCTCTACAAGTCCTCTGCTGGCAACCTCTACGCCAAAGAGTCCAACCACTGGGACATCACCTATTTCTAGTCTCCGCGCCCCGATCCAGCCTGACGGCGAGCAAAACGTCCCTGCGGCGTAGCGCGTAACTGTGTCAGGCTGCGGCTACGGCGCGCGTGTCGTTCCCCTTCTCCTTTTTGCCGCGCGCGTCGTCTTACCCCTTATGTCCATCACTCGCTTCTCGGCTGCCGAGGACCGTTCCTTTGTGCGCACCGATCTGGTCATCGAGCGCCCCGGACTCATCGGCCAAGGTCTGTTTGCGCGCGTGCCCATTGCATCCGGCGTCGTCATTGGCTGCCTGACCCCAGGACGGCCCGTCGCCTTGCCCATCGACTCGCGCGGCGAGGTCGATTACGGCCCGTGGGCATCCGCCCAGACCATCGACCTGCTGCTTCAGCCCGACGCCCTCTACTGCCTGGTCAAAGACTTCGGCCCGAGCGGTCCTCACGGCGCTGATCTCATCAACCACAGCTGCACGCCCAACTGTGAGGTCGTTGCCCGGCTCCTCGTCCGCACCGCGCGCGCCATCGCCGCCGGAGAAGAGCTGTACATCGACTACCTCGCCTCGCAGCTCACCATCTACAAAGAAGGCATCCCCTGCCTCTGCCGCCCAAACTGCCCCACCGTGATCTAGTCCGCGCATCGACAGGTCGAACGGGCACTCTACGGCTCGGGCGGAAGTCCCCACGCCGTCAACCCAGCCCGAACCATCGCCGCATACTCCGCCGTTTCATCGGCCATCGTCCACAGCTGCTCGATGCACTCTTGCTGAAGTGCCAGAAGCTGGTCTTGGCTCTCCTCGTTGCCGCCCACGATGTCAGCCAGCGAGCCGAGCAGCTCGAGCCGCTCTTGAACCTGTTTCCACGTAGCGGGAGGCCGTGCAAGCTGGGACTTTCCGCGTAACTTCAGAACCTCGATGGTCGCCGCGCCTCGGCTTGTCAGCGGGTACGGTATGTGCTCACGGTAGCCGATGTGCTCGTCGGGATTGTCTTCGTACGGGTTTAAGAGCAGCGGCTCTTCCTGGGCCAGCGAGTCATGATGCGAGCGCGCCCGCTTCGTCGGATCAGCCAGCGGAAACAGCATTCCTTTGCCAGTCGGCGTCCCATCTGATCCAACACGCGGCTGGTTGCAATGCACGCACGCGAGCATCAGGTTCGTCCACTCGTACGCCAGCCAGTAATATCCGGGCCGTTCCACGGCGTCATCCCGCGTCTGCTGCACTGCACTTTTGGGACGATGGTGTTCGACCTCTAGCGGCGGCGCTTTCGATTCGCAGTAACAGCACTTGTGATGCTGCGCCCGCTCCAGCGCCTTTCGTACCGACACATCCCGATAGGTGTCATCGATCGGAAAGGACTGGGCACCCGTTCGATGCGGAGCCGACTGGTCAAATAGATCGCACAGCTCCTGGGTCTTCAGATGCCCTTTGGTCTGTAGGATTTCTGGACTGCGCTGTGGGCGCGTGAGCCGCAGCATCGCTACGACTTCCTGGATCGCTTGGTCCCTGCGCTCGCGCTGGAATCTACGACCTGGGCGGCCCTGCGCAGGATGTCCAGGTAGCGCGCTTCGGCGGGACTCTCGGTGTAGTCTTCGCGACGCAGCTTGTCGTCGATCGACGCAAGCTCGGCCTGCTCTTTGGCGGTGAGCTTGGCTCTGCCCAGCAGCTCGGCTTTGCGCGCATACAGCTTGTCAAACTCGGGAGGCCGCGCACTTGGCAGCCCGAACAAGTCACTCGTGAGCAGCTGGTCCACACGCCAAAAGCGAATCTGGTTCGGTTGACGGCAAATCTCTACATGCGATGCGCCGTCGGGTCGCTGCAAGACCACCAAGTTCGCGTCTTTCCCTGCCGCCTGCACGATGAGCGGGCTGTGCGCTGTCACGATGAACTGCACATTCGGAAACGTTTCGGACAATCCCGCAAACAGCTGCCGCTGCCATTTGGGATGCAGGTGTAGGTCAATCTCATCGATCAGCACCACAGCAGGCTCGTGGAGCGGCTGCGGGCTGTCTGGGTAGCGCGCAAACATCTGCACCGCCAGATCGATCATCCACGCCATCAGCGTCCGATAACCCAAGCTGAGCGCGCGAAGAGGAACCTCTCCATAAGGCGTCTTCACATGAACCGCAATCCGCTGCCGCGCCGAGCTGAGATCAATCGCCTTGAACGTGATGTCCTCGATGTCATCGGCAGGCAGCAGGTGCTTGAGCAGCTCGATGACCGTCGTCAGTCGCTGCTTTGCCACGTCCGCATCACCATTGCCGTGTCGCGCCAGCAGATCTTGCTGAAGCAGCCACTCTTCCGCAGGCATCAGTGGCGAGTTTTCCACCGTCAGGCTGCGCGTTCCATCTGCGTGATATTCAGACAGGCTCCCCGACCCAATCGGTCGATTCGCCCCATACGCAAACAGCACCATCTTGTGGATTGGGGCCGTAGTGGCACCAGCGTTCGTTACAAACTCATCGTCATATTTGTAACCAAGCGAAGCCGTCTTGAAGCGCCGATTCAATTCCTCAAGCCGCGCATCGTAGCCATAGACCGCTGAAAACCATGCATCCGCAGCCCCGATGTGAATGGTCGGAGTCTCACCTTCTCCATCCACGACAAATGGCCGCACGACCGCTTGACCCACTGGGGGTTCATCGTCTGGCCAATGACGCGGGCGTTCTTTGGGAGCCATATCGACGAGCTTGCGCAAAAGCGAGGTCTTGCCGGTGCCGTTGTCGCCCAGGATGACCGTCCACCGTGCTGGGCGACCGCTTTCGTCCGATAGATCCAGCGTCTGCGTGGGTCCAAACGAGCGGTAATTTTCCAGCGTCAGCGATAGAAAGTAGACCGGCAGCGATGGCTCCGCTGTGGGGGTCTTGCTACGGGGGCGCTTCACCATGACGCTACGATTGTCACGACGGACAGCCGGATGCAAGGAGTCGTTGCCCACAGCCCAGCGCAGCCGCGCGTGGTACGGCCCAGCGCAGCCCCATGATCTAGCCCGCGCTAGCCTTCTTTTTTGCGGCGGTGGTGGCGGCGCTTGGATTTTTTGGGGGACTCTTCGCTGGGCTCGGACTCGCTGTCCTTGGGCTCGCTGACCGTCTTTGCAGCCGCTTCAGCCGGTGCTTTGGCATCTGCCGGGGCCGCAGCCGCGCTCGTGGCTTCAGAAGCACGCGGCGGAGCCGGGGCGGGATCGGTCGCGCTCGCACGGACCGGCGCGGGCGCAGCGATGGGCGCAGGCGTCACCACAACTGGCGTCGGGCTCATGTTGCGACTGAGCAGCCACACCACGCCCGCCCCAATGCACAGACACGCCGCGCTGACCCCACCCAGCACCGCCAGGCTCGGCATGCCACTGTCGGCCACGACGGCTTCTTTTGGCACGTTGGCCGCGATGCGCTCCTCGATCGTCTTGCCTTGTAGCCGCTCTTTGGCCCGCGCTTGGTACTCCAGCAGCGGAAACAGCTCGACCTCTGCCGCGCCCGTCCGTTCCCCCGTCGGAGCATACTCAAACGGATCGTCCACATCCTTCACCAGCCGCCACAGGTAGCTGTAGATGAGCGACACGAAGCTGATGATGATGTACTTGCCCAGGCTGCCAAACTCCGCCTTGTACTGCGCAATCACCAGCAGCGTCAGCACCGACATCACCAAAAAGTCCAGCAGCGCATAGCCCGACGCCAAAAACCCCGTCCGCGAGATCACTCCAATCCGCGTCATCGTCCGTCGCAGGTTGTGGATCTCTGTCATCATCCGCACCGCTGGCAGGCCCGCGTTCAGCTTGTCGAACTCTTTGACCAGCCCATTGAGCTTTTCGATTGTCGCAAAGCCCTGTTCCGGCGTTCGTTTGCGCAAAAGCCAGCTCACCATCTCTTCGGTCACTTCCGCGACCAGCTCTTTCATGCTGCGCTCGTTCACCGCTGGACGATTGGCACAGACCCAGCTCACCGTCTCTTCAATCGTTTCCAGACAGGTCGCCAGCTCTGCCGGAATCTTTTCGCTTTCTTTGTAGTCTTGCAGCGTGCCCGACAGCATCAGGCCGATCAGGAACACACCGCCGGTCAGCACCGGAGACAGCGCCGAAAAGTCCATCACACCGGCATAGCTGTTCATATACGTTTTGGAAAAATGTTCCAAAATGTAGCGAATCAGCACAGCGCCGAGTGGAATCGGCAATGTCGTTAACATCAACTTCCACTTCAGCATGCTCATGTCTTTGACTGCCGCCGTGCGTTACTTCGACTTGGACTTTTTGATCTTGGGCTTTTGCGGATTGGCCCAGTTGCCGCCCCACTTTTCGTACAAAGAGTCCGCAAAGCTCTGCCACTCTGCGTGCGTCCGTGGTCCTGGGAAGGGCAGGGGAGGAATCGGCGCATCGCCCGTCTTGATGACCTCAATCCGGTTGTCGTTGGTCACTTGGCCGATTTGAAAGATCTTCCAGGTGTGCTGGTTCGACGGGTCCACCCGCAGTCGCACGTTGCCCAGCACGAACTCTTGTCCGCGCAGCGCCAGCCGCACCCGGTTGACTTCCTCGCTGCCCGCCTTGGCCACCGCTGCCGCCCACAACAGCACGCCGTAGTACGCCGACTCCATCATCTCGCTGACCGGACGATGCGTCCCGTACTTGCGCTGAAACCGCGTCGCAAACGGCTCTTCTTTCGACTCCGGCACCGTTTGAAACCGCGTCCGCGCCACGTAGTGCCCGGCCAGCACCGGCTCTGAAAGCTGCGCCAGCTCGTTTTCCCCCAGCGTAAACGACAGCACCGGCAGCGTCCGCGCCGTGATGTCTTCTTCGATGAGCGTCCGAAAGAACGACAGCACCGAGTCCCCGACCAGCGTGTTGATGATCATGTCGGGGTGCGCTTTTTCGATCTTTTTGACCACCGCGCCGAAGCTCGACTCGCCCACCACTGCGTAGTGCGTGCCGACCACCTCGCCGCCCAGCATCTTGATCTGGTCTTCGATGATGGCGTTGATTGCGTGCGCCCGCAGGCCGTCCGTTCCAATCAGATAGAACTTCTTGGCGTTGAGCGTATCGGTCGCCCACTGAATCGCAGGCACCGCGAGCTGATTGGGCGTCGCACCCGTGTAGATCAGGCTCTGGGATTCCTCGATCCCTTCGTACTGCGCCGGATAAAACAACAGCTGGTCGGCCTTTTCAAAGAACGGACGAATCGTCTTGCGACCCGCCGACCCGAACCCACCGAACACCGCCGCCACCTTGTCCACTTGCAGCAGCTTTTCCGCCCCGCGCGTAAACGCTGACTCCGCTGCAATCTCGGACTTGCCGTCTACCACCACCGGCACCACCTGTCGCCCGAGCACGCCGCCCTTGGCGTTCAGCTCGTCAATTGCCAGCAGCGACGCATCGGCCAGTGGGTGCTCGCTCACCGCCAGCGCGCCCGACAGCGAGTGCAGCACCCCCACCTTGATCGGCGGACCGCTCATCACCACCGGGGCCTTCGGCGGCTCTGGCACCGCTTTCTTGCTGCCCGCCCCGCGCCCCCGCAGCCCCAAAAAAGCGCCGACGCCCCCGACGACCGCCACCAGCGCCGCGCCCACAAACACCCGCCGCGACGATCCGCCTTCCGCTGGCCCCGCCCCAGGCTGAGACGGCGACAGCCCCGCCGCCCCCGCGCTCGACATCGCGCTCAGCGAAGGCAGCCCCGCCGACGACTGCCGCAGCCCCGCGCCACTGATGCCGCGATTGCCCGTCGAGCTGATCTGCGCCGCAATCGATGGTGCCGAGTCCTGCATCGCGAACACGGACTGATTGCGCTGCGGCACCCCCGACAGGATCGCTTCCAGATCCGCCGCCATCTCTGCCGCCGATGCGTAGCGATTTTCCGGCTTCTTGGCCATCGCCCGCAGCAGGATCTGCACGCAGGCCTCGGGAATTTCCGGGTTCACTTCGCGCGGGTCCGGCGTCGGCTGCGCCACATGCGCCAGCAGGATCTGCGGCACCCCCGTCCCCTGAAACGGCGGCTTGCCCGCCAGCAGCGCGTAGTACGTCGCCCCCAGCGAGTACAGGTCCGTCCGCGCATCCATCGCCGCGTTGCTCGCTTGCTCCGGGCTCATGTACAGCGGGCTGCCGCACAGCATCCCGCTCTGCGTCAGGTGCAAGTCATCCTCGACCAGCTTCACCAGCCCAAAGTCCACCAGCTTCACCACCCCCGTCGTCGAAAACAGGATGTTGTCCGGTTGAATCACTCCCGCCGTCGAAACCCCCCCACACCCCTTCCCTTCCCCGACGCCATCCAGCGGGGAACTTTTCGCTGCTTCCGTAGGGCGATGCACGGGTCGATACAGCGGGGAAGCCGCCTATCCGTGTTACTCTGCCTTGCCATGAGCACCACACCGACGCCAGTCAAAGCCAAACGGCTGCCCCTGCTCTTTGATCACAATCCACCGGAAAGCGAAGCCCTGATCCTGGATCTCTTTTGCAACCGTACGATGGAGATGGAGCGAGGGCTGGACGGGCTGCGGTCCCCGGACGGTGTCGGCAAGATCCAGGCGATCTACGGGCTGCCACGCTCTGGCAAGTCGCACTTTGCGCGGGCGCTGCTGCTTCGCGCCAAGCAAGAACGTCTTCCCTATCTGTTCGTTGAGGTGAACGCCAACAACCGAGGGACCGCCAAGTCCGTTTTGGAAGAAGTGTTCTTCAAGCTGTGGGCGCTGTTTCGCGGCGTGTCGCCCGATGACGTTCCCGATGGTCAGACAGGTGTCTATGACGAGTACCTGGCAGAACTGGCCCAGTATGAGCAAATCGTGGGTCGCGACAGCGCGCAGTTCACGATCGAGCGCACGGCCTCCCGTCGGGAGAGCACGGACGGCGGACTGAAGCTGACGCAGCCACCCTTTGAGTTCAGCTGGACCGGCAAGAGCGAACAGGAGTCTGGCGAAACAGACGCTCTGTCCCAAAGCAGCCTGACGGAGCGAGAGCTGACCGAGATTCTGCGCTATGCCGTGGATGGGCTGAGCTGGCTGTACGGCAGCGAAGACCCAGAAAAGGCCCAACAGGTCTTGCTATTGATTGATGACTTGGACTTGCTCGATAGCAAAGGAAGAGAAGGACAGCCAGAGAGCGATGTGCTGGTGGATCATTTGCGCATGCTGGCTGAGCATCCTTCTTTGTCTGGAAGACAGCCTTGTCGCGTGCTTGCCACCATTCGCAATGCCTCATTTACGGATCGTGACAAAGACTATCGCGACTTTGTCGGGCTGCCGCTGCTAGAAAAAGAAAATCACCTGGAGATTTATCAGCGTCACATCGATCTATTCAATGCTGGACAGCCTGTCTTTTCAGCAGAGACGCTGGACTGGTTAGAAGATCGCTCAGGTGGTCAGGTTGGAATTTTCTTGCGGCGCTGTCATGAGATCGCTGTCTCATTTTACAGTGAGCTGAAAGCGGGCAAGCCGATCTCTATCGAGCAGATCAAGAGCTACATCAAAACAGATGTCCGCGATTACCTCCGCAACGCGGAAGTCGCAGGCGTGATGAGCGAAATCCTGGCCGCCATTCGCAATGGCAATACAGAGCTAGAGCTATCCGAAGCGCCCCGAGCACTTGAGTTCAAGGTCTTGCACCACACGGGCGAAGCCAGGAAGTACCGAATCAATGCCATGTATGCTGAAGTGATGCGCAGCATGCAGCAGCGGAGCGAGCTGCCGTGAGCTGGTCGCGCATCTTGGCCCAGGCAGAGCTGGATCTGCCACCACTTGTTCGGCGCAAGCGGGCACTGCTGGATCGTCTGGCTGTGCTCGAACAGTCTACCGATCCGCAGCAGCGCAAGGACCTGGCGTGGCAGCTGTCGTTAGACTTCCCTGGGCTCGGCTGCATTGGTGAGCTTGTCAACCTGACGGCGCTTGATCTCCATCGCATCATGCTCGGCTTGCCCGTGGACGATCCAGCCAAGCAGTTCGTGAAGGAGCTGGTCGCGCGCATCAGCAACAAGCCAGCACTCTACGCGGCGCTGGGGCAGGCCATGCCGCACAGCTTTCCGCCGCCGCGACTGCCCGGTCCAGAACTTTCTGCACCACAGATAGACCTGGATGGCTCGGACCGGACCGCTCCGTCTGGCTCCAGCCCTCGGCCACGGACGCCTCTGTCTCCCCTTCTTTCGCGGCTGGTGGTGCGGCTCTGTCGCGGTGAACTTCAGCCGTCCCTGCCCCTGGCGGACAGCGTGAAGGGCCACTTCGCACAAGAAGTGCCCGACCTTCGTCTTCAGCTTCGCCTACGTGACGACTTCGACATCGAGGCAATCGCCATCAACCAGCCGATGGTTTCTGTCCGCAAAAAAACGGATCAATATACCCTGCCCATTCGTGATCAGGCAGCGCTGGATCTTGCCGATGGAAGTCAACTACTCGCTGATATGTTTGGGATTACCTCCGTTCAGCATGATTCAAAAAACGGAAACCCCTATCACTTATGGCGAGGTGTTTTCAGCAATTGGTTCTGGTGGAAGCAGGAAGCCGTACGGTATTGGGTGGCGCGAAGTCCTGCGAGAGATTTCTATCCGACTTGCAATTTGAATATTGAATACGAACGAGGGGGGTCTTCTGGTCATTTGCATCTGACAGAAACACCTTCTGTTACCGTGGTGTCCATTGATCGCCCACGCGAAAATAGGGCTCAGGGACACTCCGCTGCGATTGTAATCGAGAGCTTGCACCACGGGTATGAAGACCGTCACATGCTTTGGCAGCTCAGTGTGATGCTGCAGTCCGTGCTGAGCATCGCGATGCCGTCGGTCTTTTATGGCTATAACGACCGGGCAGAGCTCTGTGCCGCCCTTCAGCTCAGCCGTCCTGGTTCCAACGTATACGACCTGGCTGTGCCTGGTGCGTCTTGCAACTTCATTCCATGTCTATTCGGTGATTCGATCAAAGATCAGCGGGTCTGGGTGGTGCCCTTTCTACACAGACTGCGTTCCGATGCCCAGCAGCGGGTGTCCCGGACCATGGAGTCACTGGGTTTCTTTCGCTGGGTGACGGAAGAGCCGATTCACGAGTTTCAGATCGCAAAGCTGGGCACGACGATTCGTATCCTGCTACACAGCGAGGGCGTGCTGCGTCACGACGACTATCTGAACCCTGCGCGGGTCTCTCAGGTCTTGCGGTCGTTCGCAAGGACGCGCGGGGTCCGGCTGCCCGCTGGAACCGAAGCCGCGCTGGAGCTGTCCCATCGGCTGGCGTTGCTCGGTAGTCGTGGCGTAGCGCCCGGTCGCCTGTTTTCCTCTCTTGATTTGCCACAAGCGGACGAAGCCAGAAGGGTCTTGCGAACGGCCTATGCCAGCTTGATTGCCGGCCTGTTGGGCTATACCGGGCCGCTCTTTTGGAAGATGGATGCGGCGCGCAGCGGGTCCGAGGTCCACCATGCACTGCTCCATCCCAATCCGGCGGATGAACGGCTGGATCAAGCCGCTGCCGAAGAGCGCTTCGTAGCCAGCGAGGATGAGCCGACCGAGCCCGAGTCTGAGCCCGCTGCCATCCAGCGGGGAACATGAAGCTTAGAACACCTGCTCTGAGGATGACAGCGCTGGGCTCTGGCCAGTCAATCTACGTAGGCCCTGACAGAGCTTGTTAAAGCTGGGCGACTTGTTGGCTTCTACGGACAACAACGGGCCCATTTTTTCGGCCCAGTCGTGCTTGAGCTGTCCAGACAAAGGCCAGCCTTCCTTTTTGATCTTGGAAGAGCCACCTGGATACACGGCATCCGCCAACAGCTCCCACGTTCCACAGATGCTATCCTGCTTATATTTTTTGAGCGCCTGCGCCTTCAAGCGTGGGAACGCTCTTTGTAATGCTTCGCGATCTCCCAAGTACCAGGCTTCTATCTCTTCAATGGCGAGCCTGAAGATTGTATGTGCCGGAGCCTGATTCGTTTTCGCCAGACCCTGTAGTTCCGCCAAGAAAGAAGCGCAGTTTCGGTTGTCGCTATCCAAGACGACCATCACCGCATCAATGCCTGGTGTGTTGCCATAGCCACGCAGAATCTTCGGTAGCTGGTCTAAGAGCATCCGCTTCTGCGGATCAGACGCTGGCGTAAGACCTTTTGGTACCCTTCCAATGCCTTTGTATTTGTGGATGTTCCAAGTATGTGGACTGTTATATTCACCAATGATCTTGGGTACAAGAAAGGAAAGCAGCTTGGCACCAGAGCTGTCTTCGACCAGGATTTCAATGTGCATCTGCTACCTCGAGTCCAAATAATCACTGTACCAAAGACCGCCCAGTGGCAGGCCCTGTTCCACCAGATTCCGTACAATCTCTAGCTCGGACACGCGCTGTATGGTTGAAAAACCTTCTTTGCCTTTTTCCAGAATCCATACCTCTTCTGGTGTCAGCGCATCGACAAAATATGGCTGATGCGTCGTCACAAAGATCTGTGGAGAGTTCTTCTTTCCATTTGCGTGCTCTCTGAACTCCGTGGCCAGAGACTCAAGCAGCTTATGATACAGACCATTCTCTGGTTCTTCGATACAGAGAAACGGTGGTGGCGCTGGATCTTCCAGCATTAACAGATATGCGAAGACCTTCAGTGTTCCATCCGACATCTGTTGCGCGAAGAAAGGATCTCCGAACGCGCCGTCATTGAACTGAATCACTACGCGCTTATCCAGGGTGACATCGGTCTTGATTTCTTTGACCCCAGGGATCTTGGTCGCGATGCGGGCCAGGATATTTTTGAAGCGATCCTTGTGCTCACGCTCCATGTACTGCACGACATTGCCGATATTGTCGCCATGGACATTCAGGTGTCGCTGCGGTCCGGCACTCGGCAGGCTGCGGGCTGCATCGGGATAGAAATAGGACAGATACCAGCCTTTTAAGAAGTCGCGGAACCGCTTGATGCGCGGATGCTCTTTCAACGTACCCAGCGTTGCGATGCCGAGCTGTCGCGGATCGGTCAGCTCCACCGGAGTTTGCGTGTTGTCCTCTTCGCTGCTCTGCGCTTCGTCCTCTCCCACTGCATCTTCTCCGGCCCAGACTGTGCCCTTGCCATGGGTGAGACGCAGAAAAGGAAAGGGACGACCATGCCGTTGTCCCTTGCGCCTTTGTTTGAGAACTTCTGATTCCACAAAGGGACGACCCAATCGATCGAGTGCAATGGCCAGCTCGTACGTAATAGGCCGCTCACCTGCGGATTCGCGATAATAGATTTCAAAGCGAATAGCCCCGGTTTTCCCTTTGGATATCAGACGATCGAAGCCGCCCCGTTGCTTCATATCGCAGGCAGTTTCAACATCGGTAGCCAGACAGTCAGCAACAAAACCAAATGCATCAAACAGAGAACTCTTCCCCGATCCATTTTTCCCAATCACAACTGTAAAGGGCGTTAAGGGCTCACTCTTTTGGTTGGCTGA
This sequence comes from Myxococcales bacterium, assembly GCA_016794365.1. Classification (GTDB taxonomy): domain Bacteria; phylum Myxococcota_A; class Polyangia; order Palsa-1104; family JAEUJZ01; genus JAEUKA01. The sequence continues at coordinate 33,026 of JAEUKB010000077.1, forward strand.
CAATTTACCAATGGTGACATCATGCAATACACGGAAATTTTTAACCCCAAATCCTTCGATGATAGCCATTGCGTTGTCTCCGTCCGTCGAGAGCCACTTTGTATCACACACGAAACCCAGACTCGCCGGTTTTCTGGTGACGCTGCGTCTGGAATGCCACGCTTGCTGTCGGCTTCCCGCCTACCTCCCGGTGGGGGCGGCGGCGGCGCTTGGGCGACGGATAGGGCGGGGCGGGATGGATTCCGGTTTAATATCGCGGTGGATGATGCCGTTTTCGTGGGCGACGGAGAGGGCGGCGGCGCAGTCGGCGATGATGCGGGTGGCGACGAGCCAGTGATAGGGGCCCTCGCTCTTGATGCGGCTCGATGCGCTCTTGGGATTGAGCAGCTCGATCACCATGTAGCAGCCGCGCTCGTCCTTGCCTGCGTCGTAGACGGCGATGATGTTGGGGTGATTGAGCCCGCCCGCGACCTGGGCTTCGCGCATGAAGCGCTCGATGACCTCGGGCTTGTTGATCAGCTCATCGGGCAAGAACTTGACGGCGACCTTGCGGCGCAGGGCGGCGTCTTCGCCTTCGTAGACGGCCCCCATGCCGCCGCGACCGAGCAGCCGGATGATCTTGTACTTCCCAAAGGTTGCGCCGATGCGCGGATCGACCGGGCTGCCATCGGCAGCAGGCGAGGGCGGGGCCTTAGGCGGCGAGCCTGGCTGTGTCACGATAGGACATCATCGGCGATGGCTGAAGTTTGGTCAATCAGCGGTCCACCTGAATCGAGCGCTCCGATGCCACGGCCTGCCCGCGCAGGTCCGCGCCCGCGCTCACAAATCCCAGCCGCCCGCCCACTGCACCGATCCGGCACAGCTCCCCCCAACCTGCGCGCGCGGCACTCCGGCACCGTTTTCATGTTTCAAAAGGCTACGGAGCGGCGCTCCGCACCATTTTCTTGGGGGGAAACCAGCGGAGCGGCTCTACCACATCGATTTTTTTCGGGGGAACCCTGCGTAGCGGCACCACCACATCGTTTTTTTTCGGGGGAAACCAGCGGAGTGGCACCACCGCAGTGATTTTTTTCGGGGGAAACCGGCGGAGTGGCACTACGACACCGTTTTTTTTGGGGGGAACACTGCGGAGCGGCTCCACCGCTGTGATTTTTTCGGGGGAAACCGGCGGAGTGGCGCTACGGCATCGTTTTCATTTTTGGAAACGCTGCGTGGAGGCGCTCTGGCATCGGTTTGAGTTTTTCAAGCGGGGGCTGGGCTTGGTGGGGGTCGGGGGGGTCTTTGTGGAGTGGTCACGGCGTGGGTCCCCCTTCCCGACGACGCTTTTTTGTCGTGCCGCAGGCGGCCCGAAAAAAAGGTCTTTGGTCGGCCCACGCCTAGTTGATGCACATAAGGATCTCTTGGTCGTCGGCCCACGCCTAATTGGTGCGCATACAGATCTCTGAGTCGTCGGCCCCCGCCTAATTGGTGCGCATACAGATCTCTGAGTCGTCGGCCCCCGACCAATCTGTGTAAGCAATAGCCTGGGGGCGACCGGAGACCTTTATTTTCGCGAAGCCTGCTGAGCGAAAAAAAGCGTCGCAGGGAAGCGGGGCCCCAGGCGTGAAGTAGTTGAAAGCGCCCGACCCCAACTGCCTAAGCGTTCGTCTTGGGGGGTCTTTGTGGAGAAGTCACGGCGTGGGTCCCCCTTCCCGGCGACGCTTTTTTGTCGTGCCGCAGGCGGCCCGAAAAAAAGGTCTCTGGTCGGCCCACGCCTAACGAATCAGTCACCGGGCTGCTGGGGTGGGCTGGGGAGGGTGGGGGGTGGGGAGAGCTGCTGGAGGTGGCTGAGCCAGAGGGCGGTGAGCTTTTCTTGGGCGCTGTTTTGGCGCAGGCGGGCGGCCAGGTGGGGCCACTCGACGTGATCGAGCGGCTGGTCCTGGTTGACGCAGGTGTAGACCACCGTTTCTTGGCCCGTCACCGGGTCGCGGTGCTTCTGAAGGCACTGGGCGCAGATCTCCTTCATCATGCACTGCATCGGCGAGTTGATGCTGCCAATGGCCTCGGCGCGCGGGTTTAGGTACGGCTGAAGCTGGGTGTGTCGGGCCTTGGCGACTGCCGCCATCATCCGGTCCGAGCCAATGACGATGAAGCGGCTGATGGCGCGCAGGTCAAAGCGCGGCGTGCCCAGGGCACCTTGGGCGTAGGCGGTGAGCGCGGCCACGATGTTGCCGACAAACAGCGGGTCGCCCGCGCGGCGGTGGTGCAGCGCAGAGTCCGGGCCGGGCGCGACATCGCAGCACCAGACGACTTGGTCGGTGTGGGACTCGATGGTGTCGCGGTAAAAGACATCGTCGGGCTTGCGATACCCGGCAAAGTACAGCACCCGGCAGCCGCTCGCTTTGAGCGCCTGGGCGATCGAAAACAGCACCGCGTTGCCCAGCCCGCCGCCGACCAGGCAGACCGTTTCGTTGTGCGGGATCTCGGTGGGGGTGCCGGTCGGTCCCATCACCATCACGGGTTCGCCGGGACGCAAGCGGCTGCACAGGCTGGACGAGCCGCCCATTTCCAGCACGATGAGCGACAGCTCGCCGGTTTCGGGATTGGCGCTGGCCCCGGTGAGCGCGAGCCCTTCCATGGTCAGGCGGGTGTGCTCGACCACCTCGGCGCGCGACTCTAGGTTTTGCAGGCGGTAGAACTGGCCGGGCTGGAACTTGCGGGCGGCGAGCGGGGCGCGCACCTTGACATCGACAATCGTCGGGGTCAGGCGCGTAACCGAGATGACCTCGGCGGACAGCTCGCGGTCCAGGTTCGATCGCAGGGTCAGCCAGGCGGCATCGCGGGCGGCCTGGGCCGGACTGTTCGTGGGGTGGTCGCGTAGCTCGGCAGCGGACGTGGCTTGGGCGGCGGCAAACAGGGCGGCCACTTGCTCGTAGCCATGCTTGGCCGACGCCATCGCGCGCACCACCGACCCGGCAAAGCGCGGATGGTTGTCGCCGTAGTAGGACACCACGCGCCCGTCTTGGCAGTAGGACGTAAAAAAGCCGCTCGGATCGGGGGTCAGCGTCACGGTGCCATCGGCGGCGAGGTCGGCCCGGTGCGGGGCAAAGTAACCGCCGCGTCCCAGCAGCGCCGTGCCCGGATGTTCCTTTTCATACATCGTGTTGGGGCTGGTCCCGGCGGCGATGCACATGGTCTTGGCGGGTAGCTCGATGTATTCGCCGGTGCCGACGTACTTGTCCCCGACCTGGCGCTGGCGCTCGAACTGGACGGCGGTAAGGGCCCCGAAGGCGTCGCTCTTGGCGGCCTTGGGCGACATGTTTTCGACGTAGCGGATGCCCTCTTCCAGGCTCTTGGTGACTTCTTCGTGGTTTAGGCGATAGGCGGGCGAGTCGATCAGGCTCTTGCGATAGACCAGCGTGACGCCGCCAAAGCGCTCGATGAGCGGGGTGAAGAACGGGGCGCGACCTTGTGCGGCGGCGGCTTGTCGCTCGGCGCGGACTTCGCGACCGTGCTGAAGCTGCTCTTGCAGGATCTGGCGCTCTTCTTCATCAAAGCGGGTCCACAGCGCGGCTTCGCTGGCCGGGGAGCCTGCGGTGAGCGCTTCCCAGCGGGCGAGCGTCTTTTCGACCTGCACGATGTAGTAGGCGAGCAGCTCGGTGGCGGTGTCGATGGCGGTCAGGCCGCCGCCAATCACCAGCGCGGGCAGGCGCACTTGCAGGTTGGCCAGCGAGTCGCGCTTAAACGCCCCGGTGAGCTGTAGGCCCATGAGAAAGTCGCTGGCTTGACGGATGCCGCGACCCAGGCTGCCTTCCATATCGATCAGGGTGGGCTTGCCGGCTCCGGTGGCGATGGCGACATGATGAAAGCCAAGCTGCCAGGCATCGTCCAGGGTCAGCGTTCCGCCAAAGCGCACGCCGCCAAACATCCGCAGGAGCGGCTGGCGACTGAGCTGGAGATACAGGAGCTTCAGGAAGTTTTTGTCCCAGCGGACGGTGATGCCGTACTCGGACACGCCGCCAAAGCCGGTGAGGATGCGCGCATCGAGCGGCTCTTTCAGGCTGTCGAAGTCGTAGACCGGCTGGGGCAGCACTCCGGCTGCCAGGTCGCCCGTGAGCGCCAGCGGCAGCGGTTCCAGCTTGAGTCCATCGATGGCAATCACGCCGAGCCCTTCGCGCGCCAGGTAGTGACAAAGCGTATAGCCCGCCGGGCCGAGTCCCACGAGCAGGACATTTTTTCCGGTGTAGGGCAGGGGATAGGGCCGACTGCGGTGCAGGGGATTCCAGCGCTGGAGCAGGCCGTAGATCTCGACGCCCCAGGGCAGCGCGAGCACGTCGGTCAGCACTGAGGTCTCGATCTCGGGGATGTTGACCGGCTCTTGCTTTTGGAAGATGCACGACTTCATGCAGTCGTTGCAGATGCGGTGGCCGGTGCCCGCGCACATCGGGTTGTCGAGCGTGACCAGCGCAAGCGCAGCCAGGGAATCGCCTTGTCGCCGCAGGGTGTGCGCTTCCGAGATCTTTTCATCGAGCGGACAGCCGGTGAGCGGCGCACCGAGCGGGTTTTTTTTGTAGCCGCCCGCCTTGTCGCGAAAGCCCTTGCTGCACGAGTCCTTGCCGCGCTCGTGGCAGTACAGGCAGTAGTCCACTTCGGCCAGGATGTGCAGGGGCGACTTGCGCGGATCGGTCAGGGCAAAGCCATCGCGGGCGCGCTGGTGATGCGGCTCTCCGGCGATTTCTTCGGGCAGGCTGGGACTGCTGCGCCGCAGGGGCACCAAGTGTTGGTAGTCGATCGGGTGCGGCAGTCGCCACGACACAAAGCCCGCTTCGAGCAGCGCGGTCCGCTTGGCCACCAGCCAGTCCAGGAGCTGCTGAAGCGCAGCGGTGGCGGCAAGGAGCGCGGGATCGCTGGCATCGGAGGCCGTCTTTTGGGCTTCGCTCTCGGCATCGAGCAGTCGCAGGCCCAGCTCGGCGACTTGACGCTCAGACACATGGACGGACAGGCCGTGGCGGCGGAGCAGGGCTTCGCCTTCCGCGATGGCGGCCTCGATCCGCTCGGGCGGAACCTTCTGCTTGCTGGCGCGACGCTTGACGACTTCTTCTTTGAACCGAAACAGCAGCAGATCGTCCTGGGTCTTGTGCCGCTGGGCGCGCCGGGCGTCCGCAATGTCGGGAAACAGCTCCTCGATGACCTGCGAAACGGTGGGCGCTAGATCGACCAGCAGGGTGGACAGGGCCAGCTCGCTGAGCGAATCACCCTGGCGATAGCGGTCATAGCGGGCCTGTAGGGCCGGGTCGTGCTGTCCGAGCCGCGTATACCAGTGGTTGTGCAGCCGACAGAGTCCGTGCGGCGAAAAGAGGTCTGCATACACAAAGCCTGTGATCCCCAGCCGAAGGCTTGGGGTCGTTGGGATCTCGCGGTCCGACATCGATGTCCTACTTGGGTTTGCGATTTACGGTGAGCTTTTGGATGACGATCGGAGTCTTCGGCGCGTCGTTCGGATAGGTCTCGACCTGGCTGACTTTTTGTAACAGCGGCAGGTTGTCGCAGCTTCCGAAGATCGTGTGGTGGCCGCTGAGCCAAGGTGTGGGACGCAGCGTGATGAAGAACTGCGAGCCGCCAGTGTTCGGTCCCTTGTTCGACAGCGCGAGCAGTCCAGGCTGGTCAAAGCGCAGGTCGGCGCGCAGCTCATCGGGGATCGCAAAGCCGGGATCGCCGGAGCCGGGACTGAACATGCACTGAATGTCACCCGCGCACTTGGGGTCGCCGCCCTGGATCAAAAAGTCCGCGATCACGCGATGCAGCAGCAGCCCTTCATAGAGCGGCTTTTTCTTCCACTCGCCGTTGTGCGGATCTTTCCAGCTGACCAGACCGCGCAGCAGGCCGACAAAGGTCGCGACGGCTTGGGGCGCTTTGTCGGGCCACAGCTCGCAGCGCACCGCACCGAGCGACTTTCCTTCGCTGTGTAGCTCGAACGACACAAAGGGCGCGCCGGTTCCTTTCAGCCCCGCAAGCGCAGCGTCCACACTGATCGGTGCAGTCGGTGCAGTCGGTGCAGTCGGTGCAGTGGGTGTGGCAGGTGCAGCGGGTGCGGTTGGCACAGCGGGTGTGGTCGGCGGTTCTTTGAGCGTGGCCGCCTGCGGGGTGAAGAGCAGCGCGGGCAGCAGCAGAGCCAGGGTGGGCGTCATTTACGGGGCTCCCTCAACTTGCAGAAACTCGACGCGCGCGCCGACATGGACACCGTGCTTGCGCGCTTCTCCAGCGAGGACTTCGACCACGTACTGCGCGGGCTGATCGGGGCCTCGGCTGGTTTCGTCCATCGGCACGGTGTTTTCTTCAATGCCGACCACGACCTTGCGCTCGTTCAAAAAGATGATGTCGAGCGGTAGATACGTGTTGCGCATCCAGAAGCGGCGGATCTCGGGCGCTTCAAACAGAAACAGCATGCCGGTGTCTTTGGCCAGCTCTCGACGATACATCAGGCCGCGTGCGCGCTCGCTGTCGTTTTTGGCCAGCTCGACCTTGACCAGCCAGGGACTGCCCGAGGCCGGATAAAACGCGACGCTCGGGGACTTGTCTGGGGCTTGGGCGGTCGAGGTAACGGGCGGTGGTGGCTTGTTGCAGCCGCTCGGTCCACACAGCGCGAGCGGTAGGACCAGGGAACACAGCGCGCGGGAAACAGGGCTCATGAGCGGTTACGGCTTGGCAGGTGCTGCGGGCTTGGCAGGTGTGGGCGCGGGAAGCTGGGCTTTGGTGGCGCGCAGCGCGGCTTGGACCATGCGCTTGGCGGTGACGGGATCGGTGCTGGCGTCGATGCCTTTTTGCGCGTTTTCTCGCATCAGGTTGGCCAGGTAGGCGAGCCGGATCTGCGTCATCTCGGGGCAGCCAGAGGTCGGCTGTTCGCACGCGCGCAGTCCCGCTTCGGCTTCACCAAGTCCCAGGTCAAAGCGCAGGATCGTGGCGTACGCGGTCGCCAGCACCTGATGGACCGGATAGGTGTCTTTGCCAAGGTACGGCTTGAGCGTCGCAATCGCCCAGGTCGGCTGCTCGATGCGCAGGTAGGCGCGGGCCAGCTCGACCGCGACTTCGACTTCTTCGGGCTTGCGATGCAGCGCGTCTTCGAGTGCGGCGACGCGATCCATGTCGCTCTTGTCACCGGAAAACGCGGGCGCAAACACCACGGTGGGCTGCGGCAGAAGCAAAAGGAACGCAACAATCGCAAGCGCAAACAGGTCAATGAGCCTAGCCACGAGGAGCCACTCCTTGGCGTCAATCTATCGCTCGGCGGGCGCTCACGTCAAATCCCGCGAAGGGTTTGTGTTTCGTGGCGAGAAGCTGGCGCTACACTCTGTGCCATGGCTCTGTTTTCGCGATCGCCGCTGCGAGGCATTTTGACGACTCGGCGGCTGCTCGTGCTGACGCTGCTTGGCCCTGTGGACCCAAACCCGGCGTTGGCTGATGACTGGCAGGTGGTGCGCTCGGAGTTCGATCCGCGCCTGATCGGTGAGCTCAAAGAGCAAGTGCGCAGAAATCCCGATGACGCGGGGCTGTTGCGCAGGCTGTGTGGGCTGTATCGAAAGCACAGCTCGATCGACAAGCTGGGGGCGGAAGTGCTGGCGGTGGCGCAGAAGTCGGGGCAGGCGAGCGATCTGTACCTGACGGCGCTGATTGCCAGAGAGCGCGGACAGCTCGACGAAGCGAGCAAGCTGCTGGAGCAAGCGGTCCAGCGTGGCGGGCTCGAAGAAGCGAAGGTGGCGCTGCTTTTGGCGGACTTGGCGCAGAAAAAGACCCCAGCGGATGTGGCGACGGCGCGCAAGCAGCTCGCGCGCGCGCTGGGACTGCTCAAGCCTGGCGATGGGCGACGCAAAAGTGTGCTGCGAAAGCAGATCGATCTGGCGCTGCAAGCCCAAGATCAGCCCGATGCGGAACAGAAGCTGCGGGCGCTCATCGAGTCGTCGCAAGGTGTGGAGTCGCAGCGGCTGCGGCAAGAGCTGGCTGAGCTGCTCGCGCGCGGTGGCAAAAACAAAGAAGCGCTCGCGGAGTGGCAAGAGCTGGCGACAAAGCTCGGTGGGGAAAGCAAGGCGCAGGCGCTGCTGCGAATCGGGGAGCTGCAAGAGCTGCTGCGCGATGACCTTGCAGCCATGGCAACGTATCGTCAGAGCCAGAAGCTGCTCGGTGCAGGCCATCACCTGCGGCGCGATGTCAGCGAGCACCTGATTGCGCTGTCTCGCAAGCGCGATGAGCTGCCGCAGTTTATCCAGCAGTTTGAAGCGGAGCATCCAGCGGCGCAGCGGGGCTTTGGCGAGTGGGAGCTGCTCGGTCGGCTGTACGACGAGCGCGGAGACACCAAAGCGGCGCTGGCGGCTTATCGTGGGGCGCTGCGCAGCGATCCGCACAGCATTGATGTGCGGCGACGACTGATCGCGATCTTGGAACGCGGTGGCGTCACGCCGGAGGTGCTGAGCGAATACGAGCAGCTGATCGTGCAAGCGCCGGGTGACTCACGCGGGTATCTGGAGCTGGCGGAGCGGCAGTGGAAGGTCGGGCAGAAGCAAAGAGCGCTCGGGACGCTGCGACGGGCGGCGGCGCGTTTTTCGGCGGATCCCTCGCTGCACAGTGCGCTGGCCGAGCTGTATTCGCGCTGGGGGGAAGCGGACTTGGCGCTGCAAGAGTCCGAGCTGCTGGTGCGGCTGGACCCGCGAGAAGAGAGCTACATCGTCAACCTGGGTGAGCTGTACTGGGCACGCGGCAAAAAAGACCGAGCGGAAGAGATCTGGAAGCGGCTGCTCACGATGGGCGGAAGTCGCGCGCAAGGTCAGGCGCGGCTGGCGGACATTTACGCAGAGCACAGCATGATGCCGCAGGCGCTGGACCTGTACCAAAAGGCGGTGACGGCAGAGCCAAACAACTTGCAGCTTCGGCGCGGACTGGCGCAAGCCTACGAGCGGCTGTCACGCAACCGAGATTCGGTGGCGATGTGGGAACAGATCTACTTTGCGGCCAAAGGTCCGGCAGAGCGGCTGGTTCAGCTCGAAGCGCGCAAGCGACTGGGCTCGCTGCTGTCGAAAGAGACGCGGCTGCAAGCGACGCTGTATACGTGGCAGCGCAGGCTGGCGGCGGCGCTCAACCAGTCGAATCAGACGCTGCTGCCCGAGACGCTGCTTCTGGGTCTTTTGGTCGCAGAAGTCGAGCAGCAGCTTGGCAAGCCCGGTGAAGCAGAACAGGTGCTGAGTCGCCTGCGCGTGCGCTTGCCCGATGGTCCACAGCTCGCGGAAGTGCTTCTGTCGCTGGCGCAGGTGCTGCGGGCGCAGCGAAAGCTGGAAGAAGCGATTGCGGTGCTCAAGCAAGCGGCGACGCTGCTACCGGAACGTCAGCGCGAGCTGTATGCGCAGCTGGCGGAGCTGTCGATGCAGAGCTATCGCGATGGCGATGCGATTCGGTATGCCGAGCAAGCGGTGGCGGATGCGAGCGGTGAGCTGGCGCTCGGTGAGATCTTGGAGCGTCGCGATGAAGTTCAGCGTGCGATGGCTGCGTATCAGCGCGCGATGGAGCGTGATCCTCGGCTGTTTCGGGCACACATGGCGCTGGCGCGACTGCATGTCCAGCGCGGAGAGCTGACCGAAGCGGCGGCGCTGTATCGCGAGGTGGTGCGTCGAACGCCGCAAGAAGAGCTGGTGCTGGAAGCGGGACGCAAAGCGATCGATCTGCACGAGTTTTTGGGCTCGCTCGGAGAGCTGCTCAAAGAGCTGTCGCCGCTGGCGTACTCGGTGGTGCCCAAGCCGGTGTATCGGCGCTTGCTGCTGCTGGCGTATGAGCGCTATGCCGCGCCGCTGGCTGCACTGTCCAAAAGTGGCGATGCGAGTGCGCAGGCCGAGCTTCAGCGGCTGGGACAAGGTGGGCTCAAGCCACTCACCGAGAGCCTGACCGAAGGCGATGGACAAGAGCAGCGGGTGGCGGTGGCTCTGCTTGGGGAGCTGCGCAATCCGAGCGCGGTGCCGTCGCTTTTGAACGTGGCGATGGCGGGGCTGCCGCTGCCGGGTCAAGAGTCGCGGACGGTGCTCGGTGCGGCGAACCTGACCGGCGGAAGCGTGCGTCCAAGCGTGGACATGGATCTGCGGGTCGATGCGCTGCTGGCAGTGGCCAAGCTGACCGATCCGCAGAGCATTTCGAGCCTGCTGCGCCTTGCCAAGAGTCGGGAAAAACAGCTTCGCTTGGCGGCGTATTACGGGCTGTTTTTGCTGGCTGACAAGCTGGATCGCGAAAAGCTCGGGCAGGTGGAAGCGGGACTTCTGGACACAACGCCAGCGGGCCGTGCGCTGGTGGCGCTGGTCTTGGGTCGTGCAAGTGAGCTGCAACATCAGCCGCTGAGCCCGAAAGTGCGCGGGCTGTTTCTGAGCACGCTGGAAAAGCGACGGCTGCGCAGTGATGAAGCGGACGAGCTGTTTACGATGGCTGTGGTGCAAGCGCTGGGACGGTCGCGCGACAAGACGGTGGTTCCGCCGCTGATGGAGCTGCTGCGACTGGGCAACGATGAGATCGAGCGACACGCGGCGTGGGCGCTGGGACGGCTGCAAGATGTGCGGGCGGTGGCGCCTCTGCTGCGGGCGGTGTTTGGAAAGAGCAGCTCGGTTCGTGTGGCAGCGGTGAGCGCGCTCGGTCAGCTTGGCAGTCCGGTGGCGCCGAGTGCGTCGGGCAGTGCGTCAGAGCGACTCCCGAGTGATCGGCGTGGGCTGGATGGCCTGGATGTCGCGCGGCTGCTGTCCGATTTGGTGAGCGAGCCTTCGCCGGTGAGCGCGCAGCCTGCGTGGCTGGACAGTCCGGGTGAAGTGGCGGCGGCGCTGCGGGATGGGCTCGAAGAGTCTCCGGATCTGGCGCTGCGCACGCTGGAAGACTTGCTGTACGAAGATGTGACGAGCCGACGCGGTCTGCTGCGGCTGTATCCGCTGTCGCTGGCGGTGCCGCAAGGATCGCTGCCGCCTTCGCTCGCGGTGTCGGTGCTGCCCACGATCTTGCCGAGCCTGCGGAAGCTGGCGTTGCCTGGCTCAGGGGATGTCTCGCTGGCGCATGTGCAGCTCGCAGCGGTGCGTGTGCTGGGGCAAGTGGCGCTGTCGGATGTGGCGGAATCGGGTCGGGCGGCGGCCATCTTGAAAGACGTGATCGAGCTGGGGACGGGCTCGCAGGTGCTGCTGCTTGCGGCTTCGCTGTATGCACAGCTTCCGACCACGCTGCGGGATGGACAGCCGGTGTTTGATCGACTGCTGGCTCATCCCGAGCGCTGGGTTCGACTTCAAGCGCTGCGACTGGCGGCGGAGCCCAATGCGCGATCCCTGCTTTCTGCTGCGATGCGAACCAAGGCCTGCCAAGACAGCGATGGCTTCATCCGAGAAGCCGCCGAGCGCATCAAGTGACCCAGTGTTCCACGTGGAACAAATGAGACAAGACAGTCCGTGATGGAAGCAAAGACGCGCGCGTGAAACGTTCCACGTGGAACAAATCGCCAGCGTATGAAGGGAAGACGTGCGCGTGAAGCGTTCCACGTGGAACAAATCGCCAGCGTGGTTCGGGCAGCGTCGTGCGATGGCGGGTCAGTGCTGGCAGCTTGGGCAAAAGTACGTGGCGCGAGCGGCTTGGACGATGCGCTGAATCGTTCCGCGACAGGCTCGGCGCTGGCATGGTGTACCTTCGCGATCGTAGACGGCGAACAGGTCTTGGAAGCTGCCTAGCTCACCATCGGCTTGTACGTAGTCACGGAGCGTCGATCCGCCCGCATCAATGGCTCGCTGGAGGATCGCAACAATGCTGGGACACAGTGCGGCGCGCTCTGTGGGCGTCAAGCTGCTGGCCGGTCGCAGCGGTGAGATGTGCGCGCGAAACAGGATCTCGCTGGCGTAGATGTTGCCGATTCCGACGATCACCGCTTGATCGAGCAGCGCGACTTTGATCGGCACTTGCTTGCGGGACAGCGCGTCGCTCAAAAAGCGCGGGGTCAGCTCGGCGGACAGCGGCTCAATGCCCAGGTCTTTGAGCAGCGGATGTTCCGCGAGCTTGTTCTTCGGACACAGCGTCAGCAGGCCAAAGCGGCGCGGATCGGTGTAGCAGAGCAGCGTGTCTTCCTCGGTGCGCAGCCAGACGTGATCGTGCTTGGCGGGCTCGGTCGGTCGCTTCGGATCACCTGCACGATAGCCAAACAGCCGTCCCGACATGCCCAGGTGCGCGATCAGCACATCGTCGCCATCGAGAAATCCAAGGATGTACTTGGCCCGTCGTGAGAGCTGCTGCACCGTGCGTCCGCGCAGCCGCGCTTCAAAATCCGATGGAATCGGAATGCGCAGATCGCGACGGCGAACCACGACATCGGTCAGTGTGTGATGTTCAAGAAAGCCGCGCAGTCCACGGCAGACGGTTTCAACTTCGGGAAGCTCTGGCACGCGCCGATTCTATGCAGCGTGCCGAAGGACAGGACAAGCGGGATTACTTGCGGACTGCGATGCGACGACGGAAGGACGCTGCGAGCAGCAGCAGCGAGGCAAGCAGGCTCATGCTACCAGCGAGGTTGCGCGGCGATTCACCTGGAGCCACAGCGCAGCCTGGACCACCAGCGACACCCGGCTGACACACATCACCGATGCCGTCATTGTTGGTGTCTTTCTGATCCGTGTTCTTGTCGGCAAAGCAGTTGTCGCACGCATCGCCCACGCCATCGCCATCCGAGTCTTTTTGATCCGCGTTCGGCGCATCGATGCAGTTGTCGCACGCATCGGGTGTTCCGTCGCCGTCTTGATCCTTGCGGTTGTCGCCCGCGCACTTGTCGCAGGTGTCACCGACGCCGTCTCCGTCCGAGTCTTTTTGATCCGGGTTCTTGACCGCCGGGCAGTTGTCGCAGGCGTCGGGCTTGCCATCGCCATCGGTGTCAGGCTGCATCGGGTTCGGCATGCCGGTCATACATGCGTCGCACGCATCGCCGATGCCGTCTTTGTTGGAGTCCTTCTGATCCGGGTTCGGCGTAGTCGGGCAGTTGTCACAGACATCGCCGACGCCATCGTTGTCCGCGTCTTCCTGGCCCAGGTTCGGCTTGTCTGGGCAGTTGTCGCACGAGTCACCGCGACCATCGCCATCGCGATCCGAAGCCAGCATGCTGCTACAGCGCGCATTGGTGCCGGGGCCCGGTGCTACGTAGTCGTCGCAAGGACGCTTGGGCGGGAACTCGTCAATCGGCGTGCAGCTGTTGCCGTTGGCGAAGTAGTCGATGCAGTAGCCCTCAAAGGGACGCGGAACGCCGTTGCAGTTGACATCTTTGTCAGCCGCCAGCGCCAGGCCCGAAGACAGGCTCAGCGAAAGCAGCAAACCAGCGAAGAGGGAGCGGCTTACACGCTTTTCGGACAGCGCGAAGCCTTGGCGGTTCGTACGGTAGGTCATCGGTTCAAGCTCCTGTTGGTTCGTCGAGTAGTTAACGAGAGATGAGCGAGAGCGGGCACTTCGGGGGGTCCAGCGTGACGCCCTCTTGCTCTGTAATAATGAAGTCTACGCGACGATTCTGTGCACGCCGGTCAGACGTGTCATTTGGCATGATCGGACAGCGCAGGCCAAAGCCCGCCGAGCTGAGTCGCCACGGCTCGATGCCGTGCTCTACGAGATACACCATCACCGACTGAGCGCGCCGCCGTGACAAGTCCAAGTTGTACTGATCGGTGCCCTTGTTGTCGGTGTGGCCTTCGACGCGCATGCGCTTGATGTCGGGACGCGCTTTGAGCACACGCACCACTTCATCCAGCACCGGGAAGCTGATCGGCTTGATGGTGTCGCGGTCGAAGTCAAAGAAGATGCGCTCGGACAGCACCAGCTTTTGGCCTTTGACCTCGACGTGAGCCGGACGACGCTGCTGATCGGGGCAGTCTTCGCCTTCGCAGCTCGGCGGCAGCTCGGGATCAGGCGGCGGCGGAGGCGGCGGCTCGACCTTCGCAGGCGGCGGCGGCGGCGGTGGCGGTGGCGGCGGCGGTGGCGGCGCAGGCGGTCGCTTCACATACACGCCCGCATAGCTGACGCCCAGATAGGCGCGACCATCGGGAACGCCCACACCTGGACTGATTCCCGGTCCTCCGCCCAAAAAGAAGGTGAAGCCGTGATAGCCCGCTTTGAAGGCGGCGGTTAGCTCGGCGGGCGTGTTGGTCAGGCGCTCTCCGACCACGTACGGCGTGCTGCCCCAGGCTTCGGTCACAAAATAAATCGGTGCGGTCTTCGACTGCTTGAGCGCAACCTGAAGTCCCAAGCCGAAGGTGAAGCTGTGCGCCGTCTCGGCGTTGTAGAAGCGCTCGTTCGACGAAAAGATGCTGCCCACAAAGCCCGCCACTTGCAGCCGCTGCCAGTCGATGTGCGCCACAATGCGCGGCGCAAACGTCGGCAGTCGCGAGCCCATAAAGCCATCGGCATTGCCCGTCGGAACCGTCAAGTCACCCGCCAGGCCCAGCTGAAACCCGATCTTGTTCGGATCGTCGTCTTTTCGGTAGCGATACAGCACCGCCTTCACCGCAAAGCGCAGATCTTCTTGTCCCGCTTGCGCCAGTCCTTCTTTCGCAAACGCCGGGGTCACACGCCGTCCCGAGGTTGGATCTTTCGGGTCCAGAAAGCCGTTTTCGGGTAGCTCTCCGTGCTGATACAGCGTCACCGGCAGCGCCAGCGAGATCTGAATCCGGCGCAACAGCGACAGCGACAGCGAGACATCACCCGTCAGTCGGTCTTGCACCAGATCCGCCACCGGCACGCCGCCTTGCGTGTAGGTCAGCGGCCTGCGCGCGTAGTGAACGAACAGCTGCGGCGCAAACTCCATGTGCGGACCGACTTCCGCCAGATCGAGCGTCACCAGCTTGGCGGTGCCCGGTGCCGGATGGAACTTGTTGATGTCGATCGCGGCGGACTCTCCGATGGCCCAGGCTGGCGTTGCAGAACAGAGTGCGGCCCAAGCGCAAGTGGCGACCAGAGGGTTTCGGCTGGCTGCGGAGCGGTGCGGCTGGGTCATGACGGTCCTGCCCGCGTCGGCTCTCCAGCCAGCGTCGAGCAGCCGGAGCCGAGCATGCGGGTGGGACTACTCTGACACAAAAGGAATCAATCGGATAGCCCGTTTTCAGTCGGTAGTGCTGCTCAGGTTCTGGGCGCACAGTCTCTCTCTTCGACGACAAATTTGCTGCGATGGCGCGCTGTGTGGTAGTGGCAGCCTATGAATCCGTCTCCGTCATGCAGCGACGCAAGCAAGAGCACTCTCCCTGAAAAGTATGACCCGCTTAAGGTGGAGCCTCACTGGCAGGCCGCCTGGCAAGCCGCCGGTGCGTTCCGTGCGCCGCCCGCTGTGAAGCCCGATGGTCAGCCCGATCCTCGGCCCAAGTTCTTCATCATGGAGATGTTTCCCTATCCTTCGGGACGGCTGCACATGGGCCACGTTCGCAACTACTCGATTGGCGACGTGCTGGCCCGCGCCTTCCGCATGAAGGGACATCGCGTGCTGTATCCGATGGGCTGGGATTCGTTTGGTCTGCCCGCTGAAAATGCCGCGATCAAAGCCAAGGTTCATCCGCGCGACTGGACCGTCAAAAACATCGAGTCCATGAAAGGACCGCTTGGGCGGCTGGGACAGTCCTACGACTGGACCCACGAGCTGTCCACCTGCGAGCCCGAGTACTTCATCCACGAGCAGCGCATCTTCATCGAGATGTGGAAGCGTGGACTTGCCTATCGCAAAGGTGCGCTCGTCAACTGGTGTTCGTCGTGCGCAACCGTGCTCGCCAACGAGCAGGTCGAAGACGGCCTGTGCTGGCGCTGTCAATCGGTGGTTCATCAGCGCGAGCTGACCCAGTGGTTCTTCCGCATCACCGAGTACGCGCAGCAGATCCTCGATGACATGGAGCAGCTTCGCGGCAAGTGGCCCGACAAAGTGCTGCACATGCAGGAAAACTGGATCGGGCGCTCCGAAGGGGCGCGGATTCGCTTTGCGCTACAGACCCCGCTCGCCGATGTGACCGAGATCGAGGTCTTTACGACGCGACCCGATACCGTCTTTGGTGCGACGTTTCTGTCGATTGCCGCAGAGCATCCGCTCGCGCTGCGCCTGTGTGCGGGCCTTGAGCGCGAAGCCGAAGTGACCGCCTTTGTGAACAAGGTCCGCGCCGAAGACAAGACCCGCCGAGGTGCCGACGACTACGTCAAAGAAGGCAGCTTCACGGGTGCCTACGTCATCAATCCCACAAACGGTCGCCCCATGCCGGTCTACATCGCCAACTTCGTGCTGATGGACTACGGCACCGGCGCGGTCATGGCGGTTCCGGCCCACGATCAGCGCGACTTCGAGTTCGCCCGAAAGTACAACCTGCCGATCGAGGTGGTCATTCAGCCAGAAGGTGCGCCGCTTGTCGCCAGTGAGCTGACCGCCGCCTATACCGAGCGCGGACGCCTGGTGAACTCCGGCGATTTTTCGGGACAAGACAACGAGGACGCCAAAAAGAACATCACCGCCTGGCTCGCGGAAAAAGGGCAGGGCGGACAGACCGTGTCGTTCAGGCTGCGCGACTGGCTGGTGTCGCGGCAGCGCTACTGGGGCTGTCCGATCCCGATGGTGGAGTGTCCCGAGCACGGCTATCAGCCCATCCCCGATGCCGAGCTGCCGGTGCTGCTGCCGACCGACATTGAGTTTGTGCCCGGCGGGCAGTCTCCGCTGGCGACCCATCCGACCTGGAAGCAGGCCCAGTGTCCGATCTGTGGCGGACCGGCGCGGCGCGAAACCGACACCATGGACGGCTTTATGGAGTCGTCGTGGTACTTCCTGCGCTACACCTCGCCGCAGTACGCGGGCGGAATCCTCGATGAAGCGGGCAAGACCTTTTTGCCGGTGGACCAGTACGTCGGCGGCAGTGAGCACGCGACCAAGCACCTCATCTACTCGCGCTTCTTTACCAAGATGCTGTCCGACTGGGGCGTGCTGCCGAGCACCCTGCGCGAGCCGTTTGTGCGCCTGCTCACCCAGGGCATGGTGCTCAAGGATGCCTATCGCTGCGCCGAGCACGACTACCTGTATCCCGAGGAAGTGCAGGACGGTTCCTGCGTCAAGTGCGGGCAAACGGCCCAGCACCTGCGCCAAATGAAGATGTCCAAGACGTTCCGAAACGTCGTCGAGCCCATGGCGCTGGTCGAAAAGTACGGAGCCGACACCGCCCGGCTGTTCTGTCTGTTCGCCGCGCCGCCCGACTCCGTGCTCGAGTGGAACGAAGCAGGCGTCGAAGGCTGTAGCCGCTTTCTCGGACGACTGTATCGCCTGGTGCAGCGCTTTTTGGCCCTGCCCACAGAGGGCACGCCGCCCACCGACAGCGCCCAGGCCGACCTGCGACGGATCACCCACAAGACGATTCGCCGCGTCTCCGCCGATCTGTTTGAGCGACAGCAGTTCAACACCGCCATCGCCGCGATCATGGAGCTGTCCAACGCCATCTCGGACTTTGCCAACACCCAGACCGCCCAGTCGCCCGTGCTGCGCGAGTCGATCGAGACCGCCGTGCAGCTCCTGGGACCGATGGCACCGCACATCTGCGAAGAGCTGTGGCACGCGCTCGGTCACAGCGAGCTGCTCGCGCTGTCGGCCTGGCCGGTGTTTAGCGAAGCAGCGGCGCGCGATGAGCAGCTCACGATTGTGGTCCAGGTGAACGGCAAAAAGCGCGCAGAGCTTGTCGTGGCCGCCGAGGCCGAAGAAGCCCACATCACCCAGCTCGCCCTTGCCGATGCAGCGGTCAAGCAGTTCACGGACGGCAAGACCATCAAGAAGGCGATCTTTGTCAAAGGCCGCCTGCTCAACCTTGTGGTCGCCTAGCCGCGCATGCGCAAGCGGAGCGGACCGACAGAGGCGACCCCGTGCGTGGTGCTGCGCGTCGTGGACTACGGCGATGCCGACCGGATCGTGACGCTTTTGTCGGCGGCGCATGGAAAAATTTCGGCGCTGGCGAAAGGGGCGCGCTCCAGTCGGCGGCGCTTTGGGGCAGCGCTCGGCGCGTTTGGCTTTGGCGAAGCGCTGCTGGAAGAGCGGCGCGGCCAAGATCTGTGGTCGCTGGCCGATCTGTCCGTCACGCGCGGCTTTCCCAACCTGCCGCTTGAGCTGTCGCGCTTTGGTCACGCCGCCTACGCCTGCGAGCTGTGCCTGCACCTGTGCCCACCGCACGTTCCCGAGCCCACCGTCCTGCGGCTGCTCGTGGCGCTGCTCGACTACCTGGACGGGCTGCCCCTTTCCGACAAGCCATCGCCGCTCGCCCTGCGCATCTTCGAGCTTCAGCTCTTGCTTGCGGTCGGCCTGGGCCTTCAGCTCTACGACTGTGCCGCCTGCGGGGGTCCGGTTCCGGCGGCGGACTTGGTTCCCCTCGATGTGCGGCGCGGCGGCGTGCTGTGCGAGTCGTGCTTCCTTGGCCCGATTCCCGAGCAGCTTGGACCGCAAGGCGGCGGACTGCCTGCCTCCCTGCGCGATCTGCTGGCCCAGCTCGAGACGCGACCCCTTGCCCCCGAGTCCCTGGCCGATCTGTCCGTCTCACCGGCTGCGCACAACCTCCTGCGCATGCTGCTTCAGTCCCTCATCCAGCAGCACCTCGGCCACGCACTCCGCGCCGTCGAGTTCATCGCCAAGATGAACGCCTTTTCCCTAGAGCCACCTGGTTAGCGGCTGGCTGCGGCGGTTTTTAGCTCGGCCAGCTTGGCTTCTAGCTCGGCTTGTTGGCGCTCTAGATCGCGGATGGCTTGGGCTTTCTTTCGCTCGGCCTCGGCGGCAGCCTGGGCGGCGGCTTGCTCGGCTTCCAGGTCGGCGAGCTGCTCTTTGATCAGCTTTTGCTGCGCTTCCGTCTCCGCCAGCTCGGCCCGCAGCGTCGCAATCGTGGCCTGACGGACCTTTTGCAGGTTGCTGCGGAACAGTCCTTCGCCCGCATCGCGCCCCGACCCGGTAAACGCCTGCTTTTTCGCCTCGCCCCCGAGCGCCTGCCGCTCGCCGTTGGCTTTGTCGAACAGCGGCCCGAGCGTCTTCACCCGAAAGCCCGCCATCGCCGACTGCGCCACCGTCAGCACCTTTTCCGCGTCTTCACAGCGCTTGACCACCGCTTCGACCGCCGCTTTCTGGGCCACGATCTTCGCGAGCGGAGCCGCCGCCAGCACCGCCGGCCAGGTCTTTACCCGCGTAAGCTCTTCCCCCAGCTTGGGGCGAATCGTGTTGCTCGGCGTCTCGCTGCCAAACAGCGCCGTCAGCAGCTTGGTGCGCAGGCTGCCGGTCAGCTCGGTCCGCACAAGCTGCGCCGTGTACATCACCACCCGATCCAGGTCGAGGTCCGCTTCATCCAGCTCCGCCTCGGCATCTTCGAGCGTGTCTTGGATCTTGCGCAGCTCCGCTTCCGCCGTATCGGTTTCTTTGAGCAGCGCTTCAAACGTCGTCACCCACGTCTTGGTCCAGCTTCGCTGCCGCAGCCGAACCAGGGTGTAGCGCAGCTCGCGCCGCAGGGTGGCAATGGTCAAGGTCGGATCAAGGACTGGAATTCTCATGGGCTCTTTTCTCCAAATGTTGAGTGCCAATCGGCCCAATCGTTCTAGCCGCGCGCGGCCAATGCGCAAGCGAACCTGGGGTCGCTGCCGTCGGTCACTTTTTTTTCAGGCGACCTGCTCCGGGCGGCCCTTCCTGGTTGCAGTGCGCGCGGCAAGCGGCTGCGGCGGCGTGCGAAACCGGGGGACAGGCCGGGGGCGCGGCTCCGCAGGCTTCCGCACTGTTGGAAACGGTCGGGAGCGGGACTCCGGGTGCTTCCAAATCGGGGGAACGGTCGGGAGTGGCGCTACGAAGCTTCGCAAAATCGGGGGAACGGTCGGGAGTGGGACTCCGAAGCTTCGCAAAATCGGGGGAACGGTCGGGAGTGGGGCTACGAAGCTTCGCAAAATCGGGGGAACGGTCGGGAGTGGGACTCCGGGGCCTAGCAAAATCGGGGGAACGGTCGGGAGTGGGGCTACGAAGCCTCGCAAAATCGGGGGAACGGTCGGGAGTGGGGCTCCGAAGCCTCGCAAAATCGGGGGAAAGGTCGGGAGTGGGGCTACGAAGCTTCGCCAAATCGGGGGAACGGTCGGGAGTGGGACTCCGGGGCAGGGCAGGGCGAGTGCTGGGGGGACTTAGGGCTTGCGGCCTTCGAGGAAATAGGTGGGGAGCAGGCCCTTGCCCTTGATGGGGATCTTGCCGCGCGGGGTGAAGCGAAAGTGCTCGTGCAGGCGGTCGTAGGTGGACTGGGCGACCTGGATGCGGCCTGGCTCGCTGGAGGATTCCATGCGGCTGGCGACGTTGACGGTGTCGCCCCACAGGTCGTAGACGAACTTGCGAAAGCCGATGACGCCCGCGACGACGGGGCCGGTGCAGATGCCGATGCGCAGGGTCAGCGGGGGCAGGCCGGGGAAGGCGAAGTGGCGGACCTCGGCGGCCATGGCGAGGGCCATGTCGGCGACGGCTTCGGCGTGGTGGGGACTTGGCAAGGGCACGCCGCCGACGACCATGTAGGCATCGCCGATGGTCTTGATCTTTTCGAGCCCGTGGCGGTCGGCGATCGCATCGAAGGCGGAAAAAATGTCGTTGAGGGTGGCGACGACCTCGGCGGGGGGCAGGGTCGAGGCGGCGGCGGTGAAGCCCACGATGTCGGCAAACAAGACGGTGGCGGCGTCGAAGCGGTGCGAGATCGAGCCGGAGGAGCGCTTAAGCTCCTCGACGATGGCGCGCGGCAAGATGTTGAGCAGGATCTGTTCGGCGCCTTCCTTTTCGAGGCGGAGGGCTTCTTCGGCGAGGTGGCGGGTGGTGACATCGCGGACGACCATGATCACTTCGTCGGGACCGCTGCACACGACGCGGGCTTCGTAGTGGCCCAGGCGTCCGCCGACGTGAAGCTGGTAGCCGAAGGTCTGGGTCTTCTGGCTGTCGAGCGCGGCGGTGGTGGCCTGCTGGTAGGCGGCGGCAATGTCGGGGGGGAGCACCTCTGCGACGCGCTTGCCGATTCGTTCTTCGCGGGGGATGAGGACGGGGATGTCCTTGGCTCCGACGAAGTCGAGGTAGGTGCCGTCGCGGTGGATGCGAATGATCAGGTCCGGCACGGCGGCAAGGAGTGCTCGCAAGCGCAGGGCTTCGGCCTGGTGCTCGGCACGCTCGCTGCGGAGCCGCAGAAGCTCTTGGGTCAGGGAGTCGAGTTCGTCCGCCGAATCACCCATGCGGACATGGTAAGCGCGGGGACGGATGCACAGCCTGAAAAAGCAAAAGGCCGGTCCAGGATTGCTGGAACCGGCCTTTTAGAGAGCGGGAGAAGGGATTTGAACCCTCGACGTCCACCTTGGCAAGGTGGCACTCTACCACTGAGTTACTCCCGCGTAAGCGACGGAAGGCAGTCTATCGCCACGGCTTTCTAAGTCAACAGAAAATTTCAAAAAATCTCGCAGTGAGCCGCCCGCCACTTCCCAAAAATTCCCGCCCCGACGTACTGCCGAGAGCCTGTTGATGTGCTTCCTAGTCGTGGGGCCGACCAGAGACCTTTTTTTCGGGCCGCCTGCGGCACGACAAAAAAGCGTCGTCGGGAAGGGGGGCCCCACAGCGCGACGAATCCGACACCGATAGGGGAAAGAGCGAACCGACGTGAGAGGGAGCTGCGTTCGATCGGGGAACGTAGAAGTGGTCTTGTGAGGGGCATCGCGGTGGGGCCCCGCTGCCCTGCGACCTTTTTTTCGCTCAGCGGGCTTCGCGAAAATAAAGGTCTTCGGTCGCCCCCACCTAGAGGTCTTTCGGACCTGCGAAATGAATCAGCGCTGCTGCTTAGTCGTGGGGCCGACTGGAGATCTTTATTTTCGGACCGCCCCCGGGCCGAAAAAAAGATCGCAAGGAAGGGGGGCCCCACAGCGCGACAAATCCGACTAGTCGTGCCCTGCTCCGCACCCGTGGCGGTCGGGCCAGGTCGTGCTATCTACACGCCTCCATGGCAAAACCCTTGAAGCCTGGCCGGGGCAATGTATTTTTAGGATACAAGGATGCCCCGCCGGAGAACCCCGTCGATGCCCGCAGATGGATTCAAGAGGCGGTTCGCAGCAGTCGCTACACGGCGACGGACCATGTCGGCCAGCGCCTCGCGCAGCGGCAGCTCAGCATGGACGACCTGCTGCACGCCATCGAGCACCCGCGCAAGGTGGAGCCCTACCCCGACATGCCCCGGCACGGCGGAACCTGCTGGCGCTTGCTTGGGCCGGACTTGGATCAAGAGCAAGAAATCGGGGTCGGTATCGAAGCCTATTTGGATGACGACAGACGCTGGGCCGTGCTCTGCACGATCTTCGCGGTGAAGGAACGACCATGACCCAAACATGCGAATGTGGCGGCACGTACCACCGAGTCAAACTAGCGCAGTACGACTTTTCGGGCTTCGCCGGGCTGCCTGTGGAACTCCGCGATGCGCCCGGCCTGCGCTGCGACACATGCGATGGTGTGATGCTCGAGGGCGAAGTGATCAGCACCGCGCTCCTGTTTCTGACGCAGCAGATCCTGCGCTTGCCGCGCGTGCTGTTTCCCAAGGAAGCAACCTTTCTGCGCAAACGGCTTCAGCTCAGCCAGAAGGCACTGGCCGAGCGCATGCACATCCAACGCGAGACCGTCGCGGCGTGGGAATGTGGCCAGAAGCCGCTGTCGCCGCAGCACGACTACATCCTCCGGGGCCTTCACTTCGGTGCGCACCTGCCCGCCGGGGTGGAGCCGTTTCCGCGCGAGCTCCTCGAACAAGCCCTGGGCCGCGTCCACACCGCTGAGCAGCCCCTGCCGACCTCCGAGCCCTTCATCATCGCCGCCGAGCTCAAGCAGCTTCGCAACATGGCGATTCACGCATAGCGACCGCCGACTGCGAGCCTGTTGATGTGCTTCCTAGTCGTGGGGCCGACTGGAGATCTTTATTTTCGGACCGCCCTCGGGCCGAAAAAAAGATCGCAAGGAAGGGGGGCCCCACAGCGCGACAAATCCGACTTCGATCGGGGAACGTAGAAGTGGTCTTGTGAGGGGCGTCACGGCGGGGCCCCGCTTCCCTGCGACGCTTTTTTTCGCTCAGCAGGCTTCGCGAAAAGAAAGGTCTCCGGTCGCCCCCACCTAGAGGTCTTTCGGAATGACGAACTGAATCAGCGCTGCTGCTTAGTCGTGGGGCCGACTGGAGATCTTTATTTTCGGACCGCCCCCGGGCCGAAAAAAAGATCGCAAGGAAGGGGGGCCCCACAGCGCGACGAATCCGACCTCCAGGGGGAAACAAAGATCCGATCCGAGAGTGATCCGAGAGGGATGGAGGAAAGTAGAAGTTGTCTTGTGAGGGGCATCGCGGCGGGGCCCCGCTGCCCTGCGACCTTTTTTTCGCTCAGCAGGCTTCGCGAAAGAAAAGGTCTCCGGTCGCCCCCACCTAGAGGTCTTTCGGACCTGCGTGAAGAGATCTGTGGTGCTGCTTGGTGGTGGTGGAAGCGGCTTGGCAAAGGGCGGACGATGGGAATAACCTATCGAGCACATGGCTCAAGACCTGACCGCAATCCTAATGCCCGCGCCTCCGCGTGGGCTGATCCCCGATAACGTCGTCAACTTGGTTGCTCAGAACGTCCCGCCGACGGCGTGGATTCGACTGTCGCCGCTTGAGAAGCTGGACATCCAGCAGCTTGAGGTCCTGGACGGACAGACGGGTCTGCCTGCGGTGTCGCCGTCGATCTTGGTGGCGCTGTCGCAAAATGGCGGCAAGGCGATGTTTGTTCACGTCAACCACCAGGGCAAGCAGGCGCTGCTTCATGCGTTTGAAGACGGCATCGAAGTGGCAAGCTACACCGGCGAGCCGGGCGAGGCTTTCGAGGCCGAAGTGCAGCGGCTGGTGGGGCACTCGCTCGATGAAGTGGTGGCCGAGGACGACGGGACGCGCATTGGCTTCGGTCAGGCGGCGACTCGCACGGCGGCGCTGGTGCGCGGGCGACTGCTGATGGTTCCGCCGGGCACGCCGACCGGCCTGGGATCGTTTGTGTTCCACGATCGGGGCTTTGACTCGCCGTCGAGCCTGATCATCCCGGGGGATGCCGATGCGGACACCACCCGCGCCGCGTTCTTTGCCTTTGACGGCAACCTGATTCATCAGGCGTTTGGGCAAGTGCCGGGCGGACAGCTGGCGCAGGTGCTCGGGGGCGCGCCGCAAGAGGTGCTTGGGCCGCTCATCGAGCTGCGCGATCCAACGGTGAAGGCGCTGTCGTCGCTTCAGGTGCCGCCGGGACAATCCAAGGATCATCCGGCGTGGCACACCCACGCCTTTGAGCTGCTGGCGCTGTCGCACGCGGGCGTGTTTGCCGGTGGCGATACGCTGAAGTTTTTGGACAGCAAGTTGCTCGCGATCCTGAGCATTGGCGATGCGACGCCGATCATTGATGCGGACGACGCCGAGGAGCTGGAAGAGCTGCCGAGCGTGCTCGACGCGATGATCGAAGTGCTGCCGTGCCCCAAGCCGCCGGGTGGCTACGGTCCGCTGTTTGAAAACATTGGGCCGGACGAAATCGGCGCGCTGGTGCCGTGGGCCAAGCCGGGTCAGCCCTACGATGGCGCGGTGTTCTTGCTCAAGCCCGATCGCCTGCTCGAGCTGACGCGCAGCTTTGACGCCAATCGGCTCGGGCAGCGGCTGGAAAAGTTCTGTCGTGCGCTCTACAGCGCGAAGATGGGCGACGACTTCGCCGAAGACGATTACCTAAAGTGGCGCGGCGAGTGGGAGCAGAAGAGCCAAAAGGACATCGAGCGACTGCTCCTGGCGTGGGCCGAGCTGCGGGTGACCTGCGAGCTGGCGGCGCAGAACCGCTTGAACGTCGGCCTGGCCGTCTACGGCTGATCGATCGCGGCGCGCTCCGGCTGGTGACGGCGGAGCGTGCGCACAATTCCCACGCCCGAACCCACCATTCCCAGCGACAGCAGAAGCAGCAGTCCGTAGCCGTAGCGTCGCTGCGGGCCGTACAGCCAGTCGCGCGTCCACAGGTCTAGGCGAAGGCGGGCTTGCTCGTCGCGCAGGTCGAGCGGTCCTGACAAAAGCGTCTGCCACGGCGCGTCCCGGTTGAGATCGGGATCGTGACGCAGCACATGCGACAGCAGCCAGGCGTGACCGAGGATCGGGGAAAACTGCGGGACGAAGTAGCCGAGCGGGTGGTGATCTTCGCTAAAGCGCGGCGACATCGCTTGGCGCTGCACGGCGGACAGGACGCGGCAGTAGTGATCCCAGTAGAGCGAGCAGCCGAGCAAGCTGGCTCCCAGGCCGAGTGAGCCGGTGAGTCCAAGGCACAGGGCAAGGCGACGGGGCGCGTTTTGCCACAGCGCGGACAGCCACGGGACGCTGAGCAGCACAAGGAGCGGAATCAGCGGGACGAGATAGCGCGGGCCGTAGCAGAAGCCGCCATGCCAGACCGGATACTTGGCGGACAGCAGGGTGACGCTGGCACTCACGGCCACTAGGAGCGCGGTGGTGCGGCGGGCGGTGCGCCAGGCAGCGGGCAGACCGAACAGAGCCAGCAGCACGAGCGGCGAATAGAAAACGAGGCCTTTTCCGGGCGACAGAAGCAGGCCAAACAGGCCGGTGGGAAGGTGTCCGGCAAACAGGCCGAGCTGCCCGGACTGATAGCCGGTGCGCAGCGGGTGGCCGGTCTTTACGTAGTTGTGGCCAAGGAGAAGGAGCAGGCCGGGCAGGGCTCCGAGGGCAGCCCACAGCACGGCGGTCAGGTTGTGGGACAGGCGACGGGCGCGCTGGGCCAAAAGAAAGCAGCCCAGGCCGATGAGCAGCGCCGGTCCGTAGACCAGCTTGGCGTTGATGAGCAGGCCCGCGCACAGCCCGGTGCAGAGCAAGGTCTTGGGGGTCGGCTGCTCACTGGCGGCGAGCACGAGGTCGGCAAACCACAGAAGGAGCAGGGTCTGAAGCGCTTCTCCGTAGGGGCTGCGGGCGTAGACCAGGCACAGCGTCGTCAGCGCGAGCAGCAGGGTGAGCAGGACGGCGAGCGGGGCGGGGGCTCCCAGGCGCTCGGCCCGGCGGGCAAACAGCGCGAGCGCGAGCGCCATCGCCAAGGCCGACGACAGGTGCGAGGCCAGGGCAAACCACGGCGCTTGCGGCAGACCGGGCAGCTTGCGCAGCGCTTTGTAGGTCAGGTAGCTCGGGACTTGCGCGAGCGCGGTGCCAAGCGATGCAAAGCCGTACTTTTTGCCCGCGCGCTCGACAAAAAAGTACGAGGGAGCGCTTGGGTGGATGGACAGCTCGCCGCGATCGACCAGCGCTTGGGTGGTCTGATAAGCGATGTTTGCGTCGGCCCACGGAGGCTCACGACCCGAGAGCAGCAGAAACAGGCAAAACAGAAGCACCGTCAGACGGGCAGACATGGGCGGAGGGTAACACTTTTGCAGCGCCTCTCGCTTGCGGCATAGTGTTGGGTCATGTTCCAGGCTTCGCTCTTGGCGGTCCTTGCGGCGGCTCCGACTGGGTCGATGATGTCCACGCGGCCTCGGATGGGCGTGATTCCGGTGGTGGCGAGCGTGCTGTTTGTGGCGTGGCTGTGGCTTCTGCGCGCAGCGCTGCCGGGGCTGTCGCGGCGGATGTGGCGGGTGCTGCTCGGGCTGTCGGTGGCGACGGTGCTCTTGATGATTCCGCGCGTGCTGTGGCGCTGGGCTGGTGCGCCGCCGGGCTGGGTGACGACGATTCACGCGTACCTGCTGGGGCCTTCGACGGTGATGCAGGTGGCGATGCTGGCGGGGCTTGTGACGGCGCCGATCTGGGTGCCGCTCGGGCGGTGGGCGAAGAAGCGGCTGCATGCGCTGGATTCGGTTGCCAAAGAGCCGGTTGCGCGGGATTCGGTTGCGCGGGATTCGGTTGCGCGGGATTCGGTTGCGCGGGAGCCGGTTGCGCTGGATTCGGTTACGCTGGATTCGGCTGCGCGGGATTCGGTTGCCAAAGAGCTGGTGCCGGTCCGGCGGACGCCGCTTGTGACGCGACGAGCGCTGCTGCATGCGCTGCCGTGGGCACTGCCGGGCGGGGCGATCGTGGGGGCCAGCTACGGCGTGCTGTACGAGTCCAGTCACATCGTGCTGCGGCGGGTGCGGATTGCGATCGCGGGGCTGCCCAAAGTGCTGTGGGGCTTTCGTATTGGGCATGTGACGGACATTCATATCTCGCGGTTTCAGACGCAGCTTCGTCACCTAGAGCGCGGGCTGGAGCTGTTGGCGCAAGAGAAGCTGGATCTGATGTGTCCGACCGGGGATCTGTGTGATGAGCCGAGGCTGCACCTGGATACGCTGCGGCTGATCAAGCAGGTTCCGGCGCGGCTGGGACACATTGCCTGCGTCGGCAACCATGAGCTGTATCTGGCCGATCCGCTGACGATCGCGCGCGCTTACGACAAGGCGCAGATTCAGCTTCTGGAAGAAGAGTCGGTGCTGGTCGGCGGGCTGCGGCTGTCGGGCGTTGGGTTTGCGCACTCAGCGAAGGTTCCGAGGCTGGATGAGCGCTTGGTGCCTCGGCAGCTGGAAGCGGCGCTGCGCGACCGTCGCACGGGAGAGCCGACGATCCTGCTCGCGCATCATCCGCATGTGTTCCGTCACGTCACCGGCAAAGAAGTGATGCTCCAGCTATCGGGACACACGCACGGCGGGCAGGTGGGCCTGTTTGGACACGCGATGTTAGAGCCGGTCTATCCGCTGATTCGCGGTCACTATCGGGCGGCGAAAGACAGCGCGCAGCTCTTTGTGTCGGCGGGGCTTGGGCACTGGCTGCCGTTTCGGTTCGGCTGTCCGCCCGAGGTGGTGGTGATTGAGCTGGTTCCGGCGTAGCGGGACGGGCAGCGGGCTTACGGGGGCAGGGCGTGCGTGCGGGCAGGGCGGGCTTACGACCAGGTGTCGTACTTGCTGAAGGTCATGACAAAGTCGGCGCGGCCTTGGGTGGCGGAGCGAACGGCGGTGGAATAGCCAAACAGTGCGCGCAACGGCAGCTCGGCGATGACGCAGCGACGGGCACCTCGGACGCCGACATCGTGGATCTGGGCGCGTCGCTGGTTGAGATCGCCGAGGACATCGCCAACGAACTCGTCGGGGACCACGACTTCCAGGCGCATGATGGGCTCGAGCAGCGCGGTGTTTGCGGCTTCGCAGGCTTTGATGAGCGCGCGTGAGCCCGCAATCCGCCAGCCGACATCGGACGCGACATCCAGCTTGGGCTCGACCGACAGCAGCACGGCTTCGATATCGACCAGCTTGTTGCCTTTGGGACCGGAGCCCATCGCTTCGCGTATGCCGCTGAGCGCCGCTTCGACACAGCCGGGCAGCGCACGCGCCAGGGCGGGCACCCAGTCGGGCGAAGGCGGTGGCACTTCGCTTCGGACCAACAGTCCAGCGCCCCGTTCGCGTGGAGAGACACGGACGATGGCCTTGCCAAAGAGCTGCTCGTCTTCACCGAGTCGCTCAAAGACATGCTCTGCTTCGCCGCTGCCGAGTACGGTTTCGTGATAGACGACCTGCGGACGACCCGTGCGGGCGACGACGTTGTATTCGCTGAGCAGGCGCTCGCGCGCGATTTCCAGGTGTAGCTCGCCCATGCCGGAGATGAGCGTCTGGCCGGTTTCGCCGTCTTCGCGAACGTGAAACGTCGGATCTTCGTCGGCAATCTTTTGCAGCGCGGCCAGCATCTTTTCCGCGTCGGCACTGGTTGCGGCTTCGACGGCTTGCGAGATGACCGGCTGATAGGTGTCGATCTGTTCCAGCACGATCTGCGCGCGTGGATCACAGAGGGTATCGCCCGTCGCTGTGTCCTTGAGCCCGAGCGCCAGCACAATGTGGCCCGCGCCCGCTTGCTCGATCTTTTCGCGACTGGCGGCGTGAACGGTGAACAGGCGAGAGATCTTTTCGACCCGACCGAGCGGCTTTTGCTCTTTGGCCTCGGACTTTTTCCACTCTTTGCCGTCTTTGGTCGGCGGTCCGAGTCGCGGGTTGAAGACATCGTCGCCCGACTTGAGCACGCCCGAGTAGATGCGCAGATAGACGGCCTTGCGTCCTTCGAGCATGAAGATCTTGAAGGCGAGCGCACACAGCGGCGCTTTGTCGTCGGACGGCCTTGTCTCGGGTTCGCCGCTGCGCGGATTGATGCCGGTGATGGCGGGCACTTCCGTCGGCGCAGGCAGAAAGTCAATCACCGAGTCGAGGAGCGGCTGCACGCCGCGATTGCGCAGCGCCGAGCCACACAGCACCAGCACGGCTTTGCGCTCGAGCGTCACACGGCGCAGAGCAGCGCGCAGGGTGGCGGCATCGACGGGCTCTCCCGCAAGGAACAGCTCTGCGATGGCGTCATCGACTTCTCCGACGCGCTCGATCAGCTTTTCACGGGCCGGACCGATGATCGCCAGGTCGTCTTCGCTGGGATCGCTGACCTCGGGCGGGTCCAGCTCGTCGCCGGTAAAGGTGATGCGCTTTTGTTCGATCAGGTCGTAGGCACCGTGGAACGTGTCTTCGGCACCGATGGGCTCTTGAATCGGAATGGGATAGGCACCGAGGGTCTTTTGGATGTCCTCGACGACCGATTCAAAGTTGGCACCGATGCGATCCATCTTGTTGACGAAGACGATGCGCGGAACGTGGAACTTGTCGGCTTGGTGCCAGACGGTTTCGGTCTGCGGCTCGACGCCATCGACGGCGGACATGACGACGACAGCTCCGTCGAGGACTCGCAGCGAGCGCTCGACTTCGATGGTGAAGTCAACGTGGCCCGGCGTGTCGATGAGGTGAATGTCGTGGTTTCGCCAGTTGAACGAGGTGGCAGCGGCGGTGATGGTGATGCCGCGCTTGCGCTCTTCGGGCATCCAGTCCATCTGGGTGTTGCCGTCGTCCACATCGCCCACTTTGTGAATGCGGCCTGAGTAAAACAAAAAGCGCTCACTGACGGTGGTCTTGCCAGCGTCGATGTGAGCGATGATGCCAATGTTGCGAACGCGATCGAGCTTCTTGCTCTTTTGGCCCGTCGCCTTGGGCTCGTTTGCGGCGGGAGAAGGTACCGAAGACATGCGGCGCAGTGTAGAGACAACTTGTGCGCCTGACTAGGTGGTGAAAGCGGTTACGGTGCTGGGACGGGCTCGTCGTCGTCTTCTTCCAGCTTTCGGAGGACGGCGAGAAAGCGCTTTTGCGCGGCGCTGCCCTGGACGGCGACAAAGACGGTGTCGTCGCCCGCGATGGTGCCAACGACTTCGGAAAAGGCCAGGCGATCGATGGCGGCTCCGACGCGGCTGGCTTCACCGGGCGGGGTGTGCAGGACGATCAGCGCGTCTCCGGCGGGGGCGCTGTCCAAGATTGACTCGCTGAGGATGGCGGTAAGGAGCTGGCCCTGTCCCTGTCCCGGCAGTGGTGAGCGACGGACGGGACGGACGTAGATGCCACGCTCTTTGGACAGGTGCAGCGCGGCGATGTCGCGACTGACGGACGACTGCGTGACCTGCCAGCCCTCGGCGATGAGCGCGTCTTTGACCTCATCTTGGGTGTGTAGCTCTCGGGATGACACCAACTCGAGCAGCTTGCGCAGACGGAGCGCGCGACGGTTCTTCATGGTGTGGACTCGCGAGTCGGAGTGCGCAGCGTGGACAGTGCGTCGGAAAAGCGAGTGCGCGCGGCCTGCTGCTGACGCTGGGAAAGACGCAGCCGACGGTGCAGCGTGGGCAGTCCAATGTTACCGATTCCACCTGTTGAGCGACGACGACGAATCAGTGCGCTGGGATCGGGCGGCGGAATCTGAATCGTCTGCGCTTTGATCTCGTGGGCGACGGCGCGATAGGCACTGCGGAACGGCTCGCCCGCTTCGACGCGACGGATCACTTCATCGGTGACGAGCAGGTTGTCGCTGACCGCCGCAAGACAGCGCGCTGTATCGACGGACAGCTTGGGAATGGCCAGCGTCAGCATGTCGAGCATTTCCAGCGTGCGACCGACGCCTCGCAGCAGCGGCTCTTTGAGAAGCTGGAAGTCACGGTGATAGCCCGAGGTGAGCTTGCCGCTGAGGAAGCGAACTTGGGCGAGATCTCCGTCGAGCGCAGCGGCTCGTGCGCGGGTCAGCTCGAACAGATCGGGGTTTTTCTTGTGCGGCATCAGGCTCGATCCGGTCGCCAGGTCCGCAGGCAGGATCAGATAGCCAAACTCTTCGGCGGAATACAGACAGACATCCGACGACAGGCGCGACAGTTCGTGTGCCAGCTGGGTGCAGAAAAACAGCAGCGCGGACTCGAGCTTGCCGCGACCGTTTTGCACCGCAGTCACCGTCTGAACCAGGCCGGAAAAGCCGAGCGCTTGCGCGGTGGCTTCGCGATCGAGCGCAAGGGGTACGCCATAGCCTGCGGCACTTCCCAGCGGGGATCGATCGATCTGACTGAGCAGCGACGGAGCCGTTTCCAGCGTATCGAGCAGTCCTTCGGCAAACGCCGCTGCCCACAGGCCGATCGAAGAAGGCATGGCGCGTCGCTGATGGGTAAAGCCGGGCCACAGCACGCGACGATGCTCCGACGCAAAGTGGAGCAGCGCCGACGCAAGCTGCGTGCCGAGATCCCACAGCGACAGGAGCGCGTCTTTGGCATACAGCCGCAGATCGCAGGCAATCTGGTCGTTGCGAGAGCGTCCGGTGTGCAGCCGTGCGCCCAGCTCGGGATCGCGCTGGGACAGCCACATCTCGACGGCGGTGTGTCCGTCTTCGTGCTCTCGCGTGATGTGCAGCTCACCCGAGGAAATGGCGACGAGCGCTTCACACAAAAGCCCGTGCAGTTTGTGATGATCCGCGTCGGACAAAAGCTTTGCGCTGCGCAGCCCGGCGATGTGACCCATGCTGCCGAGGACATCCCAGACGAGCAAGCGTCCATCCCAGTGCGGATCGTCGCCGATGGTGTACGACAGCGCGCGCTCGTTGGGTGGTATCGACGGAGACCATAAGGTGGAAGGCGAAGAAGCGCTCGTCATGAACCGGCAACCTTATCGTGGCAACGTGCTTGCAGAGGCAAGATAGCGGGTGGAAAGCTGGGCGTAAAAGCGACGGGCGGCGCGTACTTCCGCGACGGAAACCCACTCATCGGCGGTGTGTGAGACGCGGCTGTCACCGGGACCGCACTTGATGGCGTCGAGGTGGCGCAAAAAGACCCAGTCCGAACAAGTTGGGCTGCCGTAGCGTCGAGCGTTTGGACTGACTTCTAGGGCAGCTTGCAGAAGTGGCGATCCGGCGGGCGTTTCACAAGGCTGAAGTCGCGACGAGGTCACGACGACTTGGCTGCCGAGCGCTTGCTGAAGGTACGGCGCAAGCTCGCTGTGATCCCAGCTGGGCGTCGTGCGTAGATCGAGCACAGCCTTGGCTTGTGGCGGCGTGACGTTGCGTGCGACTCCGGCTTCGAGCACCGTCGGTGTGATCGTTGGCTGGCCAAGCAGCGGATGCGGACGTTCGGTACACAGCGACGGAAGCTTGAGCAGATCCGAAGCGAGCTGAAGCACTGCCGAGCGGGCTCCTCGCTCTGCCGCGTAGGCGGCGTGACACTGATCCCCGTGCGCGACGAGATCAACCATCATCAGGCCGCGCTGGGCGACGGCGAAATCGAGCGACGTGGGCTCTCCGACGATGGCTGCATCCAGGTGTCCCAGCCGAGGCACCGCACGCGGCATGCTGGTGTCGCGCGTCTCTTCGCTGTAGCCGAACACGACGAGCAAGCGACCGGCGGGCGGACCGCCTGCGCGCTGCACATCGAGGGCAGCCGTCAGCATCGCGGCGACGCTGGCTTTGGCATCGTTTGACCCGCGTCCCCACAGTCGTCCGTCGCTCTGCGCTGGATCAAAGGGCGCGCGCGTCCAGCCTTGTCCGACGGGAACTGTGTCCAGATGTGACACCATTGCCAGGCTTGGGCCGGGCACGCTCGACGCAAGC
The DNA here is from genome assembly GCA_016794365.1 of Myxococcales bacterium. Taxonomy (GTDB): domain Bacteria; phylum Myxococcota_A; class Polyangia; order Palsa-1104; family JAEUJZ01; genus JAEUKA01. Next base: position 65,959 of record JAEUKB010000077.1, read on the forward strand.
TCAATCGCAACCATGGCATCATCCCGACGAACGGGAAGTCCGACGGATGCGGCAACCTGTTCGATCAGCGCAGCGACGGCGGCTTCATCACCCGAAACGGACGGTGTGCGAACCAGCTCTGCCAGCAGGGCAATCTCGTCGAGATCGGACGCTGCGGAGCTAGCCAAGGAGTGCGGCAAGATCGACTCCCAGATAGGTCGCTTTTTCTTTGCGTCCGACGATCATCGTGCCGCAGCCCGCGCCGGTAAAGACCTCGAACAGCAGGGAGTCCGTGGCAGCTCCATCGATGATGTGGGTTCGTTCGACCCCGCCCGTCGCAGCGCGAATGCAGGCTTCGACCTTGGGACGCATGCCTCCGGCGATGGCGCTGCTCGACAGCAGGCTCGCGAGATCATCGGGATCGGCAAAGGTCACCAGCGTCGAGGGATCGTTTCGATCGCGCAGCACACCGGGCGCGCTCGTCAAAAAGATCAGCTTTTGAGCACGCAGCGCGACGGCCAGGCTTTCGGCCATCGTGTCGGCGTTGACGTTGAAGACGCTGCCGTTTTCGTCGCCCGCTAGACAGGACACGACCGGAACATAGCCCGACTGAAGCAGCGTCTCGAGGACACGCGGATCGACACGATCGATGTCTCCGACGTGACCGAAGTCCACAAGCTGTTCTTGACCGTTGTCATCGACGACTTGCACGGGCGGACGCTTGTGCGCGGACACCAGCTCGGCATCGACGCCCGACAGACCGACGGCCCGAACGTGATGGGCGCGCAGTGCCGACAGGACCGCGACGTTGAGCTGACCGGCAACCGACATCACAACCGCTTCCAGTGCGGTGTCGTCGGTGACTCGTCGTCCTGCGATGATCTTGGGCTCGCTGCCGAGCTTGCGCGACAGGGCGCTGGCCTGAGGCCCGCCGCCGTGGACGATCACCAGACGCACTCCCAGCGACGACAGAAGCGAGAGCTGCGCCGCGACGCCCGACAGCGCTTCGGCCTGATGGAGCACTTCTCCGCCGAGCTTGATGACGAAGATTTGATCGCGATAGGCGCGAACGTAGCGCAGCGCGCCCTTTAAACCGGCAATGCCTTTGGCTGGCTCGATTGACACGGGAAGTCCTTTCTTTCGCGAGGTCGATTACTGCGACAGCTCGCCGATGAGTTCGAGAAGAAGCGCGCGCTGAACGTGTAGACGATTTTCCGCTTCATCGACGACGGCTGCGCGTGGACCGTCGAGCACTGCGTCATCGATCTCGATGTTGCGACGGACCGGCAGGCAGTGCATGACAAAGCCTTGGTCGGATAGCTTGTGGCTGCGCGCTTCGGTCATGCGCCAGTCGCGCTTGTCGCTGCGCAGCGCGGCTTCGTCGGAAGGTCTGCCAAAGTGACGGAGCGCACCCCACGACTTGACGTAGACCACGTCGCTGCCGTCGATCGATTCGTCGAGCTTGTGGCTGATCTCGACGCTGCCGCCGCTGTCGCTGGCCACGCGCTGGATCGTCGTCATGTCGTCGGGATCTAGCTCATAACCAGGCGGATGCGCGATCGTCAGGTTCATGCCTTGGCTGACGGCTGCAATCGCTGCGCTCGCTGGAACTGCCGTCGGAAGCGGCTTGGGATGATAGGCCCACATCAAGGTGCAGCGACGGCCTTTGGGATCGTGCAGGCGCTCGCGCAGCGTCAGCGCATCGGCCAGACCTTGACATGGATGGCGACGGACCGATTCCAGGTTGATGACGGGCTTTTCACAGTAGTGGGCAAAGTCGCGCAGGACGCGATCTTCCCGTTCCGTCGTCCAGTCGCTGCCTTTGGGAAACGCGCGCAGGGCCACGGCGTCGGCATAGCGACCGAGAACGCGCGCGGCTTCCGCGATGTGCTCGACGGTGGTTCCGTCCATGACGACGCCTTTTTGCGTCTCCCACGCCCACGAGGTTCGACCCGGTTCGAGCACCACCGCGTGTCCACCGTGCAGAAACATCGCGACCTCGAAGCTGGTGCGGGTGCGCAGGCTCGGGTCCAGAAACACCATCGCCAGCACTTTTTGGGCGAGCGCGTCTCTGCGTTTTTGCTCTCCGCGCTTGAGTCGCGCCGCCAGGTCGAGCAGCCGAGACAGCTCACTCGGAGCCAGATCGGCCATGTCCAGAAAGTCACGCTTCGGATGGGCAGCGGCGGTCATGACAGCACCTGCGCGAGCGCCAAGAGCAGCAGCTCAGCCTCGCTGATGGAAAAAGAAAGCGGCGGCATCAGACGCAGAACCTGCGGGTCCGACGATGTGCCGGTGATGATTTGATGTCTCAGCAGCGCCGTCTGAACTTCGACGGCAGGACGATGAAGTCGCAGCCCGAGCAGCAGCCCGCGACCTTGCGTCGAGACGATCTTCTTGGGTCCGAGCGCGAGTGCTCCTTCCCGCAGATGATTTCCGACGGTCACGGCGTTTTCGATCAGCTTTTCATCGTCGATGACCGCGAGCGTGGCCAGCGCAGCGGCACACGGAACCGGACCACCGCCGAAGGTGCTGCCGAGATCGCCCGACTTGATGAGCGCCGCAATCGCATCGGTGGTCACGACGGCAGAGATCGGAAGTCCCGACGCCAGACCTTTGGCCAGCGTCAGCAGATCGGGCGTGACTCCGTAGGACTCAGCGGCGGTAAAGGCGCCACAGCGACCGACGCCACACTGAACCTCGTCGAAGATGAGCATCGCGCCCGCGCGATCACAGGCCGTGCGTGCCGCCCGAAGCAGCTCGACGGGCAGATCGCGCGCGCCGGTCAGGCCTTGAACGGGTTCCAAGATCACGCCCGCGATGGTGTCGTCCACCGCCGATAGCAGCGTCGCGGGATCGTTCCACGGCACCTTCAGCGACAGGGGCATACCCGCGCGACGAGCGCCAGCCATGTACTTTTCACCGTCGGTGACAGCCAGTGTCGCAGCGGTTCGTCCGTGCCAGCCACCCTCGATCGAGACAAAGCGCTGACGACCCGTGACCTTGCGCGCCAGGTGCAGCGCGTTTTCGTTGGCCTCTGCGCCGGAGTTGACCAGGAACACCTTGCGCAGCGCGGGTGGACAGTGCGCGACAATCGCCGACGCCAGCTGTTCCCGAATCGGATGCGGCAGCGCCGTCGAATAAAACAGCAGCGCTTCGGCTTGCTCACGAATGGCAGCGACGACGCGCGGGTGACAGTGTCCCGTCGCAGCCACCGCGTGACCACCGTAGGCATCCAGCCAGGCTTGACCGTCTGCGTCGTGCAGCCACGAACCACTTCCGCGCACCGGATGAACCGGAAGCTGCGCATACACCGGCAAGAGCGCCGACGAGCTCGTTAACATGGAAACACTCCCACCGCGTGCAGGCCGCTTGTCTCGGGCAGTCCGAGCGCCAGGTTCATCGCCTGCACCGCTTGGCCCGAAGCACCTTTTAGTAAATTGTCAATAGAAACCGTCACTTGGATCTCTTTTCCGTCGGGACTTTGACAGCCGTGCAGCAGCGCGTAGCTGGAACCGATCGCGTGGGTCAGCTCGGGCGGCTTGCGCAGCACGCGAACCAGCGGTCTGTCGTGGTACGCCGCGTGAAGAGCCGCTTCGACGGTTCCCGGTGGCAGCACCGCGTCCACCTTGGCATGCAAGGTCAGGTAGATGCCGCGCACCATCGGTCCCGAGTGAGTGAGGAGCCGCGCCGTCGCATCAGAGCGTCCGGTCCACGCGCGCAGGCTCTGCACAATTTCGGCTTCGTGACGGTGCGAAAACGGCGAATAGGCGAACAGGTTGTGCGCGCGCGCCGGGTGATGCGTCGAGTCTTTGGGCTTGGCACCTGCGCCGCTCGATCCGGTGATCGCAAACAGCGTCGGCTGCGTGTCGGTGATGAGCTTGCGCAGCGGATACAGTGCAAGCTGCGCTGCCGTCGCAAAGCAGCCCGGTGCAGCAATCGTGGTCGCGTCGCGCAGCGTCTGTCCGTACACATCACACAGCCCGTAGCGAAAGCGCGACAGCAGCTCTGGCGTCGGATGCGGACCGTAATAGCGAGCGTACAGCGACGGATCGGCAATGCGAAAGTCCGCCGCCAGATCAATCAGCAGACGCGGTGGCTGGGCCAAGATCGGTCCGACGAGCCGCGCCGACTCTCCGTGCTCAAGCGCCATCATCACCACGTCGTGCTGCGCAACCAGCTCGCTTAGCTCTCCGCCGACAAAGTGCGCATCAGTCAGCGGTGCCAGCGTCGGATGCACGTCGCCAATCGCTCTGTGTTCTTGGCTGCGACTGTGCGCGGTGACTTTCCCGACGTGAGGATGCTGATACAGCAGCCGCAATAGCTCGCCACCGACGTAACCACCGGCTCCGGCGCACAGCACCGAGAGAGCTTGGCTCACGGCGTGGCCTCGAGGTCGCTCTGACGAACCACTTTGTGCGGACCGCGCTGCTTGGCGGCTTCGACGGCTTTGCGCACGACGGCAACCAGTCCCGCTGCGTCGCGACGTGCATTGTGGGCAGGCAGGCCGAGGTTGCTGCGAATGTAGTCGAGCCCCACCTCATTGTCCGTCGCTGGTCCAGTCAGAACCGTCACTGCGATGCCATAGTCGCGACGGAGCAGCTCGACCGCGCCCCAGCATCCGACGGGATCGGGCGCAGCGACAACCCAGGCACCGGCCACGTCGCGCAGCGCCGGATCGAGCAGGATGTCTTGCACGCCATACTCACCGAGGATTCCGTCGCCCAGCTCGGCAATGATCACGTCGGGCTTGACCTCGCACAGACGGTTCATGATGCCTTTGGCGGTCTTGGTCGTCACCCCGGCGCGCGTCGAAGCGAGTCCACTATCGGAAAAAGCCAGCGCCGTCACCGCACCCGCGTCGAGCATTTGCAGCTTGTCGCGCATCAGCGACACGCCGGTCAGCTTACAAGCCGCGACGCGCAGGCCACCTTTGGACAGCCCACGCACCAGCTCCGTCGCTGCGTAGGTCTTGCCGGTGTTCATACAGGTGCCCGCGACGTAAATCACCGGGACTCTGCTGCGTAGCTCGTCGGAACCAGGCACCGCGCCCTGACGGATGTGTGCAGGCTTGCCGACGCGATCGGACAGCTCGGGAAAGCTCAGGATCGATCCCAAGACCTCGGCGCGAAAGGGCGAGCCCAGCTCGGGACTGGCCGACGTACAGCGTCCAAGCACACCGCCGAGGTTGAGCACATGCAAGGTGTCTCCGACGGAAATATGCGAGGGAACTTCCCCGGCGTAGCCGTGCAGCGCGCGCCGATTGCCGAGCGTTCCCGCCAGCACGTCGCCCGCCCGCAGCGGCACCATCCGTCCCGTCAGATCTTCGACGGTATTGTAGGTCGATTTGTCTTCGAGGATGCGCACCGCCAGCACGTAGCCTTCCGCCGCCGTGATCTGGTCGCTGACGATGACATCGCGACCCAGGTTGGCGTTTTTCGTCGAAGAGGCGATGCGATCCAGACGAACCCGCGTCGTGAGCATCATGGCTGCTGGTCTCCCGATTGTTCGGCCAGCGCTTCGGCCCGAGCCTGCGCCCGTGCGGCCAACAGCGGTGCCACCGCCGACACCCGTGCAAAGCCACGCGCTTCTTCGCCTGACCACAGCAAGTTTTCTTCGCCATAGGTCGCCACCGCGCGATCGAGCAGCGACGCTGGACTGCGCGCGCCCGTCACTTGGAAGCGTCCCGGTGCAAAGCGCAGCCGCGTCTCTCCCGTCACTCGCTGCTGGCTGCTTTCGAGCAGCGCTTCAATGTCGCGCAGCGCCGGATCGAAGTACTGACCTTCGTGCAGCCGGTCGCCGTAAAAGCGCGCCAGGTGATCTTTCCAAAAGCCCTGCCACTTGGTCTGCACCAGCTTTTCCAGCTCGCGGTGGGCGGCAATCAGCGTGAGCGCCGCGCCCGCCTCGAAGCCGACGCGACCTTTGATCCCGAGCACCGTCTCACCGACGTGAACATTGCGACCGACGCCGAACGCTTCACACAGCGCGCCCAGCACATCGACCAGCGCCGCGCCGCTGTAGGTCTTTCCGTCGATCGACACCGGCACACCTTGCTTCCAGCCAATCACCACGTCGCGCGCGGGCAGGTTTGGCTGCGGTGGATCGAGCAGCTCACTCGGCGGACTCTGCCACGAGTCATGCGTCCAGCCGCCGCCCCAGGTCGTGCCCCACAGCCCACGATTGACCGAGTACGCACTCGCGCGATCCGGCACCGGCAGCCCGCGCTCCGTCAGGTACTTGATCGAATCCTCGCGTCGGACACCGCCTTCGCGAATCGGCGTCACCACTTGCAGCTCGGGGGCCAGCACCCGCAGCGCCACGTCGAAGCGGATCTGATCGTTGCCCGCGCCCGTCGAGCCGTGCGCCACCGCTTTGGCTCCCAGCTGCTTGGCCACTTCAATCACCGAGATCGCTTGCTGCGTTCGCTCGGCGGCCACCGACAGAGGATAGACCTCGCCGCGCAGCACGTTGCCGAAGATCAGATAGCGCACGAAGCGATCGAAGACCTGCTCTTTGGCATCGATCGCGTGGTGAGACGCGGCTCCGACGGCTTTGGCCTGCGCTGCGATGCGCTCTCGGTCTGCGACAGAAGTTCCGCCGGTATCGACGAAGACCGTGTGAACGGTCCAGCCAGCTTCTTGCAGCTTGGGAACACAGTACGAGGTGTCGAGTCCGCCCGAAAAGGCGAGCGCCAACGGGCCCAGTTTGTTTTGCATAATGCATATAGATGCACAAAGAGTTTTTGACGCACAAGCAATATTTTTCGGACATGCGCAGGTTCTTTTTTTCAGAAATGCCGAAAATTCGACGAAATTTTGCTTTGACTTGCCGCGTCATGTGGTTCACCCTGGCCGCCGTTGAGGGCAGACTGTGGAAGCATGTAAGATGCATAAATGCATAATCGGAGCGAGCCAATGAAGCTGTGTCTCCAAGATGGAACGACGGCAGCCGGGCGAGCCTTTGGTGCGCCGGTCGAAGCGCGGGGCGAGGTGGTCTTTCACACCGGCATGGTGGGCTACGTCGAAGCGCTGACCGATCCTTCGTACCGAGGCCAGATCCTGGTGCTCACCTATCCGCTGATTGGCAACTATGGCGTGCCTGCCGACGGGATGGAGTCGGATCGGATTCAGGTCCAAGGGCTGATCGTCAGTCGCTACGCCAAGACGTATAGCCATCATGCGGCGGTGCGCAGCCTCGGGGACTGGCTGACTGCGTCGGGTGTTCCAGCGATCGAGGGTGTGGACACGCGGCTGCTGGTTCAGAAGCTCCGCAGCCACGGCACGATGCAAGGTGCGCTGCTTGTGAGCGAGCGCGATCCTCAGACGGGCTTACAAGATGCGCCGGGCATTGCGATGCGCGATGCGGTCAGCTTGGTTTCTCCGTCGTCGATCGTCGAGCTTCCAGGTGGATCCGGACCGACGATCCTGGTGATTGATACCGGCGTCAAAGAGTCGATCGTGCGCTCGCTACAGGTGCGTGGTGCGAAGGTGATTCGTGCCGGAGCAAGCACCGACTGGGAGCCGTATCTTGCGCGCGTCGATGGCGTGCTGCTTGGCAACGGGCCCGGTGATCCGCGTGATCAAGGTCCGCTCATCGAGAGGCTGCGCAAGATCCTGGATCTGCGACTGCCGACGTTTGGGATCTGTCTGGGACATCAGCTCCTGGGGCGCTGTCTCGGGGCGGATACGTTCAAGCTGCCGTTTGGGCATCGCTCGCACAATCAGCCGGTGCTGGAAGTCGGGACGCGACGAGCGTTTATCACCAGCCAAAATCACGGCTACGCGGTGGACGAGCGGACGCTGCCTGCCGACGTCCGTCCGTGGTTTGTGAACCTCAACGACGGAACAAACGAAGGCATTCGGCACGCAAGTCTGCCGTTTTCGTCGGTGCAGTTTCACCCTGAAGCGGCGGCGGGTCCGCGTGATACGGCGGTGCTGTTCGACGAGTTTCTGCGCACCGTCTCGGCCTGCCAAAGGACGCGATCATGACGTCACAGATCTTGGAAACCCTGCGCGCGGATCGACCGACGCTGCCGAAGCGCGTGCTGGTGCTGGGCTCGGGCGCGCTGCAAATCGGTCAAGCGGGCGAGTTCGACTATTCCGGCTCGCAGGCCTGCAAAGCGCTGCGCGAAGAAGGAATTTACGTCGCGCTGGTGAACCCGAACATTGCGACGGTGCAGACCTCGGACAAGCTGGCGGATGCGGTCTATTTTTTGCCCGTCGAGCCCGCGATCGTCGAGTCGATCCTGGTCAAAGAGCAGATCGATGCGATCCTGCTCGGGTTCGGTGGTCAGAGCGCGCTCAACTGTGGGCTGCGGCTGAGCGACGAAGGGATCTTGGCGCGTCACGGGGTGCGCGTGCTCGGAACGTCGATCGAGACGATTCGCGCCTGTGAAGATCGCAAGATCTTCGCCGACAAGCTGCGTGAGATCGATGTGCCGGTGGCGCGTGGTCAGGTTGCGACCTCGCTTCCAGAAGCGCAGCGCGTCGCCGAAGAGATTGGCTATCCGCTGATCCTGCGCGCGGGCTTTTCTCTCGGTGGACGCGGATCGGCGATCGTCAAGTCGCCGCGCGAGCTGGGTCAAGCCGTCGAGAGAGCGTTGGCTGGCGTCGGACAGGTGCTGCTCGAAGAGTGTCTGTCGGGCTGGAAAGAGATCGAATACGAGCTGGTCCGCGACAAGGACAACAACTGCATCACCATCTGCAACATGGAAAACTTCGATCCGATGGGCGTCCACACGGGCGAATCGATCGTGGTCGCTCCATCGCAGACGCTGTCGGATTCGGACTATCAGCTGCTGCGGGATGCGGCGATTGCGACGATTCGACACCTTGGCATCGTCGGTGAGTGCAACATCCAGTTTGCGCTGGATCCGAAGGCGTCGCGGTTCCGGGTGATTGAAGTGAATCCTCGGCTGTCGCGCTCGTCGGCGCTGGCGTCGAAAGCGACGGGCTATCCGCTGGCCTACGTCGGTGCCAAGCTTCAGCTTGGTTATTCGCTACCGTCGCTGCGCAATGCGATTACGCGCACCACAACCGCGTGTTTTGAGCCGGCGCTCGACTACGTGGTGTGCAAGGTGCCGCGCTGGGATCTGGAAAAGTTCGCGGGTGCCGATCTGCGCATCGGTACCGAGATGAAGTCCGTCGGGGAAGTGATGGCGATCGGACGCAGCTTCGGGGAAGCGCTGCAAAAAGCGCTGCGCATGCTGGAAGTCGGGGCCGATGGCTTCGACCCGTCGCTGTACGGGCTGTCGGATCGTCAGGCGGTGCTGGCAGAGCTGTCGCCGCCGTCGTCGCGTCGCATCTTTGCGCTGGCGCGGGCGTTCGAGCTGAACTTTTCCGTCGAGGAGCTGTGGCAGCTGACCTCGATCGATCGCTTCTTTTTGTCCGAGCTGCACGAGCTGCACGAGCTGCGAAGGCTGCCGAGTGGACGCGAGGCGCTGGCGCTGTCGGAAGTTGAGCTAGCGAATCTAAAGCAAGCGGGCTTTTCCGACGTGCAGATCGCGAAGTCGTGTCAAGCGGGGACGACGGCGGAACAGGTGCGGATTCGTCGCAAGCAGCTTGGGATCGTGCCGAGGCTGCGTCAGATCGACACGCTGGCGGCGGAATATCCGGCGCAGACCAACTATCTGTATCTGACCTATCACGCGGCGGCAGACGATGTTCGTGCGTCGGAGAAAAAGAAGCTGCTGCTGCTTGGATCGGGCTGCTATCGGATCGGCTCGTCGGTGGAATTTGACTGGAGCTGCGTCGGGGCGGCGCAGGCGGCGCGAGAGCTGGGCTACGACGTGGCGCTGCTCAACTGCAATCCCGAGACAGTCAGCACCGACTACGATCTGTGCGATCGGCTGATCTTCGACGAGGTGTCGCTGGAAACGGTCCTCGAGCTGTGGGACTTCGAGTCGCAGGCGGCGGGCGGGTTTGCGGGCGTGCTGCTGGCGATGGGCGGACAGACTCCGAATCGGCTGGCGCTGCCACTGCATCGGGCGGGGATTCGGCTGCTCGGGACGGCTCCGGCGTCGATTGACTGTGCCGAAGATCGCGTCAAGTTTTCGGGTCTGTGCGACGCGCTGCACATCGATCAGCCGCGCTGGACCGAAGCGGGACAGATGGCGGATCTCGACGGAGCGGTGGGTTCGATTGGCGGTTATCCAGTGCTGGTGCGTCCGTCGTACGTGCTGTCAGGTGCGGCGATGCGGGTGGCGCACAGCGGGCCGGAGCTGAAGCTATATCTCGACGGAGCGACGCAGATCACGCCGGAACATCCGGTGGTGGTCAGCAAGTACGAACGGCACGCGCGCGAGATCGAGCTGGACGCGGTGGCTAGCGACGGAGAGATCCTGCTGTGGGCGATCTGTGAGCACATCGAAGACGCGGGCGTTCACTCGGGCGACGCGACGATGATGCTGCCGCCGCAAGATCTGACGATCGAGACGGTGCGCAAGGTGCGACGGATTGGACGGGCTCTGTTGAAGGCGCTGCGGGTGACGGGTCCGGTGAACCTTCAGCTCTTGGCGCGCGACGACGAAGTGAAGGTCATCGAGTGCAACCTGCGCGCTTCGCGGAGCTTTCCGCTCGTGTCGAAGGCGCTCGGGGTGGACTTCATTCGCACCGCGACGCAGGCGATGCTGGGTGAGCCGATTTCGCTGCCGCCGCTGCGCGATCCGCTCGATCTGGACTTTGTGGTGGTGAAGTCGCCGATGTTTTCGTTCCGTCGGCTGTCGGGCGCAGATCCGATCCTCGGGGTCGAGATGGCCGCGACGGGAGAAGTCGGCTGCTTCGGTCACAGCGTCGAAGAAGCGCTGGCCAAGTCGCTGCTTTCGACGGGCTTTCGCTGGCCCAAGCAAGGAGTGCTGCTGTCGCTCGGGACGATGGGCGACAAGTACCTGCTGGTGGACGAAGCGCGGCAGCTTGCGAAGCTGGGACTGCGCATCTATGCGACGCCCGGCACGGCAGAGACGCTGCACGCCGAAGGAATCGCGTGTCAGGTGGTGGACAAAGGCGAAGCGGGACCGGATTCGCAGGTCTTACGGCTTTTGCGCGACGGTAGCATCGATCTGGTGATCAACATTCCGCGCAGCTTCGATAGCCAAGGACGACCCGACGGAGTGCTGATTCGCCGCGCCGCGATCGACCTGGAAATTCCGCTCTACACCGACTTGCAGCTGGCGCGTGCGGTGGTAAAAATGCTGGCGCGGGTGAAGCCTCCGTCGGTAGAGGACACTGGCAGCTTGCAAGTCCTGCCGCTCCGCGCCTACCTAAGCCCGTAAGACGTTCGCTCGCTCGCTTAGCCACAAAGCGCGTCTTCACCGTCTGTGGCTGCTGCGAACAGTGAGCGATTGGATGTACAACGACACTTGCGCAGTGCGTACGGCTTAGCAAAAGGCAAAAACGGACATGACGACGAACCAAAAGCAGCACATTGAGACGCTGGCGATTCACGCAGGACAGCCTGCCGAGCCAGTGACTGGGGCGATTACGCCGCCGGTGTTTATGACCTCGACGTATGTGCAGGACGGGCCGGGGGGACACAAAGGCTACGAGTATTCTCGGACGCACAATCCGACGCGACAGGCGCTGGAAGCGAACCTGGCGGCGCTGGAAGGTGGCGACTTCGGGGTGGCGTTTGCATCGGGCTGCGCAGCGACGACGACGATCCTGCACACGCTGTCAGCGGGCGATCATGTGGTGGCGGGCGACGATCTGTACGGCGGAACGTACCGAATTTTCGAGCGCGTGATGAAGCAGCTCGGGCTGACGGTGACGTACGTCGATCCGATGCGACCCGCAGCGTTTGGAGAAGCGATTCGGGCGAATACCAAGCTGGTCTGGGTGGAAACGCCGACCAACCCGCTGCTGAAGCTGTGTGACATCGCGCAGGTCGCGGACATTTGCAAAGGTGCCAAGCTGCCGCTCGTGGTGGACAACACGTTTATGTCGCCCGCGCTACAGAGCCCGCTGGCGCTGGGCGCGACGGCGGTGGTTCACTCGACGACGAAGTATGTCAACGGGCATGCCGATGTGGTCGGTGGCGTGGTGGTGACCAGCGATCCGCAGCTTCACGAGCGACTGCGCTTTCTGCAAAACGCCATCGGCGCGGTGCCGGGACCGATGGACTGCTTCCTGGTGATGCGCGGGGTGAAGACGCTGCCGCTGCGGATGGAGCGTCACTGTCAAAACGGTCTGGCGATGGCCAAGTGGCTGGAAGCACAGGTTGGACGCGGGCTCATCGAGCGGGTGATTTATCCCGGATTGCCGTCACATCCTCAGCACGAGCTGGCGACGCGACAGATGAAGGGTCCGGGCGGCATGATCAGCTTCGTCGTGGCCAGCGGACGGCTTCCGGCGCTCACGCGATCGGTGAACATCCTGCGCGCGGTGAAGCTGATTGCCTGCGCAGAGAGCCTCGGCGGCGTCGAGTCGCTCATCGAGCATCCCGCCAGCATGACTCACGCGAGCATCCCGGTCGCTCAGCGCGAAGCACTTGGCATTTCCGACGGACTGATCCGCCTGAGCGTCGGCATCGAGCACATCGACGATCTGATCGCCGACCTGGCCCAAGCGTTCGCGACGGCTGACTAGCCGCTACAGCGTCGCGCGCGCGGCCAAAAGCCACGCAAGCGGCGTTCGCAGCACCGGGCAGGCCACAAAGTCGAGCGCTTCCGTCGTGGCCAGCGCGTACAGCCGCTCATCCACCGCGAGCTGTTCGCCCACCAAAAGGCCGAGCTTCGTCGTCTTCGGCTGGCTCTGTCGCAGCGCGGTACAGGCTGCAATCAGCGCTTGTGTCGTCGGCCAGCTCGAAAGTGAGATCGCCAGCACGCTCGCGGGACCGGGCAGTGGCGGCACAGCTTGCTCGGCGCGCCAGGGCAACAGGTAGCCGCTCTGCGCCGGGGAATCGGGCTGGGTCGAGCCGATGAGCAGCCGCTGCCAGCCGTCGGGAGATCCCGATGTGCTCATGTCGCGCGCAATCGTCTGAGCCACCGGCAGATCACGCACCAGCGCCGCGTCGTTGTGCGTCTGAAGATTCGCCCAAATGGGCACCTTGGCCAGCGCTTGCGCCCAGCTGGACAGCCTCGACAGATCGGCATCTTGCGCGACGTGTTGAAGCGACAGCGGCAGCGCACCCAGCAGCAGCAGCCCGCGATGACCGTCGATCGTCACCGGATCCCCGGCGCGCAGCGTGTATTCCCGCGTCGAGACTTGCTGCTTGGCCAGATCGACGCGCAGCGACGTACATCCGACGATGGCACAGCGTCCCATGCCGCGCGCCACCACCGCCGCGTGCGAGGTCATTCCGCCTCGGGTGGTGACCAGTCCCGCCGCCGCTTCCATGCCAACGATGTCGTCGGTGGAAGTCTCGGCGCGAATCAGGATCGACGCCACGCCACGCTGCCGATGGGCTGCCGCTTCCTGCGACGTGAGCACGATCGGTCCCGACGCGGCTCCCGGCGAAGCAGGCAGTCCTCGCACAATCGTCGGAGCCTGCGCATTTTTATCGACGGTCGGAAGCAGCAGCTCGGAAAAGCGCTTGGGTTCACAGCGACGCAGCGCTTCGGTCGGCGAGATCTTGCCTTCGCGCACCAGATCGCTGGCCACACGAACCATCGCCCGCGCCGAGCGCTTGCCTGCCCGCGTCTGAAGCAGATAGAGCCGTCCCGACTCGATCGTGAACTCGACATCTTGCAGATCGGAAAAGCGCGCTTCGAGCCGCTCGACCGCCGACTGAAGCTGAGAAAACGCCTCGGGCAGCAGCGTCGCAAGCTCTTCAATCGGTCGCGGCGTAAAGCCACCCGACACCAGATCGTCGCCTTGCGCTTGCGGCAGAAACTCACCGTACAGACCGGGCTCGCCGCTGCGCGGATCGCGAGAAAACACGACACCCGTCGCTGAAGTCGGACCCAGGTTGCCAAACACCATCGCTTGCAGCGTGACGGCGGTGCCGATGTTTGCCGGAATGTGCTGCATGCGACGATATTCTTCGGCGCGCGGGTTGTGAAACGATCGCAGCACCGCATAGACCGCTTCTCGTAGCTGAACCTGTGCGTCCGACGGAACCGACTGGCCGGTGCGCTGCACAATCAGCGCTTGATACTGCTGACACAGCGCGTGCAAATCGGTCGCGGTCAGCTCGTCGTCGTGGAAGATTCCGCGCTTTTGCTTGAGCTCAAACAGAAGGACTTCAAACGGATCGGGCGTGAGCACGCTCTCGGGTCGCAGCCCAAACACCAGCGCCGCGTACTGATGCAAAAAGCGACGATAGCAATCGAGCGCAACCCGCTCGTCGCCGAGTCGTCGCGCAAGTCCGGGCAGCACTTGTTCGCTGATGCCGACGTTGAGCAGCGAATCGAGCATGCCCGGCATCGACACGCTGGCCCCGGAACGCACCGACAAAAGGAGCGGCTTTTCGGGATCTCCCAGCGCGGCATCGACGAGCTGTCCCACGTACGCGAGCTGCGCAAAGACCTGCTGCCAGAAGTCATCGGGAAAGCTGTCGTGCTCGGAAAAGTGCGGCCACAGCGTACAAGGCAGGATCAGCCCAGGCGGCACCGGCAAGCCAAGCTGCGCCATCACGCACAGACCGGCGCCTTTTTGACCCAGCAGCTTGGGATCCGGCTCGACGATGGATACGGGGCCCGCTGGGCCGTTTTGTAAGCAGGTGCCGGTCGAAAGCAGCACCACGTCCCCACGCATTGGGCTTAGCCTACCGACTCCTCGACGATCTCGCCGTCGTCGAGAGGCACACCGTTTTCAGCGGCTTCACGCAGGGCCGAAAGCGCCACTTCGCGATCGATTTCCGACACTGCGATGCCGATTTCACCGGCCATGGTGAGCGGCGCGGGCAGCGAGTGCATCTGTCGATCGTGTAGGACTGCGACCACACCTTCCGACGCGAGGATCTCATCGACCACAAGCTGGGCCAGCAAGCGACTGCGGGTGCGAAACACCTCGACCTGAAGATCGACATCGGGATCGGATCCCGTGCGCGCATCAGCAGACGTTTCATCGGACGACACAGGGTGAAGCGGCTTTTGCGACATCGTGCTCTAAGGAGCTAACACGCCTGCCCAAGCCGGGTCTAGGACAAGCTAGATACCGAGTTCTACATTGTGATTCGCCAAGATGCGGTGCTAACCTACCCACTGGTGCACACTAGCTCAGCCTGCTTTGCGGTGGGCCTACGCCACTTCTGTGCCGAGGATGGTTGTGAAAAAACCTAACCCGTTTGGAAAGTACTTCCTCTTCGACCGCGTCAGCACCGGCGGGATGGCCGAGATCTTCCGGGCGAAGACCGTCTCTCTCGAAGGCACCGAGCGCATCGTCGCTGTCAAGAAGATGATCGACCTTCTTACCGCTGACAAAGAGCTGACATCGATGTTTATCGACGAAGCCAAGCTGGCGGTTCAGCTCAATCACCCGGGCATCTGTCAGGTGGTGGACTGGGGCAAGGTCGGCGACAGCTACTTCATCGCGATGGAGTATGTGCTCGGGCAGGATCTGAAAAAGATCTACCAGCGCTGTAAGCAGCAGCTTCCTGACGGAACTCCGACGATGCCGCTTGCGCAGAGCTGCTTCATCGTGATGAAGCTGTGCGAGGCGCTCGATTACGCGCACAACAAGCAAGACTCGCTGGGAAATCCGCTGCACATCGTCCATCGCGATGTGTCACCGCAGAACGTGCTGGTCAGCTACGAAGGCGAGGTCAAGCTGATTGACTTCGGCATTGCCAAGGTCGGTCAAAATCGCGGTCCACAGGCGGATGAATCGGGCTCGCTCAAGGGCAAGTTCGCGTACATGTCGCCCGAGCAGGTCAAAGGCGAGCCGATTGATCGTCGCTCGGACATCTTCGCAACCGGCATTGTGCTGTACGAGCTTCTGACGGCAGAGCGACTGTTTCCGCCGGATCAAGACATGGCGGTGCTCGACAAGATCAAGAACGTCGAGGTGCTGCCGCCGACCGCGTACAACCGCAAGATTCCCGAAGAGCTAGAGCGCATCGTGATGAAGGCGCTCGCGCAGAATCCCGCCGAGAGATATCAGACGGCGATGGATCTGCACGGAGAGCTTCAGTCGTTTCTGTATACCTCGGGCGAGTTCTTTTCGCGCAAGGACATGGCGGCGTGGATGAAGCGGGTGTTCCGGTCCGAAATGGACGCGGAGCAAGCCGAAGTCGATGCGGTGCGCGATACCAAAGTGGCGCTGCCCACGTCGGGAGCGGACTCTCTTCAGCGCGCGCGTGCGACGCTGTCGATGGCGGCGCTCAAGGCGGATCCAGGTGGCGGTCTGCGTGGATCGAAAGAAACGGGCAGCATCCAGGCGGTGAAGCAGACGGGCGCGATGGGCGCGGTGAAGGCGTTTGCGCCGGAAAGCAACTCACCAAACGAGTGGATGTCCACGAACGTCAGGACGGTGAAGAACGCGAGCACGCCACCACCGCAGCCTCGGGGTGGAGCGCAGAGCATCGCCGATGCTGCGGGTCGAATGGCGGCCAAGCCTGCGGCAGCATCGGGCAGCGCGACGAAGCTTAAGCCGGTCAGCAAGTCGGTGACGGAAGTTCCCGTCGAAGAAGACACCGCCGTCGATGGACCGATGGGCGCGGGCAAGATCGCTGAGCCCAAGTTTTCCGACGACAACCTGGCTACCAAGTCGTTTGCTCCCCAGCAGGCCGATCCGGGCGCGCCGCGTGGTGGCGGTGTGGTGGTTCGCGATACCGGCGACATCGAAACGCAGCAGTACAAGACCGTCGAAGAAGGCGGATCAGAGCGCGATCCAATCGAAGGCGGACCAACGGTTGCGAATCCTCCGACGAGCCAGCGCATTCCGATTTCGATCGAAGAGATCATGGAAGTCAGCGCTCCGACGATGCTGGAAGCGGCGCATCAAGCGGCGCAAGAGCCGCACAGGTCGCGCGCGATTCCAGCGGTTGCACCGCCGCCACCGCTGAACCTGCCAGACTCGCTCGATGTGGGCCCGCGTGAGGCGACGCCGCAGAAGTCGCAAGGTGGAAACACGCCAGCGCTGCTTTTGCTGCTTCTTCTGTTGGCGCTTGGCGGAGGCGGCGCAGCGTACTGGTTCCTGCTTCGTCCGGGCACCGTCGTGGTGATGGTCAATCCCGACCGCGAGTTTTCGGTCCTTGTGGATGGCAAGCCGGTTTCGGGAATGGACAGCTCGCCGGTGATTTTGTCGCTGCCGCCGGGAACGCACGCGGTGTCGGTGCAGCGTCCAGGCTATAAGTCGTGGACCGATGCGGTGACGGTGCAGGCGGGTGAAACGGTGCGTGCGACGGCGGCTCTGTCGGCGCTGGTGACACAGACGGGTGGCTTTACGCTGGTGACGGATCCTCCGGGGGCGATGGTGTTCCTCGACGGTGCGTCGCTGGGTCAAGTGACACCGATGCGCGTCGGATCGGTGGCGGCGGGTTCGCACACGATCGAGCTGCGGCTGGGAGCGCGCATCCTGACGCAGTCGATCACCGTGGAAGCGGGCAAGACGGCAGAGCTGAAGATTCCGCTGCCGCCTGAGCCAAGCGCGAAGCCGGTGGTCGAGCCGAGTCAGACTCCGGTAGCGACGACGACGCCCGAAAAAACGCCCGAAAAGCCGGTGGTAGCGGCGACGACGCCCGAAAAGCCGGTGGAAAAGCCGGTAGCGGCGACGACGCCCGAAAAACCGGTGGAAAAGCCAGTGCAGCCCGCGCCAAAGCCGGTGCAGCCTGCGCCAAAGCCGGTGGTGGCTCAGCCGAAGCCAGTGCGTCCGACGCCGCGTCCGGTGGCTGCGAACGACAAGCCGGTGCGTCCAGCGGGCAACTTTGGCTTCCTGCGTGTCAACTCGAAGCCGTGGACGAAGATTTTTGTCGATGGAATGGACACCAACCTGAACACGCCTCAGACGGCGTATCAGATGAGCCCAGGGATGCACCAGATCATGCTGTTTAACCCTGAGTTCGGCATTCGCGAGACGTTCTCGGTCCACATCATCGCGGGCGAGACGCAGACCGTCATCAAAGACTTCCGCAAGTAACGTCCCGTGGAATCACTGTCGCAGCCGCGTGTTCTTGCTGGTACTTCGGGCGAGTCGCGCGGGGTGCTGCTCGTCCATGGCTTTTCGGGATCGCCGTTTGAGCTGTACCTGCTGGCGGAGCGGCTGCATCGGCAAGGTCTGCACGTTTCGCTGCCGCTCTTGGCCGGACATCACCGCAGCCTGCGTGAGCTGGCCGATAGCTCGTGGCGCGACTGGCTGGGCTCGGCGGAAGCGGCCCTGCATGCGCTGCATCAAGCGGTGTGCGCACAGACCGACAAGCCGCCGCAGCTTGCGATCGTCGGTTTCTCAATGGGCGGCCTGCTGAGCATCGATCTGGCGCGGCGCTATCCTGCAAGTGTCGAACAGGCGAAGACGCGTCCTAGCGTGGCGGCGCTTTCGATTTTGGCCACTCCGCTGTGGCTGCCAAGCTGGCAACAGCGCGCGATTGTGCGGATGTCGCAGCTGGCGGGCTTGCGACAGCTGGCGGTGCCCAAGCTGGCGGGACGGGATGTGCGCGCCAACGATCTGCCCAAAGAGCCGCTGCGTCCGTGGGGAATGCCGGTGCGCGCGCTGGCGAGCCTGGTGGAGCTGATGCAGACCGTGCGGCCTCTGCTTCCCGAGGTCAAGCAGCCGACGTTTCTGTCGTACGGTCTGCGCGATCACACGGTGCCGCCCGCGTGCCTGGACGCCTTCGTCGCTGAGCTGGGGACTCCCAAAGAGCAGATCACGCAGCTGGTCCTGCCGGAGTCGTTTCACATCCTGCCGCTTGATGTCGAGCGTGAGCAGCTCTTTGCCGCGCTCGGTGAACATCTGCGACGCCACTTGCCGAATCCGTAGCGACGGAACGTACCGAGTCCCTGGACTTGTGCGTCCCTGGACTTGTGCGTCCCTGCGTTAGTTCTTTTTGTAGATTCCGCCTTGCTCGGTGACAAACCAGATGTTGGCTGCGTCGGAGCCCCAGATGTCTTTGATGATCTCGGTGTTGGGAATGCCCGAGACAGTGGTGCGCGACCAGTTGGTGCCATCGAAGCGCAGCACTTGTCCGTTTTCTGCGCCGATCCACATGTCCGTCGCGGATGCCGCCCAGATGGCGTAGAGCTTCCCGACGTTGGGGACGTTGTTTAGCTTGGTCCACGCGGTGCCGTTGGACTTGCTGGCGATGCTGGTGTTTCCGTCGTAACCGACCGCCACGATGTTGTTTGCAGCGCTGCCAAACACGGATCGGAACAGAGCATTCCCACCTTGGTCGCTGGCTGCTTTCCCGACGGTGGTGTCGTTGATGTTGATGCAGTCGTTGCTCGCACCGACGGAAAAGAACGTGCTTCCGGTGCCCCACATGCCCCACTGCGTGCCGGGCTTGGGCGCGATGTTGGCGCTCTTGGTCCAGTTCACACCGTCGAAGCGGAAGATCGCATCCGCAGAGCCCGAGGCGACGACCTTGTTTGCGGCGCTGCCAAACACCGCCTGCACATCGTTGGTCAGGTTCATCGCTTTGGCGGTCCAGTTCGTGCCGTCCCACTGATACGCCGTCATGGCTGCACCGACGATCCAGCCGACTTTGTCGTCCAGGAACCAGACATCCATCAGGTTCTGCGTCGTCGCTGGACTGAGGGTGACGACCGTCCAGTCTTTTCCGTTGGTGGTTCGGACTACGGCACCGGCATCTCCGACGGCAAAGAGGTTCATCGCGTTCCAGCCAAAGATCGCGTTGTTGGCCTTTTTGTTGCCGAGCATGGCTGCGTCCGCTTGCTTGGTAAATGACACCGTCGGAGGCATCAGATCCGGCGGCGGCAGTAGATCCGGCATCCGCAAGTCGGGCACCCGCAGATCCGGCTGCGCCAAATCGAACACCGACAGATCTTGTGACGTGGAAAGGTCTTGTTCGCCGAGCGTTGACGACAGCACATCCCAGTCAAAGCAACCGAGAAGCAGCAGCGAGGCAATCGCGAGACGACGCATCAAAACCTCCCGAGGAGCGCAGCACCGCTGGGCGATAGAGAAACAGCCAGCTTGGTGACAGCGTCTTTCTTTTTAAGCTCGAACGGTAACACCACGGCGGCGGTGGCCATGGCGACGAAGCCAACGGCAAGCAGTGAATATCCGACGGCACTCTGGGTTCGTCCTGGGCTCACCAGAGACGGATCACAGGCCGTTCCACAGCTTGTCTGAAGCGAATAATACGTTGCGTTTGCGGCTCCGAGTGCTCCCGCGCCACCCACGGTCAGCAGCAGTCCCGCGCCGCCCGTAGCGATGGAAATCCACGGTGCTTTGGCGGTCCACGATGAACCGGACCCTGGCTGAGCCACGGCGGTTCCTTCTAGCTCTGCGATCTGGCGACGGATGTTGTCAGCTTCGGGATCGCTCGGCTTGGCGGCCAAAAAGGCGCGAAAGTGCTTGGCGGCATCGGCTTTTCGGCCCATGTGGACTTCGCAGCGCGCGATGTTGAACAGCAAGTCGGGCAGCTCGACGATTTGAAATGCAGAGCTGAACTCGACCCACGCGGCTTGGTAGTTGCCCGCTTTGTAATAGCTTTGACCTTTTTCAAAGAAGGCGCGACCGGCTGCCAGTGCTTCCGGCGGAGGCTCGACGTTGCGACGCTTGCTCGTGTCTGCTTCCGTCGCGAGCGCGGGCGATACGACGGTTCCCGATACCAGAAGCAGCGTGAGTGCGGTGATACAGCGAGGAGCAGCAGCCATTCAAACCCTAAGAATAACTGTAATGATTCTATCTTAAAATAAATGGTGAAATGAAAGCTCTATCGTCGGACCAGCGGGTTATCAGCGTATGGAAAGGCAATAGACGGTAGGACATCAGCTAGGGCATGCTCTGTCGCCCGATGCTCAGAGTTCGCGCGTTTTTCACCAGCTTTTTCATCATCGCCTACACGATCTTTATGTCGCTGTTGGCGGTTGCGACGTGGCCATTTTCTCCTCGCGGAGACTTGTTTCTGTACTTCGCGAAGGTCTGGTCGCGCGTCATTTTCTTCGTCGGAGGCATTCGCTGGACGACGCAGGTCAGTGATCAGCTCGATCTGTCGAAGAGCTATCTGTACCTGTCCAATCACGAGTCGCTGACGGACATCTTGGCGCTGTTTGCGACGCTGCCACAGAAAGCCGTGATGGTGGCCAAGCGCTCGCTGTTTATCTTGCCGGTGTTTAGCTGGGGCATGTGGCTGGCGGGCTTCATCTTCATCGACCGCAAGAACACCAAAGTGGCCTACGCGCGGCTTCAGAGCGCTGGAAAGCTGATTCGCAAGGGTCGCTCGGTGCTGGTGTTCCCGGAAGGAACACGCGGAGACGGTGGCGAGCTGCTCAAGCTCAAGCGCGGAGGCTTTGTGCTGGCGCAGACGGCGAAGATTGAAGTGGTTCCGGTCGGCATTGCTGGCACGGCGCAGGTGTTGCCGCGCGATACGTTTCCGGTCTATCCGGGGAGCATCGCGGTCTGTATCGGGGATCCGATTGCGCCGCCCTCGCCGGAAGAAGATCTGCCTGCGTACATGGACCGGGTGCGGACCGAGATCGACAAGCTGCGACAAAAAGCGCGTACGCTCGCGGTCCAGTCGTAACCGACGCTGCTTCGTCGGGCGTAGGAACCGAAAAGCGCAGTGTCGGAACCGAAAAACGCAGCGTCGAAGCCAAGGCATCGAGACGACGTACTCTCGGCGATGTGCTGGGATGTTTGATACGAAGCGTGAAGCGAAGAGACGAGCGCAGCGTGCAGTGCGACGGTGGCTCGTCGGGAGCGATTAGCTGTTGGGGGAGCGATCGCGGCTGGTCTTGGGCTGACCCATGTCGCTCGAACCCGGCGGAGAGTTGTCGATCCAGCGATAGCTCGGTTCAGGACGGATATCGACGTGGATAAAGCCCGCGTGCGGATAGATGCCGATGCCCATTCCGCCGGTGTCGAGGCTTTCCACAAACGCTTTCAAGCGCGAATCCGGCACACCCGGAACCAACAGATCCGACGCGCTGCCCGCATAGTGGAACGATGTCGTTTTCTTTTGGTTGCGGAATCCCGAAACCAGCGTGAGCGGCTTCTGGAAGTGATCGTAGACGTGCGAGATGACCTCGAACAGGTGCGGATCGATCTGCTTTTCGGTCTGTGTCCGTCGGCAGCGCCACACATGGTTGAGCTTATCCAGCGCGTCTTCGTTGAAGCTGCCGTCGGGATTGTAGATGTTCACCGAGACGACATGCTTTGGTTCGTTGACAGAGCTGATGACGATGTTGCCACTCGGACGCGACGCAGGCCGCGTACGCAGAGAAGACTCAGAAGCAACCCACCCCGAAAACACCGGACCCCGACGAGCCTTCTTGGACTTGGAGGAGGCAGCGGCATCCGACCCGGCGTTCGCCGAGAGCGGCGCAGCAATGAGCAACATCCCACAAAGGAGATTCGAGAGTTTGCTCGAGAGTTTCACTGTTTCATTCCTCCGTCATCTAGAGAGGTTTGTAAATTCAACTTGGTAAACAGTTCAGAGCCGCTTGATGTTCCGCGAAAGACCTCGTCCACAAGCCAAGATATGGGATAGGTGCCAAAGAACCGAACCCCACCGTAGCTTTGCCTCCGCGCGTGGGTCAACAAAAAACTTTTGTAGGTAATGCAATTTTTCACGACGTGCCAGCGACGGATTTGCACTTGCAATTCCCTATCTTTGGGAGTCCACAGCGGAATTGGTTTGGGAGTCCGTTGGGAGATGGTGAAGCTCAATTCCCAGACGTGCTGCGACATCGAAAATGCGCGCATCACGGTAGAACTCTCCATACACCACGCGGCGGACTCCGGCATTGGCGATCGCTTTGAAACAAGACCAGCACGGAGACGCGGTGACATACAGGTCCGATCCGTCGATGGCGACCCCGTTTTTGGCAGCATGAATGATCGCGTTTTGTTCCGCATGAATGGTCGCAACACAGTGATCTGATTCGATCATGTGGCCCACTTCATCGCAGTGTGGCATGCCGCGAATGGATCCATTGTAGCCCGTCGAGAGGATCGTTCTGTCGCGCACCAGGACAGCTCCTACTTGCTTGCGTGAACAGGTCGATCGCGAAGAGACCACCTTGGCGATGTCCATAAAGTACTGATCCCACGAGGCACGCGACATGATTAGGAGCCTGCTTTCTGCGCAAAGGAATGCGAAACAGAGCTGCGGAATACGGCTTGGGAATCGGATCGGAAGGCAGCTTGGGAAGCGTAGCAGAGGACTCCCAAACTGAAGCGGAATCGAACGATGGTTCCGTCGCTGAGATTGTTTGGGAATCGCTTGGGAGTGGTCTTCATATACTGGGTCCGAGCGTGTGCGAGCCGTAGATTCTGTACGCAGTTGCTATCGTGCATCGCGACGTTGGTTGAGCTGGCTATGTGAGTCGCAGATCGAACAACAAGAGAGCGCGAGTTTTTGTTCCATAGGAATGAATCGGAGGGAAGTCAAGCGCCCAATGTGAACGAGCCAGGGCTCGGAGCGCTGCGTAGGTGACGGACTCGACTTGAGAGTGGCAGTCCGATTCGACGTGATATTCTGGACACATGAGCAAGACCTATCGCTGCCCCGTCTGCGCAAACGAGGTCGATGTCGCCGCGACCGTCTGTTCGAGCGCCGCTTGTCGTGCGGAGCTTGCGTTTTGTTCACACTGTCGCGACATCACCACGTATGTGCTCGTCGAGGAGCGAAGCGGTCGGACTTCGCGCAATGTCTATCGCTGCGATCGCTGCCAGCGTCTGGGCGTCAAGTGCTACACCTGGCTATCGGGCGCGTACTGCAACGGGCTGGCGCGAGCGGGTCAGTCGGTGGACATGCCGCTGTGCTCAAGCTGTAGTGGGCGCGTCGCTGAGGTGTCGCGCAACGTCATCGGCTGGACGCTGATTGGGGCGCTCGGCGGACTGCTCAAGCGAAAGGGCGGCTGATGGCGGATTCGTTCGTGATTGAGCCCGAGGCTGCGGAGCGACTGCTGCGTGAATACGGACTGCGGCTTGTGTCGCTGACGCGCATTTGGAAAGGGACGATCAGCCAAAACTATCGAGTGATGACGGATGTGGGACCGCTGTTTCTACGTGTCTCTGCCGGTCGTTCCATCGCAGATGCCGAGTTTGAGACGCAGCTCACTTGGCATCTTCTGTCGCACGGTCTGCGCGTTCCGGCGCTGTTTCAGGCGCACAATCGTCAGGGCTACGTCAAGCTGCCCGGCTCGGTGAAAGGTCAGTTTGTGGCGCTGGCGATGCTGTATGAGTGGGTCGATGGCTACGAACGGACCGACGGAGAATTCGACGAAGCGCATGCGCTGGAAGTCGGGCAGCTTCTCGGGCAGCTTCATCTGTGTACTTCGACGCTGAACTTGCGACGGGAAGGCATTTATACGCCGTCGCACATTCGACGCAGGCTAAAAGACATGGTTCGCCATCCGCGCTGGAACGAAGCGCTTTTGCCGACGCTGGATCGTCTGAACCGAGAGATCGAAGCACCCGCGCTGCGTGGTTTTGGACAGCTTCCGTCGGGAATCGGGCACTGCGATCTGTTTCCCGATAACATCTTGTTTCCGACGGCGAAAGCGAAACGGAAGCAGGCTCGTCGGGCGATCGAAGTGGGTCCGTGGATGATTGATCTGGAACAGGCGGCGTGGACTCCGCTCTTGTACGATCTGGCGGTGTCGCTGCTGGCTTGTACGTCGCCGGTTCCGTCGCACGATGCGGGGACAGACAAGCCGCTGAGCGAAAGGCAGGCCGATGAAAAGCAGGCCGATGAAAAGCAGGCCGACGAAAAGCAGGCCGACGAAAAGCATACCGAGCGGACTGGGCCGCTGATGTTGCCGTGGGCGCGCAGCATGGTGGCGGGATATCAGCGAATGCGTCTGATTACCGACGAAGAATGGACGGCGCTGCCTGCTCTTTTGCGGTTTTGCTGTGTGCGCTTTGCGACGACGCGACTGACGGACATTCACCTGCGTGATCCGATGTCATCGGGCGGTGAGCCGAACAAACCAGCGTCTGCGACGGGAACGGTTCACTCGAAGGACTATCGCGACTATCTGTGGCGGCTGGATCGGCTCGACGAGATCAGCAGCGAAGAGCTGATCCACAAGCTGCGTTAGCCGGGCGGCCAGCCAAGCGGTCTGCCACCGAGGAGATGGAAGTGCAGGTGTCGCACCGTCTGGCCTCCGTCTTTGCCGGTGTTGGTGACCAGGCGATAGCCGCTCGCGTCGAGTCCACGCTGGGCGGCAAGCTGCGTCGCTGCCGATAGGATCTTGCCAAGCAGCGCTTCTTGTCCGCTGCGGGCCAGTGCTCCGACATCGGAATGGTGCTCACGCGGGATGATCAAGATGTGATGCGGCGCTTGTGGGTTGATGTCTTGAAACGCGACCACATCGGGACTTTCGAACACGAGCGGCGCGGGAATGCTGCGATTGGCGATCTTGCAGAAGATACAGTCGGCGTCCATGGCTCTTACGGTGCAGGCAGTGCGGTCGGGAAGTCAACCTCTCACGCCCAGTCGTTGACACAAGCGGCGGCGGATTACTAAAGTGCCGAGCCAGCCTGCGCAGCGTTTGTGCAGCCTGCTACGAAAGGATCGGCGATGACCCCAGCCAGCGTCGCTCGACCGGCAGCGGTCGCATCGACTCGACCGCGCTACTTGGCCTTGTGTGCTCGACACACCGAACCGCTTGTGGCGGCAGAGCTTCTGTCGCTGCCCGAAGTCGCCGATGTCGAGGTTCGGACCGGCGCGGTGTCGTTTTCTGGTCCACTTGGCGCGCTGTATCGAGCAAACCTGTATTCTCGCTGTGCGTCGCGGATCTTGCGCGTGCTCGGGGATTATCCGTGTGAAGGTCCGGCGGATCTGTACGATGCGGTGCGTCGGCTGCCGTGGGAAGAGTTCGTCTCCGTCGATGGAACGCTCGCGGTGAGCGCGATGGGCGAAGCGCCGGGGCTGGCGAACAGCATGTTTACGGCGCTCAAGACCAAAGACGCGGTGGTGGATCGCTTCCGTGAGCGTCAAGGCCGACGGCCCGATATCGATCCGCAGCGACCGGACGTGCGCGTGAACGTGCAGCTGTACGAAGCGACGCGCGGGCATCGCTGCTTGGTGAGCCTCGATAGCTCGGACCCGCCGCTGTATCAGCGTGGTTATCGTCAGCAGGGCGGGCTGGCTCCGCTCAAGGAAACGCTGGCGGCTGCGATTGTGGCTCAGACGGGCGAAGAGGCGCTGGGCGCGACGCCGATGTCGGAAGCGGTTCACACTGCGCCGCCGCATATGCAGCGACCGGCCACCGTCGTGGATCTGTGCTGTGGGAGCGGTACGCTGCTGTCCGAAGCTGGTCTGTCGATGCTGCGCATGGCACCTGGGCTGTCGCGAAACTTTGGCTTTATGCGCTGGCGAGACTTCGACGGGATGCTGTGGCGCAAGCTGCAAGCGGAAGCGCGCTCGCAGATTCGACCGGCCCGGGATGTGTTTCTGTTTGGCTCGGACATCGATCCGCGTGCGCTGCGAACTGCGAGCCAGAACCTGCAAGCGGCGGGGCTCGGTCGGCTGTCGCGGCTTGTGCGCTGTGATCTGCGAGATGCAGAGCCTCCGTCGCAGCAGCCCGGCATTGTGCTGTGCAATCCACCGTACGGCGAGCGCATGGGCGACGAGCGAGAGCTGATCGAGCTGTATCGCTCTCTCGGTGACACGCTCAAGCGTCGCTTTGTCGGATACCGTGCGTACGTGTACACCGCGAACCTTCATCTGGCGCGTCAGA
Organism: Myxococcales bacterium; assembly: GCA_016794365.1. GTDB lineage: Bacteria > Myxococcota_A > Polyangia > Palsa-1104 > JAEUJZ01 > JAEUKA01. Next base: position 92,681 of record JAEUKB010000077.1, read on the forward strand.
TCGGGCTGCGTCCGTCGGCGAGACATGTGCTGTGGAACGGCATGCTGGAAGGACGACTGCTGCGCTTTGATCTGTACTAAGGCGTTTTAAGTCCGGTCTGTACGGACTAGACCCTACACAAGTTCCAAAGCGCGACGTGGTTTTGCTAACGTCGAAGCCATGCGAAAACCGCTTCGGCTTGGGCTCGCTGTGTCGGTGTATCGGCTTTTGCTCTGCGTGGCACTGACGCTGATCGGTCTTGGGCGATCAGTGTCAGCGGCGGAGCCCGCAGGCTGCGCAAATGTCGAAGCAAGCAAGCTCTTGTCTGCGTATTTTACCGTCGCTGAATCGGACAAAAAAGACACGCTGCCTGAAGAGCTTCGCGCCACGCTGACTCGTCAAGGCGTATCGATACAGTTCTTGATTGCCACGGTTCCTGAGCCTCGTCTGGGCTTCGACGGAACGATCGAGTCGATTACGCGCGCGCTCGAAGCGACCGGATTTTTGCTGGATCGCTATCTGCTGCCGTGGAATACGACGGGCGAAAAGCGCAGCCTCGACAGTCAGTGTCCGCTTGAGCAGCCCGGTCTGGCACTGTTTCAGCGTCGGGAAGTGATCGCACAGCCCGGTGCAACCACGGCATCGCGACGTAGCTTGCTGCTGCTGTATGTCGTCGGAGAGTCGCCAGTTGCAGGGATTCACAAGCCCGCGTTTGTGCGTGCCGTCGAAGACATTGGCCGAGTCTCTGCGCTTCTGCCGATCGGTCAGTGTGCGTCGTGTTCCGAGCTGCGCGTGCTCGGTCCGGCGTTTTCGGGATCGGTGGTTTCGATCGAGCAGCTTCTGCTGCGTTTTCCGTCGCAGTCGTTTCGCTTTCTGTCGGGACGCGCGACCAACGGTGCAATTCGCGAGCAGATCCTTCGTCACGACGGTGGCGGACGACATGTTCAGTATCAAGCGACGGTGATTCCCGACGAAGCGCTTCAGACGGAGTTTTTCTGTTATCTGACCGAGACGATGGGCGCTGACGAGCATGACATCGCGCTCATCACTGAGTCTTCGACGGGATATGGTCAAGCGGTGATCGCAGCGAACGCGGATCAGAGCCAAGGCTTGCCGCCCCAGTACGCTCGCGTGGTTCCAGCCAGGCCGCTGCAAAAGAGCGCGCACTGCAAGCGAACGCATCGTCCGAGGCTGACGCTGCCGGTTCCGCTGCACATTTCCCGTCTGCACACGATCGAAGCGAAGACCAGTCAGACCACGGCCCGCAGCGAATCGAGCGCGCTGCCCGAGATCTTGCCGGCTCCGACGCTGCGACCTCTTCCGACGGTGCTCGACGACAGTCCACGCAATGACATCATGCCGACGCTGTCGAATCGAACGGTGTCTTCGGCAGAGCGCTCGCTGGCCCACATTTTATCGACGATCTACGCAGAAAAGATTCGCTACGTCGGGATCATTGCCACCGACGTGCAGGACAAGCTGTTTTTGGCGCGACAGATTCGAGCCTACAGCCCCGACGTGGTGCTGTTTACCTTCGAGAGCGACATTTTGTACACGCATCCCGAGGCGCGCTCGTACCTCAAAGGGATGATGGTGGTGTCGCCGTATCCGCTGTTTACCCGCAACCAGCAGTGGAGCTATCCGTTCCGAGGCCTGCGACAGCGACTTCAGTTTGCCAGCGACGCGGATCAAGGTGTGTACAACGCCACCGTCGCGCTGCTCGGTTATCCAGAGCAGCTCATCGAGTATTCCCAGGCCGCGCCCGGAGTGGACAAGCCGCTCAGTCGTCCCGCGATTTGGATCAGTGCCGTCGGAAATGACACGCTGTTTCCGCTCGCGTTTGTCAAAGATTACGACGCGGGCAGCTACATCTACGAAAACCCGTCGATTCATCGCGCGCCGTTTGAGTATCGCTACTCGCCGTATCAGCAAGGCACGCTGAGCCTGCTGATGCTGTTTTTGGGCGGAATCGGGCTGTGGTTTGTCGTCGGATACTTCTGGCACTACTACTATCCGCTGCCGGAGCCGCCGCTGGTCTTTTCGCTGCTGCGGATTTTCCGTCGCTGTAACATTCAGCACTCGCTGCTCGATTCCAACCTGTCGCAGCGAGAGTCCGCCCGTCAGCCGCTGTTTGTGCTGTGCCTGTTCATTCCGGCGTGGATTGGCTATTTCGCGCTGAACACCGCGCACTTTATGCAGCTTCGGGACGGCAACTTGGATGAGTTTCTCGACGAGAAGCGCCTGTCGCTGTGGGTTCGGCTCTGGTATCACTCCGGGCACATTGGCGTCTATCAGAACCTGTCGTGGAAAGTGCTGTGCATCGCGCTGTTTGGTGTCGTCGTGCAGCTCGCGTTTACGCTGGTTTCCTTCGACGCTGCGTTTCAGTATCTGCTGCCCGGCCTGCGCAAGCGGATTCACGAGCACTACCTGAAGCTGGTTCGTCCGTTATCGATGCTGAAGAAGCGACTGCTCACGGCGCTGGCTGGATTTTTGTATCTGGCCGCGACGACGCTTCTGTTCTTTCTGTTCATCGCGCTCGTCAACTATCTGCAAGTGGACTTCAATCACTTGCTGTTTCTGCGACGGAGCGCGCAGCCTGCATTTGGACTGTCTCCCATGGTGCCGCTCATCCTGCTTGGCTGTGGGGTCCAGCTCTTCGGCTTCTGTGAGCTACAGCGGATTCGACTGCTTGAGCGCTTGGCATCGGTGTATCTGGATCTTCTGTCGGAGCTTCAGCAAGATCAGGCGCTGTCGCAAAAGATCTATGACATCACGACGCGACTCGGGAGTCCGTCGCTGTGGCAGCTTCTTTTGGCGATGCTGCTCGCGCTGCTGCAAGCGGTGACGATGCTGTCGGAGCTGGTTTCTCTCGAGATCGCGCCGATGCACCTTGTCTATCGCTTCCTGATTGCGCTGCAAGTGACGACGCTCGGCTTTGTGTTCATTCGCTTCGTCGGGCTGTGGCGAGACTTTCGCGACTTTCTGCATCAGCTTGGCCATCATCCGCTGTCGGTGGCGCTGGAACGACTGCCGCACAAGTTCATTCGCAGCCTCGGTGCGCTGTTTCTCGAAGAGCTGCCCGATCTGACCCGTTCCGAGGCAGTTCAAGAGCACCTGCGCTTGCTGCTCAATCACTTGCATCAGCTGGACCCGGAAAAAGAGCTGTCGGCGCTGGGCATCTACACAGACATCGAGCGTCCGCTCGAAGCGCTGCGCACGCTGCGCGAAGATCTGCGCAAGACCGCGTTTTTGGTCGATGCCAGCGAGGAGCAAGTGGTCCGTGCCTCGCAAAACCTGACCAAGATCCTGTCGCCGGTCTGGCGTGCGCGACCGCTGCCGGGAACGATTGTGACGGGAAAGCCTGATGCGCCGCAGCTCGCGGTTCGTCCGTTGCCCGAACAGAGCACCGCCGAGGCCTATCAGCACCTGGTTCCCGACGCGTGGCACCTGTGGCTGCGACTGGCGGAAGATTTTTTGGCGATCCAAGTTGTGACCTACATCAATCGGCTGTTTCCGCACCTGCGCAACGCGCTGCTCAACGTGACGATCGGCTTTGTGCTGCTGCTGCTCGCGCTCATCTCGTATCCGTTTCAGCCGCAGCGCTACCTGGTGCTGCTCTCGACGATGCTGCTGCTTATGACGGGACCGACGACGATGTATGTGCTGGCGCAGATGAACCGCGATGAGGTTCTGTCGCGAATCGCCAAGAGCCCGCCCGGCAGGCTGACCTGGGATCGCGCGTTTATCTCGCAGGTGGTGATTTACGGAGCGCTGCCGCTGCTGAGCCTGATTGCGACGCAGTTTCCCGAGGTGCGCGGCGCGGCGTTTTCGTGGATCGAGACAGCGCTCAAGACCTTGAAGTAGCGACGCTGCGTAGCGATGTTCCCGACGGACGGCTTGGCTATTGTCCGGTTCCTTTGCGCACCAAAATCGCACCATTTCCCGTCGATGGCTGATCGGCAATCACCAGATCGACGATGCCATCTTGATCGAGATCTCCAACGGCAACGCCCAAAGGTCGAACTGCTGACGGAAAGTCAATGCGCTGCGACGATGAAAACGTGCCATCACCGCGACCACGAAACAGGCTCAGGTTTCCCGAAACGCCGGTAAGGTTTGTGACGATCGCATCCAAAAAACCGTCTCCGTCGAGATCATGCAGCGCAACTGCCGTCGGAATTCCGTCAGTATCGTAGCTTGCACTCGCATCGCTGAGCAGACCACTCGCTGCGCCGGTATGAACGGTGAGCTTGCCCGTCGCGCCCAGATCGTTTGTGACGACGACATCGCCAAAGCCATCCCGGTTTACGTCGCCGCTCGCGAGCGCGTTGGGATTGACCTGCTGGGTCTTGGCTGTCCCGAGTGTAAACAGAGGCGCTGTCGTCTGTCCGCGATGAATCAGCACCGAGAGATTGCTGGCTCCCGACTGATTGATGCGATGTGCTGCGACGAGATCCAGCTTGCCATTGCCATCTACATCCGTCGCTGTTAGGGCAACCAATGTCGCTGCGCTCGTCGCGATGCCCGTTCCTGCTGCAAACGCCGCCGTCTTGTTGCCCAGCAAAAGTCCCAGATTTCCCGTCGCTGCGCTACCGCTGTTGGCAACCAAAAGATCCAAGCTTCCGTCGCTGTTTGCATCCAGCGCAGCCAGCGATAGGGGCAAGCTTCCGCCCGCGCCCGTGCTGACGCTGTTGGCAATCGTGCCCAGACCGTCGCCCAGCAGGACTCCGACGGTGCCCGTTCCGGCGCTGGCGACCGCGACATCGAGGTTACTGTTTCCGTCGAGATCCGCGATCAGCATGCCGTACGGTGCGCTCCCGACGCTGCGACTGCTGGTGACGCTGAAGCTGCCGGTGCCTCTGTTTTTGTGAACCTGGACGGTGCTGCTCGTCTGAAACAGCGCCAAGATGTCGGGAAAGCCGTCTTTGTTCATGTCCGCGACAGCGACGCTGCGTGGGCCTGCATCGGTGCCGCCAAGTGTCGTCGGTGTATCGAAGCTGAGCGTGCTTAAAAAGTAGCGAAAAGACTGACTCAGCGTCGAAGAAAGCCCGCTCGGATTGACGACGATGACATCGACCAGGCCGGGCTTTTGCCGACGCGATGGCGTGCTGCAAGTGATGCTGGTTCCGTCGGAGCTGACCTGAATGTTCGACGCGATGGTGTCGCCGATGCGCACGATCGCACCCGATAGAAAGCCGCTGCCGCGCAAGGTCAAGCTGGTGCCGCCCGCTGTTCCGCCGAGCGCTGGATTCAGGCTCGCGAGCGTGACCGTTTCGACGGTGTTTTGGTCCACAGCACTTTGATCGGTCGATCCGCCCATGTCCGTCGCTGTTTCGTCGCTGGACTTACAAGAGAGCAGAAGCGAAGCCAGCAGCGTCGCGATGACAGTCCGGCTGGCCAAGATGGATGTTCGCATGACTGATTCCCCCATATTCGACACGCGGGAGACTGCGTGCCGTACTCATCCATTGTTCTCGGCAAAACCGAGCGCAACAACGACCTGTGGGTGAATGTTTCCCATTGTTGATTTCCTGAAAAAACCAGATTTGGGTAATATCTTCCCAATTTCGTTGACCTGAACATTTGATCTGTTTAGCCTGAACGCATGTTTAGCCATTTGGCGCGAATCGAGCGACCAGAGCGGACTCAGCAAATCGATGTGGTGAGCGACGAAGATCCGCTCGCGCAGAGGCAGGCAGCGATTGCTCAGCTTCGGCGCGCTTGTCGCAGTGACTTCGGTCGCGCTGCGGATCCGCCACTGCCGACGGGCTGTGAGGTCATCGATCAAGCGCTCCACGGTGGCTTGCCGCGCGGTCAGATGGTGGAAGTCGTTGGGAAAGTGGGTCGGTTGTCGCTGGCGCTGACGGTGCTGGCGCAGGCAACCCAGCGACGCGAGCTAGCGGTGATGATCGACGGAGCCGATGCGTTCGATCCGCGCAGTGCGGAAGCGCTTGGTATCGATCTGCGACGGCTGCTCTGGGTTCGGGTTAAAACTGGTAATGATGCACTGCGAGCGGCGGATATGGTCCTGTCCGCTGGTGGTATCTCGATGCTGGTGCTTTACCTGGTCGCGCAGGGCGATCCACAGCTGGCACTGCGAACGGCACTGTGGACCCGACTGGGACAGCGAACGCAGCGCGCGAAGGCTTCGGTGCTGATCTGTGCGGACAAGCCGCTCGCGCAGAGCTTTGCGGTGGCCACGCTGGGCTTTCACAACGATGGCGTGCGCTGGCAGGACGCGCCGGGCGGACGCGGACAGCTTTCTGAGCGGCTGGCTCGTATCGAGGTGATGCGCAGCCGTCTGGGCGCACCCGGTGACAGTCAGCCGTGGTGCCTTCGCAAGTAGGAGGTCGAAGCCATGTCTCTGACCTGCGAGCGAGTGGCGTGTCTATGGATTCCTTCGTGGTCGCTTCAGGCGCTGCTGCGTGCCCGGCCTGAGCTGCGCGCACAAAAAGTGGTGGTCAGCGACGGACTTTTGCCCAGCTCGCTTTTGCTTGGGGCGACGCTGCCGCTGCGTCAGCTTGGGGTGCGCGTCGGTCAGACGGTGGCGCAGGCGCGAAACCTGTGCGCAGAGCTACAGGTTCACGTACTCAGCGACGCCAATCGACAAGCGGCCAAGGATGCGCTGTACGACGTGGCGTCGGCGTTTTCCCCGGTGATCGAGTGTGGCGATGGCTTCGTGCTGCTCGGGGTGGGCGATCTGGCGAAGCTGTTTCCCGACGAAGAGACGCTGGGCAAAGCGCTGCTGGTTCAGGCAGAGTCGGTGCGGCTCCACGGTCGCGTCGCGATTGCCAGCTACAAAGAGACGGCGAAGCTGATCGCCAAAGCGCGCGCTGACGTGACGGTGATCCGTCGCGGCGATGAAAAGCTGTATCTGCGGGCGCTGCCGCTGTCGGTGCTGCCGCTGTCGGCGTCGCAGGCGCTGTTGCTGTCGCGCTTTGGGCTGCGCACGCTCGGCGACTTGATGGCGCTGCCACGGACCAAGCTGCCGACGAGACTTGGCAAAGAAGGTCTGCGGCTGCATCGCTTGGCGTCGGGGGAAGATGACTCACCGATCCAGCCGACGACGCCGCCCGTCGAAGTCTGTGAGTCGCTGGATCTCGACGAGCCGGAACAAAACCTAGAGCCGCTGCTGTTTCTGCTGCGCGGCCTGGTCGATCGCATGATGGCGCGGCTGCGCGCGATGAGCCTGGCCTGCGGGGACTTTGTCGTCGAGCTGCTCGAAAAACCGCACGGTATCCGGCGCGTGGAAGTCAAGGTGGCCACTCCGACGCGGGAAGTGGCGACGCTGACGGAGCTTCTGCGGCTGTCTTTGCAAGCGCATCCGCCCGAGACAGAAGTGCGCGGCCTGCTGGTGCGGACGATGGCGCAGCGTCCCAGACCGCTTCAGCTCGGGCTGTTCGACGGGGAACAGATCCTGCCCGAGCGACTGATGACGCTCATCGGACGGCTACAAGCGCTGTGTGGCGACGGAAAAGTCGGGCAAGCGGTGGCGGCAGACTCGCACCTGCCGGGGCTGTGTGATGTGGTTCCTCTCAATCCTCCGACGAAGCGTGATGACGACACAGGTCCGCCGCTTTCTCCATCGCCCAGGCTGGCGCTGCATATGCTTCGGCCCCCGCGTGCAGCGACGGTACGAGTGAACGGTTCCCGGCTGCTTCATCTGCACAGCGACGGACTGAGTGGTCCAGTGCTGCGCTCTGGCGGGCCCTATCGCATTCGCGGCAGCGTCGGAAATGAAGGTCTACGCGACTACTACGATGTCGAGCTGCCCGGCGGAGAAGCGCTGCGACTGTTCTTTGATCGCGACGAGGGCAACTGGTTTCTCGACGCGCGCTACGACTGAAAAGGTGCCCCAAAAGGTGCCCGAAGAAGGTGAATGATGAGCAGAGCGTCCCGATACGTCGAGCTTCGCTGCAAGAGCTGGTTTTCGTTTTTGCAGAGCACCGTCGATCCCGAAGATCTGGTGACGGCGGCTGTCTCGGCGGGCTATTCGGCGCTGGGACTTGCTGACAGTGGCAATGTCTCGGGGCTGCCGCGCTTTCACAAGGCGGCGCAGCAGGCGGGTCTTTCGCCCATCTTGGGCGGCGAAGTGCTCGTCGATGGCGCGCCGCTGACGCTGTACTGTGAGTCGGCGCAAGGCTATCGCAACCTGTGTCGGCTGATCACGACGCAGCACAGCACCGAGCGAGGTGGTCGCGGTCTGACGCTGTTCGATCTGGAATCGCATCACGACGGGCTGATTGCGCTGACCGGCGGTGGCGAAGGCAAGATCGGTGGGCTGATCGACGCCGGAGAGCTGGACGCAGCGGCGCGCAAGCTGGATGTGCTGACGGGGATTTTTTCGCCGCGCAACCTGTACGTCGAGCTTCAGCTTCACTTCGACGAGCAGCAAGATCGTCGCAACGCGGTCTTGCAGGCGCTCGCGTCGGAAAAGCGCTTGCCTCTGCTCCTGACCAACGACGTACGGATGATCGGTCGCGACGAGCTGCTCCTGTTGGATGCGCTGACCTGTATTCGCGAAAAAGTGCAGCTCGCAGCGGCGGGACGACGGCTTCACAAAAACGGCGAGCGCTTCCTCAAGCCGGTGTCCGAGATGCTCGACTTGCTGCCCGATCTGCCCGATGCCATCGAGCGCACCGTCGAGATGGCCGAGCGCTGTCGCTTTTCCTTTGCCGAGCTGGGCTATCGCTTTCCGCAGTATCCGCTTCCGCACGGCGAGTCGCAGGATGAGTTTCTGCGCGCCACCGTGTTCGACGCCGCTCAGGATCGCTTTCGGCCCTACGATCAGCGCGCCAAAGCGCAGCTTGAGCGAGAGCTGGGACTTGTCTGCAAGCTCGGACTGAGTGGCTACTTTCTGATAGTCTGGGATCTGATCGAGTTTTGTAAAAGTCGCGGAATCCTGGTGCAAGGCCGAGGCAGCGCGGCAAACTCTGCGGTCTGTTATGCGCTGGGAATCACGGCTTGTGATCCGCTCAAGATGGATCTGCTGTTCGAGCGCTTTCTGTCCGAAGAGCGCGGTGAATGGCCCGATATTGATCTGGACTTGCCGTCGGGAAGTCGCCGTGAAGAGGTGATTCAGTATCTGTATCGCAAGTACGGACCGGCGGGCTGTGGACTGACCGCGACGTTTACCACCTATCGCGCGCGCAGTGCGGTGCGGGATCTTGGCAAGATATTAGGACTTTCAGATGACTCTATTTCGCAGCTGGCCAAGCGAGTCAGTCGCTTTGGCGACGAGATGGGTGCCTATGGTTCAGGGATTCCTGATGCGCCAACCCCGTTTGTAGAGCACGTTCGCGGCATCGGACTGGACCCCGAAGAGCGAAGTGTGAGCCAGCTCATCAAGCTCTACGAAGACATTTCCGACATTCCGCGTCACATCGGACAGCATCCCGGCGGAATGATCATTGCTGCCGGTCGCCTCGACGAGCTGGTTCCGATTCAGCCTGCTGCGATGCCCGGTCGCGCGATCATTCAGTGGGACAAAGACGACTGCGCGGATCTGGGAATCGTTAAGATCGATCTGCTCGGGTTGGGAATGATGGCGGTGCTGGAAGATGCGACCAAAATGGTGCCGTTTCACGACGGACAGCCGTTTGATATGGCCGCACTTCCCAGAGACGATCAAGCGGTCTATCAGATGATCGCACGCGCCGATACGGTCGGTGTCTTTCAGGTCGAAAGTCGCGCACAGATGTCTTCGCTGCCGCGTACGCAGCCGCGCAAGTTCTATGACTTGGTGGTGCAAGTGGGTCTGATTCGGCCCGGTCCCATCGTCGGAAAGATGGTTCATCCGTATCTCAAGCGCTGCACCGGAGAAGAGCCGGTTTCCTATCCGCATCCTTCGCTTGAACCGATCTTGGAACGCACGCTGGGAATCCCGCTGTTTCAAGAACAAGTGATGAAGATGGCGATGGTTGCAGCGGGCTTTACAGGGGGTCTGGCTGATCAGTTGCGGCGAGCCATGGACAGCAAGCATGGCAATCGAAAGATGCGTGCTCTCGTCGATAAGCTGCGCGTAGGAATGCAGCAAAAAGGGATTCCCAAAGAGTCCGCTGATCAGATCGAGAAAGCGATCACCGCGTTTGCGCAGTACGGATTTCCAGAGTCCCATGCGATCAGCTTTGCGTGGCTTACGTACGCGAGCGCATACTTGAAAGTGCATCATCCTGGTGTGTTTTATACTGCGCTCCTCAATGCGTGGCCGATGGGATTTTATCATCCATCGACGGTGATTCGCGATGCGCAGCGGCAAGGAGTGATCATTCGTCCGATCGATGTCTGTACTTCGCAGTGGTCTTGTTCGATTGAACACAGTGCGGATCGCGAGGTCGGATACTGGACTGCGGATGCTCCTGACAACGTGATTCCGTTTGATCGATCGCCTTGGCATGCGGCCCCTTACGGAGTGAAGACACCTCCTGTTTCCAAGGTGATTCGGCTGGGCTTGCGCTATGTCAATGGACTGCGCCGTTCGTCGGTGGATGCGATTCTGTCAGCGCGAACAGAGCGTCCCTTTTCCGACATTCCGGATCTGATGAATCGCTGCCGAGGTGTAACCCAAGAAGAGCTGACACAGCTTGCAGAGCTGGGTGCGCTCGCATCCCTTCAGCGCAAAGACTGTCGTCGCGATGCGATGTGGCAAGTCAGCAAGTGGCAGCGTCATAGCTCGCTCGATCTGACCGAGTCCGAGCAGGATGATCCGTCGCCGCTGCGTGAAATGTCCCAGCTTGAAGAGCTGCAAGCAGACATGCAAGGAAGTGGGGTCAGTACAGGTCCACATCCGCTCTCTTTGGTTCGTCCTGCGCTGCGTTCCTATGGTGCGGCGCTGATTGCAGAGCTGGGCTCGCGTGCGCATCGCAGCGCGGCGCGGGTGGCCGGATTCTGCATCATTCGTCAGCGTCCACCGACGGCAAAAGGCTTTATGTTCCTGACGCTGGAAGATGAATCAGGACTGCTCAACGTGGTGGTGAGTCCGCAGCTCTTGGCCGCGCAGCGCGCAGTGATCTACGCAACGCGCAGCCTGGTGTTAGATGGTGTGATCGAAAAGCAAAACGGTGTGGTGCAGCTTCGCGCCGAGCGAATCCTTTCCTTAGAAAAAGTCTTGGAGGTGGTGGGAACGGACTCGCTCGTACGTACGGACAGCGACGGAAATCGCTACGGATAAAGGATCAGCTACGCCGCGCTGTGCTGCTTCAGAAACGCGATCGTGCGATCCCACGCAAGCTGGGCCGACTCTTCATGATAGGCGTGCGGATCGTGCTTGCGCATGAAGGCGTGGCCCCCTGCGTAGAAGTGACAGGTAAAGGACACTCCGGCTGCTTGGGCTTGCTCGACCGCTGCACTGACCTTGTCCACAGCGACGAACGGATCGACCTGAGCATAGTGTCCCAAGATCGGCGCGCGCACCCCGGAAAAGTCCAGGTACTTCGCCATCGGGAGACCGTAGAACGGAACCGCCGCGCGAATTCCTTCGATGTGACAGACTGCCGCGAGCGTCATTGCTCCACCGAGACAGAATCCAGTGATCGCGACCGATCCGTTACAGCGTGGATCGTTCTTTAGGAATCCCACCGCTTCCTTCATCGTCACGATCGCTTGATCGGTCTTCATCTGCGTGATGAGCTGCATCGCTTCACCCGCATCCGCCGTGGACTTTCCTTCAAACAGATCGATCGCCAGGGCCAAAAATCCTTCGCTGGCGAAGCGCTCTGCGATGCGTCGCATGTCGTCGTTGAGTCCCCACCACTCGTGACAGATGATGATCGCGGGATGTGGTCCGTCGCTGCTGGGTACTGCGATGGAAGCCATGGTGGGACCGTTCGGAGTCGAGATGAGGACGGTTTGAATCATGGAACTGGCACTCCTTTGGGTGTCTGTTTGTGCAAGCGGAAGCGGGCTCTTAGCGAACAGGAATCAGTAGTCGATTCCGTCGGTGGTTAGGTATTCCTTATCGATCTGGAGGCTCGGCAGATATTCCTCTTTGTCCCACAGGTATACGTAGTGCGCGTAGATTCCCAACAGCTTTTTCATGTACTCGCGGGTCTGGGAATACGGACACAGCTCGACAAACTCGTCGAGAGGCCGATCTCCGTTGCGTCCCAGCCAGCGGGTCATCGCACGCGGTCCGGCGTTAAACGATCCCGCTCCCAGCGCAACCTGTCCTTTGAACTTTTTAAGGAGTCGTCCAATGTACCACGCACCAAACTGAATGTTTCCGTCCGGGTCGTACAGCACGTCATCGGTATACGCTCTGCCAATGTGCGCAGCGACGCGCCGACTCGTCGGAGGAATCATCTGAAGCAGCCCAATCGCATCCGCATAGGAGACATCGTACGGGTTGTACGCGGACTCCTTTTGCATGATCGAATACAGGTAGCGCGGCGGGTTGTCTCCGCTCGGTGCGTACTTTTCGATGAGCGATCGATACGCGAGCGGATACATCGCTTCCCAGTACGGTCGCGCTTCCTTCACCGCATGCGGATCTTTGCGGAGCGCGGCGCTGCCATGGACTTCGGACAGAAGGTGTGGGCGACGGAAGCTCTCGGCGCGATGGTACAGCGAAAACAGCACCGGCAGCGCGCGGCCTCCGCCATAGGTCTTCATCAGCGAGGACTCGACGCGCGACAGCTCCTGACCGGCTTCCGCTTTCATTCCAAACTGAAGCAGCTCTTGCGGTCTGCGCAGCTTGTCGTCGTCTTGCACTTGCTTGTCGAGCGGTAGCTTCCATTCGGGCAGTCCGTCGGGACTCTGCCGCGCTGGATCGATGTACAGCGGCACCTTCTGTCCCGCATCACGCAGCCGAACGCGACTGAGCATTCCGTAATAGGACAGCGGCTCGCGCTCGGCCAGCTTGCGTAGCACCGCGTTTCCTTCGCTCTGTTTGCCGAGCCTGAGCTGCGCGACACCCGACCAGTACAAGCCTTTGCTGCCGGTCAGCCCTGGCCTTTTCGCGACGTTTTCAAACGACGCAATCGCGCCCGCGTAGTCACCAAGCAGATAGCGCGACCAGCCGATGTACCAGCGCGCTTCCTCGGCAAACGGACCGCTGCTGTAGCGACGCAGCATCTCTTCCAGGTTCGCGATCGCTTCTTTGTGACGACTGCGGTTGTATTCCAGCCAGCCGATGAGAAAGCTCGCTTCCGCCGAATAGCGCGAGTGAGGATGCTGCGACAGCATGTCTCGATAGCCGATGATCGCTTCGTCATCGCGATCGGCTCTCGATAGCGCCCGCGCACCGTGGAACATCGCATCCGCCTGACGATCGCCTTTGAGCCGCTTGGCCACCGTCAGAAGAAGCTGCGCCGCGCCCCCGTAGTTGCGTCGCATTCGATAAAACGTCGTGCCCAGCCAGTAGTCTACTTCGTCGCGCAGCGCCGGACCCAAGTCTGGCGGCAGACCTTGCAGCACCGACACCGCTTCGCTCCAGCGACGGCCCGAGAGCAGGTTTTTGGCGCGATCCAGGTGCTCTTGCGCGTCGAGCTTTGCTTCCTGATCCAGCTCTTTGAGCTTCTGGAGCGCCAGCTCGGCCATCGGATGCAGCGGATGATCGATGTACAGCTTGCGCAGCAACTGCCGCGCTTCTTGACCTTGCTTTCCGTCGCTGGGAACCAGCAGGTTCGCCAGCCGAAAGCGTGTCGTGCCCAGATCGATGCTGCTCTTGCCGCTCGCGATGACGCTGCGATAGGCCTGCTCTGCGTCGCTGCGCTTCCCGAGGATGCGCAGACAGTCGGCCTGCCGTGCGCGTGCTTGCATCGTCAGCGGGCTCTCGGGCACCGACTCCACCGCTTTGAGGTGCGCAACCGCAGCCTGGCACAGCGACGGCGCATCCGATTCGACCGAGAGCAGCGCTTCACTGTCACCCAGGGCGAACAGCAGGTAGTCACGGCTCCGATAGTCTTTGAGCTGATCTTTTTCGACGAGCGGCAAAAGGATGCTGCGCGTCTTTTCGTAGTCACCGCTCTGATACGCTGCGATCGCTTTTTGAACCTGTGCGACGCGCTTATCGACGGGCGATGGCTTCGCTGCGAGCCCAAGACTGCAAGACCCCAGCAGCAAGCCGATCGTCAGGCTGCGAAACGATGGACGGAAAAACAAGCGAGACACCTGGCAGATGATAATCCGACGGAGCGCTCGGAGATGCTGCGAATCGCGGGGCTCCGTCGTGATCGACGTTAGCGACCGCTCACCATCGCGCTGACGACTTTTAGAAACGCTGGCTCGTCGAGCGTCGAGGTCACCGCGTAGCCCAGCCCGCGATCGCGGAACACCGCCACTTGATAGCCGCGTGCGTCGGATAGAAACACCTCGCGGTTGCCAATCACGGTGCGCCGCGCTTTCAGGTCCAGCCCTTGCGGATCGAACACAAACACCGAGATCGGTTGACCACTTTGCTGATAGCGCAGCAGCACTGCTTCGCGATCGCCCAGGTTTGACAGGCGACCGCCTTGCAGCACAGCGACGGGCTCAAGCTGCGGCGCGGGCACCATGAACGGCACCTTGCCCGCAAACCACGAGCGCACTTTTTCCGGCTCTCCCGTCACATCAAGCGGCAGTGGCAGCTGATGGCGCGAGATCATCGCATCGACGACCACCGGCGGACGATCCATCCGATCGAGCCGCGCGGTCCGCAGCCCCGGCATCACCAAGAGTCCCGCCAGCGCTCCAGCGGCCAGCATCACCGACGGCTGCTGCCAAAAACGAGACAGCCACGAGCCCTGAACTGCCTGCGTCCTGTGATCTTCATCGTCGAGACGATCGATCAGCTTGCTGCGCAGGCTGCTGGGAACTGGCGTCGAGACAGCTTCTCGGATCGCTCGTCGCAGCTCCCGACGAGACTGCACAAGGCGCTGGCAACCCGGACACTGGCTCATGTGTCGCTCGTGCGTCAGCCGGTCGGAGGCCAGAAGCTCTCCGTCTACCAAGCTCTCAAGGTCGCGTTCGAGGTCGCTGCACTGCATGGCTTAGCTAGTTCTTGTTATTTGCTCGTCGAGGAAGCGGAATGACACGGCCTGTTTCGCTCGGTTTACTGGCTGATCCGTCCTTGATGATACCCGAGCGAATCGCATGATCGCGCAGGGCACTTTGTAGCAGACGACGGCCTCGATGTAACCGGCTCATCACTGTGCCGACCGGGCAGTCCATGATGTCGGCGATCTCGCGATACGAAAACTCTTCCACGTCGCTGAGCAGCACCGCCAAGCGAAACTCTTCCGGCAGGCTCGACAGCGCTTGCGCGATCGCATCGGACATCAGCTGAAAGTGCAGCTTGTCTTCTACATCGTGCGCTTCGTGAAACTGGCTCGACGACAAGATCCCTGCATCGCCGCTTTCCGCCATGCCGTTGGCCACTTCGGTTTCCAGCACACGGCGACGGTACTTGTTGATGAACGTGTTGGTCAGGATCTTATAGAGCCACGCCTTGCAGCGCGTCCCTTGCTGATACTGATCAAACGATCGGTACGCTTGCAGCACCGCATCTTGGACGAGATCCTCTGCATCGCGAGGATCGTGCGTCAGCCTCAGCGCCGTCGAGTACAGCGCATCCAGATGAATCAGCGCTTCCTCTTCAAAGCGCGCGCGCTGGGTGCGCCCCTGCTTCTTCTGGCGATCGAACATACCTGGCTAACGTAGGCCCGCCGTTTTCTATTCCAAGGTCTGCGCGCTCATTTTCTAGAAATTCTTCTTCCGTCGCTGCCGCTGCTTCTTTCCTTTTGACAGCGACGGGAAATCTTGCCCTCAAGATCGCGCGCGGGACCACTTTTACACCCAAGGAAGCGATTTTTCCGTCGGCGATTTTTTTGATCCGCGCAGCGGCCCGATCGGGCGACCGCGCGTCTTCACAGATAGGTCAATTTTGGTCTGACCAATTTGAGGGCTGCTTGGGGTTTTTTGCGGTTTTTGGGGCTCGCTTTGGGGCTCCTTCCGTCCATTCCGCAGCACGTTGGCAAATAGACCAGGTTGACTCTTCGATTGTTGCGCGCTCAACAAAGTGCTTGCTTGCGGAAACAACTAGATATTTGCTTGCGCAACAAAACAAGTGAGCACGTGAAGCTGTGATTGATTCTACAAGCTGGAGAAAGCTGTCAATTTCCGTCGGTAGTGTGAACCTAACCTTGGAAACTGCGCTGCGTGATCAGTGCGATCTGCTGCTGAGCGAATATGAGCTGTTGGAAGTGCTGCTCGAAAGCAAAGCACGGTCCCTACGGATGGGTGAGCTGCGAGAGTTGCTGCTGATTACGCAGAGCGGACTGACGCGCGTGGTGGATCGATTGGTGGACAAACAGCTGGTCAAAAGAGCCGCAGTCACCGTCGATAAGCGCGGTCAAGCTGTGGCGCTGACACCGCGCGGTCTGGCACTGTATCTTCGCGGCAAAGAGGTCTGTCAGCAGACGCTCAAGACAGCACTGACAGAGCGCTTGTCACAGTCCGAGCTACGCGTGCTTCAGCATGCGATTGCACCGCTGCTGAGCAGTGAATAGCGACGGAAACTTGATCTAGATCGCGCTTGGAAACAAAACGCTGATGCAGCTTGCAGAGCAGTTGGGATCGCTGCGCTGGGTGCGGCTGTAGCGCGCAAACGGAATGCTGGAACGGAGGGCAGAGCTGCCGATTCCGTCGATGGTTAGCTCGTAGCGATCACCGTCGGTGAGCAGCTCGGGGCTGACTGCAATGTGGACGTGAATGGCGCCGCTTGCGGAATCGAGCGTGGTGCTGACGGTGAGCGGACCCAGGATCGATCCGCTGTAGCTGCTTGTGCTCTGTTGGGAGAGCTGGGTCTTGGCGCACACTTCGTTGCGACAGACAGCGACGGTGACAGACCCTGGATTGCTGGCCCCCAGTGAGAGCACGGCATCGTAGACGGCACCGCTCTGGCAGCCGGTGGGAATGCAGGTGACTCCGACGGGATTGCCAGGAACAGAGATCGCGCCAGCGCTGCCACAGCCCGTCGCGAGCCCCGATAAGACGAAGGCTGCGACGCGCAGGCTTGTCACGGACGCGCCTTGGTGTGAGCGATTCGATACAGCAAGTAGCCCGTCATCATCGTCGCAGAGCCAGCCATCGGAAAGGTGTGAATCACGCCAAACCGGCGCAACAGAATCATCGCACCACCGACGACAAGAAGAGCAATTCCTAGCACAGAGAGTGTGGGTCGCATGACGGTCACGTCTGATAGGTGAAGCGCAGCTCGAAGTCGCAGATAAAGAAGGTGTCGCCTTCGTCGATGCGCTTGTTGTCGATGCGCATGCCTTTGTACTCGATGCCGTTGGTGGACCCGAGGTCTTTGATGTAGTAGACGCCGTTGCGACGCAGAACGACCGCATGCTGACGAGAGATGTTGCCGTCTTTGATCGCGAGGTCGGCGGTCTTGCTGCCTCGGCCAATCACGAACTGATCTTTGTCGATGAGGATGCGCTGGCCTTGAAACAACAGAAACAGTGGCGGGGCAGGGCTGTCCGCTGCGGGTCCGCCCCAGCCAGGAGTTCCCGTCGGTGGCGTCGGTGGACCCGAGGTTGGCGGTGGCGGCGGTAGTGCGTTTACGCGAGGCATGGTGCCCATCGACGGTCGCGGCTGAGGCTGCGGCGGTGGATAGCCCATGTTGGTGTTCGGCGTCGGTCGCTCAGTGGCTCCCGAGGGGGTCGGTGTCGCCGATTGGGGACGCTCCATGCGTTCGCTGCGCTGTCCCGACGGAGTCCCGGCGCTGACACCTGGCCCAGCGGGACCGGCGGTGGTGATCTGGCTGCCCGATGAGCTGCCCGACGGAACCTGATAGTTCTTAGAGCGTGCGTAGATGCGCATCGCTTCGTTGACGAGATAATCGACCGAGCAGTCGAAGTCGGCGGCCATTGCCTCGAACGTCTCCCACAGGGCGTCTCGGCAGTAGAAGTGGCGCATCGTCTTCTTGCTTTGGTTGTCCATCACCGATTCCCTCGTCATTTCGCCTTACAGCGATCGCCTGTACCAAGAGGGACTACAGGCGGGCGAATGAAGCGACATAATGGCCGGTAGCCTAACTGTGTGGGTCACAAAGGTCAAGGTTCCGCCCCGAGAGCCGGGCGAGGGCTCGCGCGCGGATTGGTGAGGGTGTTTTCCGTCGCGTATTCGTCGCATATTCGTCGCGTATTCGTCGCGTATGAACCGGGGACGCAGGTGTGACGGCTGCGGGGAGCTGGGCGGAGCTGCGCGCAGGTCGAAGGAACGGGGCGGCTCGCTCCGTCGGAAATTCCGAAGCAAATTGGCACTTTGCGGGCTTCTTGTGATAACTAGCGGCGTCATTTTAGGAGCCCTCAGGATGGACCACGCTACTTCGCCAAGACGGACGCTTACCTCTTTGGGCTGGCAACGCAGGCCAGCCTGGACTGATCGGGCAAAGGCTTGGGCCTTCCTGATGTCGATGGGGGCGCTTATGTCCGCTGCTCCGGCACTTGGCAGCGACTTCGTGGACACGCGTCTGAACGTCACGTTGACCAACGAAAACGTGCTGGCGGCTCCGGGAGAGACGAACCCGCCGGTTCCAGGCTGGCGCTTCGATCGTCCCAATCAGCTCGGCGTGCTGTTTTTCGACAACTACGACACGCGCTTTACCGGCTACGAGAGCCTGACGCACATCGTGCTCTACAAAGCGATTCAGCGTCAGCGCTGGGAAGGTGAAGCGGCGTACGTGCTGCGGCTGCTCCAGTTTTCCGACGTGAACCTTTCGTCGATCGACGACGGTAGCTACATCAAGGTCAACTACTATTTCGATCCGACGAGAACGAGACGGACGAACATCTCGCTGACGGCGTTTCCGCTAAACTCCGATCGGATGCGGCTTGGCTATTCGTGGCGTCTGTCGTGGGGTGGCTCGCCGATCTTTTTCAAAGCAAATCCTGACGTTCCGACGAACTTGAACCCGCCACCGACGCCGCCGGTTCCGGGCTTGCGCGTGCAGATTGCCGACGACAGGTGGTATGCGTACTTTGGCGCGAAGACCTCGGTGCTGCGCTACGAGCAGGATCAGGAACTTCACTCGGTGTACGGACTGCTGGGCGGCGCGGGTGTGGATCTGGTTCCGGGGCACCTGCGACTGGAAGCCAACGGCGGATTTTTCGATCGAGGCACGATTCCGCGCGTGCTGACGCAGCGGCTGCCGGTTCAGACCTATGGTGTGTCGGTGCAGCTCTCGGCGTGGGATCGGCTGTCTCCGTCGCTGTCGGCGGATACGGCGCTGTATCGCAACGATCCGAACAGTGCGGCGCGCTATCTGACGAAGCCGTTTTATACGCCGGGTGTGTCGTGGCTGCTGATGAGCGAGTTTACCGCCGAAGCGACGACGCTGGAAAACCCGGATCAAGCCGAATCGAGCCGTGCGCAGTGGGGACTGGCGGGCGACGTGAACTTCCGTCTGCAATACGGCAACTTTCGCTATCGTCTCGACGCGATGTATCGGTCGCTTCAGTATCTGCTCGTCAATCAGCCCAGCTTGGTTCCGTTTCAGGACTTTCCATCGGGCGCTGGCGTCGAGATTCGACCGGAGCTGTTCGCCGCGACGGG
Organism: Myxococcales bacterium; assembly: GCA_016794365.1. Taxonomy (GTDB): domain Bacteria; phylum Myxococcota_A; class Polyangia; order Palsa-1104; family JAEUJZ01; genus JAEUKA01. The sequence goes on from JAEUKB010000077.1 coordinate 112,196, forward strand.
TGTGGATTACTTCATCGAAAAGTCGGGAACGACGGTGGGCTTGACGCTCGGTGTTGATCGTCCGGCAAGCTACAAACCACCGACGGGAGCGGTCAATCCGATCGACTCGTCTGCCGCGATCCTGGTGGTGCGCAACCAAGGCGATGTGGTGATTTTGCCGCCGGGACAAGACACGCTTCCGGCGATTGCGACGAAGCTGGCGGCGCGCCAAGACTTTTTGGAGATGTTCGCGCTCATCGCCGAGGCCTATTACCAGTACGACCCGAACGGAACGATCCTTCGGACCGATCCGGTGACGCAGCTGAAGCAGCGGGTGTTTGAAAACCCGAATCGCTTGGGCTTTAACTTCACCCTTCAGGCGCGCTTCTGATCGCTCATAATCGCTGCCTTCAAAGAGAAAACTGCATGACGACCAAGAGGACGTCCGATTCATCCACCGCCGACACGCACAGCGAGTCGGTTCGTTCTGAAAGCACGCTGACACTGGAGACGATTCGTTCGCTCGCCCAGGTCATGAAGGACTTCGAGCTGTCCGAGCTGGAGCTGACGCAGCCTTCGGGTGAGCGTCTGCGACTGTCGGGACGGCGCATCGAAGCGGTGATGACCGCGCCACCTGTGCAGGCTGCTTCGGTTGCGGCTCCGACGCCGGTTGCGGTTCCAGCTGCGCCGCCTGTTTCGGGCAAGCCACCTGCGGTGGACAAGTCTGTGACGGTGATCACTGCGCCGCTCGTTGGAACATTCTATCAGTCTGCCAGCCCGGAATCGCCCGCGTTTGTCGAAGTCGGCCAGCGCGTCAAGAAGGGCCAGACGCTGTGCATCATCGAAGCGATGAAGCTGATGAACGAGCTAGAGTCCGAGGTGGACGGCGTCGTCACGGCAATCCTCGGCGAAAACGGTCGTCCCGTCGAGTTCGGCGAGGCGCTGTTCCACATCAAGACGGGATAACTCGCATGCGCCTGCGATCGCTTGGACCCACTTTTGCTTTGCTGGTTGGACTGCTTGGGGAAGGTCGCTTGCTGGCGCAGCCGAAGATTTGTGGCAATCAAGCCGCACTCGGAAGCTGGAATGTCGATCAGTGTCCGACGCTGCGCGACGATGGACAGGGTGCGGATGATTTCGCGGGCGATGGCATCTATTCGGTCGAGCTGAGCCTGGATCCAACGTCGCTGCTTGAATACAAAGTGCTGCCGCAAGGAACGTGGGCGGTGGCGCTCGGTCAGCAAGGAAGCTGTGACGGGAGCGGCAGTCCGACGGGAAATGACACCGCGAACCTGCGTGTGGTCAGGCCAGATGTTCGCCGGGCTGCGCGCTTTTATTTCGATACCCGAGCGCTGACCGATCCGAGCTATGCGACGGCACCGGGAAATCGATCGTTTGGCGATACGCTGATGATTCGTTCTCCGGCGGATGCGTGTCCGCGCTGGTTTGTCGTCGGAGACTTCCAAAACTTAGTTGGCGTAAACGGCACAGCGGTCGAGCTGTCGGTGCTCCGTCCCGGTGTCTTGGTCGGTCGGCACACCGCCAGCAAGTCGCTTCCATCGGGCTGGAAGTGGAAGGTGATGGAACAGGCAGACGCTGGGGCGCGCGAGCTGGGTCCAAGCGGCTATGCGTCCGCTCCGTGCTCGACGCCGAGCGCCGCCATGTCACAGGCTGTTTCCGTCGGTGACACGATTTACTTTGTGGTCGATACGCGAACGGGACGGCTGCAAGCGGTGGTGTCTGGATCGCCGCTCGATGGCTTTGCGCCCGACGGAACGCCACTTTGTCCGACGCTGCCAGTTGTTGACATGGCTGGCTCAGTGCCCGATCTGGCTGGTTCGACTGCGGATCTCGCTGCGCTCGATGGTTCCGTCGCTGGAGACGCTGGATCTGGTCGTCCGCTGCCGGGCATTCACTGCGACTGTCAAATCGGACGCGCACCGAGAGAAGATCGTCACGTTTGGCTGGCTGCGCTGTCGTTTCTGTCCTTGGTTCTGCTGCGCCGTCGTCGAGTGCTGTAAACCCACCTGATCCGCTGTTGCGTGCTGCGACGGCTCCTTCGCGCTCTTCGCGCTGTTTCGGACACAACCCGTTCTGCCCTGCTCATGAAAGACAGCCTGCGTCGCTGTGCGGAGAGGTCGCAGCTTGTCGCTGATGGTCCACCCTTGTCTGTATTGTTTTGTAATTAAAAGTACAGTTTAGATCCTCGGCACAGCGACGAGACAAACACGGCAGCGGACAGAATCGTAAGTCTGGTTTCGTCGGAACACTCGCCATGTCAAGCGCTTGGCTGGCTAACCTGCGATGCAGACTATCGAAACCGGCTTTTATATTTGAAAATTTAGTGTGTATTGGTTTACAAAAATTACACGGTCCTAAGATGGACTGAACCTATCGCTTGCGCCCGTAAGGAGGCTCTTTATGAAGTTCCTTGATCGGTCTGGCCGTCGCCCGTGGGCAAGACTGCCGCTTGCAATTGCCTTGTCAGCGCTGGCCTTGGCTGCTGCTACCGACGCCGAGGCGGATCCGAGGCTCCGTTACCAGATCGACCAGCGCGGCGACATGATCCTGATTGGCAACACGATCGGCTTCGACTGTCGCCCGGGAATTCCTCGGCCCATCGTCGGAACCGTCGATACCGCAAGCTGTGGAACCAACATCGAAGACTCCTCAGCGGATGTGTGGTGGCGCGACGATGCGGAAACCGGATCAGCGACGGGAAATACCACGATCAAGCCGATAGAAGCTCGATCGACGGCGTTTTTGAAGATTCCCGACGGAGCGAAGATTACGTACGCACGGCTGTACTGGGCTGGTTCGCATGAAGAGAGCAGTCCTCCCGACGGGAAAGTGGTGATCGAGCGACCGGGACAGCCGCCGCTGATGTTGGTGGCCGGAATGGCCGATACCGATCGCAGCTACACGGGCGGCAAGAGCTATCAGTCGTCGGCGGAAGTGACCGGATTTTTGCAGCAGTACGGCTCGGGTGCGTATCGCGTGACGGGCGTTCCGAGGATGCAAGCGGCGAACACGAACTCCGACGTGAACTACGCGGTGTGGTCGCTGGTGGTGTTCTATCAAAAAGACGGAATGCCGATTCGCAACCTGACGCTGTGGGACGGACTGACCGGCGTGATCGGTGGCACCAAAGCGAACGTGAACCTGTCGGGCTTTCGCGTGCCAGTCGGTGTGAAGGTCGATGCGAAGCTCGGGCTGATTGCATACGAAGGAGATCACGACTACGACGGAGACTCGCTGTCGTTTAACGGAACGCGGCTCGTCGATGGAACCTCGGGATCGGACAACAACTTCTTCAACAGCAGTCGCACGTATCTGGGTCAGGTTCAGACGCAGCCGGGAGACCTGCCGCAGCTGAGCGGTGAGCCGGGCAGCATGGTCGGTCTGGACCTCGATGTCGTCGATATTTCGTCGTATCTGAAGGCAAATGACACGCAGGCGACGCTGGCGATCGAGTCCACGAAGGAAGACATCGTGCTGCTCGGTGCGGTGGCGACGTCGATCAACAGCACCAAGCCGATCATCGAGACGATCCTGACCTATCCGCAGGGTGTGAGCACCAAGCCGGGGGATGTGATCGAGCTGACCTCGACGACGCGTAACATCGGCGATGCCCCGGGTGGCGATCTTGTCATCGAGCAGAAGCTACCGCCGGGGCTGACGTATGTTCCCGACTCGGTGCGGATGTATGTTCCGACGGATACGGGCATAAACGGTGGCAAGACCGACAAGCCGGGCGACGATCAAGTGGACTGGGATCCGCTGACGGGGACGCTGCGCATCCGCATTGGAAAAGGCGCAACCTCGACGAAGGGTGGAACGATCGATCCGGGCGATGCTCCGGTGATTGTGAAGTACCAGGTTCGTATCGACGATCGCGCGACGGGAGACTTGCCGATTCAGAGCACGACGACGGCGACTCCGGTGGGTGGTGTGAACTCGGGTCCGATTCCGTTTCCGTCGGGAAATGGCGTGACGCCGAATGCTCCGACGATTGTTGTGGTTCCGCCGTGTGTCAGCAACGACGACTGTAGTCCTGGCGCGCCGGTGTGCGACAAAAAGAGCGGAACCGCGCGCTGCACCGATGTCTGTGACAGCGACGTAGACTGCCAAGGAACTCCGGGTGGAACCGAGGTCTGCTCGACGGCGAAAAAGTGTGTTCAGTGTAGCTCGGGCACCAGCGCGGCGTGCGTTTCGTCGGGTCCGGGCAATCAGTGCATCAATCCTGGCTTCTGTGGCTGCAACACCGACGCAGACTGTGGAGGTCGCACCTGCGATGTGGTGACGCACCTGTGTCCGAAGCCGGACATTGACCTGTCGGTGTCGGTGCAGCATGAGCCGCAAGCTGCGCGTCAAGATACGCCGCTCGTCTATGCTGTGACGGCGAAGAACCAAAGCACCATCGCGGACTCGGGTCCAGTGCGCGTGTCGTTCGAGGTCGATCGCGGTGGTGTCGTCGATAAGCTGAGCGCACAGCCAGGCTGGCGCTGCTCGCTGGTGGATCAGAAGGTGAGCTGTCTGCGCTATCGACCGCTTCAGCCCGGTGAATCGACGCAGGTTGTGACGGTCACGGTGGTGCCAAGTCCGATGGCTGTGAGTGATCCTCCGTCGGTGACGATCAAAGCAACGGTGGCTTCGGATAGCTCGACGGATCCCAGCCCCGGTGACAACACGGTGATCGAGACGACAGAGCTTGGCATCTTGCGCGTTGCGGGTGGCGGTCTGGGCTGCTCGACGGCGCAGAGTGGCTCAGCGAGTGGTCTGTCTGGGCTGGCGACGGCGGCGCTGTTGTCGCTGCTCGGTGTGCTGCGGCTGCGGCGACGGGCCAAGTCCAGCCACTAACTGTCCGGCAATGAGAACACGTCGCGTCATTGCTTCGTCGGTGACGCGGTGGCGAAAAGGATGATGGAGGCAGCTGTGCGACCTCTTTTGCAATGCTCGCTGTTTGCTTTTCTGGCGCTCTCGCTCGTCGCGGGGACCGATGCCCAGGCTCAGTCTCAGCCCAATGTGGGCTATCAGCTCAATCGCTACGAGCCGACTGCCGCCGGTGAGTGGTCGTTCGCGGTCGAGCATCCCTGGTATTCGTCCACGCGTCGCTTCGCCGTCGGTCTGACGCTGAACTATGCGCATCAGCCACTTGTGCTGGGTTACAAAGACAGCTCGGGATTTACCCAGACGCAGTCGCTGGTGACGCACCAGCTGATCGGGCACCTGGATGTCGCGGGATCGTTTCTGGACCGCGTGCTGGTGACGGCGTCTTTGCCGGTGGTGATGCTGAGCCAAGGCTCGCTCATCGACAAGTCGCCGGGCGAAGGTAGCTTTTCCGTCGGTGATCCTCGCGTTGGAGCCCTGGCTCGCATCTACGGACAGCCGGGCAAAAGTACGTGGTCGGTGAGCGCCGGGCTGGATCTGTGGATTCCGCTGCGTGGAATCACCGATTCGCTGCCGTCGATCGTGAGCGATCAGTCGGTGCGCGTGCTGCCCAAAGTGGTGTTCGCCGGGGTGTGGCGCAAGCTCTTGTGGTCAGGCAGCCTCGGTGCGTTCATTCGTCCCGAAGCACAGACCAAGCTGCCGCAGGAATGGTCGTCGATCGAAGCCGGTCGCGCTGCGTCAGAGCTTCAGCTCGGGCTGCGTGCGCTGTACTTCGATCAGCCTCGGCGCTTTGCCGTCGGTCCCGAGCTGCTGTTTTCATCGGCGCTGGCGGGACGCGACAGCTTCTCTCGCTACGGAACCAGCCTGGAGACGCTGCTCACCGGGCACTACAACATCAAAGACATGATCCAAGTCGGTGCTGCGATCGGCTTGGGCTTTGTGCGTCAGCCGGGAACGCCCGATGTGCGCGGCGTGCTGCGGATTGCTTATGCTCCGACGACGAAGCAAGAACCCGATGGAGACGGCGACGGAATCATCGACAAGTACGATGCGTGTCCGACGGAACGTGGCGTCAGCAGTCGAGATCCGAAAAAGCATGGCTGTCCCGTCGAATCTGATCGCGATGGCGATGGAGTTCCCGATAAGGCTGATCTCTGTCCCGATGTCGCCAAGGGGGCTGCGCCTGATCCGGATCGACTCGGCTGTCCGCTGCCTGAAAAAGTCCAGCCAGAGCCCGATCGTGACGGCGACGGAGTTCCCGATCGCAACGATCAGTGCCCGTCGGAACCGCAAGGCACTTCGCCCGATCCCGCGCGACTGGGCTGCCCAGCGTCGGATAGCGACAAGGACGGCGTGCTCGATCCGGTCGATCAATGTCTGTTCGAGCCAGCCGGTGTCAGTCCCGATCCGAACCGTCCGGGTTGCCCGCTCGCGGACAAAGATCGCGATCAGATCCCGGATTCCCAAGATGCATGCCCCGACAAGGCCGGTGCGCCGCATCCTGACAAAAAGCGTCACGGCTGCCCGAGCGTCGTCGAGATTCGAGGCTGTCAGCTTGTGATCCTTCAGCCGATCCAGTTCAAGCCAAACAGCGACATCATCAATGAAAAGGTGAGCGGCAAGGTCTTGGCTGCCGTCGCTGATGCGCTCAAAGCGTCACCGAGCATCAAGCGGATGCGCATCGAAGGTCACACCGACTCGCAGTGCCCGGCGAAGTTCAAAAAGACCTGCAAGTCCTACAACCAGGATCTGTCGGAACGTCGCGTCGGCAGCGTGCGCAAGTGGCTCATCAAGAGCGGCATCGAAGAAGGTCGCTTGGAAGGCAAAGCCTACGGTCAAGAAAAGCCGATTGCGCCGAACACTCCGGCGGGCTGGGGCAAAAACCGTCGCGTCGAGTTCCATCTGCCCGACTGCGCAGGCGGAAACTAAGAACGCTCGCTGACCGTTCCTTCTTCCTGATTCCGCGCTTTCCTTTCCCCAAAAGTTCCTGATACTTGCCGGCCATGCAGTCGGTCCGGCGAGTCGTGGTCGTCTCCGCGCTCGGTTACTTCGTCGATGTTCTCGATCTGTTCTTGTTTAACGTCGTTCGGCAGCCGAGCCTGCGCGATCTCGGGGTCACAAGCGCCGATTCGATGCTGTGGGGCTTGCGACTGCTCAATGCGCAGATGATCGGTGTGCTGATCGGTGCGTTTGTGTGGGGAATGCTCGGGGATCGGCTCGGACGGCTGCGCGCGCTGTACGGATCGATCTTGCTCTATTCGCTCGGGACGCTGGCCAATGGGCTGGTCGGATCGGTCGGTGCGTATGCCGCGTGTCGGTTTCTGTCGGGACTTGGACTCGCGGGGGAACTCGGAGCCGCCGTCACGCTCGTGAGTGAGACGCTGCCGCAATCGCAGCGCGGGCTGGGAACCACGATCGTCGCTGGCTTCGGTCTGTGCGGAGGCGTCGTCGCCGCGATCCTGGCCGAGCATCTGCCGTGGCGAACCTGTTACATCATCGGGGGACTGTCGGGACTGCTGCTTTTGCTGTTGCGTGTGACGCTGACCGAGCCCGCGCTGTTTGTCGTGGCCCAAAAGCAGTCCGTTTCACGCGGTAGCTTGCGGCTTTTGTTTGCAAGTTCTCGACGGAGACGACTGTTTGGTAAGCTGATGCTCATCGGGCTTCCCGTCTGGTTTATCGCAGGCATCGTGATTGCGTTTTCCCCGGAAGTGGCGAAGGCGCTGGGAACCTCTGGCGTTACCGCTGCGCGCGCCGTGCTCTGTTCCTACATTGGCGTCGCCATCGGAGACTTGCTCTGTGGTCTGCTCTCTCAGCTTTTGCGCAGTCGTCGTCGTGCGATGCTTTTCTCGCTCGGGTTTCTGGCAACCGGACTGTGGCTTCTGCTGCGTCAGCGCGAGCTGTCCGTCAGCGCCTATTACTGGGCGGCATTTGGACTCGGGCTTTCGACGGGATACTGGGCAGTGCTCGTGACGACGGCAGCGGAGCAGTTTGGCACCAACCTTCGCGCGACGGTGACGACCACGATTCCCAACTTGGTGCGCGCCGTGGTGATTCCGCTCAGCTTGCTCTATCAGCGCCTTCTTCCGTCGTGGGGAATCATTGAAACGGTGCGCTGGCTTGGGCTTGGCTGCGTCGGGCTCGCGGTGTGGGCGATCTGGACCTTGCCCGAAAGTTATCATCGCGAGCTTGCGTTTCTTGAACAGGAACCGTCACCATAGCTGCGATTTCTCTCGGAGATTTGCACCGCCATGAGTCAGCCCATGAGTCAGCCCGTGAGCCTGCGCGACAAAGTCTGTCTGATCACCGGCCCGACCCAAGGAATTGGTCTGGCCGCCACGCAGGCGATTGCGAAGCTCGGACCGAAGCTGGTCTTGGTGGTTCGCGACGCCAAGCGAGGCCGCGAGCTCGTCGAAGCGCTGCGCATCCAAGGAAACCCGAACGTCGAGCTGCTCGTCGGAGATTTATCGGTTCAAGCCGATGTTCGTCGCGTCGCTGCCGAGTTTCTGTCCCGTCACGATCGGCTGCACCTGTTGGTGAACAACGCGGGTGCCATCTTCATGCAGCGTCAGACCTCACGCGATGGGCTGGAGATGACGTTTGCGCTCAATCACCTCGGCTACTTTTTGCTGACCAACTTGCTGCGCGATGTCCTCGTGCAGAGCGCACCGGCCCGCATCGTCAACGTCGCATCCCGAGCCCACGTTCGCGGCACCATCGCGTTTGATGACTTGCAAGCGACGCGCTCGTACAGCGGCTGGTCAGCCTATAGTCAGTCCAAGCTCGCCAACATCTTGTTTACCCGCGAGCTGGCCCGGCGCTTACAAGGTACGGGCGTGACCTGCAACTGCTTACATCCCGGCGTGGTCAGTACCGGCTTTGGCAAAAACGACAGCGGCTGGATGCGCTGGGTGGTTCGGATGGCGGCTCCATTTTTGCGTAGCCCGGAACAAGGCGCAGCGACCACCATTTTTTTGGCCACCAGCCCAGCGGTGGAAGGCGTCACCGGAGCGTATTTTTCCGACTGCAAAGAGCGAGAGCCTTCCAAAGAAGCGCGCGATCCCAAGGTGGCCGAGCGGTTGTGGCAAGTCAGCGAGCAGCTCACCGGACTTGGCAAAGACTCTTGACAGCGACGTCGGGTTCAATAGACTGCCCACTTACCGCCTTGATTTTACAGGGCTTTTTGGTGTTGGCGCCCGGTACCGCGTCGTCGCCAAAGCTCACCAACAAGCAACAGATCGCCATCTCGTGTAAGGAGCTGGTTTACACATGTACGCAGTGATTGAGACCGGTGGAAAGCAGTATCGGGTCCAAAAAGGTGACCTTGTTCGCGTCGAAAAGCTCGCCGCCACCAGCGGTGACAAGATTACCTTCCCGGTGTTGCTCGTGGCCGACGGAACCAACGTGAAAGTTGGTCAGCCGACGGTTGCTGCCGCCGAGGTCGTCGCGACCGTGCAAGGCAATGAGAAGGGCAAAAAGCTCATTGTCTTCAAGTACCGTCGCCGCAAGGGCTACCGCCGCAAGAACGGACACCGTCAGGAATACACGGCGGTTCGTATCGACGAAATCAACGGCTAGTGTCGGCTGCGCTGCGATGTTTGGCGCAGCGCGCGATTAGCGATTACAGGGAACTTCGATGGCTCATAAAAAAGGTCAAGGCTCCAGCCGAAACGGTCGTGATTCAAACCCGAAGATGCGCGGCGTCAAGCGCTTCGACGGTGAAGCGGTCACGGCGGGAAACATCCTGGTTCGTCAGGTTGGCACTGTCTATCATCCCGGTCGCAATGTCGGCCTCGGACGTGACTACACGCTGTTCGCGCTGATCGACGGCAAGGTCAAGTTCGAGACGGTGCGTGGCAACCGCTCGCGCGTGTCGGTGCTGCCGGTGCAGAACGCCGACGGCTCTGCTTCTGCTAGCTAAGCAAAGCTCTCCTGTGCGACTTCGGTCGCGCTTCTTTCCATCCGGCTGATCAAGCTGGCCGGGCCGTAAATTCATGCAATTTATCGACGAGTGCACGATCTTTGTCCGTGGCGGAGACGGCGGCGATGGCTGTGCAGCGTTTCGTCGCGAGCCGGGCAGACCGCGTGGCGGGCCTGCTGGCGGAGACGGTGGCAACGGTGGATCCGTGATTTTGGTCGCGGATCCTCAGCGCAGCACGCTGCTCGACCTGACGTATCGCCGAGAGTACCGTGCCGAGCGTGGTATCGCTGGCCAAGGTCGCGATCGATATGGTCGCAGTGGCGAAGATCTCATCGTCGAGGTTCCCGCTGGCGTCGTCATAAAAGACAGCGAAGGAACTGTGCTCTGTGATCTTGCGACCGCTGGTCAGCGCTTCGTCGCTGCGCAGGGCGGTCACGGTGGTCGCGGCAACATTCACTTTGCGACCTCGACGTGGCAAGCGCCCGAGTTTGCGGAGCCAGGCACGCCGGGGGAAGAGCGCACGCTCAAGCTGGAGCTGAAGCTCTTGGCCGATGTCGGGCTGCTTGGTTATCCAAACGTCGGAAAATCATCGCTGATTGCGCGTGTCTCGCGAGTCCGGCCCAAGATTGCGAACTATCCGTTTACGACGCTGGTACCCAACCTGGGCGTGGTGTCGTTGCCGCTCGGGAGCCGCGTGAGCGATCGCAGCTTCGTCCTGGCTGACCTTCCGGGCCTGATCGAAGGCGCACATCAAGGCCTGGGGCTCGGTCATCGCTTCTTGCGTCACCTTCAACGAACGCGCGTGCTGATCCATCTCATCGAGCTGTCGAGCGAGCCGGACCGCAGTCCGCTGCGCGACTTCGATACGCTCAACGAGGAACTGCGTCGCTTTGATCCAGAGCTTTCGCAGCGTCCGCAGGTGGTGGTGCTGACCAAGACCGATCTCTCTGAGACGCGCGATGCGTTTCCTGCACTTCAAGAGCAGTTTGCGAAGCGTGGCGTCGAGCTTTGGTCCATTTCAGCGGCCACGGGCGACGGACTCGCTCCGCTGATGGACGAAGTGTATCGACGGACCAAAGAACAACCTGTTCGCTCTAGCACCGCTGCATAGCTGACGGTAGGTCAAAAATGACCATGCGCTGCCCGTTTGGGACCACGATTTAAGGCAGGTGTTGGGATTGGCTCTCTCGGGACGCGCGCTCGGGTGGGTTGGCGTGGCACTTGCTCAGGATCCGGCTCACTTGCTCGCTAAGAGGTCAGGGAGACTATGGACCAGATCGCAGCCCAGGTTGAGTTTGGACTTCCCAGCCACTCGGTGCTTTCGGCCTTCGATGTGGCACTCCTTCGGAAATCACGGGTTCTGTCGGCGCTAAGCGATGAAGAGCTGTCGCGGCTATTGGCGATGGCGCGGCCCGAGCTGATTGCAGCATCTTCGGTGATTGTTCCGCAGAGCACGCCCATTGATTGCCTGTTGGTCATCCTGAGTGGAACGGCCAAAGTGGTGATGACGGGAGCAGCCGGGCGCGAAGTGACGCTGGAGATGCTCCGTCCGGGGGATCTGATCGCGGAGACCTCGCTGGTGGACGGATCGCCAACGACGGCATCGGTGATCGCGCTGTCGGATGTGCAGCTCTTGGCGCTGCCTCGTCACGAAGTGGTGCAGCTTCTGGGACGCTATCCGCAGCTTACGCTGAGCCTGCTGTCGGAGATGGCCAATCGGATGCGTCGCGCCGAAGAGACGATCTTCGCGTTGGCACTGCAAGACATTGAAGAGCGGCTGTGTCGGGTGCTCGTGCGGCTTGCGCGGGATGAGCGCAGTCCGGATCACCAAGGTGGACTGCTGATGCGTCGTCGTCCCACACAGCAAGAGCTGGCCAACATGGTTGGTGCTACGCGGGAATCGGTTTCGCGCTGTCTGACCACGCTCGCGCGCAAAGGACTGGCGGTCTGTCAGGGTCGGAGCATGCTGCTGACTTCGCGCCTGCTCCGTCGGGAAACCGATAGCTAACGAAGCGCTGCATCGATCGCGCTGGTCAGCTCGCCACTGTCGGGGCTGACTCGGCTAGAGAACTGCGCGATGACCTGGCCATTTTTGCCCACCAAGTACTTGTAAAAGTTCCACTTGGGATCGCCGTGCTTGCGCGACAGAAACTTGAAGACGGGTGACGCGCCAGCGCCGGACACCGGGCCTTTTTCAAACAACGGGAACGTGACGCCGTAGCGGACCTTGCAGAACTTGGCGATTTCTTCGCCGCTGCCGGGCTCTTGACGGAAGTCATTGGACGGGAACCCGAGCACAACCAAGCCCTTGTCTTTGTACTTCGCGTAGAGCGCTTCGAGGCCCGCGTACTGCCCGGTAAAGCCGCACTCCGAGGCGGTGTTCACAATCAGCAGGACTTTTCCTTTGTAGTCGGCGAGCGAGACGTTTTTGCCGTCAATTGCTTTGGCAGACAGCGCGTGCAGGCTGTCGTCGGCGCTCGGGGCAGCGGCTTTGGGCGCATCGGCTGACGCAGAGGCGGACAGCAAGGGAATCAGGCTCATGATGGTGACTCGCAGCAAGTTGTTCATGGCGATTAGATTCCACCGTAGGGCCATGGCGCTGCAAGCGTACCGTCCTTCGCGCTCGCTTCGTTTCGTGCGAAAACAGCCAGGTCGCTAGGCTGTTACGTCGCTTGGCAGAAAAGGATGGGTGCGATGGCGAAGGTTGCAAGAGGTCGATTCGGCGAGCTGGACTGTGTCATCACGGGAGGAACCGATGGCCTGGGCGGAGGAAGTGGACCGCTTGTGGTGCTGCTCCATGGGTTTGGCGCGCCAGGAACCGACTTGGTGGGGCTGTCGCAAGTGCTGGATGTGCCCGAAACGGCGCGCTTTGCCTTTCCTGCGGCACCGCTTGTGCTCGGTGGACCGGACGTGGGCTTCGGGATGATGGGCATGGACGCGCGCGCGTGGTGGATGATCGATATGGAACGCTTGCAGCGGCAGCTTCTCAGCGGGCGGGTCGATCGGTTGGCGTCCGAGGTTCCCGAAGGTCTGGCAGCGGTGCGGCGTCAGCTGGAACAGACGCTCGATGAGCTGGAGCGCAGGCTGGGCGTTCCGGTGGGCAAGACCGTGCTGGGCGGCTTCTCGCAAGGCTCGATGTTATCGACGGATGTGATGCTGCGCTCGAGTCGCAAGCTGGCAGGTCTTGTGATCTGGTCAGGAACGGTGATTGCCGAAGCGGAATGGACGGCGCAGCTTGCGGCGTGTCATGGCCTGCCGATTTTGCAAAGCCACGGTGTGATGGATCCGATCTTGCCGTTTGAGCAAGCCGAGCGTCTGCGCGATCACCTTCAGCAGGGTGGTGCCAGGCTCGACTTTGTGGCGTTTCGCGGCGCACACGAGATTCCAGACCTGGTTTTGCGCAAGACCTCGGCGTTTCTGTCGAGCGTGCTGGCGTAGTCGCTAGAACTGAAGCCGCATGTCGCCTTGCAGCACTTCGCGCACGCGGCCTTCGACCTGCACCGTGGTTCCGTCGCAAAAAGCTCTGAGCAGCGATCGCCGACCCGGCGCGCCTTCGATGAGTCCTTTGGGCGGACCTTGATCGATTTCCAGCGCTTGTCCTTTGGCCAGCACGCCGTGGTGATGCAGATAGACAGCGAGAGACGCTGCTGCACTTCCCGTCGCTGGATCTTCGTTTGGCGCATCGTAGGCAAAAAAGCGAGCCCGCACCGAAATCGGTCCATCGCTGCTCGGCGGTGATAGAAAGGCAAAAGCCAAGATCCCAAGCTCGGCTCCCAGCGCTTTTTCTGCGACGACAACATCGCGATAGCTGGCGCTTAGATCTTCGACTTCTTCGACGGTCTGGATCGGAACCATGAGCTGACGCGCACCACCGCTCACAACCTGCGGATACAGCACTTTTTCCGATGATGCCGACGCGCTTTGCAGCTTGGTCTGAAACCGATCGAGCGAAAGTCCGAGCGCCGGGGAAAGCCAAGCCAGTCGCTCGTCGCTGATTGGCGATCCGGGGACGCTGATTCGTTCGTGGGAAAACTGCGCGCGCTCGGGCAGTTCGTGACCTGTCACCGTCACCGTCACCACACCGAGCCCGGTTTCCAGTCGCACCGTCGTCTGAGGCGCTTGAAACTTCAGCCGACCGTTTAGCAGTACAGCGACGGCAGTTCCTAGCAGCGGATGTCCAGCGAACGGGATTTCTTTGGCCTGCGTAAAGATGCGAACGCGTAGATCGGCTCGTTCGGGCTCAATCGGGGATTGATAAAACGTCGTCTCTGATAATCCCAACTCGCGAGCCAGTGCCAAGTATGACGCTTCAGGAATGCTGCTTCCGTCGAGAACCGCGAGCGGATTGCCTCCAAACGGTGACTCCGCGAACACGTCTACCCAGACAAAAGGAACGGACCGCTTCATAGGCGTCACCATTGCTTGGACCTTCTCGGCGCGTCAAGCCGATCGATGATTATCGTGGTACGAGAATTTCCGTCGCTGTCAGGCACGAACTAACGAGTGTTCATGATGATCAGACCGGCTATGAGCCCGACGGCGAATGCGATCGCCATTCCGATCACTGCCTCCGAAGACAAACCGCGCAGGAGCGGACCGGGCACTTTGTTCTTGGCGACGGCACCCAGGACTTGGGTCTTGTCTCCGCGATCGGGCGCTAGATCAGCAATATCGAGGAGTGCTTTGCGCAGCTCCTCGGCAGTTTGAAAGCGCTCCTCGGGACGCTTGGCCATACAGCGCTGAACCAGCTTGGCCATGGCGTCGCTGACCAAGCCTGCTCCGTGATCACCAACGGGCGACGGAACCTTGGTCACATGCATGATCTCCAGCGTCTCACGCGAGGTCTTACCGAGGAACGGAACCTCGCCCGTCAGCAGCTCAAACATCAGCACACCGACGGCGTACAGATCGGCTCGACCATCGACGCGCTTGCCTTCGGCTTGCTCGGGTGCCATATACGCAGCGGATCCCAGCGCGATGCCTGCTCGAGTGCGATGTGCGACGGGACCAGCAAACTGAGCAATGCCGAAATCGACGATCTTGATGAAGTCACTGTCTCCACCACGACGAACCACGACGATGTTGTCTGGTTT
>JAEUKB010000004.1 GCA_016794365.1 Myxococcales bacterium
AGTTGAAGTTCGTGACAACCTCGAAAAAGCCATGAAGATCCTCAAGCAGAAGATGTCGAAGGAAGGCATCCTGCAAGAGGTCAAACGCCGCCGCTTCTATGAGAAGCCCAGCGTCAAAAAGAAGCGCAAAATGCGCGAGGCTCGTAAGCGTCGTCGTCGCGAGATGAAGCGCCGAGGCTCAGGCGGCGGACCCCGCTAGCCAGAGACTCCACCGGCTGCAAAGCCGATAGCAAAAGCCCCACCAAGCATGTCTTGGCTGGGGCTTTTTTCTTTTGACGCCCGCCATCGGTCGCACATACGCTCCGGCGCTCCTAGCAGTCCTTTTCTCGACGGAGCAAACGATGTCTCACCAGCCGATTTGGAACTTCATTGGTGGCGCTTACCAGGCCGCTGCCTCGGGTCTTACTTCTTGGAACAAAAACCCCGCGACCGGCGAAGACCTGGGCGAGGTCACGTCTTCGGGTCTGGACGAAGTACAGGCTGCGGTCGCGGCGGCGCGGGCTGCCTTGCCCGCCTGGAAGTCGCTGCCTGCTCCCAAGCGCGGAGAGATCCTGTGGCGCGCTGCCGACATCATGCGGCGTCGCAAAGACGAGCTGAGCCGGGCGCTCACGATGGAAGAGGGCAAGTCGCTGACCGATGCGGGCGGAGAGATCCATCGCGCTGCCAACTGCCTGGAGTTTGCCGCAGGCGAAGGTCGGCGTATGCACGGTCAGGTCATCCCGTCCGAGCTAAGCAACAACATGATCTACACCCGGCGCGTCCCGCTGGGCGTGGTGGCACTCGTCACGCCGTGGAACTTTCCGGTCGCCATCCCGGTCTGGAAGGCCGCTGCGGCGCTGATCTGTGGCAACACCGTGGTGCTCAAGCCTGCCTCGGCCACGCCGTGGACGGCCAAGCTCATCACCGACATCTTCATCGAAGCGGGCATGCCTGCGGGCGTGTGGAACGTCCTGTTTGGTCCCGGTGGCAAAGTCGGCGACGCGCTCACCCAGCACCCGCACATTGAGGCGATCAGCTTCACCGGCAGCAACGACATCGGCCAGCGCCTCTACGGCCTGGGCGCGACCCACAAAAAGAAGGTCCAGTGCGAGATGGGCGGCAAAAACGCCATCATCGTACTCGACGACGCCGACCTGGACCTGGCCGCAGCCGCCACCGTTCAGGGCGCGTTCTATTCGACCGGCCAGCGCTGCACCGCCACCTCCCGCGCGGTCGTTCAGCGCAGCGTCGCCGCCCGCTTCCGTGAGCAGGTGATCGAGCGCACCCGCCAGCTCAAGGTCGGCAATGGGCTTACACCCGGCGTCAACGTCGGCCCGGTCGTCGATGAAAAGCAGCTTGCGACCGTCCTGCGCTACATCGAGATCGGCAAGCAAGAAGCGACCCTGCTCGAAGGCGGCCAGCGGCTCGGTGGAGAGCTGGGGAGCGGCTACTTCGTCGCCCCGACCGTCTTTGGCGATGTCAAGACCGACTACACCATCGCCCAAGAGGAGATCTTTGGCCCCGTCCTGTCGATCATCGAGGTCGAGGACGAAGCCGAAGCCATCACCGTCGCCAACCACAGCCGCTACGGCCTGTCTTCTTCGGTCTACACTCGCGACATTGGCCGCGTCTTCCGCTACATCGATCAGGTCGAGACCGGCATCCTGCACGTAAACTCCGCGACCGTTGGCGGCGAAGCGCAGGTTCCGTTTGGTGGACTCAAGGACACCGGCGTCGGCGGACGAGAGCAAGGCACCACCATGCTCGACTTCTTCACCGAGTGGCAGAGCGTCTACATCGACTACACCGGCACCCGCCGCACCGCGTCGTTCTACTAGCCGGGTCTGCAAGGAAAGATCGGTCCATGACCCAAAAAGCGGTGGTCCTTTTGTCGGGGGGGCTCGACTCTGCGACCGTGCTGGCGATCGTCAAGAGCCGGGGTTACACGCCCTATGCCCTGTCGTTTCGCTATGGCCAGCGTCACGAAGCAGAGCTTGCGGCGGCCCAGATCCTGTCGTCGCGCCTTGGCGTGGCCGATCATGTCGTGGCCGAGATCGATCTACGTATCTTTGGCGGCTCGGCGCTTACGTCGGACGTGGCCGTTCCCAAGGGTCGCAGCGAAGCCGAGATCGGCGGCGGCATTCCCATCACCTACGTTCCGGCACGCAACACCATCTTTTTGTCCTATGCCCTGGCCTACGCCGAGGTGCTGTCGGCCAAGGACATCTTCCTTGGCATCAACGCGCTCGACTACAGCGGCTATCCCGACTGTCGTCCCGAGTACCTGGCTGCTTTCCAGAACCTGGCCAACCTGGCGACCCGGATCGGGGTCGAAGGGCAGGGCGTGACCCTCCACGCGCCGCTTCTCCACATGAGCAAGGCCGAGATCATCTCGCTCGGGCTGCGGCTGGGGGTGGACTACAGCGTGACCCGCTCTTGCTACGATCCTGAGCCCGACGGCGCATCCTGCGGCACCTGTGATGCCTGTCAGCTTCGGCGAGCGGGCTTTTTGAAAAACGGGCTGTCCGATCCCGCGCCATACAAGGTCAGCGCGGCGTAGCGTGCGGGCCTGCTCCTGGCTCTGTCTACTCGGCTGGCTTGTCCGCTTGGGCGGGCAGCAGACGAGCAGCGGCTTCGTTCGCCTTGGGCAGGGCGGCTCCGGCTCGACCGGGCAGCGCCGCGCGCTCTCCATCCAGCGCAATCACGATCGACTCCAGGTTCTGCACCCGCTCTTCCAGCTCTTGCAGGCGCTTCCTGTCCGCTGCACTTGACTCGGGCAGCAGCTTTACGCCCTGCGCTTGCAGCTCCATCTGCTTTTCCTTCATGCGAAAGTAGTGCTTGGTAAAGTACAGCGCCACGGGCGTCATAAATACAATCAGCGGAACCAGTACATCGGCGATCATGTCGGGATGCTACCTGAGACTTCTGCGTTCGCCAGTCTGCGCGGACGGACGAGTCACCAGTTCTTTTGATCCACAAGGCCATGATGCCGCTACGATGAGGGCAGTTGAGCCTGGCTGCTGTGACCACTTTTGCGTGAGTGAGGCGACTGATGTCCACAGATCCTCGTAGCGTTGCCGATGCCTTCTATTCTGCGTTTACTCGTCGTGATGGGGCAGCCATGGCTGCCTTGTACAGCGCCGATGCTACCTTTTCCGATCCGGCCTTTATCGGTCTCAAAGGGGCCGAGGTCGGGGCGATGTGGAAGATGCTGACAGGCCGAGGCAAGGATCTTCGCATCGAGTACAAGATCGTCGAAGTCAAAGGCAACGTCGCGGTGGTGGACTGGCAGGCCTACTACACCTTTTCGGCGACCGGACGCATGGTTCACAACATCATCCGGGCCGAGCTGACCGTCCAAGACGGCAAGATCGTGGCGCATGTCGATCGCTTTGACCTGTATCGCTGGATGGGTCAAGCGCTGGGACTCAAGGGCAAGCTGCTGGGGTGGCTACCGCCGGTTCAAAAGGCGCTCCAGACCAAGGCCCGCACAGGTCTTATCGACTACATGAAGTCCAATCCGTAGCAGCCGCGACCCACCCACGCAGGGGGAAGACCCAGCGCCAGCAGGTCACCCAGCAGATGGAGAAGGGTAGCGACCCTCTGTATCTGGGATGCGGAGTAGGAGGGCAAGGGTAGCGACCCTCTGCATCTGGGATGCGGAGCAGGAGGGCAAGGGTAACGACCCTCTTCGCTTGGGTCGCCGGGCCGTTGGCTGAGGGTAGCGACCCTCTTCAACTGGGGCACCGAGCAGCTGGCGAAGGGTTCCGACCCTCTGAAACTGGGTCAGCGAGTAGAAGCGGAAGGGTGGCGACCCTCTTGCCCTCCTGCGCCGAGTCGTTCGCTGAGGGTTCTGGCCCTGACCGGGCTCGCTGTGGGGTGTGGACTGGTCCGCGCTACCCGGTCCTCAGCCCGTGATCGTGCCAGGTGCGCTCGTAGGTCTGCGTATCGGGCAGCGGATCGCCCAGCGTGCGACCGTAGCCGACCAGGCGCTCCAGCAGGGCTTCTGGACTGTCCGCAAACAGGGGCCACTGGCTCTGGTACGCGCGCAGGGCCGCAAGCCGTGCGGGGTGACTGGCAGACACGGTGCGCAGGCTCGGGGTCAGCTTCGGCTGCGGTCCGGGGCGCTGTCCTTGGCTGTCGGCGGCATAGACGGCCCTGGCGGCGATGTGGCTTCCCAGCGCGCGCAGGAAGATGGGCCAGCGTCGCATCACAGGGAGCACGCGCAGGTAGTCGCGATAGGCGGCGATCTCTTGGCTGCGGCTTGCGCGCTCGGTGCCGGGCAGCTTCGGCACAGGTGTCTCCAGGGCTGCCAGCCGCCTGGCGACCGCAAAGTGGGCCAGGCTGTAGGGCAGATCTTCAAAGTAGGCAATCGGTAGCCCCAGCGCAAAGCTGAGCGACCGGGCCGCCTCATGCACGATGCGGTGATCGATGTGGGCCCCAACCGCGAGCGGTGCGTACAGGCGCGCGCCTTCCCCAATGTGCCAGCGCAGGCGGGTGACGACCTCGCTGGTGATGCCCAGGTGCGGCGGTCCAAACGGCATAAACAGGCCCAGGCTGCCCGAGATCTCGGGGCGATCTGGGGCCTCAAACAGGTCCAGCGACAGGTACTTGCAGCCCAGCGCGCAGGCGGCTTGCTCATCTTCGGCACGACGGGTGGCCGCCTGCTCACCGCTTACAAACACCGAGAGCAGCGTGACCTCATGGCCGCTCTCGACATCGGACAGGACGCTGCCCGCGCAGGAAAAGACAATGTCGTCTGGGTGGGGCCCCAGGTAAAAGATGCGCTGCATCCACAATCACTCGGGAACGTCGTAGGTTACGCGCGGCGGTGGGGCCTGCTCAATGAACTGCCTAAGCGGCGGCACGGGCGCATGGGCCGGACGCTGCCAGAAGATCTCGCGACGCAGGCGGCTGTTGCGGCTGGCCAAGATGCCGCGCCGCTGGTTGTCGATGTTGATCGGGATCCAGCGACGCTCGGGGAGCTTGCTGGCAAAGCCGACCCACAGCGGCTCGGTTTCGACCACGGTCTTGATCTGGATCATCTGGGACTTGGGACGCAGGCGCGGATCGCGCACCACCACCTGTTCACCCGGCAGCACCAGGTCCTCGCGGCTGGGCTGACCCGTAGACGCCCGGGCGGCGACCGGGCAGGCACAGACCACGCCCTCAATGACCGTGACGGTGACGCTCTGCAAGGACTTGCCGCTGGGGTCGGGCTTGGCCTCGGTCAGGTAGCTGGTGCCTTGGGGCAAGAGCGCCACCAGATCCGACAGCACGCTGAGCCCACCCGTGGTGTGATCCCCTACCACCAGTACCTTGCCGGTCGTCAGCCACAGCCGCCGGTCGTTTGGAAACAGGGTGGCCTGGGTGTTTTCGCCCAGTCGCAGGACCGTGCCGTCCGCAAAGCGCAGCTCCAGCCGGGAGCCTTTTGCTGTCTCTAGCCAGGGCGTGTCTTGCAGGCGCAGACCCGGCTTGAGCGGCTGCCGTGGCTGGCCCGCGTGGCGAAGCCAGGCCGAGCCGACCAGCTCGCGCACCTCTGCTTCTCCCATCGGCAGCACCCTGACCTCGGCACGGGCGCTGGTCTGCCACAGCCAAGCAGCCAGGATCAACACGGTCCACAGCCGCAGCGCCCAGCGCCAAGTCGGCATCAGGCCCCAAGCGGAGCGACCATGCCAAAGGGAAGTTCTGTGCATCACCACGTCTTCACCTCTACCATACGGGACGAGCGAGACGGACGGACTCTTCATCACCCAGAGCGCGGCTTGACCGGACAGTGGGCTTTTGACATGGTCCGCGCCATGCGAAACGACGGACGGGCAGCAGCCGAGCTGCGCAAGACAACGATTGAAGTGGACTTCCTGAGCGCGCCGCTTGCCTGCGCCCTGGTAAAGAGTGGATCGACCTGGGTGCTGTGTACAGCGTCGGTAGAAGAGTCGGTGCCGCCATTTCTGCGACCCAAGCCTTCGGCAGATGGTCAGCGGGCGCAGCCGCAGAGTGGCTGGGTGACGGCGGAATACAGCATGCTACCCGGATCGACCAACACCCGCAGCTCGCGCTCGCCCTCGGGTCGCAGCAAGGAAATCGAGCGGCTCATCGGTCGGTCGCTGCGTGCGGCGGTGGATTTGACCAAGCTGGGGGCTCGGACGATCACGATCGACTGCGATGTCCTGCAAGCGGACGGCGGCACACGGACGGCGTCCATTACGGGTGGCTACGTCGCGCTGGCGCTGGCGGTGAGGCGGCTCTCCGCGCAGGGTCTGATTCGGGATCAGCCCCTTTCGCAGGCCATCGCGGCGGTGTCGGTCGGGATCGTGGCGGGTCATCCCTGTCTGGATCTGCCGTATGAAGAAGACAGCCGGGCCGAGGTCGATATGAACGTGGTGATGGCGCAGCCGCTCGGTGGGGGCGCGCCCTCGTTTGTAGAGGTCCAAGGCACAGGCGAGCACGGCACCTTCAGCCGCAGCCAGCTTGACGCCCTGCTGGGTCTTTCCGATGTGGGCATCGGCGAGCTGTTTGCGCTTCAGCGGGCCGCGATTGCGGCAGCGCGGTAGGGTGCCGATGTCTTCCGCCACTACGCCGCTGCGCATCTGTCTGGCGACTCAGAACCTTCACAAGGTCGAAGAGCTACAGGCCCTGCTGGGGGCCTTGGCCCCGGATCTCGAAGGACGGGTGGTGCTGACCTCGCTGCGGGAGCTGGGCATCCACGATGAGGTGATCGAAGACGGCGCAACCTTTGCCGACAACGCCCGGATCAAGGCGCAGGCGGCGTATGCCCGCACCGGGCTGTGGTCGCTGTCCGATGACAGCGGGCTGGAAGTTGCGGCCCTGGGCGGCGCACCGGGGATTCACTCGGCACGCTGGGGTGGAGAGCCGCGCTCAGACCAGCGCAACATCGACAAGCTGCTGTTAGACCTTTCTTCTGTGCCACTTGGCGATCGGCGTGCGCAGTTTCACTGCACGCTGTGCCTATACGGTCAGCCAAAAGGTCGTGCCGCGCCGCTCGTCATCTTGCGGGACGGGATCTGCACGGGGTCGCTGCGTGAGTCGCTGGCCGGTCAGGGCGGCTTTGGCTACGACCCGCTGTTTGTGCCGGACCTGGCAGAGCTTGTGGATAGTGGGCTTTCGGCCACGCGGTTTGGGCTGACCTACGCCGAGCTGTCCGCCGAGGAAAAGAACCGCCTGTCGCATCGAACGCGGGCGCTAAAGGCGCTCCTACCAGACCTGCGTGCGCTGATTGGGTAGCTTAATGCTTGATTGCTGCGCGCGCTTCGCGTAGAACATGCGGGAGTCCACGGGGCGTAGCGCAGTCCGGTAGCGCGCCTGCTTTGGGAGCAGGATGTCGGAGGTTCGAATCCTCTCGCCCCGACCCAGTCCGTCGTTAGAAGAACGCCTGAGCACCCACCTACAAGCACCCTGCCATCACGCGCGTGGTGTTCTTTTCGCGGGAATCCTTGTGACAGTTTGCGCTCGTAGCTCAGTCGGATAGAGCAACGGCCTTCTAAGCCGTGGGTCGCAGGTTCGATTCCTGCCGGGCGCACAGTAAACTAAGCTGAGAGTGCCATGCCGCCGCTCTTTCCCGTGACGTTGGCTTTGCAAGCAGTTGCCTGCACCCTGTACGTCGTGGCTGTGGCGCAGCCGCTGCTGCGGTCGCCGCTCAAAGTGGCGCGACTGGTGCTGCTGCTGGCTGTGCTATCCCAGGTGCTCGACATCGGGTGGCTGTGTCTGCGCGGCCTGCATCCGGGGTCTTCGACGCGCGAAGCGGTGTTTTTCCTGTCGTGGCTGCTGGTGCTGGCGTATCCGGTTCTGGCTCGGCGACGGGCTGCACCCTTGATCGGGGCGCTGCTTCTGCCCATGGCGATGATCATGGAGATCGTCGTCCGCCTGGTGCCGGGCGGCTCTGATTCGGGACACGTCGCTCACAGCCAGCAGCTAGCGAGCGTTCATATCTTCTGCGCCACGATCGGCACGGCGCTGTTCGGTCTGGCTGCGGCCACGAGCGTGGTCTACCTGCTGAGCGAGCGGCACTTAAAGCGGCGGATGCTGGACGCAGCCCAGCCACGCCTGCCACTACAGACGCTAGACGACTGGAATCACCAGAGCATCGCCTTTGGCCTGCTGTCGTTTACGCTGACGATGGTGACGGGGACGTACTGGCTTAGCATCGTTTTGCCTCGGCCCGGCAGCTTGTCCATGGGCGCGCAGATTTTTACGCTGATTCGACAGCCGCAGTACGCGTTATCGTTTCTAACGTGGCTGATCTTTGCGGGTCTTCTGGCTGGTCGGCGGGTGCTGGGGCTACGGGGACGACGGGCGGCGATGTGGACGCTGGTCGGGTTCGGGATGGCGGTGAGCATCCTCGGGGTGTATCTGCTGCGCGATCTGAGGTCGTCGGTTCCGTGAGCAAGCTGTTTGTGATGGGGGTGTCGCATCGCACGGCACCGCTCACCCTGCGCGAGTCCTTGGCGATCCCCGACAGTGAGCTGCAAAAGCGGCTTACGCAGGCGTCTGCGCTGTGCGGCGAGGCCCTGCTTCTGTCTACCTGCAACCGGGTGGAGCTGTATGGGTCGCTGCCCGATGAGTCGGCGGCGGTAGAGCTGCGCAAGGTGCTGCTGTCCGGTCAGCCCGAGGCAGAGCGCTACCTCTACGAAAAGCGGGGCGGGGACGCCATCGGGCACCTGTTTCGGGTGGCTTCGAGCCTGGACTCGCTGGTGGTCGGTGAGCCGCAGATCCTGGGACAGCTTAAGCAGGCGTACCGGGCGGCGCAGGAAGCGGGGACGGTGGGTCCGGTGCTGGGCGCGTTTCTGCCGTCGGCTTTTGCGGTGGCCAAGCGGGTCCGTAGCGAGACGGCGATCGGGGAAAATCCGGCGTCGGTGGCATCGGTGGCGGTGCAGCTTGCCCATCAGGTCTTTGGCAGCCTGCACAAGCAGCCGGTGCTGCTGGTCGGTGCGGGCAAGATGGCCGAGCTGGTGGCCCGGCACCTGCTTGCGGCAGAGGTTCATCCGCTGTGGATCGTGAACCGGACCTTGTCGCGGGCCGAGAGCCTGGCGGCAGAGCTGGGTGGCGAGGCGCATCCGTTTGAGCGGCTGGAGTCGCTGCTGGCGCGGGCGGCGGTGGTGATTAGCTCCACCGGGGCGCGTGAGCCGGTGATCCGGGCTGAGCTGGTGTCTCGGGTGATGAAGGCACGGCGGGGCCGCTGGCTGCTGCTGGTGGACATCGCGGTGCCGCGCGACATCGAGCCGCAGGTCGGCAGCCTGGAAAACGTCTACCTGTACGATCTGGATGCGCTTCAGCAGGTGGTGTCGAGCGGCCAGGCCGAGCGGCAGCGCGAAGCGGAGTCCGCCCATCGCATCGTAGACGAAGAGATCGGGCGACTGTTGCGGCGGGCGCGCAGTGCCGATGTCGGGCCGGTGATCCGAGCGCTGCGGGCTTCTGCCCATGAAGTAGCCCAGGCGGAAGTGGCGCGCATCTTGCCGAAGCTCGGTCCGCTCGGTGACAAACAGAAGCAGCTGATCGCGGGGCTCGGGTCGAGCATCGTCAACAAGCTGCTGCATTCCCCGCTGTCCGCGCTGCGGCAGCAAGCCGAACAAGCCGATGGGGCAGAGCGAACGGAGGAGCTGGTCGAGTCACTGGTTCAGCTCTTTTCGTTAGACAAGCAGCTCGCTGCGCCACCTGAAGAGGCCGTCGATCCGTCGCCCAAGTCCCCCTTGGGACGCGGCGCACTGGACGGCAAAGATCTGGAGAACTCGTCGTCATGACCGCTGTACGCATTGCTACCCGAGGCTCCAAGCTGGCGCTGTGGCAGGCCGAGCACATCAAGTCCGAGCTGTGCGCGCGTGAGCCAGGGCTTGTGGTGGAGCTGGTGGTCATCAAGACCACGGGCGATCGGGTGCTCGACCGCTCTTTGTCTGCGATTGGCGGCAAGGGGCTGTTTACCAAGGAAGTCGAAGAGGCGCTGCTCGATGAGCGCGCGGATCTGGCGGTCCACTCGCTCAAGGATGTGCCAACGGAGGAGACGAGCGGCCTTGTGCTGGCGGCGTTTCCCCCGCGTGAGCAGCCGTGGGATGCGCTGCTGTATCGTCCCGAGCTTGGCCTTGCCGGTGCGGCGGGGACGCTGATCACAGGAGCGGCGGTGCTGGCGCAGCTTCCATCCGGCGCGCGACTGGGAACGAGCAGCCTGCGGCGGGCCTGTCAGCTCTTGGCGCTGCGTCCAGACCTTCAGATTGTGCCGCTGCGAGGCAATGTCGATACCCGCTTACGCAAGCTCTATGACGGAGAGCTGGATGCGGCAGTGCTGGCGGCGGCTGGGCTGACACGGCTTGGGCTTGGGGCGCACATCAAGGCGGTGTTTTCCCCGTCAGAGCTGCTGCCTGCCTGTGGTCAGGGCGCGCTGGCGGTGCAGTGTCGCAGTGAGGACGAAGCGACGCGCGGACGGCTGGCTCGGCTGGATGACGCAGCGACGCGGCAAGCGGTGCGCGCCGAGCGGACGCTGAACCATCGCCTGGGGGGAAGCTGCCAGACGCCGATTGCCGCCCACGCGCAGCTTGTCCCAGCGGACCCGGCTTCGGCGGGTACGCAGCTCTTGCTGACGGCCATGGTTGGCTCACTGGACGGCAAGACCGTGCTTCGTGCCAACTCGACGGGGAATGCCGATGACCCAGACACGCTGGCTGAGACGGTGGCGCAGGCGCTGCTACAGCAAGGTGCGCAGGCGCTGCTGCGCTCTGACGCGGCGCGTTAGTCATAGCGTCGAGATTTCGACGCGATTTCACTGTTGCTAGACGACGCTCCGTGGTGCTACCGATTGGAGAAGCGGGCAACGTCCCTGCAGCAACGAACGCTGCGCCACGCTTCCTTTGCCTCGGCAAAGGGGCAATAAGGCGCAAGGAGCATCCATGGCTCATATCCGTCCCGAAAAATACATCTGGCTCGACGGGAAAATGGTTCCCTGGACCGAGTCGCACGTTCACTTTTTGACCCACTCGCTACACTACGGCCTGGCTGCCTTCGAGGGCATCCGTGCGTACGTGCAGCACGGCAACCCCGGAAAAGGTGCCATCTTCCGGCTAAACGAGCACACCGATCGACTGTTTGACTCGTGCAAGCTGTGTCTGATCGACGTGCCGTACACGCGCGAGCAGATCAACGAAGCGTGCCTGGAGACGATGCGGCAAAACGGTCTGCAAGCGGCCTATCTGCGACCGCTGGTGTTCCTGGGCGATGGCTCGATGGGACTGGGCGCGATGGATCCGCCGGTGCGTGTCGGCGTGGCCGCGTATGTCTGGGGCCGCTACCTGGGGGACGAAGGCATCGCCAAAGGCATCCGCGCCAAGATCTCTTCGTTTGGTCGCAACAACATGCAGGTGGGCTTGCCGAAGGGCAAGATCTCGGGGCAGTACGTAAACTCGGTGCTGGCCAAGCGCGAAGTCATCAAGGCGGGCTACGACGAAGCGATCATGCTCGACGGAAGCGGCCAGGTGGCGGAAGCGACCGGCGAAAACATCTTCGCGGTGATTCGTGGTCGTCTGGTCACGCCGCCGCTCTCTGCGGCGATCCTGGCGGGCATCACCCGCGACTCGGTGATCACGCTGGCGCGCGACCTGGGGATCCCGGTGGCCGAGGAGCCGATTGCGCGCGATCAGCTCCTTTTGGCCGATGAGGTCTTTTTGACCGGCACCGCAGCGGAAGTGACCCCGGTGCGCGAGATCGACGACCGTTCGATTGGCTCGGGCAAGCCGGGACCGATCACGCAGCGGATTCAGCAGACCTTCTTTGCGGCCACCAGCGGCCAGCTTCATCCCTACTCGCTGTGGCTCACCCCCATCTAGCGTACCGTTCGACGCCTTCTTGCTGCGCTGCCACTGCGCTTCGCATGGCTGCCCGACTGTAGCCGGGCGGCAGAGGACGCTGGGTGGCAGACCTTGCCTGCTGCTCGGCTGCGTACGCAAGCGGGCTGGCGACATCCTAGGCTGTGGCCGCTGCGATTGAGTAGTAGACAGCAGCACCTGGCGGCCTGCACACTGACAGAAGATGCGGAACAAGGTCGCCTGGTTGACCTTGTTCTGGTCCGCAAGGACACAATGACCGTAGCTGATCGTTGGGTTCCAGCAGCGCTGCGTCGTGATCTGGACTCCTATCGCAGGAGCCTGACGACGATTGGTACAGCGGTGGTGACCGCCGGTCTGTGTTTGCCTGGGGCGGTTGCGATCATGCTGTGGGCGCGACCGGGGGAGCGCTTGGTTGGCACCCTGAACACCCTGGCTACAGCGCTCCTGTCTCTTGTGACCGTGCCGCTGCTGCGCTGGCGTGGACTCTCTGTCGCGGGAAACTGGCTGGCGGGCCTGCTGTTTGCTGGGCTGACGTTTGCGACGTTCCGGGGCGGCGGCGTGATGTCACCGTGGGTGATGCTGTTTCCCATCCTGGTGGTGCTGGCGTTTGTGACCGCTGGGCGCAAGTCGGGGCTGCTGTGGGCGGTGCTGGCCCTGCTGGTCCTGGTGGTGTCCTACCTGACGTTGGGTCTGCCGGATGTGATGCGAGGTCTGCGCCGGATTGCTGAGCCGACCCATGTGGCGCTGCTGATATCGGTGCTGGTGCTGATCTGTCAGACGATCGTGATGACGCTGTCGGAGTGGAGCAAGAGCCAGGCGATCGAGCAGCTGGCGGCGGCCAATGTGGCGCTGACGGCGCGGGCAACGGAGCTGGCCCAGAAGGGCACGATGCTGGAGCTTTTGTCGTGCATTGCGACGGTTGCCAACTCTGCCGTGAGCGGAGAGAAGATGCTGCTGTACTGCCTGGAGCCGCTGTGTCACGCCACGGAGTTCGAGCTGGGACTGGCCGTGATCGGCGGACAGGTGGCCGAGATCTGTAGTCATGATGGGCGCACGCGGGAGTCGCTTCAGGGTGTCATCGGTGAGCTGTCTCGATCGACGTGGAGCGTGGAGCTGGAGCAGCGTGCGTCGTTTGCGTGGCTGGAGCTACACGATGCGGCGGGGCCGGGCTGGGAAGAGACACGCCGCAGTGGCTTCTGCCGGGCGATCGGAATTCCGGTGGCGCTCGATGGTGTAGCCACGGCCAGCGTGGTGCTGTTGACCTGCAAGCCGGTCGATCTGTCCGATGTCGAGATGATCATCGCGTCGGGACAAGAAGCGCTGCGGACCGAGCTACGGAAAGTGTTGCTGCGTCAGCGGGCGATTGCGGTGGCGGCCAAGGCCAAAGAAGAAGCCGAGGCGGCGAGCCAAGCAGCGCAGGAAGCGTCGCGGGCCAAGTCCGAGTTTCTGGCTGCGATGAGCCATGAGATTCGGACGCCGATGAACGGTGTGATTGGGATGGCCGGCCTGCTGTTGGAGTCTCCGCTGACTTCGGAGCAGCGCGAGTACGGAGAGGTCATCCGGCAGAGCGGTCATGCGCTGCTCAGCGTGCTGGGCGATATCCTCGACTTTTCGCGGATCGAGTCGGGGAAGCTCGACCTAGAGCTACAGCCGGTGGATGTCCGAAGCTGTGTCGAAGATGTGCTGGACCTTTTGTCCACAGCGGCAGAGGAAAAAGGGCTGGGTCTTTCCTATCACGCCGAGCCGGGCTGTCCCAAGACCTGTCTGTCCGACCCGACGCGGCTGCGGCAGGTGCTGGTGAACCTGATCAGCAACGCCATCAAGTTCACGGAAGTCGGGGATGTCGAGGTGATCGTGAGTCGCTCCGAGGATCGGCTGTGCTTCGCGGTGCGGGACTCGGGGATTGGCATTCCGGTGGCGCGGCTGTCGCGGCTGTTTCAGCCGTTTTCGCAGGTGGATGCATCGACGACACGGCGCTTTGGCGGCACGGGCCTGGGCCTGGCGATCTGCAAGCGCCTGGTGAACATGATGGGCGGTGAGATCTCGGTGGAGAGCAGCGAAGGCCAAGGCAGCACCTTCCGCTTCGACATCACGCTGCACGATGCGGTGGCCGCAGACGAAGGACGCCTGTGGCTGGCTGGCAAGACCGCGATCATCGTCGAGCAGAGCCGGGCGGTTGGGGATTCGCTGCGGCTACAGCTTCAGTCCTTTGGGATGGAATCCCGGCGCTGCGACAGCGTGCATCAAGCGCTCTTGGACCTGGAACAGAGCCCGGTGGATCTGCTGCTGCTGGACCCGACGCTGCTGCCAGCGGATATAGACGTTGCTGCGCGTGCGCTGCCGACCAAGGTTGTGCTGATGCCGACGCGCTCACGGCTGGGGGCTGCCAAGCGGGTCGCTGCGGTGGCCGGGATCATCTGTCGTCCGATCAAGCACGGCCTGCTGAAAGAGCTGCTGCGACGGACGCTCGGAGAGGTCGAGCGCGCGCCGGTTCCGCTCACCAAGGCGTCGCAGCCTTCGCTAGACCGTCCGCTGGCCGATGAGCTTCCTGCGCGGATCCTGCTGGTCGATGACAACCCGGTGAATCGACTGCTGGCGGTGCGGATGCTGGAGCGACTGGGCTACCGTCCCGATGTCGCGGCCAATGGCAACGAAGCGGTGGAGCTGGTCGAGAAGCTGGCCTACGACGTGGTGCTGATGGATGTGCAGATGCCGGAGCTGGACGGACGGGATGCGACGCGGCTGATTCGCCAGTCGAGCCGAGTGGCCGCGCAGCCGTGGATCATCGCGATGACGGCGGAAGCGCTGCGTGGGGACAGAGCCCGCTGTCTGGAGGCGGGCATGGACGACTACATCGCGAAGCCGGTGCAGTTTGGGACGCTGATCGTGGCGCTTCGGCAAGGTCTGACGGCTCGGCGCGCGGGCTCCACGGTCGGCGGTTGACGTCGGAAGGTGGCTGCCGCTACCTTTGCGGCCCATGTCAGCTACGTCTAGCGGTCGGTTTTATCTGACGACTCCCATTTATTACGTCTCGGACGTTCCCCACATCGGCCATGCCTACACCACCATCGTGGGCGATACGATCACGCGCTACGAGCGACTGCGGCGCGGCAAGGATCAGGTCTTTTATCTGACCGGCACGGACGAGCACGGCGAAAAGCTGGAGCGCGCGGCCCAGGCCAAGCAGATGTCGCCCCAGACGTTTGTCGATCTCATCGCCGAGGAATACAAAAAGACCTGGCAGATCCTCGACATTGAAAACGACGACTTCATTCGCACCACAGAGACTCGCCACGAGCAGGTCGTGCAGAAGCTGTGGCAGACGATCGCCGACCGAGGCGATATCTACAGCGATCGCTACGAAGGACTGTACTGCGTCGGCTGCGAGAACTTTCTGTTGGAAAAAGACCTGCTGCCGGGGAACTTGTGTCCCGATCACAAGCGTCCGGTCGAAAAGCGCAGCGAGGAAAGCTACTTCTTCCGGCTGTCGAAGTACCAAGACAGGCTGCTTGAGCTATACGCGAAGGTGCCGGACTTTGTCTCGCCGCAGCGGCGGATGAACGAAGTGCGGACGTTTGTAGAGTCGGGCCTGCGCGATCTGTCGGTGTCGCGTTCGTCGTTTACCTGGGGCGTGCCCGTTCCCGGCGATCCGCGTCACGTCATCTACGTGTGGATCGACGCGCTCACCAACTACTATTCGGCGCTGCAAGATCGCCCGGACAAAGCGGCGTTTTGGGGCTCTCATGAGTCACCGCTCGCGATTCATCTGGTCGGCAAAGAGATCGTTCGCTTTCACGCGGTGTACTGGCCCGCGATGCTGATGTCGGCGGGACTGCCGCTGCCACGCAAGATCTTGGCGCACGGCTGGTGGACGGTCGATGGCGAAAAGATGAGCAAGACGCTCGGCAACGTGGTGGACCCGCGCGCGCTGTCGCAAGACCTGTCGGCGAGTGCGCTGCGCTACTTCGTGATGCGCGAGATCCCGCTCGGGGAAGACGGCGACTTTTCGTATGACGCGCTGCTCCAGCGCTATAACAGCGAGCTGGCCAATGACCTGGGCAACCTGCTCAACCGCAGCTTGGCGATGGTCGAAAAGTTCTGCGAGGGCACGGCGCGGCGCTGGTCAAGCGATGCGAGCCCAGAGGTGCGCGGCGAGCGGCTTCATCAGCGTGCGCTGGCAGTCTGTGCGCAGGTCGAAGCGGCGATGGCCGAGCTTCAGCCGCAGAAGGCGCTTGAAGCGATTTTTTCGCTGGTGCGCGAAGGCAACACCTACCTGGAGCAAGAAGCACCGTTTACCAAGGTGAAGACCGATCCGCGTGGGGCGGACGCGATCCTCTACAACGTGCTGGAGCTTCTGCGCTGGCTGGGCGTGCTGCTGTGGCCATTTATGCCGGAGCGCTGTGCGGAGCTGCTTCGTCAGCTGGGGATCGCGGACGGTACGCTGCGGAGCTGGCCGAGCACCTGGGGCGAGCTGCTGGACGGGACGACAGTGCGCAAAGGTGCGACGCTGTTTCCTCGCATCGATCCGGATCGGCAAAAAGAGCTGCTGGAGAAGTGGCGGGCGGCCCGGCGCGAAGCGGAACAGAAGGCGCAAGCGCTGGCTCCGCCACCACCGGCCCCGCAGGCTGAACAGCCCGCCCCGCGCCCCGCTGTGGTCGAGTCGCTGCCGGAGATCGCGATCGAGGACTTTAAGAAGCTCGAGCTGCGCGTGGCCAAGGTGCTGTCGGCAGAGCGGGTGCCCAAAAAGGATCGCCTGCTGAAGGTGGAGCTGGATCTCGGTCCGCTTGGCAAGCGTCAGGTGGTGGCCGGGATCGCAGAGCTGACCGCGCCGGAGTCCTTGGTCGGTAAGAGCGTCGTGCTTCTGTGCAACCTCAAGCCAGCGAAGATCGGGGGCCTTCTGTCGGCGGGAATGATCTTGGCGCTGGGCGATGACAAGCTGCTGGGGTTGGCTGCGCCGGACCGCGACGTGCCGCCAGGGACTGCGCTGCGCTAGGTCGTAAGTGGTGGATAGAACACAAGACTTTGGGGAAAACGGGCTTGAGGACTGAAACAGGACGGTGATAAAGTCCCGGCACTCACGGCGCGTCGGGCTCTCGCAATATTGGCCCACAACTTCGCGCAGAGACTCAATTCCCGTCGCGTACGCAAAAGTTTAGGAGCAAGTAAAACGATGAAAAAGTCACCGCTCGTCCAGGTGAAGGATAGCTTTGGTTCCAAGGAGAAGCTGGTCGATGCGCTCGTCTCGCTTCCCGAAGGCGTGCTGGATCGCTCAGGCGACAAGGATGCGTGGAAGCAGCAGCTTCTTTCGGCGGCCAACTCGAAGCTGCTGAAGCTGCACTCGGTGGGCAGCACGATCGCCAAGCAGTTCGGCAGCAAGGAAAAGCTGGTCGATGCACTGCTGAAGCTGCAGCGCCGTGGCAAGGACCAGGACTTCCGCGACAAGCTGGTCACGCTGCCGGTCGGCAAGCTGTACGATCGCTACGTGTCGGTGGAGCGCGCGACCAAGCGAGCCCAGGCCGCCAAGAAGTAGGCTGCGCGTGCTGCTCGCCCGCGTCGTTGGACCGCTGTGGGGGGCGCGGCGGGCGGAAAGCCTGACCGGGTACAAGCTGCTTGAGCTTGAGACTCGGCAGGGCAGTCGTCTGAGCGCAGTCGATGCGCTCGGCGCAGGACCGGGAGAGTGGGTGCTGGTTGCTCACGGCTCACGGGTTCGTGACTTGACCGTAGGCCCTGAGGTCGCGGAAAAAGACATCGTTGTCGCCATTGTCGATGGTGTAGACGATGCCGAGCTGGGGCCTGTCGGCGGAGAGCGCTCATGATCCTCGGTCGTGTCGTGGGAGAGCTGTGGGCGGCTCGGCGTCATGCGGGCCTTTCGGGGCGAAAGCTCCTGATCGTGGAGCCGCACTACTGCTATGGCTCGCCGTATGAGGTCGCCCATCTGATCGCCATTGACTCGCTGGGAGCGGGTCCAGGCGACGAAGTGGTGATCTGTCTGGGGGAGCCCGCGCGACAGGCGTTGCTGGATGACACAGAGCCCGTGCGCGGCTCGGGTCCGCCGGGCTATCAAAGTGCCGCGATGCTGCCGATCGAGGCGACGGTGATGGCGATCGTCGATCAGGTATCGATCCTGCCCACAGAAGAGCAGGGCGTGCTTGCGCGGCGACCGCTTCAGACGGTGCTGCCACAAGGCGCGGAGACGCAGCGATGAAGCGCGCAGTCCTTCTCGGCGAGATCTGGGCCAGTCGTCAAGCGGCTGGACTGCAAGGCCGGAGCCTGAAGCTGGTCGTCGAGACATCATCGTCCGATCCAGACGCTATGCTGTATGCGCCCCTGACGGTGGCCATCGATACGCTGGATGGTCGTGCGGGTCAGCGGGTTCTTGTGGCCTACGGTTCCGGGGCGCGCAATGTCCTTGTGCCGGGGCCCGACAATCGCTCGATCCTGGCAGATGCCGCCGTCGCGGTCTTGCTTGATTCGGACGACGATACCTCGCACAAAGGGTAAGCACAGATGTTTGTTGGCAAAGTGGTCGGCACGGTGTGGTCGTCGGTGAAGTGGCCGGGGATGACCGGACACAAGCTGCTGCTCGTGCGGCCTTATCACCTGGCGGACTTGCTCTCGCATCCTCGGCGCAGTGGTGGAGAGGCTTCTGACGACAGCTCATCGTCGCGCGCTGCGGCTGATCCACCGGCTCACACCGCGAGCGAAGCGGTGGTGTGCATCGATCTGCTGGACGCGGGCGTAGGGGATGACGTGGTGGTGGCCTTTGGCCATGCGGCGCGGGTGGCTGCGGACAGCCGAACTGCCGACGAGAAAAGCGCGAGCCCAGGTCAATTTCACTCGGGACCCGGGCCTTTGCCCGGTCCACATGCCCCAGTACCTACCACCACCCCAGTGGATGCGGCGGTGGTGGCAGTCGTCGATGGCTTTCACATAGTGCGACCGGGTACTTGACTCATGTATAGGCCAAGCGGTACCGTTTCGCTATGCGAGTCTCTTTCGCCGCCGCTGTCTGCACCTGGGGGTTCGTCACGTGTGCAGGCCTGTCCGCTCAAGCCGCTGAACCAACCGATGTAGCCAGCTCGTTTGAGTTCGAAAACAAGAAACCTTTCGGATTCCGAGTCGGCGCCAAGTACAACTACACGTACAAGACCGCAAGCCTAGGTCGTGAGTCGCTGCCGATGATGCAGAGCGCAACGACCCGTGGCTACTTGCTAAACAAGTACGGTGGTACAGAGCTGGCCCGGACCGAGAACGTGCCAGACCTGTTGTACACGCAGAAGCGTCAGACGCTGGCGATGGACCTGGCGATCGGCGTCTTCCGGGATCTGGAGATCGGTATTCGTGTGCCGGTCGTGCTGCGGGATGAGCGCTCCTACAGCTTGGATCGCAACGCGGGCTGGAACACCTGCGCGGCGCCGACGAGTGACGGAGCGGGTGGCGAGAGCGGCTGGGACTGTATCGCCTACGCGTCCTCGACGTACCTGGATGGCATCTATCCGATCGAACCGGCGGACCTGCGCGGCAGCACGATGTTTACGCCGCCCGCGCGTGGTGCCACGGGCCTGCGATCGACGGGTCTGGATGCGTTTGACACCATCAACCTGTGGCTGATGGGCGCTCCGGTATCGCAAAAGCGTGATGCGACCAAGCCGACCTGGGTGATCGGTGTGGAGTATCAGCTCTCCATCGGCAACGTGATGGGGTACGATAACACCAGCCGCTACCTGGGCTTTGACCAAGAGGCGAGCCCGAGCGATGCGGCGCGAGCGCTGGTTTCCAACGCGAACACCACTGAAAAGGGCTGGCGCGGTGTGAGTGACGGTCTGGATCGCCTGATTGCACGGACGGCGATCTCGCACAAGTTCAAGTATGTCGATCCGTACTTCTCGCTGGCGTATACGCTGCCGATCGCGCGTCGTACCGATACGCCGTGGGCGGTGGATTACGGCTTCCAGCAGAAGCGTCCGTCGCCGCAGCAGTCTGCGAACCTGACCTTCGGCTTTGAAGCAACGCCGTGGGAGCAGAAGGAAAAAGGTCACCGCATCGCACTCGATTTCCGAGGCGGGCTCAACTTTACGTTCCTTGGCCGTGGCTACTCGGAAGCGTGGGAGCTTCTGTCGTCCTCGAACGCGCTGATCTGCGACGATCAGACTGCGCTGCCGCCTGCGTTCAACTACCGCGATACGTCTGCCTATGATGCGATTCCGCCGGAGCCAGGCAAGGCCGGTAGCGGCACAGTGACGCAGGGTACGTTTAACCCCGCTTGCCGCACGCCGGGCACGATGCCGACGAACACGCCGCACAACGGCTACCGTTTGCCGAGCGCCAGCCCGTACTACCAGAAGCCGTACTCGGGCATCACGCTCATCGAAAACTACATGACGTTTACTGCCGATGCGACCGTGGTCGTCGAGCTGTTTAAGCACCTGCGGCTGCGGCTCGGCTTCAACTACGCGCGCACCCAGGGCCACCTGCTGACGACCGATGACGCTGGAACGACCAGCTATCCGTCGAACATCGACCGCAACAACGCTGCCAACCGGGTGCTGCCGGTGGGCGTGGTGACGCCGCAGTCGTGTAACTCGAACCGCGTAGACCTGTCGTGCCCGCTCGATTGGAACTCGGCGTATCGCGCCGTCATCAACCAGCCGGGTCGTCGCTATCGCATCGACGATGTCAACACGCTCGGTGGATCGGCGCAGCTTCAGGGCTACTGGTGATCGGGCGCAGGCAGCGGTGCTTTGAGCGCCATGCTGCGGAGCCGCTCGACCGTGTCACGTACGCCTCCCAAGTGATTCCGCTTTAGAATCCATTCCGGTGCCCAGCGGGCCAGCTCCAGCGACACATCGTAGACCACGCGACAGCGCTCTTGCTCGGCGTCTTTGATCGGCTCGACGCGCCAGCGGGATATCAGCCGTCGAAAGTAGCCGGGCTGGGCGGTTCGCTCGATCTCAAACGAGTGATCTTGCGGGTCTTGTCGCTGCACCATCTCTTCGACCCACTTGACGCTGCCGATCGGCCAGGGCTTGCGCATCTCGACGGCAACGACGCGACGATCGGCGTGGCCGGACACGACCTCGACGCTGTACGCGGGAAACAGCGGCACGAAGTTGGCTGGCTCGGACAAGATGGCGATGACCTTGTCGGCAGGCACGTCGATGACCGTTTCGGCCACGGTGCGCACGCCG
This sequence comes from Myxococcales bacterium, assembly GCA_016794365.1. Taxonomy (GTDB): domain Bacteria; phylum Myxococcota_A; class Polyangia; order Palsa-1104; family JAEUJZ01; genus JAEUKA01. The sequence goes on from JAEUKB010000004.1 coordinate 20,996, forward strand.
GTGGTGGCAGGCAATGAGCGCGCGACGACCGGGCTCGGCTCTTTGGCCAAGCTGGCTTGCGGTACTGCGCACAGTGCCCACAGTCCCAGCGCAATCGTGAGCGGTCGATGTCTGCGAAGTGCCTTCATGACCGGGACGGTACGAACGGCAGCGGGCCTGGGTCAATCGCAAATCCGCATGAAGGGCTAGCGGTGCGATTCGTCCTCCCTATACTGGGAAGCCATTTGGAGGACAGGTCCATGAGCAGTCGATTCTCTCGCTGGAAGCTGGTGGTGCTGGGGGCGATGTCTCTGTATGGAAGCGTGGCGCAGGCCGAAGGGGGACTGGTGGGTGCGGTGGCGGGCAAGCCGTACGTGCTGACGGCTGCGGCTGTGAGCGGTGCCAAGGGCCAGCCGGTCAAAGCGCAGGTGCTCATCAAGCCAGCCGCTGGCTATCACATGAACGAAGAGTTTCCGACCTCGCTGAAGCTGAGCCCGACGCCGGGTGTGACCTATGCCAAGGCGCAGCTTTCCAAGGCCGACGCTGCGATGAGCAAGGATGAGTGCCGCTTCGATGTGGTCCTGACGGGCGCAGAGGCTGGCAAAAAGTCTGTGACGGGCAACCTGAGCTTCGCGGTCTGCACCGAGACAACCTGCGATCCCCAAAAAGCCACCGTGACGATCGATCTGACCGTCAAGTAAGGCCCTGGCCATGCCGATTCCGCTTCCGGTTCACAACTCGGCGTTCGGCGATCGTTATCAAGACGGCGCGCGTCCCGAGGTTCGCTTCTACTTCGATATCGTCTGTCCGTATGCATACCTGGCTTCGACACAGCTTCAGGCGCTGCTGGCGCGTCAGCCCGCGCGGATCGACTATCGACCGATCCTGCTCGGTGGGGTGCTCAAAGCGCTTCAGTCGGAGCCTGCCGCCGGTCCCAAGGCCAAGCAAGCGATGACGCGCATCGATCTGGGACGGTGGAGCGAGCAGCTTGGCGTGCCGCTGTGCTATCCGAGTGCGCATCCTCGGCGAACGGTCGAAGCGATGCGGCTTCTGACGTGGGCCCCGAAGCTGAGCGTTCCGAACCTGATGGCCGCGCTGTATCGAGCGTACTGGGTCGAAGATCGTGACGTTGCGGATGTGACGGTGCTGCTCGATATCGCTGAGTCCGTCGGTCTGCCGCGTGCAGAGGCCCAAAAAGGAATCCTGAGCGCGGCGGTTTCGGCTGAGCTGCGCCGACGCACCGAGGTTGCGATCGCGGAAGGTGTGTTCGGGGTTCCGACCTTCATCGTTGAAGGAGAGAGCGGGCCTCGTCTGTTCTTCGGTCAGGATCGCATGCACTTTGTCGAAGAAGCGCTGCGGGGTCACCCTCTGTCGCGCAGTGATGCGACGGTTCCGCAGCCTGCGATTGCTGCGCCTGTTGCGGTGGGCGGAGCGAGCGGCGCGGTGGCCAATGCTGCGCGCAAGGTGACGTTTGTGTACGACTTCGCCAGCCCGTTTGCGTACCTGGCTTCGACGCAGATCGAGCAGCTCGCCGCCCGTTGTGGGGCCGAGGTCGAGTTCTTTCCGATCCTGCTCGGCGGTCTGTTTCGTAGCATCGGAACCCCGATGGTGCCGATCTCGACCTATCCCGAGGGGAAGCGACGGCACTCGCTCGATGACATGAGCCGCTGGGCCCATCACTACGGGGCGTCGTTTCACTTTCCGTCGCGCTTTCCGATGAACACGGTGACGGCGCTGCGACTCGCGCTGCTGGCAGGTGACAAGATTGCGCCTTTGTCGCACGCGCTGTTTCGGCTGTACTGGGTCGAAGATCAGGATCTGGGTGATCCGCAGGTGCTCGAGCGTGCGCTTCGTGAAGCGGGACTGGCGAAGGGCTTGCTCGATCGGGTGGGGGACGCAGAGGTCAAAGCCAAGCTGCTCGCCAACACCAAACAGGCAGAGGAATGGGGCTGCTTTGGGGTTCCGTCATTCCGGGTTGCGCAGCATCACGGCGAGCCTGAGCTGTTCTTTGGACAGGACCGGCTGCTGTTTGTCGAAAAGGCGCTGCGTCGTGGAACGGCGCACACGCTGTGAGCTTCGCCGAGGCTACGACGCCACTTTGGTGTAAAACAGCGTGATGGTCAGGCAGTGAAACTCGCGGTCCGAGCTCTGTGTGACCACCTTATCGACGACGCGGAGCGATGAGTTATTGCGCAGCCAGCGAGTGATGTTTTCGCCTAGCTCTTCTCGCTCGCGAGCCTTGGTTGCTGAAAATACCTTCAAGCCGGTGTAGCCCATCTCCCACGCTCCTTTGGCCCACAGCGCCCACTCCGGTTTCAGACGGTGCTGAGGTTTAAAAAGGTATCGAATGCGCCTAAACAGATACCACAGTTCTCCCGGTGGGAGCGCCCGAAAAAATGACGCGTTGCTGTGTGGAGTTCGCGAGGGCGTATCGTTGACCAAAAAGGATGCGGGTCGCTATGATGGGCCGCTTTTTTGACCCGATGCTGTCGCCGCTGGCTTGGTTGATTGGTCCAAGCACCGCGCTGAGTCCAGACGGAAGACAAAGAGAGGAACACGATGCACGCAACGAGCAAAGATCTGGTGTTTGTCGCAGCCAAGCGGACGCCGTTTGGAACGTACGGGGGAGCGCTGAAGGACTTCTCGGCGACGGACTTGGCGGTGCTGGCGGCGAAGGCTGCGCTGTCGGCTGGCGGCGTTTCTGCGACGGACATTGATCAGGTGATCTTCGGCAATGTGCAGCAGAGCTCTGCGGATGCGATCTATCTGGCGCGTCACGTCGGGCTGCGCTCGGGAGTTCCGGTTCCGGCTCCAGCGCTGACGCTGAACCGACTGTGTGGATCGGGCTTCCAGGCGGTGGTGTCGGCGGCAGAGCAGATCCTGCTTGGCTCTGCGACGACGGTGCTCTGTGGTGGAACGGAGTCGATGTCGCAGGCTCCGCACGTTCTGCGTGGCGCTCGCTGGGGCTGGGCGCTTGGCAAGCCACCGGCGATCAGTGACACGCTGTGGGATGCGCTGACGGACTCGTTTACCGGGCTGCCGATGGCGATGACGGGCGAAAAGCTGGCGGAGCAGTACAAGATCAGCCGTCAGGAGTGTGACGAGCTGGCGCTGACCTCGCAGAAGCGCTGGGCCGAAGCGCAGGCGCAGGGTCGCTTCGAGGCTGAGCTGGCACCGATCGAGATCCCGAGCAAGAAGGGTCCGGTGCGCTTTGCGCAAGACGAGCATCCGCGTCCGCAGACGACGATCGAAGGGCTTGCGAAGCTACCGACGGTGTTCAAGAAGGACGGCGTGATCACGGCGGGCAATGCCTCGGGAATCTGTGACGGTGCCGCTGCGCTGATCCTGACGACGAAAGAGCACTCAGCAGCCAAGGGCTACACGCCGCTGGGACGGCTGATTGGCTGGGGTGTGTCGGGCTGTGATCCGACGATCATGGGAATTGGTCCGGTTCCGGCGGTGCGGAACCTGCTGGCAGCGACTGGCACACAGGTATCGGACTATGACCTGTTCGACGTGAACGAAGCGTTTGCGCCGCAGTTCTTGGCGGTGGTCAAAGAGCTGGGTCTGCCGCTCGAACAGACCAACGTCAACGGCGGTGCGATTGCGCTGGGACATCCGCTCGGAGCGTCGGGAGCGCGGATTACCGCCAGCCTGCTTCACGAGCTGCGTCGTCGCGGTGGCAAGCGAGCGATTGGCTCGGCGTGCATCGGCGGTGGACAAGGCATCGCGGTCGCAATCGAAAGCATCTAACGAGGGCACCCATGACCCGGCAAGCCGCATCGGACATTGTCTACGACTGGAACAGCCACGATACGCACGCGCCTTTGTGGCCGCACAAGTTTGCGCTGTTCGACGAGACGCTGCGTGACGGACTACAGTCTCCGTCGGTTCACGATCCAAGCATCGAGGCCAAGATCGAGCTGGTGGTGCTGCTCGATCGACTGGGCGTAGACCATGTTGACATTGCGCTGCCGGGCGCGGGGCCTCGAGCGGTGGAAGACGGTCTGCGGCTGGCGCAAGAGATTCGTGATCGCAAGCTGCGGATTCGTCCGGCTTGTGCGGCGCGAACGCACCTGAACGACATTCGTCCGATCGTCGAGATCTCGCAGAAAGCAGGCATCGCGATCGAGGTGATGACGTTCATCGGCAGCTCGCCGATCCGTCAGTTTGCGGAAAACTGGGATGCCGCGCGCATCCTGAAGATGTCGGCGGAGGCGGTGACGTTCGCGACGCAGAACAACCTGCCGTGTACGTACGTGACGGAAGACACGATTCGCTCGCGGCCCGAGATGCTGGCGTCGCTGTTCAAAAACGCGATCGAGTCGGGTGCGCAGCGTTTGTGCCTGTGTGACACGGTGGGTCATGCCACGCCGCTTGGAACCGAGAGCTTGGTGCGCTTTACCCGTGCGGTCATTTCCGGCATGGGACTCGACGGGCAGATTGGCATCGACTGGCACGGTCACAACGATCGCGGGCTGGCGGTACCGAACTCGCTGGCGGCGCTGCGCGCGGGTGCCGATCGCATTCACGGAACGGTGCTGGGCGTCGGTGAACGAGTGGGCAACGCCGCGCTCGATCAGCTCTTGGTGAACCTGTACCTGATGGGAGCACTCGGGGAAGAGCGCGATCTGTCGGCGCTGGATGCGCTGTGCTCGCTGCTGTCGCGCGCCTGCAATGTGCCGATTCCATACAACTATCCGGTGTTTGGAACCGATGCGTTTCGGACAGCGACGGGAGTACATGCCGCCGCGATCATCAAAGCAGAGCGCAAGGGCGATGCGTACCTGGCCGATCGCATCTACTCGGGCGTGCCTGCTGCGATGTTTGGTCGTCGCCAAGAGATCGAGATCGGACCGATGTCGGGCGAGTCCAACGTGGCCTACTGGCTGGAGCGAAATGGTGTGCCAGCGTCCACGGAAGCGATCAAGCGGGTCTTTGCGGCGGCCAAGTGCGCCAATCGACTGCTTTCGAGCGAAGAAATCATGCATGCCGCTCGCGGAGGCGAAGCGACTTGACGATCTCGGGTGTAGCGCGGTCTAGTGTGCAGTGAGTCTGCCTGCCGCGTAGTTGCCGCGTAGCTGCCGCGTAGCTGCCGCGTAGCTGCCAAGTATCTGCCAAGTATCTGTAAGAAGACCGCCTGACAAACCGGCACTGTCTATCTGTGGGGAGTGGGTGCATGAGCGACAAAAACAACTTCAATGGCGTGAAGGTCTTTTCAGCGACGATGGCCCAAGAGCGGGATCAGCTCGGTGAAAAGGTGACGGCCTGGCTGGCGGATCGACCGGGACTGACCGTCGTGGATACGATCGTCACGCAGTCGAGCGACGAAGCCTTTCACTGCCTCGCGATTACGGTCTTTTACCGAGAAGAGCGCTAACTGGTTTGCGCGAACTGCCTGCGACGCTGCGCGCGCTTGCTGTCTGAATCGTCCGTGTGACTTGTCTCTGCGCTGCCCTCGCGCTGTGAGGCGTTCTTAGAACGCCTAACAAAACCGTCATGAGGAACTCTGGAAGCAAAGAGGAGGACCGGAGCGTACGCAAGTACGTGAGGACCGACGATGCAGCAGCCAGGGTCCGCAATAGGTTTCGTGAGGCGTTCTTAGGTCCTACCGTTCCGCATCGGAACGCTGACCCGGCCTTGGGTCGCTGTGCCGTACGATAAGCCCCAAAAATAGAAAAGCTTTGTCGGCGTATGCCGCGTCGTGGGACACTGGAACCATGGCCCGTGTCTTGGCACACGACACGAGAGGGCCTCGATAGCTAGTTTTGTATGATCGGCCAGGTCGTCGGAAACTATCGCTTGGTGCAAAAGGTCGGTGAAGGCGGCATGGGGGCCGTCTATGAAGCCGTCCGCGAGGACATCGGCATTCGAGCCGCAATCAAAGTCCTGCATCACGAGCTAGCCCTCAACCCAGAGATGGCCACCCGCTTCTTCAACGAAATCGATATTACAAAATTTCGTCGAAAAGTAAAAGGGCGGATGGCTTAGGGAATGGGCTGGGAACGCAGGCGTTTTCGGATAAGGAGGGACGGCATCGAGGCTAGGCACTGGCAAGGTATGATTT
>JAEUKB010000030.1 GCA_016794365.1 Myxococcales bacterium
CCCGCGTGTGCCCCTGTCAACGCTTCGACCACTCCCTTGCGGGATGCAGCCGCATGACTCGGGGTCATCGTGGGTCGCTAGCCCTTCGATGTAAGGCTCTTTCATCCTCTGCTCTCTGCTAGTTTCACTGGCGCACTACCCTTCCCACCGCCAAGACATGCATGGACGTCATCCGCTACGGCGCATGAACACAAGACAGTCCGATGCCCTTGACTCGGTGCAATCAAGAAAAGCGCAAGGAGAGATGTACGGATAGACGCTCCGCTGTACAGAGAGTCCATCACCCTGCACTCCTTCCCAACCTGGCAGTAGGAACGCAGGCGCTTGTACCTTGTTTTCAGATTCTATCCATCGAGCGTTCACCTGATTCCTTCCTCTCCGATTCTCTTCCTTTTCACCAAGCCCGACGACGGGGAAATATGACAGCGGTCGTCCCAACGGTGTGTTGGTTCACTGTGACTTGAAGCCAGACAACATCTTGATATGTGCGGATGGGCGGGTGGTGGTGACGGACTTTGGGATTGCGCGGGCTCTGTTTCATCGAAAGACAAGTGGGACCGATGACAAGCGCCGACAGCTGGCAGCCCGCTTTGATGGGACACCGATGTATGTCTCTCCGGAACAGGTGAACGGAGAGTCTGTGGATGCGCGAACGGATCTGTACTCGCTGGGTGTGGTTCTGTACGAAATGCTGACAGGAACACCGCCATTTTCAGGAGACACGCTCATCGGTCTGCTGATGGCGCGGGTACTGAAGCCAATTCCCAGTCCGCGCACGACTCGACCCGAGCTGTCCGATTCGATTGCCGCGATTGTGATGCGCTGTCTGAACGTGTCGCGGGATGCTCGGTTTCAGTCGGCAGATGAGCTGGCTCAAGCATTCCGTAGCGCAGTCGCAGCAGGTGAATCGGAACCGACGATTCAGCTTGGTGCAAAGAAGCTGCAAGGACTGATTGGGAATGCGAAGTCGGTCGTCCTTTCTGCTGCGACATCTTCTGCGGAAGCCGCGCTTCCCAATCGAGAAGATGCCTTTCGTGCGCTGTCGATTCAGGATACGCAGCGTGATGCAGTTCGCGTCCTGGCTGTGTTTCCGATCGTCAATCTGGGAGGCACGGAAGATGACTACTATGTAGACGGATTCACGCAAGAACTGATCGATGCTTTGTCGTCTCTGCGTGGGGTTCGGGTATACGGAAAAGGAGCCGTCTCTACCTGGAGCGGTCGGGAGTCTGATCTGCTTCCGATCGGGCGTACTCTGGGCGCTGACATTGTGGTGTCTGGATCGATTCGACGGACCGGAACGCAGCTACGGATCACGCTGCGGATCACGCAGACTTCGGATGGAATCCAGCTCTACGCGCATCGCTGTGAAGTGTCGGACAGTGAGCTGCTGGTGCAGACAGAGTCGCTGGTTTCCGAGATGGCGAAGTCGCTCCAGCTGCGCGAAGACAGAACCGCTCGGCAGGCACCCAGCAACGCAAAGTCTGTTGAAATGTATCTCCGCGCGCGCTCTCTGTATGGTCGCTCCGATCAAAGCAGCTTAGAGCAGAGTGTTGCGCTGTTTGAGGAGCTGCTCGTTCACGCGCCTGGTGATGCACGGCTGCTGTTGCATGATGCGCTGGCGCTGTCACGGCTGTGGTTTTTTGGCGGAACGGATGCCGCGCAGAAAGCCCAGAATGTCGCGGAGCAGCTTGTCAATGTCGCTCCCAATCACAGTGCATCGTTTATGGCGCTCGCAAGTGTTCGCTTTCAAGCAGCTGACGCAGTGGGAACCGTACGCGCGCTCGGAAAGGCGCTGTCCCTTGCGCCAGATCTGGCCGATGCACACGAGCTTTTGGGACGAATTCTCGTCGAGACAGGACCGATTCGGGATGGGCTTTCGCGGTTGACACTGGCGCGCACGCTGGACCCCGGACTGTTCCGAGCGCTGGTCGATCAAGCCCGCACCTGCGCACTGCTTGGAGACTTTGATCGTGCGCATGCGCTGCTTGCAGATGAGTCTCTGCGTGGTCGATCGTTTGCGATTCAGTGGATCGCACGCGCACGCTTTTGCTTGTGGGCACATGATCAGAAACGCGCTGAGCACTACCTATCCCAACCCGAAATCGTACAAGGTCTGTATCCGCGCGCCAAGCTGCTGCTTCAGGCTGCGGCGGGTCACAAGCTGATTGATCCGCTGACGGTAATCAGCGCAGGAATGGCATCCGAACGGAGCAGTCCACGCGGTCGTACGTTCGTGTTTCAGATGAATGCCGAGCTGTCCGCTGCGTACGGTCAAGGAGAGCAAGCGGTGCGCAGTGTGGCGCGAAGCATTGATGCCGGACTGACGGATCTGGCGTGGCTGGAACGCTGTCCGCTGCTTACTGGGTTGGCGAAAGATCCACGCATGATGGCGCTCCATCGCGTGCTCTATGCGCGAGCGCTGGCTGTTCGCGATGCGCTCCAGAGTGTTCCGCAGCGCACCCAGCTATAAAGGAACATAATTAAATATAGTCAGAGCAACTTAATGAAATATAACCTAGTGCATGCATAACAGGGAACCGACGCAACGCTGCGATTTCTTATCAAGCAGCAACTTCTTGTCGAGCATCGAGAAAATCACGACAAGCGTAAGTTCCGTCCATCATTCCCCAGCGATTCCTTGCGAGAAGAATGCTCAAGAGTTACTGTACGTTCAGACATTGCTTTTGTTCGCGATGAACGACTCCGTGGCGATGAACGGCGGCGAGCGCACTGGCGGTCTGACGACCGAATGCGATGCACTCTTCGTTGCCGAGGTGACCTCGGCTCTCAATGTAGCGCTCAAGTGACAGTCCCTCGAGCAGCTCCATTGCAATATAATAAATACCGGCTCCGGTCTTTCCACAGTCGAAAATACTAATCAAACCGGGATGCGCAACCTTGCTGGCACTGCGCGCTTCATTGACGAATCGCTGTGCCATATCTGGCTGCTGAGCCAAGTCTATATTGAGTATTTTGAGCGCAACTTTCTTTCCAATGTCTTGATTTATGGCCTCATAAACTGTAGCCATTCCGCCTTGTCCGATAAAGCGCTGAATCACATAAGAGCCAACACTGGTTCCGCTCTGAATCGGTCCTCGTGTTGCATTATTTTGAGAAGTCATCATGGATAAAAATAAGATGAAACATTATTATTCATCATCATTGCTACCAGGTCCGAACAGAGCACTCAGCTCATTTGGTACAGCGGCTCCCTTGCTGAAAACAGCTCTCCGCTCAGCACAAACGAGCGCTGCGCTTCATCCACCACGGCCTGCTGCTGCTGTTCAGTGAGCGCCAGTTCATCGAGCTGAAGGCGAAAGCGCTGCTTCCACTGCGTCGGGTCAGGAATGTCTGTGAACGCATAAAAGGACACCCCTTTCCCGTCGCGCAGAGCGAGTGCTTTGACGATCAAGCCACGCAGAATTTGTCCTCCTGACAGATCTCCCAAGTAGCGGGTATAGACGTGTCCGATCAGCCGTTCCGGTTCTCTGTTCTGAAGCTGATACAGCCTGTCTGCAAAGCGTTGTGCGGCAGCACTTACGGGCTCTGTACAGGCGCCAATTCCTTCTCCGTTTCCGTCGGAAAAGTAGAACAAATCGCTACGCAAAGAAGGCGCTCTGCGCAGAGCCTGTGACCAGATGCGACCGAGCAGCGGATGTTCTGTGTGTGCATCCAGCGCAGCTTCCAGAGAGGAATACACCCAGAGCAGATCACGTAGGTACAGTCGGTACGTATCCCTATCGAGACTCCCTTGCAAGATCGCACGTAGAAAAGCGTGTCGTTCCACCGCACGATGGGCCTGCTTGGTTCCGTCTTGCAGACGTACGGACAGCTTGGGAGCCGCATCAGCAGTCGTGGCCAGACTCATGATGCATGCTCCGATGTCAGCGGAAGCTCTAGCACGGTCGCAATCGAGAGCCGCAGGTATCCCTTGTTGACCGCATCCAGCGTACGGGCCTGCGCCTTTGATAGCAGTCCGCGCTCGACCAGAAACTGCGGCAGTGGACCTGTCCGATTCCAGTGAAGCAGCAGTCTGTCTACGTCTTCGGAAGAAAGCTTCTGCTGCACTTGCAGATAGCGGCAGAGCAGCACCACCAGCGGCGTGTCCGGTCGCATGCTCTGTGCGATGTGACCCAGCTGTGCAATCACAGCTTGCATGTCCACAAAGCGCTGACTGGGATCAGGATCAATCATCTTGGCGACTACTTTTGATAGCTCGTCTCCCTCTTGTAGCTGCTCGATGATGCGTGGCCGCTCTTCCACCGCCGGAAGACGCTGAAGTCGCAGCTCCATCGCGACAAGTCCCAGCGAAAACTGATCGCTGCGAGGAGACGCGCCATGACTCAGAATCTCTGGTGCCATGTAGTCGAGCGAGCCTGCGATCGATCGCGCAACCCCACCGCGACTGACATATCGTCCGGCCCCAAAGTCGGTCAGGAGCCACTTGGCCACGTCTCCGTCACTTGCACAGACGACGTTTTCTGGCTTCACGTCTCGATGGATCACTCCGTGCGCGTGGGAATAGGCCAGCGCGGAAGAGAGTCCGATCAACAGAGAACACAGATGTGGAGAAGAAAACTTCTTTCCTGACACGAGCGCCCGTCGCAGGGAGCCACCTTGACAATACGGAAAGATGAGCATCCACAGTCCGCTTGCATCATCGCGTCCCATGTCCAGACAGGGGACGATGTGTGTGTGATGAAAGCGCATGACCAGCTTCATTTCCGTCGCCCAAATTGCGAAGCTGTTTTCGCTGGAATCGAACACTTTGACAACGACGCTCTGGTCTGTAGCGGTGTCCATTGCTTGAAAAACAGTTCCACTTGAACCCGTTCCGATCCGCTTGCCAAGCTTGTAGCGACCAAGAACAAGCTCCTCTGTCTGCGTGGTTGAGAGCATCCGTACTCTCCTTTTCCTTGGTCACATCACCGTCGGTACATGTCGTAAATGGTGCGGCCTACATCCGAGGCATCCAGCGCTTGGGCTGACTGTCAATCGTCAGCGACATGGTTCGCATTTCCGCGACATCGACATCGACTTGATTCAATTCACGAACGCGCGTTCTGGTAATCAGCTTTCCTGCTTCAATCAAAATCGCACCGTCAATTGGGTGCAAAATGTTTTCCGTAGCACGTCGTCCGATCAGCTGTTCCAGATCGCCACTGCTGTCAATGAAGCGTCCTTGGGGAAGCTCTACTTTGACACCTTCCCCGACGACTTTGGCCTGACACGCCAGTCGTGAGTTCGGACGACGATCTGCAAGCATCTGAAGTGCTTGACGTTCTCTGGGGGTCATCACAGACAGCTTGTCTTGACCCTGTGTGATGTAGCAGTGACAGGTGGCACAGAGTCCCTTTCCTCCGCATGCCATGACCAGTCGCTCTTGCTTGGCCAGGAGCACTTCCGTTACCCGACTGTTCGTCAGGACTACCACCGGATCGACATGATGCTCGACGTAGACGTTCTTCACTGTAACCTCCTAGCGAGAACTCTACAGCGCGACTTCGTACTGACTCTGCACTGCTCGTATTTGATGATTCAATGTGCGCACTGTTGGTTTTCAGACTACCGAAGAAAATGTAGAAGTGCATCTGTCTGTCCGTCTAGTTGCAGAGGGCAGCTAGCCTGACAGTTTTGGCAGGTTGCGGTGGGAATCCCTGTCCGTTTGGACAGGTGTATCTACAAAAGGAAAGTGATTTCCGACGAGATTTAGAGGCGTCCGGTCAGCGTACGGACTTCGCTCACAACAGAACGCGCATCAGCTCATGTCGCGACACCACACCGAGCTTTTTCAGCACGTTCGCTTGATGAAACTTGGCTGTTCTCGCAGAGATATCCAGTGCGATCCCGATTTCTTCGGTACTGCGACCGAGCATCAAAAGATCCAGCACTTCACGCTCGCGCTTGGAGATATTGACTGCTTTTGCAATCTCATCAAACCGTCGCTGAATCAGTCTCTCGATGCTGCTGGTCTGCACACGCGACAGAAGCTCTACGTAGTGTTCTCGAATGCGCAGCATCACACGTACGCGAGCCCGCAAGATGAACTTACTCACCGGCTTGATCAGGTACTCATCAGCACCCGCTTCAAAGCCATGAACCATGTCACTTTCATCATCGAGCGCAGAGACGATGATGACCGGAATGAATCGCCAGGAAGGATGCGCTTTGATCCGTCGGCACAGCTCCAGACCGTCCATATCAGGCATCAGCAGATCTGCAATCACCAGATCGACATCCGCTTTCTCTAGGTGCGCGATCGCCTGACGCCCACTGGTCACAAGCTTGAGGCTCATTCCGTACGGAGCTAGCAGCGCCGCCAGCCCTTCGCCTGCGAGTGGATCATCATCGACGATCATCAGGTGTGAAGTCATATCCGTGCATCTCTCGTTCACGTAAGCGCGGGTCCGTCGATTGGACAGTGATTCCGCAGCATAACCCCACCGTCATGTGACCCCGACAGATTGTAACGCGCGATCGCACGCGCTGATTAAGTCGCTGAATTTGAAACAGAATCCGCTACAGAAGCGCTGTGCAGGACTGATCTATAGACGAACGCTGAAGACGATCTGCATGCACAATACCTATTTCGATGCCGATCGGACAGCGTGCCCGTGCGCGCTTCCCTGCGATGCTGCGCAGTTGGATCCGTCACGCGCTTCCTCTTGGATCATCGGCTGGCCAGATGTTGGTCATCGATTGGCCAAGTCAGCAGGTGTTCGGATCGCTGTCCTCTTCAAAGGTACGCACGGCATCCGATGCAGTCACATAGACTAAACTCGTAGTATAATGAAGTCCATTATCGTCGCTACGCTGTCTCTGTTCCGCATTCCTGAAACGAAACGATCCGTACCTGCGATATCATGAGAAAATGCGCAGTGTGCTTGGTCCACTGTCCGTCTCTGTCCTGCTGCTCTGCGATCGAAAGGCATCCAGATGAGCCAGACACCCTGTTCCGATCCGCTCGCGCTGGGTACGGACGAAGAACATCGTGTCGCCCTGTATCTGTTCGGCGTGTCCGGTTCATCTTCCCTTCCTGGTGATGAGTTCGGACTGACGGAAGCTCAGCCGCTGCGCGCACTGACAGTTGGTTCACTGACTGCCATCTTCTGTGAGGTTGCCCAGCAAGAGTGGTCCGGTTCGGACTCCGCTGCGCGCTTACAGAATCTGGACTGGCTGGCTCCGCGCGCGCTCAGACATCAAGCCATTTTGGATCGTCTGCAAGCACAAGGAGCGCTGTTGCCAATGCGATTTGGCTGTCTGTTTTCGTCGGAAACAGCCCTCTCTGCATGGCTCCTCACGCATGCAGAACCGATCCGTACATTCCTTCAACTGGCTCAGCATCATGAAGAGTGGTCGCTCAAAGGCTGGCTGGATCCCGCGCGTACAGAGTCCTTTTTGATCGCTCGTGATCCGCGCTTTCTTGCGCTCTCTGCACAGCCGGGCGCGCGCTATTTGCAGGAAAAGCGACTCCGTCAAGACATTGGAAAGTCGATCCGTACGTTTGCGCGCAGCGTCGAAAAAGAGCTGACTGCGCAGCTTCATCAGCTCGGCATTCGCACCGCTTCGCTGCGAGCTCTGTCCGGTGAAGCAACAGGGCGTCATCAGGAAGTGGTGTTTCATCACGGACTGCTGATTCCTTCTGATCGGATTGCAGACATCCAACGCATGATCGACGAAGCCGCTGCATCCCAGAAGGCATGTGGACTTTCCCTGGAGCTTACGGGTCCATGGCCACTGTATAGCTTCATTCCTGCGCTGGATGCGTCACCAAGTCCGGAACAGAACACACCAGGATCAGTCCTGTGATTCCGACTTCGCCCAGTTCATCCCTGCTACTCTACGGACTCTGTTTGGCGCGCCCAGGTTCGGACATGGACCTGTTCAGTACCGTCGCTGCATCCGACCTATTTTGGATCACGGAAGGCGGTGTGGCTGCGCTGGTTTCCTTGCTGACCGAGCTGTCTTCGATCGAAACACAGCCCGCTAGAAAGCTGCTCGCGTTTGCCAAAGTCATCGACTCTGTTCATCAAAGACAGACCATCTTGCCGTTTCGCTTTGGCAGTGTGTTTCCTGATCGTGCAGCACTGCAAGAGTATCTGCGTACGCATCATGAAGTGGCGCGAGCGCTGATTGAATCGCTGGATGGGAAAGAGGAGCTGGCCATTCGCATCACCATGCCGCGTAGCGTGCTGAAGGAAGATGTCAGCGACGCACAGTCAATCGCTGGAACCGGAAAAGGAGCGGCCTATCTGCGCCAGCGAAGACAGCAGCTAGCAGCAGCTGAGCAGCTTACGCAGACCGCACAACGTGTCACTGTGCTGGTTCAGGAGTCTCTTGGTGAAAGCATCCGCTTGTCCGATGCGGTACCGCGTGTTGTGGATCAGCAGGTTGTGATCTCGCTGGCTGCGCTGGTGGATCGAGGATGTCAAGGCGCGATGAAGTCACAGCTCCAGTCACTTGCGATGCAGTCTGCTTGGTCGCTGCACATCAGCGGACCGTTTCCTCCCTACAGCTTTGTTGGTCCGCTTGCACAGGCGAAGTGAGGATGAATGAGCTGGACCCACACCGCGCACAGAGACTTGCGCTTCAGCAGTCGCGCCATTCCAATCTTCCTCTTCGTCTCTTTCTTCAGCGCTGTATCATGATGTGGAGGCTCCCTCTGTAGATGGCACACATCGTCGATCTGGACCAGCTTCCCATCGAGCGTGGTCAGCCCGTTCTTCCCGACCGCGAGCTGCTGGCGCAGCTTGATCCCGACGAGTCGTTGAGCGAAGAAGAGCGCGTCTCTCTGTGTGAAGTGCTCGATCGGGTGCTGCACAAAGGAGTGGTCCTGCGCGGCGATCTCGTGATCTCAGTAGCCGATGTTGAGCTTCTCTACTTGGGACTGGAGCTGGTGCTCTGTTCCACAGAGACTGCGCGTAAAAACGGTCTGCGCTTGCCGCGCGATATGACCGAGCCACCGATGCGAACAAAGCGCTAGCTCGCACAGTAAGAGCGCCACTCCGTCCAGCGTAGTCGTCGTCATTCCTACGCATCCACACAGCGCACTCAGTCGCTCTTTGCCATCCGCTGCTCCATTCTCAGCAGCAGCTCTTCCATGCGCTGGACACGCTCGGCCAGATCGTCTTTTTGCTGCAACACCGGGTTCATTCCTGCTGCCAGTACATCACGACTCGGACTTCCCAGCGCGGGCTGCGGACTGGCTTGACCAGCGAGCGCAGACCAGCTTGGATCCGTCCGCCAAAAGTCCATTCCCATCGCCATCGCGCGCTCTACCGAACAGACCACCAAGCGGATCTGTATCGTCAACAGCTCGATCTCTACCAGGCGAATCTTGATGTCTCCTGCAATGACGACACCTTTGTCCAGCACGCGCTCCAAGATGTCTGCAACCGTTGCGCTGCGTGGTCCACTGATGCTGGTTGTTCGATTGCTCACGACGGACTCCTATCCAAACATGCAAGTCATTTGCATTCAAAAAGCGCTGCTACAGCAGCTTGCCAAGTGGTCCCAAGTCCAGGTTCAGATCCTCTTCCCGTAGGCCGAAGACTTCCCGCAGTCGCTCAATTTCTTCGGACTGTCGAAGCAGCGTTAGCCCCAGCCGCTCGATCTGTTCATCGCTCAGTCCGCCTGCTTCCACCCGTCGGAGCGCCTGCTTCTCCAGTAGCTCATGCAGCAGCTTGACCAGCGTCAGGACGAGCTGACCCAGACCGTTTTGAACGTGATCTGGATCGATGCTGATCTTGCGCGGAGACTCTGTACTCTTCATCGCGCAGCTTCTTTCTCTTGGCTGGGTGTACGTTCTTGTTCGCTCCGGTCGCTGTCCTTCAGCTTGTGCGTATCCATCGCTGCGGAATTGGCGAGTGCATCCGCATCCTCGTCTTCCGCTGGGTCTGTCGCATCGTCTTCGTCTTCGTCTTCGTCCTGCTCCTCATCGTCTTCGTCCTGCTCCTCATCGTCTTCGTCATCCTCCTCATCGTCTCCCTCATCGTCTTCCTCATCGTCTTCCTCTTCACTGTCTTCAGGAGGCTCTAGCTCGTCGAGTCGATCGAGGAGAACGCGCTCTTGCGCATCAAAGTCTGCTTCCGAGATCTGTCCGCGCTCCAGCTGCTGATACAGCTCGCGCAGGGTCTCTCTGATCCGGTCTGCTTGGGCCGCTTGATCTTCTTCCGCTGCGTTTACGATCTCTTTTAACACCCACAGCGCACCACGGAGCGGAGCCGCGAGCAGGTCATCGATGACAATCATTGCTTCGATTCCTTTCCGATCCGATCTAGACCCCCACACAGTCTGATCTGGCTGCTTCGCTACGACATCGTGAGCGACAACTCGACAAAGTGATGCGGTGCCCACGGTCCACTGATGTCGAACAGATAGCTGCTATCAAAGCTGGATGCAGACTCACTGACCATCGCTTCAAATGCGGCTTGCTGCTGCTTGCTAACCAGACAAGACAGGTTCATCACTTCACGCTCACTGCGCGAAGGAGCCGCTTTCACCTGGACTCCATGGGCAACCAGCACGGCGGACACAGACTCTGTCAGTCGCTCTCGTTCCTGACGCTGAATCTGTTCAAACAGCTGTCCCAAACCAACCATGTCAGAATGACGAGCCCGCTGAAAGTCGCCAATCGCATCGCGCGATTCCCGAAGCTCTGTGTGACGACTGAGGAAGTACTCAAAGACGTTCGGAACATCCCACGTTACACGCAGTCCCATCTCAATCTTGCCTTCCACTTGATCAAGCTGCTCGCGCAGTAGCTTCCGATTCTGCGTAAGCAAGCGTCGCACCGATTGATCACTCGATGCAATCATTCCAAATGTCAGTGGCAGAATCGCTTGTTCACAGAGCGCACTCTTTAGGACTGCATTGTGCGCAGACAGATGACGCCGCTCAGGACGCACACGACCACGACGGATCGAGCTGACCAGCGCAGAGAGCTCTGCATCACCAATCCGGCGTACATCTGCTTCTTCCAGTCCAATCTTTCCGTATTCGTGCTGTGTCTCTCCTCGTACAATTGCGTAGACATAGGTTCCGAGTGCTGACTCTGCTGCCTCCGTTGCCATGGCTTCCTCATCTTTCCTTTATTTGTGACGGCTCAAGACATCTACAACGACTTCGTCAATTCGCTTGGGAATCACACTGGCTCCGCTGCGGGTGATTCGTGCAAGATCGCGGCTCAAGATGTCGCGACAGGCCCAGCGAAATACTTCATCTTGAAGACGGACTTTGGCTTGCGCGGATGAAACAATCCGTCCAATTGCAATGGCCGCTCGGATCGTCGGTCGCGCTGCACTGCTGTGCTCACTTCGGAGCGCGCGAACAATGTCTACGATCAGTGCAGCAGCCCCCGCATCCAGCGAGGACTTTGCTGCCACAATGTGAATCTCTGTATCGCGATCGTAGTGATCCAAGTGCAGCGTGATGATGCGATCCATCAGTGCATCTTGGGCTTTGTGAACACCGGCATACTCTTCTGGATTCGACGTAAAAATGATCCGAAAATTGGGATGAACTCCGACGTAACCACCACTCTGTCCGCGCTGCTTGGGAAGGTTCAAAATGCCTTCCGAAAGTACGCTCAGCAGGACATTGTTGGCTGCGGCTGGAGAGCGATTGAACTCATCATAAATGAGCGTGTAGCCGTGCTCGCAGGCAACCGTAAGTCGATTGCTCACAAAGACACTGCGCGTCTCTTCCTGAACCTTGGTAACAGAATGAATGTAGTTGTCGATGACGCGTTCCTTGCGGACTCCGTTGTCACGTCCAACCAGATCAGATGTACCAAACTCATCGTCACCATGTAGCAGCACGATCGGCGTTCCCAACATCGTTGCAATATGAAATGCAAGCGTGGTTTTTCCGACGCCAGGTGGACCCGCAAAGTGGATCGGATACCGCGCGTGCAGATAGGTCAGTGCTCGCTGTGCAATCGACTTCACTTGCGGTGTCTGGATGAAGCTGTCGCTTGCTTCCAGGTTCAAGACATCTTGCATGCGCTGCGCGCCAGGAACGGATGCTGTGCTTGTCTTTGCCATGACACATCACTTGCTAAACTGACAGTCTCAAAATCTCTGAACCAGATACAGAAACAGAAATGGGTCAGCGGAATCCGACCATGAAGCAGAGACGAACAGAGACCTCTGTTCACAATCGGATCCCGCCAACACCGCTTCCAATT
Source organism: Myxococcales bacterium (assembly GCA_016794365.1). Classification (GTDB taxonomy): domain Bacteria; phylum Myxococcota_A; class Polyangia; order Palsa-1104; family JAEUJZ01; genus JAEUKA01. The sequence goes on from JAEUKB010000030.1 coordinate 12,191, forward strand.
CCCGTTACGCCGGAGCCGCTGCGGTCGTAGTCAGACCGATGGCTTCTGCGTACTTCAGATACGTCTCGACCGACGCAATGACCACGCGCGCTTCAATCGAGAGCAGTTCAATACCGACCAAAGAGACTTTGGCCCATGCGTCGATCACGATTCCTTTGTCTAGGATGCGATCGACAACTTCTGCAAGGCTAGAAGAGTCCGTGGATTTTTGGATCTTGGCCATCTGCATTCCCCCTTCTTGGTTGCTGTCGTTAGTAACGAATCTTCAGCGAGCTACTGGGTCCGGCGGAATTGCCTCGCTCCACAGCTTCGCTTGGACTCGTTTGGGTGTTCGTTGACATTCGACTACGCGGTGTGCCGCTGCTTCGCTCTGGCTTCTTCGCGGACACTGGTTCTTCCTCAGGAATCGAAACAGACAGAGCAGAAGACAGCGTCTGGGCCATCGACGGTTCAAGTAAACCAAGCAGCACGCCCTGACGATGTGAGAGTCGATGGGTTGCGCGCTGCATCGCGACCTGCTGCCGCTCTGCTCCCGCCATAAGCTGTGCAAGCAGGGACTTCCCCAGTGTAAGCGTTGCGATCTTGAGCAAGATCTCATGGGGAGACAGACCGCGCTGCGGACGAAGCTGCAAGTCTTCATAGGTGCGTCGCCGAAGGAGCTGATGTTCGCGAGCGGCTTGTAGCGAAGACTTGGGACGCAGTAGCGGAGTCCGTGTCACCGCAGTCTTTGCAGAGTCATCGATCTGCTTGGCTGAAATCGGCTCTGGATCGGGCGCTGTCTCATGCTGCGGAATCGCTACAGACTTCGCACTGACAGCCTGCGGAATTCGTCGCTGCGGAGGTCTTCCTAAGCGATTCTTTGGTGCGCCAGACTCTGCTGCTGCGGTTACAGACATCGTGTCCTTGCTCTTGGCTGTGCGCGCTCTGCCATCCGTCTTGCCATCGTCTCGCATCACATACTCCTGCTATCTGCGACATAGAAAGTGAATCGCTTCATCGTCTTCGCCTTCATCGAACGAAAGCGGCGCTCCGCGTGTGCTGTCTGTCATCGGCATGAGCGGTTGCAGCGCGGAATCCGCTCGCACAGCGCGCTCGATGGTTGGTTCCCGCTCCAGAGGCGCTGGACTGAGCGCTGGTGCAGGCTCTGTCCGCTGTGGTGCAATGCGGAATCCTTGCAACACAGCATGAGAGTTCCGCTTCTGTTCCAGGTCTTCCGAAAGCGGCGGCACCATCGCACGCACCGGCTGTGCTCGCTCTTGCGGAATCGCCAAAAAGGAATCCATCGGCTGCGGTGCCGCACGTACCGGAGCTGGCATCGACAGTATCGGCGGCAGCTCAGAAGATCGCAGCTCAGGAGCTGGGCGCAAAGGAATCCTTGCAGCTTGCTCTTTCGGACTCTCTTGATGCACTGATTCCGCTGCGATCGGATGTGCCTCTTGCCTTCGCTCCACGCTGGGAATGTCAAAGCCTAGACGAATCGACAGCACGGACTCCTTGCGAGTCTGCGCGTCCAGCTTCGCGCTCCGCTGTCTCTCTTGCTCTACCGAAGTGAGCCATGTCCGAAGCTTGCTTCGATGCTGAGTCAGCTCTGCGGACCGACGCTGCGCAGCCTCTTTTGCTTGCTGCTTTCTCGCTTCATTGTAAAGCGCAAGCTGCGTAGCGATCAGCGTGTTGCTGACCTGAGCAGAGGCTCTGCGGCGCGCATCGGTCACGATCCTACTCCACCCTGAAGTCGCGTGACGATCTGATTGTGCGGCGTTCGATCGCTGACCATCTGTTCTACGCGCTTGGCATGCTGATCCGTGGTGATGATGAACGTCGTTCCGTCTTTGCTACCGAGTCTCACATCGCCACTTTGGATGACCCGAATGTTGGGCTCGATGAAGTGGGAAAAGAAGCCCTGAAGGACTCCCGCAAACAGATCATCAGAGACGTGACCTTTGGGACCGATGTCTTGCATCGGACTTCCGACGATACGAACCGGAAGAAAGCCGCTCGGTCCGTGCTTCCAATCGACCTGTAGATCGCCGTATCCGTACGTGACCCAGAGATCGAGAAGGAGCCCTCCGAACTCACTGATCGGACGCTCTGTCAGTGAGGTACCCGCGTAGCTACTGACCTCTGACTCAAAGCGTCGTGCGAGACGTTCACCAAACACGAAGCCGCACTTGCGCAGCAGCATCTTGGTGGCAGGACCGACTTCGTTTTCGATCGCGGCCACAAAGCCACGAAGGAAGTCTTCCGAGACCGCGACCAGTCGCGTTCCGCTCTGGTTGCTAACGACTCCCTTGCGCGTGTCTAGCTTGAGCCGACCTGCGTGAGAATAGATGTTCAGATTTCGTTTTTCCAACATCGCCGCAGCTCCCCCCTTGTGCGGTCCTCGGTTCCTATTTCACTGGCTTCTTCTCGTCGCTAAATCGCACCTAACCGCGCCCACTTAACGTCTTTGTACACTGCTGCAAAAACGGACGAACCAGCTCTGCACTTGCTGTGCTCAGCTCTCCCACCGTGATGCGCTCTAGCGTCTTGTACGTGTCTTCAATGAACGGCGGAGTGAATCCGATCCCTGCCAAAATGGTGGCCAACCATGCGAGCAGGTTGTTGTCCAGCCACTGTGGATCGTTGCGAAGCACTGCCTGTGCAACGTGTCGAATGACCATCGACAGATCGCGATTCCCTTTGTTGCGTCCTTCAAGGTGCTGCTGAAGATAGTCGGGATATGCAGACACCACCTGACGCATCGTCTGTTCAACGATGCTGCTTTCCTTCACTTGCAGCTCGTCCATTGCTGTCAGGCGCGCGTTCACCTGCGCAACATAGTCCCGAATCTGCGTCTGTTCGGGCTTGGTTAGATAGCGACCTTCCGACGCGTTTAGCATATCCAAAATCTGCTGGTTCATAGAATCAGTGCTCCTTCATTCGTTCGCTCTGTGAAGCGCTTCCATCTCTATTCCCACTGAAACGAGCGCATGGCACTCTCCAGCGTCTCTCTGCTGCTGCGACTCGGCTGACGACTTGGATTGATCGACCGATTCTGCGACAACATCTGGGCAAAGAAGTCTTTGGTAGACACCAGCCCAGGCTGCTTGCTGACCGACGGTACAACTGGCGTCATTCCTTGCACCATCGAACGGAAGAAGCGACGCGTCGGAACACGCAGTGCGGTCAGAAGGACATTCGCATTCATCGTCAAGTCTGCATTCCCATTCATGGACGTTCGACTCCCTACAGTCGTGCGATGATCTCTTTGGCGGAGGCTCCTTCGCGAACCCAGAACTGCGCTGCGTTCACGCGCTTGGTGCCTGCCACCATGAACTTGCAGAAGTTCTCCCCCATCGAGTAACACTGAATCTCAATGCCACCCAGCTCGCGCCGTGACAGATGACCGAACACTGCGGCAAAAAATCCTGCATAGTAATGACAGGCAAACTTGCCGATGTTGCCGACGGTCTTGGCGATTGCAGAGTCAAACAGATCGATGAAGATCAGTCCTTCCTTGCGAAACGCGAGATCGAACTTCCAAGCCCCCCATCCGGCGACTTGAAGCGGCCACCACCAAGTCTCCAGCGCCATTCCCAGCACCGCTTGTTCGATCGGGAATCCGAACTCCTCTTTGAAGCGCGACTCAAAGCCGATGATGTCTTGCTTCCCCCACTCATAGCCGCAGCGATACAAGATCTCGCCTGCTGCATCCCCGACTTCATCTTCCAGCGCTTTCTGAAAGCTAACGACAAAGTCTTCCGTCACCCACATCATGCGCTGCCGGTAGCGATTGATCAGCACTCCCTTTTGCTGCGCAGAATAGAACTTCTCCATCGTGTAATAGTTGTGAATGCGAACAGACTGCGGCTCTGTATCTGGTTGATCGTTTCCTTTTGTCATTCCTACTTTCATCGCGAAACCCCTGTACGTCTTGTGATGTACGTTGCCTGCACGTTACTGAATACTCTCTGAACGAGCCCGTAGCTCGTCGATATCGATGGTCACTTGGGCAAGCTGTGAGATCCGACTGCGCGAGATCAACATGCCTGCGGCAATCAGCAGTGCGCCTGTCACCGGATGCAAAATGTCCACTTCTGTTCTGCGACCGATCAAGATCTCGATGTCTTTGCTCGATTCAAAGTAGCGACCTTCCGGAACCGAGATCACCACATCTGGACCATTCACCTTGGCCTGACAAGACAGCCGAGAACAGCTCTTGCGATTCGCTAGCATCCGCAGAGAGCTCTGCTCTCGTGGCGTCGGTGAAGATAGGCTCTCTGTTCCACTTTCAACATAGACATGACAAGTGGCGCACAGTCCTTTGCCTCCACAAGCCATCAGGATCGGCATACGCAGACGCAGCAGTGCATCAAGCAGACGCGCAGACTGCGGCAACTCTACTGGCTTGTTGGTCCCGATCACCCTGACAGAATGTGTACCCACAGGCTCTGCTCCCTTTTGGACTACTTCCCTTTCCACAGCAGCAGCACAAACAAGATCAGACAGGTCACTATCGACACCACCATTGGCAGAAAGTAACGCCCCTGACTGGAGATGAATCGCTCAAGCACCGCACCTCGCTCGACCATCCAACGCCAAGTCCGCTCCATCGTGCCTGTTTCTGGCGAAGCAAAGATCCGCTCTTCCTCCATCCGAAGCAGCGGACGCACCACGCGACTTGACCAACGCGGACGGTCCGTTTCCTCTTCGACTGTAGCTCCCTGCTCAGGATCGGATCGTGGAATCGATTCATGCTGCGCATCCTGGCCTGCAACATCGCGCGGTTCATCGTGTGGTTCATCGCATGGTTCATCGCATGGTTCATCGCATGGTTCATCGTACGATTCATCGCGCGGTTCATCGTGCGATTCATCGTGCGGTTCATCGCGTGGTTCATCGCGTTGCTGCGCATCGGAGATCAGCGAGTCGCTCGCTGTCTGTGATTCCTCTGCTTCTGCTGAGCTTGTGGACGCATCTTCGACTGTGCGTACCGCGCCAACGGTTAGCAGATCAGCAGCCTGCGACGCTGTGGATCGAAGCGCTGGCTCTCTGCTTGCTGCTTCCACATTGGGTTCCTGATCCGGTTCCGGTTTGGGTTCCTGATCCGGTTCCGGTTTGGGTTCCGGTTTGGATTCTGGTTTCGGTTCCGGTTTGGGTTCCTGATCCGGTTCCGGTTTGGATTCTGGTTTCGGTTCCGGTTTGGATTCTGGTTTCGGTTCCGGTTTGGATTCCGGTTCCGGTGTGGACGCAGCTTCTGCTGCGGATGACACAAGCACAGCTGGCGCGGAAGCTGGTGCAGTCACTGCGCTGGGCTGCGTTACGTTCCGACGCTGCTCTGCATGGATCAGGCGTGCCAGCGTAGCGACAACCTGCTTGGCAATTCCTTGTCGCAGCAGCACGCGCTCAATGTCCGCCAGATCCTGAGGATCAGCAGGCGCAGCTGCCATGTCGCTCTGGATGACGGCTCCAGCGATGCGTCCCGATGGCTCCTTTGGCAATGCCGCAGCCTGATTGCTCACGGATCCTGACGGTTCTTCTGGCTGTAGGATAAGCGCAGGCGCTTTCTGAACAGAGACCGGAATCGGAGCAGAGACTGGCGCTGGAACAGCAACAGGCGCAGGAACAGGAATCGGAACAGAGACCGGCGCAGGCGCAGGAACAGCAACAGGCGCAGGAACAGGCGCAGGAATCGGAACAGAGACTGGCACAGACACGGACGGAGTCTTCGCCATCAGCACCAGATCCTGCGTCGATGTGCTGGCGCGACCACTGCTTCCCTTCATCAGCGTGGTGAGCGTGCGCATGTCGATCCGCAGATAGCCTTTGTGAACTGCCGTGAGCGTGCGCCCAAGCTCTGCGGACAGCAGATTCTTTTGCGTCAGATAGACAATGAGCGATCTCTCTCCGCTCTGTTTCCATTCCGCCGCTTTGCGCTCCAGTTCGTGTGCGGCCTCCGCAGACAAAGACAGGAACATCGGACGAAGTAGCTCCAGCTCGCCCTCTTTCGATTCCGTTCCCACGGACAACAGAGTGGCTGCTTTCGCCGATTGCTGCTGCGCCGCAGCGCGACTTGGGTGAGGCATCCCAAGCGACGCTTCCTTCATGACCGCTCGCACCGCACCGCTTCCTACAGAGTCCGCAGTCTGCGCTGGTTGCTCGACGGCTTTGGGCTCTGTCTGAACTTCTGCGCGCGGCAGAACGGACGCCGATGCAGAGACTCCTTCCGCAGCGCGAATTCCCGAGTCTTCAAAGGGGAAGGCATTCGCATCGCTCGACGACTCACCGCCCATCGTGCGCAGAGACTGATGAACCTGCGACATGCTGGGCCGATCTTCTGGCATCTTCTTGAGCATCCGCAGAATCAGCGCGCTCAGCTCTGCTCGAACCCATGGAGCCATATCGGCAGGAGGAACCGGTTTGCGATGAAAATGATCATGCATAAGCTGATATGCAGATCCACTAAATGGCAAACTACCTACTGCCATTTCATATAAAATGACACCAAGGGCATAGACATCTGCTTTTGCTGTAATGTTTGGCAAATCGCGCCACTGCTCAGGTGACATATACTGTGGCGTTCCCATGATGGCGCCGATTTTTGTGAGCGCGCGCGACGCTTGATCGCTGCTGGATGCAAGCTTTGCTATGCCAAAATCAAGCACCTTGGTCCGGCGACCATGAGGAGAGTCTGGATCTTCAATGATAAAAATGTTCGATGGCTTCAGGTCGCGATGAACTCAATCCTCGTCTAGCGTCGGCTTGGTTCGGTTCCCCAGAAGAGTCTTTCTCTCGAAGGTGCAGGGAACGGACGCAACACGCAGCAGCTTCTGTCACGCACACAAGACTTTTATTGATCAATGATTGGGTCCTACACTTTGCCGCTCTGTACTCGAACACATTTTCCGAACCTTTTCCCCGGTCGCGCTCGATTTCAGTTTCTCGACGGAAAGATGTTCAGCGTTTCGTCACAGTGAACCACTCCGCTCTTGTGGGCGGCGGAGAGGGCGGCGCAGAGCTGGTCTAGGAGCGCGGCCACTTGCTGGAGAGGCAGCGGACGTGGCTTGCCATCGACGGTATCGACGAGGCGACGACTGAGAGACTGTCCGTCGAGCAGCTCCATCGTCAGGAACTTTTCGCCTTCGTGATCCCCGATATCGAACACACGCGCGACATTCCTGTGGGTGACACGGCGCGCCAGACGTACTTCGTTGCGGAAGTTTTCGATCATCGCAGCGTCGCTGAGCAGCTCTTTGCGCAGCACTTTGAGCGCAACCAGTTCGCCCAGCTCGACATCGCGGGCACGATAGACGCTGCCGCTGGCACCGACGCCCAGCAGTTCTGTTAGCTCATACCGACCGCCATAGAGCGGTGTGGCAAGCGCCGAGAGATCGACGAGCTGCGGCCCTTCTGATTGCGACGACGGTGACGGTTGCGATGATGGCGGTTGCGATGATGGCGAAGATGATGGCGAAGACGAAGACGCAGCGCCCTCCCCTGTACGTACCGACGGGCCAATCGACATGATGCGCTCATTATCGCGCAACTTCGCCGTGCGGTGCTACTGCCGCTGCTCGTGCCCTGTCCATCGGGTCACCAGCGCCTCATTCACCTTGTCATCCGATTCACAGGCCAAGTACTATCCCGCGATCGGAGCTTGGCCCACTCTCGGGTCGAGCGCCAGCCCCAGACGGAAGGACGACAGAAGCCAGATGCGCATCGAATCAGTACAGGTTGCATTCCCGAGTCGCGTGGTAAGTAACGAGGAGATCCTCTCGTTGGTGAGACAGCACAGTCAGGACATCTTCGATGGTGACCTCGAGCTGACCCTTGCGCGAATCGCAAAAGCGCTACAGGCTTCGGGCGCGAATCGTCGGCGCTGGCTCGCACCGGGAGAGACACCGCTCGCATGCATCGAGTCGGCTGTGAAGAAAGCTCTCGACGAGGCTGGGATCGGCAAACAGGATGTCGATTTGCTCATCTATGTTGGCATCGGCAAAGGCTTCGTCGAGCCAGGGCAGTCCTACATGGTGGCTCACGCGCTCGGCATGGATCGCGTCGAGTGCTTCGACATCATCGATGCGTGCATGAGCTGGACGCGCGCGATGCAGATCTCCGAGAGCCTTCTGCTGACCAAGCGCCATCGGCGAATCCTGATCGTCAACGGAGAGATCAATACCTACGAAGGTGGCCCTCTGTATCCTTGCAACTATCGTCTGCGCAACGCAAACGAGCTGGAGTGGACGTTTCCAAGCTACACCATCGGCAGCGCAGCCACGGCCACGCTCGTGACGAGCGATCCCGAACAGCCTTGGATCTGGAGCTTTTCCTCGCGTCCAGACCTGGCTGATCTGTGTACTGTCCCGACGCCAGGATTCGAGCGCTTCTCGAACGGTGCGCCCAAGATTGGCAAAAATGGCATCTATCGCTTCGCATCCTACGGCAAGGAACTGCATGTCCATGCGCATCAGCCGGTTGTGCAAGCGATGCGAGCTGTCCTCGAGAAAACCGGCGAAGTCGTCCGTGTGTTCACCCACACCTCGTCCTTCAAAGAGTGGGATGTGTTCGCGCGCGACCTGGGAATCCAGGACAAGATCCATCACCTCTATCCTGAGTACGGAAACATCGTGTCCGCGTCGATTCCTGCTGGCATCGCACTGGCTGTCGAAGCCGGGCTCGTCTCGCGGGGCGACCGAATCGCCGGGTGGGTGGGAAGCGCAGGCATGTCGTTTGCGGCCTACACATTTCGTTACTGAAACAGAAGCGGCAGGGAGAACGCACATGAAGCCTCTAAAAGGTCGTGTTGCCATCGTCACGGGGGCCTCGCGTGGCATTGGTGTTCCGATCGCGATGGCACTCGCGCGCAGAGGCATCCGACTGACGCTGGCCGCGCGCTCGGCGGAGCTGCTCCAGCAGACCGCTGCGTCGATTCGTGCGAGCACGGGCGCGCATGTGCTGGCGGTACCGACCGATGTCACCCAGCCGGAAGCCCAAGATCAGCTCATCGCAGCAACCCTGGCCGAGTTTGGGTCCATCGATGTGCTCATCAACAATGCAGGAATCGTCCAGCCCGCTGCTTATGAGGGACTCGCGCTGGACGAGCTGGAGCAGCACCTCGCGGTCAACCTGGCGGCTCCTATGGCGCTTGCGCGACGGGTTCTGCCGCACCTGCTGGCGCAAAATCGGGGCCACATCGTAAACATTGCGTCGCTCGGAGGGCTCCTCGGCATCGCGTGGGGAGAGTCCTATGGCGCAACCAAGCATGGTCTGGTCGGTTTTACTCGCTCGCTGCGCATGTCGTGCAAGGTGTCGGCCACGCAGGTGAGTGCGTCGGTCGTTTGCCCAGGCTTCATCGACGAGGTCGGAATGTACGCCGACACAGCGCTTCCACATGGCCATCGGGCTCCCTTTGTGCTGGGTACATCGTCACCTGAAGCCGTCGCAGCTGCCGTGATTCGAGCGATCGAGCGTGACGAGCCAGAGGTGATCGTCAGCTCTCGGCCCGTGCGCGCACTGCTCATGCTGGGAGCCCTCTCACCACGCTTGCTGGAGCGACTGTGCATCAAGCTCGGTCTGCACTCTGTGTTCGAGCGGACAGCGCGCAGTCAAGGACGCGGACGGTAAGCCCAGAATGCCATCACGATTCAGAACACCCAACGAAACCGATTGGCCCCGTTTGCAGCATCGTCGATCCTCACGTATGTGCGTACGCTCCGGGCCTTCTCTTGGCAATTGGGGTTTCTCATGACGGTTTCGTTGGGCGTTTTTAATCATTATCACGTCGATCCCGCGAGTACGAACGCATCGGATCCACGCCATCCGCGCAACTTCGTTCGGTACGCAGCGCTGCTGGCTCCGATTACTTGGCTGGATCGTGCGTCATGGCGTCTGAGAAAGCGCTCTGCCTGGCAGTTGGGCAAGCGACTTGTTGCCGCATTCGATGATGTGGGTCTGTTGCATCCACGCTGGGGAAGTGAAGCAGAGCTAGCAGTATTGCGGAACAACATTCAACTATTTGGCAACTCGATCGATCAAAATCCCTACATCTCTGCGATTGGACGTTTTTTGCTTGGAAAGGTTATGCTCGGACATCTCGCCAACCGAGCAGCGTTCATTCGTTTCTACGAAGAAAATCGCGACTTCATTGCTGAACATGGTCGCTATGTTGCACCCGTTTTGGTCACAGGTTTTCCCCGAACGGGCACGACCTTGCTACAGCGCTTACTCAGCGAAGACCCGAATACTCGCTCGCCGTACACTTATGAACTAGAAAAGACCACGCCACCGCTACGAGCCCACGCTGATCCGTTACGAGATGCGCGCATTGAGAAGAGCGCAGCCACACTGGCCACCCTGCAACGGCTCGCCCCTGGCTTTGTTGAAAAGTTTTCTGAGTCGCACGTCTGGTCAGCCACCGAGAGAGAAGAATCGCTTACTTACATTCAATTACACAATGGCCTCAACGTCATGAATGCAGCGCAGGCCGGGCGATCATATCTTCACAGCATGATGAAACCAGAAGTCGCTGATGCGCTCTTTGCATATGAACGCAACTTCTTTTCAATGCTTGATGCCTTCGCACCAGCGAGATCGCACTGGACCAATAAGGCACCTACTTACGCACCCTATTTCGGAAAAATCTTCGAGCATTATCCCGATGCACGCGTCGTGATTACCCATCGTCATCCCGGCAAGAACATTGCTTCAGTCTGTCGCTTGCTTGAGTCGTGGATGCTGCCCTTCGATGAAGAAGGCAGCTTTGATAAGATCCGACTCGGTGACATCTTGCTCGATGGACTACAGGTTATCTTCGATGCGCCCATGGCATACCGCATAGCCAACCCTCAGCGCGAGTCCCAGATCGTCGATTGCCTCTATAGCGACTTGTTTTCTGATCCAATCGGCATGGTGCGCCAGATTTACGCCAAGTTCAACATACCTTACACGGCAGCCTTTGAACAGCGTATGCGCGTATATCTTGCCAACAACCAGCAAGGCAAATATGGTCGCCACAAATACTCAAATGACGAGTATGGTTTCGATCCAGATCGATTGGCCGAGCGGCTACGTGGCTATTATTCAAAATTTGGCTATGGAACAAAACCACAAGCGCACGACTGAGAACGCCTAACGAAACCGTTATGAGGAACCCCGAGTGCAAAGAGGAGGACCGGAGCGTACGCAAGTACGTGAGGACCGACGATGCAGAAGGCGGGGTCCGCAATAGGTTTCGTTAGGCGTTCTGAGTCTTCCAAAGACGCAGGGTGGCGGGGCCCGCGCTACTTGGGATAGATCCAGCGCGCCAGCCAGCCGGGTCGGCAAGAGTCGTTGTGCAGCGCTCTCAGCGGCAGCGTGTCTTGACCTGCGAGCAGGACTCGGTCTGCGCACAGGTCGGCGTGCTCAAGTCGGCGGGAAAGCGGACGAGATAGCCGCTCGGATACTCCGGTCCAGACACACACATGCGCGACTTGTCCGGATTGAGCGGAGAAAAGGAAGGGACGCCCAAAAACTCGATGCTGCCATCGGATGTAACGGTGAAGCCGCGCGGAGACAGGGTGTTGACCTTGCCGGTGCTGGCCAGCTGCGCGGGAATGAACGTCGCGCGCTGAATGGCACCGCTGACCGGGTCGTGCTTGGCCAAGATCGATACCGTGGGACCGCCGCCACTGCCGATCGAACCGTACGCAGGCAGCCAGCCCCCCTTGCCATCAAATGCAGAGCCGCCGCCATCGACGGTGTAGACCGCATAGAGCAGGCTTCCGCCATCCCAAGCCACCCCGTACGCGCGACCATCGGGAGCCTGCGCTTCAGCGGCCAGACAGAACGCGATGCTGCCGCCGTTTACGCGTGCGATGAACGGATCTTGGTTGTTGCCCGAGACCTGGCTCCAGCCGACGTAGATTGTGCTCTGACCGAACGTGACGGATGCAGCGCCGCTCTGCGCCATGGCAGCCGCCGTCATCGAGCAGTCCAGCTTGCCGCTGCCCCAGCTCACCTTGAAGCTCGGACTCGTAGCAGACAGCGTGTACGGATAGGCTGCCCCGCCATCCCCCAAGTCCGCGCTGGTGGCGGCATCACTGCCCACGGCCAAGTCTAGGTTGCCATCGCCCGCGACAGCGCCATCACTACACGCCGCACACAGCAGCGCGATCCCAAGCCACCCTCTTCGATCCAAACAAGCCGCTCTTACGTGGTGTCTCAACATCCAGTCCCCCCTTTGTCAGACAGATGTCACGGCTGGGCAGGCTGCCCCAGCAGCAGCGCGTGGATGTCGCCTTTGGTGCGGAAGGACTCGATCAGTAGATACAGGCTCAGGAACGTGACGCCGCCCACGACCGCCAGCAGCCCAAGCAGAAGACCGACCGGACGGAAGCGGTGCCGATGGCTGACCCACAGTCCCGACAAAAGGAGCATGCACGCAAAGTCGAGGTTGAACTGTCCCGGCCACATCAGCTTGGTGATGTCGCCAAAAAAGACCGGGACCAGGTTCGGTCCATGGTGTGCGACGACCACAGCGGTGTAGCCACAGATCGTCACGAAAATCAGCGCAAGCAGGATGCGAAACAGGGTCATGGTCGGTTCTCCTTGTCCGTCAGGCGTTCTCATTCATCGCGGGCAGGCCGCCACAGCGGACCGGCAGCCAGCGCGAGCACCAAGACATTGATGAGCGCATTCGATGCATTGCCCGAGGCAATCGATCCCGCGCTATCCAGCACAAACCACGCACACAAGCCAGTAAGTACTGCCTGCCGCACGCCTCGCGGTGCCAGGTCATAGACCCAGGCCGACAGACACCACACCATCACCCCCCAGCCGGTCAGAAACCCGCCGGTCAGCGCCGACAAAAAGCGCGTATCGGGATGTAAAAACGTGGTGCCGCCATCGAGCGGCCAGCTCAGCAGGTCGAGCGTCAGCCGGGCTGGCTCCGCCGTCTTCGGCATCGTTCCCAGCGAAAAGATCGGCCCAAACGAGCCGATGACCAGCGCAGTCACCTTCAAGTAGCGCTTGTGCTGTTGTTTGTTCATGGCGGACTCCCTGGCTTGATTCGTTCTGTCTAAAAGTCTTTCCTTCTGTGCGGGTGGAAGTCCATGACCCCGCAGGTCATGGACCTACGGCAACCGGGTCGGCTAGATTGCGGCATGCTCGAAGCCTTTCCCCACCTGCTGCGCGCGCATCGCATCCGCCGCCACTGGAGCCAAGAGCAGCTCGGACTCCAGGCTGATGTCTCCCCGCGTCACGTAAGCTGTCTGGAAACCGGCAAAGCCAGTCCCAGTCGCGACATGGTGATGCGGCTGTCCAAGGTGCTCGACCTGGAGCTACGGGAGCGCAACACACTGCTGGTCAGCGCGGGCTTTGCGGCGGCGTATCCGCTGACCTCGCTGGATGGACCGGCGATGGCCCCGGTCAGCCGCGCGATCGATCTGCTGATGGCGCAACAAGAGCCGTACGGAGCCATTCTGATCGATCGCGGCTGGAACGTCCTGCGCGTCAACCGAGGTGCGCAGCGGCTACTGTCCGCGTTTCTCGATCCGCAGCGCATCCCGGCGCACGTTGCCACCAACTTGGTGCGTGCGACGCTCTGTCCCGAAGGACTGCGACCCCACATCGTCAACTTTGCCGAGATCGCGTCCATCGTGCGGGATCGCGTCGAGCGAGCGCACCTGGCGCACCCCTTGGATGAAGCGCGACGCGGACTGCTCAGCGAGCTGCGCGCCGATCCCGAGCTGGCCAAGCTGCCCTCTGTCCCGCCTGCCCTGACCGCGCCGATGGCTATCTTGCACCTGCGTCGCGGAGCCGTAGAGCTGCGCCTGTTTGCACTGCTCACGACCATCGGAACGCCGCTGGATGTGACCGCACAAGAGCTTACGATCGAGTCGCTGTTCCCCGCCGATGAGCCCACCGAGCGCTGGTTCCGCCAGGCCCCGTAACCTCGCACCACGTTCCCGCGCGGTACCGAAGCCCTGCGCGCGCGCCCGTGCAGCGTCCGTCTCTTCCCCAGCCTGGGGAGATCTTCCGCACCTTGACGAGCCCGTCGTTCCTTCGTCACGTCGCCAAATCCATGGCGCAGTGCTTGCATATGAGCTACACCGCAACGCACGCTACGGCCCAGGCAGCGGCAACCTCCAGGCATCGGGTTTGCCCGCGATAGGCCCAAGGACAACCGCCCATGCGACTCGCACTCCGTCTCACGCTGCTGATCATCGGAACCTTCGTGCTGGCGCTCTTGGCGATTACCTGGGAACAAAGAGGCCGCTTCGAGTCCCGCTACGAAGAAATGCGCACCGAGCAGCTCGAGGCACTGCTCACCGCGCTCGACGAAGGCGCAAACCTGGCCTGGCACAGCGGTGGCGCGCAGGAGCTTCAGCACTACCTGGATCGCGTCGGCGCACGCCAGGACTACTCCTCGGTTCACTTGGTTCGACTCGATGCGCTGGCCCAAGATGATCTGTTTGCGTCGTTCCCCATCGCGCTGCGCCAGCAAGCCCAGGCCGGTCGGCAGGTGATCTTCATCGATCACAGTCAGAGCCCGCCGGTTCTGGTCGCCTTCGCTCGGCTCTCGGTCGGACAGGATGCGGGTCAGCGGCTTGGGGTCACGCTGCGCCGCTCGATGGTCGGAGAGTCCGCCTTTGTGCGCGAAAACCTGCGGACCTTTATGAAAAACACCGGGCTGACCGTGCTGGTTGGGCTGATCTTCGCGGTGCTGTGGGGCGCGCGGCTTATCTCGGCACCGCTCAATCGGATCGTCGCCAAAGCGCGGCTGGTCGGGACCGGCGACTTCAGGGTGCGCTTCCACCTGGGCAACGAATCGAGCGCCGAGATCACGCGGCTGTGTACCGAGCTGGACGCGATGGTGCAGCAGCTCGGTGAGCTACACCACCGAGTCGAAACCGAAGCCGCCGCGCGGGTCGCAGTGGTCGAAAAGATGCGCCACAACGATCGCCTGGCCACCGTTGGAACGCTGGCTGCGGGCATCGCCCATGAGCTGGGAACGCCGCTGCACATCGTGTCGGGTCGCGCCAATCGCATCGCCTCTTCCGCCAACGCATCCGACGATGTCCGCACCGAAGCCGAGAGCATCCGCAGCCAGTGCGAACGCATGCGCATCATCGTCGAGCAGCTCCTCACGTTTGCCCGCAAGCCAAGTGGTCAGCCCAGCTCGGTGCTGCTCTACGACGTAGCCCGTCGCGTCACCGCTTGGCTGGAACCCGTGGCGCGCAAGAAAAACAGTCGCATCGAGCTGCTGCCCCCAACCGCCGAAGTCCGCTGCACTGCGCACGTTGGACTGCTCGAGCAAGCGCTGACCAACATCACCTTAAATGCGCTGCAAGCCGTCGGCGAAGACGGTCTGGTCCGCATCGCGGTGCGCGAAGAGGAAAAGCCGGGCGGTGCCTCTGAATCGCCGCAGAAGTGGGCCATCATCGAAGTCAGCGACAACGGCAGCGGCATCGCCAACGAGATCCGGGCCAAGATCTTCGACCCCTTTTTCACCACCAAAGCCGTCAGCGAAGGCACTGGGCTCGGGCTGTCTATCACGCACGAGATCGTGCAAGAACACGGCGGCTTCATCGAATTGGACAGCCACACCGCCGCTGAACAGAACTCGCCGGGCGAGCACGGAACGACGATGCGGCTTTATTTCAAAGCGGAGGGCGCGTGACCATCCGAGCACTTCTCCTAGATGATGATGTGGATCTGCTGCGCTTTTTGCAGGCCGAGCTGACCGATCGCGGCTATCACGTCACGACGGCCCAGAGCGGACACGAAGCGCTGGCGCTGGTGCGAGCCGGTCAGCCGTTCGATGTCGCGCTGCTCGATGTCCGCATGCCGGGACCATCGGGACTTGATGTCTGTCGCACGCTGTCGTCGGCCTGTCCCGAGCTGCCGGTCGTGCTGATGACGGGCTTTGGCGACATGGATGCCGCGATTGCCGCCCTGCGCGCCGGAGCCTACGACTTTCTGACCAAGCCGTTTGAGACGGACGCGCTCGATGTGGTGCTCAAGCGAGCCGCCGAGCAGCGCGAGACCCAGCGGGAAGTCGAGCGCCTGCGCAACACCAGCGAGGAAGGCGACGGCTTCGCGGGCATCTTGGGCGCATCCCCGGAAGTGCGACGGCTGTCGGACATCGTGCAGCGCATCAGCGGCTCGGATGCCTCGGTGCTTGTCACCGGAGAGAGCGGCAGCGGCAAAGAGCTGGTCGCCCGCGCCATCCACAGCCTCAGCAAGCGCAGCAAAGGACCGTTTGTCGCCATCAACTGCGCGGCGATGCCCGATCACCTGCTGGAAAGCGAGCTGTTTGGCCATGAGCGCGGTGCCTTCACCGGAGCCCGGGCCGCGCGGGTCGGACTTCTGCGCCGCGCCCACGGTGGCACGCTGCTGCTCGATGAGATTGGCGACATGTCGCTGTCCCTTCAGCCCAAGCTGCTGCGCGCGCTGCAAGAAAAGCTGATCCGTCCGGTCGGCAGTGATCATGAGGTCAGCTTCGATGTGCGCGTCGTTGCAGCGACCCATCGCAACTTGCAGCAAGCGGTGCGCACAGGTGACTTCCGCGCCGATCTGTTTTTCCGGCTGAACGTCATCTCCATCCAGGTGCCCCCGCTGCGTGAGCGCGGCGATGACATCCTGCTGCTGGCCCATCGCTTCTTGCGCGAGTTTGCGCGGCGAGACGGCAAGCTGATCGATGGCTTTGCCCCCGAGGTCGAGCGCCAGCTGCTGCGCCACGACTGGCCGGGCAACGTCCGCGAGCTGCGCAACACCATCGAAGGGGCCGTGACGATGGCGCGCGGTCAGGTGGTGACGCTGGATGACCTGCCCAGCCTGTTTCGCAGCGCCCCGCGCGAAGCCGTGACGGAATCCGAGCCCGCCGGAGCGCTTTTGCCCCTGTCCGAAGTCGAGCGCCGTCACGTCCTGGCCATCCTCGATGCCGTTGGTGGCAACAAGAGCGAAGCGGCGCGCATTCTCGGGGTCGATCGCAAGACGCTCCAGGCCCGACTTCAGCGCTATGGTCGCATGTAGCGCCTGATCCTTTCTGTCCGCGCGCGAAAACGGACGCTAGGGAAGATTTCCGCAGCGCCCCTGGGGAGATTCTCCGCAGCCTTCCGACCCCACACCCCGCTCAGCTTCGAGGCCCAGCCTGGCACGGTGTCTGCTCAAGCCCAAGCGGGGAACTTGGCAGGGGAATCACCATGCGGAACCGAATCCATACCATTGTCTTTGCGCTCGGCAGCCTGCTGGCGATGCCGGGGCTTTCAGGCTGCGGTCACAAAGCCCATCCACACACCGAAGAAGCGGTCTTCCAAACCACCAGCCCGCTGCGCAGCGACACCGAGGTCACGCGCGAGTACGTCTGTCAGATTCGCGCCATCCAGCACATCGAGCTACGCGCGCTCGAGAGCGGCTACCTGGACAACATCTTTGTCGATGAAGGTCAAAGGGTTCACAAAGGCCAGCAGATGTTCCAGATCCTGCCGAAGCTGTACCTGGCCGAGCTACGGAAAGCGCAGGCCGAGGTCGCGGTCGCGCAGATCGAATACCAAAACACCAAGCGGCTCTCGGAAGGACACGTTGTCTCGACCAGTGAGCTGGCGCTCAGCAAAGCCAAGCTAGACAAAGCGCACGCCGCCCAAGATCTGGCCAAGGTTCACCTGGGCTTTACCGACATCCGCGCGCCCTTTGACGGAATCATGAATCGGCTGCTGGTCCGGCGCGGCAGCGTGGTCGAAGACGGAGAGCTTCTGACCACGATCTCGGACAACAGCAAGATGTGGGTCTACTTCAACGTCAACGAAGCGGAATACCTCGATTACAAGACGCAGGCCGACCAAGGGGGAATGCCGCCCGTGCGACTCCTTTTGGC
Organism: Myxococcales bacterium; assembly: GCA_016794365.1. Classification (GTDB taxonomy): domain Bacteria; phylum Myxococcota_A; class Polyangia; order Palsa-1104; family JAEUJZ01; genus JAEUKA01. The sequence goes on from JAEUKB010000030.1 coordinate 30,024, forward strand.
CAATGGCAAGCCGTTTCCTGCGCTGGGCAAGGTCGAGACGATCGAAGCGGACTTCAACAACCAGACCGGCACGATTGCCTTTCGCGCGACGTTCGCCAATCCCACCGGCCTGCTGCGTCACGGTGAGACCGGAAAAGTGCTCCTGACCACTGCGCTGCACAGTGCGCTCATCCTGCCGCAGAAAGCGACGTTCGATGTGATGGACAAAAAGTACGTGTTCGTCCTCGATCAAGCGGGCATGGTTCGCTCGCGCCAGATCACCATCGCGCATGAGCTTCCGCAGGTCTACGTCATCGCCAGCGGTCTGTCGGAACGGGACACCGTACTCCTAGATGGACTGCGCAAGGTCAAAGACGGAGACAAGATCGCGACGACGTTCCTTTCACCCAAAGAAGTCATCGCGCACCTAGACGTTCCAGCCAACTAGCGCCGGTTGGAAAGAGAAAGAGAGTGCGACCATGTTTGCACGCTTTGTTCGCAGGCCCGTGCTGGCCATTGTTACGTCGCTGATCTTGGTGTTTTTGGGACTCCTTTCGATGCGTACGCTGCCGGTGTCCCAGTTCCCAGAGATCTCCCCACCGCGCGTCATCGTCACCATCGACTACCCGGGTGCGAGCGCCGATGTCCTCATCAAGTCCACGCTGATTCCGCTCGAAAAAGCCATCAACGGGGTGCAGGGCATGAAGTACATCGCGTCCGACGCCACCAGCGCGGGCGAAGCCACCATTCAGGTCATCTTCGATCTGGACACCGACCCAAACCGCGCCGTGGTCAACGTCAAAAATGCGGTCGATCAGGTGATGAATCAGCTGCCACCGCTCGTGCAGCGCGAAGGTGTCGTGGTGTCGCGCGTGCAGCCCAGCATGCTGATGTATGTGAACCTGTTTAGCACCGACGAACATGCCGATCAGAAGTTCATTTACAACTTTGCCAACGTCAACCTGCTGCCCGAAATCCGTCGCATCAGCGGCGTCGGGCGTGCCCAGATCCTGGGAAGCCGTCAGTACGCGATGCGCATTTGGCTCAAGCCGGATCGGATGCGTGCGTACAACATCTCGACGGAAGAGGTGATGAAAGCGATCGGTGAACAGAGTGTCATCGGACGCCCCGGACGGACCGGACAAAGCTCAGGAAAGCACGCGCAAGCGCTCGAGTATGTCCTGGTCTATCAAGGCCGCTTCAGTAAGCCCGAGCAGTACGCAGACATCGTGATCCGAGCCCAGGCGCGCGGCGAGATCCTGCGGCTCAAAGACATCGCCGAGGTCGAGCTGGGCAGCGAGTTCTTCGACATCTATTCCAACCTCAACGGGCACCCGTCCGCCGCGATCATGCTCAAGCAAAACTTTGGCAGCAACGCGAGCGAGGTCATCGCGCACGTCAAAGAAAAGCTGGAAGAGCTGCGGCCCTCCTTTCCACCGGGCATGGACTACGAGATCTCCTACGACGTGTCGCACTTTCTGGACGCCTCGATTGAAAAGGTGATCCACACCCTGTTTGAAGCGTTCTTGCTGGTCGCGCTGGTGGTGTTTGTGTTCTTGGGGGACTGGCGCTCTACGCTGATTCCTACCCTCGCGGTGCCGGTGTCGCTGGTCGGAACCTTTTCGGTGCTGCAAGCGCTGGGCATGACCATCAACCTGATCACGCTGTTTGCGCTGGTCTTGGCCATCGGTGTCGTGGTCGATGACGCCATCGTGGTGGTGGAAGCCGTTCACGCCAAGATGGCGAGCGAGCATGTGTCCCCCTACAAAGCCGTCGGCCAAGTGCTGGGCGAGATCAGCGGCGCGATCATCGCCATCACCCTGATGATGACCGCTGTGTTTGTGCCGGTCACGTTCATGACCGGTCCGGTCGGCATCTTCTATCGACAGTTTGGCGTCACCATGGCGACCGCCATCCTCATCTCCGGCATTGTGGCGCTGACGCTGACCCCGGTGCTGTGCGCGATGATCCTCAAGCCGCACAGCGGACAGCCGCCCAAGCGGACACTGATTGCGAGGCTGCTCGGTCTGTTCAATCGCGGCTTTGACAAGGTCGCGGACCAGTATGTGGCGCTGCTTCAGAAGATCGTGACCCGGCGGGCTGTGACCTTTGTGCTGCTTTCAGGCTTTGCGCTCGGCGTCATGTCCGTAAGCGCCCACCTGCCCGCTGGCTTTGTCCCCAACGAAGACCAAGGCATGCTCTACGCGATCATCCAGACGCCGCCCGGCTCGACGCTGGAACAGACCAACGAAGTCGCTCGCCTTCTACAGCAGCGCATCCAGCGCGTGCCAGGTGTCCAGTCCGTGTCATCCCTGGCAGGCTATGAAGTCCTCACCGAAGGACGCGGATCGAACGCCGGAACGTGTCTTATCAACCTCCAGGGCTGGTCTTCGCGCAAGCAGTCGGTCGGCGAGCTGATCGAAGAGCTGGAAAAGCAGACCAAAGACATCGGCGCGATCGTCGAGTTCTTCGAGCCGCCTGCGGTGCCCGGCTACGGCGCTGCCGGTGGCTTTGCGCTGCGCATGCTCGACAAGACCAACGACACCGACTACCAGGAATTTGACCGCATCAACCAGCGCTTCATGGATGCCCTGCGCGCGCGCAAAGAGCTGACCGGCCTGTTCACCTTCTTTGCCGCCAACTATCCCCAGTATGAGCTGGTCATCGACAACGAGCTGGCGATGCAAAAGGGTGTGTCGATTGGCAAAGCGATCGAAAACCTCGACATCCTGATTGGCAGCACCTACGAGCAGGGCTTCATCCGCTTTGGCCAGTTCTTCAAGGTGTACACCCAAGCGGCCCCTGAGTATCGGCGTCTTCCGTCCGACATCTTGCAGCTCTACGTCAAAAACGATCGCGACGAGATGGTCCCCTATTCCGCGTTCATGAAGCTGAAAAAGACCCAGGGCCCCAACGAGATCACCCGCTACAACCTGTACAACTCGTCCGCGATCCGGGGCGGACCGGCAGCGGGCTACACCACCGGAGACGCGATCCGCATCGTCAGCGAGGTGGCCAAGCAGACGCTCCCGCGTGGCTACGACATTGCCTGGGAAGGTCTGTCCTTTGATGAAGCGCGGCGCGGAAACGAAGCGGTCTACATCTTCTTGGTGGTGCTCTTGTTTGTGTACCTGGTGCTGGCCGCGCAGTACGAAAGCTTCATCATTCCGCTCGCGGTGATTCTGTCGCTTCCGGTGGGGGTGTTTGGCTCGTTCCTGCTGCTCAAGCTGATGGGTCTGGCCAACGACATCTATGCGCAGGTGGGGCTGGTGATGCTGGTGGGACTGCTCAGCAAAAACGCCGTGCTCATTGTCGAGTTTGCGACCCACAAGCACGCCGAAGGTCTGTCGGTCGAGCGCGCCGCCATCGCAGGGGCAGCCGTCCGCTTCCGTCCGATCTTGATGACCTCCTTTGCGTTTGTCGCCGGACTGATTCCGCTGGTGGTGGCGACCGGCCCCGGTGCCATCGGCAACCGCACCATTGGTGCCTGCGCGCTCGGCGGCATGCTGTTTGGAACCCTGTTCGGCGTGATCCTCGTTCCGGGCCTGTACTACGTCTTTGGCAAGCTCGCGGAAGGCCGGACGCTCATCCGCAACGAAGAAGAGACCCCGCTGACCGAACAGGTGGTGGACCATGGCTAAGCACACCGTTTCCTCCTATGTGGGCGTGCTGCTCGTGCTGCTGTCATCGGCCTGCATCCCGGCGTTTCCCAAGGGAGCTGCGCGTGCCCCCAGCACCGCCGTTCCCCCAAGCTACGGCGGGCTGACCGACCGCGAAAACTCGGCGCAGCAGCGCTGGCAGGACTTCTTTGCCGATCCCAAGCTGTGCGCGCTCATCGACGAGGCGCTGAAAAACAACCAAGAGCTGAACATCCTGACCCAAGAGCTGGACATCGCCGAAAACGAGATCTCGGCGCGGCGTGGCGAGCTGTATCCCAAGGTCGGGCTGCGGGTGGGCGCAGGAATCGACAAGGTCAGCAGCTATTCCAGCCAAGGGGTCAGCGATGACGCAAACGGAGTCGCGCAAAACCTACCAAGCCTGGGCGCTTCGCTGTCGGCCTCTTGGGAAATCGATGTCTGGAAGAAGCTCCGCAGCGCGACCAAAGCAGCGACCGTGCGCTACCTGGCGACCCGGGAAGGACGAAACCTGGCGGTCACCCACATCGTGGCCGAGATCGCCGCTTCCTACTATGAGCTGGTGGCCCTGGATGCGCTGCTGGCGGTCGTCAAACAAAACATCGAGCTTCAGCAAAACGCGCTGCAAGTGGTGCGGCTGCAAAAGGAAGCGGCGCGCGTCACCGAGCTGGCGGTCCAGCGCTTTGAAGCCGAGGTGCTCAAGACCCAGAGCCGACAGTACGCGCTGTCGCAGCAGATCTTCGAGACAGAGAACCGCATCAACTTCCTGCTCGGTCGCTTTCCGCAGACCATCGCGCGCAGCCCGCAGAACGTGCTGGAGCTGCTGCCCCCGGTCATCCACGCGGGCATTCCATCGGAGCTTCTCGAAAACCGTCCCGATGTGAAGCAGGCTTCGCTCGCAATCCTGGCGGCGGATCTCGATGTCAAAGTGGCCAAGGCGAGCTTCTATCCGGCGCTCGGGATTCAGGCCACGCTCGGGCTTCAGTCCTTCGATCCGCTCAAGCTGGTGGCGCTGCCCGCGTCGCTTCTGTACGGGCTGGCGGCGGACTTGATGGTGCCGCTCGTCAATCGCAAGGCCCTCACCGCTGCGTACTTTTCGGCCAACTCGCGGCAGATGCAGGCGGTGCTTCAGTACGAGCGCGCCGTGCAAGGCGGCTTCATCGAAGTGAGCAAGCTGCTGTCCATGATCTACAACCTGGACCAGAGCTACCGCTTGCAAGCGCAGCAGGTCGCGGTGCTCCAGCAGTCGATTGCGATCTCGGGCCAGCTGTTTGCATCGGCGCGGGCGGACTACATGGAAGTGCTGCTGACCCGCCGGGATGCGCTGGAAGCCCAGGTCGAGCTGATCGAAAACAAAAAGAAGCAGCTCCTGGCCACAGTCGGGCTGTATCGAGCGCTCGGCGGCGGCTGGCGCTAACCCCAAGCGGCCCCAACGCCCAGGTGGCAGCGCTGGCCGGACCTTCCACTTGCGCACATTGGTGCTTGGCAGCGCTGGACCGACCTTTCAGTTGCGCAGATCCGTGCATGGCAGCCGGGCCGCGACCTTCGACTTGCGCACATTGGTGCTTGGCAGCGCTGCCAGCGCGGTTTTGTCGCGCAAATCCGTGCATGGCAGCGCTGCCAGCACGATTTTGTCGCGCAAGTTTGTGCTTGGCAGCGCTGCCAGCACGGTTTTGTCGCGCAAGTTTGTGCTTGGCAGCGCTGGACCGACCTTTGACTTGCGCAAATCCGTGCATGGCAGCCCAAAACCCACCCCAAGCTCGCGACAAACTGTGCATGGCAGCCCAAAACCCACCCCAAGTTCGCGACAAACCGTGCATGGCAGCCGGATCGCGACCCTCCTTGCGCGACAAACCGTGCATGGCAGCCGGACCCGCGACCTCCATTTCGCGACAAACCATGCATGGCAGCGCTGCCACACACGTTTTGATCCATTTTTCGGACCTTGGCAGCCAACACAGGCAAATAGCCTGGGGGCGACCGGAGACCTTTATTTTCGCGAAGCCTGCTGAGCGAAAAAAAGGTCGCAGGGTAGCGGGGCCCCAGGCGCGACGCCCTTGAAAGCGCCAGAACCCCAATTACCGAAGCGTTCATCGGATGGATCTTTGGGGAGGGATCACGGCGCGGGGCCCCCTACCCTGCGACGCTTTTTCCATCGGCCCTTACGGCCCGCTGAAAAAAGGTCTCCGGTCGGCCCACGCCTCATTGGGGTTCCACAAAAAGGTCTCCGGTCGGCCCACGCCTTATCGGTCACGGCGCGGGTTTGAAGGCGTGAACGGGCTATCGGCTGACCTGGGCGGCCTGATATCCTGCGGGGAAGGTTGAAAGCTGGCGGCGTAGGGTCTGCCATGCGGTCGCCTGGAGCGTCCCATGAAGGTATCGGACCTTGATCTACGCAAGCTGCTGGTGTTTGACCCCGCTGAAGGTCGCCTGCTGCTGGGTGAAGAGCGCTACCTGCTGTTCCGCCAAGAGGCCTTTGCGACGCTGCGCAAGGTGCTACAGGCGCAGCTTGGTCCTGCGCTGCTGCGATCCATCCTGTCCCAGTTCGGCTATCGCTGCGGCCAGGGCGACTACCAGGCGCTCAGCAAAGGGCACGACTGGGACACCGACCTCGATCGCATGGGTGCCGGTCCCGTCATGCACACCTGGGAAGGCATCGTCCGCGCCGACCCGACGTTTTTGGAATTTGACCCCGCGCGCGGCCACTTCCATATGAAGGGCACCTGGAAAAACTCCTACGAAGCCGAGATTCACCTGCGTGAGTTTGGCCCGAGCGAGACGGCGGTCTGCCACACCTTGACCGGCTATGCCACCGGCTGGTGCTCGGCGTTTATCGGCTTTGACGTGGTGGCGATCGAGCCCACCTGCATCGCCAAAGGCGACAGCATCTGCACCTTCCACATCCAGCAGACCGCCGCGTGGGGGGCCGAAGCCGAGCCGTGGAAAGAAGCGCTGCGTGGCACCGACTACTCGCTGTCCAAAGAGCTAGAGCGCAAGATCGCCACCATCGAAGAGCAGTCCCGCGCCATCCGCGAGCTGGCCACCCCCGTCATCGAGGTCCGGGACGACATCTTGGCGCTGCCGATCGTGGGCCGGATCGACTCGTCACGCGGGGCCGAGCTGCTTGAAAGCACGCTCGGCGCGATCACCAGCCGCCAAGCGCGCTGCATCATCTTGGATGTGACCGGCGTAGACACCGTCGATACCTTTACCGCCAGCCAGATCCTCACCGTCGCGCGCGCTGCCGAGCTGCTCGGAGCCCACTGCGTGCTGACCGGCGTTCGCTCGCAGATCGCCCACACGCTGGTCAGCCTGGGCATCGACCTCAGCAGCATCCGCACCCTGCGCACGCTCAAGGACGGCATCCGCCACTGCATCCGCTACCTGGCTCAGCAGCACGCCTGAAAAAGCCCGCCCGGCATTCGCCCAGTTTCGGGTCCGTTTTCAACAATTCCCCAGCACGTTCATGCACTTACAGGCGCTTATCGCCAAACGGGATATGTGTTGACACAAGTGGCAATAGCGAAAACAATAGTGCCCCACTGGGATTCCAGAAGCCTCATTCCTGCCTACAGGTTGCCGTATGAAAAAGCCGTATAAGCTGCCCGATTTCTATGTTCCGTATCCCGCACGAATCAACCCACACCTGGAATCCGCTCGCGCACACTCGAAGGCATGGGCCTACGAAATGGGCATCTTGGGCTCTGAAAAAGACGCGCGCAACTCGGCAGTCTGGGATGAGTCTGACTTTGACGCACATGACTATGCGCTGCTCTGTGCTTATACGCACCCAGACTGTTCTTCATCAGAGCTGGATCTGATCACAGACTGGTATGTGTGGGTGTTTTGGTTCGATGATGACTTTCTCGCGCTGTTCAAACGCACAAAAGATATGGCGAATGCGCGCGACTACCTGATTCGCCTGCGCGCGTTTATGCCGATCGAGCTGGGCGGCGCGCCTGCCGAGCCGCAAAATCCGGTCGAGCGCGCGCTCCAGAACCTGTGGGCCCGCACGGTGCCGTCGAAGTCGATTGCGTGGCGGATTCGCTTCGCCGAAAGCACGCGCAACCTGCTGGAAGAGTGCGTCTGGGAGCTGGCCAACATCCAAGAAGGCCGCGTCGCCAACCCGATTGAATACATCGAGATGCGGCGCAAGGTCGGTGGAGCGCCGTGGTCAGCGGATCTGGTGGAGCACGCCGCCGGTGTCGAGGTGCCCGCGCACGTTGCGGCGCTGCGTCCGATGCGGGTGCTCAAGGATGCGTTTTCGGATGCGGTCCACCTGCGCAACGACCTGTTTTCGTATCAGCGCGAAGTGGAATCGGAAGGCGAGATGGCCAACTGCGTGCTGGTGCTCCAGCGCTTTTTGGGCGTCGAGCCGCAGCGCGCCGCTGACCTGACCAACGACATCCTTACGTCGCGCCTCCAGCAGTTTGAAAACACGGCGCTCATTGAAGTGCCGATCCTGTGCGTTGAAAACGGGCTGAGCCCGATCGAAGCGACCGAGATTGGGCTGTACGTCAAAGGCCTGCAAGACTGGCAGTCGGGCGGCCACGAGTGGCACATGCGGTCGAGCCGCTACATGAAGGTGGACGAGGACGACGAGAGCGGCCTTGTGCGGTCGATTGCGGTCCCGACCGGCACGGGCACGTCGGCAGCGCGGGTGAAGCTGTCTCCAGGGCGGCTGGGGCTGGACGTACGACGCCGGAGCTTTTCGCACATCGCCCATCAGCCGATCGGACCGATCGAGCGACCAGCCTTCTATCAGCCGTTCCCGGTGCGCTTTCATCCCAAGCTGGACGCGGCCCGGCAGACGCTGGTGGACTGGTCGCGACGCATGGGCATTGTTCATGACATCGCCGGGCTGTGCGTGTGGGACGAGCAAGAGCTGATCGATTACGACTTTGCGCTGTGTGCGGCGGCCTGTCAGCCGGATGACTCGGAAGCGGCGCTGGATCTGACGAGTGCGTGGTTTACCTGGGCGACCTACGCCGACGACTACTTTCCGCTGGTCTATGCGCGGGCGCGGGATCTGGCCGGTGGCAAGCGTTACATCGCGGGGCTGTCGGCGTTTATGCCGCTGGACTGCGGTGCCACGCCGCCACCGAGCGATCCGGTCGAGTGCGGACTTCTCGACCTGTGGCGACGCACCGCAGGACCGCTTGGCGCGTCGGAACGGAAGCGCTTCCGCTCGCTGGTGCAAGGGATGCTGGATAGCTGGGTGTGGGAGCTGGTCAACCACGTCGAAAACCGCATTCCCGATCCGGTGGACTACGTCGAGATGCGTCGTCAGACGTTCGGGGCCGAGTTCGGGATGAGCCTGGCCCAGCTCTCGATCGATCCATCGGTGCCGCAGGAGATCTTTCGGACGCGGACGCTGCGGGCGCTGGTCAACTCGGCGGCGGATGGCATCTCGCTCATCAACGACATCGTGTCGTACCGCAAAGAGATCGAAGTCGAAGGCGAGCTAAACAACGGCGTGCTGGTCGTCAAGCAGTTCATGGAGCTGTCGCATCAGCAAGCGCTCGACACGGTCCGTGATGTCTCGGCGGCGCGCATTCGCCAGTTTGAATACGTACGCAAAAACGAGCTGCCAACGCTGATCGAGCAGTTCGAGCTTAGCCCGCGCGGTCAAGAGAGCCTGCTTCGCTACGTGATGAGCATCCAGAACTGGATCGCGGGCGTCGCGCACTGGCACTTTGTCGTCAAGCGCTACACCGAGCTGCGGGTCCATCCCCACGCAACCGGAGGAGGCCGCATTCCAAGTGGTCCGGTCGGACTGGGCAGCGCGGCGGCGTGGCTGAACGCGCTGGGACAGACGCGGCCCACGCCTTCGGCACAGAAGCCGAGCGATGCTGCGCGCACCGTTCCCGCCGCCAGGTTCAGTGGAATCGGCAGCGAAGGCTCTGCGATCGCACGGTCAGGACAGCCCAGCGCAGCCGCAGCACAAGGACGAACGCCACAGGCAGCGGCCCAGGGATCGGCTCCGGCGGGCGCAAGCGCAGCAGGTGAACCGACCCCACAAGCGGGGCTCGGCCTGGGAACAGCCGCGCTTCGCCTGGCCGCACAGCTCAGCCAGCGCAGCGGGTCCGCGCCCAGCAGCTAACAGTCTTCTCACGGCGCCCGACACAAGTGCCTGTATCGACGGCATCCAGCTGACCGACAAGACGCCGATTGACAAGCTGCTCCGCGCGGGCTGCACCACCGACAACCCGAAAAGCGCGGCGGGCGGCGGCCACATCGAGGTCCGCTGCGGCGCGACCAAGCTGCTGTTTGCCGCTGACGGACGCAAGCTTCACACCATCGTGCCACCGAAAAGACCGTAGCCGGAAGCGACGCGCGCACGCTGGATTCGGAGAGAGGGAAGTGAACTCATGGGAACGCCTGTGCCGCCTCGGCTCTTTGTGATCATGGCAGCGAAGGCCCCCGTTGCGGTCGTCATCCGCAGAGGTCCAGCAGCCTGGACGCGGCTGACGCTGTGGCAGACCCAGCAAGACCAGTTCACCCCCGGAACGTGGTTTCACGGACGCATCTTCGCGGACAAGTGCGATCTGTCTCCCGATGGAGAGCTGTTCCTGTACGCCGCGTACCAAGGCAGTCGCTTTCGCACGACCTACAGCGACTCCTGGACCGCCATCAGCCGGCCTCCCTGGCTGCACGCGCTGGCGCTGTGGCCAATGGGAACGACCTACGGCGGCGGCGGCAGGTTCCGTGGGAATCGGCAAGTGGTCTTGCGCGGCGCGACGAAGACGCACAAGGATCATCCGCTCCAGGGTGTCGAGGTGGTTCAGGGGAACGCGCCATACCAGCGCTCGACCGGCGAAGTCGAAGGAGCGCAGTGGAGCGGACGCGATCAACAGAATCGCTTGGTGTTCGCGGCGCACGGCTGTCTCTTTGCGCGGATGGGCGGATGCGACACCTTGCTGGCGGACTTTGGTGCGGAGCGTCCCGATTCGCAGCCGCCGCCCGCTGCTGCCAAGCGCGCCATCCGATGAGTCGGGCCTGCGCACAGCGTGGGTTTTGGCTGTCTCTGCCGCTGGGGCTGGTCTACTGCGGAACCACGATAGTGACCACGGAGGGGGGACGCAGTGATCACGCAGGGGGTCGGCGATGGCGGATCGGGTGCGGTGTGGCTGGTGTGGCTGGTGTGGTGCTAGGACAGCAGCGCTTTGCCGATTTCAGCCAGCGCTTCGTCGGAAAGCTGCTCGATCTTGGTACTGTCGGAAAGCACGGAGCGCGCATCGGCAGACGCTGAGCGCGCAGCTTCATCCTCCGCAAGTCCCAGGCGTTCCAGCACATGCTGGCACAAGGCCGTCAGGCTGGCATAGGTGTACAGCACCGTCGCTCCCAACCGAACACCGAGCGTCTCTTCCAGGCGGTTGCGGATCTCCAGGCTCATCAGCGAGTCCACGCCCATGCTCTGAAACGGTGCGCTGGGATCAATCCGACTCGGTTCCTGCTGCAAGACTGCGCCAAACTGCTCGCACAGGTGCGCGATGAGCAGACGGGAGCGCTCCGCAGCAGACGCCGCCTGAAGCGCTTCCATCATCTTCTGTGAGGCCTTGCCGAGCCGCTTGGGACCCCCAGCGCCCTTGGCGAGATCGCTAAAGAAGGGCAGTCCCGCCGAGCTTGGCATGGTTTCCACAAGCTGTCGTGCATTGAGTCGCATCACCCCAATGCACGCGGATGTCCCGACCGCGAGTCGTTCCAAAAACGTCAGTCCTTCTTCAGGTGTCAGGCTGGCCACGCCCATGCCAGCGACTCGCTTGCCTCGGTTGTCTTTGGCCGCCGCCATGCCGACCTCGGAAAACGCGCCCCACTGGATGCTGACCGCTGGCTTGCCTTCCAAGCGACGCTGCTGCGCCAGTGCATCGAGAAACGCATTGGCTGCGCAGTAGTTGGCCTGTCCGGGCGATCCACACAGCGAAGCCGCCGAGGAATACATCACAAAGAAGTCGAGCGACTCTGCCTGGCTGTGCTGATGCAGGTTCCACGCGCCCTGGGCCTTGGGCAAAAGGACTTCGGCAAACAGCGCGGTGGACTGCTCGACCAGGGTCTTGTCGTGAAGGACGCCCGCCGCATGGACAATGCCCGCCAGCGGCATCCCACTGCGCTTGATCTGCGCAAACAGACCGGCGACTTGCTGTGAGGACGACACATCGGCGGACACCGCGACCACGCGACCACCGTTCGCATTCAGTTCCTGGATGGTGCGCTGCGCAGATGCCACAGCGGCGTGACGGCTGACCAAGATGACCTGCCCGGCCCCACGCAGCACCAGCCAGCGAGCCACCGTGAGCCCGAGACCGCCCAGTCCTCCGGTGATGAGATAGCTGCGGTCGCGATGAATCGACAGCGAATCCTGGTTCGTCGGGGTCCAAGCGCCGGGCGAGTGGGTCAAGCGGGCCACATATCGATCACCGCCCCGCAGCGTGATCTGGTCTTCTCGGTCCGCACCGCCCAGCTCACGCAGCAGCACGTCGGCAGAGACCGGGGCTGCGGGATCGACATCCAGTCGGGTGCAGCGTAGCTCGGGATGCTCCAGCGCGATGGTCTTGCCCAGACCGCACAAGGCAGACTGCTCGACGCGAATGGGTCCGCTTGCATCGACAGCCACAGCGCCTTGGGTCACCAGATACAAGCGCGGTGGGGAACGAAATCCATGCGCGACCAGTGCTTGCACCACGCTGGTCGCCGCACCACACAAGCCTGCGACCGATGCGCTGAGATCCGCTTGTGGACCCGGACTCTGCTGATCGAGGGCCGACAGAAAGACCACGCGCGTGCAGGGCTTGTCGAATCCAAACGCACTATGTAGGAGCTTGCGCAGCGATTCGTTCGTCAGCGGCACTCGGTAGTGATCGACACCGAGCTGCTCGTAGCGATCGCCCGCTTGCACTTGAACCGAGCGCACACCTTTGTGGGCCAGAAGCTGCGCAAGCTGAGCCGTTGTCTGTCCCTGCTCTGCAATGAGCAGCCAGCCATCACTTGGTACGGACTCCGCAGGAAGGGACGAGCGCCGCCACTCAACGCGATACAAGAGCTGGCTCTCTTCGCTCTCTTCCACCTGACGGCTCGACGGAGGAACATACGCCAGGAGGTTGCTGAGCTGCTCCCGGTTGTGCGAAAGCAGCGCGTCTTTGGAAGCGTCTGTCACCTTGGTCGCAGACAGCAGGATGTAGCTGGCGAGGCCTCTGTCCAGCATCTTGCCCAGTCGATCGTAGGACTGGAACGACACCAGCACGTTTTCGTCTTCTCCCGCTTTCCGCATCTGCTCCAGGTGCGTGTCAAACTCGGGATCGTGCAAAAAGTTCGAGATCTGTCGGCTGATGTCCAGCACGTCCTGCACCTTGAGCCCTTGCGCAGACAGCAGCTCTGTCCACTGCTCCACCATCAGGAAAAACGACGATGAGGCATCGTGCTCTATCTCGAACGCGACGTGCGAGATGAAGTCCGCCAGCACCAGCGTTCCGCCGGGCTTTAGGTGCTCTCCGATGTTCGCAAACAGCGCGGCTTTGTCCTTGATGTGGTGCGCAACCTCGAACCCAAACACCACGTCGTACTGGCCCGGAAAGGGATCCTTGGCGCTGTCTCTACAGTGAACACTCACCCTCGACTTCAGTCCCTGCGCTTCGATCCGCTGGCGTCCCACCTCGGCTTGCTCGGGAGAGATGGTGTATCCGTCAAGCGTCAGGTTCGCGTGCTGCTTGGCCAGGTGCAGGATGTCGGTCGAAAAGCCGCAGCCAAAATCAAGCGCCCGCTGACACGACGAAAAGTCAACGTGTCGAAACAGCGCCTGACGCATCTCGACTTGCTTTTCTTGGACCAGCCTGACCGCATCCAAGTGGTCTTGTGGACGCGCAAAAATCTTCATCCACGAAAAGCCCGGTAGGATCTCCGCAAACGGAGCAAACGTCAGATACAGGTTGTGCTTGTCCGCTGACGTGCTTTCGTCCTGAACGCTTTCGACGAGCTTGGTGACTGCGTCGTAGTACTGCGATGCGACGCCTGGCTGCCGGGTCGAAGCCTTGGGCGCATCGATGAAGTATCGCTCGCGCTGCCAAGGATAGTTGGGAAGCGACACAACGCGCTGCGTGGTCCCACACTGAGCCGCCCACTGCACAGCGACACCTTGAACATACAGTGCGGCGATCGCGCCCAGAAGCTGGCTCCGTTCACTTTGATTGCGACGGAGCGTGGGGACGATGCGTCCTTTGGACAGAGAACCTACGCTGGCGAGCTGCTCGGCAATCTCCGTGCTGAGCACAGGATGCGGAGCGACTTCGACAAACACGCGACCACTGACCCGCGCGGCTTCTGCAATCGCTTGCGCAAATCGCACCGGCTGACGAATGTTTCGACCCCAGTATTCCGCTGTGCAGTCCGCAGCGCGCAGCTCTTTTCCGGTCACCGTGCTAATCATCTTGACGGTGCCGCGACTCGCGCTGATCGAACCAATGGAGCGCAGGAACAGCTGCTCTGCTTCTTGCATCTGGGGACTGTGAAATGCGTAGTCCACACGAACTTCGCGCGTCACGATGCCAGCCTGTTCCAGTCGCTTGATCACGCGCTGGAGTGCAGCAGGATCGCCAGCCAGGACCACGGATCGCGGACCGTTCACAGCAGCAAGGCTGACCGCGTGACGCTCTGCATCAAGGGCTGCCAGCGCTTCGGATTCCGTCAGCTCAGCGGCAAACATCTTGCCCTTGCCTGCCTGATCTTTCATCGCCTGCGAACGCAGCACAACCACTCTGCATGCGGTGTCCAGATCGAGCAGACCCGCAGCATAGGCCGCAGCGACTTCTCCAACGCTATGTCCGATCACAAGCGATGGATCCACTCCGAAAGCACGCAGCTCCGCGAGGATCCCGATCTGCATCGCAAACAGCGCGGGCTGTGTCACTTCCGTACGATGCAGCAACGACTCACGCTCGGGTCGCGCCAGCTCGGCCAGCACGGAACAGCCGCCCGCCTGCTGGATGAGCCGATCACAGGCCGTCACCGCATCACGAAAGCGCGCAGACTGTGCCAGCAGCTCTTGGCCCATGCCGATCCACTGCGCACCCTGGCCAGAAAACACCAGCACCACTTGCGGCGCTGGCTGCTCTGCTTTGCCCTGGACGGTACGGACGGAGGCTTTGCCGGATGCAAACTCCGCGAGCGAATCACACACATCACGAACGGACTGGCCCGTGATTGCCAAGCGATGTTCCAGGTGGCTGCGGCGACAGCTCGTCGTATACGCGATATCAGAGAGCGCAGCTGTGTGCGTAGCCAGTGCTTTCGCATACGAATCAGCCATCGCTGACAGCGCGGCTGATGTTTTGGCAGATAGCGTTACAACGTAGCTTGATTGCTGCGTGGACGATTCCTGCTTCGGTTCAGTGCTGGGCGCTTCTTGCAGGATGACATGCGCATTGGTTCCGCTGATTCCGAACGCGCTGACACCGGCTCGACGCGGCTTTGCTGCCGCTGGCCACTTCGTGTTTTCCGTTGGGATGACAAACGGCGTTCCATCAAGCGAGATGCGCGGGTTGAGCGTCTCGAAGTGAAGGTTGCGAGGGATTTCTTGGTGCTGAAGACAGAGCACCGCTTTGATAAATCCCGTGACACCGGCTGCTGTCTCGGTGTGTCCAATGTTGGTCTTGACCGCACCAAGCACACACGGAGACTCATCCGGCCTCGGTTCCCCATACACACCACGGAGCGCTTCAAACTCGATCGGATCCCCGAGCGACGTTCCGGTTCCGTGCGTTTCGATGTAGCCAATTTCTGACGGAGCCAGACCGGACTTGTCCAGGGTTTCGCGCAGAAGCGACTGCTGCGCCAGGACGTTGGGAACCGTCAATCCCGTCGAGCGACCATCTTGATTGACCGCTGAGCCCACCAAGACGGCCAGGATCGGATCCCCATCGCGCTGGGCATCGGAAAGACGCTTGAGCGCCACCATCGCGCAGCCTTCTCCTCGGACATAACCATTGGCGCTTGCATCAAAGGACTTACAGTGACCATCGGGAGAAGTGGCTCGCATCTCAGCGGCAGCCTTCATGGACTCGGGGTCCAAGATCACGTTGACGCCGCCAGCAAGCGCCATGTCACAGTCTCTCAAGCGAAGGCTCTGGCTGGCCAAGTGAATCGCCACCAGCGAGGACGAACAGGCGGTGTCTACCGAAATGCACGGCCCCTGAAGTCCCAGTGCGTAGGACAGTCGCCCCGATGCGGTGCTGTGCAAGCAGCCAGTTCCCGCATAGACGCCAGAGATTCCGCGCTTCCGCATCAGTGCTTGATAGTCGCTGCTCCAGAGTCCGACGAACACTCCGGTCTTGGTTCCGGCCACGCGCTCCGCAGGCTGGCCTGCGTTTTCCAGCGATTCCCATGCAACTTCTAGCAAGAGTCGCTGCTGCGGGTCCAAATGCGTGGCTTCACGCGGGGACATTCCAAAAAATGCTGCGTCAAACTCTTCGATGGACGCAAGCAGGCTCGCCCACTTCGCTTCCGGTAGATCACTCTGGAGCGCTTCGGCCAGCCAGCGATGGCTCGGAAGCCGCGCCACGGTATCTACGCCGTTTCGCAGCGCTTGAAAGAATGCATCCGGACTGTCTCCTCCACCGGGCAACCGACATGCCATTCCGATGACCGCAATGGGCTCATGATGAGCAGCATCGCGCGCGGCGAGCTGGGCCTTGAGTTCATTCACTTTTGCGATGGAGCGGCGAAACAGCTCTTTGAAGTTCGTTGGTTCGGTGGTCATGAATACCCCGGCGAAAAGAAGTCCAGCAGTGAACCAAGCCGCCGTCATGGCGACACGGTCCGCTCGCAGGGTATATACTTCAGTCGCAAAAGCGTTGTCCACGGCAGAAGCGGCGCGAGCGGGAAGGATTCGTTCGGTACGATTCGTTCGGCACGATTCGTTCGGTACGATTCCTTCGCGCATTCCCATCCTCTCCGCGAAGGACTCCTATGCGCAGTTCTTCCTCCGATTGCATGCTACGTACGGACGGCTGTATGCCGAAAGGAAGCGAACTGATTCAAGCGCAGACGCGCACTGGTTTCAGCGCAGACGCGCACTGGTTTCAGCGCAGACGCGCACTGATTCAAGCACAGACACGCACTGGTTTCAGCGTAACCGTGTCGAGTTCGGACACAGCGTATGTCTTAGGAGAACACGGGGCTGGACGACGCTTGGCTATCCCAGCAGATCTTTGCCGAGTCGCGCCAGATCCTCATCGGAGAGTTGATCCAGATCGCTCGACGAGACTTCTTTTGGCGGAACCCGCTTGGCAGCCGACTGCGCATCGGATACGTCAGCAAGCTCCAGTCGGACCAGCAGATGCTGCGCGAGCGCCATCAAGTTGGGATAGGTAAACAGCGCGGTGGCCAGCAGCCGAATCCCCAGGCCGACCTCCAGCCGGTTGCGGATCTCTAAGCTCATCAGCGAGTCAATTCCCATTCCATGGAACGGTGCGCGTGGATCAATCTGCTCGGGCGCAAGTTGCAGGACGGATCCGATCTGCTGCTGAAGATAGGGAATCAAGAGCGGCAGTCGCTCTGCCGGGCGCGCGCTGCGTAGCTGAGCCAGTAGTTGCCGTGCCGTGTTGCCGAGCGACTCGCCGCCAGCCTGCTTGGCCAGATCGCGAAAGAACGGCAGTCCCGCAGCGCTGGGTATGGACTCGATCCACTGGCGGGCGTTCATACGCAGGACACCTACGACCGGCTGTGGGCGTCCAAGCAGCGTCTGCAAGATCCGATGTCCCTGCTCGATCGAGAGGCTTCCGATCCCGTGCCGCGAGACGTGCCGATCGCGACCCTCTTGCGCCGCCATGCCAACCTCGGCGAAGGCACCCCACTGGATGCTCATTCCCACCTGACCGCGCTGGATTCGCATGTGCGCCAGTGCATCCAGAAACGCGTTGGCAGCGCAGTAGCTGGCCTGTCCCGGTGATCCGAAGAGCGACGCTGCCGACGAATACAGGACAAAAAAGTCCAGGTCCGCTGGCGCATACCGGTGCAGATTCCACGCGCCCAGCACTTTGGGCAAAAGGACGGTCCGAAGGCTGGCCGCAGAGACATCAAGCAGGGTCTGATCCTTCAAGACACCAGCAAGGTGGAAGAGCCCAGCCAAGGGATGCTCGCTGTGCTCGATCCGTCGGATCAGCGCTTCGACCTGAGCGGGCTGACAGACATCGACCTGTACGGAGAGCACCCGGGCTCCGCGCGCGCGCAGCGAGTTCAACGACGCCGCTGTCTGCGCCGTCTCGACACTGCGTCCAGCGAGCACAACCGTACCGGCACCACCATCGACCAGCCAGCGCGCCAGCTCAAGCCCCAGACCGCCCAGCCCACCTGTGATCAGGTAGCTGCGGTCGCGGCGCAGCACCACGCCTTGCGCGGTCTTCGGCTCATCGGAAAGAGACGCTCGTACGAGCCGTGCGACGTAACGCTGCTCCCCGCGTAGCGCAACCTGATCCTCCCGGTCGCCGAACGAAATCTCGCGCAGCAGCGCCATGGCAGCTACGGGCTCAGCCGGATTCAAATCCAGTCGCGTGCAGCGCAGCGTAGGACACTCCAGTGCCACAGCCTTGCCCAGCCCCCACAGGACCGCGTGTGCCGCCTGAATCGCTTCGTTGCCGGTCACGGACTGCGCACCGCAGGTCACAAGGTACAGCCGTGGAGCGTTCCCGAATCCGTGCCGTAACAGGGCCTGCAACAGGTACGTTGTGCTGCTGCACACCCCGGTCACGGACTCGCCCAGCTGATCCGACAGACCCTGCTCTGGGGATGGCAGATCAAGTGCGCCCAGCTGGACGACGCGACTGCATGGCCGTGCGTGCCCGAACGCATCCTGCAAGAGACGCTGGTAGGCGACGCTCGAAGCCAGATCGATCTGGTACCGATCTGCATCCAGCTTGGTATAGCCGCTACCGGCGTGGACCTGCACGCAGCGCACGCTCCGATCGGCCAAGAGCGCAGCCAGCGCTTGGGTGGTCTGCGGCTGTTGCGCAATGAGCAGCCACGCTTCATCGGCCAGTCCTGGTCCTTTGTCCAGATGCTGCGCTGGACGCCATTTCACGCCGTACAGTAGCTCGCGATCCGCAGACTGCTGCGTAGACGGCGCGGCGTACGGCAGCAGTGCCGTGAGTGCTGCGTGGTTGTGCTGGCGCAGCGTTTCGACGCGCTCTCCCACGACCTTTTTGGCCGACAGCAGGATATAGCTGGCCAGACCCCGATCCAGCATCTTGCCCAGTCGATCGTACGACTGGAACGACACCAGTACGTTTTCGTCCTCTCCTGCCTGCCGCAGCTCGGCAAGGCGCGCATCGAATTCCGGATCGTGCAGGAAGTTTGAGATCGGACGACTCACATCCATGATGTCCTGTACCCGCAGCCCGTGCGCCGACAACAGCTCTGTCCACTGCTCGACGGTCAAAAAGAAGGACGAGGAAGCATCGTGCTCGATTTCAAAGTTTACGTGCGACAGAAAGTCGGCCAGCACCAGCGTGCCGTTTTCCAGCAGGTGTTCATGGATGTTGGCAAACAGCGCGCTCTTGTCTTTGATGTGATGCGCGACTTCAAAGCCGAACACCAGATCATACTGCCCGGGGAACGGATCCTTGGCGCTGTCGCGGCAGTAGACCTTGACCCGGTTGCTTAGGCCCTGCTCACGCAGACGGTTTTTGCCAAACTCCGCCTGACCGGCAGAAATCGTATACCCATCCAGTCGCAGGTGCGGATGCGCATGAGCCAACCGCAGCAAGTCCGATGACATGCCGCAGCCAAAGTCGAGTGCGCGCGTACAGGCCGCAAAGTCAACGTGCCGGAACAGCACTTGCCGCAGCTCCTCTTGCTGCTGCTGCATCAGGCGCACAAAGTCGGGATGCTCCTGCGGGCGAGCGAAGGTCCGCAGCCAAGAGAATTCGGGGATGACCTGCGGGAACGGAGCGAACGTCAAATACAGGCCCTGCGCCAGCTCGGGTGCTCGCTGCGCCTGGGTGCTCTCGACCAGCCGGGTCAGCGAGTCATAGTAGTCTGAAGCGATCCGAGGCTGCGTCGTGGGCTGGGCGGGACTGACCCAGAACCGCTGGCGCTGCCACGGGTAGGACGGCAGCGGCACGACCTGCGCAGTAGCCGGAAAGTCTGCCCCCCAGCTTATCGGCACGCCGCGCACATGCAGCGCCGCAAGCGCGGAGAGAATCTGCGCTCGATCGTCCTTGTTGCGCCGGAGCGTCGGGATCGCGACACCTTGGTATCCAGCGGACTCCATCTGCGCGGTCAGCTCGGCGCATAGCACCGGGTGCGGACCCACCTCAAGAAACAGTCGGCCATGGACTTGCAGCGCCTGCGCCACCGCCGGGGCAAAACGGACCGCTTGACGCAGGTTGCGTCCCCAGTAGGCGGCAGTCAGCTCCGGCCCCTGCACAGGACTGGCGGTCACGGTGCTCATCATCGGCGTGCTGGCCTGACTCGGATCCAGCGGCGAAAGGTCACGCAGGAACGCAGACTCGGCCTCGGCCATCTGCGGACTGTGGAATGCGTAATCGACGCTAAGCTCGCGGCAGCTCACTCCCGATGTCAGAAGCGGAGCCAGCACACGCTGCAGCGCCGAGGTTTCGCCCGAAAGCACGATGGAGCGCGGGCCATTGATCGCGGCGATGGTCACATCCGCCTGGCCCCGCAGCGCGGCAATCGCTTCCGCTTCCGTCAGCTCCACCGCCACCATCTTCCCGATACCGGCCAGCCCTTGCATGGATCGAGCCCGCGCGAGAACCAGCGCGCACGCGGCGGGAAGAGAGAGGATGCCAGCGGCGTAGGCTGCCGCCACTTCACCGACGCTGTGTCCGATGACCAGCACCGGCTCGACACCGAAAGCTCGCAGCACCGCGAGGAGCCCAACTTGCAGGGCGAACAGCGTTGGCTGCGCCACTTCCGTCCGGCGCAACGCTGCGGCACCTTCGGTCGTTTCGTCGGAATCAAGTACCGCAAGCACCGATGGTCCACCCAGCTGTTGAAGCTGCTGGCTGCACGCCAAAAACGCCTGCCGGAACAGTACCGATTCGCGCAGAAGCGTCCGCCCCATACCCGGCCACTGCGAGCCCTGGCCGGAGAACACCAGCACCACCTGCGGCGGCGAGTCTATCGTCACTCCCTGATGCAGCGCTGGACTCTGCTCGACACGAGCCTGCTCACGCAGCAGGCGGGCCAGTTCTGACCGGCTGCTACCCAAGACGGCCAGTCGATGGCTCAGGTGAGTCCGACGACAGCTAGCCGTATAGGCAAGGTCTAACAGCGACGCACCGGGCTGCTCCAGCGCATCGGCCCAGACCTGCGACAGCTGCTGAAGCGCTGCGGCGCTGCGTGCAGACAGAGGGAGAACGTAGCTGCGTTCTTCCTGTATGGTGCCGATTTCCGGGCGCGACGGGCGGGCGGGGGCTTCTTCGAGCACGACATGGGCGTTGGTGCCGCTCAAACCGAACGAGCTGACCCCGGCGCGGCGCGGTCGATTGCCCGCAGGCCAAGGGATCAGGGCGCTTGGCAGCTGGAAGCGCGTGCCTTCCAGCGTGATACGCGGGTTGAGCGTACGCAGGTGCAGGTTTGGGGGAATGGCCTGGTGCTGTAAGCAGGCCACGACCTTGATCAGTCCGGCGATGCCCGCAGCCGCCTCCAGGTGTCCCAGATTGGTCTTGAGGGCTCCCAGCACGCACGGAGCGCCGCTTGGCCCTGGGGCCCCAAAGACCGCGCGCAGAGCATCGAACTCGATCGGATCGCCGAGTGAAGTGCCGGTGCCGTGCGTCTCGACATAGTCGATATCGTCCGGTGTCAACCGAGCGTTCGCCAGCGCCTGGCGGATCAGCACCTGCTGCGCCTGCTCGCTTGGCACGGTCAGGCCCCCCGCGTGAGCGTTGTGATTGACTGCCGAGCCTTTGATGCAGGCGCGGATCGGATCCCCATCCCGCAGCGCATCGGACAGACGCTTGAGCACGATGACGCCGCAGCCCTCGCCGCGTACGTAGCCATTGGCGCTGACATCGAACGTCTTGCTGCGTCCGTCAGGGGACAGCGCCTGATTTTTGGCCAGCATCTGCATGATGTCCGACGCCAGGATCAGGTTGACGCCACCAACTACGGCAAGCTCGCTCTCGTGTAGTCGCAGGCTCTGACAGGCCAGGTGGACGGCGACCAGCGACGATGAGCACGCCGTGTCCACGGTCATGCTCGGCCCGCGTAGCCCCAGTGTGTACGAGATGCGCCCAGCCGCAGCGCTAGGAATCGTACCTGTCAAGCTGTGGAGGTCTGTGACCCCGCTGCTGCGGACCGTCTGTAAATAGTCGCTGGTACACAGTCCCACAAAGACGCCGGTGGCGCTGTCTTCCAGCTGATCGCTGCGCTGCCCCGCGTCCTCGAGCGCATCCCAGACCGTCTCAAGCAGCAGACGCTGCTGCGGATCCAGCATGATGGCTTCGCGCGGCGAGATGCCAAAGAAAGCCGCATCGAACTGGTCCATGTCATCGAGCAGCCCAGCCCACCCCAGCGCTGAGTCAGGCTCGGGGGCACCAGCTTCCGCCCAGCGCGCTGCGGGAATCCGTCGGACCGCGTCTTCCCCTCGGCTTAGCAGCGCAAACAGGGCTTCTGGCGAATCGGCAGCACCGGGCATTCGGCAGGCCATGCCAAGGACTGCAATGGGCTCGTCCAGCGCTCCCGCAGCGAGGGGCCGAACGGACAGCTCGGGGCTCGTTGGCCGCTTCGTAGTACCCCGGGTCAGGTGCGAGACCAGCGCCCGCAGCGTCGGATGATGAAACAGCAAGGTGGCAGGCAAAGCGCGCCCCAGAAGCTCGGCGAGCTTGCCGCTGACAAAGACCGAGCTTGCCGAATCGAGCCCCAGCTCACGGAACGGGATGTCATCAATCGGGCCTTCAGGCAGAGCGACTTCCGACGACTCTTTCAGCAGGCTGAGAATGTGCGCGGCAAGCTCCGGTGCAGCAGGAAGCGCGGCGGACCCTGCCTTGGCTGGACGCCGAGGCGCAGTAAAGTGGGCGAGCAGAGTCAGCTCGCCCGACTGCAGCGCCATCCTGGTTCGCCGTCGCTGGATTTTACCACTCGAGGTCTTGAAGATGCCACGGGGAGGAATGAGCGCCAGCTCGTGCAACTGAACATCGAACGACTCTGCCACGGCCAAGCGCAGAAGGCGCAGCAGGCTCTCGACAGGGGCACCGGCCAGCCGGTTCGGCTCGATCTCAGCGACCAGTCCGATGCGCTCCTCTCCATCGACCTCTAGCGCGAACGCAGCGACGCAGCCAGGCCGTACTGCCGGGTGTGCGCGCTCGACCTCTTGCTCCAGATCCTGCGGGTACAGGTTGCGGCCACGGATGATCAGAACGTCCTTGGCGCGACCTGAAATAAACAGCTCACCGTTTGCGACAAAGCCCAGGTCGCCGGTGTCAAGCCACTGCGCGTCATCCTCCCCGAGGATGCGGTTGCCAAACGTCTCGGCAGTTGCATCAGGCCGCTGCCAGTAGCCACGTCCGACAATGGGGCCAGCGACCCAGATCCGCCCGACCCGGTTGTCGGCAAGTCGCTCCCTCGTCTCAGGATCAACGATGGCCAGCCGAGTCTGCTCAGCCAGCCGTCCGCAGCCGACCAGCGTGCGCGTGTCTGCACTCTCTACCGGCGGTACGAGACGATGCTGCTCCGCTGCACTGGCCGAAATCGACAGCAGCGTCGGAGGAGTATCTGGACCTTTGATCGATACTGGCAGGGTCGCTTCGGCCAGGCCATAGCATGGGCACATCGTCTCGGGGCGAAAGCCGACGGGTCCGAACGTACGGACAAACGACTGCATGGTGTGGGGACGCACCGGCTCTGCCGCATTCATCGCCGCACGCAGGCTTGACAGGTCAAGGCGCTGGATCTGTTCCGCCAACACCTTGCCGACGCACAAGTCGTACGCGAAGTTCGGTGCCGCAGTGTGCGTTCCCCGGAAACGCGTGATGGCATCCAGCCAGCGCACTGGACGCTGCAAAAAGGCCGTCGGCAGCATGAAGGTAACCGGGAACCCACCGACCAGCGGCGTCAGCAGGCCCCAGATAAGTCCCAGATCATGGAACGTCGGAAGCCAGGAGATCTGATGGCAGTCCCCTTGATACGGCCACAGTGTCAGCAGATCCCGGCAGGCCCAGGCCAGGTTGTCATGCGTGATGATCACTCCCTTGGGGGTGCCGGTCGATCCAGAGGTGTACTGAAGGTACGCGATGTCTTCCCTGCGGATGCGATGCCCAGAAAACGACGATGCGGCGCTGCCGAGGGTGTCTGTCGGTAGCCAGCTCAGCGAGCGAAGCCCGTCAGCGTGGGCACACAGCGGTTCGGCGGCGCGCTGTAGCTCGGACGAACACAGGACGAGTGTCGCCCCGGCATCCTGCACAATGGACTGGAGCCGAGGCAGGGTCCGGTGTATGCGCGAGGCATCCGGAGGATAGGTCGGCACCGCGATCACACCCGCGTACAGGCAGCCGAAAAACGCGGTGATAAAGTCGATGCCACCTTCGTATAGCAAAAGAGCCCGGTCGCCGGGTGCAAGGCGCTCCGTGAGCGCTGATGCGATCGCCAAGGCAGACGAACGGAAGGCCGCAAACGTAAGCTCTGTCGTTCGGCCATCCGCTTCGCCATCATGCAGGAAGCGGAACACCAGGTTGTCACCACGCTCCGCAGCATGCCTATCGAGCGCAGCGCAGAGCAGATCAGGAGAAGGAGCGGTGTGCATCGTATTGGGCCGTTGTGCTGAAGTAGGCTGTGCAAAAAAGCCTGGCAGGGAGCCAGTGGGGCGGCGACCTCGAGCCCGTCTCTTTTGCGGAATGAAGGGGTGCGGATACCAAAGGTTGCCGCAGGAAGGCAAGCCTTGTATGCCGCGTCGGGCCGCTTTCCCAAGCTAGTTGAGAGAGTGTCTCGGGACAAAGCGCGCAGTCTGTGGCACAGCGACGCACGGTTCGCGGGTTCTCTTCGAGGAATGTCGTCGCCAACGGTTGCGATCTCACCACTGCCGCCGCCCTGATGTTCAGGTTGCGCAATGCTCGGAGGATCCGCTGATGCGATGACAGACTGCTCGGATTTGATCGGTCAGCGTCGCTACGGACTGCAAAAGGATGTTGTGGTCTGCCTGTAGCAAATGGATCTCGCAAGGAGCCGTGGTTGCGTCTTTCCATCCACGCAGCGCTTCCGGCGGTACAAAGCGATCGTGCTGTCCCAAAAAGGCGGTAATCGGTACATTGATCGGCTCCTCGGGCGTGTACGAATAGCTGACCAGCAGCGTACTGTCCGCACGCAGCATGTGCTCGGGGAGCGCTGGGTCCACCGTCACCCGCACAAGCTTTAGCGATTCCAGCAGCCGCGAAGTGGAAATCAGGTGAACCGGGCCGGACCAGTACAGGTGCGGAGCATCCGTCGCTGCAACAAAGAGATGACGAGGCAGCGGTCTGCCAGTGCGCCGCAGTCGGCGTGTGACCTCGAACATCAGAATCGAGCCGATGTTGTGTCCAAGGAACGCGAACGGACGATCAAGCTGGGGCTCAAGCGCAGCCGTAATGAAGTCCACCAGATCATCGACTCGGCGTAGCGGCGGCTCTGCTGTCCGTGCGCCGTAGCCTGGCCTCTCGATGACGCAGACCTCGATCGAATCACCGAGTCGCTCCGACCACGAATCAAACACCGAAGGAAGCTCCCAAGCCCCGGGGAAGCAGAACAGACGCAGCGCCGATTCGTGCCGAGGCACCAAGGTCTTGAGCCACCTTCCATTCGTGCGTTTTTGCGCAAAGACCGCAACGTGATGCAAAAGCTCTTCGTTGAGAATGCGCAGCATCGCAGCTCGCTCCGGGTTGATGAAGTAGTGCTCTCCGGGAAAGACGATCTGCTCGAAACGCGACGTGGTCATTGCGCGCCAGGCTGCGGTCCGATCCGGCGGACCCAGCTGATCTTCGCGACCGCAGAACAGCGTAACCGGCATGTCCAGCTGCATGTGCGAGCCACACGCGTACCGGATTGCCATGTTGAAGTCTGCGCTCACAGCGGGCAGCAGATCGCGAACGCTCTCATCATCGCCCAAGATGGACTCGTCCGCGAAGCCGAGCAGCCGCAGGATCTCCAGGAACTCATCGCTCGCAGAAGAGGTCAAGACCGGCGGCAACAGATACTGCGGCGGCGGCATCGCACCTGAGGGGAAGATATGGACCGGCTTGTGCCCGTGCTGCTCCGCCAGCTTTCGGATGGTCTCGTACATGACCATGGCACCGATGCAGTGACCGAACATTGCAAAGGGCCGATCCAAAAAGGGCAGCAGCTCCGGAACGAGCGCAGCGACCATCTCGTCCACCGAATGAAGAAGCGGCTCATGCGTGCGCTCCTGGCGTCCCGGAGGCTGGATGGCAAGAAGCTCGATCTCCGGCGGGAGCAACTCGACCCACGGAGTATAGATAGACGCATTTCCGCCAGCGTACGGAAAGCAGATCAAGCGCAGCGTAGCCTGCGGATTGGGCCGTGGCCTTACGATCCACTGTCCGGGAGGCAGCGTCACGGGCGACAAACCTGCATCCGGCCACAGCTGCGCTGCAATCAGCGCCGCCAGCGCATCGAGCTGACCGCTGGCCAGGATGTCCTTGATCGGAACCCGGAATCCGAGATCCTTCTCGATGCAATTGCGCAGCTCCAGCCCCATCAGCGAGTCCATACCGAACGCGTGAAAGGACATGTCGGCGGCAACCCGGCTGGGATCCAAGTGCGCCGTCTCGGCTACGACGCTGCGTAGATAGCTGGCAAGCAGCTCGGCCCGTCGCTCCGGTACTGCTGATAGTAACCGTTCGCGGACTCGACGCACGGCAGAGTGCGCGCTCTGGGTTCCCTGCGGGCGAGCGCCGTGCTGGAAAGCCGACCAAAAAGTGCCTTGGGACAGATGCGGAAACAGCGCCAGATGGCGATCGATCGAAAGCTGCATCACAGTCAGCTCGCTGTGCGGCCCGGCCAGCGCGCGAGCCAGCGCATCATGAGCCGTCGCGAGTCGTAGCGGCTCCATCGCGCCAACAGCAGCCGCTTCCCCCTTGGCGTCTACCAGCATGCCCGCCTCGGCGAAGGCTCCCCACTGCATGCTGAGCACAGGCAGTCCAAGAACGCGACGGGTGCGCGCCAGACCGTCCAAAAAAGCGTTCGCCGCTGCGTAGCCGCCACAACCGAGCAGTCCCAGGACCGCCGAGGCCGATGAGTACATCACGAAAAAGTCGAGCGGTAGCCCCATGGTGGCGACGTGAAGGTTCCAGCCACCACGGATCTTGGGTGCAGTGACCGCCAGCAGCGACTCACGCGAGATCTCTGGAACCGTGGGGCTGACACCGGCTGCATGCACGATGCCGCGCAGGGGTGGCATGTCATCGGCGATGGAGGCCAGCAGCTGCGCGACCTCTTCACGCTTTGCGACATCCGCGCTCGCGAGAAAAACGCGCGCTCCGGCACGTTCGAGCGCAGCGATCGCACCCTGCGCGATGACCCCCGGCGCTCGACGAGAAGCAAGCACCAGGTGGCGGGCTCCCCGTTCGACCATCCACCGCGCCAGTGAAAGCCCCAAACCGCCCAGTCCTCCGGTGATCAGGTAGCTGCCATCGGATCGAAACTCCGGCCCGTTCGGCGAGGCAGCCGGAAGCTCGGCACGCACGAGCTGCGCGCAGTAACAGCCCTCATTTCGCAGCGCAATCTGCATCGCCCCGCCAGCCGTATTCAGCACCACCTGAAGCAGTCGCTCGATGTCTAACGCACCGCTGTGCTGCGGGAGATCAACCAGGACCGGACACAGCTCGGGGTGCTCAAGCGCCAGGGACCGACCCAGTCCCCACAGCGGTGCCTGTGCGAGCGCGGATCCATCAGCTGGCCCCGTCACCTGCTGTGTGCCCGCCGTGATCAAATACAGCCGGGGCGCTTGCGGCCTCTGAAGCTTCGCCAGCGCGGCAGCCAAGAGAGCTGCACTCAGCGTGCTGCGTACGAGATCGGCATCGAGTGTATCGGCTGTCGTCTCGTTAGTAGTCGCAGCGTCCAGGCTCCACAGATGGATCGCGCCACGCAGCGTCGCATCCGCCGTCGTCACCTCCCGCAGCAGACGCGCATGGTGTTCGGGGTTGGCCGGATCGATCGTAATGTGAAGCGGACTGACCGCTGCATATTCCTGGCCCGCAGTGACCTGGATGCAGCGCTGACCTTGGGCCTCCAGCAGTGCGGCCAGCGAGGCTCCTGCGCCTTTGGCATCCTGAAACAAGATCCAGACGCCGGGCGCTACCGCACGCGAGCCTTCCATTTTCTGGAGCTGCCAGGATATCGAGAAGAACAGCTCCTGCGATGCATCGGCCGGGCGCGCTCGGGATTGATTCACACCAACCGGCGGATCGACCCAGTAGCGCTGTCGCTGCCACGGATAGGTTGGCAGCAACGTGACGGTCCCGCCCTCTGCGAACAAGCGCGGCCAGATCACCTGGCTGCCGCTCACGTACAGCGCTGCGAGCGTACGCAGGACGGATCGACGCTCATCCTGGTGTCGTCGCAGTGTCGCATGGACCTGGAATCCGCGACCAGCGGCTGCGAGCACTTGTTCCAAGGACAGAGCCAGCACCGGATGCGGGCCCACTTCGATAAAAATCTGTCCGCCATCCGCCTGCGCAGCGCGTACCGCATCGGAAAACCGCACAGTCTGGCGAATGTTTCGTCCCCAGTACGCTGGCTCGAGCGGC
This sequence comes from Myxococcales bacterium, assembly GCA_016794365.1. Classification (GTDB taxonomy): domain Bacteria; phylum Myxococcota_A; class Polyangia; order Palsa-1104; family JAEUJZ01; genus JAEUKA01. The sequence goes on from JAEUKB010000030.1 coordinate 58,381, forward strand.
TCGCTACCCAGCGGACCGCCTGTGACCGTGCTGAACATCGCGATCGCAAAGCCAGGCGGCGTAGCGACTGAAGTGAGCGTGCGCAGGTCTCCCAATTCGTCCAGAAAGTCCGCGACGAGCGGCGACATCTGCGGGCTATGGAACGCATAGTTCACGCGCAACGGACGGGCTGGCTGCCCCGCTTTCGCAAGCTCATCAACCAGGGCATCGATTGCGGCGGGCTCCCCCGAAAGGACCACGGAGCCTGGGTCATTGACCGCAGCCACACCGACTCGATCATCCAAACTGGCGACCGCTGCGAGAGCTTCCGGCTCGCTCATCGGCACCGACACCATCTTGCCGCGCCCCGTGGCCTGCTGCATAACGCGCGCTCGGATCACGACCAAGTGCGCCGCCTGCGCCAGGCTGAGACGACCCGAGACGTAAGCCGCTGCGACTTCGCCGACGCTGTGACCAATCACGGCGCTCGGTGTCACCCCATACGAAATCAGGAGCTGCGCGAGGGCTACCTCCAGTGCAAACAGAGCTGGCTGGGCAATCAGCGTGTCGCTCAGGCGCGAGGTCTCCTCGGGCTCCGCAAGCGCTTCCAAGATCGAAAAGCCCGCTTCACGACGGATCGCTTCATCACAAGCGTGGAGCGCATCACGGAACACCGGCTCTTCCCGCTGTAGCGTCTGACCCATGCCCGCCCACTGCGAGCCTTGACCAGGGAATACGAACACGACCTTGGGAGGACTGGCTGCCGACTTTCCACTGGCCAATCCTGCTGGCGTCTGTCCATCGGCGAAGGCTGCCAGGGCCGCCGCGATCTCAGCCTTCGTCGATCCAACCACGCCCAGGCGATGCACATGGTGAGTCCGTCGAACGCTCGCGGTATAAGCAATGTCGTGTAGCGACCCTTCAGACGCTGCGGAAAACAGATCCTCGTAGCGCTTCGCCAAGGCAGTGAGCGCTTCTGGGGACCGAGCAGACAGCGGCAACAGGTAGCACGATGCCGATTGCACAGGTCGCGGCTCGACGCGTGGCGCTTCCTCCAGGATGACGTGGGCGTTGGTCCCGCTGATTCCGAACGAACTGACGCCCGCACGCCGAGGCTTGGCACTGGCAGGCCATGACATGGCTTGGGTCGGCAGCACAAACGGCGTCCCATCCAGAGAGATACGCGGGTTCAGCGTCCTGAAGTTCAGGTTGGGCGGGATGGCCCCGTGCTGTAGGCACAAGATGGTCTTCAAAAGACCTGTCACCCCGGCGGCTCCCGCTGTGTGACCGACGTTGGTCTTGACCGCTCCCAGCACACAGTGCGATCCGTCCGCTCGCGGCTTGCCAAGGACTTCGCGCAGGGCCTCGAACTCGATGGGATCCCCGAGCGGAGTCCCGGTCCCATGCGTTTCGACGTAGCCGATGTCTTCGGGCGACACCTTGGCCAGCTCCAGCGCACGACGCAGCAGCGCTTGTTGCGACAACACATTCGGCACCGTCAGTCCCGAAGTACGACCGTCATGGTTGGCCGCCGAGCTACGAATAATGGCCAGGATTGGATCCCCGTCCCGTACCGCATCGGCGGCGCGCTTCAAGACGACCATGCCGCACCCTTCGCCCAGCGCAAAGCCGTTGGCTTCGGCATCGAAGGTCTTGCATCGCCCGTCTGGAGACATCGCTTGCAGCTCAGCGGTGGACTCGATGTTCTCGCGAAGCAGGATCAAGTTCACGCCACCGGCCAGCGCCAGGTTGCTCTCTTGGGTGCGAAGGCTCTGGCAGGCCAGGTGGACAGCCACCATCGAAGACGAACACGCCGTGTCCAGCGTCAGACACGGTCCCTGCAACCCGAGCGTATACGAGATCCGACCCGCCGCCGTGCTCAGCAGTCCGCCGAGGACTCCGTACACATCAGGCGCCAGCGACTGCCTGACCAAAAAAGAGTAGTCGAAGCTCGACATCCCCAGGAAGACGCCGGTGCGCGTCCCCATCAGACGCTCGATGGGCTGTCCGGCGCGCTCTAGCGATTCCCAGCACAGCTCCAGCAACATCCGATGCTGCGGATCCAGACGAGTGGCCTCTCGCGGAGAGATGTTAAAAAACGCCGCATCAAAGCCATCGACGGAATCCAGCATGCCCGCCCAGCGCGTGGCCGTGTGTACGCTCTCACTGGGATCGACGGTCCATCGGTTCGACGGAATGCGACGGATTCCGTCCACGCCAGCGATAAGAGACTGCCAGAAGGACTCCGGATCTGTTCCGCCGCCAGGTAAGCGACACGCCATGCCGATGACTGCGATCGGCGTCTGCTCTGTACTCTCTCGCTGCTCCAGCTGGGCCTTCAGCTCAGCAATCTTTGTGAGTGAACGAGCAAACAGCTCTCGGAAGTTCGGACTCTCACCGCTCATCGGATGCATGCCTCGGCAGACGGGGACTGGGAACCCAGCGAAGGAAATCACTCGACGCAGCAGCATGCAGCGACGAAGGGGAGACGACACAGGCAGATCTGTTCGGCAACCAGCTCAACAGGGGCCTTCATACTGAATGAGCCAGCGCTTGTCCACTCAGCAAAAGCGGTCAGGCCCAGGCTGGCTGGCGCAGCATGTCTGCGCGCAACGAGCGCTGAATCACCAACAACATCCGGTGACTCATCCAGCGGCGTTAGGTTTCGATTGGACGCATCGCGAGGCGGGAAGGACAGCCAACTCGATCAGCTCTCCGACGAAGAGCTGGTCCAGATGGCAGAAGAGCTACTTATTTAGCGGAAGATCTTCGACAGCTTGAACTGCTTGCCACCTTTGCGGCTTGCGCGGCCCCAGTTGTACGAAAAGTCACGCAGCCAGCCGTCCCGACGCTTCTTGTTCGAGCGGCCATGGCGAGAAAGGTATTCGTCAGCAGTCTTACGATTTGACCGTGCATAGCCGCGCGCTGCGCGCTCCCAGAGCCGGACCAGGCCTTTGCTCTGCTTCTTTTTCTTCTTCTTCTGCTTGACCACTACGCGACCGATATGGCCTTCACCTCGACCGTCGCTGGATTCAGCCTTCAAGATGGTGATGCGCTTGATGGACTTGGGAAGCTTCGACTTGATCGTTCGCATGTTTAACCTCTTCAAACTGTCAGCCGGTTGACAATACTCAACGCCAAACTATACAATGCAATAACGTAATCCACAATCCAAAAAGAGGTCGAACAATGAGCACTGAGCAACCAGGAACCGGGTCCGCGTCCGCCAAGGCCGCCAAGCAAGAAGCGTCCAGCTCCGCGCGCGAGCCGATTGTCGTTGACATGGGAAAAAAGAGCCGTAAGCAGGTCCGCAAGCTGCGCAAAGGCCGCCCCGGTCGCTTGCTGGATCGCGTCGAGGACACGATCGAGCACCTGCGTGAAAACGGTGCCATCGGCGAAGACGTTCAGCCGATCGTCATCGTGGTCAAAGAGCGCGTCCGCAACCGTGGCAAGCGCCTGTCCAAGATGTGGGGACTTGGCTAACCCGCACAGGGAATTCCGAAGGATGCGACCGCCGCGCTTCCTGCTCCACTTTGCGAACAGCGGCGCGTATCCTGGCTCGCTGTGCCACCTGAACTGACCGCAACGTGGATTGTCCGAAACGCTCCGAATGAAGCCGCTGCGCTGCGACTGTTCTGTCTGCCCTATAGCGGTGGGAGCGCTTCCGTCTTTCGACAGTGGCAACGTCTGCTGTCGATTCCCGAGCTAGAAGTCTGCGCCATTCAGCTACCGGGTCGCGAACAGCGCTTTCAAGAGCGTCCCTTTTTCCACATGCACGAGCTGATTCCTGCGCTGGGAGAAGCCATCTTGCCGCTGCTGGATCGTCCGTTTGTGCTGTTCGGGCACAGCCTTGGCGCGCTGATTGCATTCTGTCTGTCGCGCTGGCTCCGCAGTGAGCAGCGTCGGATGCCTCGTCTGTTGATGGTGTCGGGACGCGCTGCGCCGCAGGTGGGATTGCGTCGGCCTCCCGTTCATCACTTGCCTGACGCTGCGTTCATCCAAGAGCTGGCCTATTACGGAGCCACGCCCAAAGCCGTTCTCGACGATCCCGAGCTGCGCGAGCTGTTTCTCCCGATGCTGCGCGCCGACTTTTCCCTCTTCGAGACGTATACGCACAAGGAAGAGCCGCCGCTGCCCTGCCCCATCGTGGCCTGCACGGGCGAAAGCGATCATGCGGTGCTTCGCGCGGATGTTGAGTCCTGGCGAGTACAGACAGCGTCCACGTTCACGCTGCACACGTTCGACGGAGGACACTTCTTTTTGAACACCGCCAGCGCTGCCCTGCTCCAGATCCTGGCTGGCGAGCTGCGCGCCCTCCTCGCTGCACCATCCAGTCCGTAACACGGCCCGCCCCTCGTCCTCCTCCTCCTGTCCTCCTCCTGTCCTCCTCCTCCTATCCCTCATGCTCCTCCTCCTATCCCTCATGCTCCTCCTCCTATCCCTCATGCTCCTCCTCCTGTCCTCCTCCTGTCCTCCTCCTGTCCTCCTCCTCCTATCCCTCATGCTCCTCCTCCTGTCCTCCTCCTGTCCTCCTCCATCTGTGATCCCTCGCCCTGTTCTGGATGTGCTGGCCAGTTTTCTCTTGTTTTTTATGTTTGACAAAATACATGTAATTTCAGTACGATAACCCCTTGCGATGAGAAGGTAGCTTCCCCTCCTGCCGACGGAACGTAGCGAGCTGACAAGGATCTTCCCGAAGGTGCAAGACCCGCTGTCATCGCTCCCTGAGCGCTCTGCCAGGATCGAGACGTTGCCGACCGCGTGTACCGAGAGCAGCCGATGCAGAAAAAGAGTCTGATTCCCACTCCGCTTGTGCCGCCATCGCAGAGCACCAAGACGATCGACATCGTCGAGCCTGCACTCCCGGGTCGATTTCGCTTCTTCGCGATGCTCTTCTTTATCTACGGAATGATCATCCGTAGCTATTTAGGACGAGTATTTCCGCGCTTAAATCGCAATTTTGGTCCACTAGAAAAAGCGCGCAAGCTTCGCTCTTTCATGGAAAAAATGGGCGGATTGTGGGTCAAAGCAGGTCAAATTATTGCGCTACGAAGTGACCTATTTGAAGAATCATTTTGCGCAGAAATGGCAAAGCTTCAAGATCGCGCACAGGGATTTCCTCTTCATTATGCTAAAAAAACAATTGAGTCAGAATTAGGAAAACCACTGGAAGAAGTGTTTTCAGAATTCCCAGACAAACCACTGGCTGCGGCATCGATTGGACAGACCTATCGCGCACGACTGCGTCATCCAGATGTAGAGGTCGTTGTCAAAGTTCGTCGTCCCACAATCGAAGATAATTTCAAAGTCGATCTTGGTTATCTACGCAAATATTGCTGGTTTCTTACTCGAATCAATTTCATGCCCAACTTTCGCTGGGAAGAAATGTACTGGGAGCTAGAAAGTGCAATCCTAGAAGAGCTTGATTATCGTCAAGAAGCCGCGTCACTTCGTCGGATGAAAAAGAACCTTCGCCGCCATAAGATTTATGTACCAGAAGTCTTTTTGGAATACTGCACAGACCGTGTCTTGGTCATGGAAATGGTCAGCGGTGTTTATATGTCTGATTACATTCGTGTCGCATCCAATGATCCCGAGCGCGTCAACGAATGGCTGCGTGAAAATGATATCAATGCATATCGTGCTGGTGAGCGACTCTTGCTCTCTCACTATCGTCAGCTCTTCGAGGAAAATATTTATCACTGCGATCTACATCCTGGCAATATTCTATTGATGCGGAAAAGCCAAATTACATTGATCGACTTTGGCTCGGTTGGCAGCACCGATAAAACACAGCTCAAGAGATATATGTTCTCTTATAAAGCACTGGCAGAGCGAGACTTTCGCAAGTTTGCTGAAATTTATCTTTTGTTGCCACCTGCCTTGCCAAATACAGATCTCTCTGAAGTAAAAGAAGAGATTGTGAAGCTATTCCGTGGGTTCGAGCAGAAGGTTCGGATCAAGAGCCTTCCATATCACGAAAAAGCGGTGGCAAAGGCATCTGGAGATCTGGCCAAAATTGTCGGTGACGCAGGCATCTCGGCAGCCTGGGATTTTTTACGTTCTACGAGAGCGCAGCTAACGCTGGATGCTTCTTTGGCATTTTTGATGCCCAAAGTTGATTATCTGAAGCTCTTAAAGAAGTACATGCGGCAAATGAACGAGCGACAGCGAAAAGCGGCAACATCCACCAAGCTCATTCGTACACAAGCAGCACGAATCAGCGAGCAAGTCGATCTCCCAAATAAGCTGGCAGAGACGATTTACTTTGAAGGTGAGCATTTACGAAAAAAAGCATTAAAATACGGTGGATATGTATCGAAAGCGTCGCAGATCTCACTGTTTTTATTTCAGTGGATGGCACGCGGAATGGGAATTTTTTCTGTTGCTTTCATGATTCTTGCAGCACATCAGCGATACAATGTCCTGCGTCGATTCGACGGAACATGGCTGTCTTCTATCTTGGCGAAAATGCCACAGCTCGGTGGGCTGGTCTGGTTTTCAATCGCACTGGCAGTGCTCTACGCGAGTCGTGAGTTTATCGTTATCTCGAATATTTTGGCCCGTGCCGAACCATCAAGGCCGAGCGGTAGTGGTCGTTAAGTAGCTCATGCGGGCGCTGTGTTTTGATTGCATAATGAAATCAATTCGCTGGCGCTACATAGAAGGAGAACACACATGGCTGTCCAAACTCGTCAGGATGCGAATCAATCCAATCAAGCTCAAGCTGAATCCAGCCATCGCGAGCCGATTGTCATTGATTTGGGCAAAAAGAATCGAAAGCAAGTGCGTAAGCTCCGCAAAGGCAAGTCTGGCCGATTGATGAATCGCGTCGAAGAAGCCATGGAGCACCTGCGCGAAAATGGTGCAATGAACGAAGATACGCAGGCGGTCGTGATTGTGGTTCGCGAACGACAGAAGCGAAGACGGAACCGCGCTGCGAAGATCTTGGGGCTCGGGTAACGCTGCATCATCGAGCAGTCAGCGGTGAGCGCTGGCCAAGCGTCTCTGACCGATGGGGAGCTGCCGTCATCCACAGATGGCAGTTCCCAGCACAGCAACGCTGACAAGGGCAATAGGAAACATGGCTTCGCGAAGATTCAAGCAAGGCTGGATCCCGACACCACTACGTCGAAATAATAGGAATGCGTATTCTGACCTATCGGTGTCTGATGCGGGTCAAGCGCTGACTTCCACACAAGCAGCACCAAAACAGCAACCCATGCTGACGGCAGTCTCGAAAACTGTCGGTGAGTCTGCGCTGGTCAAGGCAGGTAGCAAAGTCGTGGCGGCTGCCGGTAAAGCCGTGGAATCTGCCAACGCCTTTTCGGCTGGTACAGCGCTGCTTTCTGCGGCAGGAAACGCTCTTTCCTCCGTTCAACGCTCAGCGACCAACACGGCTTTGTCCGCAGCTCGCGCGTCAGTGGCCGCAGCAGTGCTCGCGTCCTCTGCGGTTCCGATTCCATCGCCTGTCGATCTCTTGAGTCGTGCGTCATTTATTCTTCGTTACGTAATTCGCACTATATTTCGTGAAGTGACCCGCAATTTTAAGTCAATTTTTGGCATTAAATCTGTTCGTACAAAGGAATATGCACAAGAAGGGATTGACTTTGCAGAACGAATGGGTGGTATGTGGGTTCATCTGACGCAGATGGCCTCGCTACGTGGCGATCTTCTTGGGACTGAATATTGCAATGAATTGGCACGTACACGAGATATTCGTACGCCCTGGCCTTTCCAGGAAATTCGTCAGATTGTAGAGGCAGAGCTAAAGACTGTTGGGACTTCATTTGAGGAAACATTCCTTGAATTTGATGAAAAACCGGTCACTTGCCGCACGTTCGGACAGGTTCATCGGGCTCGTCTTCGTGAAAATCAGCAAGAGGTAATGGTCCGCGTCCGTACACCGGATGCAGTGGATCGCGCAGCCAAAGACTGGCGCTATTTCCGTATTTTCTTATTCTTGGCTGAGCACCTGGACTTTGAACCACATCTACGCTGGGAAGACTTGACCTTTGAAGTCAAAGCAGCCACCGATGATCTCTTGGATTTCCGAAGTGAAGTCGATGAAATTCGACGCATTGCGAAGATCTTACGAGCACGTAAAATTTATATTCCACAGCCTTATCGCAGATATTGCACAGAACGAATGCTGGTTAGTGAGTACATCCATGGTGTGACCGTTGCTGATTTGATGCGTATGTCGGTGGAAGATCCTGTTCGCTATGAAGAATGGATGCACGAAAACCAGATCGATCCACGCCGAATCTGGCGTCGCCTTTTCAATGCACACAATGAGATGTTATTTGAGCACAATCTCTTCTTCACAGAGCTGACTCCCGATGGAATTATGCTATTGAAGGGAAATCGTTTGGCATTTGTCAGCCTGGGAACAATTGGAACACTAGATACTGACCTACAACGAAAGTACCGCTCACTTTGCAGAGCGCTGCTCGAAGAAGACTTCTCGAAAGCCTGTGATTATTATCTAACTTTGGGACCAGCTCTTCCTTATATTGACATGACAAATATGAAGCAGCTCACCATCAGAGCGCTTCGAAAATGGGAATCAAGAACACACGTCAAGAATCGACCTTATCGTGAAAAATCCATTGGTGCTGCCATTGCCGAGCTTGGCCACTGTGCAAGCAGCCAAGAGCTGCCAACATTTTGGAACCTAGCGCGGCTACAGCTGGCAGAACGGATCCTGAATACATCCCTTGAGTTTTTTGATCCAACCCGCAGTGGGCTCAAAGCGCTTCAGTCTTATGAGCGTGGAGCACAGATGCGTGCAATCAAAAATGCGGCAGGAAGTCCCAAGAAGATCAGGAAGCGCTTTGAAAGTGCAATAGATGCCGCACAGCTCAACTTGCAGCTGGTCGAAAACTTTGAAAAAGATGGCGAAAATATTCGTCGAAGATTGGTGGGCGTTCAGGCCAAGTTGAGCAAAGTCTCAGAGGTTGCAGGTCGCTTGGTTGTGATGATATCGAAGCTAGCCATGGTTGTGCTCGTCATTCAGCTATATATGTATGTGCGACACAACACAGCGACGATGATCAACATTCCAGGACAAAGCTCGCTGGTTCACGCACTCAGTCAGCTTCGTCCACAGAGTCGAGTTGGCTGGATCGCGCTGCTTCTGTTCCTGTACTACATTCGTCGCTTCTTGATGAAGATCGCGCGTCAGCTTTTTGCAAAGGAAGTCCGTCCCAGCGATGTATGAATCGCGTGACTCATACCGTATCAAGCATCATAGAGCGTTGGCTTGGGCGCTGTAACGCCTCAGGTCTGCTCGTCAGGACACGCCGTACAGAATGCTTCGATCCGCTCGCAGAGCCGACGCATGTCTCGTTCCACAGTGAAGAGAAGGTTCAGCTTCACGGTGCGCTGCATATCCGAACCGCACTGACGCGCAATGCTTGGATAGTAGGACAACAGGAATGCCTGAAGCGACGGATCAAAAGGAATCCGCTGCGCCATGAGCTTTCGGGTCTCGACCACAGTCAAGTGCGCATCAAGCACCGCTGTAGGCTGCGTAGAAGCGGACAGATAGAGGCTCTCTGCATCGACTCCTGTTCGGACCAGAAGCTGTGGAATCTGACTGGCAGAAGGACTTCCCATCAGCAGGGAGGACTCTGTTTGGGCGAGTCGAAACGCACGCGCCACGCTACAGCCCAGCGCGCACTGTTCGTAGAACGTCGCAGCCAGCGTGAGCGCAACGGGATCCTCGATCGTTCCATCTATCGCAATCACACAGTCTACATACTGGCTGAGTGAATGTGCATCAGCGACGGAATAGCAGGTGTTTAGGAAGACCAAGCGGAGCTCGCGCGAAAACTCACGAACCAGATCGCACAGGATGCTCTTTCCGACCAACGTACGGGGTCGATCATCTTCCGCTGTAGGAATCGATGATTCCAGAAGCAGTGCTCCGCTTTTTGTGCCGTGACCACTGAGATGCAAAACCTGCGGTCTGTGTAGCTGCAAAAGTCGCAGCAAGTCTCGTGAGCGTGTCGATCCGAGCATCGCAAAGTCGAACCCACAGAGTCTCCGCTGTGGTTCTTCCTTCTGAATCAGACGCTCTGCTCTCTCGACGCGCTCTTCGATCTCGCGCTGCTCGGCAGAGAGCTGAAGGCTCTTCACTTCTGGGTTGGCGGCACACAGCAGAATTTTGATCGGGGACACAACAGACTCCTCTGTTTGCTACGTGAGCCAGAGGAATTGCAATCACCGCGCCAGGTTTTCGCTCATCAACAAACAGGAAGAGGGCAGCGAAACGCGCTGCACCGTGGGGACGGAAGACGACATCCGCAGCGTGGAACCATGGGCAGATGCACGCTTAAGCGGCGAGACGGACGGAGGACTGGTTCCTGTCGTTCCTCCAGACGGTACGATGCTGGGCTTGCGCTGCTTTTCGATCGAAGCGCCCGGACCACATGAATACACAAGCAGCAGCAGCGGCATGGCAACCAGTGTGGCGATGAGCATCCGCCGGACAACACGATGCGAGGGCTGACGAATCGGAATCTCTGGCTGAAGAACTGTGCGAGCCTCCGAGGACGCTTTGGGTGATGGCGCAACCAACAGACCTGCACTGATGTCGCGCGCACTGATGCTGCTGCGCAGGAAGACATCGCGATACAGCCAGTTGAGCTGCCGCAAGACATCCTCCATCGCGGGACGATTCGCAGGATCGCGGTGCAACATGCGCTGAATCAGAAGCGAGAGCATTTTCGGTGTGTTGGGTACAAGCTCGCGGATATCGGGTGGTTCCTTCGTAAGCTGTGCGCCCCAGATTTGTAGGGGCTCCGATCCTAGGAACGGAGTGCGCCCCGCAAGAAGCTCAAACAGCGTCGATCCAAGCGAGTAAACATCCGCGCGATCAGTCGCTGCGCGCGCATCAAACATCTGCTCAGGAGCCATGTAACAGAGCGTTCCGTGCGATGTGTAATTAAGCGGGGGTGCTGAAGCGTAGGTACAAGCCGCAGAAAGACCCACGCGTTGATTTCATCGTCAAGTTTCAATACGATGGGAATGTGCCGGAGTCTGCACCTAGCGTCGTTGGATACCTACGGGTATCGACCACCGAACAGAAAGATGAAGGAGTGAGCCTGGACGTGCAGCGCGAGCGCATTGTCGCGTACTGCAAAATGTTCCAGCACAACCTCATTGCGATCTACGCGGATGATCACACCGGACGGAATATGGATCGCCCCGGATTTCAGGCGGCGCTGGCGCGGATGGTCGAGACAGACTCAGTCTTGATGTCCGTCAGCATGGACCGGATTTCACGCAATGTAGGGGACTGGACGTATCTGCTCGATACGTACTTTGGGAAAGGGAAATCCTACAAGCTGCTTGCGTTTGACTGCGCCGGGATGGACCCAAGGACAGCGACGGGGCGTATGCTCCTCATGATGCGGGCGGTGATGGCGCAGGGAGAGATCGACTCCACCAGCGAGCGCACGCAGGTCGCGATGGATCACCTGAAGGCGCAGGGGATTCCATGCGGAGGACTCCCTTATGGGAAGGTGTACTCCAAACAGCTTGATGAGCACGGGCGGCGCATCGTCGTCGAGGTTCCCGAGCAGATCGAGACGCTCAAGTACATTCGGCAGCTCCATCATCAGGGAAAAGGAATCAAGACGATCACGGACATTCTGGAAAAGGAGAAACGTCCATCTCCCAGAGGAAAGGAATGGAACCGTGCGATTGTGCGGCGCATCTTGCAAAGGGAAGGACTCCTGACTGTTCGTCAATTCGATCGAACGGGAGCGATCCGCGATACGGACACAGTCGCGAGGCGCATCGCGGAGCTACGCGCCAAGCACCTGAACTACTCCGAAATCGGCGCGCAACTTACGCGCGAAAACTTGATGCCTCCGGTTGGATCAAAGTGGCATGCACAGACTGTCGCGCAGACGTGGAACACGACGACGACGTATGACCCGCAGAAGGCCATTGAGATTGCCGTGGGGCTCTACCGGGCGAACTATAGTCTGCGCAGAATTGGGGAGGAGCTGTCACTCCGAGGAATGACCCCGCAGCGTGGTGGCGTGTGGCATGCGGCGCAGGTGCGGCAACTGCTGTTGCTCGGAAAGGCTGGTGTTTGAAGTTTGGTCCTTAGGACATCGATTATTGTTGGGGCACTGGCCACTGACAGCTCGCATACCCGAGCGTCTGCGGCACTCGCTTAATGGCCGGATTCTGAGGCACGAAATCGACAGTATCCTGGAATCAGGCAGCAGCATGAGCAGCAGGGCTGTCAGCTTGCCGACGCAAAGACAGAGCTTGCCGAGATGTCCCGACGTCGTGAAGACCTGGCTTCGACGGTGAAGAAGTTGGAGGAGACGACGGAGCAGATTGAGCAGCGAGCCAGCGACGCTGAACAGAAAGTGAAGCAGGGCGAACATGCGCTGGAAGTCGAGCGCAAACAAGCCGAGGAAGCGAAGCGAGGCCGTGACGAGTCGCAAGCGCACGTCGAGCGGCTACAGCGACGGCTGGAGGCGGAGCAGGCAAGACGCACTGAGGCAGAGGAGCACATAGACTCGCTACGCAAGGAACGAGTGGGGGTAGTTGTCACCTCCTGGGTTCAGCTCGGCGTCCTCAGGCATGAGCGGGATGAGCGATACGCGAGACTGCTGACAAACGAGCGAAGAGATGACATGTGCGCGAGGATGATGCTGTGACCCGTCAGAAAGCGAGCTGTTCTGTCCGGTGGTGATTCCCACGGATCAGTGTGGATCGTCCCGTTCGCACACTGGACGATGGCTCCGATGTGGGTACACTCCGCAGGCATTTGCGTTCCGCGCGGCTGCTTGTGGCTTCTTGGGGTCACAACTTGTGACCATAGAGCGCTGTGCGACGGAGCAATCGGCACAACCGAACGGGAAAGTCTGACATGACGGACAGCCAAACGACTCAAGTTGCGCTCATCTCCTCGGACACGCTGACCGGTTCTATCCTGGTCATCCGAGGCCACAAGGTCATGCTCGACGCCGACCTCGCCGCACTGTATGGCGTCGAGACCAAGGCGCTCAACCAGGCCGTCCGCCGCAACATTGAGCGATTCCCTGACGACTTCATGTTCCAGCTCACCAGCGACGAAGCGATTGGTTTAAGGTCACAAACTGTGACCTTAAAGACCGGTCGCGGGCAGCATCGAAAGTACCTGCCATTTGCCTTCACCGAGCAAGGCATCGCGATGCTGTCGAGCGTTCTCAAGAGCCCGCGCGCCATCCAAGTCAACATCGAGATCATGCGAGCCTTCGTGCGATTGCGGCAGATGGTAACGAGCAATGCGGATCTGGCGCGAAAGCTCAATGCGCTCGAACGAAAATACGATGGTCAGTTCAAGATTGTCTTTGCCGCCATTCGGGAGTTCACGGAGCCAATCCCAAAGAAAAAGGGCCGCCCGATTGGCTTCCGTTCTGATGAGGAGTAAACGTACGCTCGTACCGGCCCGCACGCTTCCCATCCCTTCCTCTGCCTACCTGTCTTCCTCCTTTTCCGATTCCTAAGCAGCGCTGTCGCAACACCATGCAGCGACGATAAAAAAGAAAAGCTTGCACGGTTCCGTATGCACAGCCAATGACGGTGTTGATGTGTTCTCCGACCGCTCGCACGCGCGGTGCTTTGGCCAGTCCAAAGTCGAGGATTTTGACGCGAACACCTCCCAACACCGCAGGATCAGGAATCAGCATCAGGTTGTCTGGCTTGATGTCCCGGTGAACGACGCCATGGCGATGAACCGTGGCCAGTGCTTCTGCGACTTGTCGCACGATTCGCAGCGCTTCTTCCATCGACATCGGACGATGAACGCTGCGCGCCATTCTGCGACTGAGCGTCTCTCCTTCCAGGAGATCCATCACGATGTAGTAGCTGCGATCGGGAAGCTGTCCTTGTTCGTGAACAGGAACCAAGCTGGGATGACGGATTCCGTTGACAATGCGACCTTCCGATACAAAGCGTGCGATCACTTCAGGATCATTGGACATGTTGGAGTGAAGCACTTTGATCGCCACTCGACGATTCAGCGCGGACTCTGTGGCCTCGTAAACCGATGCCATTCCACCTTGTCCAAGCAAACGAACCACTTGATAACGACCGATGTTCATGGTGACTCCCCTTGTCAAAACCAAGACATGCTGTTGATTGACTGGCTGCTTGCTGGAACGAAACGAGCGAGCGATTTTGGACAAAAAATCAGTCGCGGACGATTTGCACGGAAAGTACCAGCACTTGCCTTGAGACTGGACGCAGCGAAAGCCAATGGGACGGGCGTGACAGCACAAACAGGAGACGCGCAGAGCCCGGTGGGAGCAACCGATCGACTCGCGCACGAAGATGAAAGGTTCCTACGGAGCTGGGCTGCGCTTCTCCTGCGAGCGAGTGACGGATCGCAGGAAGCTGTGGTTGCTGCACAAACGTACGCACAGAGACCGAACCCGCGACGGCGAAAGTAGGCCGCAAGGTGACATCCAGCATCGCTCCTGTGTGTAGATGCAGCGTCTGTCCAATCATCACAGCATCCTGTGCGCAGTGCGATTCCTGTACGCTGAGCGTGTACGGCGGAAGCGGATCAAGCTCGGTACGCGCTGCATGCCGGAAGCAGCAGAGGCTGACCGAAAGTGACAGCGCAGCGACGCAGCACAGCGTTGGCCATCGTGAAAACCAAGCAGACGAACAACGGACAAATGATTCGCGACTACGTCCAATCACAGACGACATGGGGTCCCCCTATCCATGTGAAACAGCGAAGAAAGACGCGAGGCTACGGCTCTACACGAATGCTGACGAGCTGACAGTCACCGAGCGGAAGACGAACAGACTGCCCGATTTCGGAAGGAATGACTTCGCTGCGGCCAAGGACTTGCAGAAGCTCCTGATCCGACGGCAAAGATGCGGTACGACAGATCGTCAAGTACAGATCGGTAGGACTCCGTAGCTCGGCAAACGCAGCAGCGTTCACACGCACTTTGAAGTTGTGTCCAACGTGTTCTATCGGAAGCACAAGCGGAGTGATGGCATCCGTTTGACGCACAAAAGCGCGTACGTTCAGCTCTCCCACCACTGCGATCTGTGCAGTCAGCAGCAGTTCCCACGTTGGGCTGTCGTGCAAGCGAAGGACCGACAGAGCCGGCTCTGCTTGCAGCACGCGATCGGTTGGTCTGGCCTGAACAGAAAATGCGGTCAGCGCTGGATTCCCTGACGAAATCGGTCGCAGCAATAGGATCGCAACAGCAGCAGCTACAGCAACTGCGCCCACCACAAGCCAGGGTCGTCCAAACCACCTCTGTGCTTTGGGAGAGACTGCATACTTGTCTGCGAGCTGGCTCGCAAGTCGCTGATCGGATGCTGCATCGACGATCTCGTCTGGTTCTTCGGCTTCCGCTGACTCCGCAGACAAAACAGACTGAAGGAAGGCTCTGCTGACCTTGGGTTCTTCACTTGACATCACCTTCCTCCTTCGATCGGGAGGGATCGTCTCTTCTCTCTTGGTTTGTACGATGTCCGCATCACTTTGTGGACCGTCTCTTTTCGCTTCTCATCTCAATCAACAGACGCCTACGCATCGATTCCTACTTCGCAAGGAGCCGATCTCGCAGAGACAGAACATCCTTGCGCATGCGCTGAATCCGCTTGTAGATCGTCTGAACGTCTTTCCCAAAGCGTGCTGCAAGTTCTTCGGGAGAATATCCCTGCAAAAAGTGTAGCTGGAACAGCTCAACATACTCACGATCCGGGCTCGCCAAGATCTGTCGTTGAAGCTGCTTCCACAGCAGAAGATCTTCAGTAGAAAGAGTCTCTTCAGGATCGGCTTTGTCTGACGCTGCGGCCAGTGCGGCTTCCTCCATCAGCTTTTCGCATGAACGGATCGCTTTGGACTCAAGTATGTCTTGCGCGCGACGCTTGGCAAACACCCGCAGATAGGTGCTCAGCAGACCCAGAGACGGATTCCATTTGCTGACGATGTCTTCGCGCAGCGTTGCTTCCATCAGTGACTGAACCAGATCTTCTTGCTTGGCTGGACTGTACTGACTCAGCGCCATCAAGCGAGCATGAGCCACTGCGCGATACAGCGGAATGACGCGCACACAGAACGACGCCAGGTGCTTGCGATCTCTGCGGATCACTCCTGCGATTTCTTGCGGCGTGAGCTGATCCACCGCTGCTGTTTTTGAAACACCGTGCTCTGTTTTCATGGCGCATACAGTCTGAAGGAACCCAGGTCGTGCGTTGGTTTGTGTCGAGCGTCCACGAGCGAAACACCAGCATGTTGCAGTGCGAAGCGCAGAGCGTCGAATGGATCGCGCACTCTCGCAAGTTCTTCGTAAAAAGCCACTGCAACTCGCGCGCCCAGCGCAGCATCAACCGTTCGCTCGGTGCCCAAGACCCAGTGACTTCCTTTCCACAAAAAGGACTGCGCCAAGCCGATGGAATCGATGTTGCTCCATTCCGCATCCGTCTGTGCAGTTCCACATCCGAACAGAGCCACCCATCGCGGTGCCTTCGGAAGAAGCAAAATGTCTGATACATAGAACCGCTCGGGCTGACCCAGATCGAGATAGCGCTCTGGCGCATCCGCTGACGCAGATCCAGCGTGTGTCAGCATAAACAGAAGTTCGACTTGTGCCGCTTCCTGAGTCAGCAGATCTCGCGTGATTCCTTCGCTGGATCCGAGCATCCCCAGTGCAGAAAGTGCGGGCTTGATCCACGTCCGGGTCCACGTCCAGGTCCACGACGCATTGCTACGATACGCTGCGTTCATCCGCCTGGCGGCCTGCTCCATCCGAAGACGTTCCCGTCGAACAGCCGATAGCTCATGATTCAAAAAGAGGTATTGAGAAGGATTCATATTGAGCCGGAAATCTTCTATGCTCCGATTCTCTTGGTGTCGATGACTGGGAATGTCACTGGCGAAGATCACTTGCTTCTGTTCAATCAGCGGCACATGTTGCAGTCCGAACGGCAAAAGATGCAGATCCAGCGCGCGCAGCTTTCCATAGGTCAGAAACGTCACTCGCTGTGCAGCGTCAATCTGACGAGCAAAGGGCCGCAGCAGCTTGTCGCTGAGCATCTGGGCAGCATCAGACCGAACAGGATCTTCATCAATCACCGCATCCAGGTCTGCTTCGCGCAAGGTCGCTGCGGTCACTTCGTGATTTGCTTGAGCCAGACACAGCCAGTCTGTTGGCAGTGGATGACACGCGATCATCACTTCTCCACTGCGTGCTTCTGAAAAGGAATCGATGGCTGCACCTTGTTCGCGCGCAGGCTGCTGCACCGATTCATGGAGCGTACGGACCAGCCGATCAAATGTGTAAGCGATCTCTGTTTCACGCAGCGCTTGCTGATTCAACGCAGCCTCTGCATGGGCTCTGACTTTTTGTTCCAGCTCGCTTCGCAGCTCACGAAGCTGAGCCAGCAGTCCTGACCACTTCCTATCGTCTTGTCCCAGCGCATGAAGCATCGCCAAAGAGCGCAGACCTCTGGTTCTGGCTCGACGAAGAAGCTGCCAAGATTCTTTCAGTCTGCGCTGCTTCCACAGCAGCTGTACGTGTCGCGCTGTGCCGCTTTCAAACTGACCCAAGAAGCTTGCTTGTCCCATTCCCAACGGAACAGAGAGCGCTGCCAGTTCGACCCAGGCTTCTGCATTTTCATAGTGTCGCAGGGCTTCGTGGACACCGCTGTCATTGGGCTGTGATTCTGCAACATGAGCCAGTCCGATTTCCGCTTGCCAGCGCGCAACATCGGAAACACCGACACGTCCATCACGCAGCGCAAGAAAGTGCAGCTTGGCCGCTTGCAAGTCGCCAGACTGAAGCGCAGCAAGTCCCAGCAGGTGATGCTTGGCTGGCTGTGCCCACGACTCCTGTAAGAGAGTGTGATGCTGCGCAAGAAGGGTTGCAAGGGTCTGGGAATCGTTCGCAGAGTGACTCCGCAGAAGCTGAATCTGAATCCAGTCAAGCAGCATCTCTGCGTGCCAGATCTTTTGCTGACACAGACCGGCATCCGTCACAAACTCTGTCCACAGCGCATCAGGAGAGCCCAGCTGTTTGGGAAGCGGTCGATGCAGATCGCGCTCCATCGCAGCTCGCGCAATGCGCAGCTTGGTTCGCAACAGTTCCTGCTTGCGACATCCTTCCACTTCTGACGATCGCGGCGTACCCGGCGTCTGTGTCTTCCACTTTTCTGTGACCCACTGTGCTGCGGTTTCAATCCGTCCTTGATCGATCAGGACATCCGCAGCCTGCATCACAACATCCAGCGCTGCGGTCTGATCGTCGATCTGCTGCGCCATCAGCAGGGCTTCTTCTAGCGCCGCCAGCGCTTCGCTCCGCTTCTGACGCAGTGCAAGATGAAGCGCGCGCTGTCGATGATAGTAACTTCCTTTGCGAGGATCGCTTGCGAACGCACTGCGATAGGTCTGCATCAGCGTCTCTGCTTGATGGACTTGTCCTGCTTGCTTGCTCAGGAACTCGCTAAGCCACAGCACATTCTCATTCTGTTCAGAGACAAGCTGCGCGTTCTGCGCTGCAAGGATTGCATGATGGAAGGACTGCGCGATCTGCTCCTGTGCAGCGAGGATTTCCGTCGCATGTGAGCCGTTCGCACCTTTGGCATAGCGCGCGCGTGCCAGCAGCGCCAGCCGTACACTGTCTGCGATGTCTGGCTGTCTTTCGCGATCACTGGCGTGCGCTTCCAGAATCGAGATCTCTTCATCCAGGTTGCGTGAAGCTGCGGCAACATGTCGAGACTCCCACATGGTGCGGAGCCAGTCCGGAAGCTGCGGGACGAACGTTCGGATCACGACGTGGGTACGGATTCCCTTTGCCGAAACAGAGAGCCGATGCGTCCTCTGCTCGCGCGGCAGCTTGATGCGAAACAAGCGCTTGGCTGTTTGATTCTGGTCGATGATGAGCTCTTCTGCGCGACGGGTCGGATCACCTTCTATCGTGACTTCCAGGGGACCGGGCGGTGCCGCTGTGATCAGAAAGCGATGCGTAGCTTGGGGCAGCGGATAACACGCGCCATCTTGCATCAGCAGATCACAGTCGATGACTTGGACTTGCAGCTGCGAAGCATGATGGCGCACGTTGTGCGGAAACAGCCAAGTTCCCACGCCGATTGCTGCGCAGACGGTGAGACCAATCAGCAGGACGATCAGCGTACGATGCGCGCGCCGTCTAGGTCCTGTTCCTTGGCTGTGGGGATTGGCTTTGGTCATCGACATCATCTCTCGGCTGTGAGGCCAGACGACCCTGTATCGTCGCGCCTTCTGTTCGGCTTGGCAACTTGACAGATCGCGGATCGGTACCTGGCTTGTCGGATCCACTGTCCTTCATGGTACTTTCTTGAACCTGACATGAAGAATCCGACAGGGCTACGGGCTCACGAACAGAACGCGGCTTGGACATGTGATGCTCTCCTGTGTTGGGAAGACTCCCAAGCTTTCAAGCAGTTCCTGTGCCATCCGCGCGCTGTCCACTTCGAGAAGGCAGTGCTTCCTTGCAGCGCTTCCTTGCAGCGCTTCCTTGCAGCGCTTTAAGGCGAAGCATCTGCGCTGCCCTTGGGTTGGGAATCCGGCGGAGACATCGCAACCGGACTGTCTTTGTGCTCGGTTGCAAACGGCGGCGCATCCGCAGGTGGTGGCAGTGCATCCAGATCTGGATCATACGCAGGCTGGATCTTCTTTTCGCGACGCTCGGTAGGCTGCGAGCGCACCGACGCGGAAGGAAGAAGATCTGTCTTCGGAAGCAGACTCTCTTGGGCAAGCGGCGCTTCTTTGGCAGACGGACTCTCTGGTTGGGCTGGCTTTGGCATCGCGGTTCCTGCCAGCGCAACAGGAGGCGGCGCAACCGGAACCCACGATGGCTCCGTTACAGAGTGAGCATCCGCAAAGACAGGAGCGCTTGCGCGGGAACCATGCAGCGTGTCTGGATGGCGGATCAGCGACGCGAGCGGTTGTGAAGCAGGCATCGCGATCAGCGCTGGGTCTGCACCGGCTTCAGCGCCGACTTCCTTTGTATCGATGACATCATCTGCTGCGGACTGCGCTTCTACGCAGCCAGTCTGTTCGGACAGCATCATCGCGTGTCGCACTCTCTTGACGATCACAAAGCCCATCGCAAACACACTGCCCAGCAAGATGGACAGCAGAGCCAGGCTCAGGATGAATAACCGTCCGCCTCCTTCTGCTTCTTCGCTCTGCGCGGGCGGGACTGTGGACGCGGTCTGTCTCTGTTCTTCATTCAGAGCTGTCTCTTCAATCAGATCGCGCGGATAGTCTTCGCGAGGATAGCGCCGTGTAGAGTGCTCAGCGGTCACTTGCGAGGGCACCGCATCTTGACTCAATGGCTGCGCGCGACACTCTGCCAGCAGCCGTGGCGTCACTTGAAACAGTCCAGTGGGACCGCCTTTCTGTTGTGCGTCTGCATCCGTAGGAGTCGCCTTCCCTTCCATCGCGCGCAGAAACTCTCCTGCTGTGGCAAAGCGCAGACAGCGACTCTTGGACAGCGCAGTCATGATCGCATCACCAACGCACTGCGGCAGATCGGTAACCAGCGCAGACAGCGGAACGGGATCGGAAAACGAGATCTCTTCACTGAGCTTGCGCGTGTCTTCCTCCGCAAACGGGAGTCGTCCGCTGAGCAGCTGATACATCACGACAGCGATCGACCAGATGTCTGATCGCGGCGACAGACCACTGACATCACCAACCAGCGCTTCAGGCGCCCGATACGGAAGGGAACCCACCAGCACATAAGGAGGCAGCGCATCCTGTTCCTCTGTGCAGACGCCCAGCTCACAGGCCAGCTCAAAGTGCGTCAGCTTCACCGACCCAGCGAGCGACGAAGCAGCCTGCCCCTGACCGGAATCTTTGCGCGGATCACACAGCATGATGCTGCCCGGATGCAAGTTCCCATGCACGATTCCCACTTCATGTGCGCGGCCCAGTCCCGAACAGATTCCGCGCAGGATCTCCATGGCTTCCGAGAGAGGTAAGCGCCCCTTATTCTGAAGGTGCTTCTTCAGGCTGTGGCCTTCGACGGACTCCAGAACCAGGAAGGACATCCCTGCTTCATCCTGGTTGAACTCACATGCTTCCATGATGTTCGGATGGGACAGTCGGGCCAAAATCCGCGCTTCACTTCGCAGTCGCGCATCCGCCAGCGCTGTCAACCCCGCATCCGTTCTGGCCAGCTTGATACAGCATGGCTTGCGTCGCAGCAGATCAAACGCTGCATAGTGTTCGCCCAGCTCACTCCTGATCGTCTGGGAATCCAAGCGATAGCGCCGACGCACAATCGTGCCACAGCGACCCTTGATCTGGTTCGGTCCACTGCGCGACACCTGTGGCCCACTTCCGATCGCGCGAACGGATACCTGGACCTGACCGCTCGCAGCCGGGCTGAGCTCGGTTGTACTTTGGATCGCGCGGCCCGACGGATGACTTGCATGTGCTCCGCTCACTGCGGCTGCCGATAGACGGATGACTTCCTTTGATGCGGTGTTCATGACGGATTCTCCCCTTGGTTCGCCCTTGACCCATCCAAACGGAAGCGATCGCGAAAAATGGACAGCGCGCGATCAGAAAGTTTGTGGCTGCCACAATTTGTTGTCTTGTCGAATAGATAGCAAATCATGGCCCAGCCTTTGCTCATTTACGGAGTCAGAACCGCACTGGGCAAAGGACGCTGACATGATCGCCATCTGGGTGAAGACTGGGTGCTCTCAGCAACTACATGTCTTTGAAACATCGGAAGTCTCGATTGGACGCGCCGAAGAAAATGAGATTGCGGTTCCGTGCGGCGATGTCTCGCGTCGTCATTGCAAGATTTTTGCCTCATCGGTGGGCATCCGCGTCCTTGATCTGCAAAGCAGAAATGGAACCTTCGTCAATGGAAAGCGAATTCAACAAGTAACCATTGTCGCAGCCGGTGATGAGATCAAGGTTGGAACGATTCGACTGTACATCAGCGATGACTTGGTTGCGACCAACCGCTCGGCGACGCCTCGTCCAGTCGATCTTTCGTCGCTGATCAGTCGATTGTGCCCACCGTTTCCGCTGCAAGATGATGGCACCGGCTGGCTTGACTCGATGGCGCTGCGCTCGCTGATTGAACGCGTGCTTCCGCATGAGCCCGATTTGGATGCGTTCTGCATTGATCACTTTCCAAGCGTCAAGCGACAGTTTGGTGCTGATATGTGTAGAACCACCAAGATAAACTTCTTGATAGAATACGTCGATCGGAGAGCACTGGTTGCTTTGCTTATTAGCAGACTGAACAAAGACACCAAGCTGTAGCGAGCGCTTTGTTGCTCGTTTGTCTTCCCTGATTCTTGCAGTCGCGCACTGCAAATGTTGCAATCATGATCCCACACAACAAGCAGTCCAAGAACCCGCAGCGCTCGATCGAGCCGTTTGTTCTGCCTGAAAAAGTCGATACGTTTCGGCTCCTACGGCCCTTGGGACGCGGAGGGATGGGACAGGTTCACCTGGCACATGATGAGACGCTGGATCGACAGGTCGCGCTGAAGTTCATCGCATCCCTACGACCAGGTCACGAACAGAGAGAGCGATTCCTGATCGAAGCGCGAGCGATCGCACGGATTCACCATCCCTCTGTCGTCGCGATCTACAGCGTGGGAGAGCACAACGGGACTCCCTACCTGGTTTCGGAGTATGTGGACGGTCATTCCCTTGCGCAGATTGAAAAGCCTCTGCAATCCGCGCGCGTGCTACGGATCGCGATTGATCTGGCGCGTGGACTGGAAGCGGCGCATCAGCGCGGTGTGCTGCATCGCGATGTGAAGCCCGGAAACATTTTGCTGTCGAAGACTGGTGCAGTAAAGCTGCTCGATTTCGGCCTGGCCAAGCTGCTGCAAGATAGCTTCATCGAGCTGGATCTGACCGATCAACAAGGAGCTTGTCTCCTTCCGCTGCAGCACAGAGCGAGCGAAGATCTGGAACAGACCATTTCCTTGGTAGAGTCCGTAAGCGAAGATCAGGCTGTCCAGAGTGAATCGGAAGCACTTCATCCCAAGTCAGTTACGCCACCCGGGGCGCGACTTGGGACACCTCTGTACATGGCTCCTGAGCTGTGGCAGAGCGGTCAAGGAACGGTGCGATCGGATCTGTATTCACTCGGTGCGGTGCTCTATGAGCTGGCGTGTGGTCGGGCTCCGCATCAGGCCGTGTGTATCGCGCAGCTAGAGAGCCTGGTCGTTCATGAAGATGCGGTGCCGATTGCCAACCGTGCGCCGTCCCTCGATCCACAGCTTGCAGAGATCATCGATTCCTGTCTGCGTAGATCCCCCGAAGCTCGGCCCAGCTCTGCGCAGGAACTAGCGGTGAAGCTCGAGTCGCTGCGACTTCCCGACGAAGCAGCGGCTGTTCCTGAAGGCAATCCCTATCGCGGTCTGCGTCCCTTTGAGCCCACCGATCGCCCGCTGCTCTTTGGTCGTCGTCAAGACATTGCCGCAGTGATCGAACAGATTCGCATTCAGCCGTTTGTCCTGATCACAGGAGACTCTGGCGTTGGGAAGTCGTCTCTGTGTCGAGCGGGCATCCTTCCTGCGATTCGTGAGGGTGCTCTGTCCGAAGAACGAAGCTGGTCGATTCTGTCGATGATTCCGGGTCGCTGGCCTCTTCATGCCATGGCCGATGCGCTGGCTCCGCTGCTGCGTGCTTCCCACGGCGAGCTGATTGAATCGATCCTGCGCGATCCCGCAAAGCTCACGATCGAGCTGAATCGCAAGCTCGGGAGTCAATACGGACTGCTGTTCTTTATCGATCAACTGGAAGAGCTGATCACCCAGAGCGCAATCAAAGACGTACGCGCGCTTGGAGAGTTCCTGAGTCATCTCACCCAGCGACTGCCAGGGATTCGTATCTTGGCGACGATTCGTAGCGACTTTCTGACTCGAGTCGCAGAGCTGACCCAGCTGTCCTATGAGCTGTCCCACGCGGTGTATCTGCTTCGTCCGCTGACACCTCCCGATCTGCGCGAAGTGATCGAAGGTCCGGCGCGCATCAAAGGCGTCCGCTTTGAAGATGAAGAGATGATCGAGAGCATGGTCCGCTCCAGTGAGCGAGCGGAAGGAGGACTCCCGCTGCTACAGTTTACGCTGGCCCAGCTGTGGGAGCGACGTGACATCTGTCGCGGCCTGATCTTGGCATCGTCCCTTCGTGACATGGGCGGTGTCGAAGGAGCGCTTGGCAGCTATACCCAGTCTGTCTTGTCGCGCATGCTGCCCGAGCAGGTTGCGGCGGCGCGCCGGATGCTGGTCCACTTGGTCCGAAGTGATGGAACCCGCATCTGTCGCAGTGAAAAAGAGCTGGTGAGCGGAGATCCCGCCGAGCCGATTGCCCTGGATATGCTGGTTCAGTCGCGCCTGCTGGTGGCCAAGAGACAGACTGCCAGCGTCAACGTCTATGAGCTGGCCCACGACTCCCTGCCGATGGTCTGGCCTCAGCTGCGTGATTGGATCGAGCAGGTTCGCGAGCAGCGCTGGATGATCGAGCGCGTAGAGAATGCCGCTGCGGAGTGGTTCCGCTTTGGTCAGCGTCCCGAGCTGCTATGGAAAGAGATTCAGCTTCTGGAGTTTGAGCGGCTCTGTGGACAGACCCAGCTTGCGTCAGAGCACCAAGCGTTTGTCGCTGCAACCCGACGGCATGTCCGCATGCAGAAGCTTGCGGTCGTCGTGATCGTGACTTGCGGTGTTGCTGTCTTGCTCTTCGTCATCTTTCTGGCCGCAAAGGAAAAGGAGCGCGCATTAATGGAAAAGGAGCGAGCCGAGCTTCGTCTCCATAAAACAGCGACGGATGTAGCGCTGATGGCGCATCAAGCCGGGAAGGAACGCGAAGCGCTACAGAAGGTCGTCGAGCTGGTCCAGTCCCATCAGTCGAAAGATGGGTCGGTTCCTGCGGTTGTAGAGCGGGCGCTGGTCAGCGTGCTGATGGCCCCCGGACCGGCCTTGCCAGCCATGACACACACTGGAGAGGTCTCTTGGGTGGAGTACTCGCCCGATGGCTCGCTGCTGGTCAGCGCCAGCGCGGATCGGACGGCACAGCTGTGGGATGCGCAGACCGGCGGGCGCAAGCGAACCCTGTCCTGTCACTCCGGCCCGGTGAAGAGGGCGCGCTTCAGTCCCGATGGTCAACAGATCGTCACCGCTGGTGAAGATGGCAAGGTCTGTGTCTGGCGCACGCAGGGCGAAGACCGGCCCATGGTTGCCACGCTACATGGCGGAGCGATTCACTCCGTGGCGTTTTCCCCCGATGGCCAGCGCATCCTGACCGCTGGGGATGATCAAGCGGCAGTGCTCTGGACGGTCGGCACAGCCAGCGACAGCAAGCTGCTGCTCAGCAGCGACTGGGGGCATGTGCTCACGGCGGTGTTTTCTCCCGATGGGAAGACGGTTGCCACCGGGGGCGAGGACAAGGTCTTGCGGCTCTGGTCGGCGCAGGATGGCAGGCTGCTGCGCAAGATCGCGGCGCACGACAAGGAGATCTTGGTGCTGAACTTTTCACCGGATGGCGCGTCCCTGGTGTCAGGAAGTGCCGACTTCTTGGCCAAGGTCTGGGACCCTCACAGCGGGGCGCTGAAGGCGCGGCTGGTGGATCACAAGAGCCCTGTTGTGGTGGCGGCCTTTGCGCCAGACAGCCAGCGGGTGCTGACCGCTGCCAGCTACGATGTTGCGGCCCGGCTGTGGGATGCCGCGACCGGGGTCCGCTTGATGACGCTGGATGGGCACACTGCCCAGCTCCGGTGGGCGATGTTTTCCCCGGACGGCACGCGGATCGCCACCATGGGCTTCGATCACATCATTCGGCTGTGGCACGGACGGACCGGGGCGCAGCTGGCGTCTTATCGCGGTCATCGGTCCGAGGTCCTGCATGCCTCCTTTGCACCCAGCTCCTACGAGCTGGCCACCGCAGGACAGGACGGCATGGTCCAAGTCTGGCGCGAGCAGCTGGGCAAGGTCACGCGGCTGCCCAGCCATAGCAAAGCGGTCTGGGCAGGAACCTTTACCCCGGATGGCAGCATCGCAGTGACTGCAGGCGGCGATGGCAAGGTGCTGCTGTCCCGCGCCCACGACGGCCACAAACTACATGAGCTGACAACCCACGGTAATGTATTGGCCTCTGTGGCGGTGTCCCCGGATGGACGATGGCTGGCTGCCTCTGGCTTTGGCGAGCGACACAACACCTTTTTGTGGAAGCTGGACACCAAGGTCCGAACCGATCTGCTGGGCCATAGAGATCGGGTCCAAACGACCGTCTTTTCACCAAACAGCCAGCAGCTCTTCACGGTCAGCAACGATAAGACCGCCAAGCGCTGGGATGTTGCGACCGGTCAGCTAAAGTGGAGCGTATCGGCGGGAACCAAGCTCTGGGCAGGCTCCTTTTCCCCGGATGGTCAGCAAGTGGTCGCGGCTGGTGACGATGGCATGGTCAGGGTCTGGGACAGCCAGACAGGCAAGCCGCTCCATTCGCTGATGGGACACAAAGCGCCCATTTGGAGTGTCCGCTATTCGCCCGACGGGCGCTGGATCGCGACGGCCAGCAATGACAGAACAGCACGAATCTGGCATGCCAAGACCGGCACGCTGGTTCACACGCTGGGTGAAAGCGCGACCGACCACCGCCACACCGACTGGGTCAGCGGTGCGACCTTTTCTCCCGACGGGCGGACACTGCTGACCACCAGCTTGGATGGAACCGCAATTGGCTGGGATGTGGAAAGTGGAGCGTCGAAGTTCCTGCTCGTTGGCCATCAAGAAGGCATCTGGTCCGGGGAATTTTCACCCGATGGAACCAGGATCGTTACCGCCAGCGCAGATCACACCGCCAGGATCTGGAGTGCCCGCAGTCACGAACTGCTGGGGATTCTGCGAGGACACTTAGGCAGTGTGCCGCTCGCACTTTTTTCACCCAACGGAGACTCTGTCTTGACTATCAGCATAGATCGTACCCCTCAAATCTGTCCAGCAAGCTTAAATAGGTTAATAAAATTAGCAGAAATCACCAACAAATAAACTCTAACCGACGTCTATTTATTGGCAATTTCATACCATTTTACCCTGCTTTGACCATAGGCTCTCAACCAATATATTCGCGTTCCTGAGAGCTGCACCCAGCCGAGGAAACACCGCTCAGGGAATTAAGCTCTCCCTTGGCTCCATTTACAAGCATTAGCGATGCATCGCTGAGTGCTTGAATGGACTCACTTTCCAGGGTCAATAGAGACGTGGGCTGTGTTTGATTCTGGGTGGATTCTTGTCGAAGTGCTGCTGCGTTCTTTTGACTCATGATGGTTCCTCGTTTTCTTTGTGTTTTGTTTTATCGGCCAATGGATGTCGGGATGATGCTCGGCTACTATCAACCCCCTTTTGTTTTCTCTCCTGAGCCTGCGTTGGATGTATATGATGCAGAAGTCGGATCTGCGCCCCAGACGTGTGTGAGGTCGTTGTGGTTTAGCTGCACCAGCGCTTCTGATTGAAGGGTAAGTGGGGATGGATGACTGGGCGCTTGGTGCTTGTCGTGATGCGAGTCCTGGCGATTCATGTTCTCTCTCCTATCCAGCCCGTGACTGGGTGGTGTTTGCTTTGTGGATGAGCCCGTACTGCTTGGCTTTCATGTAGAAGGTACGAACCGGCATGTTGACCAGCTGGGCCGCGTGAAGCTGAACGCCTTCGGCCACATCCAGCGCTTGCTGCATACGGGTTCGCTCCAGCTCGCGCAGCTCATCAAACAGGGGACGAAAGGATGTATGCGGCTCGATGGGGAGTGGCTCTGTCTGTCCATTCCCATGGCGTCCTGTCTGCGGCAGATGCCAGACCTGCACTTCGTCGCTGTCGGCAGTGGCTGCGACATACTCCATCGCGCTGCGTAGCTCGCGAACATTGCCGGGCCATTCCCAAGACACAAGCTGCGCCATCGCATCGTCTCCGATGGTCAGCGGACCTTTTTTTTGCTGTTCACAGAACTCCAGTAGGAACGCGCGGGCCAAGATGGGAATCTCTCTGGGACGCTCGCGCAGTGGTGGAATCGTGATGCAGGCACCGCGCAGTCGATACAAGAGATCTTTGCGGAAGGCACCGCGCTGGACCGCCTGTTCAAGGTGCTGGTGCGACGCTGCCACCAGACGAATGTCTACCGGACGCTCCTCCGTACTCCCAACGCGCAGCACACGCCGCTCTTCCAGTACACGCAGCAGCTTGGCTTGCGCACTGAGCGACAGATCCGCCACTTCATCCAGAAACAGCGTTCCGCCACTCGCCTTTTCGATCAGTCCCATCTTGGCTTGATTCGCGCCGGTGAACGCACCGCGCTCAAAACCAAACAGCTCACTCTCTAACAGAGAGTCCGGTAGGGCCGCACAGTTTAACGAAACCAGGGCGTGCTGCCGTCGATCAGACCACTCATGAAGGGCGCGTGCGACCAGCTCTTTTCCGGCCCCCGTTTCACCATGAATCAGCACAGAGAGCTGTGAGCGCGCAATCCGCTGAACCTGTTCATAGATGCGAACCATCGCAGGATCGACCAGCACAACACTCCGTCCACCGATGGTCTTTGTCGTTGGCACGGAAGAGGCAGGAACCACGCTGCCCCACGGTACGGACTCCGCAGCCGATCGCGCGGCGCTCACCAACGAATCCCCGTCGGCACCATCGCTTGGAAACACCGCATAAGCGGCACGAACTTTTCCAAGAGACAGAAGCGGAAACAGAGAATGAATCACCTCTTCCACTTTCTTGGCGGGCAAGTCAGGAATCAGAATCCACAACCTGCCAGGACGACTCCCGATGGCTGCAAAGTCAATCAAGCGCAAGCGCTTTGCAAACAGCGCCATGAGGTTCTCTTCCTGGATCGCGCGCGCTGGATCAAAGGACAGACAGACCAAGCTCGCGGGATGATGATACAGGTGACTCCGCTCAATCTCTTCGTGCAGTCGGGCGCGCAGCTGACTGGGGGTTCCCAACGTGCGCGGCTGCTGCGCAGGCACACTACAGTGATAAATCAAACTGACGGAGCCGACCGTGATCGTGTCACCTGACACCAGGATCCTGCTGCTTTGAATCGCTTCACCGTTGATGCGCGTCCCGTTGTGGCTTCCTAAGTCGATGCACTCTGCTTGATGTTCTCGCAGCATGAGCTTGGCGTGCCGACGAGAAACAGCAGGACCGCACACCTTCACATCGGCCTCTTCGCTGCGTCCAATGACAAGCTCTCCCGTTCCGGGAAGAGGCACCAAGCGATTGTGATTCCCTTCAAAGACATTCAAGTAGATCCGTCGCACCGCAGTCAGCTCATACAGGCTGTTGGTCTGCGACAGTCCCGATTCCGATTGCTCGGCAACCTGAGCTGGTTCCGGTCTCTGTTCATTGCTGCCACAGACCGGCGCTGCTCCTGGCTGGACTGGACGTTCACTTGGTTGCGAAACAGATGACTCCGGTTCCATGGCTGATGCTCTCCCCGTGTGATGAATCGCATACACGTACCATGCCAAAACACAGATCGGGTCAGCGGCTCGCTTCGGAATGCATCGCAGCAAGGGACGCGCGCTGTAGCAAGCTGCATCCACAGCCGACCTGTCTGCAAATCCTGCAGCGCGATCATGCAGATCTTGCAGGCATTGACAGACCTTGGCAGCCCTTACAGCACTTGTTGCGCTTGCCAACTTGGTCGCTGCTGCGTGCTCTCTGTACTGTCTGCGTGAAGGCTATGCTGTGCATGGGTTTTGCATTCCTAAGTGCATCCATGCAGTCAACAGCAGCCGCTACTACGATCTGTTCTGTGCTCTTGGGACTGCTCTTTGCTTGCAGTCCCAAGCGAGCAGAGACAACTCCTTATCTGGCCGATGCAACAGACAATCAGCGTCGCGAAGAATCCGTCCTGCGCGATCCAGACCAGGCAGAGATCGTTGCGGTGTTTCTTCCTGAACAGACCGTAGAGCTGGCTGCGTCTGTCAGTGCGCCAATTGTATCGCTACATGCTCAGCTTGGATCAGAAGTCGCAGAAGGAGAGCTGCTGGTCCAGCTAGATGCACGCAAAACCAAGGCAGAGCTTCTGGAACAGCAAGCCGCCCTGTTGGCCATCCAAACAGAGTGCGAGCTGCGGAGTGTCGAGCAAGCGTTTTCCACCAAGCTTCACCATCGCAGTGCTGCCGCGTTACGTGCTGGAGGAGTCAGTGATGTAGAGGTTGAGCGAGCCCAGCAAGAGTCCATCCGTAGCGCCGCACGCAGCAAGCAGTGTCTGCAAGATGTAGAACAGCGGCGCGCACATCTTCAGGTGTTGCAAGCAGAGCTACATCGCGCAGAAATTCGCGCTCCTTTTCACGGTCGGGTTGCTGCGCTGTATGTCTCCGTAGGGGCGACGGTTCAGTCCGCAGAGCCGCTGCTTCGCTTGGTAGGAATGGAACCGCAGCTCGTTCGGATGGCGGTTCCTGCTTCGCTTTCGCTACAGATCGGACAGCCACTGTTTGTAGGCAACAAACAGGACTGCTGGACACTTCAGCTTCTGCGCACAGCTCCGTCGGTAGACGATGCGCTGGGACTGCGAGTCATCGAAGCGCGGCTGCTTCGTCCTGCGCCTCCCTCTCTTTTGTATGTTCGCGCGTCGCTTCGTTCTTCTTGTGATCGGGAGTCGCGATCATGATCTTTCGACAAGAAGCGCTTGAGCATTACGCCGGGTCCAATGACGAAGGAAGCGTGCTGCGCATTGATTCCTTTTGGAGCCGCTTTGCGTTCTGGTTCTTGCTGTCTACATTCTGGACTGCGTTCGCGCTGGCGTTGTGTGTTCCTCTTCATCGCTACGCCAGGGGTCCCGCTGTCATTCGTGCCAGCAAGAGAATGGAAGTGACCACGACTGAATCAGGAACCGTGATCGCGCTGTCTGTTCATTCCGGCCAGTGGGTGAAGGAAGGACAAGTCTTGGTGGAGCTAGATAGCGCAGTGCAGCAGCAAGAGCTGGCCAGGTGTGAACAAGACATCGAGCAGCAGAGCCTTCGCCTGCTTCGCAACCTGGCGGATCCACAAGCGCGCTCGCTGCTTCCTTCCTTGCGCGCACAGCAGTCACTGCTCCAAGCGCAGCTTGCGCGTCGCAGCATTCGAGCACAGCACGCCGGACAGATCCTCGATCTTCACTTGCGCATCGGACAAAGACTGAGCCCTGGTGATGTGGTGGTGTCTCTGTCTTCGCAGGACTCCTTTGAGCTTCTGGCGCTGCTTCCCGGTCATGCACGACCCGCGATCCAGCCAGGAGCTCCTCTCCGACTTGAACTGGATGGCTTTCACTATCTGTACCTTGACTCCTTTGTGGACTCTGTTTCCAGCGAGGTCATTGGTCCCGATGCAGCGCGTCGCATACTGGGTCTACAAGTGGCGGACTCTCTGCACATTGAAGGCCCCGTTGCAGTACTGCGCGCACAGCTTCACGGAACGTCGTTTGTCTATGATGATGCGCACTTCCGCTTCTTTGATGGAATGCGTGGTCGCGCCGAACTAAAGACACGAACAGAGCGCGCATTGCTGGTGTTTGTGCC
Organism: Myxococcales bacterium; assembly: GCA_016794365.1. Classification (GTDB taxonomy): domain Bacteria; phylum Myxococcota_A; class Polyangia; order Palsa-1104; family JAEUJZ01; genus JAEUKA01. The sequence goes on from JAEUKB010000030.1 coordinate 89,916, forward strand.
CGGACTTCGTGAGGTCTTCCGTCATGTCTTCCGACGCAAGCTGGCTTGATCGATTTCCTGCTCTTTCGCGACTGCGCTTTCATCCACAGAAGCGCCGCATTCCTGTCATCCGTCAGCTTGCTGCAACCGACTGCGGAACCGCTTGCTTGGCCATGGTGTTGTCATTTTTCGGACGCAAGACAACCCTGGATGAAGTCCGGACTCGCATTCCGCTCAGTCGCGATGGTGCGTCGGCAGCACAGCTTGTCGCGACGGCTGCGGAGTTTGGGCTGCGTGGTCGTGGCGTTCGATTGGATGCAAAGGACATCCATCTGCTTCCGTCCGGTTCAATCCTTCACTGGGGCTTTCAACACTTTGTGGTGCTGGAACGAACGACCCAGCGCTTCGTTGACTTGGTTGATCCTTCCTTTGGCAGGCGACGCGTATCACTTCGCACTGTGGGGAAGCAGTTTACTGGGGTCGCGCTGGTGTTCGAGCATCACACGCCGCTGCCGCAGAGTACCTGGCACAGTCCGTCGCTGCTTCCACTTCTTTATCACACCACCCAGCACGCAGGACGCTGGCCCCAAGTGGCTGTCCTGTCCCTTCTTTTGCAAGTGCTGGCGCTGGCGCTTCCGGGTCTAACCGGAGCTGTCGTGGATGCCGTTGTTCCTCGCGCAGACTTCGATCTGTTGTGGGTGCTGCTGCTGGCGTTCTGTGTTCTCGCGCTGATCTATGGATTCGCAAGCTATACACGCAGCCTGCTTCTCCTTGAGCTACGAACGCACATCGACTTCCGTCTTTCCTTTGGATTTTTAGAACACTTGGTTCGGCTTCCCTATGCGTTCTTCCTACGCCGCACAGCGGGAGATCTGCTGGCCAGACTGCAAGGAATGGCGACGGTGCGAGAAGTCCTCACGACCAGCATCTTGTCCGCGCTTGTCGATGGATTCCTGGTCGCTGCGTATCTGTTACTGATCGGGTTTGTTGATCTGTTCCTGGTCGTGATTGTGACTGCACTGGCTGTGTTACAGACCGTCATCTATCTGCTTGCGCGACAGAAGCAGAGACTCCTTTTGGCTGCTGATTTGGAAGAACAAGCCCGCGCCCATAGCTATGAAGTAGAGCTCATCAGCGGAATGGAAACACTGAAGTCGCTGGGCTGCGAGCAGCGAGTCTTGACCCACTGGTCTGGGCTTTATGTCGATGTTCTCAACATGGGAATCCGTCGTGGACGGCTTCAATCACTCACCGATGCACTGCTGTCTGGACTGCGGCTGCTTGGCCCGCTGTGGGTGCTCCTGTACGGAGCGCATGCAGTGCTTGCAGCTCGCTATTCCCTTGGGACCATGCTCGCTCTCTCTGCGTTAGGGAGTGCGTGTCTGGAGCCAATCTATCGACTGATCCAAGCAGCCAGTCAGCTCGGTGTCGTTCGCGTTCACTTGGATCGACTTGCAGAGGTCATGCACACAGAGCCAGAGCGCGCAGACTCGCGGAATCTGCTCTCTACGCCAACACTGCGTGGCGAGCTTGTGCTTCAGAATGTCACGCTGCACTACGCGGCAACATCACCTGCGGCGGTTCGATGCGTCTCTCTTGCGATCAAAGCTGGACAGTTTGTTGCCATTGTCGGTGCAACCGGATCAGGAAAGTCATCGCTGGCGCGTCTGATGATTGGACTGTATCCGCCCACAAGTGGATCTGTACTGCTGGACGGTGTGGATCTCTCACACCTCGATCTGGGAGCAGTCCGCAGACAGCTTGGCATCGTCACACAGCACACCGATCTGTTTGCTACGACCATTCGTCAAAACATTGCGATGTCACACCCGGCTGCGTCTCTGTCCGAAGTGGAGTCCGCCGCGCAGCTTGCACAGATTCACGATGACATCATGGCCATGCCGCTCAAGTATGAGACACCACTTACGGATCGCGGCCTGTCTCTGTCTGGCGGACAGAGACAGCGAATCTCTCTTGCGCGCGCGCTGCTCAGGCGTCCAGCTCTCCTTGTGTTAGATGAAGCGACCAGTGCCCTGGATGCGCAGACAGAGTCGCATCTGCAACATGCGCTGACCAAGCTAAGCTGCACACGGATCGTCATCGCACATCGACTCAGCACCATCCGCACTGCGGATCTCATCGTGGTCATGGATCACGGACAGATCGTGGAGCAAGGAACGCATGAAGAGCTGAGCAAGCAGTCCAGTGTCTACGCACAGCTCGTCGCTGCCCAGGTCACAGCGCCACAACAAGCGGAGCACCCAAGATGAACGACGCAGCGCAAGTCGGCAAACAACAAGCTGTTCTGAAACATCAAGGATTCTTTGTTCTGCGCACACCCCTTCTGTCCGCTCAAGAGTTTGTTGACTGGACAAATACTGGCGCTGCCGCAGCTCCAACGGACAGCACAGCGTCCCTTTCCGCACAGCATCAAGCGCTGCAACAGTGGCTACGTACGCGGGCACAGTGTCCTGTCTTTCGGGAAGCGATTTATCTGGCATCACCGTCGCTGCATCGTAGCTTGGCTGCGTGGGACAGAAAGCCAAATAGTGAGCAAGGTCAAAAGACAGAGCTGGCCCTGGTTCGCTACTTCACCCGCATGACGCATCGTGCAACGCCCTTTGGTCTGTTCGCTGGTTGCTCGCTGGGATCGATTGCGCAACAAACCAAGCTACAGCTTGTCTCGCGCGCTGAGTATGTTCGGAAGACTCGCCTGGATCATGCCGTAGTCTGTCGCGTACTTGATCGGATCCTACAGGATCCCATCCTTCGCGAGCAGCTCCGCTACCGACGCAATGATACGCTGGTGCTTGCGGCGGGACGCTGGCGTCATGCAGCGATCAAAGAGTCTGAAGATGGCCACGTATCCTTTCACTTGGTGGCCACGGACAGGAGTCCCTATCTAGACGCAGTGATCGAGCGTGCGCAGCAGTTTCAGTCGTTCGCGGTGCTGCAAGATGCCACTTTTGCGGCTGCACCTTCCGCATCCAAAGAAGACGCTGCCGCATTCCTTCATATGCTGATTCAGAGTCAGATCTTGAGCTGTGAGATGTCTGTTCCAGTGACAGGAAGCGATCCGCTGCAAGCACTCTGTACACAGCTCGATTCGCTCGATTTGCTCGATTCTCAGGCCAGTGCTCCGTCGCTCCATCCACTGCACAATGCGATCGCACGCATCGATCAGCATGGCCTTGGCGTACCGATCAGTCACTACGATGATCTGGCGCAGCAGCTCACACCCATCACCAACACGTCTGGCACCAAGCACTTGGTCCAAGTGGATCTCTGTAAGCCGGTGATTCACGCAGCACTTTCCGCAGCATGGGTCCACGACATCCGTCAAGCGGTGATGGTGCTGGCAAAGCTGGATCGTCGTCGCAGTCACAGCTCACTCTTACAGTTTAAGGAATCCTTTCGACGCCGCTACGAAGGACAGCGTGTGCCGCTGCTGCTGGCGCTTGATCCCGAGTGTGGAGTTGGCTTTGACGAACAAAAAGGAATCGGAGAAGAGGCCTCAGCACTGCTTGCTGATCTGACCTTACGAGCGCCTGTACGCGAAACAGACACCACCTGGTCTGCGATGGATCGCAAGCTGTTAGCACTTGTGATGATGGCGCGTGAGACAGGATCGAATGTTGTTCAGCTTCCGATGGAATGGATCGATTCGCTACGCAGCGCAAGCATTCCGGATGCACTGGCTGTCCTTGGTTCCTTCTGGATGGCGCAAAAGACAGACACTCCTGTTCGAGCGGATGATTCACTCCTATTCAGGCTGGAATCCGCCATCGGTCCGTCGGCAGCAAGTCTCCTTGGTCGATTCTGTCATACTGATCCGGCACTGCTTCAGGCTGTTGAATCCCTTGCTGCGCGCGAACAAGCTCTGCGTCCGCATGAACTGCTGGTAGAGATCACGCATCGACTTCCTGGGCGGACCGGAAACATTGCGCTACGTCCTGTACTTCGCAAACACGAGCTGGAGCTGCTTGGACGCTCTGGAGCAGAGCCCGGAAAGCAGATTCGACTGGATGAGCTGTCTCTGTTTCTGCGTGATGATGAGCTGTGGCTGTACTGTGAGCGACTTGGTATGCGGATTCGTCCTCGATTGAGCAACGCGCACAACCACTCGCATCCCGGCAATCTTCACATCTATCGCTTTCTGTGCGCACTGCATGAAGAGGAAGGCGCTGCGGGCTTTCACTTTCATTGGGGACCGCTGACATCGCTTCCGTTTCTGCCGCGTGTTTCCTTGAATCAGATCGTGTTTTCGCCTGCCCGCTGGCGACTGGATCCCAAGCAGATTGCTGCACTTGGGAATCCGGTAGATGCGCGCCAACACGCGCGAATCTTTCTTGGGATTCAGACCATACGGAGTCAGTACAGACTGCCTCGTCAGATTCAGCTTGTCGAAGGAGATCACACCCTGCATCTGGATCTAGACAATGTAATGTCTGTGCTGGCATTTGTTGACTACGCAAGGAATCGCTCCCAGCTCTTGATCGAGGAAGTCTTGGGCGCTTGCGAGTCGTCGATCGTACACGGTCCGGAAGGTCACTATACCAATGAAGTGATCATTCCACTTTTGCGTGGTGATGATTCAAGCCACAGCGAGGCGCCTTCACAAGAAGCGCGCATTCCGACGCTGCGCACGCACAGACAGACAAGCTTTCCGGTTGGAACAGAGTGGCTGTACTGCAAGCTGTACACAGGCATGGCCACGGCAGATCGGATCCTGCGAAAGCAGCTTGGACCGCTCGTAGCCAAGCTCTCATCCCATGGTGTAGATCGCTGGTTCTTCATCCGCTACGCCGATCCAGACTGGCACCTGCGACTGCGACTGCATGGCGATCCGCTACGCCTTCAGACCGAGGTTCTTCCGCTGATCTCTGCGCTGTCCCAAGAGCTGCTGCGCGACGGTCAAATCAGCAGGATGCAGCTAGATACCTACGAACCGGAATGGGAGCGCTACGGAGGAGAAGAAGGAATGCTCCTGAGTGAGCAGCTCTTCTGCGCAGATAGTGAAGCGGCTCTCTCTTTGCTTCCGTTGTGCATGGGAGAACATCGCGCAAGTCAGCGCTGGCAAGTTGCGCTGGCAAGCATGCTTGCACTCCTTGCGGACTTCCTTCCCAGTGAGACAGACAGACTCTCTGTTGTGGCTTCTGCCTACGCTTCATTCCGTCGAGAATTTGCAGAAGATCCCGAAGTATCGTGGCGACTTGGCGCTCGATTCCGCAAAGAACGCAGTGGTCTTGAACAGCTCCTTGACGATCTCAAACGGAATCAAACGGACAATCCACTCTTCGCAGCGCTCCGTGCTCGCTCTTGCGTGGTTTCCCCCATCGCAGCACGACTGCATGCGCGAAGCAGACAAGGTATCTTACGCGTCTCGATTCCTTCGCTTCTGCACAGCCATCTGCACATGTCTGCCAATCGCATCCTGCGCTCTGCTGCGCGTGCGCAAGAGCTGGTCCTGTACGACTGGATCAGCAGACTCTATCGCTCCTCGCTGGCCCAGCAGAGAAGCGCCGATTCGGGAAGCAATCCGGCTTGAATCGTCGCTGGGGCGGATGCTGGTCCGTCCTGGTCGCACATTAGGAGTTACGTTGGGACAGCACCGATTCTTTCAGGTCAGGAAACACCCTTCCAACCTTTCCGAGCAAGTAGTCGCCGTATGTTCCTGAAAACGTGTGTACGGAAGCGCGATCCCAACGCGTCTCTCTATCGTCGCTGATCACTGTCTGAATCGGCTCGATCTGCGCATTCCAGTGTGGATCAAAAAACAGCGGCAGTGACAGCCGATTCCGATCACTTGTGTTGATCCGTACGCGATGAAGCGTGCTGCGGTACTGGCCTCCGGTCATGCGATCGAGCATGTCTCCGATGTTGCAGACAAAGGAATTGGGAATCGGCGGTGCGTCGATCCACTGCTCTTGCGCGCGGACTTCCAGACCCCCGATCTCATCTTGATACAGGAGCGTCAGGAGTCCGTAATCGGTATGCTCACCAACACCATAGCGAACATCCAGATCGGGCGGAATCGGACGGCTGGGATATTGAAAAATCCGAAACAGAATCAGTGGATCTGCGGTGTAGCGCTGGTAGAAATACTGACTCGGTAGCGACAGGGATTCCGCAATGGCTGCCATCACTTGATGGCCAAGCTGGGTGACTTGATCCATGTACGCAAAGATCGCTTCGCGAAAGCCCGGCACCAGCGCGGAATCAGGAATCAGGTTGCGACCGTGCATCGGTGTTCCGGCGCGGACCAGCTCATGGGAATCGGACAGCTCGCTGCCCAGGTACAGCCCTTCCTTCCAGTCTGGACGCCCCGAAGTCAGCTCCCCACCGAGAGGAAACCAGCCACGCCAAGCGCGTCCTCCCAGGGCCATCCGATGGCGTGCTTTGACCGATTCTGGCAGTGCAAAGAAGCGGTGACTGAGCGACACCAGGGTCTGCACAAGTGCGAAGTCAACCTCATGACCGACGACATAGAAGAAGCCCAGGCTGCGGCAAGCCTCGGCAATGTGTGATGCCAACAGAGTCCGTGGTGCGCGCAGGTCGATGATCGGAAGCTGCTTCAGCATGTCGAGACATTCCTCCGTTTTATTGGACGAATGTCTGTTATAACAGATGTCGTCTACCGATGGAACGGAAAGACAGCATGCGGCTCAGTCACATCACACCGAGGCCGCACAACACGCCAAGCCACGACGACAATCAAGTGCGCGAGCGGACTCTGGCGCTGCGAGCGAAGGGTCACTCCCATGCTCGCGCCGCCAAATGTGGAGCCACACCTTACGTGGCCGGTCTGACACGTCACCCCTCCACGCACTGCATTTCCGACGCTGACAAGCTGAACAGAACGCACTCCGGTGAGCCTGCGTAGCTGCACCCAGAGCTGCCCTGGGATGAGACCGGCTCGCAGTACTGCCATTGCGTTCTTGCCTTTCGACCAAGCGTTGCTCTGTCAGGACTGACGCAAGAGTCCGTACTCCATGAAGTGGAGCTGGTCTGCATGATGGAAATACTGATCATCATGGCTCACCACGATCACCGCCTTGCCACGCATGCGGAGTCGAGGGAGTACGTCTTCATAAAAGTAGCGGCGGAACGATGGATCTTGATCGGCTGCCCATTCATCGAAGACATAGACGGGACGATCTTCAAGCAGCGCAAGGAGCATCGCCAAGCGCTTTCGCTGTCCTGTGGAGAGGTTGCGCTCCAGATTTCCTTCCGCTGTCACTTCGACTTTTCCGTGCAGATGAAGCTCGCGAGTGAGCGCATCCACCAAGTCTGGTTCGACGTTGGGAAGACCGTACGGCCTCGCGAACAGATGGAAGTCTGAAAAGATTGCAGAGAACAGTTCTCGATAGTGGGTGATGTGATCAAGACCGACGGTGACTCCGTTTGCGCGAACGACCCCAGCAGAGGGCAGATACAGGCCGGTCAAGAGCTTAAGGAGTGTCGATTTTCCGCTGCCATTGCCACCCACGATAAACAGAACCTCGCCCGGTTTCACCGTAAGGTTGATGGGTCCAATGTGAAATCCAGCCTCTTCACTCTGCGCTGGATAGGAATACTCAAGGGCTTGCAGTTCGATGGTTGGTACGCCAGCATTCCAGGCAGCCGATGCACTGTCAGGCTGACCGCGCACAGCGTCGAGAGAAGCTTCTAGCTCTCGGATCTGGAGCAGGGCTTCACTTACGCGAACGTAGCTTGGGATGTTCAAGATGTTGGCACTGATAGGAGAGAAAAAGAACAGCAGTGCTGTCACAAGCTTGTAGAGCATCATCGAGCCCATCGTCAGGTGCAACGGCAACATGAAGACGACGGCTCCGATGAGTACACAGCGCCATGACTCCAGCGCGATCCAGTTGTCGTTGAACACATGAAAGAAGCGATGATTTGTGCGGCCAAGGGAGTCCGACAATCGCTCGATATCCATCGCCAATTCCTGATCGCGTGCCTGGTTCAGCTTGACTTCCTTGAAGCCTCGCAACAGGTCCGATAGGAGTCCGAAGAAGTCGATGCGATGTGCCGCAAGCTGACGGAGACTGCGACGAAGAAGACCATCTCGCGAGCGATACCAAGCACGGAGACCGAGACAGCAAAGTACAAGCATTAGGAATGCGGGCCAGCACAGCCACGCGATGTACAGAGAGACGGCAATCATCACACAGACGCACTGCATGAACGCGCCAACCGCTTCCGCTGCACCTGATACAAGTGCGGCGTTTTCTATCAATCGATCTCGAATGGTTGCGTTCCCAAGTCGCTCCAGTCGTGCCAGATCGGCGTGTTCGATCTTCCCGATGATGCGTAGCTTGATGTCGTAAAGTGCGGTCTCGAAAAGTCCCGTGATCCGCGAGTGTGTATATCGCGCTCCAAAGACATACATCACCGATGCTGCGACCAGTCCCAAAAACAAGCTGACATCAAGCGCTCCGGAGCGATCCATGGTGATATGAATGAGCGCGAGGATCAGCACATTGGCAAGACCCGCTACGGTCGCTGCTGCGAAAATCCAAGCCAGCATGTCGCGTCCAGCGCTACCGATGAGTGCAACCACCGCTGATTCCTGATCACGCGCGATGTTCGTCATGATCAACGCGAGCCTCTGGTTTCCGCACTGCGGTCCGTTTGGGAATCATGCAGATCTTCCACAGCGGCGAGCTGTCCTGATTGCATCCGCACCAATCGATCGGCGCAGTGAAAGTAGCGATCATCATGGCTCACTGCGATCACTGCTTTCCCTTTTTGCCGAAGAGAAGGAAGGATTTCTTCATAGAAGTAGCGACGGAATGTAGGGTCTTGATCGGCGGCCCACTCATCGAAGACATACAGAGGTCGATCTTCGGCAAGTGCAGCGACCAGCGCGAGTCGTTTCCGCTGTCCGGTGGATAGCTCTTGTCTGACAAAAGCGTCCCCCACAAGCGATGTTTTGTTCGCCAAGCCCAGCTTGGTGAGAAGAGCGGGAACTGCCTGCTTCTGCGCAGGAGACAATCCATACAGTTTGGTAAACAGATGGAAGTCTGCAAACACCGACGAAATGAGCTGCCGATACCTTTTGCGATTCCGTCCATCCACCGCAACGCCATTCACAACCAGGCTTCCGACAGAAGGTACGTATAGCCCGGCCAGGACTTTCAGCAGCGTCGATTTTCCACTTCCGTTCGTACCGACCAGAAAGACGATCTCTCCTGGCTTCACAGTCAGACGAACCGGACCGATGTGGAATCCCTTTCCTTCTAGACCACCACGATATGCGTACTCGAGATCCTGGGCTTCGATGCTTGTGATCTGTCCGGCCCAGGGATCCTCCTCATCCGAGGAAGTCGGACGCGCGGCTGCGGCCAGTTTCTGTTCGAGAGACTGGATGGACTGTAGCGCATGTTGTGAGTGCAAAACGGCAGGGAAACCAACCGCTACGCCATAGGCTACGCCGCGAAAGTAGAGCGCACTGCTGATGAGCTGAGCGAGCGTACCCATTTGAATTTCAAAATGACGGGGGACGACAAAACCGATTGCTGCGAGGACTGCGAAACCAGCCACATACGCGTGGAGTTGGTTGTCGAAAAACTGTACGGCGGTTTGGTGCGCTCCCAGTCGAATCGCGCTGGATGCCTGCTGTAGATCTTCATGGAGCGCCAGTGCTCGTCGTCGATTCAGCAGCACTTCCTTGAATCCTAACAGCAGGTCGTTCAAGCGTTCGATGAACTCACTCCGCGCAGTGGCAAGCTGCTGTAACCGTGCGCGAATCACAAGGAGTCTGAGTCTGTACAGACCCAATGCCACAGCGAACAGAAACGCAAGGAGCACGAGCGCAGACGGAAACAGCCAGGCCAGGTAGGCAGCCGCAAACAGCAGCGTGAACGCAGTCTGTAAAAAATAGGCGACGTTGTCCGCAGACTCCGAAAGGGTCGCTGTGCTTTCGGTCAGCTGCTCGAAAATGTCCGCCGTACCCAGCGCTTCCAGGTCTTCCAGTTCAACCCGTTCCAGCTGCTTGACGATGCGATGACGCAGTCGATGTGCCAGCGACTCTACGATCTGGACTCCTTTGTCGTAGGTACGGCGCGTGCAGAGCACATACAGAATCAGTGCCAGCACAAACAGAATGAAGCGCTGAACGTGCAGCGTTCCGGATGTTGCTACCGCTTCGTTGATAAGAACCAAGATCAGCGTCTGACCAAAGCCACTGAGGCAAGCGACCAACAGAACACCGTTTCGATCCTTCCCCGCCGCTTGATTCAGAAGACTGAGAAATCCCATGGCCCGTCGCATTTCGCGTGGAGTCCCCCGTGTGCATCTTACCATGAGGAGACGCGCTCTTCCGCAGAGAAGATCCGTTGATGACAGAGGTGGACGCGATGGAATCGCTAGACTCTGTTCAAGCGAATCGGCGGATTCCCTGCGCTTCATCAGACGCAGGAACGCGATCGATGTGGCGACAGCGGAATGCACGTTGAGACAGTCGGTGAAACTCCGTAAAATGGATCCTCATGGCTGAGTCGTCCCATGCTGAGGAGCACGCGGGGGATCCATCGCAGAGGGTCGGTCCGCAGATTGGCAGACTGCTCGCAGGGCTCTGTGTTCTCTTCGCTCTCCTGTACTTCGTAGCGCGCGGAGGCAATTTTTCGACGGCTCGTCCAGCGCTTTCACAGATCGGCAATGTGGTGTCAGCTTCAGACGGAAACGCAGCACGCTGTGGACCCAACAGAGCGGATGGTCGTCCGATTGATTTCTCGATGCTTTTTGGTACCGACAAGCGTACCTGGATCGAGCTTTCCGCCGATCGTTTTGCCCGACTGTGTCCCAACATTCAGGTGAAGCTCGCTCCGCTGGATGACAGTGATGCGATACCCGCGATCCTGTCCGGGTCCGCCGAGCCTGGTGTATGGTCACCGACGGATGCACTGTCTCTGCAAGTGCTGCAACATCGATGGAGCCTTCAGCAGGAAAGACCCCCACTTTCGATTGTCGAGCATACAAACCTCTTGGAGTCTCCGCTGGTTTTGTTGATCTGGGAAGATCGGCTGCGCGTACTATCGACTCTGCTTGCGCGCGAGCCGGAACCAGAGCGGTTGTGGATGCACTTGCTCTGTCCCATGGTCTCGCAGAGTCCCTCTCAAGCCGATGGAGCCTCGGTTCAGAAACCACCAGCATCCTGGGCAGACTGGTATGTGTCTTTGCATGTGGATCGACACAGCAAGAGTGCTCCATCGGACCACAGTGCATCGACGGAAGTCTCTTCTCTGCCAACGCTGACCGAGCTGCAAAGCTGGGGCAAAGTAAAGATCGCGAGTCCCAAGCCGACGCGCTCCACAATCGGAGCAGCCACCTTGTACCTTCTTGCATCTGACTACCTGATTCCGTCGATGGCGACACAGGGTCTTCTGGGCGACAGCAGGCAAGCGACCGTGCAGGTGCAAACCCAACCAAAGGAAGCGCTCGGAATCGCTCGCAGTGTGGAGGAGGAGTTTCCAAAGAAAAAGGACCAGTTGAAGAAGTGGCTGCGACGCTGTCAGATCGGACAGCGCACATCTTTTGTTCCGGAACAGACGCTTGCAGAGTCGATGTTCAACCTGGGACCGTCAGAATTTGACGCTGTGGTCACGACGGAACCGCTCGCGTTGCGGCTGCTCGATCAGATCGATTCCCATCAAGGCAGTGGAGTCCCACTCCATGTCGTGTATCCAAACCCAACCATTGTGTTTCGGCACCCGGCATTTCTCTTTCCCATGGATGCGGAGCGACAGCAGGCCGCACAGAAGTGGATTGAGTTTCTGCTCAGCGAAGAGAGCCAGCGCATGGCGATTGAGCAGGGATTCCGTCCGGTGCATCCAAAGGGATCCCGACTGCTACAGGAATCGGTCAGCCATCGATTCCTGCGGTTGCGCCGCTTTGGCGTTCAGGTTCAGCCACAGCTCCACGAGCCACCGGCCCCCAAAGGACAGCGCATGCAGGACTTGTTGACACTGTGGGGAGATGCGACCGGGCGCTACTAACCTGCGACCACTACGAAACCAACAGTTTGAGTACGGAGCGTGGGGGCGACCGGAGAGCTTTTTTTCGGGCCGCCTGCGGAACGGAAAAAAGTCTCGCAGGGTAGCGGGGCCCCTCGCGAAACATGCGGGTTTGGGAATGGACGGGGTTTAAGAACGTCGAACCAAAGCGTCATGAGGAACCGCGATTGCAAAGAGGAGGCCCGGAGCGTACGCAAGTACGTGAGGACCGACGATGCAGAAGGCGCGGTCCACAATGGGTTTGGTTTGGCGTTCTTACTTACAGCCGCTCGGGTCGGTGGGCGCATCGACCAGCGCTTGACCGTCCAGTCGATACGGAACGTAGCAGCGCAGCCAGCGACGGACTTCCGACGGATTCCGCTGCTCTGGGCGAATGTCCCACAGGATGTGACGGCCTTGTTCGTCACTTGAAAACAGCGTCTTGCCGTCGGGACTGATCAGGATTTTGGCGGCGGCCAGACCCTTTAGCTCGGCGACCAGCTTGCCGGTTTCGATGTGCCACTGACGGATCGCATCGTCTTCATGGGTGGTAAACAGGCGCTTTCCGTCGGGACTTAGGCGCGCATCGCGCAGCGGACTCTGCGGCTTGGCCAGCGACATCACCAGGCGTCCCGTCGCTGTTTCCCATACACGCAGCGAGTCATCGTTATGAACCGACAGAAGGTGCTTGCCGCCGGGACCAAACTGGACCTTTTGGAAGTCCTGCATCGACGCGGGCAGCTCCCACAGCTTCTTTCCCGTCTCAGAATCGAGGATGAGCGGTGCCAGCTCGGACTGAGCGCTGAAGATGCGATGGCTCTCGTCGCTCCACGCAAACACGCCGCCGAGCTGTTCAAACAGCGCGTCTCCCGTCGGAAGCGGGCGCAGCCAGCGGCTCTTGCCTTGGGCCTCGATCAGCATCAGCTTTCCGTCGCGGCTAAACTCGAACACAATCGGTGGCGTCGTGGTCTTGCTGGCTTGCACAGCGAGTGGTGCAGAGCCATCGAAGGGATACAGCTTGACGTTACCAGGAGCCTTGGCATTTCCGGGCACAGCGACGGCAGCAAAGCGACCATCGGGGGTGACGGCGACCTCGGCGGCTCCGGCGGGAATCCGACGCTGTTCGCTCAGCGTTCTGCCGGTGTTGGCATCGAACACCCGCACGATCGGTAGGTCACTGACGACAGCGATACGTTTTCCGTCGGGAAGCCAGCGAACACTGCGCAGCTCGGAACCCAGGCCTGTGCTCTGTGTGACTTGACGACCACGCGCCAGATCCCAGACGGTGACGCGACCGCGAGGATCGCCAATGGCTACGCGCTGACCGTTGGGACTGTAGACCGGATTTCCCGACGGAAGCTCGGCGAGCGGCTTGCCGTTTTGGCTGTCATGAAGCCTGGTTTTTCCGTCGGTGTGAACCATGATCAAGTAGCGACCGTCGGGGCTAAACGAGCTGCCGCTCAGTCCCTCACTGTGACCTTGGAAGTTCACAAGCTGTCTGCCGGTTTTTACGTCCCACGACAGCAGGTTTTGGCCCGCGTCGCGTACGAGCAGTCGCTGACCGTCTGCACTAAACTGAGCCTCGACGGTGCGCTGCATCTGAAGCGGAATCACCGTGTGTCCGCTCGCTGCCTCGCTGTACGTTCGCGACGAGAGCTTGGCCGCGCCGGGTTCGACCTTACGGACCCCGACGCGCTGCTGACTATCGGCCAGCGACAGATAGCGCACGTCGCTGCCGAAGCTTAAGTTCATTGCCAGCGGCGACGCGGCCATGGAAAAGCGCTGACGAGAGCTGGCGACTTCCCAGACGGAGATCTGCTGCTTTTTGTCCAGCACACCGAAGTACGCGCTCTCGGGGCTCCACTGTCCGTCGAGAACTTGTGCGTTTCCCTGGTTGATGACGCCGACTTGCTGACCCGTCGCTGTGACCCAGAAGCGCACCGAACCGTCTTGGCTGATCGTCGCCAGATACAAGCCGCTTGGGCTAAACGACGCATCCTGAAGCGTTCCGAGCGAGCCGCCGAGCTGGACTTGCCTACCGCTCAGCGAGTCAAACAGCCCGACGCTGCTTGGGTTTTGGAGCAGGACATGGCGACCGCTGATGCTCCAGACGATCTTGGTCTTGCTGTCTTCGTTTTCGTCGTCATCGTCGAGCACCGCGATCTTGCGACCGCTCTCGGTATCCCACAGCGACGCGGTTCCGGTATCTGTCAGCGTCACCACGAGCTTTCCGTCGGGACTTGGCACCAGCCGGACGATGTTGCCTTGCTTTTCCAGAAGGACCGCGACAAACGATCCTTCGCTCACATTCCACAGACACGCCACCGCCGCGCTTCCGTCGGATTCCGGCTTGTGAAGCGTCAGTGCTCGGCGCCCGTCGGGAGTAAACTGCGTCTCGACGATCGAAGTGCGCTGATAGCGAAGCTGCGCGTAGTTTTTGCCAGTGCTCAGGTCAAATAGCTGCGGACGGGTCCCGCTGCCGAAGATCGCAATCCGACGACCATCCGACGAAAACTGCGAGCGCTGACCTTCTTCGACGAGCCGCAAGCGACCTTCGACGGTGTCCCAGACACGGATGTGGTGCGTGGCCTCGGTGCGCTCGATCAGCACGTAGCGACCCGACGGAGCAAAGCGCACATCGGTGGTTCCTTCTGCGTCGCTGCCGCGTAGCTCACCGAGTAGCTTGCCGGTGCTCATGTCCCACAGCTGAATCAGATCGCTCGGGCTGTCCCCTCGACTGACGGTCAGCAGGCGTCTTCCGTCGGAGCTGAGTCGAACCACGCTGACATCGACCGCAGGAAGGCTGGCGACGAGCGTGCCGCGCTCGGGTTCCCAGATCTGGACCTGGCTGCGATTGTCGATCGAATAATAGCGCTGTCCGTCGGGACTGATGAACGCATCGACGATCGGCTGGCCCGGCACAGCAGGCTGCGGAATCCGTCGTCCCGTCGCACCGTCCCACAAAGACAGCGAACCAAACCAGCTCAGCGTCAGGATGCGCTGGCCACTTGGGAAAAACCGCGCCAGCTTCAGATCGGCTTGCTGGTCCACGAGCGCACTCTCGAGCGAGGTCACCCGTCGCATCGCATCGCCCAGCCACTCCAGCGCGAGCGGCTCACCGACGCCTTGCTCGAACGCGCGGCTCAAAAACAGCGACGCTTCGTAGTTTCGACCCGCGAGGAGCGCGCGACGGCCTTGTTCCAGGTTCACAAACGGCGGAAGCTCTTCTGCTCCCGAGCGTGGCTCGACGTACGCTTTTACGGGAGGATTGCTGGGCGTCGGCACGGGAACCGGCACAGCCATCGTCGCTGGCACTTGCGCCGGAGCTTGCGCCTGAGTCGGAATCGTAGCTTTTGCCGTCGGTTGCGTCGGAGCTTGCGCCTGAGTCGGAACCGTAGCTTTTGCCGTCGGTTGCGCTTGCGCTGCGTCTTTGGCGGCTCCAGCTGGTTTGGCGGCTGGCTTGGTATCGGCTGCGTCTTTGCCGTCGCTCGCCTGTTTGTCCGGCTGTTTGTCCGGCTGTTTGTCAGGCTGTTTGTCAGGCTGTTTCGCTTGGGTTTTCGCAGCGGTTTTCGCAGCAGGAGTCACCGGACGCTTGACCGCTCCCTTGGTTGCTGGCGACGCTGGCTGCTTCGTCGCTGGCGGAGCCACGTCAGTCGGGGCAGGAGCCGCCGGTTTCGCTGCGGTTTTGGCAGGCAGCGCCGCTGGTTTCGCTGCCGGTTTCGCTGCTGGTTTCGCGACGGTTTTGGCAGGCAGAGCCGCCGGTTTCGCCGCTGGTTTCGCGACAGTTTTGGCAGGCAGAGCCGCTGGTTTTGCCGCTGGTTTTGCGACGGACTTGGACTCGCTGCGTGGTGAATCTTTGGCTGCTGGAGCCACCGGCTTGACAGGGGCGGACTGCGCGTCTGTCGCAGAAACAGAAGCCGGAGTCTGCGCCTGGGCGGCTTCGACCGTCAGTGCCAGCGTAAGCGGAATCGCCAGCGATAAGATACGTCGCTTCATGGACCGCCCCCCCAAGGGCTTAGGCTAGGTGTGCGGGTAGCGGCTCATTTTACGATGGCCATCGCCCCGAAAGCGATACGAAATAAGCGGTTTGGCGCGCGGGCGGCGGGACTCGGCTTGCGCTGTCGGTTGGGAGCACAGGGCAAGGCGTACGTAGGGCGCTATTCGTAGCGCAGGCCATCGACGGGATGCAGTCTGGCCGCGCGCAGCGATGGATACAACGTCGCCAAAAGTGAGATCAGCACCGTCACCGAGCCGGTGATGAGCAGCTCGCTCGGCGCGATCTGCGTCGGCAGCCGCTCGATCATATAGACGTGTGCATCGAGCAAGTAGCCCAGCCGCTCGATCAGCTTGCAGGTCAGCACGCCGATGCCCAGCCCAAGCGACACCCCGAGCAGCCCAATCGCCATCCCGGCGACGCGAAACAGCGACGAAACCGATGCACTGCTCATGCCCATCGCTTTGAGGATCGCGACCTCTCGCGTCTTGTCGATCACCATCATCGTCAAGCTGGCCACAATGTTAAACGCAGCGACGAGGATGATCAGAAACAGCACCAACGACAGCACCGCTTTTTGCATCGCCAGCGCCGTGAACAGGTTGTGGTTTAGCTCCTCCCAATCGAGGCTGCGATACGGCGCACCACCGAGCAGCGACACCACATCTCCGCCGATTTTCTTGGCGTACTCGACGTTGCGGGTCTTTAGCTCCAGGCCCGTCACCACGTCGCCTTGACCGATCAGCTGCTGCGCTGGACTCAGTCCAATCAGCACCAAGCGACGATCGTATTCATCAAATCCCGACGCAAAGATCCCGGCCAGACGGAACTCACGGGCGCGTGGCGGTGGCGCCGCTTGACCCGGCTCGGTGCTGGTCAGCGCATCAAGTCCCGTCTGTGGAGAGATAAGTCGCAGCTTGTCTCCAACGGTAATCTTGAGCTTCCGCGCCAGCTCTTGACCAAGAAACAGTCCCGGCAGCGGCGGTCCGCCTCCCTGCGGCACCGCATCGACCTGGAGCGACTGTAGGCGCGGCTTGTCTCCCGTCGGTAGCGTGATCAGCCAGCGCGACAGATCCAGCACCGCGTTGCTGCGCTCGGGATCGATGCCTTTGACCAGCACACCCGACGTGAGCGCGCCTTCTTTGGCCAGCAGCATCTCGTTATAGACAAACGGCGAACCGGCGACCACCGACGGATGCGTCAGGCATTTTTTCAGCGTGTCTTCGTATTCGTGAAAGTCGATTCCGTACTTCAGCAGCAGCACATGTGCGTTCAGCCCGACGACACGGCTGCGAATTTCGGCCTGAAAGCCCGATGTCACCGCCATCACCACCGTCAGTGCCGCGACTCCGAGCAGCACACCGAGCACCGCGACCGTACTAAACACCGACAAGATGTTGAGCAGACCACTTACCACCGTCAGCAGCGGCAGGATCAGCGCGGCCACAGCCATCTGCGGCGACTGCCAGCCTGGAATCAAGAAGTAGAGAGACTCAATCCCGACGGTAACAGCCAGCATCAGCAGCGAAAACAGCAGCATGCTTCGGCTCGGCGCTCGACGGAACAGATAGCGTCCCGCGATCAGCAGCTCGTGCCGACGAGGCCACAGAGACGAAAACCACGAAGACGGCTGCTTGGCGACCTGAGGGTGCGGTGTGTCGGATGCCATGGCGGTGTCAGCGAACCGCCGTTATATCAGCCTTTTTCGACGGAGAGGAAGGAATCTTTCGGTCGGTTTTGTGTGGCGCGCTACTTGCAACTTCCGAGCATCACCGAGACGTTCTGGCTGGTCGTCAAGCTGGTCGTGGCGACGAGATCCGGCCAGCCATCTCCGTTAAAGTCTGCGGAGTCGATCGACTGTGGATTCGCAGGACCGCTCAGCGAGATCACCGGCTCGAATGTTCCGTCACCTTTGCCCAGCAGAACCGGAATCGTGTTGTTTCCGTAGCCAGCAACCGCAAGGTCAGGCTTTCCGTCGAGATTGAAGTCTTTCACCACTGCGCCGCGTGGCACTGCCGTATTCCCAATGTCGATGTTGGTGCTTGCTCCAAAGCCGCCCGCGCCGTCGCCCATCAGGATCGAAACCACATACGTTCCGGTTGTGATTCCGTTGTTCACCACGCCCAAGTCCGGCTTGCCGTCCGCGTTCCAGTCCGCAGTGGTCACAAAAATCGGACTCGAGCCCGCACTCAGCGGACTTGCCGTCCCAAACGTCCCATTTCCCATCCCCAACCGCAGCGAAAGGTTGTTCCCATTCGAGTTCGCCGTAATCACATCCACCTTCCCATCCCTGTTTACGTCCCTGTCCAGAACTTTTTCATCTCAGACGGAAAAGTTCTTAACCAGTGCTGGGAAATGGGGAAATTTGCCTTAAAAAGTCCGCATGTAGGCGCACGTTTTGTCGGGCTCTGTCCAATCGGGTGGGACGCGGTGATCGTATGCGCTGCGGAGGGTTTCACGGAAGGGAATGGGTAGGAAGAGGTGAGGAATGGCGAACGGGAAATCAGCGCGGCATTCGTTTCTGGAAAATGAGCACTCCCTTCGGCCTAGTCTTTGATCCGGTGAACGGAATCTGTCCGATGGGTTCCCAATCGAGGTTGCGCATGCACTGGATGAGACTTTGGGGTTCGTAGCGGCGGACTTGCCACATGCAGAACTCTTTGGTGCGCTGGCCGGGGAGGCTGACCTTGGCAATGAACTGGAGTCCGTAGCTCCCCGCGAGGGGGCGGTTGGTGTCGAGGCGGAAGGAGAACGACACGTCCTGTACGTCATGGCAGTAGCGTCGGATGGGACCGCCCAGCCATCGCTGATGACCCTCGGGAACGGGCTTGGAGAGTGCGGGATCTTGGCTCCGAATCTGGGCAGGGTCGTTCGAGGTCGTGAACGAGTAGTCGGCGTCGAATAGGAGTAGGTCGCCCGGTGCCGCTCCGGCGAAGGCGTTTTGGAAGAAGTACGGCTCGTGCTCGATGTTGCCGATGGTGTTGCCAAGCAGCATGTAGATGCGGCGACGATGCGAGCGGGCCGGTGTGTAGTGAAGCTGCATGTAGCGAGGCAGGTGGTGGAAGTTGCCCTGGATGCCGCAGACGAACACTCCGGCGTCGTCGTCAAAGGCATCGGCGGCGTGCTTGAAGGCCCGGCTTAGGAGTGGCTGACTGGCGTCGAGGAGATAGAACCGGATGTTGGGCTCGTCGCAGTGTTGGCGGATCTGTTTGACGAGCTGCACCTCGCTCTTTCCGTCGCCTGGCCCGAGTGCGATTAGGTCCAGCCCGACGTTGCCGAATACCTCATGGATGCGCTTGGCGATGGCTTCGTGCGGCATGCTCTCTCGGAATGACGCGATGTAGCTCGGCGTGTTGCAGAGCTGAATCCAGTCGAGCGCGCTCTTGTGGTCGAGGTACACATAGGTCTGCTCCATCGAGCCACCGCCGCCGTTGAGCTGCTGTCCGAAGTCCGACATCATCTGCACCGAGTCAAAGCCCGGCGAGACGTACCAGTTGGGCGCGAGCCGGTGGCTGTACTCCCGAACGGCGGGAAGCGTGGTCACTTCGGAGGGCACAAGCTTCAGCTCAGCGACGGAACACAGCGAGAGGAGCGCGGTGCGGCCTGGCTGCTTGGTTCCTTGCTCCAGCTTGCGAATCAGACTCAGCGACAGCTGCGAGTAGTCGGCAACCTGTTCCTGCGTCAGCCCGGCCTCGCTGCGATGCTGGCGCAGCACGTCCCCGAAGCGTCGCCTCGCGTCTCGGGATGGCGCAAAGTGAACATGAAGGAGCTGAAGCACCTGACGCTGGAGCGACACCAGCTCGTCGTGGGCTTGGCGCTTCACCCGGTCCGAGCCAGGCGACAGATCACCGAGTGCCTGTAAGCCCTGTCGAAGGTGAAACAGCGCCGCCTGATAGGGCGAAGGCTCCAAAGTGTCACCGCTGAGCACAGATGGGAACTCCGACGAATTAGCCGACTCTACTTGCATGGCCTTGGCTCCGATGGACGACGAAAACGAACTCATCAATGCCACACAGAGTGGCACCCGAGTCCCTTTGGCTTTGAGCACGTAGATTCCGAAACTACAAGGGCAATCGAGGGGTAATCGCTCTTTCCGGTCGGTTCTGACTGACAACCCACGCTCTACCTTTCACCGCTCGGGAGTTTCCATGTCCGTCGCTGGCTCATCGCAACCGCACACACCAGATGCACAGCCCTCCGTTTCTCATCACGTCCGCCGCTATCCCGCTGGGTTTCTCCCTGTTTGCTTTGCGGTGCTGTGTGAGCGCTGCGCGGCGTTCATGCTCGCCTCGTCGCTGGTGCTCATGCTGTGCGAACGGTTTGGATATCCGCGTGCTGAAGCGCTGCGGCTTGCGGGACTCATCACTGCCGCTGGATATCTCGGCAGTCTGCCGGGTGGACTCCTTTCCGACCGCATGCTCGGGCACCGTCGAGGACTGATCGTTAGTAGCCTGTTTCTGACGGCTGCCTATCTGCTCCTGTCCCTGCCATCAAAGAGGGTGCTCTGGCCGTCGCTGGCTGCATTGATTGTTGGCAACAGTCTGTTCAAACCGAGTCTGTACGTCGTCGTCCGTCGCCTGTTTGCCATCGCCGATCCACGCTTCGAGCGAGCACAGCTCTGGCTGCACCTCGTCATCAACTTTGCTGCTGTCCTCGGAGCCCTTATCGCTGGAACGTGGACGCAGAAAGGAGACTGGTCCGTCGTGTTCTCTGCGGCATCCCTGACGATGCTCGCTGCTTGGTCGGTTTTGTTCTTCGGACAGAAACGGATGATGCACTTCCGAAACGATGAGCCTTCCTTCCCTGGTAAGCAGGAAGAACTGACCCTCTCTTCGTGGCATCGCGTGAAGTCGATCGCGATGCTGACGCTCGCCATGGTTCTGTTCAACATGGCATTCGGTCAGGTCGATGGCTCTCTCCTTCTGTGGACCAGTCAACACGTCGATCGCACGCTTTCGGGACGCGCGATTCCCTTGCCATGGTTCGTTGCGCTTCCGTCGCTGTTGGTCCTGCTGATCGCGCCTGTGCAGATTGTCCTTCTGCCTCGGCTTCAGCGCAGACTCGGTATCTATCCCTTGGTCGCGAACGGACTGGTCGCCACGTCGTTGGCCTTTGCAGTTCTGATTCCTGCGGATCGGCTGTGTCGCTCTCACCTCATCGGAATGGGATGGCTGATTGCCTGCCATTTGCTGCTGGTGGTTGGCGAAACGCTCGTCAGTCCACTCGGTCTGTCGCTGGTGCTCAAGCTTGCTCCTCCCAAACTACTCGGCGTGGTGATGGGAGTGTGGTTCGTTTCCTGTGCAGCAGGCTATTGGCTGGCGGGTGAAGTCGGCGCACTCTGGTTTTCACTCTCCCCGACGGTTGGAATGATTCTGCTGACACTCCTTCCGCTGCTCGGCGCGTGGGTTGTCTTCCGACAGTCGAAAGGAACGGGACCGAAATAGCGCTCAGCGGTCGGGATGCGCGACGGCTACCGCACCTCTTGCCGGGCCTGAAGGCCGAAGCAGGCGATCCAATCTTGGGCGATGGCGACGCTGATGGCGGTGTTGCGGTCGAGGCCGCGTAGGTGTGCCAGGTCGTCGAGCTTCTGGTCTACGCTCGGGACAAGGCGCAGCGAGATGCGGACCCGATCCTCTTTCTCGGGAAGCGAGCGGAGTCGCTCGGCTTTGCGGATTCCCTGAGTAGCTGGCTTAGTGACGGCTTTGGTATCGCGGCTCAGCGTGAGAGCGGCAGAGGTCGTTGCGACGGGAAGGGGTCGAGGCTCCGCTTCTTTGGGTACGGGCGGTAGCGTTGGCGCTGCTGCGGTACTCGGCGGCGGTGCAGCGACAGTTGCCGATGCGGGAGGTGGGACGACGTAGACGGGTTGAGGCTGCGGTGTCGCCGGTGCAGACGACGGTGCGGCTCGCTCGGTGCGGCGGGGCGCTGGCTCTGGTGCTACGGCTCGCTCGGTGCGGCGCGGTGGTTCCGGCATCGGGGGCGGAGTCGCGATTCGTCGGCTGGATTCCACTGGAGCCGAAGTAGACGGAGACGAACGAGCTTGCGGCTCGGCGGCTTTGGC
>JAEUKB010000045.1 GCA_016794365.1 Myxococcales bacterium
CCAGCTCAAGTTGTGGAGCAGGTCCGGCTCAGCGCTCAGACGGTACGCCGCCTCAAACTCGACGAGCGCAGCGTCAAACTGCTTCGACTCAAAGAACTGTGACCCCGACCGATAATGCGTCTGCGCCGCCTCCCGCATCGGTCGCGATGGGCGCTGGAGCGGCGACAATTCCTGTGCGGAACCGATGGATGCAAGGAGAAGTCCCGCAGCGACAATCAACCATCGACTACGCATTCTTGGGCTTCCTTCCTCGTTTGGGTTTCGGAGGGTCGCATCGCTGAAAGACTGCGACCACACCAAGACCATCGGCCCCGTAAGAGAGCCGATGCAACAGTCGCCATCCTTCGCGCTCCATGTGCTGACCCAGCTTGTCTGGATCGTATCGCTTGGTGTAGCCGATGACGAATCGCTTCTCCCGACCAGATAGCAACTTGACCGTGGCCTTGTTCACGATCGCGTAGCTGCCGGGGATCACGCAGGAGGATTGATCCAGCTCGGTGTGGACCTTGCAATCGACCACTTGTTCAAGATTCCGTCTCAAAGGTCCGGTTAAGAACTGAAACGCAGTCCTGTGCCAGTCTCCGTCTTTCCGTCGTGCGAGTGCGCCATCTTTCCGCGCTATTTCTGCTGGGTCGGATGACGTTGTTGCCGCTGCCGGGATGTCCAGAATCAGGAAGTCCTCATGGTTCACCCACGACATACTTCTCCGCAGAAACTGGACCTCATTATCCAGGTTGGAGAAGGTGTATCCAAACATCGTGATCACTCGTCGGCGCTGATGAGCCCCAGTCATCAGGTGGGCATACTCTGGCAGGGCATGAAAGTCTCCCAACAGAGCAAGTACAGGGACCGCGTGGGTCTTCGAGAAGATGTCAGAGGTCTTCACTGCAAGACTGAGCAAGTTCACGCTGATGTCGATCAGAATCAAGCGAAGGTCTCTCCGCCTCCGTCCGAGTAACTTTCGGATGAGCGCGATTTCGCGCTCGGCAGTGCCACAGCCCAGACCCACAAGATCGCATGACTGCTCGGTATCCAGCACATTGGTCAGGCAGTCGATGAGATCGTTCAGCGGGAGCGAGGACACGAGCTGCCCAAACTCTGGTTGCTTGAGCATCGCTATCCACTCGTGAGCCCCCACCGGGTCAAGGTACTTGTAGACATCATCGATGATGCCCGCGTTTCCCTTCAGTATCGCAAGGAGGTCCGCTACGAGCTTGTCGGGATCAAAATTTGGCGTCACGGTGATTTGTGGACCAAGTCCTGCCCCTGAGCCGAAACCCAACCAGCCAGGATCAAGCTGCATTGCCTGAGCGAGGCGCTCGATCGTTTCCATGCTCGGCATGACCTTCCCTTTCTCAATAAGCCCGAGCGCTTGGGGCGAGATCCCAGCGCGGTGGGCAAGCTGAGCCGCTGAAATTCGATTTGTTCGTCGGAACTGAACAATCCTTTCAGCGATGCCCTGACAACGAGTGGTGCGCACTACGCGATTTCTAGCACATCGGAAAACGGAAAGTCTCAGGTGCAATGTCGAAGCTTTTCCCGTCTGAAATGGAAAAAGTATTGAAAAACCAGCGGGCTAACATAGAGTGGCTTTCGACTCAATAGGAATGCCCAAATAAAAAAAGCCGTCGGTTTCCCGACGGCCCTACCCGAGCCGAGTCCCAGCCCTAGGAAAGCAAGACTCGTCTCTAAGCGAGGCAAGCATGCCGGAAATTTGTTCCTTGGCAAGTGCTGACGGATGGATCTACCTACGCTCCGTCAGCAAACGCGCAACCCCTTCTACGTCGGGGGGTCGTCATGCCGCACTTTTCTAGTGTCTACGTGGTGAGTTGGCTGCTCATCGGCATGCTGATTTCGTTGAGCGCGATCGTCTGGGACCAGCATCGGGCCATCGAGTCGCTGCGCCGCACGAGTGAGGCGATGCGCGAGGCGCACGTCGAGCTTGGGAACCGGCTCGGGACGATTCAGCAGCAGACGTGCTTCGACGCGCTGACCGGACTCCGCAACTATCAGATGTTTCAGGCGAAGCTGGCGACGCTGCTGCGAGGCTGTCAGCCGCTCGCGCTGATCTACATCGACCTCGATGGACTGAAAGCCGTCAACGACAGACACGGACACCCGGCGGGCGACCGGATGATTCGTACCGCCGTGCGCGCGATTCGGGCAGCCGTCCGTCGGCGGGCTGACCTAGACAATCTGTTCCGTCGAGGGACTGCGGCGGATGAGTTTTTTCTGATCGTCGAGCGCTGCCGCATCGACATTGCTGTGCAGCGTGCCGAGCAGATCCTCGTCTCGCTTCGCACGCTGGGGCTGACTGCCTCGATAGGCGTCGCGGAGTGGGATGGGCTGGCGACGCAGACCTGCGAGCAGTTGGAGTGTGACGCAGAGCAGGTGATGCACTGTGCCAAGCGCGACGGTCGGAACTGTGTCCGTTCATGCAGCGTGATCGAGCACACCGTACCTGCCGCTGTTCCCGTCGCGATTCCGACCGAAAAGACCCAGCGCCACGCGGCCTAAAGGACGGAGCAGACACGAGCGGGCGACCGCGTGATCTGCCTCGTCTTCCGACTTGATCGGTCGCCCAAGGAGCGTCCTATGAGCTGTATTCTGTCCACCGTCGAAGATTCCGATTCCCAACCGGATTCCGTTCCGATTCCGTCCCCCGTTCCTGATCCGCGCTTCGCGCTGCTGATCGTCTGCGCCATCGCGTGCCCGGAAGGAGTCATGACTGAATCCTTGCGCCGCTGTGTGAGCTGCGGATCTTCGGGAAGCGGGGGCCAACCATGACACCGCAGGGATCTTGCGAGCCGAAAGAGCGGCAGCGCTACAGGCGAATTGTGGGAAGGATATCG
>JAEUKB010000024.1 GCA_016794365.1 Myxococcales bacterium
GTCTCGACGGCGAGGAACAGGACGAACTCGTCGCCAGCGGTATGCAGACGGTACAGCCGGTCCGCCCGTCGTCGCAGCTTCTCGGACAACACCTGCGCCGCCCGCTTCAGCACGCGATCCCCTTCTTCACGATAGCCTCTATCATTAAATCGGCGAAAGTCATCCAAATCAATCAGCAGAACCGCAATCGGAGAGGGACTACGACACAAGATCGCGCACTCCGATTCAAACAATCGACCCGAGCGCAAGCCCGTCAGCGGATCGTACACACTCACCGCTTCCAGCTTCCCCACTTGCTCATCAATACCGCGCAGCCGATACCAGACCAGGCAGAATCCGGCAAACGGCAGCAAAACCAGTAACAGCAACGACCAGGATGACATGGAACATTTCTCCATGCGCAGACTTGATTGACACACTCAATGCGGATACGCTGCGCTTCGTTCCGCTGTGCGATTGCAACCGGCAAAGCCGATCGCCACCGTCTCAGCCACGGTGACGATCACAGCCAAAACAAATCACTCAGTCATGTGACATGTGCTATCAAAGCAGACGCAAGTACACAGCTCCCAATCGGAGGTATCGAGGGTTGGATCAATGGAGTGACGATGGATGCTCAAAGAAATGTCAAACTGCGTAAACTTCTCTCACAACCTCTGTCAATCGATCCCAATCGTGAGGAATAGAGCCATGGACGCTTTCTCTGAAACCGCATCTTTGGACGAAGCACAGCTGTTATCAAACCCACCGCCAAATTTTGGCTATCTGCTACGCACTCGTCGGGAAGAGGCAGGTTTGACGATTGCGGCGCTGGCTGCCAAAGCAGGGCTCTCACGAAATACCATCGTGAATCTAGAGCAAGGTTTGACAACCCCCAGCCCGCAATCACTCCGTCGTCTTGCATCCATAAAGGCACTGCGCTTACTAAGCGTGGTCAATCCAGAAAGACAACAGATCGGCTCATGGTGTACTTTCGCATATGATCCACTTGCCATGACTCGATTGATGGAGGCCGCACTGAATGGCCCAGGCGGTCAAGTCGATCAGACATATCTCTATCTCGATCCCAAAAGCGCAGTAGACTGGCACGCGCTAAGCAATAACGAAAGCTATACTCTGTCATATCGTTCACAAGTTCCGTTGATAAAAATAGCGGAACGAATTGCAAAAGAGGCGAAGGGTATAGGGATAGACATAGATGGTCTTGGCTGCGGAGATGGAAAAACAGAGACAGAGCTAATTTTACGCTTGGCTGAGCGAACAACGTCAGACCTTCAGTGTTATTTACTTGATATAAGTCATGTCTTGCTTGCTGAAGCATATCGAACGGCGATCAATGCACTGGCTCCCAAAGGGATTCCTGTGCATCCGGTCCATGGTGATTTCCATGATATAGCAAGAAATCCAATGTTGTACGCTCACCCAGAAACCATTCAACGCCTACGTGTGTTTCTGATGATGGGGGGGACTTTCGGGAACATTCGTGATGAGCCTTGGTTCTTCCGAGATCTTGCAGCTTGCGCCGCACCGGGCGATTTGGCGGTTTTGGACGTTGGAACTGTCCGAGCGCCTGTTGATCGGCCCGATCAAATCAGCCAACTTGATCCAGCGATCAAAGCCAAAAAACCAGCGGATATCTATCATAACTTTCTGTCTGGTCCACTTTATAGACATATCCAAGGATGTAAGTCTGTTAGGCTGAGAACAGAGCTATCAGTGCATTGTCCGATTCCTGGTAGCTATTCCATTGAAAACTGGGCAAATGTCGAAAAAGACTATGAGCCAGATCGACAGTTTCTGGTCTGGCGTGTTAAGCGCTATGATGTAACAAAGCTAAGCGAATGTTTGCTGAGCTTGGGGTGGAAGACCTTGCAAAGCTGGCAGTACGGTCCAGACAAGTCGGCTGCGGTGATCTTGGTGCAGCGTCAATGATCGAAGGGCGAAAAGGCGGGCAAGGTCAAAGAAGCGCTCGAGTACGCCGCTCGATATCAATCGCTCGTCGTGGGCACCGATGAAAAGGAGCGCGCCCAGCGTCGGATCGAGTTTTTGCGCGGTCGTTACTCTGTCGAGCAAGCCCAGCCCAAGCCGCCCGCCAAACCCGCAGAGACGCCGCCCGCAGTCGCGACAGCTCCAGACCCAGCGCCAAACGTCGCGAGCGCCCCGCCAAGCCCGCCACCGCCCAGCCAAGCCCGGAAGGTGCTCCCCGGCGGCGATCGGCCTTCTGACGGGCGGCGGAGCGCTAACGCTCGCAGGCGTCGGCCTGCTTGCGGGAACTTGGGCGACTGGCCAGCAAGCCCAAGCGCAAGGCATCACCTACGAAGAATGGTCAACCCTCGGCGATCGAGGGCGAGCGCTCAACACAGGCGGGATCGCGTTGTCGGTCATCGGTGGCGTTTTGGTGGTTGGCTGCGCGGTTTGGACGATTGTGCCGCGAGCGCGGGCCGAGCAACCGCAGATCGCTGAATAGCACGGGTGAGCGTCGGACGGTCGTGCTTATCCAAGTCTTGGATAAGCGGGCGAGCGTCGGCAGTCGTGCTTATCCAAGTCTTGGATAAGCGGCACACACTCTTGCGGCGGTTTGGAGTTCCGTCGGGATTAGCTGCGTTTTCTGTCGGTGGGTTGGGTGAAGTAAGCGGCCTTGCACTTGGCGCGGGGTGGATTCCTCCGAGATCAGCGCATAGAGTAGCTTTTGCCGGGCGTCTCGATTGATTCGGCGCTTCGTCGCGGCGACTTCGGATCCTAGAACGTGCTCGACGGCGCGGAATAGTCCGCCCTCGGGGCGATATGCTTCGACGGTAAGATCGCCGCTCGACGGGCTGCGCTTGGTTGGCGCACAGGCTCGGCACTGCTCGGCGAGGAGCTGCGCGATCTGCCTGGTCTGTAGACCTTGCGCGGCCCAATCGACGATTTGCGCTGCGTACAGGGTCAGCCGGGAACCGTTGCCATTTTCATCAGTTCATCCATACTCACCGACGGGCCTTGATAGAACGGAGTCAGCGCTCGCAGCATTGCCATAAACACGCGGAACATCTCGCCCGACGACGTAAATAGGATCAAATCCATATCGGTCATTCGACGAAAGA
>JAEUKB010000080.1 GCA_016794365.1 Myxococcales bacterium
ACGAAACCAACAGTTTGAGTAAAGAGCGTGGGGGCGACCGGAGAGCTTTTTTTCGGGCCGCCTGCGGAACGGAAAAAAGTCTCGCAGGGTAGCGGGGCCCCTCGCGAAATGTACGGGTTTGGGAATGGACGGGGTTTAGGACGGGGGCGCAGGAGCGGGTGTGCTGGGTGGTACGAGGGCGCGGGGCACCGGAGCGGGCTGCGTGGGTCTGTTGGCCAGTAGCCACCTGTGGCGAGCGCTCACCCAGCGGCGCTGGAAGATGCCGCCGTGCGTCGCGTTTGCTTGGTCATAACGGAGCTTGGCCGCGTCCATTTTCTCCTTCAGTTCCTGAAGCTGCTTCGCATCGGGACTGTTCGAGTTCTTGAGCGCCATGTAGGCCGTAGCTGCGTCATTCCAATCGTGCTCCGCTGAGTACTCTTCGATGTGCTGCTCGTAGATGCCGTTCAGGCCCTTCCGTCCGCTCTTCGCGATGCCTTCCAGTCCGAGCACGTCGTTTCGGAAGCCCTGTTCCTTGAGCGCCGCAAACATCGTATCGATAAACGACGGCTGGCCATCGGGCGGATAGGCCGCCAAACAGCCGTGGATGTAGATGTCGCCCGTATGTTCCCGAGACAGTCCCATCTTGCGTAGCTGCTTGACCATCTTGGGTCCGGTGTAGCCGCCGATCTTCGCGCTGTTGTTGCCGTGTGCGACGATGCGTAGCTCCTCGTTGCGACCCAGCCGCCACAGGTACTTGTGCCACGGCGTTCCCGAGATCGACTTGTCCGCGCCAAAGACCTGCGGCCCGAGCGGTCGCCCCAGCCGGTTGCGCTCCCGTCGGTCGCCCCAGCGGTCCTTCACCGTGATCGAGCGCTCATCGGGGTGAAACCCTTGCAGCGCTTCCTGTTCATCATCCAGGTAGCCGCCTTTTTCAATGTCCCCAAAGCGCAGGATCAGTCGCTGGATGGCGCTCGATGACGTTTGGCTCTGGCTCTGGCTTTGACTTTGGCTTTGGCCTTGGCTTTGGCCTTGGTTCTGCCCCTGATTTCGATCGAGTAGATCTTGACAGGACTGGCCGTGCTCGACGCGGCGGGCGACCTCGTCGGCTTGCTGTTCGTAGACATCGCCCGGCGTGCTCAGTCCATCGGACAGCGAGAGGCCCTGATGCTGCTGAATCGCGTGGGCCGCTTCGTGAGCCACCGTGTGAAGGCTCGGCGTTTCGCCAAAGGCAATGTGTCCTGCCGTGGTGTAGGCGCGCGCACGGAGGGCCAAGCTGCTGCGCTGTGCCGACGGTCCCAGATGCGCCGAGATCTTGGACACATCGTGATGCCCAAACGACGCTTGGATGCGCTCTGCAAACGGTAGCTTCTGACCGCTGCCTGCGATGCCCGCTTTCGCAACCTGCTGCACGCTACCTTGGCTCTTGGGCACAAGCGGCACGTTCAAGATCGACGGAGACGGCAGCGGTGCATCCGAGAGCCGCTGAATCGCGCTCATCGTCAAGCTGAGCCCCTGACTTGGTCCCGGCGGATGAACGGGCTGCGGCAGACGCGGTGCCGCACTCATGGACGTTGCCATCGACGTTGGCGAAAAGGTCTTCATGTCGTGCCCACTTCCTTCCCGCAGGTCAGCCCTGCGCACCCTGTCTAGCCTAGGTCGGTGGGCCCTCGGCTGACCGTCTAGTTTCTCAACCTCCGCTGTCGCTTTTCCCTGACCCGACTGCGGGCAGGCCGTCACAGCGCGGCAGACAACCCTGGTGCGTCCCGGCGCTAGATTGGGTACGCTAGGGGATGCTGCTCTCTGTGTGCGCGCAGGACGCCGGGGGCGGCGAGGACAAACAGAAACCATGTCAGGCAAGCAGCAAGCGCGCTTTGCGCCATCGGGCAACATCATCGTCTGCGGGCGTGCCTACAACATCGGTTGGCCGGTCGTAAACTTCTACGACAACCCGAACTTTAGCGCCTACCGGCTCGGCTGTTACAAGGGTCAAGGCGGCGGCGCACCGGGCATCTTGCCGTTTGGACCGGCCAAAGGTCTGGGCAAGTCTCCGTATCGCTATCGAGAGCGCCGTCTGATGGGCGGTCAGCGGCTCGATCTGCGACGACTGCAAGACATCATTCGTCAGTTTGTGCTGCACCACGACGGCTGCGCCAGCTCGGCGGACTGCTTTCACGTTCTACACGACGAGCGCGGCCTGTCAGCGCACTTCCTGATCGACAACAACGGCTGGATCTATCAGACGCTGGACCTGGCCGACGGCGCGTTTCATGCGTCGGGCGTCAACGAGATCTCGATCGGCGTCGAGCTGTGCAACCGAGGCCAGATCGAGCTAGACGGCCCCGACTTCTATCGCAAGCGAGGACTCAGCCGCGACATCGCCGAGATGGTCGTCCACAACACCCGCTATCGAATGTGGCAGTACGCGCCCGATCAGTACATGGCGATGGCGGCACTTGGCAAAGCACTGGCGCGGCTGCTGCCCAACCTGCCGCAGGTCTTCCCCGAGTGGAACGGCCAGATCCTCAACACCTGGATGGCGGACCCGCGCGCTTTTGCCGGGTACATCGGGCACTACCACGTCACCAACAACAAGTGGGATCCCGGCTGCTTTGACTTCCGCTGGCTGGCCCAAAAGATTCGCGTCAGCTCGACGTGGTTTGTCTGTCTGGACAAAAACAACGAGTGTCCCAAGCCTCCCGAGATTGCCGAAAACCCGCAGCTTGCCGAGCAGCAAGGCCAAGCCCTGTATCGCAACAACGAAGAAGAAGCGATGGGCGGCTACTTTCCGGTGGGTCCGTTTGGACGCTCGCGGCTGTGGCACGGCGGGATTCACCTGAACCTGCCGCAGTCATCGTCGGTGTTTACGCCTTTTCCGGGTCGCATCGTGGCGGCGCGCTTTGGCGATGATGTTCCGACGGGATCGTCGAACTTCGTGCTGATGCGACACTACTTCCGCCTGGCCGGGGTCGAGACGCTGTTTTTCATCCTGTACATGCACCTTGAGCGCGAGGAACCCAAAGGCAACCGCACTCCGTGGCTCGCCGAGGCTGAAAAGAAGCCGTTTTGGTCCGCGATGTCAGCGGGCAGCGTCTTTTATCCCGACATCGATGTCGCGGGCGGAGAGCTGATCGGTCACATCGGTCAGGCCGGTCCGCCCGGTAGCTATGAAAGCCAGCTCCACATCGAGGTGATGGCCCCCGACGACATCGCCGCCAAGCTGGAAGCAGGCTACTTCACGTCGATCGATGGCAAGTCCGGCGGTCACTTCTGCGATGCGCGCGACATCGTGTCAGCCATCGACAAGCCCAAGGGCAAAGGCGACGGCGTGCTCAGCGAAAAAGAGCTGCGCGACTTCTTCCAAAACGATCAAGGTCGCGTCGAGCTACGCAAGCTGGCGGTCCGTTTTCAGTCGGAATGGGGCGATAGCACCGACTGGGAAGCGCAGCTTTTGCAGAGCAAAGACTTTCGCACGCTGCCGAAGGTGGCTCGTCAAAAGCTGTACCGCGATCAGATCAAGCCAACGCTTTGGTACACGGCAGAGCTTTCCGAAAAAGTCGGTCTGCCCAAAGACTTCGTGGTCTGGCACTACCACCCGGTGCGCTTCATTGCCTGGATGAACAGTCAGCTGCGCAAGCAAGCGACGACGGCGGTGGGACAGATTCAGGTGGCGCAGGGACCGGCGGCGGCCAAGGTGCTCGACGATCGCGAGTCGCTCGAAGGATTTACCGACGAAGAAGACGAGCTGTCGCCCGAAGCGAGCCGTCGGCTGACGCTGGAAGACCTGGCAAACGGTTATCCCGAAGAAGGTCCGCCGCCCAAGTAGATGCTTTTCCTGCGGGGCGCGGCTCGCTACGATGCGCCCATCGGCCAGCCCCGGAACCCTTCAGCAGCTCCGGCGCACTTTCCAAGAGGATGAAGCGATGACGCGACCGCATCTGGGAACCTTTCGCGATCTACACCTGCGCAAGCAGCGTCGTCTGACCGCAGGCCAGCTTCACCACCGTGCCCCGACGCTTTCACCGAGCGGACGACTGATCCTGCACGCGCTGTCGAGCGGACCCGATTCGCAGTGGCTGTGTACCGATCGCAAAGGACGAATCGCGCGCGTGCTGCAAGGTCCAGTCGAAGGACACGCGACGCTGACCAAAGACGGCAGCATTGCCTACGGTCGTCAGGTCGGTGCCACCTGTGAAATCTGGCTGCTCAGCGCGGGCGATTCCGAGCCGCGTCGGCTGCTCGGTGGAGACGGCAGGCTGTATCGCGATCCGGCATTTTCCCACGATGGTCGATTCTTGGCGTACCTGGCCGACGACGGTGGATCGAGCGCAGGTCCGCTGCGGCTGTGGCGCTACGACGTAAGCCGAGGCAGTCACGAGCTGCTCCTTGGAAGCGTTCCGAACCAGCCCGGCGCGCGGCTTGGGCATCCCGTCTGGGCACCGTGGGGCGACAGCCTGTTCTTTTCGGCGCAGCACGACGGTGGCAGCACGATCTATGAACTACACCTGCCAAGCGGTCAGCTCAGCCCGCGCAGCCCGCTCGGTTATTCGTCGCCCGCGCCGATTGCCAAGGGACTGCTCGTCGCCTGTCAGCACCTGGATGAACAGAGCCAAGCGCTGGTGGTGCTGGCTTATTCTCCGGTCGTCGAGCGGTCTCGACAGCTTGTGCTGCTGGATGCCAAGTACGGAGCCGGAGAGCCGACGATCGGAATCGACAAAAAGAGCCAGGTCTGGGTCGCGTACACGATGTCCGGCACGATCCGCAGTGGCGAGCCGCAGCGCTGCGATCTGTACCTGGCACTGCTCGGGAAGCTGCCCAAAGGCACCGTCGCAACCAAGAAAACCAGCGGCGCAGGATCACATGACGCGGACGATGCTGCCGACGATGCGGAATCGGGTCGCCGCGCAGTCGATGCTCTCTCGACAGGGTTTGAAGATCGTCCGCTGCCGATTGGACTCGATCGGTTCGCAGAGCTGGAGCACGGCGCATGAAGGTTGCCTCCATCGACTGCGGAACCAACTCGTTTCACCTGATGATCGGGCAGATCAACGCCCAAGGTCAGGTCGAGGTCATCGATCGCCAAAAAGACATGGTTCGACTCGGAGACTCGACGTTTCAAAGCGGCGTGATTTCCCCCGAGTCCTTTGCCCGCGCCGCCGACGCGCTGCGCAGCTTTCGCAAGCTGTGTGACAGTCATCAGGTGGATGCGCTGCTCGCCGTCGCCACCAGCGCCACCCGCGAAGCCGCCAACGGTGGTGAGTTCGTCCGTGCCATGCGCGACGAAACCGGCATCGATCTACACGTCATCAGCGGCGACGAAGAAGCGCGCCTGATTTACCTCGGGGCTCGCTCGGTGCTGCCGCTTGGCAATCGTCGGGCGCTGCTGTTTGACATCGGCGGTGGCTCCGTCGAAGTGATGGTCTGTGACGCCCGCGAGCTGTACTACCAGCGCAGTCTCAAGCTGGGCGTGCTGCGGCTGCTTCAGTCGTTTTCGCTGGAACAGCCGACGATCGATACCCGCGCGCAGCTGGCCGAGCTGTGTCATCGCGCGCTGGAAAAGATCGCCGCCCCGATTCAGCGCATCGGCTTTGACTTCGTCGCCATCAGTGCTGGAACGGGACGCGCGCTGGCCGAGCTGTGCGCCGGTCCGCAAGCCGCAAAGCCCGATCTTGCCGTCGCCAAAGACAAGACCGAGCGCAGCCGCATCGTCCGTTTTTCCGACATCTACTCGCTGGAGCAGCGTCTGTTTGCGATGACTCCCGTCGAGCGATTGAAGATGCCAGGGCTGGATCCTCGTCGCGCGGACTCGATCTTGCCGGGTGTCGTGCTGGTGCGCTCGCTGCTGGAAGTGTTTCACGCCGACGAGTACACGCTGTGCGAAGCCGGGCTGCGCGAAGGCCTGGTCTTTGACTACGCGCAAAAACACCGTCCCGACATTCAGCTCTCCGACGAGTTTCCCGATCTGCGCAGGCGCTCGGTGGTGGCGCTTCAGCGACGCTGTCAGGCGCGCGAACCGCATGCCCAGCACGTCGCGAGGCTGGCGCTCGATCTGTTTCGCGGGCTGCGACCGCTCCATGGGCTGAAAAACTCCGAGGGAGAAATCCTGGAATACGCGGCGCTGCTGCACGACATCGGCTTTTACATCGCAGCGTCGAAGCATCACAAGCACGCGCAGTACCTGATCGAAAACGTCGGACTTTCGGGATTTTCCGTCGAAGAAATTCAAATTTTGGCGCAGTGCGTGCGCTATCACCGCAAAGCCACGCCCAAAGATGCGCACGAAAGCTATGTCCGCTTGAGTGAGTCGCAGCGTCGTCGCGTCCGGGTGTTGGCGTCGATTTTGCGCGTGGCCGACGGACTCGATCGCACCAATCGACAGATCATCAGCGCGGTCCGCGTGCGCATCGAAAGCAAAGACATCGAGCTGACCTTGGCCGCACCGAGCGGCAGCGACTTGGAGCTAGAGCTGTGGTCGGCCCGTCGCAAAGCGGATCTGATGTCGGAAGTCTTCCGTCGCAAAGTCCGCTTTGTCACGGCACCGCTGCTCCCGAATCAGAGCGAGGACGAATCGACGACGATGCGCACTGATGCGCGGACTTTTGCCTCGGCGCGCGACCGTGACGTTACGCTCTGATCCGCTCAAGCTGATTCTGTGGGTCTTGCCGACGCTGCTTTTCGCGGTGCTGTGGAGCGGCTGCGTCGATCGTCCAGCGACGATGATCTTGACGGCACTGTGCGGGCTGCTGGCGGTGCTGCGAGGGCTGAAGCCCAAGCCGGTGCCGATATCGCTGTTTGCGCTGTGGCTGCTCGTCGCGGTGCTGTGGGCGCTGGTTCAGTGTCTGCCATTGCCAGCCTGGCTGCGCGTACACCTGCCGATTGGTGCGGACGCGATACGACAGCAGGTGATGACGGGCTTGCCGGGCGGGGATGCGCTGACGCTGTCGCTCGATCCTGCCGAGACGCTGCACGAAGCCACGCGGCTGCTCGGTGCGCTGAGCCTGCTTCTGGCGTGGTCGTCGCTGCGCAGACGACACGGCGATAGCCTGCGACTGTGTGCCATGGTTGCGCTGGTCGCGGTGCTGGTGTCGCTGCTGGGGCTGCTGACCGCGCTGGGAGTGCCGCTGCCGTCGCCACTTTCGGTATCTTCCCACGGAGCAAGCCGTGCGCTGTGGCCCGCTGTGCTTCAGAACGCAAACCACATGGCTGCGCTCGTGCAAGTCGGTGCGGTGCTGACGCTGGGCATGTGGCTTACGCTGCGAACGTCCCGACAGCCCTTCCGCAAAGTGACACTCATTGTGTCACTCATCCTGCTAAACCTGACGCTGCTTCAGACGCTGTCGCGCGCCGGGATCATCTGTGGACTGTGCGCACAGCTTGTGACGCTGCTGTGGGCCGATGCGCCGGATCGCCACGAGCAAGCACGGCGGGTGACCCGCTGGATTTTGCCGTCGCTGGGCATTTTAGCGCTGACGCTGCTCATCGGACCGGGCGAAGCGCTGTGGCTGCGGATTGCGTCGGGTTTTGGGCTGTGGACACCGGGCAGCAAGCTCTGGGTCTGGCGGGAAGCGCTGCCGCTTGCCAAAGGTCACTGGCTGCTCGGGATTGGACGCGGCTCGCTCGAGACTGCGCTGGATGTGTCACCCGAGATTGCCGTGACGACACGCTTTGCCTACCTGGAAAATGAGTGGCTTCAGACGCTGCTCGACTACGGGCTGGTGATCGGCGTGCTCTTGTGGCTGCTGCTCGGGCTGGCGACGGGACAAGCGCTACAGCGAGCCTGGCAGAGTCATGATGAAGCGCCGTCTCCGGTTCGTCGCGCAGCGACGATTGCGCTGCTTTCGCTGGGTGCGCACAACCTGTTTGACTTCAGCTTATCGACGGGAGCGCTGATGGTTTCGGCCCTGCTTCTGACGACGCTGATTCAGCACCCGATCGCACAGCTCCGATCGCGCTGGCTGCTGATTCCGGGGCTCACGGCGATCGCGCTGGCTGCGTGGGTCCAGCTGCGCGTGCCCGGTCACGAACAGGATGGCCAAGCGCTGTATCAGCTCGTCACAGATCGCCAAGTTTCCGACGAGCTTTTGATCGCAAAGACCACGCAAGCGCTGCGACGGCATCCGCTCGACTCGTATCTGTCGGCGCTGCTGGCGGCTCGGCTCGTCGATGATGATCATCCCGATGCGATGCGCTGGATCAACCGAGCCTTGACGCAACATCCGTCGGATTTGCTGGCGCGAGCGACGGCAGCCAAGCTGCTCGGACGCTACGGACACACAAAGCAAGCGCTGACGATGATGACGCCGCTTCTTAGCGATGCCGATCCGGAAAAGCGACGCTGGCTGCTCGGGCTACTGCTCGGGATCAGTCGAAATCCGACGGAGCTACTGTCGGCGTTGCCTGATCGGGAGCCGGTTCGTCGCGCGCTCCTCGAAGAAATCAGTGCGCAGGCTGCACTGGAATCGACGCTCGCACTTGCGCTGGCCAAGCTGGCGGTTCAAAAAAACGATCCGGCTGCGTCGGTGTGGCTGGGACGAGCGGCGCTGGCGAACACAAATCCCGACGAGGCAGAGGCTGCGCTCGACGGACTACTGGCCAGCCGTATAAGTGATCCGCTGCTCGTCGGTGGACTGCTGGAACTACTGCTGCGCGCAGACCGCATCAAGCAAGCCGATACGCTGGCACGCAGAGCGATCGCGATCCAGCTTGCGCCCGAGCTTGCCATTGCCTACGCGCAGATCGTGGCCAAGCAAGGACGATTCGACGAAGCGCGTCAGATCCTTTCGCAAGCGCTCGCCGACTGTCAGTCGCTGGCGCTGCTGGCTCGTCTTCATGAAGTGCGCGCGGACGTAGAAGCCCAGAGCGGACAAGTGCATCGCGCCGCCGTCGAACAAGCAGAAGCCGCACGCCTGCGCAGCGCGGCCAAACAGCCGTGATAGATTGTCGCCCTAAGACACGATTCCCCGATGCACATCGTCCACGTCATTCAGTCGGCAAGCCAAATCTACGGAGCAGAGCGCTGTGTGCTCGACGAAACCACCATCTTGGCGCGCCGAGGGCATCGCATCGAAGTGCTGCTCTGTCACGAAGCGCGTCTGGGCGACGGTCAAGATCGTCTGGAAAAAGAGCTAAACGCGCGCGGCATTGCAACCCATCGCGTCGAAGCCACCGCGCAAGTGAACCCGCGCTTGGTTGCGGCCTGGTTTGCGCATCTGCGCCAGCTTCAGCCCGACGTGGTTCACTCGCACTCGCTCAAGACCGATGTGCTGTCGGCGCCGCTGTGTCGCATGCTGAGCCTGCCGCTCGTGATCGAGGTCCACGGCTATCTGCGTCCCGACGATCTGCGCGTGCGGATGTATGAACGGCTGGATCGCTTGTCGCTGCGACTCGCTTCAGCGGTTCTCACGCTGAGCGGAGACTATCGCGCCGAGGTGATCGCGAGCGGAGTGTCTCCGACGAGAACGCATCTGTTGCCGAGTGGAATCGATCTGGTGCGACTGCGCAGTCAAGCGAACTTGCGCGATCTGCGCAAAGAGCTGTGCAAAGAACACGAGATCGTGATCGGCATGGTGGCGCGGCTGTCCCCGGAAAAAGGTCACGCCAACTTTCTGTCAGCGATGTCGTCGCTGAAAAAGCTCGGGCTGCCGGTGCGTGGACTGCTCTTTGGCGAAGGACCACTTGCCGACGAGCTACAGACGCGGATTGACGCAGAGCAGCTTCCCGTCACCCTCGCTGGCTACGTCGAGCAGGTTGCGGATGCCTATCGCGCGCTCGACGTGCTGGTGTCGTGTTCGCACAACGAAGGACTGCCGCTGAACCTGATCGAAGCGATGGCGCTCGGTGTTCCGGCGGTGACGATGGCAACCGGCGGCTGTCGAGAGATCGTCGAAGAAGGCGTCACCGGGCTGCTGGTTCCGCAAGGCGATCAAGCAGCGCTCAATCGGGCCCTTTCGTCGCTGGTTTCCGATGCCACGCTGCGCAAACAGCTTGGACAGTCCGCAGCCCGCAGTGCCGAACAGCGCTTTTCTCTCGAAGCGTGGGCCCAAGGTGCGGAAGCGGTCTACGCAGCGGTGAAGAGGCAGCCGAGGGACGGATGAAGCGCGCGCTGTGCGCCAGTGCGATCTGGGCCGCTCTGTGGAATAGCTCCAGCGCCGAGGCAGCACGCTTCGACTACTTTGGGGAAGTCCGTACCAGCACCTTCGTCGGCGTCGCCAACGCGGGTCAGTACGGAACTGGCGACGACACGGGAATCTGCGGCGCTGATCCCGGCTGGGACATCGGTGCAGAGACCAGCGCCACCGTCGCATTCCTTGCGCAGAGCAAGCGGTTTCGCCATCAACTCGCGCTCTCTTTTGGCTATTCGGCGCAGCTCTGTACACCCATTTTGCGACGGCCCAGCTTCGGGTTTGACTATCGCGGCGAGCACGCGCTCAGCAATCGCACCCGCATCACTGGACAAGCCCGCGCTGGCATCGATGTCTTCGATCGCACCCTCGATGTCCGCAGCGGTCAAAGCGGCCAAAGCGATCCCAACCTACCGCCGACCAGCCAGTCCGCGTCGGGTCAGTTCTTTATCACCACCAGTGCCAGCGTCGAGCTTCAGCACTCCATCAGCGATCGCATGGCGCTGCGTGCCGGTCTGTCGTGGCGAGCGCTCGAGATTCTGGAATCGCCCGATGCACTGCCGATCTTTTCGACGCTGGGACCGATGCAGTCGCTGGAAGCGTCGTTTTCCGTCGGACGAACCTGGAATCGGCATCGCATCGAGCTGCCCGTTCGTTACCGTCTGAGCGCGCTCTATGCCGGAACGCTGCGCGATGTCTTGTCGCGCACAGAGGTCAAGCCTGCGCACGATGCGTTCGTCGGTGGAGCCTGGGAATACAAGCTCGATCAGCGCTTTACCGTCAGAGCAGAGACGGGAATCGGCATCGCCGCGCAGCCGCACCTGTGCGTTCGGCTCGATCCCCAGCTCGTCGCTGGAAATCGCTGCTCTATCGACGGACGAGTTCAAGGCATTCGCGGCAACCTAAGCCCGCCGCCGCTGGAATCGGCGATCGGTCAAGTTTCGACGCTGAC
Source organism: Myxococcales bacterium (assembly GCA_016794365.1). GTDB lineage: Bacteria > Myxococcota_A > Polyangia > Palsa-1104 > JAEUJZ01 > JAEUKA01. The sequence continues at coordinate 11,050 of JAEUKB010000080.1, forward strand.
CGTCGGTGGAGAGGTCAGCTTTGGCTACGTCGGACCGCGCCGACGTGTCGATCTTCGACTCGCGCGTGGCTACGAGCCCGATCCCTACGCGGGAGCGCTGACGCTGTGGGATCGGCTCGGCGGTGACTTTCTGTATCGACCGCTGTGGGAGCTGGCGCTGTACGGATCGCTTCAGCTCATGCACGGAGCGCAGACCAGTCCGGCTCGCGTCAGCCCACCTGCCGACGGACCGCTCTTACAAGTTGTGTCGCCGCAGAACCGCACGATCTACATGCTGCTGTCGAACGTCGGCGTCGGGTTCAATGTCTTTGGCCCGGTGACAGCGTTTGCCGAAGGAAACCTGTTTGCGATGGCGATTCGCGGCGAGCCAGTGCCCGAATATCCCGCAATCGGCAAAGAGTTTCCGACGGAAGTCGCTCGGTTTCCGTTTGATCCGTCGCTGAGCACGCAGAACTCGACGCGCTTTGTGCTGTACCTGGGCCTGCGCGCACAGCTCGATACGATGAAGCAGTCTCGTCGAGAAATCGAGCTACTGCGTGAAGCCCGATCGCTGCCGTAGCGCGCTATAGCGGCGGCAGACAGATCTTGCCAAGCACCGCATGTCCCCGCGCGCCCGTCACACTCGGCAGACTCGCCGACTGTCCGTGTAGTGCTTGCACCGCCAGCAGCGCAAACGCCACCGCTTCCTTGTTATCGACATCAATGCCTTGCGCGTCGATCTTGGTCACTGGCACCGGCGACAGCAGCCGCTCGAGCCGCGCCATCAGCGTTCGGTTGTGCGCACCGCCGCCCGAGACAATCAGCTCATCGATCGCAAAGTCTCGCAGGCTGTCGGCGATCGCATGCGCCGTAAACGCAACCGCCGTCGCGAGCAAGTCCACCGGCTCACGCTGTGCGTAGCGATGAAGCAGCGCTTCCGCAAACAGGACGCCGTAGCGCTCTCTCCCGGTCGATTTCGGCGGCTTGCGACGCAGATACTCATCGTCGAGCAGCGCCGACAGCACATCCGGCAGCACTTGCCCGCGCGCCGACAGTTCGCCATCGCGATCGAAGTCGAGCAGCCCGTCAGACACCACCGGAGCCAGCGCATCGATCAGCATGTTGCCCGGACCGTTGTCGAACGCAACGACCGATTCCGAGCCATCGATGAGCACGCTCACGTTGGCAATGCCGCCGATGTTCTGGAGCGCAACGCGACGACCGGGCTTGCGAAACAACAAGTAGTCACAGTACGGCACCAGCGGCGCACCTTCTCCGCCGAGCGCAACGTCCGCGACCCGAAAGTCCGCGATCGTCACCGTCTGTGTCCGCGCCGCGATCACCGCTGGCTCGCCGATTTGCAGCGTCGAAGGAATCTCTCCCGAGCGACACGCCGACGGAGGCTGATGCCAAACCGTCTGACCATGACTGCCGATGAGATCCAGCTCGCGCACGTCGAGCGACTGCTCCGCGCAGAAGTCGATCACGCCTTTCGCAAAGCGCTCACCCAAGTGAAATGAAGCCTGACACAGCGTCCGCGCGTCGAGATCAGGCTCAAACAGGGAATGAATGAAGGCTTTTTCCGACGAACTGTACGGAAAAGTCAGCGAGCGAACGCTGTGAATCTGTACATCCAGACCGTGACCGGAGACATCGATCAACGCACAGTCCAGACCATCGCCGGACGTGCCAGACATCAGTCCGATCACCTGCTTACGCCGCTTGCTTAGCAGCTTCAGCAGCGACTCGCTCATCGGATTCCCCCTGCCAGCCTAGCCACGAATGACTAGTAGTCGTCGTTTCCGTCCCAGCGCCACTTGCCACGCTCACGCTCTTCGGGAGCAGGCCGCCCCGTCGCCTTCTTTTCCTTGCCCTTGCGATCGGGCTTGGTGTTGTGACGACGACCGCTTTCGCGCTGCGGACCAGGATCAAACGCGGGGGCACCGAAGGAACGCATCGGAGGACGCGGGCCCATCGGACGAGAGGCGCCATCTCCTCCGGCATAGCCGCCACCGCCACCGCTGAAGCCACCACCACCGTAACCGCCACCAGGGGCAGCTCCGGGTCCACCAGGAGGACGAGGACGAGGAGCCGGTCGCTCACCAGGAGCCCTCTCTTGGGCTTTTTCGACGAAGACTGGTCGGCCAGCGAGTAGCTTGTTGTTCCACTCATTGATGGCCGAATCAGCTTCAGCGTCGGTCGCGACCTCTACAAAGGCAAACCCACGCGGACGATTGGTCTCGCGGTCACGGGCGATGCGCACACTCTGGACCGTTCGGCCCCCTTGCGCAAAAGCATCCCGCAACTCCTGCTCGGTAATAGCGTAGGACAGGTTTCCCACAAACAGCTTGGTGCTCATTTGCTCCTTCTCTTTTTGCCTCGGTGAAGCCCACGTATTGGGCCGTTCTCACTTACGCGGCAATCGCAAAAACTTGCGGACTGCACGCGCATTAAAGGCGCACAAGTAGTTCCACGATATGGGGGTTTCGGGGGTATGGCAAGAGCCATCTGGAGGGCGGTGCGCGAAGCGTCTAACCGGACTTTTTGCGCTGCAAGATGATGCGAGCGAAGGCAGTGGCAGCCTCGTCGGCAATCAGCTTCAGATCGGCGATGAGCGGCTTGAGATCGCGCTTGAGCTCGTCTGCATACAGCACACCAATGCCGCGACCTTTGAACATCAGAGGCACAAGCAGGATCGGCCCCAACGAGCTGCCCAGCGCCGTAATTGCAGCCTGGTTTTCCGCCGTGCTCGGCAGCGGTCCCAGGTGCGGCTCTTTGGCGGCCACCACAGCGGTAAACGGCGATGGTTCTTCCGTCGAAAGCTGCACCCACTTCAGCATATCAATGACGTGGCTTGGTCCGCGTCCGTCCAGACAGGCAAACTGCCTTTGCTGAATGACAAACAGCGCAGAATGCTCCGCAAGCGGTGCGATGGCATTGAGCAGGATCGCAACCACTTCGTCACGCTGCTCGGCTTGTCGCATTTGCTCGATTTGCGCGGCAAATGCTCCGCCACTTGATGCAGCAGCACCGGCATTGATGCCATCCAGGGCGCGCGCCAGGGCTTTGAGCGATGCGGGCTCGAGCTTGGCTCCGGCTTGTACTGCGGGCTTGGCCACGGGAGCCGCTTGGGCAATGGGCTTGGCTGCGGGCACGGCAGCTACCGCTGGCTTGACGGGCTGCGCAACCACGGCGGGCTTGGCCGCTGGTGCCGCTTGAACCTGTGCCGCTGCTGGCTTGACCGGAGCAGGCTGTGCCACTGCGGGCTTGACTGCCACAGGCTGTGCCACGGGCTGTGCCACAGGCTTGGCAGGAGCGGGCTGCACCGCTGGCGTCGCGGCAGCAGGCTTTGCGGGCGCTGGCTGCACAGCGGGAGCGACGGCTGGCTTTGCGGGTGCTGGCTGCGCGGCGGGGGCTGGCTGCGCGGCGGGTGCTGGTTTGGCTGCGGGTGCAGCAACGGGCGCAGCAACGGGTGCAGCAGCAGGCTTGGCAACTGGAGCGACCACAGCAGGCTGAGCGACAGGCTTTGCAGGCGCTGGTGCCGGAGTCGCCGCTGCTGGCTTGGCCGCTTGGGCTTGAACCGGAGCGGGCGTCGCCGCTGGCTTGGCCGTCTGTGCTGCCGCTTGTGCCGGAGCAGGCACCGCTGCTTGCGTCGGAGCCGCTGCTGGCTTGGCCGCTGGAGCTGCTGCCGGTGCCGAAGCGGGTGCGGCAGAAGCTGCCGGTGCCGTCGTTGCTACCGGACCCGATTTCGCCGCTGGAGCCGCTTGCGCTGGAGCCCCTGCGGGCGCGCCGGGCTTGCTCAGCACCACACCGTAGTGCGTTCGCAGCGCCTCTCGCATCGCTGTCGGAGACGCCACGGCACGGTTGACCTCGGACAGCGTATGCATGATGACCTGCTCGACGGCCTCATCATCGCTTGGGTCCACCATCGCCAGCGTCAAGTTACCGCCCGCGTCGATGTCCATCGGAATCACCCGCAGCTGGGCAGCCAGATCGGCGGGGATCGCATTTAGAACATCTTTGGACACCCGAGCCAGCGCCGCAGCGGAGACTCGCGGAATCTGCATGTTCTTTTGGAACGCGGACACCAAGTGCTCTTCGTCCAGCAGCCCAAGGCGCAAGATCGCCTCGCTGAGAGTGCCACCGTCTCTTTGTTTGAGCGCGATGGCCGCGTTGAGCCCTTGCGGGGTTAGGACACCTGTCTTTAGGAATATGGCTGACGCTTTCTCTGGCACAGTATGTTTACTTCACACTCTGCGACCGGAAAGTCAAGTCCTCACCGGGCTTTCACTCGGGGCGAGCGATTTTTTCAGCCACTTAAAACAGGTAGCTAGATTTCAATTTTTTTGCTTGAAATGAAAGAAGTTCTGGCTAGCCAAGCAAGTGGCGCAGCAGGAAGCCCACGATCAGGCCGAGGACGATCAGGCCGATCCGTTCGCCGATCGAAGATGACTTGGCAGGCGCATTCGCAGCGATCTTGGCAGGACTTTCCGTCTCTGAAGCAGGAACTGACATCGGTCCCGTTGACTCGGTCGCTGAATCGGCGGGCTTCGATGCAACCTTGTTCGTCGTCGCGCTGGGACCACTTGGCACTGGCGCAGCCACACTCGGGGCGCTGGGCGACGAAGGAGCATCCGTGATCGACTCGATGAGCGGATTGCGATCAGTCGTTTCGACCGGAGCCACCGTCTTGGCCGGAGCAACCTTGATCGGCGAAGAGCCTTCCGCAACAGGTGGCGCACTCGGCGATCGTCCGTCGCTGTACGAGATGCGCTCGATCGGAACCGCGAGCCGCATCACTTCTTCCATCGTGTTGGGAACCGTCGCTTGATCCTCGACAACCATCGGAACCGCCGCGTCGCCGCCCATCTGTAGCGCGACGACTTGAAACGACGGCTTCGAGTCCGCTTGCGCTTGGGCTTGCTCAATCACCGCCCGCGTCGAAGCAGCCCCGCGCAGCCACGGTCCAATCAGGTCATCCAGCGCGCGATCGATCGGCTCGCCGCCTTGCAGCGCCGTCAGAAACTCTGTCACGCTCGCAAATCGCCCGGTTCGTTCTTTCGCCAGCGCGCGCATCACCGCCGCATCGACGGCTTTGGGAATGTCCGGTCGCAGCACGCGCAGCGGCTCGGCTCCGCCTCGGACCACTTGCAGGATCGTCGCAGCCGCAGAGTCAGCCTTGAATGGACGACTGCTCGTCAGCGATTGATACAAAACCAGCGCCAGTGCGTATTCATCCGACGCGGGACCAACGTCAATCGAAAAGCCGGTCAGCTGCTCGGGCGCTTTGTATTCGGGACTGCCCCACAGACCGCTTGGGATTGCATCGTCGAGCAGCCTCGCGACACCAACATCGAGCAAGCGCACACGCGGCTTGATGCTTGGATCGTCGCAGACAAAGATCCGCTCCGGCGACAGTCCTCGATGAAGCAGATCCAGCGAGTGCAGCGCCGACAGCGCCGAGCCAACCTGCTGCGCACACGACAGCGTTTCCGCCGTAGTCAGCGCACCACTTCGTCGCAGACGCTCGGAAAGTTCTTCGCCCGATCCGAGCCACACGATCTGAAACGGCAGACCCGACGATGTCACCGCAGTCTCGACGATGTCCGCCAGGCACGGATGCGCCAAGGTCTTTACCTGCTGCGATTCCGCGACAAAGTGCTGCCAAGGCTGTCCGTCGGGATCTACGTGAAAGACGCTGACTCGGTAGGCTTGTCCTTCAGGTCCCGTCGCTGAGTAGACATCATAGAGTCCGCGTCGCTCGCGCAGACGTTCGATCGTACAGACACCTACGGTGGTGCCTTGTGGCAATTCTCTTCCCATATTGTATTAAAAATTACTTTAAAAAATCATATGAAGCAATGTTGACGTACCCAAGCATACGAACTTATCGAGAATTTCTGAGCCGTCTGCTGGATTCAAAGCGCTGCGTGATCGATTCCACCGAGCGAAGCGTGGAGCCGAGAGCGCGCTGCGTGCCAAGTCGCCGGTTCAACCACGCAGCCAGTCGCTGTAGATAGCTTCTTTTGGCGACGGTTTGAGCCCGTCTTCCGACTGGCCTTCCGACTGAATATTGGGAATAATGGCGACATGTCGCAAGCGTTCGACTCTCAGCCGGTGATGGAAACGCGCCGGGCTGAGCGCCTGCCTGCTCCCGTCGAGCTTTCGTCGATCGAGCAGCTCTTCTCCTACTTGGAGCAGGTTCGGACGCGTCTTTTGCGACGAGAAAAGCTTCGCGGACTGCTCTTGTGGCTGCAAGCAGCTTCCGTCTGTGGCGCGGTGCTGCTGATCTTGGCGGCCAAGCTGGGACCGAGCTGGCTCTGGCTTCCTATCGTCGGTGTGTACTCGCTGCTGAGCCTGACGGCGCTGGCCATCGTGCAGGTTCGTCTGACCAAAGAGCGCACCAGCCACGACGCGATGGCACGCTACGTCGGAGCAAAGCTGCCGGACCTGCGCTCGGAGCTGTTGTCTGCCGTCGAGTTGAGCCAAGAACGCGAGCACGGTCCCGAGCGAGCGCTGATTGAAGAGTTGATCGCTCGAACGGTGGCTGCGCTTCAGACGGTGCAGCCTAAGTCGCTCATCGATGAGTGGCCAGTTCGTCAAGCCGCAGCGACGGGACTTTTGCTCTTGCTGTTTGGTTCGTTTGCGACCAGCGTGGGCTGGCTTCCTCTCGGCAAGGGTCTTCACAACATCCTGACGATCTCGCCGCCAGAGCCTGTGACGGTGGCCAGCGAGCCACTTCTCGGAGACATTCGGCTGCTGCTCGTCTATCCGAAATACACTGGGCTTCAGCAACGGACGATCCCTGGCTCGACAGGAGACATCCTGGCGCTGCCAGGAACGCAGGTTCGGATCGAAGCGTGGGCGCTGGTTCCCGTCGAGCGAGCGCAGCTTGTTCTGACCGGTGAGCTGGGCGAATCGACGCAGCCGGTGCAGGTCGGAAAGCCCAAAGGTGGACAAGATTCACCACTGCCGCTTCTGTCGGCCAGCCTGACGGTGCAAAAGACTGGCAGCTACTACTTTGTGATCAAAAATCGTCACAAAGCGCTGCTGCGCGAAGGACAAAATCATCGCATCTCCATCGAGACGGATCACTCGCCACGGATTGATCTGTTTGCGCCAGCGACGGAACTTGAAGTGACTTCGACGAGACGGATTGAGCTGGCCTATAGCGCCGAAGATGACTTTGGGCTCGGAGACATCGACTTGGTCTATCGCATTGGCGGCGGGCCGGAGCGACGAAGGCGACTGCGATCTGCGACGACGGAAGCCAAGCCAGACGACAAAGCAGGACACAAAAGTAGCATTCAGTCTCCGACGGTGCCGCGCAACCTGGCTGCCAAGATCGAGTGGGACTTGAGCGAGCTAGAGCTTCAGCCGGGTGTGCGCGTGACCTACTTTGCCGAGGCCAAAGATCAAAACAACGTGAGCGGTCCAGGGATCGGTCGCTCTCGGGAATATGCGCTGTTTATCCAAAGTCCGCGTCAGCGTCAGGAAGCACTGCTCGCAAGCCAGGCTCAGCTTCGGGAACAGTCGGTCCAGCTTCTGGCCGATCGGATCGATGTCGAGCGCGCACTTGGAAAGGACGCGAAGGACTCGTCCGAGCTAAGCAGCGACGGAGCCGATCGTGCCCAAGCCGTCCATCGCAAGAGCGAGACGCTGCTGCTGCTCATCGGTCGGGTGCAGCAAGAGTCCGCCAAGGGAGAGCGTCCGGCCAAAGATCTTCAGGCGGCGCTGCAAGAGATCGCGGATCGGCTGGGCAAGCTCAATCAGGACGAGGCGGCGCTGCATCAGGATCTACGCAAAGCGCTGGCGAAAGCCGGTCAGCGTCCGTCGCGCAGCTTCGGGCGCGAGGTGTATGCCCACAACGATCGCCACATCGTCGAGCTAGAGCGCGATGTGCTGCTTCTCGACGATCTGATCGGGCGTCAGCGACTGGAAGAACTGATCTCGATCGGCGACGAAATGACGCAGCTTCGCGATCGGATGCGACAGCTTCTGGCGGAACACAAAAAGCATCCAAGCGATGCGCTCCGTCGGGAAATCGAGCGAGAGCTGCGTGCTTTTGAGCGACGAATTGCTGAGCTGGCGGAAAAAGCGCGCGCGCTGTCCGACGAAGTGCCCGACGAGTTCATGAACCGTGAAGCGATGGGCCACAGCGACATGCAGAGCCGCATCGACAAGCTGCGCGACATGCTGCAAAAAGGCGATCTACAGCACGCACAAGAAGAGCTGGAGCGGATGTCTCAGTCGCTTGATCAGCTGGTGCGCGGCATGGAACAGAGCCTGCAAGGTTATCGTCGCGAGCGCTTCAGTGCCGAGGAGAAAGCGCTGGCAGAGCTGGAAAATCAGCTCGCGGATCTGAACCACGATCAGCAGCAGCTCCGTCAGAGAACCGAGGAAGTCCGTCAGAGTGCGAGTGCGCGTGCTCGGCAGCTACTGCGCGATCGAACGGACTCGCTGTCGCGACGGCTGCTGCCCGATATTCAGAAGCTGCGACGACTGCTCGACGATGTGGATGTCGATCCGCTTGGTCCGTGGGGCACCGACGAGATGGCCAAAGTCCAGCAGCGTCTCGATGATGTGCTGCGAATGCTGGATCAAGGCGATCTCGAAGAAGCGAAAGCGATGGCGCAGGAAGCGGAACAGTCGCTTGGACGAATCGAAGAAGAGCTGCGCGGCGAAGAGCAAGCGGCGCGTTGGGGACAGCGACAGCGACTGGCGAAGTCTCGAAGCAAGGCCGAGCAAGGCAAAGCGATCGCACATGAGATGGCGAGCGAGCTGGATCGCGCCCTGCCCCGTCCCGAGGATCTGATGAACCCGACGGAGCGACGACAGCTGAGCGAGCTACGTTCCGGTCAAGAGCAGCTGCGCAGACGCAGTGGTGAGTTTTTAAAAGAGCTTCAAAAGCGAGCGCGTGAGACCAAAGATGCGCCGCAGCTTGAGCGACTCAGCGACGATGCCCAGTCGGTGATCAAGAAAGCGGGTTCGTTTATGGAGCAAGCGGAAGGCGATCTAAAGCGCTTGCTTCCGCGCAGCGCAGCGTCGGCACAAGGTCAAGCGATGGATCAGCTCTCGCAGCTTCGCAAAGAGATGCAGAACGCGCGCAGACCGCACAGCGATGGAATGGGCATGAAGTCAGAGCGCGAACCGATCAAGATTCCCGGCGCGGATGAATATCGTCCGCCGAAGGAGTTTCGCAAGGACATCCTCGATGCAGCCAAGCGCGAGCCGCCGGTTGAATATCGCGATCAAGTCCGTCGCTATTACGAGGAGCTGATCCAGTGAGCGTCGCTCGTCTGATCCTGTGTGTCACGCTCGGCTGGCTGCTGGGTGTCGGAACCGTTGGTGCTCGCACGACCGATCCGTCGCTCGTCAGGGTCAGTCGGCTGCTGTTCGAGAGCCGGATCGAAGAAGCCGACGCAGCGCTCCGTCAGGTGGAAGCTTCGCGCAGCACCGAGCCGTCGGTACAAATCCTGCGTGGAGAGATCCTGTTTCAGCTTGGAAGCTACGAAGAAGCGGCCAAAGTGCTACGCAAAGCGCTGACGGATACGCGACTTCATCCCGTCGAGCAAAATGAAGGTCGCGTGATGCTGGATCTTGCCACAGGGACGGCAGATGCAACACGCGGAATGGAAGAAAAGCTGTCATCGAGCGGACACTTCATCTTCCGTTACCGTCGCGGGAAAGACGAAGTGCTGATTCCGTATGCCAGCGCGGCGCTCGACAAGGCGTGGGCGGCGCTCGCTGCGGACTTTGGCGACAGTAGCGATCCCGACGCAGCCGCACCGAAAAAGCCTGTTCGCGTCGAGATCTACGAAGAGATTGCCGATCTGGCGCGTGTTTCGACGCTGACGCTGAAGGAAATCGAGACCTCAGGGACGATCGCGCTGTGCAAGTGGAATCGGCTGATGATCGTGTCGCCCAAAGCGCTGCTGCGCGGCTATCCGTGGCTCGATACGCTGACGCACGAATACACGCACTACATCGTGTCGCGATCGGGACGCGGGCTGGTGCCGCTGTGGATTCACGAAGGTCTGGCCAAGTTCGAGGAGCGACGCTGGCGCGGTCCATCGGGCGGTGGTCTGAGTCCTGCGATGGAGCAGCTTTTATCGACGGCGGTTCAGAAGCGACGGCTGATTTCGTTTGAAAAAATGTCTCCGTCGATGGCGAAGCTTCCGTCGCAGGAAGACACGGCGCTCGCGTTTGCAGAGGTCTACACGTTCATCGAATACCTTCACGGACGCGCAGGCTTTGCGGGACTGCGGACGCTTATCAAGTCGCTCGGCGACGGACTTCCCGAGCGCATGGCGATGCAGACGGCATTTGGTGTGTCGTTCGACGAGCTGGATCACGCGTGGCGCAGCACGCTGCGTAGTCGCAAGACGAAGAACAAAGTCGGTCCGTTTGCAGAAAAGCTGCGCTTTCGCAAGCCAACTGGCAGCAAAGCAGCGACGAGCGAGGACGATGAATCGGGCGACATCAGCGATCCAAAGGTGCGCGGCTACGTGCGACTCGGTGGGCTTCTGCGGGCGCGCGGCAGGCTGAGCGCGGCGGCGTTTGAGTACGAAAAAGCAGCCAATCAGGCCGCTTCGCCGCATCCGCTGGTCGGACTGAAGCTCGGACGCACATATTTGGACCTAAACGACCCAGAACGGGCCATTTTGGCACTGGAACCGGCCAGCGAGCAGTATCCAGAGTGGGCGGGGCTCCAGGCTGCGCTGGGTAGTGCCTATTTGCGCAAGGGCGACCTTCCAAAGGCCGAGACAGCCCTGGATGGGGCGATTTCCACCAGTCCCTTCGATCCGAGCGTCCACTGCGGTCTGAAAGCGATTTACGAGCAGCGCAAGAGCCCACTGCTGGAGCAGGCCAGCCGCGCTTGTACGCTGCTGAGTGGACGCTGACGGAAGCGATCGCTAGGAAAGCAGCTCACGGAGCGTCACCGCTTGCAGTCCACGCGCTTCGAGCTGCGGCAGAAGCTGCGCGAGCACTTGCGGCGCGATCGTCGGTCGATTCGTGCGCTGAGCCGACAACTGCTCGCCTCCGTCGTGAAGCAGCAAGATCGCACCTGGCTGTAGCGCGGGCAGAAGCCTTGTCATCGCGGCGCTCACCGTCGTGCTCGCCCAGCCGTCCCGCGCTTTGGCCGACCAGCCGACCAGTTCTAGACCAAGCTTGCGCGCCGCTTCAACGATGGGAGGAGACAAGATGCCAATCGGCGCACGGAAGTAGCGCGGCGACGGCGCTCCGGCGGAAACAATGCTGGACTGCGCCGCAGAAAAGTCCGCAACAAGCTGCGAAGTCGGACCAAACGCCGTCGCCCATGAGTGCCGATGCGAGTGGTTTTCGACCTGATGACCTTCCGCAATCAGTCGAGCGATCAGCGACGGGTGCTGCATGGCACGCTCGCCAATCACGAAAAAAGTAGCCCGCGCCTTGTGCAAAGCGAGCAGCGACAGAACCTGCGGCGTTGTCTCGGGATCGGGTCCGTCATCGAACGTCAGCGCCAGCATCGGTCTGTCCGTCGAGCCACGCAAGAGCACACGCCCAAACACTCCCGATGACGCCACAAAGCTCCCGAGCGCGATCACCGCAACGCGCATCACAATGCTCAGCACAAACCACAGCAGCGACGACACGCCCCAAAGCCAGCCGAAAAGCGCCAGCACGCACAACACGAGCGACAAGTGATACAGAGGCCGACCCACGCGTGATGAATAGACGCCGCGATCCGTCATCGCCGCTTACAGCACTCGCAGTGCGTCGCGGGAACGCAGGTCTTTCTCGATGCGCTCCACTTCGGGTGTCACGTCGGATGGCAGGCGCTGATGCGTCGCCAAGAGCTGGAGCTTGGCCTGAAGCTGCTTGGCTTCCTCGACATCGTGCTTCGTCAGATGCTCGCGCGCTTGGGTCAGCAGGCGTTCCGGCAAGCCTGGATCTGCCATCGTCGCGGCTTCGACGAGAGCTTGCGCATGCAGCGGCTGAAGCTGTGCGGCCTCAAGTAAGCGCATCGCTCGCAGCGTTTCCGACGGAGTTGCTGATGCTGCACGAAGATATGCATCGTGCGCCAGCTCCAGCTCTTCCGACTGACGATACAGCGCGGCGAGCAATTCCCAAGCCGGTCCAGCCTGCGGATCATGCTCGACAGCCTCGGAAAGCAACTGCAAGGCCTGTTCATCATCGCCGTCTTCGAGCGCAAGCTCGGCCAGCTCCAGCGGATACAGCGACGCGCCTCGATCTCGCTTCCGTCCAAGCTGCGCACGCTTCCGTCGCACTTCCGTCTTGAGCACGCCGTCTTCTTCATCGAAGACATCTCGAAACTCACCGTCGCGATCGATGAGCAGGGCTTCGCGCGCCATCACCACATCGATCCACGTCGAAAAGTCACTGCCTGCCGTCAGCGGATCGGGCTCTTCTTCATCCATGACCCGGACGCGGCCCTGTCCATCGAGGAAGATCTGTCCGTCGCTACACTCTCCGATCTGGATTCGCTCAGGACTCAGACGAGACAGCGACGAAGCCGGAAGTAGCGTCAGCGACTCATGAAACATCGCTCCGCCGTTCCAGGTTGATAGAAACTCTCGATAGTCATCGCTCGGGAACGTCCCGACGCGCTGCTCTGCACTCGCGAGCTCGGAAGCAGCAGCAGACGGGGCCAAGCAATGAACACCGACGGGATGACGCGCTAGCGCCAAGCGAACGGACTCAAAAAATGACATGGGAAGGCGAGGTTTATAGCGCGACTACTTGGCGTGTGGGCAAGGAGCAGGAACCTTGGCGCGCTTTTCTGCGTCTTTGAGCATCTTGACGGTGTTGACGCTCAGCTTCTCACCACCGAGGCGACCGGCAGCACACAGCGCATCGAAGCACTCTCGGTAGAGCTTCTTTTTGCAAAACTCTTCACCGCCGGGAATCAGCTTGTTGCGCAGCAAGGTGCCAAGCTCGGTTCGCTTTTTGCTGTCGAGTGACATTGAGTCATAGATGCGCAGCGCCGCCGTAAAGCCGTCTGGATTGTTCTTTTCCAGCTCGGTTACACCTTGGCGATGCTTGGACTCATCGTCGATGGCACGACTGGCTTGGGCCCGAATCCGAATGCCATCCAGGTTCGCCGGATCCGTCTCCAGACCTTGCTCCGCCAGATCCTTGGCTTTCGTGAAGTCTGACTTGTCGAGCGCTTCTTTGGCCGCAGAGATCTTCTCAGCCGCTTCGCTTTCTTTCTGCTTGAGCGCTTTTTCGACCTCAGCCTTCGACGCGCCGCTTGGACTGATCAGCTTGACGATCCACAGCAGCCAGATCAGCGCAGTGACGCCAGCCAGCGAAAAGAACACAGGCTTGGCCCACGGTGGAGCAGCCACCGCGCCGCCCGCACCTTCGACACCTTGACCGACTCGACTGCTTCCGCCCGCGCCGTCGATGCGGAACGACAGCTCGCCAAAGCGCACGGTGTCACCGGGACCACACTGTGCCGTGGCGATCTTTCGACCGTTTACGTAGGTGCCGTTGGACGAGTTGAGATCTTCGACCTCGATGCGACCGTTGCCAAGACGCTTGATCTTCGAGTGCTTGCGCGACATCGACTGGTCATCAAGCACCAAGTCGTTGCCGACGCCGCGTCCGACGGTCATCTCTGGCACTGGCGGCAGATCGAAGATTCGTCCGTTGAACTGACCACCTTCGGCAATCAGACGGACCAAATCGACCGACGGCGGAGGCGCGCCCATTGGCATGCCTCCCATCGGAGGACCGGACATCGGCATCATGCCAGGCATCGGCTGCATCATTCCGGGCATGGGCGCCATTCCAGGCATTCCCATCATCGGCTGCTGCATCGGTGCCATGCCAGGCATGCCCATCATCGGCTGCTGCATCATCACCGGCTCGACGGTGATTCGGAACTCAGCAATCTCGACGTTGACGCCTGGGCCAATCGGCGTCGGTGAGTTCGGGTTAATCCGCACACCGTTGACGAGGACACCGTTGGCGCTCCCTTCGTCAGTGATGGTGGCACCGGTATGATCGACGCGAATTTTACAGTGACGACGGGACACGCTCGCGGATTGCAATACGAGTCCCCGGTCGGCGTCGCGACCGATGGTCACCTCGCCAACGTCGATCTCCTTGCGGGCGATCTCGCGGCCTTCACGGGTATGGGTGGCGATGATTCTCCACACAGAAGCTCAACCTGACAGAGGGTTATCCCGCAAAAGCGGGCACATGACCAGTGGCCACGAACTGTCCGTCGCCACCCTCGGGTTTGAAGGTAAAGATCGGAATCAAGTCAATGCCACCTTCTTCAGCTAGCGTGACTTCGGAAATCTCCATGACCCGATAGGCTCCGGCGGCAGTTCGTCCGACATGTACCGCGAGGTTTACAGCGTTTGCAAGTTCCTCGCGCAGTGCCTTACGACTCGGCGACTCACCGGACAGACGAGCCAGCGACTCAATGCGACCAAGCGCCTCTCGGGCCGATGCTGCATCCACACCGACCACAACGCCCTGCCCGCCTGCCAAGCAAGCAGCGACCTCGAACGCTTCGGGACCGCGAACATCGGTAATCAGCAGGTGATCGGGATGCATCCGCACCGCCTGACCGATAACCTGACGCATCTCGGGACCACGAGCGAACAGACCGATCCACGCAGAGTTGGTGCCAGACAGATCCAGCTCACTTACGGGCTCGACGGTAATCACCCGCGCACCAGCCGCCGTCGCACCACCGAGAGCGCCCAACATCACCAACCGACCATAGCCGGACACGATGAGGTTGCGACGCTCACGCATGCAGACTTCCAGAAACTCTGACATCGCAGCCGACAGCACATTCTGGCTGACCAGATCCTGAAGCCGTCCGCCAGACTTGCGAACTCGCTTGAGAACCAGCGACGGGACACGCGCCAGCGGAGGCAGCGCAGCCTGAAGCAGAACCCCGTTTTCAAGCCGCACTTCGAGCAGCGTCTGATCGGTCTTGCCTGCAACCTTGCTAACGAGACGATGAACGGCTCGCTGAACGGCTGCTGGCGAGGTAAACAGACGCTCGCTGAGGCTCTGGCCGGTGCCGCGATCGACAAAGATGCGATCATGACCAGCGACGGCAACTTCAAATACTGTCTCGTCGTTTAGCAGCTCATCAAGCGGACCTGCGCCGACCAGCTCTGCCATGGCTTGCTTGGCCAGTCCCTCTGAATCGAGTCCAATCGGCAGCGGGAAGACCTTCTCGGCGTGCTCTTTGACGACTCGTTCTAGACGAGACGAAGCATCCTGAAGCTGTTCCGGCGACGCATGTTGGAGCGAGAGCTGATCCAGCGTCTTGTTTACCACTTGGCTCAGCGACTCAAAGTGACGACGACGCTGCGGATCATCGCTGGCAATGCTGGGCGGCGCGGCTGGACGAGCAGTCACGGGTGCCGCCGACGGACGAGGTAGCGGACGGGCTGCCCCAAGAGGCGATGCCGATCCACCCGACGACGGACGCGAAAGTGCTGGACGAAGTGCAGACGAAGGCGGAGCCGACACCGGAGGCGAAGAAACCGGAGGCGGAGCCGCAGCAACCGACGGAGCCGCAGCAGATGGCGAAGAGGAAGCACTCGGTGCAGACGAAGCAGGAACAGGAGTATCAGCAGAAGCAGACGACGTCACAGGCGGTGGGGTCAGCTTCGGCGAAGGAGCGTCTCCGCCCATCATCGTGGCTTTGTCAGAGATGCGATCTTGCGGAACGATCGGTCGATCGAGCGGGCTCAGACCCGGCTTGTCGCCGAACAGTCGCTGCGCTTTCTCATCACGGATCGCTTCGTTGGAAACCGTCGGACGCACGGGCGAATCATCGAGCGCAGGCGGCTTGATCGATGGACGTACCGAGAGCGGAGGAACCGGCGGTCGCGACGACGGACTCGCAGCAGGCGGTGGTGCCGCAGGTGCCGCAGGTGCGTCGCCCTTGTCAGCATCCGACATCGCGTCACCACTCGGCATGTCCATGCTGGTTGGCTCAGCACGCAGCGGAATGGGCGGCATCGGACGAGTCCCGCGCGGTGGCGGTGGCGGTGCCGGACGAGCAGCACCATCAGACGCGCCCGCATTTTCAAGATCTGCCGTCGAGCTGGTCGAAGCGCCGGTGCCTTCTTCAATCGTGACAATGAAGTCGCCGACGTAGATCTTGTCAGAGCCTTTGACGACGAGCGGGCCAGTGATCTTGCGTCCGTTTACAAACGTGCCGTTGGTGCTCTTGAGATCAACGACGATGAACTTGCCGTCTTTGAAGACGATGCGCGAGTGACGCTTGGAGATGTTGTTGCGAGGCAGGACGATGTCATTGCCAGCGACGCGACCGATGGTGATCTCCGGTCGGTCGAACTCCATTCGCTTTGTCTCGCCGCCCTTCTCACTAATCAGGATGGAGAACATCTCTCAGCACGCTCCTTGGAGATGGCCTTGCTCTCGAGCAATAGCCGAACCGATTGCGCGATAACTTACCTTTTCCGACGCTGACAGGTCAAGCTCTTTTGCCAAACAGAAGCGCCCATTTACCCAGGCGAAGCCGTCGTGACGACACCTGCGTCCGACCAGTCGAATGGCAGGCCGCATGCAACAGCTGACAAATCCGCTAGAACTGCGAAGGCGCAATATGTTGCGACGATATCAAAATTTGGCTCTCGCTTGAATAGTTCCGACTTGATGTTGTGTGTGAACCGCATTGCATTACGCCGACCTACATCGTCCACATAAACCGCGTTTGTCGTCTGAAGTCTCCCTGTCTGCGCAATATCTTGGCGTGCTATTTCGTAGTCTTATGAGGATTTTCCGCGCATTTGCGTTTGCTCATCTGATGTCGGGCTTTGGTTCGGCAATTGCGTCCGTCTCTCCCAACACGCTGGCCGCCGGGCTGCTGTCCACGGCCATCCTGTGCGGAGGCTTCATCGGAGATGCACACGCCGCGCCAAAGTACTTCATCAAAATTCGCGACACAGAGCTGGCCCCTGGTGTCGACGCTCAGGCAGCGAAAAATCTATCGGCAGCGGCGTCTCAAGCAACGGTGGCTGCGGTGACTGCGTCCGGTACGCCGGACGGCGGCTCAGCGGGTTCGGACGCAGCAGCACCAGCCAGCAAGCCCGCGATCGGTGACATGGTGAAGAGCGTGCTCGTCGAGTCGCTTCGCAAGCAGCCCGACGTAACGCTCGAGCTGGAAAGTCCAGTTGCCAATCCCGAAGCGGTCAAGGCCGAGTGCAAGCGCAAGGGTCTGCGCGCCTTTGAGTTCGCGGTGCGTGTGCTGCGGCTCGATCGAGGAGTCAAGCCACCCGCGTCGGGAAAGCGCTTTCGACTGCTGGAACAGAACGTGAAGCTGTCGCTGGTGGGAACGACTTATCCAGAAGGTCTGCTGGCGGTTGGTGGCGACGGAGAATCGACGATTCAGATCGAAATCGGAGAGCGCGTCACGCCGGGACAAGAGCGCGAAGTCCTGGAAGAAGCGGTGAAAGATGCCGTCGAGCAGGCGGTCAAGCAAGGGATGATCAAGCTCTCGCAGCCCCGAGGGAAACCGACGACGGAAAAGCGCAAGCGCAAGTAGTTTCCGACGAAACAGTGCAAACAGAGGCATAGAGCGCCCCAGCGCGTACCGGCGCGTCGCTTGACCCCAGAGACGAAGCGGTGCTAAGCCGCAGGCCTAATCTCTTATCGAGAGAGCGGAGGCCGATTCCATGTCTTTTCGCGTTGGTGTCAGCGGAGCGTCGCAAGCGGAATCCCCGGAACATGAGCCGGAAGAAGAAATGAGCCCGAGCGACGGGACCGTCGCAAGTCATCGATTTCCGTCGCTCACATCGTCTGCCGGAGCCAATCCTTCGGACAGTCCAGAGCACGATCCCGACGAATAAGCGGACTACGTCGAGAGCAGGGCGGCACCGCGCGCGATGGCTTCTTCGGGCGCTGACTCGGTGACGGGACGCATCACAGCGCTTGCAGCCACCAAGTCCGCGAGAAGCGGCAGACGGGCTCCACCGCCCGAAAGCAGCACTGCCTGAAGCTGCGAAGACTTGAGCCGCGCCGCACGGAACGCGATCTCGATCACTTCCAGGGACTTTCGCAGATCATCTTCGACCAGCAGAGCCAGCTGTTCACTCGTCAGTTCCGCCACCAAATCAACCGGCGCATCGACGGCAGTGATGAGCCCCGGCAAGCGAACGGTGACGGGCTCGCGCTCGCTGAGCTGACACTTGGCCCACTCTGCCGCAAGTCGCAGTCGCGCCAGCGTCTTGCGATGCGGCCAGACCGATAGACCGTGCTCGCGCTGAAACGCTTGTCCCAGATAATCGGCCAGTCGCTCGTCAATGAGATCGCTGCCGGTTCCACACTGCGCCGTCGAAAGCACCGTGAAGCGACCGCTCTTTTGCCCAAGCAGCGTGACTTCGATGTGAAACGCACCAATGTCGCAGACGAGGATCGCTTTGTCGTCGGGTAGCTCGCTTGGCTTTTGGCCGTAAGCACGCGCGATCGCCAGCGGCTCAAGCACCGTCTGAGCGCCGCGAAAGCCAGCCAAGCGCGCAGCGTCGATCATCGCTTGGTGCTGCTCTGGTGCAAAGTGACAGGGCACTGCGATCGTCGCTGCGTGAACTGGATGTCCAATTCGTTCTTCGGACAGCTCTTTGAGCTGGCTCAAAACCACCGCACACAGCTCCGTCGCGGAAAAGCGCTTGCGATCCAGCTCCAGACGCTGCGAAGTGCCAAGCTGACGACGCAGGTTCGATGCCGATCGCTCCGGCCAGAGCAGAAGCTGTCGTCGGGCACTGTCGCCAACGTGCAGTGCTCCTTCGCGATCGAGCCCAACCACCGATGGAATGAAGCGATGGCCGGTCAGTGTCTCCAAAAGGACACTGCGATCGCCATCGACCCACGCTGCACGCGCACAGGTCGGGCCCAAGTCGATGCCGATGCGGGAAACCGCCATCAGAACAGGAAACAGCGCTTAGAGGATCTGAACGCCCGTGGCCACCAAGGCCAGCGTGTGCTGCGGAGCCGTCACCTTGCGAGCCGTCTCCCCTTCTTTGACAGCATCTTCAGCGTAGTGCTGCGCTTCAGCGACAGAGAGCGTCTTGGCAGCAAAGTGTCCTTCGACGGTGGCCGTCTTGCCCATGCAGTCTTTGGGGACGAAGAAGCCGTAGTCTTTGAACGAGATGCGCACCGACTGACCCTGCGGATCTCCGGTGCTCAAGGTCATCCAGCAGCCTTTTTTCTGGCAGACGCCGGACACCTTGCCGGTCACCTTGATGTCCTTGTCGTTGTACTTGAGCGGATCGGCGATCACATCCTGCGCAGCGATCGCAGCGCCTGCCGAAAGAGGCGCGCCAAACGTACCGGGCGCAGCAACCGGCGTCGGTTCCGCAGCGGGAGCCGCAGCAATCGTCGGAAGCGCGGGCTTCACTGGCTCACTGGCGACGGAAGCTGGAGCCGCAGGCTTGTTACAGGCCACAGAGAGCGCGGTCAGCGCAGCAAAGGCAAACACACGAGCAATCGTCGGACGCATGACGCCAAGCAAGCCCGCTCCCGTGCGATCTGTCAAGAGTGCTCGGGCCGTCAGCGAGGAAGTGATCCATTTTGGCGCAGTTTGTACGCAAGCCGGGCCGCGCGCAGGACTGGATGCATCGGTCTGAATTGTTCGATTTGGCTCGATTTGGTTCAATTTTGGCCGATTTGGCTCGATTTGGCTCCGTCCCGCCGATCTCCAATCAACGACCCGTGGCCTGCGTCCGAGCGACTGTCGCCGCGTCCACCGGTTTTTGATACCGTTGCTGGCGATGCCCAAGCAGTCTCGGCTCGCTCATCGGTCGGAATCGGACCACTTTTTTGGTGATGTCGATCGGCGCTCGGTGCTGCTCGCGCTGCTCAACTTGATTCGCACAGAGGTCGATCTGGATCGGCTGCTGCGACGGGTGGTCGATCTGCTGGCGCAAGCGATGGATGCCGATCGGGCGACGCTGTTTCTGGTCGATACACTCAGCGGAGAGCTGGTGTCGAAGGCCGCGCACCTGCCCGAGCTGCCAGAAATTCGCCTGCGCAGCGGTCAAGGCATCGCTGGGCTGGTGGCGCAGACGCAGCGTCCTGTCAATCAGACGCATGCCGACGATCATCCGCGCTTTGCAGCGAGCATCGATCGTCTGACGGGCTATAAGACCGTGACGGTGCTGGCGGTGCCGGTGCTCGGGCAAGAGACAGCGTCGGGACGAAAGCTGCTCGGGGTGATTGAGGTGCTCAACAAAAAGCGCGGCAGCTTCGACGATCGCGATCGCGATCTGCTCTGTGAGCTGGCTGACGAGGTAGCGACGGCGCTTCAGCAGACCCAGCTTCCCGAGCGGGTCACGATGAAGACGACGGAGCGCTATCACCGCATCATCGGAACCTCGACGCCGATGCAGCGCGTCTACGAGATCATCGGACGAGCGGCAGCAACATCAGCGACGGTGCTGATTCGCGGTGAGTCGGGCACCGGCAAAGAGCTGGCAGCGCGAGCGATTCACGTCAACTCACAGCGCGCACGCGGACCGTTTGTGAAGATCGACTGCACGTCGATTCCCGAAGGGCTGATGGAGTCCGAGCTGTTTGGACACGAGCGCGGTGCGTTTACCGGCGCAGAGCAGCGGGTGCTCGGCAAAGCGGAGCTGGCAGACGGAGGAACGCTGTTTCTCGATGAGATCGGCGATCTCAAAGGCAGCCTGCAAGGGAAGCTGTTGCGACTGCTACAAGATCGAGAGTTCGAGCGGGTGGGCGGTCGCAAGACGCTGCAAGTGGATGTCCGAATCGTCGCTGCCACCAACCGTCCGCTCGAAGCGTGGGTCGAATCGGGACAGTTTCGCGCCGATCTGTACTATCGCCTGAAGGTGATTGAGCTAGCGATGCCGTCGCTGCGCGAGCGCGGAGCGGATGACATCGAGCGACTGGGACAACACTTTGTGAAGCTGTACGCGCAGAAGCACAACAAGCTGGTTCGTGGGCTCTCGACGGATGCGATGCAGCGACTGCGAGCGCATCAGTGGCCGGGCAACATCCGCGAGCTGGAGCACTGCATCGAGAGCGCAGTGGCCCTGTGTCCAGGTCTTGACATTACGTCGTCGGACTTGCCGCTTCCGTCGTCGCTCAGCGGCTTGCAGCGCAGCGCATCAAGTGATGGCACAGCGACGCAGCGCACCGCACAAAAAAGCCCAGATCCAGCGCATGGCGGAAGCCTGGAGCTGCCAGAAGGACTGTCGCTGGCCGACGTGGAGCAGCGCTACATTCGTCACACGCTCGATCGATTTTCCGGCAATCGCTCGGAAGCGGCACGAGCGCTCGGAATTGGCCGAAATACGCTGCTGCGCAAGCTCAAAGAAGAATAGCGACGGGAAAGCTCGACAAGGGACGGCAGGGAAAATGGCGACGGAAATTGGCGACGGAGCAGCTTACGGAAAGACCACGCTCACCGTCGATACAAACGAGCTGGGAGACACCGCGCACTGGGCATAGCAGCGCAAGACTCCGCCCGTCGGACGCGCCGCCTGAAGTAGCGAATAGATCGTGCCCAGACCGATGATGTGACGACGATCGCGCTCGCGCTTGATCTCGGCTAGGAACGTCTGCGCATCGCCCATCAGCAGCGGCTTGAGCGTCTGACGATCGCGGCGCTCGAGCGAGTCACGATCTTCGTCGGTGATCGCCTGCGGATCGCCAAAGCGCGGTCCCACGTGTGCCAGATCGCCGAGCGCCAGCCACAGCACGCGCTCACCGTCTGCTTGACGCTGTCCAACCCGATTCTGAAGCAGGGTAATCACGTCGTCGAGCAGCCTCGGTCCAGAAACCTCGTGCTCACGCTGCGGCGCAATGGCCGCAAACTCATGCAGCGAGCCACACAGGATCGGAACCACCTTCGGCTCCGCGTCGTGAAGCCCGCGTCGCTTGCGCTCATCCAAGATGAAGCGCAGCCACAGCACCGCCAGCTCCAGCGAGTGCTCGTTGCGATGGTGAAACTCGTCGCGGACCACCAGCTCGCCCAGCTCTGTACTGACCGCCGTCGCATCAGCGATCACCTGATCGACGAGCACAGTGTCGGTCGGAAGGCCACCGATCGGCGTCTGATAGTTCTTTTTGGTAAACGTCAGCGTCGGATCTGCCGCACTGTGATCGCAGCCAAGTAGCACGATCAGCGTCGGAAACTCGGTCGCATCGAGCAGCGGCTTGAGCGCCCAGGCATAGGCTGGACCGCCGCTCTTTAGCTCGACGCTGGGCAGCAGGATCGCTCTCGGAGTCCGCGCTTGACTCTTCACTTCCGTCAGACCCGGACCGTTTGGCGGCGCAAACGCAGCTTGCAGCGACTGCGATAGCTCCTCGACGCTGAGCGGGTAATGAATGCCTGCGCCACGCGGCGGACGATCGGGCTGCATGGCAAAGTCCGCGAACACTTTGGCGCAGTGCAGACGGAAATTGGTTGAATCGAGCAGCAGCGCATCGTCGAGCTTCTTGAGCAGCGACTCCAGCGCATCAGCCGTCAGAGCCCGTCGATACCGCGCAGTAAACTCAGCGACAATCTCGGCGCGCGTACGTGTTCCGTCGCACAGCTCAATCACCGCAGCACCCAGCGGTGGCAACGTCACCGGAGCAGGTGCCATTCCCGACGGATCGTACAGCGCGAGCAGCTTCTGACCGCCCGGTCCATCGACGGGAAAAGCCTCAAGCGGACGCAGCATCGGACGCTCTTCGCTTGGCTCGACTGCATCGTCCGTCGCTTCGTCTGCGGCTTCAGCAGATCCATCGATGCGCGTCACACCATCGACTGCGCCAGGTGATTCGGCTTGCGTCTCAACAGGATCAGACCCAGCGGCCCGATCTTCCTTATCATGAGAGGATACAGACATGGGCCACAGTATAACCTTAGAAGATTCATCATTTCGCTGATTCATCAATCATACGCACATGTATTCAGGCGTATGACGATGTAGAATTCCATCCCGTGTATCGATACAACAGCGCCGACATCCACACAGATACATATTTCAATTTACAATATCATCACAAGAGCTTCTTTTTCCGTACAGATCGCTGCGTATTGCACTGATCCCTTGACCACTCACGGTGCGTCAAAAACCAAAAACAGCGACGGATAATTCCGTACAACAGGCAGCCATACACGCACGCTGATTTGACGACAAGGTGGGATTGAGCAAGGTCTATGAAAACACTCTTGATCTAGCCGACGTGATGACAGACAGTTGGTGCATATCTGCCAGTATTTAAAACTAGTTTTCTTTTGCTGTAAAATGGCAGATCGTAGAAACTGGTTAACCAAGGCTGCTTAGCGACAAGCTCACCGATTGTGGTGGGATGGAATCGTAGCCTTGCCCCAAGAGAACAGCCACAAGGTCGTTTCATGGCCGACCAGCGAATCGGAAATTACCGGATAGTGCGCAAGCTTGGCGAAGGTGGAATGGGCGTCGTGTTCGAGGCCATCCACGAGCTCATCAATCGTCGAGCCGCCATCAAGGTGCTTCACGCCGACTTTTCTCGGAATCCCGAGATGGCAACGCGCTTCCTCAACGAGGCACGCGCCGCCAACATCGTGCAGCATCCCGGCATCGTCAACATCTTCGAGTTTGACCGTTTGCCCGATGGCAGCGCCTACATCGTCATGGATTACCTCGACGGTGATTCGTTGACGCAGCGGCTTCAGCGCATGGGTGGCCGAATGGAGCCAGGACCGGCGCTCACGCTGATTCTTCAGGTGGCGGAGGCACTCACCGCCGCGCACTCGAAGGGCGTGATCCATCGCGATCTCAAGCCGGACAACATCATGATTGTCCAGGATCAGGGCGACGCGAGCCGCGAGCAGATCAAGATCCTCGACTTCGGCATCGCCAAGATGGCCGAATCGCAGGGCATGGGCCCGTCGCTGGCCAAGACGCAGGTCGGCGTTCCGATGGGCACGCCGCTGTACATGGCACCGGAGCAGTGGAAGGGCGCGAGCGAAGTCGAGGACAAGGCCGACGTCTACTCGCTCGCCGTCATCATGTACGAGATGCTGTCGGGGCAGCCGCCGTTTATTGCAAACTCCGGCAGCGAGGTGATGGCACTGCACATCCTGGCGACGCCGCGTCCGCTGAGTGAGCTGGCGCCGAATGTGCCGCTCGAAGTCGTCGATCTGATTCACCAGATGCTGTCGAAGGTGCCCGCCGATCGCCCGTCGATCGCGAACGTCACCCGCGAGCTGCGTCGCATCCTCGGCATCAACACCGAGATGAGCCTTCCTGGCCAGCCGGTTCCAGCTTCGTCTGGGCCGGGAATGCCGAGCGGCCCCATGCGGACGACGCAGCGTCCCCCCGGCATCCGTACATCGCAGATTGGTCTTCGTCAGACCGGTGCAGGCGCGCAAGGTCCGCTTCAGTCGGGCGGAACCGCAAACCTGGCCGGAACATCGCTCAGGCGCTCTTTGGCTGGACTCGGAGTTCAGCCGCAGCCGAGCGGAACGTCTGATCCAGCTCAAGACCCAGCAGGTAACTCTCAAAACGCCATGCAGAACCCAGCGCCCGCACAGAGTCCCAAGTGGCAAAAGTTTGCGCTCATCGGGGTTATCGGCCTTGTCGTCGCCGCCGGTGGAGCACTCGCCGTCAAACTCACTGGCTCGCCGCCGACCGATAAGCCGACGGACCCCGCCGACAACAAGCCGGTGGTGAAGGGCCCCGAGACGCCCGGTCGCTTCTGGGCTGATGTTCCAAGCGGTACGACGCAAGTGCTCCAGGACATGTGGGGAACCGGCCCGTCGAGCCTGTGGGCTGTCGGCAAGAACGGTACGCTGCTGCGCTGGAATGGCACCGCTTGGTCCGCCGCTGAGCTTCCGCCAAACGCCAGCAAGACGTACCTAAACGCGATCTGGGGAAGCTCCGTCGAAGACGTATGGGTGGTTGGCAAAGAAGGCGTCATCATCCACTTCGACGGAAACAAGTGGAGCGAAGTTCCCTCGGGCGCTCGTGAAGGACTCAAGAAAGTCTGGGGACTTGCCAAAGACAACGCATGGGCCGTCGGTGAAAACGGCGTCATCCTGCACTGGAACGGCAACGACTGGAGCCCGACGCCAAGCGGCATGGACACCGAGCTGCGCGGCATCTGGGGCAGCGCTGCAAACGACATCTGGGCCGTCGGTGGTTCGGATGCTTCAGACGGTATCATCCTGCGCTGGGACGGCACCAAGTGGGCCACCTATGGTCACGTCGAAGCCCGTCTGAACTCGCTGTGGGGACACTCGGCCAAGGACATCTGGGCCGTCGGTGGTCGTCCTGGCCCCGAAGGCACCGTCCATCACTGGAACGGCTCGGCCTGGCTTCAAGAACGAATTCCGCGCGTCCCGTGGCTGAACGCCATCTGGGGATCGAGCCCGCACGACATCTGGGTCATCGGCGACAGCGGTGCGATCCTGCACTTTAACGGCACGCAGTGGGCCGAGTCGATCAGCGGCACGACGGAAACCTTCAAGAGCGTCTTCGGCAGCGGCCCCAACGATGTCTGGACCGTCGGCTTCAAGGGCGTCATCCGTCACTTCAGCGGCAAGACGTGGTCGGTCGTTCCCGTCGCAAGCATCACGCAGAGCCTCGATCACGTCTTCGGCAGCAGCCAAAACGATGTCTGGGGCGTCGGCAAGGCCGGAACCATCGTTCACTGGGACGGCAAAAACTGGAACACTGTCCCGAGCGGAACCACCAGCGATCTGCACGGTGTCTCGGGCAGCGGTCCGTCGAACCTGTGGGTCTGCGGTGACAAGGGCACGCTGCTCCATTACACCGGAACGGCGTGGGAGCCAGTTCAAAGCGGCGTCGCCGGCAACCTGAACGCGATGTTTGCGCTCGACGCCCAGGACATTTGGAGCATCGGCGAAAAAGGCACGGCGCTGCACTACGACGGAAAATCGTGGACATCGCTGCCCACCACCGTCGATACCAACCTGCACGCGGTGTTCGGATTCGATCGCAAAGACATCTGGGCCGGTGGCGATCAGAGCACGATCATTCGCTACAACGGCTCGGCGTGGTCCAAGGTCGCCTACGACGTGCCGCAGCCGCCGCGCACCATCCACACCATGTTTGGCTCGCGTCCTGACTCGCTGTGGGCTGGCGGTCAAAAGGGCCTGATCCTGTACTACAACGGCAAGACCTGGGCTTCGTCGCCGAGCGGTACGTCGGAAGACATCAACTCGATCTTCGGCAACGGTCCGTTCGATGTCTGGGCCGTCGGCTCGGGTGGCGTCATCCTGCACTGGAGCGGTGGCTCGTCGTGGAGCAAGGTGCTTTCACCGACGAAGAAGACCCTGTCCGGCATCTGGAGCAGCCGTCCCGGCGACATGTGGGCCGTCGGTCAGTTCGGTCTGATCCTGCACTAGTCCGTCTGCATCGAGCGTCACAAAACAGGCGCTCGCTTCGCCCTGCCCGTCCGCAATCCTTCGTCCATCAGCGTCGAAACGCGTTCGCAATCACCAGCAGCTCATCGTGATGCGCGGACACGGCGATCACCTCGGGACGATCGTCATGATTGAGATCTGCGACTTGCAGCGACGACACCGCTGTACCCAGCGCTTTTTCCGTCACAACCGTTAGCGATCCCGACGCTGCGGTCATCACTCGCAGCACACCGTCGGACGCAACAACCAGCAGCTCGGAAAATCCATCGCCATCGAGATCCGCCGAGGTACCCGAAACCTCTGTCGCAGTGTCGGCGGATACAGCGGGCAGCAGCGCAACTTCCCCACACGCGATCGTCAAGCCAGCCCCAGCAATGGCTCTATTTACGCGCAGAAGCCCCACAGAGCCATCAAACACCAGCAGGGCGGGCTCCAAGCCTTTCCAGCGAGAAACCAGCCAGGGGCCCAGCGGACGCGCAAATTGAGGCCCTGGAGCACAACCCGACCAGGTCGCTTGACCGGCTGGACCCCACACCAGCAGCCGATCGGACAGCAGCACCGTCAGCTCTGGTCGGCGATCTCCGTCGAGATCGTCATACCGAAGCTGAAGCGGCGAGGAAGGCAGCGGATACCGTCCCGCCGGTCGCAAGCTGGACTGCGCTGTTTGAAAGATCTCGACGGAAACGGCATCGCCAACGAGCAGATCGCTCCAGCCATCTTCATCGACATCCGTAGCCAGCAGCGTTTTGGCGACCGAGCTGCGCGTCGTTTGATCCATCACCGTCCAGGTTCCGTCGCTCGCGAGCGCCAGACGCATCACATCCGTGGTCGCCCGCACCAGACGATCCGGTCCCACGCGCGAAGGCTGCACCGTCAGAAGCGCCGCTGGGCCTGGCAGTGTTTGACAGCGCGGTGTCCGCAGCGATCCGTCTCCGTTTCCCGCCAGCAGACAGACCGTCTGACCGTCTCGCGCTTGACTGAGCACATCGGTGTGTCCGTCGCCATTGAAGTCACCCGTGACGATCGTTGCCGACGCAGACTGAGGATAGACGCGGACCTCACCGAGCCCGACAGAGCCCACCACATGCTCACGCTGACAGCTCGCGAGAAGACCGATCGCCAGCAGCCAGGCGACGAGCCCACGCTGCGATCGCCCCATCATTCGCTAGCTCAGCCCGTGCTGCGACAGTTTTTCGAGCAGCGGAATATCAGCAGGCAGCACCGGACGACTCAGCAGCTCCGACTGGGGCACAAAGCACACCTGCGCGACCTCTTTGGCCGACGGCTCACCGAGCAGCTCGCAGCGATACACCAGCATCAGCAAGTCGAAGTCGGGATAGGCAAACGACACCACGTCGTAGATCGAAAGGACGCGAACCTCGACATCCAGCTCCTCGCGAACCTCACGAATCAGCGCCGCTTGCGGAGACTCACCCGACTCCATCTTTCCGCCGGGAAGCTCCCACAGACCGGGCATCGACTGATGAGGTCCGCGCAGGCTCAGCAAGATGGCTCCGTCCGACGGTCGATCGATGAGCGCAGCCACGACGGTCTTGCGTGGACGCACAGGCCTGACCACAGGCGCAGGGTCCGGCAAAGCAGGCGCAGCGATCGACGACGAAGTAGCTTCACGAACGCTCGGCGCGCTCTTTCCCAGCACCGGCAAGCGTCGCAGCACCAAGTTCGCCGATCCCGAGCGAAATCCTTCCAAATCGACCGTCACATACAAGAACCCGGCCTGCTTGCCAGCCTCGACGATTTGCTTTGATAGACGCACCGCTTCCGGCAGCACCTCGGGCATCAGCTCGACGCGCGCCATCGCTGGTTTTTGCGCATTCGGATCACCGGGCAGAGACGGAAGCTCGTGAAACCGAACGCGCAGCTGCACAAAGCCCAGATCGTAGAGCGACTGCTCAAACCGATCGACCATCCGCAAGCGCTCCTCGGTCAGCGTCGTTCCATACGGAAACCGCGACGACAGACAAGCAAGCTGCGGCTTGTTCCAGATCGGCAAGCCCAGATGACGCGCCAGCTCTCGCACTTCCGCTTTGTTTAGGCCCGCTTCGACGAGAGGCTGCTTGGCTCCGCGCTCTTTTGCGGCGATCAGCCCCGGACGGTGATCGCCCAAGTCATCCAGGTTTGTCCCAAGCAAGATGTGACGCAGCCCGAGTCGCTCACGCGTCGGCTCAGCCAAGTCGAACAGCTCGGACTTGCAGTGATAGCAGCGATTGCTCGGGTTTTGCGCAAAGCCGGGCCGAGACAGCTCATTCGAGCGCACCGGCTCATAGCGAACATGAAGCTGCCGAGCGATCGCCGCCGCTGACTCGATCTCGCGCTCGGCCATCGTCTCGGAAACAGCAGTGAATGCGACGGCAGCATCGGCCAGCTCATCGGCAGCGACCTTCAAGACCAGCGCCGAGTCCACACCGCCAGAAAAAGCGACCAGCGACGGACCGTAACCGGAAATGATCTGACGCAAAAGCGCCAGCTTGTCAGCCAGCGGCTTGGCCAGGGTCGCAGCGTCACCCGCGCGAGCGGAGCCCAGCGTTGATCCATCCATGACAGAGTTAGGAGCGACGGACATGGCCTTTGGGTTTACCTCCTCCGCGACCGCCGCGCACGTCCGAACGCCCACTGGAACCACTGCTGCGCGACGAGTCAGAGCGCGTGGAACTTCTGCGCGCGGGCTGTGCAGCACCATCGCTTGATCGCTTCTCAACTGGCTTTGAGCTTCCACCGCTCGATCGCTTCCCAACTGGCTTTGAACTTCCACCGCTCGATCGCTTCCCAACTGGCTTTGAGCTTCCGTCGCTCGATCGCTTCGCGCCTCCACCGCTCGATCGCTTCGCGACTGGCTTGGCTCCTCCACCGCTCGATCGCTTTGCGACTGGTTTGGCTACTCCGTCGGTTGATCGCCGAGCGACTGGCTTGGCGGGCTCGAATCCGGCGCGTCGAGGTCCGGCCTTTTTGGACGCACTTTCCGTCGCTGGCGCTTTCTGATCGGGGCTCGCATCTTTGCTCTCTCTCGTCGGAACGCGCGTATCGACCCCGAAGCCACGCCACGCAAAGACCGTGACCTCTTCGCGATCGTGATAGAGCTGACGCATCTTGAGCCCGGTCCAGCCACCGGTGGCCAGGATCTCGCGAATGCGACCGACCATCTCGACGCGCTTTTTCATCGGCAGCTTGAAGTTGGCGATCAGAAACTGCGCCCAGCGGTGACGACCCCAGCGAGCGAGCAGCGCTGCGACTTCCAGCGGCCTGTACGCCATGTCGCACACCACCCAGTCAGCGGGAATCTCTGGCGCGAAAGAAAACGCATTCATCCGCAAGTGCTCGACCCGACGCGCGATCTCAGGAGCCAGCCGACCCGGATCGATCGCTACGACGTGACAGCGACGATCAACCAGCACTTGGCTCCAGCCTCCGGGCGCAGCACCCAGATCGACGCAGACTTCTCCCGATGCGGGCGTATGACCACACCAGGCCAGCGCTTCTTCCAGCTTGCGCGCCGATCGCGATGGAGCATCTTTGGGCTTCCGAAAGCGCTGCCGACCGCCGGGAAACAGGCTCTGCGCTTTGATCGCTGGGATCACCCCGACCGCGACCTGATCGCTTGCGAGAAAGCAGGCTTGGACGATCTGACCGCCCGCTTGAACGGCGGATTCTCCGTCGGAAAGAACCTCGGCACCGGACTTACGTAGCGCTTCGATCAGCACGGTCTTGAGCGCATCCGCCCGCGCCGACAGCATGTTTCCTGGATCGGAATCGGGCGCAAAGACGTGAACCACGACGGGACGCTTGATGCGAAGCAGCGCCACAGCGGCGATCGCGTTTGCATCTGGCGGAAGCACCGCAGCGACGGGAATCCCTTGACGAACAAAGGTCAGCAGGACATCTTGCTTGGGCTGCGCAGACGATCGAACCAGCGCGGGCTGAATTGCTTCACCCTGGACTCGATAGAGCGCCAGCTCTTCGCAGACATCGTGCTCGGCCCCTTGCCGACACAGCCAGAGCCAGTCACCTGCGCGAACTGGAGCCTGAGAAAATGCCACATTCGGTACCGCTTCCCGAGTGGTACGACGATGGCGAGATAAGGAGTGTTCGGAGCGCTGTAGCATGGAGCCTCGATTGGCGGCAGCATAGTAGAAAAGGTCGCGCTGGGAAGCCCCCACGAAGGCCTTGGCATCTCACGAAAGAGCTTTTAGGAGGAACCCTCAATGCGTCGGATGGCATTTGCCTTCGCCTTTCTATGGCTGGCACTGGCGTTTTGTGTGCGGCTCTACGATCTGCGCAAGCCTCAGGTCTATCTGTCGGCGCTGACCGGCGGACAGAAGGGGATGTTCGCGACCGTGGCTTGGATGCAAGGCACGCTTCCGTGGAAGATCGAGCCCGGCAAAGTCCATGGACGGCTGATGGTCGTCGATACAAGCATCGAAGGAAAGATCCTGCGCTACGCCAGCCTGTCGCTGCCCAAAGACTGGCTCGACTGTCGGCTGTGGATGGAAGAAGGCCCGGATGTCTTGCAGGCGGTGGCGTACTGCCCGGGGCACGGCAGCCAGAAGCTGACAGCGTCGGGACACAGCCTGCCGGGACTC
This sequence comes from Myxococcales bacterium, assembly GCA_016794365.1. GTDB lineage: Bacteria > Myxococcota_A > Polyangia > Palsa-1104 > JAEUJZ01 > JAEUKA01. The sequence continues at coordinate 42,016 of JAEUKB010000080.1, forward strand.
GGACCGGACAACAAGCCTGGGCCGCTCGATCGCGTCGCACCGCTGACTTGGGTCGAACCTGAGCGGATCGTGAGCGCGGTTCACCGTCGAGAAGCTGCGCCGAGTCATCCCGTGCTGCTCATCCTGGGGCTGCTCGCGATGGCGCCGCTTGGTCTTGGCGCGTATCGCAGCTACGAGCAGGTTCGACGGCTGCGCGGCAAGCCCGTGCTCGAAGGCGTGATGGAGGAGACGGACAAAGGCTCGCTGACGATCCGATCGGGCGATCGTCGCGTCACGGTCTTCGTCGAAGAAGGTGAAGTGCTGTCGATTGGGCTCCACGGTGCGGCCAAAGCCGGGGATGCCATGGCCGTCGAAGGTCTGCGCGCCGCGATTCAAGGTGATGTCGAGCACCAAAAAGATCCAGCGTTCCGAGGCGGAGAGACGATGCGGCTGCGCAAAGGTGCCATCTTGGTCGTCGGAGATCTGCTCAGCGAAGCCCGACATCGGCTGCTCGGAACGGTCGCGATCGACACGGTCTTGGCAGGCATCGGCATCGTGCTAGCCACCGTCGTCGCACTCGGCTGGGGCTTCTAAACCCACAGAAAAAAGCGGACATGGCCTTGCTTCCCATCTCTTTGTCTCGTCAATCAATCTTTCGTCGAACGATTCATCCGCTGGCGCTCATCGGCGCGCTCGTCGTCAGCGTGGGCCTGCCTGTGACAACGCCTGTGCGAGCCGATGTCGTCGCAGCCAAGCCCAAAGACACCACGCCCGACAGCTTTTCCGGAGTGCAGCGCATCGTCGCGATCGGTGACGTTCACGGCGACTATGAGCGCTTTTTTGCAACCCTCAAGCTGTGTCGAATCATCGACGACAAGGGCAGCTGGATCGCGGGCAAGACGCACCTGGTCCAGACCGGCGATGTGCTCGATCGCGGGCCGGATTCCAAAAAAGTCATGGACCTACTGATGCAGCTCGAAGAGCAAGCCGCCAAGGCAGCGGGCAAGGTTCACGCGCTCATCGGCAACCATGAATACATGACGATCGCCGGGGATCTGCGCTATGTCTCCGACGGAGAACTTGCGGCATTTGGCGACGGTCCACGCATCACCCCCGTCGGTCGCGAGCCCGCTTGCAGCGTCGAAAAGTATCGCGCCGCCTTCAGTTCGCAGAGCAAGTACGGTCGCTGGCTGATGTCGCACAACGCGATCGTGAAGGTAAACGACACGCTGTTTATGCACGGCGGCCTCAGCCCGCGCTACGTTCGTCGCAAGCTGAGTGACTTAAACCAAGCGGTCCGTACCGAGCTACAGCATCCGTCGCCGGGCAGCTTCGGTGTCGGCAGTGATCCCGAAGGTCCGCTGTGGTTTCGTGGCCTGGCCGAGTCGCTTCAGGATCAAGTGATGCAGGCCTACTTGAAGGAGCTGTCCGATGCCCAAGGCGCGCAGCGGATCGTGATGGGTCACACGATTCAGGACAAAGGCATCTCGCTGCGAGCGGGCGGCAAGCTGGCGCTGATTGACGTGGGCATGTCGCGCTGGACCATCGGCGGTGCGCCGTCGTGCTTGCAGATCGAGCGGACCGGAGCCAGCGATCAAGTCACCGTGCTGCGCTAACCACGCGACGCACGACTTTCGCGGCTACAACGTTCGCAGCCACGACTTGTGCGGCTACGGCTGGAAGTCGTCTTCGCCGGGAATCGAGGAGCTGCTGGCTTGCTGCTCGGCCCGACCGGCGGACAGTTCTGCCGTGGTCTTGCGCAAGCGCTCGGTCAGCACCTGCACAAACGACCACAGCAGCTTGACCGCCAGCGGCGATTCCTTGCGCAGGATTTCGTAAAAGTCACGCCGACGCAGCGCAAGCAGTCGCGTCGGTTCCTCTGCCGTGGCCGAAGCCGAGCGCGTCGCCCGATCGACGAGCGCCATCTCTCCAAAGTGTGCGCCTTTGCCAATCACGGTGAGCGCCACGCTGTCTTTGTGGACCCGCACCCGACCGCTCAGGATCACGAACAGCTCTTCGCCTGGCTCACGCTCGCGGAAAATCGTCTCTCCCGCTCCGACTTCCAGCACGCTCGTCAGGTTCAGCACCCGAATGACCTCTTTATAGGTCAGGTGCTTAAACAGCGGCATTCCCTTGAGCACCGAGACCTTGTTCGCCAGCTCGCTGATGAGCGCGGTCGATTGGCCCGGATCCGAGGACTCGACCCGCACCACCACCGCCGTGATGTTGTCGTGTCCGCCACCAGAGTTTGCGAGCGCGATGAAGTCCTTTGGCGACTCTGTAATGTCGGTTCCGCCCAGGATTTCTTTGACATCGCGATCTTTGAGATACGCGTGTAGTCCATCGGAACACAGCAGGAACTGATCGCCCGGTAGGACTTCAAAATCGAACGTGTCTGCTTCCACCGTTTCGTACGCACCAATCGCGCGTGTCACCGCGTTTTTGTACTTCGCGTACGGAGACCCTTCGATCTCTTCTCGCTTGAGCTTTCCGCGACGGACAAGCTCGTTGAGCAGAGAGTGATCTTCGGTGATCTGATGAACCTGACTCTGCCTGAGCAGATAGATGCGAGAGTCGCCCACATGCGCGATAAAGCCGCGATTCCCAACCAGCAGCAGACAGCTACATGTGGTTCCCATTCCGCGCTTATCAGAGTCTTCCTGCGCGCGCCGAAACACCTCTGCGGAAGCCGACTGAATCGCGTGCTCTAGGACTCCCAAGATCTCTTGGCGAGCCGTCCCAGAGTCCGCTTGATCGCGATGTCTTTCGATCACATCCGCGTTGTCCCGAACGGTCTTACACACCGCATGAACAGCGATCTGTGAAGCCACTTCTCCGGCGGCATGACCGCCCATTCCGTCCGCCACCACAAACAAAGAGAGACGCGGATCGACGAGGTAATTGTCCTCATTGTGATCGCGCTGACGTCCAATGTCCGTCGCTGCGTAGAACTTAATCTCCAACAGGCTCTTGGTACGGTCAGGCACGATGATTTGCTCGTCGGTGGTTTCTGTTCTGGACGTCTGACGCCGCACGCTGAGCTCTGAAAGGAATCACAGCGCTTACCAGTGCCTTTTTCGAGTGCTACTCATGGCTTGCGCGCGTTCGGAACGGAGCCAAGCTACTAAGTCGTATCACGCAATACGCGCTCTTCACAAGAGGAGATCTCGGCGACGGTCCTAAGCGACATCTCGCGAATGCACGACCACGCAGATTCCCGAATTCCTGGTTTCCCCCCCGGATTCCTGAGTTCCCGGTTTCTTGAGTTCCCGGATTCCTGAATTCCCAGATTCTTGATTCAGCGCGCTGACCCAGCGAACTCGAACTACTGGAGTCGATTGTGAAATCGTCCGTGCGCGACCTATCCCGTGATACACTGAAGCGGGGGATCTTCATGACTACACGCTCGAACCTAGTGTACGCTCTTGTCTTTTTGTGTGCGCCGCTCGGTCTGTATGCAAGCTGCGCGGAAGCGACCATTTATGATCAGCTCGTCGATGGTGGAAGCAACACAGACAGCGATGGGGGAACCGTCAATCCGTCTCTGTCTACGTGGACTGCGAAGGTTGCGGATCCGTTCGAGTTCCCTTCCGAAACCAGCATCGTGGCCGACAAAGATCGTCGCTGGAAGCGCGATCCACACTACGTCACAGCCAACGGAACCAACTATCTGTTCATCGCGGGTGGCGACTCCTCAACCACTGCGGAGCGCTGGTCTTTGTCCTATTACAAAGACACGGCTGTTCCGACCAAGTCCTCCACCTGGACGATGATGTTTGACGGACCCACCAGCACAAGCTGGGACAAGCTGGATGTCATGGCGCCGTTTGCTTCCTATCGTCAGGCCGACGGCTGGACGATCTACTACGCCGCCAACGGAGACAGCACCAAGCCGGACTATGTTCTGCAAATTGGCCGCGCAACCAGCTCTGATCTGAAGAGCTTTTCGCGCGCCAGCCAGCCTGTGATTGGAACTCCCAACTTCACCGCAGGATCGCCCGATAGCTCGCGTCCTGATGCCTACGGAGCCACCGATCCATGGATCCTGGTCGATGGCAGCAACGTCTACATGTATTACGCTGGACTCGACTGCGGCAGCGGGACTTGTAAGTTCCAGATTCTTCGCTCGAAAAGCAACGATGGAGGAACGTCGTTCCCTCCGGGTGAAGTCGTTCTGTCCGGTCGATCGGGCGTTCCCGAAGAAGCCGGTGGCGTCGCTGGTCCCAGCATCATCCTGCGCAACGGCCAGTACACGATGGCCTACACCGCCGTCAAAGACATCCCGACCAAGGATCGCAAGTCGATCCGCAACGCGCTGGCCACTGGAACGGTCGGTGTCGCGGTCAGCTCGGACGGAAAGACCTTCCAGATCGGAACCAAGAGCGGTGCAGCGCTGGTGCCACAGCTCGCCGGATTTTCGTCCTTCCGTTCCGAAGGAGCGTTCTCACCCACGCTCTACCTCGACGGAAACACCGTGCGCGGCTTTGTCTCGGGCCTAAAAAACGACGTAAACGGTGTCTATTACGGCATCGGCAGCATCGAGCTAACCGAAGTCAAGCCGTAGCCTCCGCAGTCCCGCCCCACAGCCATTCCCAACCGATTCCCAATCGATTCCCAATCGATTCCTAACGGACCCCTAATCGATTCCCAACGGATTCCTAATCGATTCCTAATCGATTCCTAATCGACTCCTAATCGATTCCCAATCGATTCCCAATCGATTCCTAACGGACTCCCAATCCATTCCCACGCTTTGGCGGCTTACATCCCTGTTTGATTCGTACGAAGTGCGCTGGATGCTTGGGCGTTTGTCTGTGGGCGTGTATGGTTGCGCCGTGCTGCGCTGCTCTCCGTCTCGGTCCCAAGGATTCCGTACACTCCCGCTCTGCGCGCTGCTTGTGTGGGTCAGTGGTGTTGCGACCCCTGCGCGAGCCCAGTCCACCGGCATCGCAGCGGATCGGATGACCTTTCACAGCGGACCGTCGGCGTTTTACTCCGTCGAAGGAGGCCAAGTTGCCGCTCCCAACGAGCTGTGGCTTCACAGCGCGGCATCTTTTGTCCACCGTCCGCTGCGTCTTCGACAGCGCTACAGCGACGAGCTGTTGGCCACGCCGGTTGCCTATCGCGTCTCGCTCGACCTGGGCGGAGAGCTGGGCCTTTGGAAGCAGCGCTTGGCCGTCGGTGCGTCACTTCCCGTCGCGCTGTGGCAAGTCGGCGATCGTCTGATTCCCACTGGAGGCAGTGATCTATCCGTCGAAAGAGCGCTCAAGACCAGCGCGGTGGGCGACATCCGGCTGCGCGCCAAAGCCAGGCTGACTCCGACGGACTGGTTCTGGGCTGTGGCCCTTGCGCTCGACGTGACGATTCCCGGCGGCGGACAGAGCGACTTTGTGGCGACGCAAGGACCGACGGTGACGCCACGGCTCATCGGCTGGTTTTTGCGAGGCCCCGTCGCTGCGTCGATCAACGTGTCCGCGCAGCTGGCCCCGCAGCGTCTGCTCTATGACACCACGCTGCATCACTCGATCTTGTGGGGCGCAGCCGTCAGCACAGCGTTTCCCACCCGGCGCGTCGGTCTGGCGCTCCTTGTCGAAACCGTCGGAAGCTACGCCATCGGAGCCCCGATCGTCTCAAACGAGCTACGCGGCGGCCTGCGCATCGGTCTTAGAGAGGCCGCACTCGATCTCGGTGGCGGCGCTGGCTTTGGCCCGCTTTCGCCCGATTTTCGCGCGTTTGCGTCGATTCGCGGCGTCTTCGCTCAGCGTCCACCAAGCGTAAGCTGCTCGGAACGACCTCGCGCGCTCTGACCGAGCAGCGTCCGTCGCACCCGATCGATGTACAGCGGCCCCTGAGCACGCTTGCCTGCTCCGTCGGACGACATCGGTCGCATCAGCCCAAACACCGGACGCCGCGCAAACGGCCTGTCGTGCAGTCCAAAGCACCACAGCATGTTCGTGTAGCCGTTGGGATCGCGTCCGTCGTAGGCGTAGTGATCGTTTAGGTAAATCAGTCGCTGGAGCGCTTCTTCGTAGCTCGGCGACCACTCAATGACGCGCTTGCCCCACAGCATTCGCATGTAGCCGTGTGGCTCGCCCAGCTCGCGCAGCTCGGTCTGAATCGCGTTCCACAGCGGGTCCGACGTGCGTCCCCACAGGAGCTGCTGCAAGTCGTAGATCGTCGCGCGCTTGTCTGGTTCGTGCTCTCGCATGCTGGCTTGCGTCCACGCGGGCAGCGCACGCACCGTCTGATGTTCTTTGGTAAACAGACAAAAGTTGTGGGCCAGGTGTCGCCGCACAAGCAGCTCTTCGATAAACGCAGCCACCGACGGATCGGCAAGTCCCGCAGGATGCGCCGCAATCGCCGCACGCGCGATTTCATCTGCGGACAGCATGCCGTAGTGCAGATACGGGCTCAGCCCCGAGGTCACATCGACATCGGCCAGGTTTCGTCCGTCTCCGTAGCGTGGCAGTCCGTCGCGCAAGAACTTCGTCAGCCGCCCAAGTCCCGCCGATCGTCCACCGCGCACACCGATGGCAGGCACCACCGAGCGATCGACGCCTGTCTCGGCCACCAGTCGATCCAGCTCGCTTGAGTCCGTCGGTAGCTCGATGCCACGACGCAGGCCCGCAAGCTGGGGCAGCGGTAGCGACAGCGAGTCCCGCAGCGGAATCGGCGACGGATCGGAACGACGCAGCAAGTCTGGCAGCAGCTTGTGAAGGTGCGGACGCAGCACGGCTGCCGACGGAAATGCACGCTCGAAGACCCGCAGTGGAACCACATCACAGCCATCGACGGCATACAGCGGACAGTCGAGCACCTGCGCGAGCTTGGCATTGTGCCGAGGCACGATAAACGTCGGATAGTCGTCGGTCACCACCAGCGCGGCGGACTGCGCAAGCTGCGCCACCATCGGGAAACGATCTCCGAGCTTGGGCAGAAAAAACCAGTGCGCAATCCCGCGCGCCGCAAGTCGCGTCGCCAGCTCATTCACTCCGTCGAGGATGAAGCGATGATGACGCCAGCTCGCGTGTGGATAATCGGGTCGCAGCCCTTCGTAGACCACCACCGGCAGGCCCAGGTGATTGGCCCACTCCACCGCGTAGTCGAGCGCCGGGTTCCATTCCGCGCGCTTTTGCACCTGACAGAAGTACAAGACGTAGCGACCCTGTGGCCGAGGAGATCCCTGTCGCAGCGGCACCACGCGACGGGAATCGAGAGAAAACGACGGGTGCGAAGCAAAGCTCATCGCACAGTGTGATGCCGCCCACGCGCCCAGATCCGCGCACTACACCACGAAAATGCTCGATTGTTCCGACGGATGAGCTGGCTTTGCGACAGTGTCGTCAACGCTTACGAAGTCGGAGAAGCCTTGCGCGGACCCTTTTTGCGTGCAGACGATGGCTCGGCCTTGTTCGCCGCTGGACGCTCGGGCAGAGACAGCAGCTCATCGACGGCGTGGAACATTCCGTTGGAGCCGTAGTGATCGCCGCTCGTTAGGTGCGCGTGGTTGATGCGAATGCCGCTGGTGTAGTCCACGTTGACGACCGCGCCGCTCATCGTCTTGATGTTGCGCAGGTGATTGAGCACGTCTTTGGACACCAGTCCCCGAATGACGTGATACGCGAGCAGCCCGCGCAGCCGTGACGGATCTTTTTGCATCGACTCGCGCAGCTCGCTTGGCAGCTTGGCAAACGCTTCATCCGTCGGCACAAACACCGTAAACGGCCCGCGTCCGTGGAGCGTCTTGTCAAAGCCCGACGCTTCCACAATTTTGAGAAACTGCGAAAAGTGCCCGTCGGTACGCAGCGTGGCCATCAGATCCTCGTGCGCCGCGTGCATCTTCGTCAGTCGATCGTTGCCCGGTCCACCGTCGAACATCTTGTCGATGTAGTTTTCTGTCGGTTTTTCTGTCGGTTTGTCCGTCGATTTGTCTGTCGATTTGTCCGTCGATTTGTCTGTCGCAGACTCAACGGACTTGGTCGTCGCTTGCTCGTGTGCGCGCGGCTCAGCGCCTTCGCTCATCTTTGCACGCGAGACGGAACGAGCACGCTCCGCCGTCGCCACCGTCTCACCGACCGACGAGTCATTGGCCCCAGCATGCCAGGGCATGACCCATCCCAGCAGCACCGCGCCGCCGAGCAGCCAGCTGTTTCGAACCCGCATCATCGACTTCCCCCCAAAGCGAACTTCGCAGACCCTTTACGTGCGCGTCCCGAGAAGACGCGACTTGACCTCTTCCACCAGCTTGCGCGGCGAAATCGGCTTCGATAGATACCCGTCACAGCCCGCTGCCAGCGCGCGCTCTTCGTCACCGTGCATGGCATGAGCCGTCAGCGCCAAGATGATGATGTCACGCGTCGCTTCGTCGGCTTTGAGCTGCCGAGTACACTCCCAGCCGTCGATGACCGGGATCGACAAGTCCATCAGGATCAGCGCAGGATGATGGGCTCGGGCTTCGCGCAGCGCTTCTTCACCGTTGCTGGCCTGACGGATCGCAAAGCCAGAGTGGCGCAGGACCGTCTCGAAAATCTTCTGGTTGTGGATGTCATCATCCACCAGCAAGACGGTAGAAATTTTGGCAGCGGCTGACATCGTGGCTCTTACTCTCTCACGCCTTGCATGCGCTGTGGAGCGTCTATGCTGGGATTGCTATCCATATCGACGGAGCGACGCGGCGTGGGTCGCGGCGTCCGCATTTGGCACGGAATGCGCAGTGTAAAGGTCGATCCCACACCGTAGGTGCTCTTCACCTCCAGCTTACCGTCGAGCATTTCCGTGAGCCGCCGGGCGATCGCCAGCCCCAGCCCGGTGCCGCCAAAGCGTCGCGTCGAGCTGCCGTCCACCTGACGAAATTCCTCGAAGATGATCTCTAAGTGCTCGGGACGAATGCCGATGCCGGTGTCGATGACCGAGATCAACACGTCGCCCGGATCCTCAGCTTGGACTTCCACCGTCACCGAGCCCTGCGACGTAAACTTGATCGCGTTGGCCACCAGGTTGGTCAGGATCTGCTGAAGCTTGGCTGGATCGGTATCGACGCGCAGATCGCGCGGACAGACCAGCTGCACCCGATACGGACGATCGCGGCCCATCGCCTCGGCTTCTTTGATGACCGCCGACACGAGCAGCGACAGATCGACCGATTCCAGATGAACGTCCATCTTGCCTGCCTCGATGCGCGACAGATCGAGGATCTGGTTGATCAGCCGCAGCAGGTTCGCGCTCGACGCCAAGACACCCGAGGTTGCATCGGCAGCTTCGTCGGAAATCAAGCCGTACACACCATCGCGAATCAGCTCGGTATAGCCCATGATCGCGTTGAGCGGCGTACGCAGCTCGTGTGAGACGTTGGCCAAGAACTCGGACTTGAGCCGGTTTACCTCGCGCAGCTGATTGCGCTGGATCCGAAGCTGAAACGACTGCTGCTCAAGCTGATCGCGCTGCTCGGCCAGCTGGTTGCGCTGATGAACAAGCTGATCGCGCTGCTGCTGCATCTGATCGCGCTGAGCCGCCAGGGCTTCGTTGTTGAGCACCAGCTCGTGCGCCAGTCTTCCGACGCGGGCATAGGCACGCGCATTGGACACTGCGATGGAAAGCTGCGCGGCGGCCTGACGGACAAACTCCAGCAGCGACGCATCGGGAGGCTCGTCGCTGGTCATCACCATCACCAGCAGTCCAAGCGGCTGATTGCGGAACGTGAGCGGCACCAAGATCCGTCGCCCTTGCACTTTCACCGCTTCACTGAGCGACGTAGCCGACGGAGGCGGCGGAGCCAGCCCGGCGCCCATAAACTCTCGCACCGGCGGTGGAGTTCCCAGCTTGTGTGTCGAAACGCCGTACGCTGCGCGCACCAAAAACTCGGGCTCACCACCCGCGCCGTCTTCGATCAGGAACACCCCACCGCCGCGCGTGCTCGTCGCTTCCACCAGCGCCGCCAGCGCCTGATCGAGCATGACCGTCAAGTCAGCGGCATCCATCGCATCGACGCTGCGATCGATGGGAGAGTTTAGTACCGACGTAAACGCATACGCCAACCGAAGCTGTTTGGTCCGTCGCTTGACCTCGTTTTCCAGGTTGCGATTAAGCTGCGACAGCGCCTGCATGCTCTCACGCAGTCGCTCAGCCATCCGCACAAACGAATCGGCCAGCAGTCCCAGCTCATCGCTGCGTCGGACATTGATGCGTGGATGCAGGTTTCCGCTGCGAATCTCGTCGGCCCCACGAGCCAGCGCCATGATCGGTCCGCTCAGTCGTCCCGCGATGAGCAGCGCCGCGACAACCCCAAGCACCATCAGCGCAAGCCCGAGTCCGACGCTAAACGCCAGCACTTGCCGCAGTCGTCCCTGCGCCGGTTCCATCGACAGACCAATGCGGACCACTCCGACGACACGCTCACGCACACCCAGATCGATCGGGTTCATAAACGCCGCAATCCCGGGCTGTCCTCGGTCGCTTAGCAAAATCGGCGCATACAAATCGACAAATGTCTCGTGTCGTTCCTCGAGCGGTCTGGTCACAAGGCCCCAGTCGAGCGCATCTCTCGGGCCTCGCTGCGACGAGCCAATCTTCATCGTCTGAATCACCACATCGGCCAGATACGCACGCAGCTTCGCAGGTGCTGGATCGACCATTGGCTTGCCGCTGCGCGTCGTCGTCTTGAGCAGCTCGATCCCTTGCGCGTCGTACACCGCGACAAACTCTACGTCGTCAATCTGCGCCATTCGCTGCACGGGCTGCGACAGGATCGATCGATCCATCGCATACGCGCCAAGCTGACACTGCGACGCCAGCGATCCCAGCAGCAGCCGCGAACGCTGACGCTGATCTTCTTCCAAGAACCGATACTGCTGGTTGTAAAATACCGCGCCCGAGCCGAGCGACATAAACAGCGCCATCCCGAGCAGCCAAAAGAACACCTGCCGAAAGAAGCTGCTGCGACGCTGCCACAGCGGACCGCTCCAGATCGAAAACTCGCCCGGTGCTTCGGCATTGATCGACGGCACTTCGACCGTTTCTTCATTGCGTGGCGGATGCTCAACCGACATCGCTTGAATCAGCGGATCTTCGGGAGGCCGGGCAATCGGTAGCGTCTCTCGCTGCGCCAGCATCGCCGGATCGATGCGCGGCGCGGGACTGTCTGCCGAAGGCCCTGGGCTGGCTGTGGACTTCGGGATCGGCGCTTCTCCCGACGGACTCGGCCACAGGCTCGACTCAATCGGTTCCGCTGAAGTTTGGCTTGATGGCAAGTTGTGCGCGGAAAACACCGACGCGGGCCTCGGCACCTGACCCGATGACTCGTCTACGCGTTTGACGCTGCCGCCGCTTGCGACGCCAACGGCACTGCCTGGATCACTCGTGCTCGTCGCTGCTGCGCTTGATCCATCCACCGAAACTTTTGGAGTGATCTCGTCTTCACCGCTCATTCGAGAACCCTCCAGCCGGGACCGAGCGCCGAGTCCATCCGAATCCCCAGCCGCCGCGCCGCCTGACGGTTGATGGTCACGTCGGGTGAGCCCGTCGGATGATCGCGGTTTACTTCATAGTGATTGGGATCGTCGAGGATCTGATTGACCTGCATCGCCAAGCTCTGTCCGACTGCTTCGGGCGACCAGTCTACGGAAAGCAGCGCGCCGTGAGCCACCATCTGTCGCGTCGCTGCCAGCACAGGAATCCGAAACCCAAGCTGTAGCGTCAGCAGATACTGCAAAAGCGGCATATCGACGACCAGCGGATCGGGCCCGACCCACAGCGCATCCACTTTGGGATGACGAACTCCCGACGCATCCGAGCGCCCGATCGACATGCTGTGAACCGCCCGAATCGCGTCCGGGCTCGACTCGACGAGCTGTTCTTGTAGCTCGATGCCCATCGCTCGCGCGGCCGACCGCACCGCTGGCATCTTCAACAGGCCATGCCGCGTATACACCACACCGACGGTACGAATATCGGGACGCAGCAGATGAAGCGCAGCCAGTGCCTCGCGCGGACCCGCCGTGCTGTTCGTCCCCACCGTTCCCACCGGCGGTGCAGGAACCATCGAATAGACAATGTGCGCGCGCGTGCCTTGCAAGCTCTCAGCGGCGGGCTGCCCGAGCGCCACCAAGAGCCGCGCGCCCGCCACGCGATCACGCACCCGAGCGATCTCGTCCGCCGCTTCGTGATGCACGTTTAGAAACTGCACCGGCACTCGACAGCGATCGCGAAACGACTCCGCCACTTCTTGGAACACCTTGACGTTGGCGGTCTTAATCACAACCACTGGCGCCACATTCCGAGGCGAAGCGCCACCGCTGTCATTCTGCGCGTCAGGCGACACCATCCCCAGCGACAGCGCAAAAAAGAACAGCATTCCAGCCGCGATCGTCATATCTGTTCGATTGTGTGGGGAATTGTCGAGTCTTGCCAGCGCCTACACAAGCACCTGCTCGATCAAGTCGTTTCCGGCGCGTGTTTTTCCCGGCTGTCCAGTCACCTGCCGACACGAGCAGATCCCGCAAAAGCATTTTCCCCGCGCCCATCATCAGCTAGCATGGCCCCAGAAAAAATGGGCTGTGGGTCAGCATCTCGATCCCTGACTTACCGACGCTGAAACCCGCATCAAATACCGCCATGAGCGAACAAAATCCCAGTCGGCTGTGGTCGGCTTTCCGTCTCATCCTCAAGGCCCGCTGGCTGGTCATCGCCGTCTACGCCATCTTGCTTGGGCCTGCTGCGTACTTTGCACTCAAGGTGCCGCAGGACAACTCGATTGATCGGCTGATCGTCCGCGACGATCCCGACTATCTAGCGTCCCGCGACTTTGCCAAAGTCTTTGGCGAATCCGAGTACGTCATCCTCCTGGCCGAGGCCGACGATCCCTATCAACCGCCCGTGCTGCGACGGATTGATGACTTGGAACAGCGCCTGCGCAAGCTGCCGCGTGTGTCGGTCAACTCTGCGCTGTCGATTTACCGTCGGGCCAAAGCGGGCTTTTCCGCCACCGATCCCGAGTCCGCTGACTTCAAAAAGTTCGCGACGGGCACGCAGCTCTTCCGCAAGCAAGGTCTCGTCGGAGATCGCTTCCTATCGATCGCGCTCGTGCTGGCCGTCAAAGACAGCAGCGAGCGACAAGCGACCCTCAAGCTGGTGGAAGAAGTCATCGCCGATGTCGAGCAGCATCCCGCGCCGCTGTCTCGACTGCGCAAAGTCGGTCAGCCCATCGTCAACGCCTACCTGGATCAAGACACCCAGCGCGCCGGAATGCGCTACTTTCCGCTGTTTTTCCTGTTCGTCGTCGTCTTAAACGTCGGGCTCTATCGCTCGTGGCAAGCGCTCGTCGCGTTCATCATCACGCTGGCGGTCTGTGCAGCATTTACCGTCGGATTTGTCGGTCTAACCAATGGCGTCTTTACCATCGTTTCGTCGCTGGTGCCGATGACCATCTTGATCGTCTGTACCGCGACGCTGGTTTATCTGCACTCTCGCTACGTCGATCGGCCCCCGGATCGCAGCGTCGAAGATCATCAGATCTTTGCGCTGTGTAACAAGTTCCTTGCCTGTACGGCTTCGATCGTGGCCTCGGCGGTTGGCTTTGCCGCGCTCGCGGTGTCCAAGATTCGTCCGATTCGCGAGATGGGCATCTGGGTCGCCGTCGGTCTGATCATCACTTGGGTGACGGTGTTCACGCTGTTTCCGGCGCTGGTTCGGGTGCTGCGCTGTCCGACGGGCAACGAGCGTCAGATCGCAGGCGTCTGGTTTGAAAAGCTGGTCAGTCGTCTGCCGCTGTTTTCGTACCGTTACCGCTACAGCTTGGTGTTTGGCTCGCTTCTTTTGTGCGGAGTCGGTGCCGCTGCGCTGTTTGGCATTCCCGGCGTGCTGCCCGCGATGAAGCTCGAGACCGCTGCCATCGAGTACATCCCGCACGACTCGGACATGTACAAAAACACCAAAGAGCTGGAAAAGCTGATGGGCGGTCTGTCGATCACCAACGTCTGGCTGTCCGGGAAGCCCGGCATGGTGTCGAGTGCGCCGGTGCTGCGCGGGCTCGTGGACTTTCAGCAGCGACTCGACAAAGAGCCGGAAGTGGGCTCGGCGACCAGCTTGGTGACGATCCTATCGACGCTGCGCTATCTGTCCGGGGCCGGCGATGCGCTGCCGACCGACGATGCGGGACTCGAAGCGCTGACCGATACGCTCGAAAATCAGCTCGGCAAAGAGCCGCTCTTACAGAGCTTTGTCGAAAAGACCAACGTCGCGCAGACGCACTTTGCGGTCGTCAGCAAGACCCAAGACTTCGAGGAGTTCCAAAAGCTCGCGCAGCTGCTCGAACAGCACTGGAAAGCGTCGGTGGCGGCACATCCAGCGCTCGCTGATTTCCAGATGCGTCCCGTCGGACTGGCTCCGCTTCAGGCCAAGATCTCGCACCACATGGTCCCGACGCTGGTCGAAAGCTTCGTGCTCACGGTTGGTATCATCTTCGTGTCGTTTCTGCTCGTGTTCCGCAGCGGCATCGCTCGAGTGATGGCCATGATTCCGTCGTTCTTCGCGATCCTGGTCATGTTCCTGTTTATGCGCTCGATTGGCGTGTTCCTGAACGTCGCGACCATCTTGATTGCGACGACGGTCCTCGGGACGAGCGAAAACGACCAGATCCACTTCTTCTATCACTTCCAGGAAGGCAAAAAAGACAATGCCTCGACGGAAGTTGCGCTCAGGCACACGCTGCTGATCTCGGGCAAAGCGATCTTCTTTGCGACCCTCATCAACGCGGGCGGCTTTTTGGCCTTTGCCTTTTCGACCCTGCCGCCGATTCGTCAGTTCGGCATCCTGTCGTCGGTGTCGTTCGTGCTGTCGATGATCGCAGACTTTACCGCGCTGCCTGCATCGCTGTGGCTGCTCTATCGCAGCAAGCCCGACGCGCTGCTCCAGCCCGAACAGCCCGCCCTGCCCCCAAAAGCCTAACCACCCCAACCGGAACAGCGCACCTTACGCGAGGCCTTCTTTGGTGACGGCTTCGGCGATGAGCGCGTTCATCAGCGACTCGCAGGTATTGCGAAACGCATGGACTTCGTCTTCGCTGCCGGAAAACGGCGGCGGGACCAGCGGCTCGGACAGATAGCTCGTCAGCTTCACGGGTCGCGGAATCGGCGTCGGTCCAATCCCTCGCAGCAGCGGCGGTGCCAGCTTGAAACGGTCATACAGCGCCCGCGTGAGCGGGTTGTCGTACAGCGTAAAGATCTGATCCGCCGCCGGAGTCGCCGCAAACACCACCTTCGCGCCGGTCTGAAGCGCCAGCCGCGCAAAGCCGTTGCGGTTGTGCCACGAGACGCGAAAGCGCTCCCCCGAGTGACGAATCGCTTCCCGTGTCCCGCCCGGTGCCACCGCGACCAGCTCGCCCGCCGCGAGCAGCTTGTGTCCCGCATCCGGCGTTCCAGGCACCACGCCAATGCGCTGGCTCAGACTGGACATCAGCGGATGAAAGAACCACAGCTGCTTGTGCCCAAGCGCCCGCGCCAACCGTCCGGTCTGCTGGAGCAGAGACACGACCAGCAGCACCAAGTCATACGACGCAAACGAGTGCGTACAGACCAGCAGCACCGGCCCCGACAGCGGCAGTCGCTCGGCATGGACCAAGCTGTGACGGTGATACAGCGCGAGCGGCCTACACAGCGGCTCGATGTACGTCTTGACAAACGACAGGTCGGGCGGCCCCAGCACATCACTTGGCGCATCCGCGCTGGTCGAATCGGCCACAACCGGCCCGTCGGAACTGCGTGTCGAAGTGTCCATCGCTTACAGGATCGCCTTGCCGAGCGCCGACAGCGCCAGCTCAATACACAGCCGCGTGGTCTGATGGCCCACGTCGTTCATCGGGTTTAGCTCGACCAGATCCATCGATCGCAGAAAGCCGCGCTCTGCCACCACTTCCAAGAGCAAGTGCGCTTCGCGATAGGTCAGTCCGCCCCGAACCGGCGTGCTCACCCCTGGTGCATAGACCGGATCGACCGCGTCCAGATCGAACGACACATGCAGCGCCGCGCAGCGCTGGTTTAGGTCATCGAGCGCCTCGGTGATCACCGCGTACATCCCGCGCTGATCGATGTCCTTCATCGTGTAGTAGCGAATGCCCGTCTCTCGCACAAACGTCCGCTCTTCGCGATCCAGATCCCGAATGCCAATCAGCGCGACGTTTTCGGGACGCAGCCGAGGCCCCACCCCACCAACATGTACCAGCCGCTCAAAGCCCAGCCCGAGCACCGAGGACAGCGGCATGCCATGAATGTTGCCGCTCTGCGAGGTCGCGGGCGTGTTCATGTCCGCGTGCGCATCGACCCACAAAAGCCCAAGCTGCGCGCCGTGCTGATGGCAGTAGTCCGCCGTTCCTTTGATCGATCCAATCGCAATCGAGTGATCCCCACCCAAGATGAGCGGAAAGCGGCTCTCACGCAGCGACTGCTGCACCCGCGCAAACAGCTCATCGCAGATCTGGCCAATCGTCGATACGTACAGCTCCCGGTTCTGTGGCGTCTGACGACCCAGCCGCTCGCGCAGAGGGACCGCAATGTCACCGCCATCGATCGCGCGAATCGATAGCTCTTCCAAGCGATCGGTCAGACCGGCCACACGAACCATCGCAGGACCGACGTTGGCTCCGCGCAGGTTACAGCCAAGGTCACACGGAGCACCAATGATCTCGACGATGCTGGGACGCTTCTGCATGGCTTTTTTCGCTGCGGGCGCAAAGGCCCGCCCTTTCACTCGGCAGTTGTAGCGAGAACCTGTCCTGAAGAAAAGCACGCCGCCACGGCCGCTGCCAGACCCGACGACTCGCCGGCTCTCGGATGGCCCGGTCCGCTGCGCAAGCTGCCCAGACCTGCCCACAAGCGAGTGGGGCTACGGCTCCCAAGCTGGAGACTTTCCCCCCAGGGATCGCCCGCAGCGCACCGCCATCGCCACGCAGCAGCTCCGTCGAGCCGTTCACTTCCCAAGTCGTCCCGCACCCTGCATCGGTCCTTGGCACACAATTCGCAATTCCTTTCGCGTAACAACGACTCTCAAGTCCCACAGGTACGGAGGCTCCCATGCGTAAGGCACTTTGGTTGGCGATGGTTTCGGCGGCGCTGGTCCCAGCATGCGGCGGTAACGATCTCTTGGCAGTAGATGCCACGAGCGATGACGGACTCGCCATCAGCGAAAAAGCCGTGTCGCTCATCCAGCAGCGTGGCGGTCAGCTTGGCATGGACGGCAACGACTCTGTGCGCCAGCGCAGCCGCTTTGTCGATGAACAAGGCCAAGAGCACGTTCGCTTCGAGCGACTCTATCGCGGCCTGCCCGTCCTCGGTGGTGACTTCATCGTTCACACCGGCGCGCGCGAAGACGAGTCCATCACTGCCCTGCTCGCCAGCTCGCTCACGATCAGCCAGCGTCCCCGGCTGACCCCGAGCGAAGCCGAGTACGCCGCCCACAAGACCTTTGACGCCGCGCGCAGCGTCCAGCAAGGCAGCAAGCTTTTGGTCTACGCCCTGCCCGCCGAGCCCGAGCCCCGCCTCGCCTACGAGGTCATCTCGACCGGCGTCAAAGAGGACGGCACCCCGAGCATCCTGCACACCTTCATCGATGCCGACAGCGGTCGCCACCTGGATGCCTACGACGAGATCGAGACCGGCGCAGCCGCTGGCACCGGACGCGGCATCCACAACGGCGCGGTATCGCTCAACACCAACCTAAACGGCACCAAGTACGAGCTGCTCGAAGTCGCGCACGGCAGCTCGCAGACCCTCAACATGGGCAACTCGACCTCTGGCTCGGGCGTGCTGTATTCCAAGACCAGCAACGACTGGGGCGATGGCACCGCCGCCAACACGGAAAGCGCAGCGGTCGATGCCCACTACGGCGCCAGCAAGACCTGGGACTATTACCAAAACGTCCACGGTCGAAACGGCATTGCAGGCGATGGCAAAGGTGCCAACTCGCGTGTCCACTACGGCAGCAAGTACAACAACGCCTACTGGACCGACTCCTGCTTCTGCATGACCTACGGCGATGGCGATGGCACCCAGCTTCGCCCGCTCGTCTCACTGGATGTCGCCGGACACGAGATGAGCCACGGCGTCACCTCACGCACCGCTGCACTGGTCTACTCCGGGGAGTCCGGCGGACTCAACGAAGCAACCAGCGACATCTTCGGCACCGCCGTCGAGTTCTACGCCGCCAACGCCTCTGACCCCGGCGACTACCTCATCGGCGAAAAGATCATGATTGGCGGCAAGGGCTTCCTGCGCAACATGAAGGATCCGACGGCAGACGGCGTCTCGCTCGACAACTACGCGAAGTTTAAGAGGTCCACCGACGTACACTACTCGTCGGGCATCGCCAACCTGTTCTTCTACCTGCTGTCCGAAGGCGGCACCAAGGCGAGCGTCACCGTGACGGGCATCGGTCGGGCCAAGGCCGAAAAGATCTGGTACAAGGCGCTCACGGCGTACATGACCTCCGGCACCACGTTTAAGGCGGCGCGGACGGCGACGCTCAGCGCCACCAAGGATCTGTACGGCGCGACTGGGGCAGAGTATGCGGCGGTTGGGAAGGCTTGGACGGCGGTGGGGGTTAATTAGCTTCGATCTTCCTTAGGGAGAAACCTAGGTTTCTCCCTAATACCCTCATCCTGCTGGGAGAGCCCTTCTTCGGTCTTCACCCCCCATCCCCCTCAAGCCTCACCATTAGTCACAATTATCCCGAGGGAGGGATGGTTGAGGTTGCTTGCTGAGAGGAACTTGTGGTGCTGAGGTGTTCCGGCATGCAGAGCGAGCATGCAGTGGACAAGTGGGCTGAGCAGGAATTTGGCCATGCGGAG
>JAEUKB010000099.1 GCA_016794365.1 Myxococcales bacterium
ACGGAATCAGCTTGCGACGGTACGCGACGAACTTTCCGAGGAACGGACGAAGAATGCGACGCTGCGCGACGAGCTGGAAGATGTTCGCGTTCAACTTGCGACGGTACTCGCCGAGCTTTCCGAAGAACGGAAGAAGAATGCGACGCTGCGTGACGAGCTGGAAGACGAACGACGGAAGCACGCGGAGACGGAGCTTCAGTGTCGGAAGGAAGAGAGCCGGGCCGACAAGATGGCGTCGAGATACAACAGTCTCTCCGACGACCTAGAGAGAGCCGAAGCGTACTCGACGGAGCTGGAAGAAGAAATCGAACGGATGCGAGGGCATACCGAGGACGTTCGCTTCGACTTGGAAGTGAAAATCGACCGGCTTCGTCGGGAATCCGAAGAACATCGGGAGTCGAAAGAGCGCGTCATCAAAGAGCACGAGGGGTTGAATCGGAAATACGAGGAATTGCGCAATCGGTGCGAGGAGAGTGAGCGGGCTCTCAAGACTCGCGATGGTGAGCTGAAGAAGCAGAGAGAGAGTTTCACCGCGTCGGAGCGGGCGCATCAGGAAGTCCATGCGACGGCGGACTCGACGATGCGGAGTCTTGTGGAAGAACGGAATCGGCGCATCACCGCTGAGCGTCACGTCGAGCAACTGCGCCAGGAACTGCGGCGGCTCATGATGACGCCTCCATCACTGCTCGGGGAAGCGCAGCGACTGGCGCTGCTGGACTTGCATCAGGACTTGCTTGCAACGGAACTTCAGGAAGTGAAACATCACCGCGACATTGCCGTCGAGGAACAGCAAAGACTGGCGGCGCGACTCCTGCAACTGATGTCACCGGGACGATACCTCGAACATGCAGCGGCGGCGGGTTACGACATCACAACAGACCCTCTCATCAAGCGAATGCAGGAATCCGTTCTGATTGAGGGCCAGCTCGCGCAGTGGCAGCGAGCGACGGGAAAGCGGCAGCGGGCGCGTGCTTTTGACAACCAGCAGACCCTCGTCGAACAAGCCTACGCGGCGGCGCTCAAGGAGCGCTGGAAGCATATCGATCATCCGCACAAGTCGTTTCGGAAGACTCCCTACTGGCTCGCGACAGGAATCCTGCTCGACGAAGAGAGCGAGCGTCACCTGCTGAAAGTAACCGAAGACAGAGTCGCAGTGATGCAGCAGAAGATCGGAACAGGAATGCGATAGGAATCGCAAAGGGATGGCAAGCAGAGTCGAGATTCTCTCAGTACCATGCTTCGAGGGACACACTAGGGAGACGAGGGAAGGCTCCAAGACCGCTTCCGCAGCAGAGTCCAAGTGCCGAGAGATTCCCTTTTATTACCACGATAAGCGATGGTTCGTATCAGCACAGGCGGCTGTGACGTCATCGACATATCGGAAGGTCCCAATCGCCAACCTCGCCCTCAGAAGTAGGCAACCGCCGCCAAGGTAGTCAGCGCCCATCGGGCCAGCATCGGGAAATCCGGCCAGTGACCGGACTTCTGCCCAAGCGACCGCCAGCCGAACCAATTCGGTATGCCCCCAAACCTAAAAAACGGTACTTTTACGACTCTCTGGATTAAGAGTGCTCGACGTGACGGAAAAAATGCTTGATTCGTCGGCGTCAACGAAAAAGAGTTCTTCGTCGCCGACGCCTTAAATAAATGGGGTTTAAGGCGGCTCGCTTCTATCGATTAAACGTAGGTTTAAGTACGTTTAATCGAACCACTGTGTGTCACAGGCTGGGCAATCTGTCCGTGCGGATGGATTGGGGGTCTTGATCGGTGCGCGGCGACGGGGGCGGAGTGTAGGTGCGGAAAACTTCTGTCGCTGATCCTGTGATGAGCGTCGAGGATGCTCTTGGCGAGTCGTGCGCAGTCCGCTTCATTCAGCTCCGATTCAGACCAAGCACGGAGGGGGGAATCGCAGAGTCCTTCCTGACCGACTCCTGTGCTGCTGTCCATTCCGGCTGGAGGAGTGCGGCCATCAGTGCGGTGGCTCGGGAATCCTGAAAGAGCTTCTCCAGCTTGCGACGCGACTCTCTGTTGAAACCGCTGGTCGCCTTCGGATGCGACGGCAGCGCACCTCCGACTCGGAGCGCCTTGCGACGACTCAGGAGATATTCAAAGTGTGCTCTCTGTTCGGCGGAACGGAATGCGGCAAGGACTCTCTGTTTCTCGAAACTGCCGAGCGAAGGAATGTGCTTCGGCTGCGGATACTCGCCGGTCGGATTTGCCTGCGGAGACATCATCAGCTCCTTGTGTAGCTCGACTGTCGCTGCGACAATGGCAAAGTTCCCTTTGATCCTCGCCAGCTCCTTGATGTCCTCTGCTTTAGGAACATAGGCGATGTCAATCGCTGAGTCGCGCGAATCGACTCCCTTTGCTCGGCGATGGAGTTCGCGATAGAGGAGCGTCACCTTGTCTTCATCGAGTGCCCAGCGCATCACCCACTGTCTTTCGTCTTCGCTCACAAGTTGCGCATCCCAGTGTTGGGGGGCCTCTGTTCGTGGAGGAGGGTCCGTAGAGATGTTCTCAGGAATCGCGTTCGGAGGAACTCCCATTCCATCTGCTGAAGTGTCCTTCTGCGAAGGTAATTCCGAGGCTGCGACTGATTGCGAGGATGCGACAGACTCAGCTGGAAGTGCCGACTCCTCTTGAGTCTGCGAAACCGATTCCTCTGCAACTGCTTTGTCTGCTGCGCTCTGCTCGTTTGCAAGCACGTTCAGGAACGCGAGTAGTTCTTCTATCGCGGGTATTGCTGTAGCCAGCGCCTTTGTAAGACGTTGTGTCTCTGTTGGATGGTGCGCATGCCGTTCACCAGATGCAGATTCTGCTTCGACTCCGACTGGTTCCGCGCAGCTGGTTAGGAAGAAGTGAAGACCAGGAATTGTTCCATCTGGCTTCGGAGGAATTACGTCCCCCGAAGCACCGATCCACACCACGCGATACGTTTGTCCGTCGATCAATCGAATGTCATAAGGAGCCTGAAACGGACAGAGGGAATAGTGACCTTGGCAGCCAGTCGCATCGAGCGGAGGCGACAGACGCAAGACATCATCGTGAGTGCGTATCGGCAACACCAGTCGATAACCAACGGCGCCTTCAGGAGCCAGACTGCGGAGCTGCTCAGCCATCGGAACGCGCGCGGAGCCGTGTGCGATTGTGTGCGGACGTGCTTGCGGAATCCGTGGCTTGCGTGCGCCTGGCTTATCCCTCCCACTTGCACCGACCTGCGACTGCACTCCGCTTCGCTCCTTTGCGAGCTTGCTTTTGGGGCTCTGCGTGGAGTGCTCCCGCCAATAGCTCGCACGATGTGAGTCATCACAGAATCGCTTCCGTGTACTGCTCCCTGGGGGTAAATCACGACGGCAGAACGCACACTTCATCGCGTGCATCGTACCGCGAACGGAATCGCTCGCGTAAGCATCCCGAACGAACGAACGAACGGAACGCCCAGGTCTGTTTCCGTTTTCGTTCCCAGCCATGAAGCGTTCGGTGCGCAGTCACTGAAGGAGCACTCATTAGAACGGAACGCTTCGGAAGCAAGGTCTTCGGACTCTGTACGCTCCACGGTGCTGTCATCGGTTCGACAGAAGCCAACTGGCACACGCGAAGGAAACGCGGGCAGCAAGAATCCGTCAACGGAACATCAATGGGTCGTCAACCAAGCGTCAACGAAACATCAACCAAGCGTCAACGAAACGTCAATCCAGCGTCAACGAAACGTCAGCGAATACGCAGGGCGTGCCACTCTGTCTGGACCGGACCATCAAATGCGCGGACACGAGACTTTTCGTGCCGCGCGGACTCCTTGCTTGCGGCGTACGGAATGCGTTTCGTGCGAACGCAACGGTGCGCTCGGTAGGCTGGTGGGATGCGTTCCTGCCATCCGTCCTCCGTTCGGAATCCAGGGCCGGCCAAAACGATGTCAAGGAGGACGAACGCAACCATGCCGAACGGTGCCGTTCGCGTTTGACTCTGCGCACTGCTCTCGCGTTGTTCTGTTCGCGATGCACCGCGCGATGTGATGACAGCGATGAAGTGTGTCTACTGCGGTAAAGACCACCCTGCGAGTCGCAGTTCACGGTGACGGTTCGGCGACAGTGTGAGCGGAAGTGAGCGGTGAGTCCGTCTTCGTGGAGCGACCCGTCCTTCCTTGTGGGATCGGTCTTGCCACTGCGTTTTGACATGAGCTGACAGCCAACCTGCGACGTGGTGTAGCGCTGCGCGAAGGCTCCCGATGAAGACGACGATCGATCATCTTCCCGATGACCAACAGCAGAAGTTGCATGCGATCACTTCTGTCTTTGCTGATCCAGCGCTTGCGACTCCTATCGACATGCTGATTCTGTTCGGTTCCCGGGCCAGAGCCGCGGACAGCTCGCGACTCTGTTCGAGGCGATAAGTCCGGCTCGTTTGAGATGGGAATGATTGTGGTCATCATAATTCGGGGAGAAACCAGAAATCCGCATGGGTAGACTTCTGCCTTGGGGGAATTCAGCTCCTTTCTCAGGAGGGAACTGACCGACAAAAAGTCTGCCGCTTGATTTTTGTCAGACGGACAGCGTAGCTTCCGCGCGTGCAGAGGTCGGTCCGATTGATTCTCGTGTGGTTCGCGTTGCTGGTTGGCATCGCGACGCCGCGCGTCTCTGCCGCACAAGCCCTGCTCCAGCCCGCGCTGCTCCCTCCTGCAAATCCGCTCTGTGATAGCCCGCTGGTTCCGTGCATCGACATCGACGATTTGGCCGCGCATGCGTATGCGCACTTTCTCATTCTCCCTGCCACCGACCTGCGAGGGTCCGCTGCGACCATTCCCTATGGCATCTCGATGGGCCTGCTGGGCCGGATAGCGGTGGGGATTTCGTCGCAGACCTCGCTGTGGTCCGCGTCCGCTGCGCAGATTCACAGCCAGGGATCGCTGCGCCTGAGCGCGACGCTGCTTCTGTGGCCGCTTCTACCGCTGCGAGTCACTCGCGAGCTTCCGGCCACTGGTGACTACGGTTCGTTCCACGTCCCACGGCGCGGTTTTCGCGTGGGCCTCACCTATGACCACGAGTGGCGGGTCGGTCCGTTTGCCGGTCCAAGCTCGCTCGGGCTTCCCACGGACCTGGCAGCGGTGCGGCTGGTCGGAACAAAACCCGCTGGACCGTTTGAGCTGACCGCCAGCCTGGGCGCTCTGGTCGAGCCCCATACGCAGTACGCAGTCGGTGAAGTCGCGGGGCAGCTGGGCTTCTATCTGCCGGGAATTCCGGCGCTGAAGCTGTCGGTCGATGCGATGGCGCGAGGTGTGCCAGCGACGGTGCGGCAGGACTCTCTGCTGGCGCTTGGCAAGGATTCCCTTCGTCCACAGGGGGCCGTAGGAATCGGAATCATCTACAAGCCCGATGCCCGCGTGGACTTCGGAGTCTCGGTACAGAAGGGCTTCGGCGGACTGGCTCCCGTGTCGGTGAGCGTGCGGTTCCTGCTCGTCAGCGTGGGTAAGTCCTACGAGGGCCACGCCGCCACGTCGCTGACCCAGCTTGGAACCGATGCCGCAGTCCTTGGCGTAGAGCGACTCAAGGAAGCCATCGAAGACCTGCTGCATGAATCTCCATCCGATTTTCCCATCGATCCCAAGCTCGATGCAGAGTGCTACATCCGCGACGACGATGGCAGCATCATGGGGAGGTTTGGGAAGCGGACTCCTGATGGTCAGTTCTGCGAAAAGGACGGAGCCAAGGTTCCCATCGGGAAGATGCTGTGGCGGGACCAGAGCGGAAGCCGTCTGTGCCGGGACCACAAGTGGAATCCGCGGACCCAACAGCAGGAGCTGACCGAATGCGTGCTATGGCGTGAGCGGAGCGAGTGGCATCCGGCGCATCAGACGCGGCTCGATGACCGCTGCGAGCTGCGCGATGAGGACGGAAGGCTGCTCGGCAAGCTCGGAACTCGGAGCGAAGACGGCCTCCGCTGCCGCTATCCGGTTCGCCGCAGCAATGGCGGATACCCCGGCTCCCCAGCCAAACAGGAACAGCCCATCGGGGGGATTTTCTACACGGACAAGGACCGCCGCACGGTCTGTGAAACGCCGAATCTGTCGCGCTGTTTCTTGGAATCTGCGGCGAGCCGCGATTCGCTGTATATGACGAACGGGGAGCGCTTTGCCCGTGGAGCCGACCGTGGGGTGGAGAGCCGCATCGATGGCGCGCGCAAGACAGGAGAAGCCGCAGAAGACCTCGCAGCGGGCCGGGTCCGTCTCACACCCATCAAAGAAAAGCTCGTCGAGGAGCTAACCGAGGCCGCCCAGACGGTGCGCGACCGCGACAAGCTCAAAGCGGTGGCCAAGCGCAAGCTCGACGACTGGAAACAGTCCATCACAAGCTGGATGGACAAGCGGACAGACGACCAGCTCGACGACGCAGGCGAGTTTACAGCGAACGCCGCGATCGATGCCGCGATCGGAGCTGCAACAGGAACGCTCGGACGAACCTCAGGCGAGCTGGCGGAGGGCGCAGAGAAAATAGGAAAGGCCGGGAAGCGGGCGCGGCAGGTGGAAGAGGGAGTGGCGGAGCATGTCCATCCGCCCACGGTGCCTGCTCGGTCAAGCCGAGGAAAAAATCACTTGCAGCCAGAGCCCAAAGCCGAAGGCGCGCACTCGACCTTTCGCCGGGATACAGAGGGCAACGTGAACCATCATGCTGAATGGACCCCAAACCCCAGAAATCCATCCGGGTTCGACGAGACGAAGCGAGTAGACATGGTTGGTATCGAACACCAAAACAAAGCGACAGGCGAATGGATACATACCCCTCACGTTCATGACAAGACGGTGCCGGGCGGCATTCGAGCAGCGCGACCAGACGAGATGCCGACCCATCCGAGGAGCCGACGATGAATGAGCCTATCCTCGCGTGGTTACAGAATTGGTACGAGAGCCAGTGCGATGGGGACTGGGAGCACTGTTTTGGTGTCCATATCTCCACCATCGACAACCCCGGCTGGCATGTGTCCATTGACCTCTCGGAAACCGAGTTTGAAGGACTCGAAATTGAATACAAGCTGGAAGAGCGCTCGGAATCAGATTGGTATAGCATCGCCGTGCAGAAACAGAAGTACGACGCTGGAGGAGACCCAAGTAAGCTCACGCTCCTGTTAGAGCGCTTTCGCGAGCTCGTCGAAAATCATCGCCAAGGCACGCTGACCGACTACCTGGAACGCACCTATCCTGGCCGCTGGAAGCTGGATGTCGAGCCATGACGCCCTTGGCTGTTCGGCTCACGCAAAAGTTAAACCTCCCCCAGCATCTGCGAGAGCTGAGTCAGCTGGTGGGACGGAAGGTGGAACCTGCGGAGCTGCTCTCGTTAGCGGAAACCGAGGCGGTCAGAGCTCAGGGGATGACGGTGCAGCGGGAGCCATCCTGGCAGTGCGAGCTGCGATTTTCCGACAAGCTGAGTGCCCGCTTTGGGCGACTGCTGCAAGCATTCCGCGAGCGCAACCCAAGCCCGGTCTACCTGTGGACTTCGCTGTCCAATGACTGTGGGCTCTTGCGCCCGGTCCCCTTGTCAGCCGTTCGGTTCGACTTTGACTTCTCGGTGAACAGAGACGGAATGTTGGTGCTGCTTACGGCGGACTTGCAGGACCGAATGATGCTCGATTTTTCGGAAAGTCCCGACGGCGAACAACTGCTGGAAGTGGCGGTGGCCGGCCCGCACTGGGGACAAGCAGCGTACTGATCGCCAACACTGCCCCCAACCCTGAGTGAACAGACGGCGCGCGTGTCCCGATGAACTGCCGAGGCAGAAGCCATGACGTATCGCATCACGCTGGTCATCGATGAGTCTTGTGGGAGTCAGCTCGATGAGCTTGTCCGGACGAGTGACATTCCGTCCAAACGGTTGAGCATCCAGCCGCTGGCGCAAAGTGCCAAAGTCAAAACTTCACAAGCTGCGAAAGCGATTCGTGCCTCTCTGAAACGACGTACGGATCGCAAGCATGTCTATCGGCGAGGCACGGCAACGGATGAATTCCTGGTCATGCTGGAGCACGCAGACCTCACCACAGGAATCCTGCTTGCCGAACAAATCCTGATGGCCTTACGAATGCTGCCAACACCGACCACCGCCTCGATCGGAGTGACCGCATGGGATGGCCATTCCTACATGACTACGGACGATCTGGAACGCGCAGCAGAACTGGAAATGGAACGAGCCAAAGCGAACGGACGCAACCGTGTTCACGCACCAGCACCGCCGCAGTCACCCAACAGAGAGCGCGCCAAAGCAGAGCAGGAATCGCCTACCGTTGCAAAGCGCTGCGCTGCCTAGATACCGAGGCTGTTCAACCATGCTAATCAAAGAGAATCCGAAACGCTGCCTGCACTGCAACTCGGTGTCTGTCCGTCCGCGAAAGGGAGAGGGACGCACTCGTCATTACCGGGTCTTGGCTCAGCTACCGATTCCTGACGATTTCGAGATTCCGACGTGTGGACGCTGCGGATCTGAATACTCGGAGGAGTCGATCGATAGGAATCTCGATCAGGTGCTCGCCGCTGTCTATCTCGATTCGCTTCAGACTCTGGCCAACGCATCGATCGGCAAGCTGACCGAACGCGACCCAGCGACGCGGAGGCGGTTCATCAGTCAACGTCAGTTGGAACTCGTGCTTGGGGCTATCTCAAGGCTATCTGTCGCGACTCCTAAGCGGTCACGGAAAGCCGAGTGCGCCGCTGGTTCTGCTGCTCGGTCTGTTGTCTCTGTCCCCAGAGCAGACGCTCGGTGAGGTTCAGCGATTCTGGAAACTCATTCGTTTTCCCCTTTCGACGGAAAATCCAACGCAAAAGGAGTCACTCTGATGAGCATCCAGGGAAGTTCCTTCGGCACTCTCCTCCGCTTTCGCAGAGAGGAAGCGCATCTCTCCAGAGCGACTCTGGCGAAGTTAGCAAAGCTCTCCGAAGCGACCATCAAGTTCATCGAAACCGATCGCACCACTCCATCCAGGATGACACTCCTTGCGCTTCACTCGGTCGCCGCACTCGGTCTACAGGACGAGGAAATGCCGCCAGAGATTCGAGAATCCCGTCGCAACATGCTGAGGCAGGAGGAGTCCCTCCGCAGGGTACTCGAGCGGCAATAGCTGTCGACAGAGTTGATGATTCGGGAGTCTGTCCTGACGGAGATCCTCGAGTATGTCTGCGCGCAACTGATTCGCCTCAAGCAGCGGAAGGATGAGCTGACTCCCGAAACTGATACAATGGCTTCAGTAGAGCCACAGAGAGAACAAGTCACGAAATGCGTAGAGCGGTCCGCAGAGCCCGTCGCCCGTTGAGTTCATCCCAGAGGCCAATCAAGACGGACCTTCAATCGTCTGATTCGTCCCCGTTGCTGGCGACTTACTCCATCGCCTTTTCGTATCATCCTCATCACTCCGCAAGTGAGCTTTCAGCCGTCCTCTTGCCAGCGGCAAAAGGATCGAAATTTTCCCCCTTCATTTCGGTAGACACCACATGCTCCGGCTTCTCCTGCGCGGGCTTCCGCTTCCCATAGCACTGGTCATAGCGACCCTCCAGAAGCTGCTGCACTTGCGCGGGCCACCAGTTCGCATTCCCTCGCGGCGTTAGGTATCCCGCCTCACTCAGCAGCTTCGCAAGCTGCGGATAACTCGGACGGGATCCGGTACGCAGGATCAGAGACTCACAGTACTGTTTCGGAGTCAGGATTTTCGTCTCTTGGGTCGCTCCCATCAGCTTGCAGACACTGCTCTCCGTGAACTTCCGCCCTTTGTACGGAAGGTATCCCAGCTCATTGAGGATGTTGGCAATGCTCTTGTACGTAGTCCCCCGATCGCGCAGCTCTCGCATTTTGAGTCGCACTTCTTCGTCGCTGTGCGTTCGCTGATTCACCGGGCGACAGACATGCCATCCCTTGCGGAGGTTGAGGTTGTAAATCACGGACACCGTCCACAGTGGACCCTGCGGAGCAGCGATTCCGTCCTCGTTGAGCTGCTGCGCGATCTTGCGATAGCTCACATGCTGCTCCATGAGAGTCTTGATGCGAGACAGAATCCGCTGCTCTTGGGGGTCCTCCTGAAGGACTCTGTATCGTGGATTTTCCGTCGAAGGAACCGCATGAAATCCATACGGAGCCTTCCCGAAATGGAATCCACTCTTCCGAATGTGAACGATCGCCTCTCGTGTTCTCTCCCCGGTCGCTTCCCGCTCCATCTGCGCGAACACAAGCAGGATACTCACCAGCGCACGACCCAAAGCAGAGTCCAATCGAATCGACTCCCGAATCGCAACCAGCTCCTTTGTGCCGTCGGAAAAGTGCGTTTCATACAGATCACAGAAGTGCTTGATCGAGCGACTAATCCGGTCAAACTTGAGCACCACCACAACATCGGAAGGAGTCGCGAGCGCCTTCGACAGACCTCTCCGATCCGCTCTCCCTCCCGATTCCACATCTTCATGAATCTGAAGGAGTCGCAGTCCCGTCGATTCACAGAATGCCCGAATCGCCGCTCTCTGCGCGTCGAGAGACAGCCCATCCGCCGCCTGCATGTCCGTACTCACCCGAACGTATCCTACAGCCGTCCTCGTCCCTGAAATCTGTCCGCTTGGGACATTATTCCGATCAATGCGACTCTTCATCTTTCGCCTCCCTTTCCGCAGCGCCCAAGTAAGGCGCTGTAGGGACAGGCTTAAACTCCCTTTGCGTCCCCGGTCACAAGTGCTGCTGGGGCTTTGCTGAGCGCTCCGTTTGCTGCGGCTGCAAAGGTTCCGTTGCCATTCCCAATCAGCACACTGTAGCTCGATGCAGTGGAGTTGGCTGTCACCAGATCCAGCTTCCCATCTC
>JAEUKB010000007.1 GCA_016794365.1 Myxococcales bacterium
CTGGTTCGGGTGCTCGGTCGCGGTGGTATGGGAATGGTGTTTGAAGCCATTCACGAAGGCGTCCAAGGTCGCGCTGCGATCAAGATCCTCCGTCCAGACGTCACAAGCCGCGCCGATGTCACCACCCGCTTCTTCAACGAACTCTGCATGACCATTTTCCGTTGAGCATTCAGAAGACGGACGGCGTAAGGAACGGGTCGGGAAATGATGCGGTGCGGTGGCTACTCCGTCGCACATGACGCGCACGTTCACATCGCGGAAGGGATGCCTAGCGCGTGACGTTGACTTGGTAGGTTCCACCTGCCGAGATCGCAGTCCCCGTGATCACCGTGGTACCGGGCTTACGCGAAACAGTGGAACCACTTCCTGCTTGCAGCGTGCTGTTAAAGGACAGGTTCAGCGTGACATCACCAGACAGCTCTCCGGTCATCATCAATGTTCCTACCAGCGTTCCAGTCATGGTTCCGGTGGGAATTCCCTTGAGCTGCATGTTCAGCGCCGGAAGCGCGCTCGCGTTGGTCGCATAGACCAGCTTCCCATCATCTGAATAGCCCGCAAATGCGGTGAAAAGTCGCATTCCCTTGTTGGCAGAAGATCCCTGATCGACTTGTCCAGTTACCGTTAGAGTTCCTGCTGTCGTTCCATTGGTAGTCTGTGGACTGATGTTGGCGCTCGACGCTGCGTTAAAGCCATCGAAGCCAAGCTGAATCGCTTTGTCGATCGACGCATCCAGTCCAAGGTATGCACGACGAGCTTGCTCATCAGATGACACTCCGTCCCCGCATCCCAAAAAGCCCCCGACCACCAGACCCAAAAGCAAATACCGTCGCATGATGTTCTCCCTGTTTTTGTCTACACACGCACGCAAGAGTCGTTACGTAAAGGTTCCCTTGCGTGCGTAATCAGATGATTCCTACGCATCACAACGCATCGCGCATCCGATCAGACTAGCCCGGCGGCGGCGTACAACATCCGGTCAGGCAGTACCAGCCCGCTTGACACGGAGCGCAGCCCGGCAGACCGCACGGCTGGTTGTTGGTACACAGAGACGGAGGACACAGCGACGGATCGCTGGTTCCGCCTCCGCTCGACAGATCGGCTCCGGCCATGTCTCTGGGAGGCTGTCCAGCCATGTCGGGCGGCGGTGGGAAGCACTCTGGGGGAAGTTTGTCTTTGCCAATGCAGAGCTGACAAGTTCCACACGACTTTTCACACGAAGCAACCATCTGACAAGGATGACACTTGGCCGGATCGGCCACATCCTTGGTCGTGCAAGTCGCCTTGCCGCTGGCATCGTAGGAACCCAGCCAGACTCCGGTCTTGGTTCCGTCGGCATTCATCTTGGCTTGCGGTCCCAGGAAGCAGCAGCCAAAACAGTCACAGCCATTGGGAGTCAGCGGTCCACAGTAGCTCTTGCAGGTCGATGGCTGCATCTGCTGCGCCGTGGAGCAAGTCAGACCGCCTCCCACCCCCATGGTTGCGTTGTAGGGACAGGCAGACTCCGGCGAAGGCATTCCATTTACCTTGGTTGGATCGCAGCCGTGATCCCAGTAACAGTTGTCATTGCCTTGTCCGGTGTCTGCATCGAAGTAGCAGTCCATCTTGCACTTGGTGTTGTTACCACCAGGAATCGCCGGATCCAGTCCGTTTTCGCTGTTGTCACATGGTCCCAAACAGTCCGAATCTTCGCTGTCAATGCGACCATCGCCATCATCATCCATGCAGTTGCCGCACAGGTACGTCTTGCCCTGACAGCTTGCAGGGAAGCAGAGTCGCGAGCCTCCATCGGGCGTTGTAACAACCACTGCACCGTCGGGAATCGGGGTCAGATCCGCGCCCCCTGTGAGCACGCTTAGATCCTCTGTTCCTACGCCCAAGTCGTCAGCACCTGTGGTTGCAGTGTCATTGCACGCGACCACCACTGCTGCGATGCAAGAAAAGGCCATCGTTGTTAGGTACAGAAACCTGGATTTGGATTTGGCTTTGCTGGTCATGGTCTAATGTAATCCCCCGTCGAGACTGCTAGTGTGGCTCGGTTCCTTCGCCTGACAGAAGCTGGGCACACAAGTCCCCAGCAGAGCGTGCAGAGACAAGGCCCAAGGCGAGCTGCCTACGCTCCACGCACAACCATGGACTCCGCACAAAAGACGAGGTCCACAGCGTCGCTGCACTGCGGTGCGAAGATCGCATGACGATCGGTACGATCCAACCTGGGTCGTAGCGCTTCTAGGCTGCGAAACCTTCGCAGCTACAGCGATGGATCAAAGATGGCTTCTGATCACCGATCTACAGTATACACCTTAGTTGATCAGTTTTAGGAAGCGCGGAGTCTGGTTTCGGAAGACGCGATTCCTACTGCTTCTGATGACCTGACGTACTGTCAGGGCAAGGTAAGGAATGCGTGTCACGTAGACCCACAGGGGCCTGTGACTGGCGACGGAATCCCTTCAAGGAGGACAGCGAACATGACGTGTCTGCGAATCAGTTTTCTGCTGGCAATCTGTGTATGGTCAACTGGCTGCAATCAAGATCTGGGTGGTGATACAGACATGGAGTCCCCACAAGACATGACGATGCCAGCAGATATGACAGCGACATTGAAAGGAAGCTGCGATCTGCGCAAGAACTCACCGGCATCCCAAGAGTGTCGCGACTACGAGTCCACATCGACGCAGTTTATCTCAACATACAAGGGAACCTGCACCAACGCAGCGGCCTGGCAAGATGCGCTGTGCAATCGCAGCGGAGCGCTCGGTGGCTGCCGAACCATGATTCCCAACCTGGGTGGAGGCACGCTGACACAGTGGTATTTTGCACAGTCAGGACTGATGACCCAGAGCGATGTCCAAGCCAAGTGTACGTCCGCTGGTCAGATGTTTGTCGCGCCATAACACTGGCTACGTAGACAGACTCAGAAACACCCGCTGCGTAGACAGACTCCGAACAGGAACATCGCAGTCCTTCGCAGACAATTTCCTATCTGTTCCCCGCGCTTGCTAAGCCTGCGTCCGCACAGCAGTTTTACATTCCGTCAGATCCCGGTGCAGGAACCAACAGAGTCCGTTTTCCATCTGAGCCGCAACGAGAGATTTCCCCAATCGCACATTCTCCTCGGGCCTCTGCGGGGAAAAATGAACGCCTCGACGGAACGACCCTCCGCGAACGTCCCAACCGAAGCTGACCCCTCGCCGCTGATTTGCGGCCAGGACACACCTATCCTACCGTTCCCGCGTGCCGCTCTTCTCCCGCCTTCTGTTCGTCGTCGCTCTCGTCCTTTCTTCCCTCTCCATCAGTCATGCAGGACCATCGCCTCTTCCGTCTCCGCCGTTACGTACCGCCTTCGGCTCGCGCTGCGCGAAGTCGCCGATTCCTTGCAATCGCATCGACTACTTCACCGCGCACTTTCACATCGCGGATGTGATCCTGCTTCCTGCGACCGACTCCCGAGGTTTTGCGGCCACCGTCGGATATGGCGCGTCGATGTCGCTGTTTCATCGGGTCGAAGTGGGAGTCGGTGGATCACTCTCTGTGTGGACTCCGCATGGTTCAGGAGTCACGTTTCAGAATGGTCCAGCTCTCCTCAATGTGAAGGGAATCCTCTTCCCGCTACTTCGGAATCCTGTTCCTGATTCGGAGTTTACGTTCGGACTACAGCTTCAGCAGCAGCTTCGGATTCCGCGCTTTGACGGCCTGAATGATCTGGGAACAGAGACTCCTTTGACGGTTCTGCGCGGGGTTGTAGACAAGCCATTCTGGCGAATGGGAATCACCGCGAGCTTGGGATTCCTTCTCACGCAAGGACGAACCGATAGCGAACTATCGACGGCAGTTCGTTTCCATCTGCCGTGGATGTCGCGCGCCACGGTGCAAGGATTCGGAGTCCTGCAAGGTCTGTTCGGATCGAAACAGAGTGCTCCTTTGCGCGGTGGATTTGGTCTGTCCGTTCACTTTGCATGGGACAACGGAACGTCGCTCAGCGGCGGTTACCTGCACGGTCGCGGCGATGGAATCGCACCGAGCGCGATCTACATCGGTGGTCCCGATTATCACATCGGAAGGGAAACAGAGTCGCAGTCCTATTCGCGGCCTCCGATTCCCAATCGCGAGATGGTTCCGTCGCCATGGCCGTGGATTTGGGAAAAGCTCAAGCAGGAATGGAACGAAGCAGAGCTGGCCAATGAAGCGCATCGTCGCGGCGAAGACTGGCTGACCGATGAGTGTTTTCTGTACGAAGAAGGGAAATATGACAGGCCGCTTCGGCATCTCGGGAAGCGCGATGCGAGCGGGAAGTTCTGCGACGTGGGTGGACAGCTTGTCCCAATGGATGAGCCGCTGCACGAGGTAGGGCCGAATTTGGTTCCGACTCGGAATCCGATTCACAGTCCAGAATCCTCGAATCTGCCACCGAAACAGACAGCCCCCTTGGAGCAGTCTGCACCGACTCCTTCGACTCCGAGTGCGCAGCCTGTCCGTCCAAAGAAACGGAAGCAGCAGGCAACGGAGAGGACGCTTGCTCAGCCCTCAGATCCTGCGCCGTCGATAAACCCGACTGAATCCGCGCCAGTCGCGACACCCAAACCAACGACGCAAACTACGGAGCCAAGCTTTCGGGAGTCCGCAAAGGAGTTCGCGAGCGGCTTCGGAAAAGGAGTCCGCGACGAGGGCGAACGAATCTATCGCGATGCGAAGGAGCTACCCCAGCGGATCGCGAAGACCGGACGAGAGCTGGTCGAAGATGTGAAGGAAGGACGGAAGCTGCGTGCGCTGGCTCCGATCGAGGCGATAGGACACGCGCTTCGGACGGCATCTCGCGACGATGTGGAACGACTCGCACATGGTGTTGTGGAGGGAGCGCGCGACTTCTATCACAAACCGGCGAGGGAGAAAGGCGAGTCAATCGGCCGCGCGACGATGTCGATTGCGTCGGAAGCGGCGCTCGGAGCCTTGACGGAAGGAATCGGCGCGGTTGCAGGACTACGGAAAGCAGAGAAAGCAGCGGATGTCGCGGAGCATGTGAGGGATGCGGAGCGGGCCGCAGCCTCCGCCATGCACAAGCCATCACTGGAGCGAACGTCTCGGGGCAAGAATCATCTTGTGCCCGATCCGAGTGCCGAGGGATCACACACAACTTTTCGGCGAAATCAAGACGGAGCGATCAGCAACTTCACCGAGTGGAAGGACAACCCTCGGAATCCGTCCGGTTTCGATGAAGTGAAGCGAGTGGACATGACCGGAGGCAGCCACTGGAACTCGCAGCTGAAGCAGGATGTCTCGACGCCTCATGTTCATGATAAGAATGCGCTCGGCGGAGTGAGGAGTGCGCGGGCCGATGAGATCCCGACCAGACTCAAACAAGGAAAGTGAGCGTGTTAGATGAGCACAGAGCCACTTCTGCATTGGCTCGAGCGCTTCTATGTTTCCGAGTGTGATGGCGACTGGGAGCACCAGTACGGAGTCAAGATCGAAACACTCGACAACCCTGGCTGGATGGTCAAAGTCGATGTGTTCGATACCGAGCTACATGACCTGCACATTGAGTACGCGCAAGAGGAACGGTCGGCTTCGGATTGGATAGGAATCGAGCTGGTGAAGCAGCGCTTCCGTGGTGTTGGTGATCCGTACAAGCTGACGACGATCCTCGATCGATTCCGGCAGCTGGTCGATGAGAACCGAAAGGGCACGCTGGCTACCTACCTGGATGCAACGTATCCAGGCCGCTGGCAGTTTGGGAAACGCTAATCGGCAGGTTCAGAATCTGATTGCGCAGATCGAGAACGGCAATGGCGTCCTGGGCCCGCAGGCGGATCTCTTCGCTGGTCGCATGCGCTGCCAGCAGTTCCTCAGGAATCGTAAGGATGCGAATCTTCGACGTAATTTCGATTGCATATGTCCCGGTGCAGGAGCGATCGGTGGCCTGCGCCCGTCTGCGGCTTGGCTGGTGGCGTTTCCCCGAACCGCGCTGGCTTCGGCCTGGCTGCGGAACGTCTGCACAACGGCTCGACCCGCGAAAAGTGACGTGCAGTCAGGCCCGCCAAGCCGTTGCGAGCCCTCCATGCCTGTGTTCGCCCCCTGCACAACGTCAGCGCAGGTAGAAGTCCTTTGCAGAACGTCCGCACAACGGCTTGCGCAGGTCCAAGTCGCTTGCAGAAAGTCCGCACAACGGCTTGCGCAGGCCGAAGTCGCTTGCAGAAAGTCTGCACAACGGCTTGTGCGGGCCGAAGTCGCTTGCAGAAAGTCCGCACAACGGTTTGTTCAGGGCCAGGGACATGCAGCCAGACCGACACAACGTTGGTTGAACGCACCGCCGCAGTCCCGCTCCGCTGCAACCCGTTGTCGCCACGGCTTGCACTGCGCAAACATCCGCACAACGCGTTGCGCAGCTTGCGAGCAGGCAACTGGCCGAACGTGACGGTCCAGACTGGCGGATCGGCGCGTATGTTTCGCTGACTGCACGCTGCGTTTCCCCGCTCCCTTGGCCCGCCCCCTTGTCAATCGGTTTTTTCCCTATAGAGGCGGCCCCTGCGTCCCGCTACCGTCGAGCGGGTTCACGAAAAAAGGGGGGAAGTCCTAGATGTCAAAAGTAATGGTATCCAGCTGCACGATGCGCGAGGCCGATCCGAGGCTGATCAACATCGAGGTCGCCTATGATGCGGCCTTTACAGAGACCGAGGTTCGTCTGGATCTTGGGTTCATTCCGGTGGTCTATGTGACGCCCGCGACGGAATTTACCAAGCCCACCGCGTGGAGCAACATTCCCAAGCTCGACAACTCCAAGTTCGATTATCGCAAAGAGGTCGCGGTGCCGCTGCGCAGCCTGCGTCCGGCGGGGCAGGGCAAGGTCTCGCGGACCGATACGATCCAGGTCGCAAAAGACAGCCTGTTTGCCGACCTGACGCAAGCCCAGCAGGACCGTGAGGCCCAGTGCGCCCAGCTGTTCAATGAGCCACTGTGGACCAAGGCCAACGCCTGGGATCGCGGCAAGGCGGCGGTCGATCTGCGCATCGAGCTGACCCCGGACTTTGGCGCGTCCCAGAGCGCGACGCTCAACCAGCCCTTCGCCAACCGTCCCACGGGCACGCTGGTCACCAGCCGCTCCACCAGCGTGGGCGGCACGGGCGGCAACGAGTTTGTGACCGTGCTGCCGGCTGATGTGGTGCAGCTGTCGAGCATCAGCGTGCAGTCGAACAGCCAGGTCAACCAGCTGAAGCTGACCTGGAAGCTCCGGGGCGGCCTGGGGACTAGCTCGTCCGCGACGATCGGCCAGGGGGGCGGCGGTACGTGGGTTTCGGCGTTCGGCATGTCCGCCTACCAGCCCGGCCCGTACGACGGCACCTGGGCGGAGTTTACGCTGGCCGATGGCGAGTACATCTGCGAGCTGCGCGGTCAGGCTGGCACCACGCTCAACCGGCTGCAGTTTGTGACGAATACCGGACGGACCTCGCCGGTGTATGGCACTTCGACGGGGACTCCGTTCGCGCTGACCAAGCTAAACCTCATCGGGCTGTTTGGCCGCGCCGGGCTGGGGATGGAGCAGCTTGGTGCCATCAGCGTCGTCTCCGCTGCGCCCGCGCCCGCACCCGTGTCCGCGATGGCGCTGGAGTTCAACGGGGGCGACACGTACGTTGAGGTCAACGCACCGCTGCCCATCACCACCCAGGCCACCATCGAGATGTGGATGCGCGGACAGCCCAAGGAGGCCTTCCTCTTTTACTTCACCGATGATGCCCATCGTCGGCAGTTCAGCGCTCACGTCCCCTATTCCGACGGCAACGTCTACTGTGACAGCGGTGCCGACGCCTACAACAACTATGACCGGGTGATCAAGTCGGTGAACCCGATGGACGACAAGAGCACCTGGAACCACTGGGCGTTTGTGCGCGACTCGGCGGCAGGTCGCATCTCGATCTACCGCAACGGGCAACTCTGGCACGAGCAGGCGGGCGGCTTGACCCGCCAGATGGCCCCCTGCAACCGCCTGGTGATCGGCGCAGACGGCGATGGCAAGTGGTACCACGCCGGGGCGGTCTGCGAGATCCGCGTGTGGAACGTGGCCCGCACTGCTGCCCAGATCCAGGAAAACATGAACCGCCGCATCCCCTCGGGAGACAACGGACTGATTGCCTCGTACGCGCTGGATGCCTACCAGGCAGGCGCGCAGATCGTAGACCGCAGCGGTGGCGGTCGTCATGGCATCCTGCACGGCAGCACCACGGTGGTCCCCGGTCCCGGCGCGCTGGTGAAGTAGCATCATTCCCAGCTTGCTCCCCATGCCCAGCTTGCGCCGCGCGCGCTGGTTCTGCACCGTGCCCCTAGTCCTGGCCGTCCTGGCCGATGCGCGGTGGCAACGAAGCGATGGGTGATGGTGTTGATGCCCCCGCAAGGGCTTGTTCGATCTGGGGAAGCTGCGCTTCAAGGGATGCAAGCAGCTCAGCAACGCCCGTCAGGTGACCTTCGCGCGTGGTCTGTTCGACCAGTTCGGCCAGCTTGGCCATCTCTGTCGCGCCCAGCGTCGCACTGGCGGAGCGGAGGATGTGGGCTTCCTGCTCTAGCTCAGCCGCGTCCCTACGATCGAGTGCCTCTTTCATGCGAGGCAAGCGGCGGCGGGTGTCGGACAGAAAGATCTGACTCAGCTTGGAGACAAAGTCCGGCTGACCGCGCTGCTCGATCTCTCGCAGCGTTGCGAGCGCATCGGGTGAAAGGGTCGCGATGGGAAGACCGATCAATCCCGCAGCGGTACGCTCGGTGGCCACCAGCGACAGCACCGTCGCAAGCTGTGCGTACTCAATGGGCTTGCCGACGAAGGCCTGCATGCCGGCTTGGCGACAGGACTCGCGATCCTCTTCAAGGACGCTGGCGGTGAGCGCGATGATGTGCGGCTGTGGCTTGCCCTCCAGAAGCGCTACGATCCGCCGGGTGGTTTCGAGTCCGCTCATGCCGGGCATCTGCAAGTCCATGAAGACGACATCGTAGGCCTTCTTCTGAACGGCTTCGAGCGCAGCGGAACCACTACTGGCGAGGTCAACCAGGTGTCCAAGGCGAGTCAGCTTGGTCAGTGCGACCTCACGGTTGATCGGCTGATCGTCCACCACCAGGATCGCGAGCGGCGTTCCCGGCACAGTCCCCGCGTCAGAAAATGCA
This sequence comes from Myxococcales bacterium, assembly GCA_016794365.1. Classification (GTDB taxonomy): domain Bacteria; phylum Myxococcota_A; class Polyangia; order Palsa-1104; family JAEUJZ01; genus JAEUKA01. Next base: position 9,139 of record JAEUKB010000007.1, read on the forward strand.
GGCTTCGTCAGGTTCGTAACGATCGGTAGCCGCAGCGAAAAGGAAAAGACGGAGCCGCGACCAGGCTCGCTGGTGACCGTCACATCGCTGTCCATGGCCAACATGATCTGCCGACTGATGGCCAGACCCAGCCCAGTTCCGCCGTAGCGTCTCGCTGTTCCGGCGTCCGCTTGCTCGAAGGGACGGAACAAGCGGGCGATGACATCGGGGGTCATGCCAATGCCGGTATCGATGACGCGCACCGTGATCTCGCAGTGGTCGGCGTCAAGGGAACGGGCGCTGACTTGGAGAGAGACGGAGCCGCTTTCGGTGAACTTGATGGCGTTGCCAACGAGGTTCACCAGGACCTGACGCAGCCGAACTTCATCCCCGAGCAGGTACTGCGGCAGTTCTGGAGACAGCTCGATCCGAAGCGCGTTGCCTCGGGCCATTGCCGCCGGTCGCAGCATCTCGACCACCGAAGTCGCGAGCTTGGGCAAGTCCAGCGGCACCGATGACAAGACAATCTTCTGTGCGTCGATCTTGGTGAAATCGAGGATGTCGTTGAGGATGCCCAGCAGAGCCCGCGCACTGTCGCTGATGGTCTGGACGTACGCTCTCTCCTTGGGATGGAGCTGCCCCTCTAGGAGCAGATCCGACAGGCCAATGACCGCGTTCATTGGGGTCCGAAACTCATGGCTCATTGCGGCCAGGAATGCGGTTCGGACGCGCGACATCGCCTCGGTGCGTTCCTTCTCAGCGGCCAGCTCTTGCAGCTTGAGCGCCAGCTCCTTTCGTGCTTCCCGCTCGTGTCGCTCGGCCATGAACTGCTTGCGACGCTGGATGCCCGAGAAGTGCGATGAAAGGGCTCCGATGAGATTCGTTCCAAACAGGACTGCCACTGCGGTGTTTCGGAAGAACGGCGAGCCACTGGCTTTCGGATTCCATACCAGGATTGCCACCGGAATGAACCCGAGAGTTGCAGCAAGAATGCGCGGCCACAGCGGTCCACGCATTACAAAGTAGTAAATTCCCAACAAGATAAAAAAGCTTAATAGGATGCCTTGGTATTCGCCGAATCGATAGCGAGTTAACGTAATGGGAACATCGAGTATTGCCAGCGTAAATAACCACAGCGTGACGGCCCGATCGTGATGTCTCGGCCATTTGACCCGGAAGATACGAATGGCGGTCACCAACGTCACGGCAATGAGCAGGAACCGGGAACACACAGCGAGGTAGAGTAACCAGGTCCCGTGGAGCAGCACGCGGTCATTGTTCAGCGATGGTAGGTGCGACGCGCCGACGAGCAAGATGGCCGCGAGGTTCTGCCAGGTATCCGCAGACAAAAACTGCCGCCGGTAGCGCTGCTCCATCATCCGTGCCGCCATGGGGGACAGCGAGCGAACTGGCGAGGGACTTGGCGAGCGAGCTGGCGAGCGAAGTAGATCGATTACGCGGGGAACACCAGACACCGTGGCATTGTGCAGGACTTTTGCGAGTGATGGTGTCGAGAAAACCATCTGCTACGCAGGACCGCTGCGGGTCGGCGTGACAATGCTGCTGCACTGGAACACAAGGCACACATTCTGCGCACGGCGAGTGCGTCTGCTTTTTGCAGATGAGCGGAAGCGTAGCGTCTTATGATGATGCGCGTATGATCCTGCGCAGGCTCGGGATGGATGACAGAAGCGATCACCTCGACCAGTCGGCTCGCGTGCGGAGGACCGCGTGACCAGCGCGCGCGTCTTTCTGCTGGATGATGACCCTGTCCAGTTGGTGTTCATCGGTGGGGTCCTGCGCAGTGCGCGCTATGTCATCGAAACCTTCGCGCAGCCCGATGCGCTGCTTGCGCGCATCTCTCCCAAGGACCGTGGGTGTATGGTGCTCGATTGGAAGATGCCCGGACAGAACGGGCTACAGCTGCACGCGGCGCTCCTGGGTCGTGGGGTTCTCCTCCCCGTGATCTTCATGAGCGGGAGTGCCGACATTCCAGTCGCGGTGGAAGCGATGCGACAGGGAGCTGTCCATTTCCTCACCAAGCCGGTCGATGCGGCTGCTCTGCTGGAAATGGTCGCTCATGCCATGCAGAAGGACGCAGCAGCAGCGGCGGATCGAACGATGCGTACCGAGCTGCGGCTGAAGTGGGCGACCCTCTCGCTGCGTGAGCAGGACGTGTGCCGTTTGTGCGCACAAGGCATGCTGATCAAGCAAGTGGGCGCAGCGCTCGGCCTGACCGACAGCACAGTGCAGGCTCACCGCTCCAAGGCCCTCGCAAAGCTGGGGGTCGCGAACGTGGCGGATCTCATCAAACTGCTGACGCTCTTGGAAAGAGTCTCAACAGAGAACCAGCGCTGAAGACGACTCACGGCGCTGGACGACCGCTGCCCTCTGGGCGGTCATTCCCTGCACCCACCGTCGCTAACGCAGCTCCAGGGAAAGATACGCGTGACGTTGCCGCCGCCGCCCCGCTTCTTCAACGAAGCGCGGGCGGCCAATGCGGTGCAGCATCCTGGGATCGTTCGCATCTTTGACTGTGGGGTCACCGATTCAGGGGTGGCCTATCTGTCGATGGAGTTTTTGGAAGGGGAGTCGCTGCGTGCGCGGC
>JAEUKB010000098.1 GCA_016794365.1 Myxococcales bacterium
GGCGGCTACACCGGCAAGTCCTCCGGCGGTCCGCCCGGCATCATCGTCCTGACGCGAGGCCTCCAGCGCATCGAACTCCTCGCCGCCCACCTCCGCCAAAACCCCCCTCATCCCAATTACTTGTGATCAATGGTGAGAGCCGATGGCACACCCCAGCGGCTAATCGGCTCGTCCGCCTGAAACGAGCAAGCGGCCCCAGCCTTCCTGCTGCCTGTCAGACGTCGCATCACGGCGCAGCGAGCGACGCTGGGCGCGGCGCAGGCCAGTGACACTCGTAGATGTCCTCGATCCCGTCTTCTTCGTCTTCATGCTGGCCGATCCGCACAAAGCCCAGCTTCTGCGCAATCCGCAAGGACGGTGTGTTGTCAGGCCGAATCGAAAACACGAAGTGGCGGATGCCGCGCTGCTCCGCAGTGAAGCGCAGAAGGCCCGTGACCGCTTCTTCCGCGTAGCCGTTTCGCCGGTACGGCTCAAAGATGACGTAGCCTAGCTCTAGTCCACCCGGAGCAATCTGCCCGAGGTACGGAGGACCGGGCGGAGTGTGAAAGTTTAGGTGCCCGACCAGCTGCGGGGCGTCCGCCAAGATGATGGCGCGCGGCAGCCAAGACAGATACGCAGGGTTCTGTTTGGCCTGCGCAAGCCGCAGCTCCCACAGCCACTTGTCTTTTTGCCAGTCATCGGAAACGGGGACGCCCAGCAGGCGCTCTGCTTCCATCCGGTTGTCGGTGACGCACGCTTGCAGCAGCTCTACCGAGGTTTCTAGCAAACAGAGTCGTTCTGTCCTGATGATGGATCGATTAGCCACCAGCAAGAGCTTTGCAGACACAAGCTGTAGTGCAAAGCCCCATCACGGGTGTACAGCATGCAAGATCCCAAGTCGTCCAGTCGGTCTGCGGTGAGGACGGACTGAGACAACTTCGCCAAGCGCCGCTGGCAGGAACTTACCAGATGGGACGAGCAAGCGCCGCTGCGGTCGCTGGTACTCACGATTCAAGACGAGAAACCGGCGCTCCCGCTGCGCGCGCTGGCGATTTAGCACGAGATAGCAGTGCTCCCTTTTCGGGCGCTGGCGATTCAAGACGAGAAACCGGCGCTCCCTCTGCGGGCGCTGGCGGTTCAAAACAAGAAACCAGCGCTCCCTCTGCGGGCGCTGGCGATTCAAGACGAGAAACCAGCGCTCCCTCTGCGGGCCAGGGCGATTGGAGCTGAATATGTGGCGGGTGTGTCACGTGGAGGGCGTGGTGGTGGACAGGGGGCCGCAGCCGCTGTGGTAGGAGATGGAGGGAGGACAGCAAGATCGGGGTTCCATTTGGAATGGATCGCGTAACGAGTCTGGAAAACGCTCTCCATCTTGAATGGATCAGCCGGACCAGTCTGCGGTTTGGGTTCCATTTCAAATGGATCCACATGTCCTGTGCAGGAACACGCATCCATTCGGAATGGATGGAAGCATCCAGTCTGGGTTTTGGCTTCCATCGCAAATGGAACAGACAGGGAGTGCGGATTTTGGCTTCCATCGCAAATGGATCTGAAATCCTGCACTGGGTTTGCAGATCCATTCGGAATGGCAGCCCAACCGGCGACTTTCGGGTCTGTTTCGGCCCGTGGGAGCGTCTTTGGAATTGTGTTTTTGGCCGTCTCCGCAGTACCAAACGGCTCCGATGTGGCTGACCCGGCTGGCGCTACGCAACCCAATTTTGATCCTGATGCTGTCCCTGATGACGGTGGTCCTGGGAATCCAGTCGCTCCTGCGGCTGTCCGTAGATCTGTTCCCAGACATCACCATCCCGGTCATTCGGGTGGCGACGTTTTATCCGGGCGCAGGTCCAGCCGACATCGAGAAGGCGATTACCGTTCCGATTGAGCGGGCTGTCTCTGCGGCCCCCGGGATTGAGCGGGTCGAGAGCACGTCACGCCAGGGTGCATCGATCGTAAGCGCCTGGTTTTCTTACGGCACAAACCTGGACAACGCGCAGTTTGAGGTCCAGCAGCGCGTCTCCCAGATGCTCAACACGCTGCCGCCGGGGATCCAGCAGCCGTTTATCATCAAGTTCGACATCACCAACATCCCGGCGGTGACGATCGCGATCTCGTCTGACAGCTTGGATGAAAAGCAGCTCTACGACCTGACCTATAACGTCATTGAGCCGCAGATCGAGCGGCTGCCAGGTGTCGCGTCAGCCACCCCCGGTGGCGGGAAACAGCGCGAGGTCGAGGTGGAAGTCGATCGGGACGCGCTGCGGGCCCGCTCACTGGGCATCTTGGACGTGGTGAGCGCGGTGCGCAGTTCAAACCTGCTCTTGCCGAGCGGAAACCTAAAGACTGGCGACCGTGACATCAACGTCTTTTCCAACACCCAAGTCACCCGCCCGCGTGAGCTAGCGTCTGTGATCGTCTCCCCAGGGGTCACAGGGGCCATGGGACAGAGCAGTGGCCAGCCGGTGCGGCTGTCTGATGTCGCCACGATCACAGATGGCACTGCCGATCAGCAGAACATTGTGCGGGTGTCGGGCGTGCGCGGCGTTTATCTGCGGGTGCTCAAGCAGCCCCAGGCCAACACGATTGCCGTGGTGGATGCGGTGCGGGCGCAGCTTCCGAAGCTGTATGGCGTGCCCGATAGCGTCAAGCTCGTTATCTCGTTTGATCAATCGACCTACATCCGAAGCGCCATCACGGCCCTGGAACACGAAGCGCTGCAAGGCGGCGGGCTGGCGGTGCTGGTGATCTTGATCTTCCTTTTATCGCTGCGCGCGACGGGAATCGTGGCGGTGGCCATCCCGCTGTCGATTGTGGCGACGTTTGTCCTTTTGTACTTTGCCGGTCAGTCGCTCAACGTCTTTACGCTCGGTGGGCTGGCGCTCGGGGTGGGGAGGCTGGTGGATGACTCCATTGTCGAGCTAGAAAACATCCACCGACACCTGGCGACAGAGCCCACGCGCAAGCAAGCGGTGCTGAAAGCGGCGCAGGAAGTGGCGATGCCGATTCTGGTGTCAACGATTACGACGATCGTGGTGTTCTTCCCGGTGCTGTTCCTGACCGGCGTGGCGCGCTATCTGTTCATTCCCCTGGCGCTGACGATCAGCTTTTCGCTGCTGATGAGCTTCTTTGTGTCGCGCACGGTGACTCCGCTGCTGTGTCTGTACTGGCTGAAGAAGCCGGATGAGCATCACGGATCGTCCATGCCAGGTCCGGTGCGCTGGATTGCGCAGCGGCTGGATGCGATGGATGACCTGTATGCGCGGCTGCTGGCGGTTGTGCTGCGGCATCGACTGGTCACGGTGGTGTCGATCCTGCTGCTGTGCGGGGCGACGGTGCCGCTGTACTTCCGCATCGGCAGCGAGTTCTTCCCGCAGAGTGACGAGAGCCAGTTCACGCTCAGCTACAAAGCGCCGATTGGTACGCGCGTTGAGCGCAGCGAAGAAGTGTCGATGAAGCTAGAGCAGGTCATCCAAGACACGCTCAGCCCGCCGGGGAGCAAGCCGCTGTACATCGCCACGCTGGCTGACATTGGTCTTCCTGGTGGACGGACGGCGCTGTTTACGGGCAACACGGGTGGACACTCGGGCAACATTCAGGTGGCGCTGGTGTCACGGACAGAGCGCAGCCAGAGCGACACCCAGCTTGTGGATCGCGTCCGCAAGAACCTGGGCGAAAGAGCCGCAGGCATCGTCACCTACTTTTTTACCGGCGGCATCGTGAAGCGCATCCTGAACATGGGTCAGCCCGCGCCGGTTGACATTGAAATCCTGGGGCAGGACCAAGAACAGGGCGCGACGTACGCCAAGCGGGTGCTTGGGAAGCTGCGGTCGCTTCAAGATCAGAAAGGGCGGCCCCTGCTGACGGATCTTCAGCTCAGCCGAGAGGAAAACTATCCCGAGCTACACATTGAGGTCGATCGGGAAAAGGCGGGTGTGCTGGGGATTAGTGAGCAGCAGGTCGCGCAGTCGGTGCTCGCTTCGCTGACCGGCAACACGCAGTTTCAGCCGATTCGTTACACCGACCCGCAGACCGGAAATGAGTACTTCGTAAACGTCCGCATGAGCGACCGACACCGCGATGAAGTGGATGACATTCGCGACATCTTCCTGCGGTCGCCGCAAGGGGCGATGGTGGCGCTGTCCTCGCTGGCAAAGATTGAGCGGTCGAGCGGTCCCGTCCAGATCAGTCGCAAGTATTTGCAGCGGGTGATTGATGTAACGGCCAACGTCGCACCGACCTCGAACTTGGGGGATGCATCGGATGCAGTGGTCGCGGCGCTGAAGGAGCTACCGCCACCGGAGGGCTTTTCCGTCAAGGTGAGCGGGCAGCGTGAAGCGCAAGAGCAAGCGTTTGCCGGACTGCTTCTGTCGGCGCTGCTCGCTGTCGTGCTGGTCTACATGGTGCTGGCGTCGCAGTTTAAGTCTCTGCTTCAGCCGCTCATCATCATGATGTCGGTTCCGCTGGGACTGGCCGGGGTGATGGTGTCGCTGTACGTGACGAAGACCACGCTGTCGGTCAACAGCTTCATGGGCATCATCATGATGGTCGGGATCGTGGTCAGCAACGGAGTGCTCTTGGTGGACTACGCCAATGTGCTGCGGCGACGTGGTGATGACTTGGTTTCCGCAACGGTTCACGCGGGACGCACGCGGCTGCGGCCCATCCTCATGACCACCATCGCAACGGTCGTGGGCCTGGTTCCGATGGCGCTGGGCATCGGAGAAGGAAGCGAGACCAACCTACCGCTTGCGCGGGCGGTCATTGGCGGGCTCACGGTATCGACGGTGATGACGCTGCTTTTGATCCCTGTGCTCTACAGCATGCTGGGACGTTTTGCGGTCCCTTCGGCGGATGATGACGATGAGGAATCAGCAGGTCTGGGCAGCTCCGCAGAGGATGCCCATGCGTAACGCGGTTTTTTGTACGCTGCTGGTCAGTTCCTACGTGGGGGCCGCCGAGCCACCGCTTGGAGAAGCCGCGCAGAGAGAGCTGACGGAAGCGCTGCTTCCCAAAGAAGCACGGTCGCCGCAGCAAGAGTCGCAGCCGCCCCGGATGTCCTTTGAAGACGTGATCGAGCGGGCGCTTCAGTACAACTCGGCTGCGCTGCTCGCCAAGAGTGAAACGCGACGGCTGATTGCGGTGATGGAGCAAGCGCGGGCGGCATCGCTTCCGACGCTGACACTTGGCGTAAACTACGCGCGTCTGGATGGGGACCGCATCCTGGGATCGGGAGACACCCAGCGGCTGGTGGCAGGAGCCGACCAAGTGGCGGGAAATGCAGCGGTGCAGCTTCCGATCTTGGCTCCGTCGCGGTGGGCGCAGTGGCTGCATGCCAGCGACAACGTCAAAGTCGCGGAACTCTCCGCCAAGGATGCGCGGCAGAAGGTGGCGGTCGCGGCAGCCCGGGCGTATCTGCTGGTGCTGACGCAGCAGCGCATCGTGGAAGCGGTCACACGGTCGCGCGATCTGGCGGCAGAGCATCATTTCTACGCCAAGCAGCGACTGGAAGGAGGCCTGGGCAATCAGCTCGATGAAGTGCGAGCGCGCGCAGACTGGCAAGTCACGGAAGGACAGCGAAGTGGTGCGCTGGCTGTGCTGCGCCGGGCGGAAGAGCTGCTTGGGGCAATGATTGGTCACGATGGCCCCATCGATGTCTTGGGAGAGCCACAGCTTGAGCCCGTGCCGCCACTTATCGAAGCACAACAAGAAGCGCTGTGGCAGCGGTCGGATCTCAAGCTGCTACAGGTGCGAGCTTGGGCTGCGGCACGGCTGATTCGACACAGCTTTGTGGACTACTTGCCGACAGTTACGGGGAGCTTTGCGCCGTTTTTCCAAAACCCACCGTCGATTGTGCAGCCGCTGCTCGGCTGGCAGGCGCGCATCGACATTGGGTGGACGCTGTTTGACGGCGGTCTGCGCTACGGCGTACAGCACGAGCGAAAGGCGCAGTACGAGCAGATCAAGATCACCCAGTGGGCGACGCAGCTTCAGGCGCGGGCCGAGGTTCGCGCAGCGAGCTATGCCCTGGCGCGGGCGCAAGAGTCGGTGCATGCAGCCAAGGAAGCGGCGGAAGCAGCCAGCCTTGCGGCACGGATGGCCCGGCAGGCCTTTCTGGTCGGAGCGACCTCAAGCTTGGATGCGCTGGATGCAGAGCGAAGAGCCCGCGATGCTGAGACGGCGCTTGCCCAGGCGGAAGACAGCGTGAGGCAGGCGCACCTCGACTTGCTGATTGCGAGTGGTCGATTCCCGAGCCCGCAGAAGCAGTAAGCGCGCCCACTTGGTCAGGAGGTGGCGGGTTAGGCGTCGCGAGCAGCCAGCCACTCGCCGACCTTGGGCCACAGATCCGTTGCAGCGGCCTTGCCGACCACAATCCCGACGTGTCCGCCTTTGACAACCAGCTCGGCTTTGTCGGTGCTGCTCACTTGTCCCAAGATGGTGCTTGTGGTGGGCCTGGGCGCGATGATGTCGTTGGTCGCCACGACGTTGAGCAGCGGACAGCGAATGTTCGACAGGAGCACCTTGCGTCCGTTCATCACCAGCTGACCGCGCACAAGCCGATTGTGCTGGTAGAAGTCGCCAATCCACTGCCGATAGCAGCCTGAGGGAAACGCGACGCCTTCGTTCACCCAGCGAAACATGGCCTGCCAGCCGTAGACATCAAAGCGCGGGTCGCGCAGCTTCTCTTCGAGGCGTACAAACTGACCAGCTCCAGCGGGAAGGGGCTGAAGCAGCTTGCTCCCCACATCGGGGTATGCGCCAGGAACCGCCGGGAAGACCGAGGTCAGCAGCTCCAGCGGGAAGACCTCGGGACGGGTCCAGACGCCAAACGGTCCAGCGTCGGTAAAGTCGATCGGCGTCGTAAGAAGGACCAGGTTCTTGATCAGCCCCTCTTCATGGAGCGCCGTAAAGCACGTCGCCACCGCACCGCCAATGCAGTAACCGAGCAGGGTGAGCGGCCCGCCCGCCTGCTTGGCGACGACCCGCACCGCGCGCGCCACGTACTGCTCTAAGAGCACGTCAATGTTGAGGCTGCGGTCCTCATCGTTCCAGTCGCCCCAGTCGAGCAGATAGACCTCGTGCCCTTGCGACAGCAGATACGAGACAAAGCTCGCTCCGGGTCGAAGGTCCAAGATATACGCCCGGTTGATAAGCGGCATGATGCACAGCACTGGCGTCTTGCGCGTCGCTGGAGTCGTCCGCTCATAGCGATACAGACGGGCTTTGTTCTTGCGCCAGACCACTTGCTTGGGCGTCGGTCCCACCGCCGCGTCCCGAGAGCCTTGGACAGTGTTAACCAAGTCCAGCCAGTGCTCCAGCAGCGACAGTCCTTGGTTGAGCGGTGAGTAGTGCGCCACTTTTTCGAGCGCGGACGAGATCCGCCCGAGCAGACCTTCCGTCTCCATCTTAGCCTCCCGTCGGCTTTCCGCTTCGCTGTTCCAGTGCTTCGATGCGATCGCCCAGCTTGTCGATCTTCTCTTCGAGCTGAAGCACCAGTTCGCCGAGCCGCACGATGTCTTCGCGCGCCGGGAAGTTGAGCAGGTGCAGCGTCGTCGAGACATTTTCGCGAGTTGCCCGCTGGGTTCGCAGGATGGCTTCCATCACCTTGCCGTTCAGTCGGGCAAAGCGCTCGGTGGTGATGAGCTTTTCGATCGCCGGTCCAGTGAGCTGCTCGACGGTGTCGTAGACTTTGCGGAGCACAAGAAACGGATCGATCGCAAAGGATTTGGTCGTGGGAGTCTGCGGTTTGTTCTGCATAGGGAAGCCTCTGCCTGCCACAGATTAAAACTCAAAGCCGAGACCAGCGCTCAAGCTGGTGTCCGACAAGTCCAGGTTACGAGCCCGACCAAAGCCGTTGACCCAGGAGTAGTTCAGCTCGACAAACAGCGTCACCCGGTTGAGCCCGACTTCTTGATCAATCGCACGAGCTGCCGACGGATCAAGCGCCGACAGGTTCAGCGCCAAGCCGGGATGCACGACGAGTCCGAGCGATCCGCCGCTGGCATCCAGCGCCTTGGGCTGGCCGTTGCTGTCCGTGGTGTTGACCGTCGATACATACGAACTGCTGTTGCCAAACCACCACGCGTAATAGGCCAGACCCACCTTGACGTACGGGATGATCGGGATGCCAAAGCGTCGGTCGAGCACGTCGAAGCGATAGCTCAGAAGCAGCGACATCGGCACGACATTGAGCTTGTCTTCGTCGTCGGAGATGCAGTCGTTGTAGGTTACCTTGGTGGGATCTGGCTTGGTCGGCAGCACGTAGCTCCGCCCACCGCTGCCGTCGTCTTGGACCTGACAGTATTTCTGCGACTTGGGATCGAGCACAAACGACTTCGCGGTCCGAGAGTGATACCCCGCTGAGAGCCCGACCCCCAGGACGCCGAAGCCATGGAAGAACTGATAGTCCAGCTCTCCCTGACCGAGCAGACCCCACGCTGGGGTGCTACCGATTCCCGACGAGGGATCGCCAAAGACATCGGAAAACGGCGTCTTGCCGCCAAGCCCAACGCTGCGATCGATGTGCGGAACGTACGGGCCAAACTTGACCTCGAACATCACATGCTGCGGCGAGGACTGCACATCGGCATGCGCCACACTCGACCAAGCAACGAGCGACGCTGCTACTGCCCAGAAAGCCTTCATCGGCTCACCTTCCTGCGACGAAGTAGACCCAAGATCAGTCCCCCAGCCGACAGCGACAACAACAAGCTCGGGGCAGGCAGCCGACCGCTCGCACTACAGCCAAAGCCCGCTGGACAGTCCGCTTCCTGCTGGCAAATGTCGTCGAGAACGCCCTTGGTTGGCTGCGGCGTCCCGATCATCACAGCCGAAGGTGACGCATTTCCGTAGTTGTCGATGGAGACAACCATCACCTCGTAGTCTTCACCGTTGTTCAGCCCCGAAATCCGTGCCGACAGATCCGTTGTCGTCGCGGTGATACGCTCAGAGCAGATAAAGCGCGGGTCCACCAAGAACTTGCCTGCCACAGACGTCTCGCCACGGCCCGGTCTGTCCTCGGTGGTATTGGTATTGCTGGCATTGAGCGGTCGCCGGTACAGCTTTCCGTCGATACAAGCCGAAAAAAAGTACGGCGTGCTGCTCCGGAACTCCTCGGACATCACTGGAACTGTGGGTGCCTTCACGCTGCGGCATAGCACTTGGTAGTACTGGATGCCCGACGTGCCCGTCTGAACCGACCAGCGAGCCGTCAAAGCCCCGCTGCCACTTCCCACTGCATCCAGGCTCGGAGCCGTCGGTCCTTGGGTATTCACCGAGAGCGGAAGCTTACAAGTCGCCGGTCCTGAGTCCGGTCCCAGCAGCACCTGCGCCGTTACGTTCTGCGGCCCGCCCGTATCACACTTGTAATCCCACGATGTCGAGCCCACCGGCTTGGGCTTCGTCAGCGCTTCCGCCGGAAGCACAATGTCGATCGGCGAGACCGAGCGAAACGCATTGGGCTCCAGCGAAAAGCCGCCGTTGTCCTGAGGATTCGTAGCCGTAATCTGCTCGCAGAGCGCACCGCTCGTCGTACGCGGCGTCTGCTCTGAACAGTTGTCCTGTCCCACATACATCGAGGAGCTGAACTGCTGACCATCTTGGGCCACTGGCTGATCAAGCAGCACACGCATCTTGATGTCTCGGCTGCGGCACTCACACTCGGCCCGGCCAAACACCACGCCTTGGTTCTGCGTCACCAGCTCACCGCCGAGCGATAGCATCGTCTTGCCCGAGATGGCCTTGCTGTTGACCATGCCCGAGCAGGTTCCCGACCCGGTCGTGGTGGTGCCATCGGCAAGCGCCCGCTGTGGGCCAGAAGCAACCAGTGCGAACACCAACAACTGCTTTGTCCATCGCGTCATGTCCTAAGCCTGAAGCAAGAGGTAAGCCAACCGTGCGACTCGCTTCCCGACGGCATGAACAGCATCCGTCGAACGCAGCGGGACAGGCTGACAGCGTACTTGGTCCACAGCGCGACAAAGTGTCATCAAGCGTCGCCGAACGCGCCGAATCGGGACAGGTTGGCACAAGTCCACATCCGAGTCCGTCCACAGCGGCTGCTTGCGCCAGCCCGCCTGTGGCTGATAGCTGCCTGGCCCTTCGGATGCACACGGATCCTCTACGCGCACTCGCTGATACAGATGTAGGCCTGTCGCTGGCGTCTGTTCATCTTGCCAGTCTTGCAAGAGCGCCCAGCCTTCTTGCCGCAGGGAATCCGTCAGTGCTTCTGGATCATATCGCTTGCTTCGCCACACGGTGTAGCGACGAGGACTTCGCGCTGTGGTCGTTACCGAGGCACGCAGCTCGACGGCATGGCTGGCAGGAACCGCGCAGCTTGTCACATCGACCATCGTGGACAGCGTCAGCTGCTGGAGGTCTGAGAGATGGAGCCGAAACGGTCTCTCGACAAACGCACACAGCAGCGGCTCTGGATTCATGACCCACTCTCGCTGCGCAGGACTCAGTGACTGCCCCGGCTGCGTCGTCACAGAATCGAAACCCAGCAGCAGCAGATCATCCCGTCGCGCAGTCAGCAGTGCTTGCTGAAGTGACCACAGCTCTCCGTCGGGAAGACCAAGCAACGGACCCAGCAGGCAAAACAGCTGACGACGAGGCCGACTGCTCAGACGATATCGTGGAAGCTGCTGAAGGTCTGCTTGCAGGCCACCCAAACGCACCTCGGGCTCGCGCCCCAGCTTTGTCAGCGCGTGTTGATATGCCGAGCTCAAGAGCAGCGCGCTCTGTTCCATCATAAGCAGACGCAGACCGCTTACGCCACAAGCCAGCAGCCACTCACACAGCAGCACTTCTTTGCGCGCATCGGCACAAGAAATGGCCCACATATCAAGCGGCTGACGACCCAATGCACCCCGAATGCGCTTGGCTACGTCTTGCCACAGACGCCGCTGCAAGCCACTGTGATTGCGAAATGCACAAAACGCCAGCGCACAGGCTGGATCACTCAGCAAGAGCGAGAGGGGCAGATATCCACCTTCGCCCAGCAGTGCCGCCAGAAGCTGCTGATGGCTTTGCAGGCTGTCTTGCTGGCCCATCAAGCACAGCGGACCGCCATCTAACAGACCTGCCGTGTGCCCCACTTGTGCTGGCGCAGCTCGATTCAACGGAAGCAAGGTTGCCAAGATAGCCAGCGTCTGTGCCGTCGGTGTATGTCGTCCGGTTTCCAAGTTACGGATCGTGCTTTCCGATAGACCACAGCGCCGAGCCAGCTCCGCTCGACTGAGCCCCAGCGACTTGCGGAGCATGCAGAGCGATTCTCCATAGCGATCGTACAAGTGCGCGTCGGAAGTCAGCGACGAAAGGTTTTCCGGGCGGTGCGGACTTGAGGCAGTCGTCTGCCCTGACAAGCCAGCATCCGCTCGATACGTGGTTTGATTCCATCTCTGCTGCGTCTGTCGATTTGCGATCGGCAATGCCATGTGAGCCCGTCCTCTGCTTGGCAACAGCTCATCTGTAATTCATTGCTTCGTCATGTGCAAATGTTTTTTGATACATAAACTCGGGAAATAATTACTCATTTCTCATAAAAAAATGAGAAAAAATTACTCAAAAGCCACAGCTCATTGGGCAACTTTTGCCAACTATCAATCAATACATGAATCATCTGTCAAAGTCCTTGACCGAACGGGGACAGTGCGTACACTCCGCCGCGCATGACGACCAGCACAAGTAGACGTGGCTTTTTCTTGGTCTTCGAGGGCATCGACGGTGCCGGAACCACCAGTCAGCAAGCCTGGCTCTATCAGCGACTGTCGGAGCTGCACATCGCGGCCTATAAGACGGCGGAACCGACTGGCAATCCCGTCGGAAAGCTGATTCGTCAGGTGCTGCGCGGGGAACATGCACCGTTTTCTCCGCATGCGCTGGCGCTGCTGTTCGCGTCGGATCGCGCAGATCACCTGGCACGCGAGATCGAGCCAGCACTAGCCAGCGGTCAGGTGGTCGTCTGTGATCGCTATGTGCTGTCGTCTCTGGCGTATCAGACCGCCGCCGGAGTACCGCTTTCGCAGGTTGAGCAAGCCAACGCGACGTTCCGAACCCCCGACCTGACGATCTACTTTGACTTGCCGGTGGAAATCGCTGCGCAGCGACGAGCGAAGCGCGGTCAAGCACAAGAGATCTTCGAGGTGGATGACGTTCAGCGAGAAGTGGCGAGGCTGTACCGACAACAGGCGAAGGCGTGGCAGCGGGCAGGAAAGCCAATTCGGTTCATCGCCGCAGCACGCTCTTTCGAGGAAGTCAGCGCGCAGCTCGAAGCGCTGATCGTGCCCGCAATGTCTAGTCGGTAGGCATCGTCAGGTCGGGCAGTACGGTCAGGTCCGGCGGCACCGTCAGATCTGGTGGCACAGCCATGTCGGGCAGCGTCGTCATATCACGCGGCCTGGCCATGTCCGTCGGCTGACTGCCTGGCAGCGGCGGATACAGCGTCAGCTTGCGCTGGGCGTGCTGACCGTTGCGCAGATCGAGCGAGATCTCAGCGCTGACCCCGTTGAGCATGCCTCCGAGGCTGCTGCGCACGCTCAGGTTCGCGGGTCCGTCGGGCCACAGCACAGCCACTTTGAAGGGAAAGTCCTGAACGGACCCAAGCGGCGTCATCGGCGACAGAGGCTGCTCTTTCCGAAGCAGCATCATGCGGAGCTGATCGGCTGCGCTCACACCGTCAGAACCAAACAGCGTCAGCGATAGACAGGTCTCGGCGCGGCCTTCGCACGCATCAGAGTCTTCGCTACAACCGGACAGCACCGACGAGATAAGCAGTCCCGTCGCAGCAAGCGTGGCAAGCGTCTTCATGATCAGTACCCGTACGCCAGTGCAGAGGGCATCCGTACGTCGATGGTGCCACCTTGCCAAGTCGTCACCGCTGGGAACGCTTCCGTCGGAGGTGCCGACTTATCACGCAGGCCGACGCCCAGTCCGACGCCCAAGCCGATTCCGACGACAGCGACCGCACCGACACCGGTCCAAAACCACCACTTCTTCGGCAGATCGCGAAAGGAAAACTCGCTGCCTTTGGCAGGCTGTTCCGTTGCTGAGGACACTTGGTTGACCGCCGTGGTGCGCTGCGCTGGGCTCGTCTCATCAAGCTGCGCTTGCGGTTCAAGAAAGCGCGAGCGGCTGCCCGGCTCCAGCTTGATCGCTTTCGATTCACCCGGTTTCACATCGATCGTCACCGACGCACCACTCGACGGATCCGTCGGGGCTGGCACCATCTGAAGCTCGTGCTTGCCCGGCGTAAGTCGCAGCGGCGTCTCCAGCGGAGACGTGCCAACCACTCGTCCGTCGAGCTTGATCTGGGCATTCTGACGCGACGCTTCGATCGACACCGTTCCGGCCACTTGATCCAGCATCACCCCGAGCCGACCACCGATCTCGCGACGCTTTTGATCGGGCAGCGTCGGCGTTTCTTTCAGGTAGCGACCCAGTGCATCGAGCGCATCGAGCGGTCGCCCAGCCTCTGCAAACGCCATCCCGAGCGGCAGCAAGAAGCGCGGGTTTTTGCTGAGGTTAAAGGCCTTACCAAGCTCCGTCACAGCTCCGGCGGCATCGTGCTGAGCCAGCAGTCGCTCGCCTTCTTTTCCGGCGCGCTCGGATTCGGCTTTGGCCGCAGCTTCCGACAGCGGTGCGGACTTGGCCTGCGCCCAGACTGCGCTGGTCGCAAAAAGAACAGCTCCACAAGCAAAGACGGTCAGGTGTCGCTTCATGGCGTTTTTTTGGCACGGCAAGCGCCCCGGCGTAAAGAGCAAACTAGGCGACAATGTAGGCCCCACCTTGGACCACGCTGGATGCGCGCGTGTGCGGGTCAGCCTGCGACGAAGAAATCGCCGGTCACGAATTGTCGGCGTGACCCTTGAACCCAGCGGGGCTTCACCGTACCGTCTTAGGTAGGGTTTATGTCGACCGAGAACGAATGGGCGGCCTCCATGATTGGCCGCACGCTCGATGGTCAGTACCGACTCGACGGAATCTTGGGAGAAGGCGCGATGGGCGTGGTCTTCCGAGGCACCAACCTAGCCGTCGATAAGGCCGTGGCCATCAAAATGATGCGAACAGAGACGTTTGCGGAACCGGATGCCGTCGAGCGATTCAAGCGCGAGGCCAAGGTCTGGAGCCAGCTCAATCATCCGTCGATCGCGCAGGTCTTCGACTTCGGCTTGCAAGGCGAGATGCCGTACTTGGTGATGGAGCTGGTCGATGGAGACGATCTGTCCGACGTGCTCGATCGCGAAGGTCCGCTGGCTCCGCTGCGTGCCATTGGGGTGATGCGGCAGCTGGCCGGAGCGCTCGAAGAAGCACATCGACTGGGCGTCGTTCACCGGGACATCAAGCCTCAGAACATGATGCTGCTGCGCTACAAGCCGGGCGGACGCATGGTTCTGAAGGTGCTCGACTTTGGTATGGCGAAGCAGGTCGGCAACAAGTCGATGTCGCTGACCGCGCCGGGAATTCTCGTTGGAACGCCGAAGTATGTCGCGCCGGAACAGGTGACAGAAAAGCCCAAGATCGACGGGCGCACGGATCTGTACGCGGCGGGCGTGCTGTTTTATGAGCTGCTCACCGGACAGCCGCCGTTTGTGGGAACTCCGCACGATGTTCTGTTCGCGCATCTGGGACGACAGCCGGAGCCACTGCCCGATAGCATTCCGTCGTGCGTGCAAGACGTGGTGATGAAGCTGCTGCGCAAAAAGCCCGAGGAGCGCTACCAAAGTGCCGTCGAGCTAGAGCATGCGCTGGAAGCCTGTGAAGACACGATGCGTGGGCCCAGCATCTCGTCTGCGTCGAATCCGGTGTTATCGACCAGCACGATTGCGCGCGCGATCGAAAAGCGTCGCGGTCATCGCAGCGGAAAGCGAAAGCTCAAAGACGGCTCGTCGCCGCGCTACGGTCTGTGGACGGTCGGTGGGCTGCTGGCGCTGTCGGCGGTGGGACTGCTCGCGCTATCGACCAGCCTGTCGCTCCAGCGCAGAGTGTCGCAGCTTGTTCCGCTGTACAAAGTGCCGCAAGACGAGTCCGTGGCCAAAGAGCTGGTCCGTCTGCAAGCCGAGTCGCAGATTCGCTCGTGGTCCACGGTTCTTCAAGGCGCAGAAGAGCTTCAGCGCAGCTACGGTGCCAGCATGCTCGCGGCGCAGGCCAGCCAAGTTCAGGCGCTGCGTCAGAAAGCGCTCCTCGAACAGCCGCAGCAGCCACTGTACGAACGGTTTCAAGCTGCCGTCGATCGCAAGGATGCCGAAGAAGCGATTCGAATTTACGGACAGTTCGCGGGTGAGTCGGTGTACCGCAGCATGGCCGAGCCGATGTTCAATCAGCTCAGCGACGCGTTTGTATCGATGCACTTGCAGCGCGCGATGAGTCTGCGAACCGAGCATCGCTGCCCTGAGTTTCTCGCGGAAGTACAGAAGATCCTCGATTCGATGCCGGGACATCCGCTGGCCCGCGCCGAGCAGCGCAAAGAGTGTGTTCCGCAAGCCGCCGAGCCACCGCTGCCGCAGACCGGAACCGCGCCGGTTCAAACGCCTGTCACACCGACGCTGCCCTCCAAGTAAGTCGATTCCACAGCGTGCGCGATGAGCGCTGCACAGTCAGAGCATGCGCAGCGATTGCGACGGATGACGTGCGTGCGACGGATGGCGTGAAATGGACAGAAACGAACCCGACGCGGAAGAACGATTTGTCGTCGGGATATGCGCTGAAACTAGAACGCGAACTGCGGACCGACGTAGGCGTCCAGAAGAAGTCCGGTGTTTCCGCTCAGCGAGGTGAGCAGGTTCAGATCAAGCGACAGACCGGCGTGACGACCACCGACGTAGAAGCCCGCGCCTGCACCAACGAACAGCTTGCCGAGCAGCACCGAGTCAATGCACGAACCAGCCGTCGGACAGACTCGGTTTAGATACGCTGCCGAAGCCGTTCCGGTCTGCTGGTTGTAGCCAAGGTTGCCACCGACGGACGTGCAGGTGGACGGACTGCGCTCTGGATCGGCTTTGCCGTTGTATTCCGCGCTGCACAGATCGGTCGGCTGAAGCTGGGACTCGTTGTCGATCGCGCCATTTTTCATCGGACGCGAGCCATCAATGTTGAGCGCGCCGCGCCACTCGCCACCACCGACATCGACGTGAATGTACGGACGGAAGGTCTGGCCCGCACGGAACAGATAGCGAAGCTTACCAAGCACCATGTAGCCGAACTGACCCTTGGCTGTCGTCGCAAAGCACGGTGACGGGCGACCTTGGCTGTCGGTACACAGGTTGTTCTTCATCGCCGCGTCGGAGCTATCCGCATTGTGATTCAGCATCGCTTCAAAGCGACCCGACACACCGAGCGACAGACCGCGCCACAAAAAGGCCCCAAACTCTGCGCGCACGCCAAGTCCGCTCCAGGTAAAGCCCGTCGAGGAAGCCTTCGCCTGTTCGTATTTGGTGGTGCGCGGGTTGTAAAACCAAGCCACTTCCGTCGTCGTTCCCGAGGTAATCAGCGCTCCGCCCGTGCCGATGCCCAGATCGAAGTAGACGCGATCGCGCAGACCGGCCAGACGCTGACGCTCGTCCTCTTGCTTGACGTACTTCAGGGGATCTTCCACGTCTTCGCTCTGTGCGACGACGATGCCCGCATATGGCGACACCTTCATGATGATCGGGTTGTCGGCGGTTCCTTGCGAGCCACAGACGCGACCTTTGGCGTCAAATCCCTCAATGTAGTACTGGATCGACTTGCCCATCAGCGCATCGGGAGGAATCACACCGACGAGATCGCCAGGCTGCTTGCGGCTCGGGATCATCGGCGACTCGGTGAAGCGCTCTTGGCCCGGTGCGCGATAGTAGATGCTGCCGCGCGCAACCGGACCCTGCGACGGAGAAATGTACAGGTTCACCTTCTGCGCAGTGCGAACCTCCAGCATCGGCGTATGGCGCAGCTCACACTTTTTCACCGGATCGAGCAGATCATCGGCGTTGTATTCCAGCTGCGACTTCGGCGGCTCTGGCTTCTTTGGCGGATCGCTTTCGATCCCAAACGGATCCGGCGTCTGCGCGGTCTGAACCGGCTGTGGGACGGGCTGCTGGACTGGCTGAGCGACGGGCTGCTGCACCGGCTGCGCAACCACGGGAGCTGGCGGATTTCCGCCCTGCGCCACCGCCCACACCGATTTGACCTCCGGCGTCGCCAGGTTCGGATCGAGCTTGGCATTTGGATTGATCGCCATCGCTCGCTTGAACCACTGCTCGCCGCGTCCCATGTCTTTGAGCTGGACGTACACCATGCCCAAGTTGATGTAGGTACGCGCCGCTTGGACCGTTGACTCCAAGTTGTACTTGCGCAGCAAGCCGACGGTGTCTTCAAGGGTCTTACGCGCCGAGTTGAACTCGAGCTTGTCGTAATCATCCATCGCCTGCTTGTTCATGTTGGCGATGCGATCCTGCGGTCCGGCGTACGCAAGCTGCGCCGTTCCCGTGATCAACAAGCCCGCCAGCAAAAAGCGCGCGGAGAGACTCTGCTTTGCCAACGACGACTGCTTCATCGATTGCGCCATGAAATCAACGTGCCTCGAGACGTAGACTGGCCCAGCCGGAAAAAAGCCGGGCTCAACTTGAGATTACAGCGTTTTGGGTCGGTGGTGCTAGCGACCTCGGAACTTTTGCTCATCGCTCGCATCCGAACAACCGCAGTGCTTCTGTGAAAAAGATGCACGCACTCTGCCAAAACTGCGAGCCGACTTGTGGGCAAAACAGCGGCAGTCATCGCCCGACCCACCGAAGTGGTGGCGGCGATGAAGCAAGATGAAGCGGTTCGGGAAGGCATCGCGGTGAGAGAAAAGAGCCGCAAGGCAGGTGAGCAAGAAGCGACTACTTCTTCTTTTTACCCTTCTTTTTGCCCTTGGGCTTGTCGTCTCCAGCCGGAGCCGCATCCGCACCCTTGGCTGGAGCCGCTTTGCCAGCACCCTTGACGAGCCCGGTCTTCGGATCGGGCACCGCACACTTGCTGACAGCGCCTGGCTCGGCGAGGAAGAAGTCGGTTCGACGGTTCTTCTCTCGGCCTTGCTCGGTCGCATTGTCCGCCACCGGGCAGGTCTGACCGTAACCTTCCGACGACAGACGACTTGCGTCGATGCCGCCCTTGGTCAGGTAATCCATGACAGCCTTGGCTCGGTCACGCGACAGCACCAGGTTCTTCGCAGGCTTGCCCTTGGTATCGGTGTGGCCTTCGATACGCAGCTTGATCTGCGGGTTCTTCTTGAGCAGCTCGACGACTTCATCCAACAGCTCGAACGAGTCCTTGTTGATGATCGCCTTCGCCGTCGCAAACTGAACCTGCCGCTTCAGCTCGATCTTTTCCTGCGTGATCGTGATGTACTTCTTCTCTGGGCAGCCCGCGTTGCTCGGCGGACCCGGATCATCGGGACACTTGTCGAGTCGATCGACCACGGTGTCCTTGTCCTTATCGGTATCCGGGCAGCCCTGGTTTTCCTTCGGACCCGGCTGCATCGGACACTTGTCGTCCTTATCGAGCACGCCGTCTTTGTCGTTGTCGGGATCCGGGCAGCCGTCGGTGTCCTCGAATCCGTCTTTGTCTTCCGGATCGTTGGGGCACTTGTCCTGGCTGTCGTAGATGCCGTCCTTGTCGTTGTCCAGCTCAGGGCAGCCGTCTTCGTCCTCGAAGCCGTCTTTGTCTTCCGGCTCGTCGGGACACTTGTCCAGCTCGTCCTTGATGCCGTCGCCGTCTGCGTCACCGCTCTTGGGAACGATGACCGCCTTTTCTTCCTTATATGCACAGCGATCAGCCGGAGACTTCGCCAGCGCTTTGTCCGCGTTGTCTTTGGTGATCGCGATGTGATCTTTGGCCGAAAAGTAATCGCCGTAATAAAGGTCTGCGGCGGTAAAAGCGTAGTGCGATTCAGCCATCGCCAGCTCAACCGGCGCGCACAGGTACGCACCGTTTTTCCGAGCCGAATCGATGGTCTGCTTGATGCCCGACAGCTCTTTCTTCAGCGTCGAGCCAGGGCAGCCCGCGAGGAGCGGCAGCACCGCTGCAACAACCAGCGCATTGATCGAAGTGCGACGCATTTACTTCGCTCCTCCCTTCTGATCAATCGGTCCGGTCAGCGGTGGCTTTTCCGCGTCAAGCATCGGTGGCTTTTCCGTATCGAACTCGAGGCTGGACTTCCGCTTCACCAGACCATCGCGCGTAATGAACAGGCTGGCGTCGTTCGGATCAAAGATCGGCAGCGCGCGGTTCTTCGTCCGCTTCTGCGCCACCGTCTTGGCCGCCGCAGCCATCTTCTGAGCCTGCTTGGCGAAGTTGTTCGCGTCGTGGAACCGAGCGTAGCCCGCTAGTTCCTTGGCGCGACGGTGATACTCGACCGCAGCCGTGTATTCGTAAGGTGACATCTGGTCAGCCCGACTGGACTTGACCTCAGCGATTTCACCGGTAGCCCCAAAAGTAACCCGGGATACATAAGTGACCGGACCGCAGGCAGAGCAAAGAGCCAGCCAGGGCAGAGCACTTAGCGCGAGCAGACGCGATACTCCTGTCATAGGCGACACGGTATCAGGGGGCCGAGGCACCCGTCAATACTTACGAATTTTGCCGTGGGACCGGGTTTTCGCGCCACTGTTCAGACTCACCGTAGCACGCTCATTTCCGTCGAGAACTTGGGTCCATCAGCGCAGCATACAGCCACGTTGTGGACGCGCATCTTCGGCACACACGCTGGCCTGGCCAGTGAATGCTTCATTTTTTATTAGAAAGCTAGATTGCTTAGCGCTTTTCGCAAGCACACGCCAAGCTAGGCAGCGACTCGCGGTGGAGTTTGTCCCGATGCTGAGCGCTCAGAGCTCGACGGTCTTGCACTGGATCGACCCGCGATCGCGCGACCCGCAGCCAACACACCGATCAGCACGAACAAATTCGTGATCAGCAACACACCAGTTAGGCGCGGAGTTCCCGAGCCCAGCGCAGCCAGCAGCCAGCGACCATCGTGAAAGTCCGCAAACGAGCCCACCCAGCCCAGTCGATCCGCGCCCCACCGCATCAAGCCAGCCAGAGAAAGCAGCAGCACAGCCAGAAGACCGAGCGCTGGGCCAAGTTGGCCAAGCGCCGGACTTCGTGCCGGGCCAAGCACCGGACTGCGCGCATCTTCAGCGATCAGCATTCCGATCAGCCCGATCGGCAGGCTCAGCGTCAGCAGCGTAAACAGTCCCGCCAGCAGCGTCGGTGTCGCACGATCGGGTGAAACCAAGTACATCAAGAACCAGTCCGGCGCTTCTTGATAGATACACAGCGACGCAGGAAGCCACAAACCAAGCGTCAGCGACAAAAGCGGAACCAGCGAATACCGCAAGCGCTCGCTCAGTCGCTGAGCGGACTTGTCCGACGGTTCCGGTACAAAGCGCGACAGCACGATCCCGAGCAGCAAACCGACAAGCAGCGACAGCGGTAGCGTGATCACGATCGGGTTTCCAAAAAGAAGGCGGAGCGTACGAGGAAGCGAGACTGTTCACAAGTGGCTAAGAGCGTGATATCAATTATAAATCCGTGCTGTCTTTGCCTCGCAAACCGTACCGTCCCTGTGGAGGATGATGTGAACTCCCTGATTAGCTATTTGATCGACAACCTCATGCTCGACTTTCAGGGCGATCTTTCGGTGGACATGGTCCGAGATTTCTTGCGCGATGACAAAAGCCGCGACGCCGAAAGCCTGCGCGTCAAGCTCGTAGAAAACCGATCTACCGCAGAGATGATGATCACCCTCGCTGACTGTCTCAAAGATCACCTTCGCACCGGCATCAACGAGGACGTGATTCGCGAGCAGCTCCGCATGTACACTGAGAGCTGATGGGCTCTATTGCACGACTGAACCGACCGCTCCGTCCGCCTCGCCTTCGCTTCTTTTCGCTGATTCTGTGTTCTTCTCTGTCCGTTTTCGCAAGTCAGCTTACAAGCTGTAGCTTTCCCACCGATGCCGATCCGCTGCCTGCGAGCAAAGATCCCGCGCTCACGTTTTTGGGTCTTTCGCTGAGCAATCCGATCGAGTCGCTTCAGCCGGTCAATCCTGTCATCACGCTTTCGTTTTCCGACATTCTCGATCCCGATACCGGCGCGCTGGTGGCGATTCGGCTCGGTGGACGCGGCAGCCCGATCGAGACGCTGGTCGAGCACAACCAAGTCGAGCGCAAGCTGACGCTGCGACCCAAAGCCAGCCTCCAGCCCGAGTCGGAATATCAGATCGACATCGGTACAAGTCTCAAGTCGCTGGCTGGTGTCTCTCTCGATCGGACGACGCGGCTGACGTTTCGTACCGGCAAAGATGTGCTGCCCAATCCCGCGCCCGAAACGCCGCTCACGCTCGCTGACATCATCGGAGCCAAAGGACAGCTCAAGACGTTCTGTGCGACGAGCGGCTGTCACGCCGTCCAAGCAGCCGGGGAAGTTGCGGCGCGCAACCTCGATCTGTCGATGGCAACGCCCGCGCTGCGCAGCTTCTTGGTTGGAACGAGTGCGTCTGGATCGCCCGAGTCGCTGCGCCTGGTTCAGCCCGGTCAGCCCGAAAAGAGCTACCTGCTGCGCAAGATCTTGGCGACCGGATCGTTTACGCGAATCATCGGCGATCCGATGCCAGCGGAAGACAGCCCGCCACTTGGGATCGATGCGACGCTGGCGGTTCAGCGCTGGATTCGTCAGGGCGCAAACTAACGACGCGATGGGGGAGCCATGCGACGGAGCATTGCGTCTTGGCTGGGTGTTCTAAGCCTGGCCGGTTCGTCGTCAGCGCTGGCACAAACCACAGCGGATCCGAGCGCGTGCGACGATCACGACACCGCATCGCTGATTCAAGCCATCGAAGCAGAGCTGGTCACGCTGCGCGCCAGTCCTTCCGAACCGAGGATCACGATGGGAAAGCGCACGCTCAGCAACCAAGCCTACGTCGATCGCATCCTCATCCCGATCCAGAAAGCGGCGCGCGTCGGCAAGTCGGCGCTGTGCAAGCTGCTCGGACGACAGCTCAAGCTTCAGCCGCTTCACCGTCGCCCAGGCCACGTCACAGCCTACTATCATCCGATCATCTCGGGATCTCGCACGGCGCACGGATCGTTCCAAGTTCCGCTCTATCGGCGACCCAGCGACGAAGTGCTTGCGCACAAGACCACCCAGGAAATTCTCGATGGAGCGCTCTCGGGACAAGACCTAGCCATCGTGTATGTCGATAGTCTGGCGACGGCGCTGCATGTCCATATCGAAGGCTCAGCGACGATTGCGCTCGATGATGGCAGCGAAGTCAACCTAACCACCGACGGACACAACGGGCATCCGTATCAGAATCCGATCCGGCTGCTGATCAAAGACAAGCGCATTCCCGTCGATTTTCCGGCGGAACAAGGCAAGTCGAAGACCCAGTCCTTTGTCGCAGCGCATCCCGAAGTGCTGCGCGAATACTGGAACCGCAACCCGCACTTTGTCTTTTTCAAAGAAACTCCGCTGCGAGGCACCGGAAAGTTCGGAGAGCTGATCGCGGGTCGCTCGATCGCGATCGATCCGAAGCATGTTCCGATGGGTGCGCTGCTGCTACTAAAGACCCACGTTGCGATTCACAGTGACGATCCATCGATCACAAGTAAGCCGATTGCTCGGCTGGTGCTGGCGCAAGACACCGGATCAGCCATCGTCGGTCCCGGTCGGGTCGATCTGTTTGTCGGCAGCGGTGAAGACGCACGCGTGGCAGCGTCGCGAACCAGCTATCCCGGCGAGCTGTTTTTGCTGGTCCCAAAGCGCAAACCGGCCCAGTCGCGCTGACTCGCGATGCTGGCGAGCCCGTGTGGCTGAAATTACTCGACGCAGACGTTTGGAGCGCGCCCAAGAAGCGGCTATCTTCGTCCATGTGAGGCAAGCGTGAGGCCGCAGGACTTCGAGCAGGCTGTTTTGGAACTGGCGATGACCACGAGGGTGCCGCTGACCCGCGCCAACATTGTCTTTTACAGCGGAACCACGACCAGCAAAGCCGACAAGTGGCTCGACGAGATGGTCCGCGATGGCATCATCGAGTTCGACAGCGACGACGATGGTGAGCTGATCTACAAAGTCTGCGGTGCCAGTCGGCCATCCGTCGGTGCCAAAGAGCTGACGCGCTGCACAGCCTGTCGCCGAGCGTCAGGCGCTGGATCGCGCTGTAGTCGCTGCGGACAGCTGTTGGACTCGCACTTGCGCGCGCTCAAAGAAGAAGTCGAAGGCAAGCTGGTCGGTGCGGCACTGCGAAAGCTGCCGCAGGCTGCGCTTCTGCCCTTGGGAGCAAGCGGTGAAAAGAGCGTTGCACTCGGTGGAGCCTTGGGTCTGCTCGGTCCCCTGGGCTGGTTTTATGCCGCGCCGCTCGGTGAAGCGATGCTTGGCTCGGCTGCGTTTTTGATCCTGTGGGCGCTGAGCAAGTGGCTGGTGATTGGTCTGTCGGGCGTGCTGTTACCGGTGTCGGCGCTGATCGGCGCGCTCTATGCGTACAAATACAACCGCACCGGCCAGCGCAGCAGCATGTTCACCGACAGCACCAGCTCTCACGACGACGAAGTGCGCTAGCCATGCAGGATCGGCTGCTTGTTCGTCCGCTCACGTTGAGCGATCTGCCTGTCGCTGCGGCGCTTTTGTCTGCGGCGCTGCCTTACGATCACGTCGGGCCGATCGTCGAAGAGAAGCTCTTTGGATCAAACCATCGTCGCGATCGCTTCACGATCGGATCGTTTTCTCCGTCGGGAGATCTTTTGGGTGTGCTCGCACAAGCGGGACGCTGGGTAAAGCTGCTGGCAGTTCATCCGTCTGTACAGCGTCGAGGAATCGGCACGCAGCTTCTGTTGGCCGCGCGCGCACACCTGACGGAAACCGCCGGACCGACCGTCAAGCTGCGCGTCGGGGATCATCCTGGCAACTATCTGTCGCCTGGGGTTGACGAGCGGAGCGTCGCAGCACAGGCCTTTTTCAGAGCGCGCGGCCTCGCGGAAGTGGTGCGCGTGCTCAACATTCGTGCGCCGGTTCACAACAATCCGCTGGTGACGACAGAGCGCCTGCACAAGCTCACGAGCCAGGCTCAAGCGGACGGTTACTTGGTCCGTCGAGCTACTGTCGCTGATGCTGAGCCACTTCATCACATGATCTCCGCAGCGTTTGCGCCCGTCTGGTCCTTCGAGGTTGCGCGCGCGCTTGGTCCATCGCTACGTAGCGATGCCACCGAGTGTGCCAGCGAGCTTCCCGAAGGTCCGGCAGTTCACATTGCACTCGACGATACCGGCACTGTCGTCGCGTTTGCAGCGCACGATGGCAACAATCGCGGGCTCGGCTGGTTTGGTCCAATGGGAACGCTCGAACAGCATCGCGGTCACGGACTTGGCGAAGCGCTGCTGCTCGCGTGTCTGCTTGATGTGGTCGATCGTCCCGACGGTGGAGTCATTGCCTGGGTCGGTCCCGTCGGTTTTTATTCACGCGCGAGCGGAGCGATCCCCGATCGACGCTTCGTGGTCTTCGAGGAACAGTAATGCAAGGAATCTTTGCGTCGCCGCTGCGCGCGATGGTGTTGTGCGCAGGAATGGGCAGTCGGCTCGGTGGAATCTCCGACGAGCTTCCCAAGCCGCTCTTGCCGGTCTGTAACCATCCGCTTGTGACCTATGCGCTGTCGCTGTGCCGAGGCTACGGCATGCGCGAAGTCGCCATCAACCTGCATCACCTGGGACACCTTATCACCAACACCGTCGGAAACGGCGCAAGCTTGGGGATGGACATTCACTACTCCTCGGAACCGACGCTGCTCGGGACCGGCGGCGGCGTGCGCAAGATGGCGGAGTTTCTGACGCACGACTTCCGCGAGCCCTGTGTCGTCATCAACGGCAAGCTGGTCGTCGATGTCGATCTGGAAGCGGTGCTCGCGCTGCATCGTGTCACTGGCGCCGTCGCAACCATGGTCTTGCGCGAAACCCCCGACGCCGATGAGTGGGGAGCAGTCGAAGTCGATGCCGATGGTAGGGTCTACAGCATCCTCGGGCAGAAGTCGCCAGCGCAGGTCGCCAAGCCGCCGCTCACGCGCTGCATGTTCACCGGCATTCACATCGTCGAGCCCCAGCTTCTGCTGCGACTGCCGAGCCAAGACGCGTCGTGCATTGTCCGTCAGGGCTACGTGCCAGCGCTGCGTGCAGGCGACGTGCTGTCCGGCTACATCATTCCCGGCTATTTTCACGAGCACTCGACGCCAGAGCGCTATCTGCAAGGCAACCTCAACGTGCTTCGCGGCAAAGCACGACTGCCCTACCCGCCCGGAGCGCTCGTCGGAGTCAGTCCGCGTGCTCAGATTTCTCACTCAGCGACGCTGATCGCGCCCGTCAGTATCGGACCCGGAGCGATCATCAGCGACGGAGCCGTCATCGGTCCAGAAGCTGTGATCGGAGACGGTGCCCACGTCGATCGCGGTGTGGAAGTGGCGCACAGCGTCGTCTTTGCAGGCAGTACAGTCCGTGCATCGGTACAGAGCACGGTCGTGACCCCCAAAGCCGTCTATCCACTGGTTCTTCCCGACGAGACGGACTAACCGCGCGCCACAAGTGCGAGCGCCACATCGCGTACAATCAAGTCCATAGGATCTACGACCATGAGCGAAAGACCCGCCCAGCTTACGGCCCGGCCTCCGCAGCAGAACCGAACGTCCGACGAGCCCGCCCTGTCCGCCGCCGAGCGAGCCGAGCGCGAGATCGCCCAGATCGATCAGCAGATGGATCTCATCATGAACAAGTCAGAAAACCAGGCTTCCCTTGTGAATCCAGAAACCAACGCGCTACAGCCGCCCGCCGGTCGTAGCGTCACACCGGGAGTCTCTGCCGGTGCCGATCCAGCTGGCATGACGCAGATGGTGATGAACTTTGTCATCCCTGGCTCTGGAACGATCATGAAAGGCATCTACGGAACCGGCTTCGTTCAGTTGGGCATGGCCATCGCCGCGCTTCCTACGCTGCTGCTCGTGAAGTGGTGGCTGGGCATCCTACTTGGTGTGATTGCGTGGGTGTGGTCTGCGGCCACTGGAGTCAAGCTCTACAACCAGTCTACTGCTCGCTATCGCTAGCGCCGATTTCGGACCAGACGCCAGACCATCCGCAGTGTCGATCGGCTGTCTGTCGATCGGCTGTATGTTGCGCCGCAGTATCGACCGCTGCGTCATCGACCAATATTAGGCATTTTATACGATTCATATTTAAGCTTGCTCGCTGTCATACGCAAACGATGTGTCATTTCCGATCGCTACGATTTCTGACAGAATCTGTCTGGGGGCACTGCCGCTTGAGCGCGCACCGCACCAATTTCGTAGAGTAGAAGCAATCGTGCGGTGGGCGATCGCTGATTCAACATCACCTTGTCGTTTGTTGATCTGACGGCATCCCAAGGATGCTCAAGGTGAACCCAGCGCCAGGCTGGGATGTGAAGGGGAAGACATCGTGGGTTCGTTCAAAGACAGAGCAGCTATGCGGGTCTTGATTGCCGACGACGATCCTCTCAATCGCGACTTCCTAAAACAGCTTCTGCTTTCCCATGGTTACACCGTGCTGGTTACGGAAGATGGTCTTTCAGCACTCCAGATCCTCAAGCAGAGAGCGGCTCCGCAGATTGCGCTGCTCGACTGGGAAATGCCACGGATGAACGGACTGGAGCTGTGTCGCGCGATTCGTCAAGAGATCCACGATCGTTACGTTCACGTCCTGCTGATCAGTGGCGTTCATCCTGATGAACATCGCATCGCTGCGCTCGAGGCTGGTGCCGATGACTTCCTTCCCAAACCGTATCATCCTGATGTCTTGATGGCGCGTCTGCGTGTCGCGTCACGGCTCGTGGATGGACAGCTCAGTACATCGGATCGACTGCTGGCTGCACTGCGCGAAGCCGAAGCAAGTCCCGGTGGAGATGTCGCTGTACGAGAAGGAGACACCGTTGGCTACATCACCTTCTGTCAGGGTCGGGTATCGTGGGCGTATGTCAGCCAAGACACCTCTTCGTTTTTTGTGCAGCTTGGCAAAGAGCTCAACATGAACGAAGGCTCTGTCGATTCCGTTTTGCAGTCCTGTCGTGACAAAGGAACCGACTTTTACTACGAGCTGGTCGAGCGCGGACACGCATCAGAGACAGAGCTACGCAGCGCGATCGAGTCGTGGCTGCGACGGAAGCTCGAACAGATCTGTCGCTTGGCCAAGGCTGATGTCCTGTTCCTTCCTGCGGATCGTACCGAAGAGCCGGTGTACACGTTTCCGCTGGAAGCCGTGCTGCCCAAGCAGCTTCTCTCTGAGCTGGGATCGACCTCACAGACTCGTCCGTCCATCAGTACGCAGCCGTCGCAGACATCGCCTCCGAACAGCGAACGAACGGAATGGGAGCGCGTCTTTGTTCCAGTATCCGCGCAAGAGACGCAGCGCTTTGCGTCGATTCATCACAGCATGCAGCAGATTCCGGGCTGCTTAGGAACCGCGCTGCTCGACATGGGTCGCAATCGCAGCTTTGGCATTCACGGACTCCTTCCGCAAGTCGGAGTCCTGCTCAAAGAGCTGTGGCTTCTGCGTTCCCTACATCGTCCCGGAATGCCGCTCGATCTCTCTGTAAACCAAGGTGGGCTGTATCACCTGTTGGTTGCACCGCCGTTTGATACCTCGCTGGTGCTGGTGCTGGTCGTCGATGGCAGCAAAGGACTGTTCGGAACCGCGCGCATTCGGCTGACCCAGATCGCAAGCGATCTACAGCTTATCGAAGAGTAAGGCGATCGCCTGATCTCTCCTCAAAACTCCAAATGATCTGGAGCAGTTCGGAACCAGCGACACAGTGCGTCAGCGTGCGTGCTCTCACGCAGTGTCCTATGAAGCCTTGTGTGTAGGGAACCTATCGCGCCAGTCGTCGCATCGTATTCTCAATGATTCCGCAGGCTTCTCACTTTGTGCGAAGCGAATCGTCGTCGCGGGATATCCTAATTTAGGACTTCCCAGATTTCTGTCACAGCGTCAGATGAAGGCCCTGTCATGAGAGAGTCTCTCGACATCGATCCGATTCTCCGCGAGTTTCTCGAACAGAGACGCGGGCTGACTGGTGACGAAATCCAACGGCTACTGGTCGAATGGAACAACCAGGGCTCACTGTTGGAGTTTTTGTCCAGCAAATCGCTGATCGATCGCACGACGGCGCGAATGCTGACCACGGCGGCCAAAGGGCTGCTCGTATCCACGCAAGATGAGCTACGCACAGTCCTTAGTGTACGTCTTCGGCGCCGCCCAAGTCCAGTGACAGCCGATGTGGCCGTAAGCGAAGGAAACGAACCAGCTGCGCCAGCACAGACGCCAACAGCGACAGCAACACCGACTCCCGTTCCCGAGCCAGCGGTGGTTGCCCAAGCCAGTGAGTCGCCGCCCGATCCAACGCCGCCAACGCAGCCGCACCGGACGGTGTTCGACGACGTATCCACCCACGTCGCATCCACCCACGTCGCATCCACCAAGGAAGAAGAGCCCCGAGCCGTCCAAGACAGTACGTCGCCTGGCATCGCTTCGCGTCCAGTCCCAAGCGCGGACCAGGCTCCGAACGCCGAGCCGCGTCAGATCAAAAAGGGAAACGGTCGCCGGGGATTCCTTGGTGCATCCGATGAAGAGATGCGACACATCTTGGGCGCACGCAGTGGCGACGGAGGCCGAGCCGCGAAGTCCGATCAGCCAAGCGCAGCCGGAACCAGTGCAGTTGGAACCAGTGCAGCTGGAACCAGCGCAACACCCATGGATACGTCGCTGGTGCCACAGAGCGCACCGCCAGCGACCGTCAGCGCGCCATCCGCAGAAGCCCCAGCTGCGTCCGGACCGAGCAGTCCGCCCGTCAGTACACCAGTGACTGCGCGACCCGTACCCGCAAGTCGGAGCAAGCCGGAGTTAGAAACAAAGCCCACGAAGAAACATCCGACGATGTCGGACCCGCAGATCTCTGCCGTTCACTCTGCGCCCGATCTGCTCCCGCTCAGGCCAACGGGCGCGGGCAGCGAGCCCAAAGTCGGAATGTATCTGGATCGCTACTATCTAGAAGAGTCGATCGGAGAAGGTGCGACTGCGACGATCTTTCGTTCCTTTCATAAGCTTTTGCGGATTCCTGTTGCCATCAAGATCTACAAGCGCGAAGCGATGGCCGACGATCCGATTGGCGTGCAGCGATTCCTCAGTGAAGCCCAGATCTTGATTCGGCTGGAACATCCCAACATTGTGCGCGTGCTCGACATTGCGGTGCGAGACGGAGCGCCCTACATCGTGTTCGAGTACGTTGGTGAGCTGAGCCTGCAAGGCATGATCAACAACATGGGTTTGTTGCCGCCGCTGCGGATCGCCCAGATCGGCGCACAAGTCGCTGGCGCACTGGAAGCCGCCAGCAGCAGCGGACTGCTCCACCGTGATGTCAAACCGGATAACATCCTGATTCGCAAAGATGGACTGGCGAAGCTGGCGGACTTTGGGATTGCCACGCACAGAGCCAGCGACGGAAGAACGGCTGATGAATTGGCGCGCGCAGGACTGATCAGTGGGACGCCGCAGTACATCTCTCCTGAACAGATTACGACCCCTGATCAGATCGATTTTCGCGCCGACATCTACAGCTTGGGTGCGACGCTGTATCACGCGGGCTGTGGTCATCCTCCGTTTGAGCGTGAATCGATCGATGAGCTTCTGCATGCGCAGCTAGAAGACTTCCCGATTCCGCTTCAGTCGCTCGATCCGAACTTCGATCCAGAGCTGTCTGAGATCATCGCGAAGATGCTCAACAAGGAGCCTGTCGATCGATTTGCGACGTTGGCAGAGCTGCGCAGACGACTTGAATCGGTCGCAAATCGCATCCAAGGCGAAGTCAGCGAGAGACGACGCAATGCAATGTCCTCCGGTGCGATGCCAACCTTTGTGATGGACTCTGCACAGAACAGCAGTCCCAGAGCAGTCTCAGAGGAGCGATCAGGAAGTGCCCTTCGCGAGCGCAGTGGCAGTGCTCCCTTACGCAGCGGAAATGCAAGTGCAAGTGCAAGTGCAAGCGCAAGCGCAAGCGTTCCCAAAGGGAGTCCTTCGGATGGGCAGCTGATGTTGAGAGAGCCATCACGCAGTCTTCGCGCGGTCGTCATGATAATCGCAGCACTGGTCGTCTGCCTGGTGCTGTATGTCCTGGTTCGGACTGCGCACTAGCTGCGCATCCAGATGTCAGAAGGGAATGGACAACCACAGGTTCACATCATCGGAATGGGAATGGAAGGTCCACCGAAAAAGCGACTGGAAGTTCTATCAGGAAACAAGTCTTCTCTCGAAGAAGAGCTTGATTCCTATCCTTGTCTGCTGCGCTGTATTTTCGATCAAGCGGGCGTAGGGGTTGCGGAAGTCAACCTTCACAACCACCGCATTGTCCGTGTCAACGAAGCATTCGGACGACTGATTGGCAGATCCAGTCAAGACCTCCGCCAGCGATCGTTTTTGGATCTGGGTGCGCAGCTTGATGGGCCGGACTCTGTCTTCCAACACGAGGTGCAGTTCTTCGAGGAACTACTCAGCGGTCGAAAGATAAGTGTCACTTGGTATGCCTCTTATTTGCTGCCGCCCGAGGGTGGATACAGTACGCCCAGTCGCAGCTTCAAACTGACGGCAACGCCACTACCTGAAGCACCATCAGGAGAGCGCTCTTGCATTGTGGTGCTGGATGACATCAGCGAACAGAAGCAAGCCGTGCTGGCGCTGCGCGACATTCATCAACAGCTCGAACAGCGCGTTGCAGAGCGCACCGCAGAGCTCTTCGCAGCCAATGAGTCCATGCGCTTTCAGATTGCAGAGCGCAAGCGGATCGAAGAAGCGCTGCGACAGAGTGTGGCGCTGTATCGAACCATTGCGGCATCCATTCCCGACGCTGCGGTGCTGGTCATTGGCAAAGATCTACGCTTCCGTGTGGTGGAAGGACTGCTGCTCGGAGCGCTCGGAATCTCGCGCACGATGCTGGAAGGGACATTCATCGGACGCACAGAGCACGGACCGTTTGGCCAGCTCCTATTGGAGATCTTTGTCCGCACACTCGAAGGCGTAACCAGCAGCAATGAAAAGTCGCTTCACGACAAGACGCTCTATCTGCTGTCTACTCCGCTACGCAACAACGACTGCATCATCGTGGGCGCGGTGGTTCTGATCATCGACATCAGCGATAGAAAGCGCGCAGAGCAAGAGCGTCTACGGATGGAGCGCAGGTATCTACAGATCGTCCAAACAGCGAACGAAGGAATCTGGCTGATCGATCAAGATGCACGGATCACGTTTGCCAACGATCAGATGGCAGAGTTGCTGCGTACCAAGCGAGAGAACATGATCGGCGCAGACGTGTACCAGTTTGTCTTTCCGGAGGATCTGCCAAGCTTCCGTACTCAGCTGTATGCGCAGAATCACGGCATTGATGGACGCTATGAGTCGCGACTGCGGAGAATGGATGGAACAGAGTGCTGGATTCAGTGCTCTGCCAAAGCGATGCACGATGAAACGGGTGCGTTTATCGGCTCCTTTGGAATGTTCACAGATGTTACTCAGCGACGGAAAACAGAGTCTCTTCTGCGTGCATCAGAGCAGCGATTCCGTGCGATCATTGAAGCGTCTACTGAAGGGATCTTGGTGTTTTCCAACAGCACCAGCATGATCCGCTATGCCAATCCCAGAGCGTGCGAGATGCTGCGCTACTCAACCGATGAGCTGATCTGTTTTTCGTTCTTGGATCTGTTTCCTGAACGGACGAATCAGGCCCTGCGCAGCCGTACCGCAAGTCCCAGCACAGAGCCGACTCCCAACACGGGAGAGCTGCGGCGCAAAGACGGTGGAACGATCCAAGTTGGGATCAAGAGCGTGACGCTGGATCTGGAAGGAGAGCAGTGTCTGGTCCTGTTCATCACGGATCTTACCGCGCGCTCTCTGCTCGAACAGGAACGGCTGAAGGCACAGAAGCTCGACGCGATCGGAACGCTGGCCGGAGGCATCGCGCATGACTTTAACAACCTACTGCAAGCGATCTTTGCAAACATCTCGATGGCGCGTCAGTGCTACGACAGCAAAGAGGAATCGCTGCGCAGGCTGGAATCGGTCGAGCACTCCCTTCATCTGGCCATCAAGCTCACCGGACAGCTCCTTGCGTTTTCCAAAGGAGCATCGCTTCAGAAGAGACGGATTCCGCTTGGACCCCTGATTGAGGAAGCAACCAGCTTCATCTTGAGCGGAGCGAAAGCAAGCTGCAGCATCGACATTGATCCGCTGCTTTGGCATACCGAAGTCGATGAAGGACAGCTTCATCAGGTCATTTACAACATTGTCCTGAACGCCGATCAGTCGATGCCGACAGGCGGAAACATCGAGGTGCGGGCGCGCAATGTCGTAGCACCTGCGGAAGGACTGCCTGCTATGTTGCTGGCGGGACGCTGGGTTTCCGTGACGGTGAAAGACACTGGGATTGGTATCGCAGAAGAGCACATGGGGCGCATCTTCGATCCGTACTTTTCCACCAAAGCGACGGGAAATGGTCTGGGTCTGGCAACAACTTATGCAGTGGTGCGCAAGCACGGAGGCTTCATCGACGTACGATCCAAGCTGGGTCTAGGTACCGAAGTAACAGTCTATCTGCCTGCCTGCGATCGAGACGGAGAAACGCCTCGACGAGGTACGGTCGCAGCACCGGGACGAAGCCTTCATGTCCTGCTGCTGGATGACGATGAAAGTGTCCGACAGACCAGCCAGGCGCTCCTACAGTTCTTGGGTCACTCCGTGATAGCGGTATCAGATGGCGAAGCTGCATTAGAAGCCTATCAGCAATTCGCAACCAGTGATAATCCTTTCAACTTGCTGCTTCTTGATTTAACCATAAAAGGTGGCATGGGCGGAATGGAAACACTCAACAAACTGAGAATTTCACATCCCAATCTGAGAGCCATCCTGACAAGCGGATATTCAGATGAGTCTTTGTCCAAAAGCGATCTCCCAAGCCAAGCACGGGTGTTTTTGCCCAAGCCCTACACACTGGAACAGCTCCGTGCTGCGATCGAGAATGCCATCGCTGATTCCGCAGAATTGATGGCTAACGGTGCATAACTACGCAAGTTTGCAGCGGAGTACGAACGAACACAGAAGCCCACGTCCGCGTAGGCTCAGACAAAAAATAGGCTCAACGAGGTAGCAATTTCGCAGCAATTTCACGATGATAGAAACAGATTTATTTTAATCTATCTTTTTGACATTTTGCTTTTAGATAATGGTACCTATTAGATTCTGCGTTGAAATGTCGGCGAGAGACGCAGGACCAATGGAATGGGGAGAGCGTGGGGAGAGCTGGAGTTATCCAGTAGCACAACGATGGCTCCCCCATTTTCGCAAAGTGATGTGAGAGCATGCAGGACAACCACGATCCCAAGTCACAGTCTCCCGATCTGCCCGGTGGATCAACAGAGACAACAGAGAGCAAGGAGCGCCAATCTCCGCCAGGACGCTCCAGTCGCTCTTCTGCCGGGACCGATCGCGGGTCCGAACCGTCTGATGCGCCGCTCAGCGCTCTGCCCGTTCCGCTCTGCGGAATGCTCGATCTGCTGGCACAGATTGCAACCACTGCTGGAGACATGCAGCTGGAAGTGCTGTCGCGCAAAGGACTCCGCATTGCGTCGCTGCCGGTGTCTCAGCGTCAGCTCCTATTTGGTCTTTCGATCGATGGACTGTTCTTTGTCGATCGAATCTTGGATCAGAGTGCGCCAACGATTGCAGCGCCGCTGCGACGATTCCAGCAGCAGCAGATTCTTCAGCCAGGACGAGAGGAATTCCCTCGGCCAGAGCTTCTGGAACAGGAACGCGTGGCGCTCCTGAATCTTACCGCGCGCGGTCTACGCAGCCTGGCCGGTCGCCTTGGTGCCAGTCCGGTTCGTGTCAAACAGAGACCGCCAGGAACGACGCTGGGAGCATCGGCAAACCTGCACTTTTCACCGATTGAGCTGCTGCTGAATCGACCAGATGGACTGTCGATTCACGATGATGTGACCTCGCAGCTCTTTCATCATCCACCGCAAGGAACCAGTGATAGCTGGCTCTTTTTGATTGGGAGCCCAGGACAGATCTGGCCGGTAGCAACGATCAACATCGGGCTCAAGACCATCGATGATGCGTCCAGCGCTTGTCAAAGTGCGTACAACCTCCTGCGGTTTATGCAGCGTCACGGCGTCACCCTAACCGAAGGAAAGACACATGCAGTCTGTCTAAGCGGTGATGGACATCTGCTGCTGTTGATCGCCAACATCAATCAAGCGGTGCTGCTCACACTTCCCGCAGCGCAGCTCGGACGCGTCCTTCAGATCGCACAACAGAGCTGCATTCAGCTTGTGACTGCATCCGCACAGAGCATCGCGCCAGCGCAGAGCAGCGCGCTCTCGCAGAGTCCGATCGCACTCCTTAATGTGGCGCCAGTTCCGACGGTAGCTGCGGCATCAACAAGCACAGTCCAGAGCGATGCTGCAACGCATCCAGAGCCGCTGATCACAGCAGATACCGCTCGTCCCTCAAGCAGTCTGCCCGCAAGCAAGGTGGTGTCTGTTGCAGCTCCGCAGAGCGCTACAGAGATCGATGCAGTCAGTCTCGCACCGGCTGCTCCACTGAAAACTACGGCACCGCAGCAAGCGACTTCAGCACCAGATCCCGCTGCTGATTCCGCTGCTGATTCCGCTGCTGATTCCGACGCGGAAGCCCAAGAGCCGCTCTCGACTGGAACCGTTCTGTGCATTCGTCGTCTGCTGGTCAAAGCAGGAAACAAGACGCTCATCAAAGACTTGGATCTGGACATTCCGGGTCGCGGTGTGTTTGCCCTGATGGGTCCAGGGGGAGCCGGAAAGTCCACAGTACTGGGAGTCCTAAGCGGTGGCATTCCGGGCTTATACCAATCGGGAGAGCTGACCTATCGCGGCCAAGCACTCGACGGAAATCATCATCCGATGGTCCTTCCGCAGCGACTTCCGGTTCAGCGCGGACTGCTGATCGACTACATCTTGGGAAAGAGCGGTCCGCACTCTCCC
Organism: Myxococcales bacterium; assembly: GCA_016794365.1. Taxonomy (GTDB): domain Bacteria; phylum Myxococcota_A; class Polyangia; order Palsa-1104; family JAEUJZ01; genus JAEUKA01. Next base: position 35,057 of record JAEUKB010000098.1, read on the forward strand.
AAGGATCGACTGCTCGCAGCAGAGCGGCTCCGTGACAGTGGACTAGAGCGTCTGCGCGCACTCCTCGATCGATCGATGGAGTCGCTTCAACTTTCCATCAGTCAGGCTTGGCGCATTGAGATTCTGCGTGCGCTGTCTCAGCATCCTGCTCTGCTCTGTGTAGATGAGCCAACAGCGACGATGGAGCCAGAAGATGCAGAGCCGATTCTGGAACTACTGCGCCAGGTAGGAATGCAGCGAGCGGTTCTGTTTGTGACGCACAACCAAGTACACGCGCAGAGCACTGCATCACGCATTGCACTGATGGCTGCGGCGCGACTTCAAGCCGTGCTTCCCACCGTAGAGTTTTTTGCAGACACGGCGCCTTCAGTGGTTCGCGACTATGTACGAACGGGAGGCTGTCATGTTCCGTCTCCCGACGCTCCGATCGAACACATCGATCCAGACTACCTGGCCCCACCGCAGGCCCAGCCCACTTTAGAGATGGAGCCTGAGGTTCCGCAAGAACCTCCGCCAGTTCAGATCTTGTGGGCACATCCGCAGCCCGTACTAACCATGCGCAGCTTCGGTCTGAGCATGGGTGAGCGCTGTCGTTTGTCTTGTGTGAACCTAGACATCGCAGAGCCAGGCAAGTACGTGCTGATCTGTCCCGATGGAACGATCCGAAGGCTCCTTCATGCGTATCTCTCGACGGGTCTACAAGGCAAAGTGACGACGGAAGGAGAGGTCAAGCTCAAGGGCAAAGATCTGTCCGAAGACAATCATCCTGTATCGATTGATCTAAGCGTCAAGCTGCTGATGAGCTCCGTTCGGGAGTATCTGCTGTCCGGACTAAGCGATCGTCTTTCACTGGGAACCATCGATGAAAAGCTGGAGCGACTGCACAAGCTGCTTGAAACGCAGCAAGCGGACGATCTGATTCCACTTCTGAGCAACCAGGTCTTGGATCTAAGCAGCGAACAGCGACGCAGACTTGCGATTGTACGAGCTGTCTCCATGCGACCTGCGGTGCTGTGTTTGGATGAGCCATTCCAAGGTCTAGACCCGGAAGGAATCGCCAAGCTGCGTGAAACGATTCATCGGGAATCGCTGCGGCGCGCGGTGCTGATCCTGCTAAGCGTGCCAGTGGAGGAATGGAAGGACAACGCGCAGCACGGCTACATTCACGGTGAGTATCTGTTTGCAGCGCAACCGGAAGAAAAGCCAGCATCGACATCCGGTTCTTTGCAAATTCCCACAGATGCACAGCACGCAGTAGCAAGCACAGAGCCCGCCGCAGCGTCTGTATCCACCGTCGCCAGTCCGATCACAATCGCCGGGTCCGAAGCAGCTTCGCAGGCTGCACAGGAAGACGTAGCGATATCCGTTTCTCCTGAACCAACAATGGTCGATCCAGAGCCTACCTCACCGGGCTTCAGCTCTGCATTTCGTCCCGCTGGCAAAGGTCCGCGTGGCTTTCACTGGCTCCTTCCGGGTTCCTTGGCAGGCACACCGGAGCCAGGAGTGATGCACGATCTGGACTACGATCTGTCTCTGCTACGCGCAGCAGGAATCACGCTGCTCGTGACGCTGATAGAGACTCCTCTTGATGATGAAGCGCTGGATGCTCAAGGATTAAAGAGCCTGTTCTTCCCGATCGTAGACATGCACGCACCGTCGCAGCGAGCGGCGTTTGATCTCTGCGGACTGATTGATTTCCAGCTTACGCGCGGTGAACGGATTGCATTTCACTGCAAAGCAGGTCTGGGACGAACCGGAACGCTGCTCTGTTCCTATCTGATCTGGAAGGGAGAGAGTGCAGAGTCAGCACTACGTAGAGCGCGCCGCGTCGAGCCAGCGTGGGTTCAGTCCAGAGAACAGGAACAATTTCTGATTGATTTTGAGGGCTTCTGTTTCAAGCAGAAGCAAAAAAACTAGTGGTGGCAGCAGAGGGAGTCATGCGGACCGTCCACTAGGAATTGCATAGCAAGAACTGAGCGATGAAAGGAATGAGGTGAGTGTCATGGTAAGCAAGCTTGAGACGACGTTGCAAAAGGTGATGTCCGAAGTTCCCGAGTGCGTTGCGGCAGGCTACGTAGATATGTCAACGGGAATGCTTCTCGCGGCCCGGACGATCGATTCCCACCCGCGCGAAGTTCTTGATCTGGTTGCCGCAGCCACGGCGGATCTGTTCCAGGGCAGCACGGTCAGCGCCATCGAGCGCCTGTTCCGTAAGTCACGCGGTGTGAAGGACGATGGACATCACTACTTTCAGGAAATCGTGGTGTTTAGCGACAACCTCCTTCACGTCTTTCTGCGCGGACGCAAGAACACCGATCACGTTGTGACCTTCGTCTGTCGCAAGAGCGCCAACGTCGGCATGGTGCTCACCAAGACCCGCCTGGCGCTTCCCAACATCGAAAGCTCGCTCTAATCCATGCGGGCACCACGCCCGCATAACCCTGCACCAGCGCTGCCGCACTCACGGATTCCGCGAGACACGATGACGCTGGGTGACTCCGGGAGACACACAGATGAGCGCGGTGACCGGACTGTCTGCCCTTCACTTCCTTCGGATCTACATCATCGATCGACTGGGCTCTGCGGTCTTGCATGACGCACGAAACGCAGTCCAAGCCATCATCGGTCACACCACGCTGCTGCAAGCGCAGCTATCCACGCAGATGATGTCGCCCGAGCTTCCCAGCAAGCTCCAACTTGCGGCGGAGCGCTGTGGCCGCTGCACCATGGATGTGAACACCATCTTCGCGCTTCCGACCCAGAGACAGAGCACGGTGCGTCTGACGGGATTCTTGCGCGATCAGCACTCTTTCTTTCAAGCGCTTCTGAAAGATCGAAAGCTTCTACAGTTTCACGTTCATCAAAAGATTGATGGCGTTCGGATTCAGCAGCAGCCGTTTGTCCAGCTCCTGCTGTTGTGGGTGGTCCGCGTACGTGACTTCCTTCCTACAGGAGGACAGATGCGGCTTGAAGTCCTGCCGTTCCGTGAGCTTCTCTCTGTGCCCGAAGCCATGGTTCAGGAACCCGACCGTTTCATTCCGATCCGCTTGCAAGATGATGGTCCGCAGCTCTCTGTGATGGCGCAAAAGCAGATTACATCGCCGTCTGTACAGGCACCGGATGATGAAGAGTCGATGCTCTGCTGGCTGATCGGTTCTCTGCTTCAGGAAGTGCAAGCCACCGCCGTGATTCCCAGTGATTCCGCAAGCTTCCGCATCGATCTGTTGTGGCCCAAAGCGCAGCTTCACCCACCGATCCCTGCAACACCGAGCGGATAGGTAGTCATCCCATTTTTCAGTGGTCGCTGCTGTCCGCTCTGCAAAAGATCACACGCTGCTCTTCCTGCTGTTTCCGCCCGCTCTTCACAAAATCACGCACTGCTTTTCCTGCTGTTTCCGATTTGTTTCAGAGCCGCGTCCGGGGGGTCTTACAGACTGCAAATCGCTGACGGTAGTGACCCAAAAACATGATACGATCGTGCTGCGGTCAAGTTGTTCGCGACGGTGCTCACGCTCTGGTCACGGGCAGTCTACATCTTGCAACCATATGATCGCTTACTTAGGAACCAAGGAGAAGCCATGTCTAAGTGGAACGTAGGATTGGCTGTCGTGTTGGGGTTGCCACTGCTCGTCGGACTGGGCTGCAATAACTCGTCGATCGGCGGTGAAGGTCTGGATGATGCGGGCGTTGGGGAAGACTTCAGCTCCGCTCCTCCGAGCATCCCTGGCTGTACCGGAGCGTGCGTGGTGAAGACGGACTGTCCGTCTTCGATGGGTCCAACGACGCTCACTGGAACGGTCACGATTCCGTCAGGCCTGCTGCCTCTTTATAACGCCAAGGTGTACATCCCAAGCGGTACCTCGCTGCCTCCTCCTCCTGTGAGCGGCGCAACCTGTGATCGCTGTGACGCGGCAAGCTCTGAGATTGCATCGACCACAACCGACATCAACGGGAACTTCGTCCTGACCAATGTTCCGTCGGGCGAAAACATTCCGCTCATCATCAAAGTCGGCAAGTGGCGCAAAGTCGTCACGATCCCCGCGATCACGGACTGCACCACAACCAAGCTTGCAGCAGCGGATACGCGCCTACCGCGCAACCAGAATGAAGGAAACATTCCTCGCATTGCGCTGTCGGTCGGTAGCGCGGACGCGATGGAGTGCATCCTGCGCAACAAGAAGCTCGGTCTGGATGACAGCGAGTTCACAACGGAAAAAGGAAACGGTCGGGTCAACCTCTACGCTGGTGCCAACGGAGTCAACAAGTTCGCAGCCAACCTCAATGGCGGAGCGGCCTTTACTTCGATCGCAACGGCTCCTGCCAAGAACTGGTGGGACGACATGGCGAACTGGACCAAGTACGACATCGTCATGCTCTCTTGCGAAGGCAACGAGCTGATGGCGTACAAGAGCGCACAAGCCCTTCAGAACCTGGAAAGCTACCTCAACATGGGAGGCCGCGTCTTTGCGTCGCACTTCCACTATGGCTGGATCAAAAACGCCGATGCCACCAAGCAGCAGATCCAAAAAGTGGTGACGGCCTGGAATCCCACCGCAGGTCCGGATCCGGTCACAGACACGGTCGATACCACCACCGCAAAGGGCGCTGCGCTCGCGGACTGGCTGATGCTTCCATCGGTTGCCGGATCGACAACCAGAGGCAGACTACAGGTGGGTGGTGCGCGCTACTCTGTGGCGAGCATTGATCCAAAGCTGACGCAGCGCTGGGTCTATTACACACCGAACACGGGCAACCCGATTCCGCAGTACTTTTCGTTTAACGCACCCGTCGGAGCCCAGGCCAGTGCGCAGTGCGGTCAGATGGTCTTTACCGACCTGCACATCAGCGGAGGAGGAACCGCTCCGTATGACAGCTCGCCAAACGGTGGCACCTTCCCAACGAGCTGCTCATCGACGACGATGTCTCCGCAGGAAAAGGCACTGATCTTCATGCTGTTCGATCTGACCAACTGCCTGACCCCGATCGTGGGCTAGCTGCGCGCGCTCAGTCTTCCTCATCCTCTCCTGCATCTTCTGAGGAGGAGGACGACGACCCTCCCGTCTTCACATCAACCGGCGCTCCGTTTGCGATCGCAGCCAGCGCATCATCTGAATCATCATCTGAAGACGCAGGCATCGGACGCCCGTCGTGAATGACCCTGCTTTCCTCTTCTCCGTTCAGGAGCGGGGTGTTCGGCTGAACCTTGACCGCGACTTCCAGCAGGACTCTCTGTTCGATAGCAGAAGAGGACTCGGCATCGTCTCCATCGTCATCATCATCGTCCGAGCAGCCCGCCCACAGCAGCGATGTCAGCGCGATCGGCAGGACGAAGAACCGAGCCGAAGAACGCAGCGACCAAGCGACACGAGACAGCGACATGGAAGGCCTCCTATACGACGAAAAGTGAAGCGATGATCGCTACTTACGATAGGTAGGACTTTCTGCGCAAGTCACGATCTATGTAGCACGCACAAAAAATCGCACTTAGGGGTTTACGGTGATCCGCAGTGGGGCAGTGACAGAGACAAGCTCCGGCTGATAGTACGGATACAGAGACGAAGAAGGAACCTGCATCCGGCCTGGAATGTGAGCGGTGAGTGTCACAGGAATCTGCTGCTCGCGCTGCGCACTCAGCTTGCGCAGATACAGCGTGACATGGCGCAGCGAGATCTCGTATCGCTCGATCTGTCCAGAGTCCACCAAGCGATCGAGCGGCTCGCGCTCGACGGAAAATCCGGGCGGAATCCCAAGCTGAAGCAGCGGCATCATGAAGTCTTTCTGGGCGGACAGATACGCGGTCTGAATCACGGACTGTTCCCGACCCAGCACCGTAGTGGATAGCGCAGTCCGAACCTGAATCGGGTGCTGCGTCGCAACAGTCTGTGCTGTCTGTTCTGCACCAGCTTGCGATCCATGCGGCAGATAGTAGCGAGACACAAGCTGAACGTCCGGCGCGCCCTGCCCCACAAACTGGAGCGTCACCTGCTGGGTTCCCACGGGTGGCGGCAAAGACACAAGGAGCAATCCTTCTTGCTTCGCATGGATCGGAATTGACTGATGTAGCACGCCTCCCATCAAGACCTTCACGAATCCTTCTGCGGGCTTATCCGAAGCGGAAGAAGCAAGCAGCGCTTTCAGTGCGCGAATGGTGGCCTGCGTGGAGTGCCAAGTGCCAAACGTATCCTTCGCAGCACGCAAGAACAGCAGCGGTGCAGTTTCACGACCGGGGCTTACGTAATGCAACGCACTTGCAACAACTGCGGTCGTCTCGACGATCCCTGACTTGCCTGCTCCGTAGGTTGGCGTGCTCGCCAGCGGCTCAAAGTACTGTCCATTCTTCCCTGCATCGACCTTGGCTTGCGACCACAGAAGCTGAATAAGAGACGTTTTTGATACCTCTTTTTTGTCTCCGATCGGAACTTCCTTCTGTATGGACTTCAGTCCTTGCTTCTGCAAGGGCTCGGGCAGACTGACTGAAACGTCACCCAGTAGCTCTGTCACAAGCGCCAAGGTATAGGGATCTTGACTGACCTGCGTACGCAGCGACTGACGAACAAACGCTTTGGCGCGATCCACTGCTGCGTTGTGAGCTCCTTTGGGATCGGTTCGCCGAATGCTAAGCGCCAGATACGCAGTGGTTCGGAGCGTGTCATCTGCCACCGCATTGATCGCACCTTCGCGAATTCCGTCTTTGTCAGGAGCAAAGCTTCCATCTTCACGCTGCTGCTGAACCAGCCAGTTCTGCGTCCGCTCAATCACCCGAGGATCAACCGGAAAGACCTCTGCCATGTCCGCAAACTCTTCCAATCCGTACGCGGTCAAGACCTTGTGCGCAGGCGCATTCCCAAACCAAGAAAAGCCACCACCTGGCACTTCATACGAAAGCAGTCGCTGATAGCCGACGCGCAGAAAGTCCTGGGCTTTGCGCTCAATCTCTGGCTGGTTCAGACGGAGCTTCCGCAGGTATTGCAAGATCAATGCATTTGGATACGTGGTAGAGGAAGTCTGTTCAAAGCATCCGTACGGCATCCGCAGCAGCGAATCCAGACCTTCCATCACATGGGTCGCAGGGCTCGGATACAGCTTCAACGTCAGCTCACTGGTTCCCGGAATCACCATCGCAGGAACAGAGACATTCCAAGACACCGGTTCGCGGGTCAGTCTCTGCTGCATGCTGGTCGCGTGCTCTGTACCATCGGGAATCACTTCAACCCGACGCTCAACCGCATCACTTAAGACACTTCCACGCGCAGAAAGCCGCAGCGTATTTCGTCCCACATGCAGCGCTTTGATGCGGAAGTAGCGAACCACGGACTGCGAAGGAGCCAGCTCAATCGTCTCATGCAGTGGACCTTGCGCTTCAAACCATGGCTCTTGCAAAAGCGTCAGCGTAACGCGCTGTCCCACCTGTTGATGGTTGAAGATCGGAACAGGAATCGCCAGCTCATCATGCTGCGTGATCACCTGCGGAAGATCGAGATCGACATAGAAATCCTGCGCAACCGGAATGCCCATCATCAGGCTTCCCAAGCGTCCATCTTGGGAAACAGCGTCGGCAAACAGACGCCAGGTGGTGATCGAGTCAGCCAGTGCAAGATCGATCGATGCCTCTCCGTTTTGATCGGTCAAAAGCTGCGGCTGATACAGGAGTGTCTCTGGAAAGCGACTGCGCACGCTGCGCTTGTCTGGAAACGACACGCTGGACTCTGTCTTCATGGTCACGACATTGACCATGCGAGCTGCATGTCCGCTCAGCACGCCTCCGTACGCCGCGCCATAGCCACAGCCGCAGCCAATCTGTCCTGCTGCAAACGCCAAAGACGCACTGATACCGATCACTTCGATCCCGACCAGCTCGTGTGTACAAGCAGAACGATGACAGAGATTGCTGGAAGGAAACAGATCATCACTGCTTCCAAAGACACCATCTGGCCCCGCAGACCAGATCACCGATCGAGAGCGTAGCTTTCCGACGGTATGAATCTGTTTTCGGACTTGCACTCGCAGCGGCTTTCCCCATGGATCGACCAGCGAGATGTTGCCAAGCTTGGCCAGATCTTCTGCCGAAAACGGAGTGCTCCCATCTGGTTCCTTGGCGCGATTCCTCTTCACCTCTTCGGTCGCCAAATACTGACCGAGCGCGCGATACACAGCCGTCAGCTTGTGATCGAGTAGCTCCGCAGCGTACCGATCAAACGAAGGAAGCTGCGCGGCGTTCACCAGCGTCTCTGTCTGGACTCTACGACGCCACGGATCAAGAAGTGAGTCCGCTGTAAGGAGTCCCGCAGCACCGATCAGCTCAGGCAGACTGCTGCGATAGCGCCACTGTCCTGGCTGTCCGGGAACGCGCTCTCCCAGCTGCTCTGGATGCTGCTTGGCGAAGCGACGAACGGAATCGGCCCACTGCTTCGTTCGTACAGTCAGCTCAGCACGACGCTCCTGCCACGGATCGGTCATCCAGCTCGCACTCCACGGAGCCACCGCACCACTTAGAAGAAACTGCGCGACTTGCTGTTCGAGATCCGACACCGCACCGCGTTCGACCAGCTCGTCCAGCGTCAGCTTTCCAGGTGATAGGGAACGCTTCGCAGCAGCTTTCTTGGCTGCATCTCCCAGCGTAAAGTACGCACGCAACAGACCGGGTCGCAGCGGACGCAGCGCCAGCAGTGCTTCATCGATCATCACCACGCCAAGTGCAGCAGGAACACCGACTCCTGTCTGTGAGTCCACCACCCGAAAGCGCAGTCGCGTCGCATCACCGGGACGCAGCGGACGCGCAGGCTCTGAACCAAGCAGCTCTGTCTTCGCTGTGATCTGAAGCGCAGAAGGGGGCTCTATGTAGATCAAGCGATCATGGCGCAACAGCTTGCCATCTTCGCGCATCACATACGCCAAAAGAGACACCGTTCCTGACGCCCGCTCACGCGGATGCATCGTCAGGGTTCCTTGTCCTTTCTGAATGGGAATCACCAGCGTGTCTTGAAGCTGTTCGCCGCGCATCACATCGACAAAGCACAGTCCTGCATCCACAGAAGGAACCGCGACTGCCAGCGAGAGCGCTTCACCTCGTGAATAGATCGCCTTATCGGTACGCAACAGCAGTCCACCTTCTGTTCGTACCTTGATGCAGCGCTTCTCGATGAGTGGATCACGACCCGCAAGCGTCACCTGCGCGCTGACTGGTAGTTCCTCTGCACCACAGCCATCGCGACGCTCACTGGGACCCCGGACGATCTGCTTGGGTGTGTAGTCCGCTTTGGCAATGCCGACTGCACTGGTCCGCACCTTCTGTACCGGAGCGGAACCGATGCGCACATCAACCGCAACATCGGGAGCCGGCGTTCCATCGGGATGAACGGCCAAGACATAGATCTGATTGCGTACTTCAGGAATCAGCTCACCGGACTCTGCGACCAGATCCAGCGTAAGCGGAGTGGTGTTGACCAAGATCTCTTTGTGAACGCTGGCCTGCTGCGCTGCTGCATCTTCTACTTTTCCATCCAGCACCAAGCGATGATCACCAGGCTCGATGGAAGTCGGAATCGCCAGCCGCAGTTCGAGCTGTCCTTGATCACTTAGCTTGCCAACCAGCGTCGGCAGATCTCGGCCATGCAGTCCATCTTGCGATTGCAAACGCGCGCGAATCGTCACCGCTGCACCGCTCACTGGCTTGCCTTGGACATACTGACCACGTAGCGAAAAGCGCAGCTCTTGACCGGGCGAGAGGTGACTCTGTTCCGTCGTCAGATCGAGCCGAAGCTTGGGCAGCGCATAGCGCGAGACATCCACAGTCAACGAAGCAGGCGGCGCAGGCGGAGTGTCCTTGCTCGTCACAAGCGAAGCCTGCACCGTGTACGTTCCGAGAAGTAGTTCATCCGCGAGCGGCACATCCGTAGACGCAATGCCAAACGCAGACACCGAGCGCTCACTGCGCGAGATGATGTTTCCGCGCGGATCTTTGACAACAAACAGAACGGTTCCTGACTGAAGTGGATGACCATCTTGCGAGCGCATCACCAGCGTCCGCAGCCTCAGTGTTTGTCCGGGCTGATACAGCGGCTTGTCACTCTGCACCAAGATGCGCGCAGCCGGAGCCAAGGTCACACGTTGCTCGTGAATCCGCTCTTGTCCTGCAATCTGACTGCGAACCCGTAGCGTGTACGTTCCCGCAGGCCAGCTTGGAACCACAAAGCGCGCATCCAGTGTACCCGTAGCGTCGCTGATTCCTTCCGTCAAGGAAGCCGACTGACCATTGCCGAAGATGCTGATCTGCGCACGTACTCCTGCCAGTGGCTGGCTGTGCTGTTCCGATCGCGCTTCATGCGTCGCGATGCGCAGCGCAGCTTCCGTTCCCGGTGTCAGATTGCTACTTCCGCGCACCAGCACACCCAGTGCTCCGATGATGGGCTTCGACGAAGGATCTTGCGCAAACAGCGACAGTGGGCGAGGCATAAGGAGCGTCGTGAGACAGACTCCCAAAATGAGTCCCGAAAGATGCTGGGTACACCGTTTCGATCGCAACACTTCACGCATAGCAAGCACAGACAAGCGAACCCCGGCCAGGTTCCCACAAAAGATGGATCGCTGCGAAGCGTGCGAAACCAGCACGCAATTCCAAGCGCGCACGCAGAACAGAAAAGGTATTACCGCTTGTCAGGCTACAGCGAGCTGGCGCACTTCACGGCAGGCTTACTTTGGCAAATGTCCGTCGGAAGTGCCACGTTTGCTTGGCGATCCTCAAAGAACTTCAGGACATCATCTACGGAGTTTGTCAGCGATCGCACATGGTCTGCACCAGCGCACTGAAGGTACTGAATCTTGACTCCTTGGGAACACCACTTCGCGGATACTGGATCATTGGCAGGAGGCGGAACCGTGGTGTCTTTGTCTCCGGTCACATACAGAAGAGGAACGCTCGGATTCATCTTCGGCACCATCGTAGACGGACTGTTGTAGTGAAGCAGACAGCTCCACGGTTCATTTGTCTGTCCACTCAGCAGCGTCGCCAAAAACGGTGCCGTAAAGATTTTGGCCGGATCGGTCACGCTCTTGATCGGATCGTTGTAGCTTGAGTTACAGTAGTTCTTTAGCTGCGTCAGCGCGAGCCCATCCCACGGAGGAAGCAGCGCGGTATTCAGCATCACGCTGTAGTAGTCGCTCCATGCGTAGGCGATGGCCTCCCCCAAGTTGTACGTAGGTGCTGTGCTGGCAAAGTTCTGCTTCGCCGTTTCACGTAGATCGCTGGGAGGAGACACCGCAGCTGCTGCCCGGATCGTAAACTCGGGCGCATAGATCGGCTGCATCGCGGTCACATATTCCACCGCTTGCGCACCTTGGGAGTGACCCCAGACATAGATCTCTTTCGTCGCTGTCAGCGATTCCTGCGCGGCCACATACTTCTGTGCAGCCCGCACTGCATCCAGCGAAACCAGCGCAGTGGGCTCCATCAGCAGATACGGGGTCACGTTGGTCGAAGGCTGTCCGAGACTCCTTTGATGGAGGTAGTCAGGAAAGACTGCGATGTAGCCAGCCGATGCAGCGATCAGCGAAAAGATCGTCATCGGGGCGGTCAGATCCGCCGACTTTGCAGAGGGTGCGCAGCCATCGGTGTAACCGAGCGTGGGATGCAAAAACAGGAGTACAGGAAACTGCTTGTTCGTCACTTTGGGCCACGACACCATCGCGGTTGCATCCACCAGCTTGCCGCGATCTTGGGTCTGGTAGCGAACCACTGCCGTCTGCACATCGTAGTTTACAGCGTGATGAACATTGAGCTGAGAGCCAAGAAACGCAGCGACTTCTAGCCCTTGGATCACCAGCTTGGGAACCGGAAGGAGATTCCGAGAATACTCCAGGACCGTTCCCATCATGCTGGTAGGAAGCCATGAATACGGACTCTGTCCGCAGATCGCAGGACTCTGTGAACTCCACGCAGGATATCCCGAAGGAGCCAGATCTGGACTCCCACCATCGCCCATATCTGCTTGATCGGTACCGCTGTCTGTCTGCGATCCATCGCAGGCTGACAGCAGCGCAAGCGACGCAAGTGCCGTCGATAAAAACCTTCTCTTCATGATTCCCCCCTTGGCTACGCTTCAAACAAGGTTCAGCCGATCTGCATCGATCGGAAACCCACTCCATCATACGTCACAGGGGAGCGCAGGCAGTCAGCTCGCAAGCTGTGCGAACACCATCACCGCCAGGTCGAAGCCACGATCAGCACGAACAACAGCAGACCCCCAAACAGCATCAGCAGCGCAAACCAGTCAGGACGAAAGCGTTCACGCAGCGCAGCGACGCTGGCAGCCTGCTCTGGATGCTTGGCTGCATCGACATCAGGAATCGTTGCGGCCAGAGAACGCGCGCGACCAAAGTGACCGGCACGATGCTCAGCCAGCGCCTGGTTTAGCTTCTCTGTCAGCGGAGAGAGATCTTCTTGTGAGGACACCTTGTCTGTGTAAAGGACTTGCGCCGCTTCGTCAATGACAGAACGAGCCAAGCAGCAGCGAGCGTCTACGTGATGCCCAAGTGATTGAGTGTCGCGCTATCTGATTGACCTTTCCCGCAAATCTACCCACAGCGCAATTGGCAATTCGCTTGTGCTACGATCACACAAGGCAGCACATGTGCGTCGAAGTTGAAGCCCAGGCAAGTGCTCGACGAATGGCTGCATTACACAGTGTATCGCTGGCATGAATAGTCATAATAAGAGCAGTAAAATCAGCCAGTTACATTACAACACATCAATGTGTATTTATCAATACAAACAGGAACACAATGGGAAATAGCGCGCTGGATATAAGCGCCATTGTGCGCCGACTTGGCCAAGTGATGGAGCAGGATCCACTGGCGATCCCGCTCGTTGCTGAGCCATGGGTCAAAGACGGCTGGAAAGACGGAAAAGCGCTGACAGTACTGCTCGACGGACTGCATCAGAAGGCGCAGCCACCGACGAAAAGTCAGCTCTCTCATGGCATCGATTTTTTCTATGATTCGGTGTCCAGACATGCGGCTGCGATGCGCGATCGCCCGGCGCTGCGTACGCTTGATCCGCAGCGCGGCTGGCAGACGCTCAGTTACGGAGAGCTGTTTGCGCAGTCGAGTCGGCTCGCTCCAGCATGGCTCCGCAAAGGAGTCGCGCCGGGCTGCAAGCTGGTCGTGCTGGGGGACGTGGGAGCGAGCTGGCTTTTGCATGTGATGACCGCGATTCGTCTCGGTGCAGCGGTGTGTATTCTGCCAGCGTCCGGAATCGAGTTTGCGCTGCGCAGGATTGCAGCGCTACAGCCCGATCACATTGTCTCTGAGTCGGTGATGCTGCCGCTGCTGCGCACGCGCCTGACCAAGGAAGTTGCGGCCAAGCTGCTGTGTGAGGAGCCTCTGTACGGAACGCATCACAGCGGCTCCCATACCTATCCTCCCGATGATCCGCTGGTGCTTTCGTACTCTGCTGTTCGTGAGCAGTCACCCAAGCCGATTGCGGTGGCAGCAAAGACAGTGCTCCTCAGTGCGCTGCGCGATGGTCTGCTGATGACGCTGCGTCCAGGAGATCACATTGCGTATCCGTTTTCTGATCTGCTGACGCATCAGCCCACGATGATCCTGACAACGCTGCTCAGTGGGGCAACGTGGGTTCACATTCCGATGGAAGAGCTGCAAAAAAATCCGCGTCTGCTTGGTCAGGTTCCGCTGCGCGTTCTGGGAATCACAGAGTCTCTGCGCGATCTGCTGCTGCGTACTCCCAGCGGCATGCTGTCCGAGCTTCAGCTCTGGTTTCGCAATCCAGAAGAGCCCGCCCGACTTGCCGCATGGGACAAGCTGCTCAAGCTCGCTCCCTTTGCCAACATTCATCACCTAAACATGGTGTTTGATAGCGCAGCCGGTGGCAGTGTCCTGTGTTCAGAGCGTTCCTTTCGACGCATTCACGGAACTGTTCTTCCGACGCTGGGTGTTCCGTTCGAGCTGAAGATCACCGCACCTGCGGGACCACGCACCTTGTCTGGAACCGGTGTGTTTGCACCAGTCACACAGCAGCCCGGATACATCATCCTGTCCAAGACGCTCGATTCCTTTTTTTATGGCGGAACGCTGACACCACGACGAGCAGGCCGTGTCTATGCATCGTCAGATGTGATTGCACTTTCCTGCGCAATTCCCGGTGTGGAACAAGCCTCTGTGGTTGCGGTTCCGTCTTCCGAGCTTGTTGGTCACTGGCAGTTTGTCTTGCTGCTGTTTTGTGGCGGACTGCCTGCGCTCGATCTGAATCCAGCGCAGCACAGCAAAGTCCGGGAAACCGTAGAGCAGAGAATACGCAATCTGCTGGGACCGGAGCACTTGCCCGATCACATCGAGGTCTTTCCCTTGTCTGTTCGGCGCAAAGAAACGCCTCAAGGAGACGTAGATCCTGACTGGGTACAGACTCAGTTTGCCAGCGGACTGCTCCAGCGCAAAGCAGACATACCCGCCTTTCGTACGCTCAGCGCACTGCGCGCTGCGGCACAGAGAACTCCGATCGGAAGACTGACTTCCACCAGCGAGCCAGGCGCACCGATCGAACACGATGACAAGGACGAATCCGATGCTTGATCTTTCCCTGCTCGATCGCGATCTGAGCGAACTAAGTGCCAGCGATCTCGAAACCACCGATGAGCGCCTGGCCAAAGTGATGGGGCTTAGCGCAGCCGATCGATTCGCGGAAGCAGCCGAAGCGGCGCAGGCTCTGTTTGAAGCAGGAGTCTATGATCTGCGCGTAACGGGTCCGTTCCTGTTCGGTGTGTACCTAGAAAAAGGAATGGAGATCATTCCCGAGATCTTGGGAGTCCTGGTCCGCATTCTGTCCAGCAGCTATTCCGTATGGGGTCCGCAGCCCAAGAAGCAGATTCACGCGGACAACATGCTCAAATGGCTGCTCTCGACGATCTTGCGTGACTTTCGGATGCACGAAACCGGACAAGATGATGTCTGGAAACAGTGGAACAGCGGATCGGAGTTTACGATCGCAGAGCGTCAAGGGCTCAAGATGATTCCTGAGCTGCAAGAGCGCGTGGTACATCAGCTTGGGAATGCCAAGTCCCTTCCCTATCTGCTCCAGCTAGAGTCGATGCTGCGGAAGATGGAGATCTCTGCGCAGAGCACGCGACCGCGCATTGGCAAAGGCCGCGATGACTTCCTAAGCGTCAAGCTGGGAGGCGTTGAGCCACCACCAAGCAGCGATGAAGGAAGCGGTGACAGCGAAGCATCTTCCAGTGGCGAAGAGAGCAACGATGCGGACTCTTCTTCCAATTCCCAGTCGTCTTCGTCTTCTGGATCGTCTTCGCCATCCAGCGAGTCTTCCCCCAGCACATCGTCTACACCTTCATCGTCTTCCGGTTCTTCTGCATCGTCTTCGCCCTCTTCCTCTTCAGGATCTTCTTCATCACAAGGCAGTACAGACGAAGCGGCGTCCCAGTCATCCAGTCCATCCAGCACATCAAGCGGTGGCGATTCCCAGAGCAGCGAAGACAGCAAGTCCGACGAAGAATCAGACGAAAAGGCACGCGCTGAAGCAGAGGAACAAGCAGCCAAGGAACGCGAAGAAGAAGAGCGCGCCGCACGAGCCGCCGAGGTTGCAGCCATTCAAGCAGAAGAACAGGCTAGCGAAGCAGAGCCTTCTGGCAAAGGCGCGCGCACCATTAGCATTCCTGAAAACGAACCCTTCCGACAGCTTCGCCGCAAGCTTGCTGCGTTTCAGAAGCTTGTCACTTCTGGCGATCATGAGCGCGCAGCGATCGTGGCGCAGGACCTGCTACACACGCTGGATCACTTCGATCCGCGACTGTATCTACCAACGATGTTTCGGAAGTTCTTCCGCGTCCTTAGCTTGGTCGGAAACGACCTGACGCCACACATGACAGAGCGGACCGATCTATCCTACAAAGCGATGCTTCAGCTCTATCAAGTGGATCTGGACTACTTTGTACGGGGCTCTGTAGGGAAGCGCAAATAGTGCATGGCAGAGCCGCCGCGTGACCCAAAACGTCCGCCGATTCCTGGTGCAGTCAAAGCGCAGACAGACACCAAAGGAATCAGTCCGTCCGCAGCAAAGACCGCGAAGCCAGCACCACATCTTCCGTCGCTGGGAGAGTCCACACAAGAAGCACTTCCGCTCGTCATGGTGGACTTTGGAACAGATGCACCTGCCACAATCGCGGGCGAACAAACGCTGATCCTTCCCGCTGCAAAGCAGAGCAAGACATCTGCCGAACGACCGGCTCCTGTGATGACGGTGCAGCCAGCAGTGAAGGCTCCCCCAACACTGACCAAGAGCACACTTGCAGCACCGATTCCCGCAGGTGTCACGCAAGCGGCCAAGCCCGTGGTGTTTACACAGAGTCGTCCGGCTGTTGGCAGTCCAAATGAGACGACACTGATTCTGTCGCGTGAAGACAAGATTCCGATCGCACAGCGACCCACGCAGGTTGCCAAAGCGGTTCCTTCAGGAGCAGTGAATCGGTCACTTTCCCAAGAACCAACGCTGGTAAAGCCAGCGCTCCGGCCAGAGTACAAGACAGAGCTGAAGCCTGGACCCAGACCAGAGCCAAAGCCAGAGCCAAAGCCAGAACAGAAACAAGAGCTGAAGCCAGAGCCCAAGCCGCTGTCCCAACCGGCGCACACAGCGGAAGCGAAGACAGAAGCGCGCAGTCCTTCCCAAGAAGCAAAACCAGCAGCGTCCAAGCCAGCTTCTGTGATGGCGCTCGCAGCAGATTCATCCAAGCCATCGGCGCAACCACTGCTGCGATCTGGTGGTCCAACGCAGCCTCCCGTAGGGCCTCCCATCGCGCTGAAAGGACTCTCTGTACCGCCACAGCCTCCGTCGAGAAAACAGGTACAAAAGCGAATTCGCGAGCTGATTCAGCGCTTCGATGTCCCTGCGCTGATGGATGCGCTTCATCACATCGGTTATCGCGATGATCAGATTGACTTCATGAGCAACCCGACCTTGTCCCATCAAGGTGCGCTGCTGCAAGACATTGAGTTTCTGGAACATCCAGATCGCGTCCTGGTCCTGACCAACCTGGGTCTGATGAGTGGACAGGGTCCGATTCCTTCCTATTTCTACGAGCTGTTGGCAGAGCAGCGCGACAGCACGATGACAGAGTTTCTGTGGTTCTTTGACAACGCACTCCTTCAGCAGCGCTTCTCGGGACAGTTTCCAGAGCGTGATGAGCGCGTGGTGCCCGACTGGTCAGAGGTCAAGCGACTTCAGCTTGCGCTGCTCCAGCTTGGCTCGCCGATGGGAATGCACTGGCTGTTTCGTCAAGTCTATCCAGAGCTTCCTATCTCGGTGCGACGTTCGCTGCAAAAGCGACGTGTCCGAACCGAAGGCATCCAGATGGGAGAATCCCAGCTAGGAAGTGGCTGTGCGTTTGGCGGATTCACACAAGTGCCCGTGGGCGGAATTGATGTTCACTTGCTCTGTGAAGACAGTAGTACGCAAAACGGCAGAGCCTGGGCCAATGAAGCGGAGCGTCGCTTGGCCAGACAGATCCTACCAGCACTCGATCATGTCGATCTGTTCTTGACCGTTACGCTGGTCTTCTTGGATCGCCAGTCGGTTGCCAAGCTGGCTGCGCAGCACTATCTCGGCTATGACCCGATCGCAGCGCCTCGAGTTGAAGAAGGACCACAGCCCGCACAGCAAGTCATTTTGTTTCAGGGCGAAGTCGGGCAAAGCCCACACTGACGGGAACTGCCACGATTCCCACTGCTTGTACGCAGCGATTCCTATCTACGCACATGATGCCAAAGGAGTGCGTTTGGGAATTCCTCAATCACTAGAAACAGATAGATCAAACAAGCCATCTACAGGCAGATTCACCGAGAGAACAGACATGTGGCTTGGTCAGAATCGATGATTCCTCAATCAGATTCAGCGGTCGCCAGCGAGACATTGACGAGCGACTGAAAAGCTGTCACTTACAAAGGGAAGTGTGGTCTTGACGCGTCGCAGCGGCGCGTGAATGTAAGTGATAGAGCGTGGCGTATTTTGAGGAAGCGCTGCCGGCTCGCACGCTCGCAGTTTGCCATAAGGAGTTGTGCATCGTGGCGATTCAAGATGAGATTCCCAAGTCCCGGCTAACACTGACATATCGAACGACGATCAATGGTGCGATGCAGGAAGTCTCGCTGCCGTTTCGCATCCTGGTGCTCGCCGATTTCTCACTGGGTACCTCGACCGATCGCAAGGTGGATCTGGCCGAACGGAAGCTACGTCCGCTGACGGGCAGAAACCTTGATCCGCTGATCAAGGACATGAAGATGCGCCTGCGGACTACAGTGAAAAACTGTATCGATCCAGAGAATGCTGAAGCCCTTGATATTGACGTACCAATCGAATCGATGAAGTCGTTTTCTCCCGATCAGATCGCGTACAACATCCCGAAAGTGCGAGCACTTCTTCTACTCAAGCAGCTACTTCTTGAAACGCAGGCCAGCATCGACAACCGCAAAGAGATGCGCAAGATCATTCAGGATCTGTACAGCAAGCCGGAAGCACTGCGTGAGCTGGCGGGCAAGCTGGACGAGTTTAAGGGTCTGAAGCTGCCAGCCAAGGGTCAATCGACCGTCGATCACCCTGCGAGCGGGAACTAAGGGAGAAGAGCCATGGCCACAGACAAGACAACGACAGAGGATATTGTTTCGCGCCTTCTCTCTAGCATGCGGATTGAACAGGCAGATGCGACCTCTCACACTGCGCTGATCAAGCCGGGTCTGGAGCCGATCAACGAACCGGAAAAGCTCTCGGCAGAAGATCGATTCCTATCCGGTCTGGCTGCGCTGGTGCTCAACGTCGATGGCAACAACGGACGCTTCGACAAAGGCAAGCTGCTGGAAACGGTCGCAAAGATCGATCGCATCGTTCAAGAGCAAGTGAACGCGGTGCTTCACGATCCGACGTTCCAGCAGATGGAAAGCACCTGGCGCGGACTCGAAGATCTGGCGAGCAACGTCAACTTCAAGGCCGACATCGCGATCGACATGCTCGATGTCACCAAAGAAGAGATCTTCGAGGACTTCGAGAACAACTCCAGCGACATCTTCGGCGCGGCGCTGTTCGACAAGGTCTACGTTGCAGAGTACGACCAGTACAGCGCAGCGTAGAAAATGTGTCGGAAAATCAGCGACTTGTGCTTGCGTGGGAATGCGCCCGGAATGAAGAGGAATCGGGTGTAAATCCGACGGTGATTCTTTCCTTTGTCTTTCCCGGCCACTCAATCACAGGACGCTTGATCACAGAAGGCTGCGCAGTCATCAGCTCGCGCGCACTCGCTTCATCCGTGATGCGCTGCTTCACGCTGTCATCCAGCTTGCGCCAGGTCTGTCCTTGACGATTCAGTAGCGCTTCCCAGCCCAGCTCTTTGCACCAAACATCCAGACGATCGAGCGGGACTCCTGACTTCTTAAAGTCTACAAACGTATACGTCAAGCCGTGTTCCGTCAGCCAGGTGCGCGCACGCTTGACCGTATCGCAGTTTGGGATTCCGTACACCATCAGGCTCATCTGCTCTTGCTCCGTCTTAAGGGTCATACTTCTGTCATCGAACTTCAGGAATCGAACGTCAGGAATCACGCGCTGGTCCGCTCTGTTGCGTCATCGCGAAAGCGCACTAGGAAATCCAGCTACGCTCCAGCCAGGACAGGGAATCCGGTGCGCTGCGGAGTGTCTGATCGAGCGCGACAATCGCAGCCTGAGCGGAATCATCGACCACGCCATACGCACGCGCATACAGCACCCACGCAGAGAGCTGGAAGTGATGCAGCAGCGACGAAAAGCGATGGGAATCAAAGCGCTCCAGCGTGTGCTGCGCACTCATCGCATCGGGACAGGTACACAGCGCCATCGTGACATCAAAGAGCAGCGCACGCAGATCTTCAAAAGCGCGCTCTGGATCTTCCACAACTGCTTCGATCAGCGCAGAAAAGTCTTCGCTGCTCATTCCTGCTTGCTCCGCAGCTTCAGCCATGATCGGAACCTGTGTGGTGATGAAGTCAGAGTCCGGTGCGTGTTGAAACAATCGGCCCACCAGATACAGATCAAATGCGCTGGCAATCGACTCTGCAAAGAACAGTCCGGCAGCGGTCTTGGATCCCGATTTTCCGACGAGCTTTTCCAGTCCAGAAGACACAACAGCATGCCATGCAGCATGCGCGATCACATCGGCAGCCAAGTGTCGATCACACAAGATGTCGGCCCCTTGCTCTGCGTTCCAGTACGTCAGGTTCAGGAACACCGTGCGATCCCAGCTCGCGACTTCATTTCCTTCAGGAATCAAAAAGCGATGCCCAGAACGACGTAGGAATTTCTTGAGGATTCCATACAGCGCAACATGGGAATAGGAAGGCTCATCTTCCAGGATGAGATCGTCAAGAGACACAGCACAAAGCGGCATGGCGGAACCTTACGCCAGCTGATTCTGGTGAGGAAAGAAGATTCCGCAGAATGGAGCAAGCACAAGCGCGCGGCAGCGACGGACAGGGAACGATTCCTAACCTCACAGCGAGGCTGTCGCAGTACGACCAGTACGGTGGTCGTCCGTTCGGAATGATCCTTGGCAACTACGAGTTCAAGCACACGCCGGGCGATCTGTTCTGGCTGCGCAGCATGGGCAAGGTTGCCAATGCCAGCCACTCTCCGTTCATTGCGAGCGTGCATCCGCAGTTCTTTGGTTGTCAGACCGCAGAAGAAGTGGAAGCCATCAAGAACTTGGAAGGACTGCTGAGTCATCCCAAGTACGGCGCGTGGAATACGTTCCGTGACTCTGACGAGGCCTGCTACATCGGCCTGACGTTCCCGCGCTTCATTCTGCGCAAGCCTTGGCATCCCGAAACCAATCCTGTTCCCAACATGAACTTCAAGGAGGAGTCCAACGGGGAAAGCGACAAGTACCTGTGGGGCAACGCGGCCTGGCTGTTCGTCCGCAACTGCGCGCGCTCCTTTGCGCAGAGCGGCTGGTGTCAGTACATCCGTGGTCCCAAGGGAGGCGGAATCATCACTGGACTGCCCGTGGATACGTACAACATCCGTGGTCAGGAAGAGATGAAAGTTCCCGTCGAGATCACCATTCCTGATTATCGCGAGTTTGAGTTTGCCAAGTGTGGTTTTGTACCACTTGTGTATCGCAAGTCCTCTGCGGACGCGACCTTCTTTTCGGCTCAATCAGTCAAGCTTCCACGCAAGCTCAAGGATCCCAAGGATGCTGAGAATGCGCAGCTTGTCTGCAACCTCTCCTACACCCTGTCTATCACTCGCATCGCCCACTACGTCAAGAGCATCATGCGTGACAACATCGGAAGCACGGCTGATGGTCCCTATATCCAGAAGTCTCTGAACGGCTGGATTAGCAACTATGTGACCACCACCGTGAATCCAGATGACTTGACGTTGCGCGCGTTCCCCTTCAAGGCAGCAGAGGTCAAGGTCGAGCCCAAACCAGGTCAAATCGGCTGGTACAAGTGCGAGATCTCCGTTCTGCCACACCTGCAGTTTGAAGGAATGGACGTCGAGCTTCGGCTGGAGTCGCGGCTCGGATAATTTTGCAAGATCGGAGCGGAAGGAATTCCTTCCCTCCGATTGAGATGTGGGCCAGCCATGAAACAAGTGTGGACCATCGCGAAGGATGCGATGTGAACCACCAGGGAGTATCTGAGAAATGGCAGTCGAATTTTCCAAAGAGTGTGACAAGGACCAAGGCTTTGATTTCAAGCAGGATGAGCACAAGACATTCGGCTACATCAACACGCTGGTCATTGGTGACGTAGAGATTCCGGCAGACATCAAAGTTGTCGAAGCAACTGCGGACAGTGGCGTCAAGATCAAGGCAGGTGGCGCAGGTGGTGAGAGCGGTGGCGACACTGCGGGCATCTTCAAGAAGCCGGTTGTGGCGGTTCTGAAGAACGCAGCATGGAACACGCTACCGACGGACACGATCAAGTTTGAGGGACTCATCTCGACCTCGAACATGCAGACGATCTCGATGCTGACGATGCAGAGTCTGTCCAAGATCGTGATTCACTTTTCGTTCGTCATCTATGAATACGATCCGGTAGCCAACCTGTACTTTCCCTCGTTCTGTTCCAAAGCGGGTTCCACCCCGACGGGCGCAGCGCCGGGCAAGGCAGCAGGCATCAGCGGCTTTGGCAATGATCCGAACGCGATTCCGATCTACGGAGTGCTTGGAAAGGACAACCCGACCGGCGCATTCCAGATCTCTGCGGCAACGCCGATCTCTGGTGATGCACCGCTTGGCTTGAAGGTCCATGACTTCAAGCTTCATGTTGCACCACCGACGGCAAAGGATGCTCAGCAGATCAAGATCCAGACCTCTAACACCAACAAGATGGTGAAGGGCTGGGGTCTTCCGCAGGGCTAGTCCGTGCAGGGAATCGTGTGATTCCCAGTGTTTGGCCTTTTGGGAGGGCTCATACCAACTGTGGTGTGAGCCCTCCTTTCGCTTGATACGACACAAGGAGCGGGCGGATGGACAACCTGAAGCTGGCAAGAGTGAAGTGGTACTTGGGACAGACCTTGCTTCCCGAGCACTTCAACTCGCAAGACCAAGCGCTTACGCAGGAAGCAGAGGCCCGAACCAGACTACATGGTCTACCTTGCTTCGGAATCGGTCCGCTCAAGTGGAATGACAAGCTCCTGGAAGAAGGAGTGCTGGCGCTGTCCGCGATCACAGCAGTCATTCCGACCGACGGTGGAAACCATCTCTTGCTTGACATTCCGGGCAATGCTCAGGTGCAGCCGCTGTCACTCAAAGCCAGCGGTGCAACGCGCGTCTCTGTCTATCTTCACGTCTTGGAACAGACCACCGATGCCACCGGTGTTCGCATCTATGAAGGCGATCCGAAAGTGGTGCAGAGAGTCCTATATCGCGCGCTACTTTCGATCGAAAAAGATGTCGATCGTTCGATTGCGATGATCAAGCTGGCGGAGCTGCAAAAGGAAGCCACCGGAAGCTGGTCGCTGCAGTCAGACTATCTGCCGCCACTTCTGCAAGTCGGTCCAAGTCCATTCCTACAGCGAGATCTCGCGCAGCTACTGGAGCGACTAGAGACACTAGAACCCCGTCTGGTGGCGCAGCTTCAGGACACTTTCCTTCGCCCCGATCGACTGGCTGTCACCCGGCGCACGCTGGCGGAACTACAGACTGTGTTGTCACAGCTTGGCGACATGCGGCATGGTGTTCATCGTCATCCGTATCATCTGTATGACAGCCTGCGGAGCTTCTACTTTCAGCTCTGCTGCTATCACGAAGTGCTACCGGAACAGTCGAGTCTTCCGTACCAGCACGATGCCTTGGCGCAGTGTCTAGGACAGCTCCTGTCTCGGCTCTCTCATCGCGCGCAGATGTTCAGTCTTCAGTCGAGCCATCTCAAGTTCGTCAAGATGAACGGACTGTTTCGGCTCAACGCGCTTCCGGAAGAGATGCGCACCGCAACCGAGGTGTATCTGCTGATCCAGCGCCCGAGCGTACACGATCGCGTAAACATTGATGAGATCAAGCTGGCCTGTACTTCCCGACTGGCACTGGTGCATCGCTTGGTGCTCAAAGGAGTCCCGTTCAGACTCCTAGAGAGAGTCCATTTTCAGCACTCCTTTGGACCGGAAATGGACTTCTATCAGCTCACGCTCAACGAGGAGTGGCAGCACGTTCTGCGCGAAGGAGCGGTTGCGTTCTATCAGCCACCTGCGCTGGAAAAAGTGAACGCCTATCTGTTCTGGAGGTAGCCACATGGGCTTCCTGAACCGATTCCGCGAGCTGCCAAACGGCAACACAGAACTGGATGGCGTGCTCGAAAACCTACATCACCTGCTCAACGCACGGGAGGGATATAGCTCTGTCATTCGCGACTACGGTCTTGGGCAATACTACGCTCAACCCGATACCATTCATGCGATGCGGACGCTACTACGCGAGATCCTTGATGATATAGCAAAATACGAGCCTCGCTTGAAGGTTGCGTCTCTGGAGACCAAGGGTCGCGATAGTGGAATGCAGCTACACCTTGAATTGATTGGACTAGTTGGCGGAGTCCGATACCTGTTCAAACTCCGCTTCGATCAGATATATAATCATTTCTCAGTAGATTCAGCACATGACATCAGCACTATGGGATGAATTTCTAAACAATTCTCCGGTGTTCAACGAGCGCCTGGAGCTGACGCTTGAGCTAACCATCGATGGCACCGTGATCAAAGTCTGGGGCGCCAACGTAAAAAACTTTGAAATCGAGCTACTTGGCTACGGTTTTAACGGCTGTCTCGACTTTTGGGTCAATGATGACACCGAGTTAGCAGGCGACAGCGAGGATCTGCTGAAGGTGCCGTTCCAGACGCTGAAGCTGGCTGAAGTGAAGCTAGAAATTCAGGTTGTACGGCCCGACCGTAAGGACACCGAGCGAGATCCAGATCCGCTGTCCATTCGCGGCTATGTCACAGACAAATATCTCTTTGAACAAGCCAATCGCCGTGGCAATTCATCGCCAGTTGCCGCACGTCGATATGGAATCAAGTTTTGCGATGCCGCACAGTTTTTTTGGAAACAGCACTTTCCGTGTGAGCTTTATACGCAAAAAGCACTAAAAGATGTCCTGGATGCTCACAAAGGTGAAAAAGTTACATTGGTTCATACCAGTGAATCACTTAGCACGCAAAAACCGATGATTTATGTCGGTTTAGAGCGAGATCGTCCAAAGCCAGCTAGTTTTTATGATCATTTCATCTGGCTCATCGATAGGCACAATCTACTGGTTCGCTATGACTTCAAGGAAAACAAATATCATATTGAAGATACCAAGCCAGAAGATGGCACGCCGGTTGCCATGGACTTTGAAGATGCCTTCGACTTTATTGCGCGATTTCCAGAGGTTCCGCGCTGGAAGCCACGTATCCGTAACAGCTACACAGAGTCTCCGGCAACCCAGCTTGTAGAAAATGAGCAAGTGGTGGCTCCGCTTACGCAGGACTTTCTTCTGCGGACGCCTCTGTCTGGCGAAGTCGATGCGCGTGTCACACTAGAGACTGCGCGACTGAAGCTGCCGAATCCTGAAGTACACCTGCGCTGTGATCGATATCCAACGCGGATGATCATGCCTTGGGATCTGATCGATCTGACCAAGGATAAGCAGTGGGATCTGGCAGCGATTGCGGTTCCAGACATTGCGCTGGCGAAAAAGTGTCGCTGCTATCGGGTTCACATTCTGTCGCGCGCGCACTCGCAAGGACAAGCACAGCGCGAAATCGGAGCGATGGGAGAGTTTGCGATTCAGCTTCAGTTTGAGTTTGAGCCGATCGATGAAACGCTCGTGCGACTACCGGACTACGTGATTCCGACCTATCCGAGCTTGGTGGAAGGGAAGATCGTCAGCACCATCGGAGCAGACGATGAAGAGACGTACGACATCGAGACAGACTCGAACACGAACCTAGATTCCTACAAGGTCAAGGTTCCGTTGTGGGCCGATCAGATCGTGAAGGCTCCCTTTGAGCCGCTGCGGATGAGCGGACACTTCTACTTTCCTGCGTACAAGAACGAGCGGGTGCTCCTGGCGCTGGAGCTGTACAGCGCTCGCATCGTCGGATTTTTGGACTGGAGAGTAGAAGGAAGACTTCCCAAAGAAGGTCAAGGGAATCACCTGCTGACAGGAAAGAAGCCTCTGTCTTCGACATCGATCAGCCATGTGTACGAAGACGACAAGCCAGTCTTTACGATCATTCGCAAGCACGAAAAGGATCATCAAACCATCCAGGCCAAGGAGGGCTACCTCCTCATCGAAGTGAAGGAGGAGAAGTAGTCCCATGGGCACGCTGGTTTGTCGGATCGAGCTAGACAAGACCACTGGCGCGAAGGTCACGATCGAAAACGCCGACGGAAAGATCACCCAGACCATTCACATGGATGGGACCAAGATCACAACCAAAGTCGCGGGCGAACAGGACACCAGCACGATCGAACAAGTCGCAGATGCGATCACGATCACGGTGAAGAACTTCACGCTGGATGCAGAGACTGTCCTGCTGAAGTCGAGCAAGACCTCGACGTGGCAGAGCCAAGATACGCTCGATGTAAAGAGCAGCAAGGCAATGACGATCAAGAGCGATCAGACGCAGCTGCTCGAAGCGACGCAGGATGCCACGTACAAAGGCATGAACATCGGAATCAAGGCGCAGACCGATCTGAAAGCAGAAGGAATCAACGTCGCACTCAAAGGAACCGCAGAGCTGAAGGGAGAAGCGGCCCAGCTTGCACTGAAAGGAACCGCACAAGCAAAGCTGGAAGGCGCAATGGTGGAAGTCAAAGCAGACGGAATGCTGACTGCACAGTCATCAGGAATGACCACGCTAAAGGGGTCGCTCACCAGCGTGGAAGGCTCTCTTGTGAAGCTGGGGTAAGCCATGGGTCGCGATGTCCTAGAAAAGCACTTGGTCGCCGAGCTAAAGACGCTGGAAGACTTCCGGCAGCGTCATGAAAAGCGGCATCCAAGTGGTCGCGTAGAGCGCGAAGATCCCGATGTACGCAGGCTCATCGAAGCGCTGGGATTTTTTTCGATAAGGACGCGTCTTGCGACGATCCGCAATGTCCAAGCAACGTGGCGCAGACTGTTTGGAACGTACTTCGGATATCTGCTCGATCCGCTACCAAGCAAGCTACTGGTGCAAGCGCAAGTGACGCCACGGATGGTCGAAAGCACGGTCTTGGAAACAGGAAGCGAGCTACGGATCACCACGCAAAGCGGACAAGTCGGTTACTTCCGAACCACCAGTGAGCTGCGGATTGTGCCAGTGACGCTCGAGTCCATGCAGCTCATTCCGTTACGCGGTGGAACGCGGCTGGTGCTAAACCTTCGCTCTCGGTTTCCACGAACGGACGCAGTAGGAATGCTGCGCTTTCTGATTCAGTACATCGACAACTACGATACTGCGCTGCGGGTTCACTATCAGCTACGTGCGCACACGCGCCGCGCGTTTGCGGTCTATGAAGATGTTGTGACCGATAGCAGCGACGGTCCAGACTGTCTGCTCAGCTATGGATCGGTGTTCACAGAGCCGCATCAGCCGGACACCCGAAATCCGCTTTTGAAGGTGCGATCGTTTTTCCATTTTCCACAGGAAGAGCTGTTTGTGAACTTGGATGTTCCGCGTAGTCGCAAGCCGTGGAGCCGCGTGGCCATCTGTCTGGATCTGGATGATGAGTGGCCGCGTGATCCGGTTCCTACTGCCGATATGTTTCAGCTCTTTGCGGTGCCAGCAGAAAATCTCCGCAAGGAAAGCAGCGAGCCCATTCACTGTGATGGGACGCAAGAAGCGTATCCGATTCGCTATCACAATCCGTCGCTGGGATACAGCTTACAGAGTACGCTCGGAGTCTATCGCATCGATCCAGAAGGAATGACTCCGCTAGAGCCAGGCATCCTGCACAGCAGCGATTCCACGCTGGCTTATGAAGTCGAAGATCGCATCGATGATCTGTACAGCGGTCTGTTTCTGATCGTGCGTATGCCGACTGCGCTGCTCAATCCGGTTCGGCTGGTGCTGGAAGGACTGTGGCATCAGCCAGGATTTGCGCGCGAAGCGGTTGGAAAGCTGAAGATCACGCTTCCGAATCGCAATCAGGAAGGACTGCTGTTTCAGCCGCTTTCCGACGTAAAACCTCATGCAGAGACAGCGCTCGGACAAGACGCGATGGCGCTGCTACGGCTGCTGGCGATGCGGATGAAGTCTGTGCTCGATACTCGTGAGCTTCATCAGCTCTTGGCTGTGCTGGGGACTGTGCAAAGCTCTCCGTTTCAAGATCTGCCGCAGCGAGTCAAAGGTCTGTCCGTAGAGCTAGCGCCAGACAGCGCGATGCGCGGATCGGGACTTCGTCATGTCTACAAGATGACGATGGATCGCTTCGATCCTGATGAAGAAGCGCTGGTGTGGACATTCCTTCAGCAAGTTCGCGAGCTGCTTGATAGCTGGAATTCTGATGCCACCGTTGAGCTGTCCGTGGATGCAGGTGGCAGTAAGTTTCGCATGCCGATTCATCCGACGGCAGGGAGTTCACTGCGATGATGACCATTGAGCTATGGAATGTCATCGTCTCTGCGGGAACGGAAGTGCGTCGTCTGCTCGATCGCGCGCTTCCGCAGACCTATGTTGCGGCCACGGCGCAAGAAACCACGATGATGTTAAACGCAGGAACCGATGTGATCGGAATCCTGCGAACAGAGCTGCGCCGCTATCTGGATGATCTCAAAAATACGTTCCAGCGCATCCTTCCTGAAAAGGAAGCGGGCATGGTTCTGTATCCGCTGGTACTGCACTTTGACGAGATGGTTACGCGCAGACTCTCGACGGCAGAGCAGACACAGTGGCCGCTGCTACAAAAAGAGCTGTTCGATATGAACGATGGCGGTGATGTGTTCTTTGAGTTCGTGGAAGAGCGGCTCAAGAAAGCATCCAGTCCTCCGCTGGTCTTTACTGTCTTGTACTACTGTCTGAGCGACGGCTTCATTGGGAAGTTTGGCCAAGATCCAGCCAAAGCAGCAGCGTTTAAGAAGCGCCTGACCGAGCGAATTCCGCTTCCTGAGATGCCCGGAAAACAGAGGCGAAAGCGTCGCAAAGGAGACGATGAGGACTCCGTTCCGCTGCCCGGAAAAGTCATGCATCCAGCGCTGTATTACCTGGCCACTTCAGGAGTGCTCCTGCTTCTGTTTTGGCTGATGGTCTCGCTGACCAATCTCTAGCCGCCTGAGGGGAGATCTCACATGTTCGAGCTAGACGAAGGCATAGAAGAGCTCGTGGATGCCGCAGGAGAGATTGCGGAAGAAGAGCTTGAGGAAGCATTCGATGATGCAACCGAAGACTTCGATGCAGACAACCTGCTGTCGCACTGGAATCGCAAGCAGCAGACCGGCAGCGCAAAGCCGGGCAGCGCCAAATCCCGACATGTCCGCACCGGACCTACGATCAAAGAGCTGCTGACCAAGCTAGAGAGTCAGCTTCGGAATCAGTTTGGCGATCACGCAGAGATTTTGGAGATTCCTCTTTCGCGGATTCACTCGACGCTGCGCGAGCTATTTCCACCAAGAAATCAACCCGGACCTACCGAAGACCAGCACAAGCAGCTACAAAAAGATCTGCATCGGCAGCTCAACCAGCTAGAGGACATCATGGACTCGCTGGTGGTCTCTTCACCGATGGGGGCGAAGTAAGCGTGTTGGGAGTCTTCGCAGTCATAGAAGCCTCGCTGTTGCATGGGGCGTCGCACATTGAGCGTGGGGCTCCTTCTCTGCTCGACTTCAGCTTTGTACACCTACCAGTGTGGGTGTATTGGGCATTAGGAATCCTGGGCAGCTTGTCTGTGACAACGCTGCTTGCGGTCCTGTATCTACAGTATACCCGTCGCAAAGCAGACCTAAATGAGCGCTTCAAAGACAAAAAAGATGCGGTCGAAGCCACAGCGCTGCGCGACATCTGGAATCGCTTTCTGTCCGAGCTACCACGCAGTGCGCGCGCAGCGGTTCCGAACTATCCGTCGTTTCTACTCCTAGGTCCGGCCAGCGCAGGAAAGAGCCACTTGGTGCGCGCGCGCATCGACTGGCAAGAACAGACCGGACAGCTTGTCCCTAGCTACACCGCAGACCCGATGCTGCAGATTTACATCGGAAGTCGAGCGCTCGCGCTGGAGCTCTCTGCGCCACTCCTTATGTCCAATCAGGACGCGGCGCGCAACGCCATCAGCAAGCTGTTCGGAACGGCCTTTCATCATCGCAATCCGACGGTGATTGTCGTCCTGGACATTGCAGCCGTACTGCGAACGGACCCCGATACGCTGGCCTATCAAGGACAGTCAATTCGCGCCAAGCTGAACCTGCTATCCAAAGCGCTGCGCTCTCCGATTGAGACACGGCTTGTGCTGACTCACATGGAGCAGCTCGAAGGTTATTCAGCGTTTGCTAAGTACCTGAATCATGAACGGATTCCGCTAGAGCTTCCGTTACACCTTGTAACGAATCGCGAAGGCGGAATGTCAGAGCTGCTGCGTTCCTACGAACAGTATCTTCCGCACGCACTCGTGACCGTCAACGCGGACCAGTTCCGGGGAATCATCAAGTTCCTGCACGCAGCGCCGCGAACCTTGCAGCTTCTGGAGCCATTCCTTCAGCCGCTGGTGCAGGCCAACGCGGCGTATCACACACCGCATCTTGAGCGGCTGTACTTTCATGCTGCCGCCAAAGACGAGCCGCTTGGCAATCCGTTTCATCTAACGCGCCGGTCCGAGTCTGGCCGAGGTCCGCGTCCGATCATCTCGCTGGCTTGGTGGCGCGGACGGACTCACCTTGCAGTCTGCGCAGGTGTCGCTGCGACCCTGTTTTTGATCCTGCTGTCTCTGGTGATTCGTCACGGTCGTAAGGTTCATAAGTCGGAAGACGCTGTCGAACAGTTTGAACAGGCCGTTGAGCGAGCAAGGAACTCTCTCAATCCTTCTACAGAGTCGGCAGCCGTTCGCGCAGCAGAGCAGTCATCCAGTCAGCAGATCGGTGCGCTCAGCAGTGCGGATGAAAAGTGGACGCTCTATCGGATCCTGTATCAGGACAACAAAGAAGAGACGCGCGTTCACCACATCGAAACGATCCGCAAAGGATACCTGCTGCCGCTGTTAGAAAAGGCTGCGAAGCTTCATCAGCGCGACAAGCTGATCTACACGCTGGCGGTCTTGTATGCGACAAAGGACAACTCGCTGGGCGGTCTGGTCTTGACGCAGCCTGGTGAGTTTGCATCGACGATCGGGGTTCCAGAGAGCGTCATCCGCGACTACCTAAACTACAGTGAGGAGCCCTGGCAAGGGAGTCCCACAGTCCTAAGCACCGTGCGCAGCGGAATCCGCAGAGAGCGCAGTGATCTTGTCACAGAGCCCGGTCTGTGGGCGCGCTACTTTGATGTGCTGGAAAAGGCGATTCCGCAGCAGAAGATCTCAGCGGAAGAGCTCAAGCTGCTGCGCGAAGGAGCCGAGCCGCTGCTCAATACCATTGATGCAGTACACTCTGGACTGACGCTTTCGCGGGTCTTCCGCATGCTGTCCGAAGAAGCACCGCTTGGTGATCTGGTTCGGCAGCTCTCCCTCGAAGATCCAACCCTTGCGCCGCCCCCTTGGCTGCGCGATCAAGCAGCGCCCATGCGCTCTGTGCTCAAGCTGGTTCACGACACCACGGCAGATCAGGTACGCAGCGGCAAGCTCAATCTGTATCAGGTCTTGCAGCTCCTTACCGATGTCCATTCCCGTCGAGATGGCGCACAAGAAACCTATTCCTTTGAGCTGCAAGGACATACCTATCAGTTCAGTGGTCGCGAGTTTTTGAACCTGCTGATGCGAAGTCGCAATCAGCTGGTTGTAAACTCTCTGTTTGAGCGTCGTCCGACTTCTAGCACTCGCTCATCGGGCTCCTCTGACCTGGAACGACTGTCACGCCGGATGGTCAAAAAGTGTCTGAAGAAGTGCAATCGGATGTGCGATGCAGAGTGTACGATTCCTGATATGAAGCGCTACTCTGAGCTGCTGCGCAAGCAACAGAACGGAGAGCATGCAGAGGAAGCCAAAGAAGAGTCCTCCAAGCATCACAGCCGTCGCAGACATCGTCGCTCACATGGACAAGAGCTGGACTCCCAAGTCTCTCTGTCTCCGCGACTGGCCACGCTGGTCGGTGAAAAAGGATCGCTGAGCGCAGCGTTTGCGGGCTCCTATAACAAGGCCAGCTTTGATCGCGACATTCGGCCTGTACTGCTCAAGCTAGACAAAGCGCTGGAAGCGACCCCAGAGCTGACCAGTGAAGAGCGCGAGCTGCTGGTCCGTTACGTCACAAATGAAGCGCGAAGCTATGCACGCAGATACTGTGAAGCCCTGCTTGCGCAGCATCGCAGCTATGTGTTTCCGGGAATGGGACTCAGTTCCACTCACGCAGAGCTGGTATCCGCAGTCCTTCCGGGTGGCTCACTCAGCAATCACCTAAAGACCATCGCAGACAACGCACAGCTTGGCGACCTAAATGCAACGTATTTGCGTCCGCTTGGAGAGTGCATCGTGCTGTTTGCGCCGCTGGTGAAGCTGATGACGCCCGGAAAGGAAGGCGGCTATCCAGGTCTGAAGCCCTACGCAGAGATCTTATCTGGCATCGTAAAAGAGCTTGATAGTGGCAAGCCCGCAGCGATTCCTGAAGACGGAAAGACCCTCGCGCTGGGAGACATGCTCTCGCCGCTGGGACGGCTCGCACTTCAGTCTCTGCAAGAAAATCCTGCGGCCCCTGACAAACAAGTTCAGCAGTTTCTGGATGCAACCGGACTTGCGGGTCCGCTGTCTGCACCGTTTGTAGCGCCCGTACATCGCGTGGTGCGGCTCGGACAGTCAGAGATCGAGCACACGCTGGCAGAGTACTGGCAAAGCGGAATGCGTCCTCAAGTCGAGCCGATGCTCGAAAAGTTTCCGTTCAATCGCATGGCCGAAGCAACTGTGGATCCGCGTGATCTGGATCAGCTCAAGCCGGTTGAAGGTCCATTTTGGACGGCCTTTCGTAGCAAGTACGGACCCGTGGTTCTGGAACGAAGCGGCGACTTTGCAGCAAAGCGATTTCCGTCGGGAAGCGTCTCTCTTCCTGATGGAATGTTGCCTCTGATCAACCAGCTTGCGCGGGTATCACGGACCCTGTTTGGCAAAGATGGATCGCGCGTTCCGCTCGATCTGCGCGTCCGACCGCTTCCGCTGAACGCAACCGATGGAGAGATTCCGGGCACGCTGTCCTTTTTGGCCGCCGGAAAGTCCGTGGTGTACGGAGTCAACTCGGCACCGACGGCACGACCACTGCAAGTTGCTTGGTGGCAGGCCGATCCCGCATCCGTAGGTCTGGAATACAGCACAGCGGACTCTGGTCGCAAACAGACGCAGTCATTGGAAGTGGGTGAGATGTCTTGGGGCTTTTTCCGCTTGCTCAGCAGAGGCCAAACCAGCGAACCAAGGCTGATTACCTGGACCTTGCCCGGCGACGGAGGACGATCTCCCAGAGCTGTGAAGTTTGAGTTTGTCGAAGACCCTTGGGCGCTGCTCAAGGTACGACGGTAAGGAGTCCCTTTCGCATGAGCCGGATGATTCCTTCCATCTCTCTGTTTGCGCTGCTCTCTACGATTTCTGGCTGTCTGCCAGGCTATCT
This sequence comes from Myxococcales bacterium, assembly GCA_016794365.1. Lineage (GTDB taxonomy): Bacteria > Myxococcota_A > Polyangia > Palsa-1104 > JAEUJZ01 > JAEUKA01. The sequence goes on from JAEUKB010000098.1 coordinate 68,282, forward strand.
GCGCATGGACATTCGCGCACCGAAAGGACTCAACGACAGCACGCCACTACACTTTTTGGTCCGCGAAGTAGACACCCAGCAGTATCGAACAGAGTCCTATGACTCCGTGGCTATGCTCGTCGCCCAGCGAGATGCCAGCGTACTGCGCGCCAAGGTTTTGTACGCCAAGAACAAGTCGATCACAGAGCGGATGTGGATCAAGACCCCGGGAAAGAAAGCGGTGGCCGTCTACTTCCTTTTTACGCGACCTCAAGGGCCCTGGAAGATGCTGTTCGAGCCTTCCATTCCCTACACCACCACCATCGAGCTTGATACCCACAGCATCAAGCCCAAGAGTCAAGGCGATCTTACGACATCGGAAGCACCAGGCGGATAATCATCATGAGCAGAGCACATCACGAATCAGATTCTGAATCAGAGCACGAGTCCAAGAAGTCTCCTGAGTCTACCAAGGAGGAAGTCACGGACTCCGCAGAGACAGCCCAGAAACGACAAACCAAACAGACCAAGAAACGGTCGTCGTTTGCCATCGTAGAAGACACGCTGGAATGGGTGATTTTCGCAAGCCGCTGGATTCAAGCGCCGCTCTATCTCGGCCTGATCTTGGGCTCTGTTCTGTATACGTACAAGTTCCTGGTTGACCTGATGCATCTGTGGAAGGAAGTCAATCGCATGACCGAAGAGCTGGTCATGCTGGCCGTCCTGAACCTGGTTGACATCACGATGGTCGCCAACTTGATCACGATGGTTGTGATCGGTGGATATGCCAGCTTTGTCAGTCGTCTTCCCGTCGAAAAACATGAAGATCGACCGGACTGGCTCCAGAAGGTCGATGCCGGAACGCTCAAGATCAAGCTGGTGGGATCGCTGGTTGGAATCTCAGGAATTCATCTGCTGAAAGCCTTCATCAACATCGATCACAAGCCGCATGAGCACATTCCTTGGCAGATCGGAATTCATGTCACATTCCTTTTGTCTGCGCTGATGCTTGCCGCAACAGAGCGAGTCCTTCATCCTCCCCACAAGGGTCACTAAGGAGTCGTCATGGGAGTTCAATGTTGTATGGGCGCCTCGATGATGTGTAGCTTCGGAGCGGCTCCGTCTACGCTGGTGGTCCTGCCCACCAACAAGGTGCTTGCGACCACTCCGGCTGCAAACATCATGGATCACAAGCCAATCGTGAACATTCCGCCGTTTGGGATGTGTATGTCGCCGTCCAATCCGACGGTGGCAGCGGCCACTGCGGCGGCGTTGGGAGTCCTCACCCCGATGCCCTGTGTTCCTGTCACCAGCGCACCATGGATCGTGGGATCTCCGACCATCTTGATTGGCAACATGCCGACGCTCGACAACAACTCCAAGCTGATGTGCAACTGGGGCGGAGTGATTCAGTTTGTCACGCCCGGTCAGTTCAAGGTCATGACCAAGTAGCGATCGCCCGCGAAGCACCTGCGGTTCAGCCATCTCTCCAGTCACTCCCACCGCCGCTCTGTTCGCACTCCCTTTTCATGCAGAGTCCCGATTCCGCTGAAGCCATACGGACACAGCCTATGAACGACTGTTCATAGCCATTTTTCCATGTTTCCGACGGAAATTGTCCTTCCTTTGACACTGGCACAAGCGATGCAAAAGCACTGGTCAGAACCAAACAACACGGAAGGAGGCTTCCCATGTTCGCTCAGAAACTGCTTGCCACGATCGGTCTTGCTGCCTCGCTCCTTTTGGGAACCGAGCTGGAGTCTTCAGCCCATCCGCGACGCGCTTCGGTTGTTGTGACGACTCCGGCTCCGGTCTATCGCGCTCCGGTTGTTGTGACGGCCCCGGCTCCGGTCTATCGCGCTCCGGTTGTTGTGATGGCTCCGGCTCCGGTCTATCGCGCTCCGGTTTCTCGTCGGAGAGTGGTGGTGGTGGCAGCGCCGCTGCCAGCTCCGCATCACGGCCACGGCCATCGTCATCATGGCCGCTGCTGGTAGCAGAATCGTGCGCACAGACTGCCCTCTTCTCTTCGTGACGCCTTCTCTCCCTTGATCTTACGCACACCGCTTCCATTCCTTCGCAAGCAGCTGACGCTTCGGCTGCGCTCTAACGCTCAGGATTCGAGTCTGTGACAGTTCCTGTTCGACTCCTTTGTGGCTCTGCTTCGACTCCTATTCGATTCCTATTCGACTCCTAATACGCTCCGTTACGATTCCTATCGTGCTTCATTTTATATTTCAGCAACGGTAAATAGAGCTCATCTGATCGCGATCATCTTGTTTGTAGAAAAGACTGATCAAGTTCCTGAATAACTCCAGATCCGCTTGCGTCTTGTGACTCCGGAGTCGGTGAACGAATCGCAGCGGATCTCAGTAGGTACTGAATCTAACACTCAGATGCTCCGCTCCGTAATCACCGCTTCTTCAAGTTCCCACACTCTAGGAGTTCATGATGCGTACTCAGCGTGCTCTGCTTGTGTCTGCGTTTGGTTTGATGATGGGCTGTGGACTGCTCGATCAGGTGTCGCCAGGAAATGGACCTGGACCCAACACCAGCGTCGGTGGACTGCGCATTGAAGCGTCGTTCGGGGTGGACATCAAAGACATCCCCGGATCGACCGAGTCACCCGTTTCCGGCACCTTTGTCACCGTTCAAAAGCAAGACAGCAGTGGCAAGATGGATGTCAGCAAGGACGCAGTCCTTCAAGTAAACGGAGTCACGATTCCTTACAACACCCTCATCTCTGTGTTTGACTTTTCCAAGGTCACGATTCCCAATGCAGGTCCAGGATCGACGCTGACGCTGTCAGCCACGCGCGGCGCGGACTCCGCAACGTTTCAGATCAAGTGTCCCGACATCACCCTGACCGCGCCCGAAGAAAACACCAAGGTGACGGAAGGTCAGGACTTGACGGTCAGCTGGACTGGGAAGCTCCGCTATGCGAGCGGTCTGCTGTTTGGCCCGCAGCTCAAGCTAAAGGGATATAACGCAGCGACGAACAGCATTGATCCGCTGAGCGAAGCCGGAAAGATCACGAGCGACACCAGCGGCACGATCAAGATTCCTTCTGCGGATGGAAAGACCGGCTATGTCGTCGAGCTAAGCGTTCCCGGAGACAACGTCAGCGGAGATGGTGGTACCGGCCTGTGCTTCGTGTATCGACGGCGTCACCTGACCAAGTAAGAGCGTCTGCGTACCGTACAAGCTAGCAGATCGCAATATGAGGCATTTTATACGCTTCATATTGCGATGATTTCTATTTCTTGTTCAGCACAAACGCAGACAGCAAGCAGTCCGATCCACACTGCGGTGCAGCGCCCGGACCACCGCTCTTACACAGCTTGGCGGGAGCAGATCCCGAAGCGGGACAGGACACCAGATACAGCGTCTCTTTTCCAAGACTGTCGTCGAGAACAACCGCCCCTGGCAGCGCTTGTCCCTTGCCCGCAGCAAAGAGTATCGCAGCACTTGGATCCTGCGGCCAAGCCACATACAGCGCACCGCTTGATTCCACTCCGAGCACGCTGATCTGCGCCTGTTTGGACAAATCCACCACGAAGCGGAGCCGATCACCAGGCCGAAAGGAATCGCCACTCAGGGACTCACTGGATCCTTCGCCCACCTGACGAAAGACATGCAGGGTAGCGCTTCCCTTTTCGCGTGTCGTAACTTCGTCCGGTGGATGAACCATCGCAGGATCGCGACCGACCAGCAGGAACACAGACACCGCAGCCGCTGCCCCCACCGGAGTCAGCCACAGAAGCAGCTTCCCCACTGAAGTACGCCGCTGCCGGGCCTCTTGCTCTTCACTCACTCGTCGAACAATCGCTGACAACAGGGGTCGAGTATCCAGATCGGAAAACGCCGCAAAGCCCGCTTGTCTCTGCGTCATTCTCGTGGGACAGACCTCACACGCTGCAATGTGAGACTGAAGCTCGCGCTGCTTGTCGGATGACAGTTCTCCTGCGCAGAGTCGATCTAGCATCAAGTCTGACGGACATCCCTTCTGCCCTGCCCGTAACGTATCAAGTCGCCGCGATTCCATGAGACCCTCTGCCCGCTATTGCCGCTGTCCTTTTGACCCGCAGTCCGCTGTATCCGGGCAAGCTGTTCGACACCAATCGTCAAGCTTTTGGCGAGAAACAGAAAGCGCTGCACTCATCGCGCTGTCCCTCGCTTGGCAGCCCGATCATCCACAGGGGCTCCTGCGGCTTGCACTACTTCACTGCGCTTGTTCGCCCAAGCCAAGAACCGCTCAATGAGATTTCCGACGGTACGCTTACTAACTCCCAGCAGCTCCGCCGCTTCTTCGTGACTCATTCCGTCCAGATAGACATACACGGCGGCGCAGGCCTGCTTTTCATCTGCTTCCGCAAGGAGCCGTCGCAGCAGCAGCAAGTCCGTCAGCGAAGCCTGCTGAGATTCCTCTTCTCCAATCATGTTCTGTTCAAACAGCTCTCTGCGGCGTGAGCGATCGCGGAGCTGATTCAAACAGTAGTTGGTGGTGATCTGATACAGCCACGTTGACATGCTGCTGCGACCATCGAACTGCGCCATGCTTCGCATCACACGCACAAACACTTCTTGCGTCGCTTCCTCTGCATCTTCTTTGCGGCCCATAAGACGCATTGCTCGACGGAAAACCATCGGTCCATGCAGCGCAAACAGAGCGCCTACTTCCTTTGCAGAGGACTCACTCACAGCGAAGCAGAGAGTCACTTGGCCGAAGCTGCGCTGTCAAGTCAGACCCAAGCGATTTCGCACAGTTCTTTGCAATCCTCGCGGACTCCTGATGCTCTCTGTTTCGATTCCTGATGCTCTCTGTTTCGATTCCTGATGCTCTCTGTTTCGATTCCCATCCGTGCTGTCTTCATTCCCAACCCAGTCTCGGAAGATTCCCAATCCATCCCGCATTGTCAGATCAAAGTGGTATCCAGACAGCTCAGGAGGAATGCATGCGAACACGCTTCATGACCACTCACTTGTTAGGCATTCGTCGATTGCAGTTCTGGGCACTGATGCTGATCACGGCGCTGGGACTGCACTGTGGATCACCGGACCCACGCGGACCCGACGCACAGCAGTTCCAGCTTGCGCTGTCACCGTCGAATCCGCAGCTTGCGCAAGGAACCGCGCAGCAGTTTCAGCTTCGTGGCTTTTCACAAGATGGTCGCGTGCGCGATCTGACCCGCAAAGGAAGCTGGACGGTCCACAGTCCGAGCGGAGAAACGGTTCCGATCCATGACTCGGGGCTGGTCGAAATCCAGCAGCCGGGGCGCTATCACGTCACGGTGGACTACGAAGGACAGAAGGTCGAGACGGATCTGAACATCACGGCGGCGACGCTCTCGACGCTGTCGATCAGTCCGAGCCTACCCAAAGTGCCCAAAGGCCTGACCCAGCAGTTCAAGGTGATGGCGACGTTTAGCGACGGGACAACCCAAGATGTTACAACGATGTCGGCGTGGTCGGTCAAAGACACGCTAGGAACCGGCGTAGCGATCGTGAACTCACTGGGACTGGCGACGGCGAAGAGCGTTGGCAAAGCACGCATTTCGGCGCGCTACCTGACGAAGACCACCAGCACGACGCTGGAAGTTACGGCTGCGACGGTCAAGACGCTGACGCTTAGTCCGCTCAACGTCGCCATTGCCAAAGGAACTTCGCAGCAGTTTAACGTCGTTGGCGCGTTTTCAGACGGAACGGTTCAGGATGTCACCGCGAGTGCAGACTGGGCGGTGCTCGACGTGGTGGGATCGGGGGTGGCTTCGATTGATGGCACCGGAATCGCACACGGAGACGCCGTTGGACAAGCCAAGGTGAGCGCGGAATATCTGGGCGTTGTTGCCGAGACAAACCTGACGGTGAATCCTGCGTCTCCAACAGCACTTGCACTCAGTCCAACAACAGCGACGCTGGCCAAGGGCACCACCCAGCAGTTTACAGCGACGGCGACGTTCACGGACGGAACGGTCCAAAACGTCTCGGCACTGACAACGTGGACTGCGACGGATGCATCCGGCGTTGGCGTTGCTTCCGTCGATGCAGCGGGCTTGGCCAAAGGAAATTCCGTGGGAACGGCAACCATCAGCGCGTTGTTCCGAGGCTTTTCTGCATCGGCAGCTCTGACAGTACGTCCGGCGGCACTGGTATCGGTGGCCGTTTCGCCTGCGACGGTCACGCTGGCCAAAGGTCTGACGCAGCCGCTTCGCCTGATCGGTACATACACCGATGGAACCACGCAAGATGTCACGACGGCAGCCATCTGGACAGCGACGGACGTGATGGGAACGGATGTGCTCTCGCTCAGTGGAACAGGCGGAGTCTACGCGAAGAACATCGGCCAAGCGGTGGTGACGGGCACTCACATGCTACAGTCTGCGACGGCGACTGTGACGGTAACACCAGCGGTAGCGACGAGCCTACGACTGAGCCCACAAGGTCCAGCCATCGCAGTCGGTGCGACGCAACAGTTCTCGACGGAAGCACTGTTTTCAGACGGAACCACCAAGGACGTAGGCGCAAGCACCACCTTTGCTGCCGTCGATATCGCCCCGGCAACCGGCGTGGCCAGCATCAGCACCAGCGGTCTGGCGACGGGACTTGGCAAAGGACGCAGCACCGTCTCTGCGACGTATCTGGGACTGAAAGCGGACACCGTGCTGTCCGTCGGGATGCCTCGGGGAGTCTGCTCGGTCGATGGCTACTGCTGGCGCAGCCCGATGCCGCAAGGCAACTATCTGCCGTCGATCTGGGGCAGCGACGCAAACAACGTCTGGGCCGTCAGTGACTACGGCGTCGTCATCAAGTGGGATGGCAGCAGCTGGTCGCAGCAGAGCACACCGACGACCAAGAACCTCCTCGCGGTGTGGGGAATCGACTCGAAGAACGTCTGGGCCGTCGGTGTCTCGGGGACGATCTTGAAGTGGGATGGCTCGACGTGGACCCAGCAGAGTAGCGGCAGCACCGCCAGCCTTTCGGGCGTATGGGGAACCAGCGCCAACAACGTGTGGGTGATTGGCGACGGTGGCACGATCTTGAAGTGGAACGGATCAACGTGGTCGCCGCAGGCAAGCGGCAGCTTGGCCTATCTGCGCGGCATCTGGGGCAGCGACGCAAACAACATCTGGGCCGTCGGCGCAAATGGCGTCATCCTCAAGTGGGACGGCGCAGGATGGACGACGCAGCTTAGCGGGAGCCTGGCGTACCTGCGCAGCATCTGGGGCACCGACGCAAACAACATCTGGGTCGTCGGTGCAAACGGCGTCATCCTCAAGTGGGACGGCGTGACCTGGATGGCTCAGTCGAGCGGCACGCTGGAAATGCTTCGCACCGTCTGGGGAACCAGCGCCAGCAACCTGTGGATCGTTGGCTACAGCGGAACGGTGCTCAAGTGGAGCGGCAGCGCGTGGGTTCCCCAATCGAGCGGCGTCACTGAAAACCTGCTGGCCATCTGGGGCAGCTCGGTGAGCAGCTTGTGGGCCGTCGGTGATGCCGGGCTCGTCTTGAGCTACAACGGCACCACCTGGAACCCTCCGCCCGCCTGGAGCCGCGCCGGTTACTACGCCGCGTGGGGCAGCGACGCCAGCAACGTCTGGTTCGTCGGGGCCGGTGGCAGCATCGTCAAGTGGAATGGCTACTCGCTCAGCCCCGTTCCTAGCCCGACGAAAGAAGGACTGTCCAGCATCTGGGGCAGCGACAGCCGCAACGCCTGGGCCGTCGGTGGCGCCGGAACCATCGTTAAGTGGGATGGCACCGCATGGTCCGCACAAGCCAGCGGCACCACCGAGTTTCTACGCGCCGTCTGGGCTGCCGACAGCAAGACCGCCTGGGCCGTCGGAAACAACGGAACGCTTTTGCGCTACGACGGCACAAGCTGGACGGCTCAGAGCAGCGGCACGTTCTCTCACTTGACCGGCATCTTTGGCAGCAACGCAAGCAACGTCTACGTCGTCGGTGCGGGTGGCCTGCTGATGCGCTGGAATGGTACCGCCTGGTCCGTCCTGACCTCCGACGGGATTTCTTGGTTCAGCAGCGTCTGGGCCAGCAGCCCAAGCAACGTCTGGATCACAGGTGCGGCGGGCCAGCTCAAGCGCTGGAACGGAGTCTCTCTCGTTTCTGTGACGAGCGGTGTCACGGTCCAGCTCAACAGCATCTGGGGCAGCGACGCCAGTAACATCTACGCCGTCGGAGACAAAGGTACGCTGCTTCGCTATAACGGCACGGCGTGGACTCCGCAGACGAGCGGCAGCTCACAGGCCCTGAGCGGCGTGTTCGGAATCGGCACCGGCAACATTTTCCTCGTCGGAAACACCGGATCGATCATCCATCGCGCGCCGTAACGTCAGCCGCGCTCGGGGGTACTTCTGTGCTCCCGAATCTGCTGACGGAATGCGTCGAGAGGAAAGTGCTTCCCGACGCACTCTTTCTTTCCCTGTCCAATCAATGCGCGGGCTTCGTCGTGGCTGTAGAGCTTCACCGAGGAAGACGAAAGTCCCAGCTGACGAAGCAGCGCAACGCAGACCGCAAGGCCCGATGCAAGCTGCTCATCCGTCGGTGACTCGAATCGAAAATCCCCAATAAACGCGACGCCAATGCCGCTGTGATTGAAGCCTCGCGCATGCGCTCCGGCAACATCCAGACGCAAGAGCTGATGCACGGCCCCGTCTGGTTCGATCACGATCGAGTACGGAACAAACGACTTGTCGCGATATGAATCGGGAACACCGTCGCGGCTCCACTTGTCGATGGTTGCCTTTTTGTCGTCGTAGCTGCCATCCAGGGTCACCGTCGCAACACCTTCGGGATGACTGGTGAAAAAGCGAATGATTCCGTCGATGTCACGGCCTTCTCCACCGGGCAATACACCGCCAGGTAGCTGCGCCGTCTCTTCGGGAGTCGGCTGAACCTGCGGCTCTCCGATGCGATGAAAGACCAGCGCGCGGCACGGCTCTTCTCGAACGGGACGACGGAGCGCGCCTTGGCTGTGCTCGGTTCGATCCTGAAACGGACCACACGGAAGCTCCGACGCGAGCGACAGATCCAAGATCGGCTTCATGACTTGTGATGATAGCGAAGTTTCTGACGGTAATCGCGCGGGGATTCTCCGACGAAGGCAGTGAATGCATGGCTAAACGAGCTGGGCGTCTCAAAGCCCACCGCAAGCGCCACTTCTGTGATCGACAGCGACGGGTTTGTGAGTCGATCCAGCGCCGCCAGCATTCGCTCAGCGTGAAGATAGGCATGCGGCGTCATACCCAGCTCCGAAGCGAAGCGCCGTCGCAGCGTACGCTCTGACAGTGCCGCCGCTTTGGCCAAGTCAGCCACGGACAGCGATTCGTCGAGCCGATCCCGAATCAGCCGCGTCACACGTCGCAGCTCATCCGATGGAGGAACCGGCAGTCGAAACGGCAGCGCACCTTGCTCGCTCCATTCCAGCGCAAGCTGACCCAGCGTCGAAAAATACGAATGGAGCAGCGGATCATCGGGATCGCTCTGGTGATTCCAGCGCATCGCGTACAGCAGCAGCTCTTTGGCGAGCGGCGACACCGTAAAGACCCGACAGTCCCACGGCGGCGCAGCAACGATCGACGGATCCAAATACACCGTCCGTAGCGCGACGGGCTGTTCACAGCGCACCTGATGCAGCGTTCCCGCCGACAAAAACGCCGCCCGATGCGGAGGCAGCACCCAGTCGCTTGCGCCCACCGTCAGATACAGCAAACCCGACGCGGCATACAGAAGCTGATGTCGATTGTGTACGTGGAAGTCCGATGTAAGTGGCAAAAACTCGTCGCTGAGCCCAAACGCTGGAGCCTTCGCCGCATCGACATCCACCAGTTGCACCGCGCTGTGAGAAGTAGACACGCGCGCAGCATACCGAAAGGACCGTCCCAGGCTGTCATTTTGCCCTTTCGCGCCGCTCCTGATTCGCTATCGTACCGTCCCAATCCGCAAGGAGGTGCGTATGTCGCTTTTGTTGCAAGCCCGTCGTCAGCTTGCTCCGCTCCTGCTCGTTTTTTCGTCTGTGGTCGCTGGCTGCGGAGACTACAGCATCTACAACGGACAGATGTCCGATCCGTGGGATCCCGGACCGCGCAAAGAAGGCTCGGGATACGGATCGGGCTCCGGCTCGGGAATGATGCCGCCGCCACCGCCGATGTGCGATGTCAGCGAGCGTCGCTGCGAGCAAGTCTTCGTCTACAAAGGCATGGGCGGCACCACCACCAAAGGCGATGAAAAGGTCGTCGAGCTACGCGGCGACTACAAAGTCAATGGCTGGGTGATGGGCGACACGATGACCTTCGACGGCACCGCCTGGCGCGTCAAGGTCACCGTCCCGTGGATATCCAAGTTTATATATAAGTTCCGCATCGTGGACGCCTCCGGCAAAGAGAGCTGGATCGCTGATCCCGAAAACAACAACAAGGAATCGGACGGCTTTGGCGGCTTTAACTCCGTCGGAAGTGGCGTCACTTGTGCCAAGTACACCTGCGAAGCGCCGGCTCCGACGTGTTCTGCGACAGCGGGAGCGTTCGATTGGCGCGACGCTGTCATGTACTTTGTGTTCGTCGATCGCTTCTTCGACGGAAATCCTGCCAACAACATCCCGTATTCCGGCGGTGGTGTCGATCCATCGGCAAACTGGAAAGGCGGCGACTGGGCGGGACTGCTGCAAAAGCTCAAAGACGGCTACTTCGAGTCACTCGGAGTCAACGCGCTGTGGCTTACGGTTCCGATGGACAACACCGACGGGATCGGCATCGGCGACGACGGACGAAACTACACCGGCTATCACGGCTACTGGCCGCGCGATCTGACCAAGCCCGAGCGTCGCTTTGGCACCGAGTCCGAGCTAAAAGCCGTCATCGCCGAGGCTCACAAGCGCGGAATCAAAGTCCTGGTCGATTACGCGATGAACCACGTTCACAAAGACTCGCCGGTCTACACGATGAACAAGAGCTGGTTCAATCCGCTCGATCTCGGCGGGGGACGACAGTGCATCTGCGGCTCGTCGGACTGTCCGTGGGAAGGCAGCAAAGCGTCGGTCTGCTGGTTCCGCGACTACTTGCCGGACTTTGACTTCAACAACGCAGCTGCGCGCAAGTTTTCCGTCGATAACGCGCTGTCGTGGATGCAAAACTACGATCTGGACGGATTCCGGCTCGACGCGGTCAAGCACATTGAGCAGTCGTGGCTCACTGATCTACGCGATCGCATCACCAAAGATGTCGAACTGGTCAAAAAACAGCACATCTATCTCGTCGGTGAGACGTACACAGGCAATCGCGATCTGATCAAGTCGTTCATCGATCCGTGCAAAAAGCTCGACGGACAGTTCGACTTCCCGCTGCGTGCGGAGCTGGCCAGCAAAGTCCTTCTCCGTCAGGGTCGAATGCAGGACTTGGTGAACTTTATGGACTCGAACGCCAACTTCTACGGAACCGGGCTCAACTCGACGTTCATCGGCAACCACGACGTGCCGCGCTCGATTCACTTTGCGCAGAACTCGCCGCTGTGGAACGACGTGTGGGCCGGTGGCAAAGATCGCAACTTCGATCCAAATCGTCCCGGTGTCGTCGGAGAAATCGAAGCCTACGAGCGACTCGGGCTCTCGGTGGCGATCTTGATGACCAACAAAGGCGTTCCGCTCATCTACTACGGTGACGAAATTGGACTCGCAGGCGCAGGCGATCCCGACAACCGTCGCATGATGGACTGGAACAGCGGTGGCTATAACAGCGGACAAAAGTGGCTGCTTGATCGCATGAAAAAGCTCGGCGCAGTCCGCAAAGCACACAGCAGTCTCCGTCGAGGAAACCGCACTACGCTATCCCAGACCGACGACACTTGGGTCTACAGCATGGTGGACGGTGCCGATACCGTTTATGTCGCGATCAATCGATCCGACTCAGCCAAGAGCGTCTCGGGCTTGCCCGCGATGTCGCTCACCGATCAGATCAGCGGTGGCTCCGTCAGCGGTCCAACCATCAGCGTCCCTGCCCGAGGCTTTGTCATCCTTTCCAAATAGCCCGTCCACGAAAGCCACACACAGCGTAGTCCGGTCGCGATATAACCAAAGCTACGATGTCTGAGGTCGCTTCCTCCGCCCCATCCCTGAAAAAGCATCCCTTCGCGAGCCCGTTCCGACGGGCCAAGATCGTCTGCACCATTGGACCGGCGAGCCGAACGCCCGAGGTCATTGGTCACCTGATCGACGAAGGAATGAACGTCGCTCGGCTCAACTTTTCACACGGCACCGTCGAGGATCATCGGCAGGTCTATCGTGCCATCCGCGAACAAGCCGCTCGTCGAGGCCGCGCCGTAGCGATCTTGCAAGATCTGCAAGGTCCGAAGATCCGCGTCGGCAAGATGAAGCCGGGCACCGTGCTCGAAGCGGGTACCGAGTTCGTCTTGACCACCGAGGAAATGATCGGCGATGCCGCCCGAGCCAGCGTCACGTATGAAGGGCTGCCGCGCGATGTAAGCCCCGGAAATGTCCTGCTTCTCGACGATGGACTGCTTCAGATCGAAGTCCTTTCCGTCGAAGGAAACGAAGTGGTTACGCGCGTGCTGATCGGCGGACCGCTGTCGAACAACAAGGGCATCAACCTGCCGGGAATTCGCGTCTCTGCTCCGTCGCTGCCCGAAAAAGATCTGGCCGATCTGATCGTCGGTCAGCAGTTCGGTGTCGATTTCTTGGCGCTGTCGTTTGTGCGCTCGGCGCAAGACATTCACGAGGCACGCGCTGCGATTGCCGCCGCACGCAAGAACATTCCCGAAAGCAACAGCCGCCCACCGACGCTGATCATTGCCAAGATTGAAAAGCCCGAAGCGGTCGAGCACCTGGAAGAAATCATCGACGCAGCCGACGGAATCATGGTCGCGCGCGGGGATCTCGGTGTCGAGCTGGGACCGGAAAAAGTACCGCTCGTGCAAAAGGCAGCGATCGAGCTGGCCAACCAGCGCGCCAAGCTGGTGATCACCGCGACGCAGATGCTGGAATCGATGACGCAGAACGCGCGTCCGACGAGAGCCGAAGCGAGCGATGTTGCCAACGCGGTCATGGATGCAAGCGATGCGCTGATGCTGTCGGCAGAGTCTGCGTCGGGCAAGTATCCGCTCCTCGCGGTGCGCACGATGGATCGCATCATCCGTGAAGTCGAACAGAGCGAGCGCTACTTCAAGCTCCGTCACAAGCTCGACTGGCCGATGATTCGCGTGACATCAAACGCCGTCGCACATGCAGCGGTGGTTGCGTCGCGTCTCGTCGAAGCACCTGTGATTGTGGCGCTCAGCAACTCGGGCGGCGCAGCGCGACTCATCTCGGAATATCGTCCCGAAGCACTGCTGGTTGGCATGACATCAAGCACCGAGGTCTACAACCAGCTCGCCGCGTACTGGGGTGTACTGCCGATGATGGCACCGCAAGCCGACGACGAAGCGACGATGATTCGCTCGGTTCTGACGCTGCTGCGCGAGCAAGGCCTGGCCAAGAGCGGTCAGCACGTCATCTTGACGATGGCGATTCCGTTCCGATCGGGACTATCGACCAACACGATGCAGATTCACCGAGTCGAATAACGAATCCACCGAGGGGAAACATTGCAGCAGCCCCGAGGATGTGGTACGCCCCTCACCGGTATGTCTGCGCCGGTCATTCCGCTTGATCAAATCATCCCAGAAGCCCAAAAGGTGATTCGTCACCTGACGAGAAGTGGCCACAAGGCTTATCTCGTCGGTGGATGCGTCCGCGATCTGCTACTCGGTCGTACACCCAAGGACTTTGACATCGCCACCGACGCGACGCCCAGCGAAATTCGCGAGCTGTTCCGCAACTGTCGCATCATCGGTCGTCGCTTCCGACTCGCTCACATCATCTTCGGAAACAAGATCATCGAGACGGCGACCTTTCGCGCCAACCCTCGCGAAGAAGACGAAAACGCGCCCGGCGACGAGCTGTACATCCATCGCGACAACGTCTTTGGCACCGCCGAACAGGACGCCAAGCGACGAGACTTCACTGTCAACGGGCTCTTTTACGACATCGGCGCAGAAAAGGTCATCGATTACGTCGAAGGTCTGTCGGATCTGGCCAGTCGCTCGGTGCGCACCATCGGCGATCCCAATGTCCGTTTTCGCGAAGATCCCGTCCGCATGCTGCGCGCGGTCAAGTTCGCGGCGCGGCTCGGCTTCGACATCGAAGATCAGACCTATCGAGCGCTGCTCAGCCACGGCAAAGAGCTAGAAAAGAGCCCGGTCCCGCGCGTACTCGAAGAGATCTATCGGCTCCTTCGTGGCGGTGCAGCGGTGGAATCTCTGAACCTGCTCCGAGAGTGTGGTCTCCTCGACGTGCTTCTGCCCGAAGTGGCACCGCAGCTGATTGAACAGCCGGGACTGCTCGATCCGTATCTGCACGAGCTGGATCGTCACGTTGCCGACGGAGATATCCCGGTCAATGCCGTGCTGCTCGTCGCGCTGTTTTTGCCACAGCTATTGCCCGTGTTTGAAGCCGAGAGCCGCAAGCAGCCAGCTCCGCTCGATTTCATCAGCGATCTGCTGCACCCGCTGTGCGCGCGACTGCGAGTTGCCCGTCGAGATGTCGATCAAGCCAAGCATCTTTTGCTGATTCAGCGTCGGATTGCACAGGCACGACAGCGCGGCGGAAAGCTGCCTCCCAGCATGTTTCACCGCGACGAGTTGCGACCGGCACAAGGTCTGCACGCGCTGGTTTACAAAGTGCAGCGACTCGCGCAGGGAATCAGCGACGCACAAGTCGCCCAAGAAATCGCCGACTGGCCACTCCCTGGTCCGTTTGTGCTCGGTGGAGAGAGTGAAGACGGTCGTCGCGACGCCGCCCCCGAGCGAGAACGCAAGCACAGTGATCGCCGACGCCGTCGTAGCTTCGACGAAGGAGAAAAAGAAAGAACTGCCCCGCCCGAAGCTGTCGTCGAAGACTCAATGCCTGCTTCTCGCGCAGCAAACTCCGGTGAATATGATCAGCTTCTCGACGAAGAAGAAGCTGCACTGGCTGCTTTCGTCGCTGCCATGCGCAGCGGTCGAGACGAAGACTAAGCACCGCACCGCGCTCCGTCGGCCCAAATGTAGGAATTTCCTGAAGTATTTCTTGACGCTTGCGAGAGAGGTTTGGTAGTTGTGTCTCTCGTCGTTTCGGGGCGTGGCGCAGCCTGGTTAGCGCACCAGTCTGGGGGACTGGGGGTCGCTGGTTCAAATCCAGTCGCCCCGACAAGCCTTCCACCAAAAGTGGAAGGCTTTTTTCTTTTCTACACTCGGAAATGACGCACGCTTCGCTGCATTTTCCGATGCTGCCGTCGCAGTCTTGTCGGTGGGTTCTGCTAGTCTGCCGCCATGTCTTCGCTCTACTTGGTGGACGGTTCTAACTTCCTGTTCCGAGCATTTCACGCGATGCCAATGATGGTGTCGTCGAAAGGTGTTCCGACGGGTGCGGTTCGCGGCTTTGCCTCGATGCTGCTGCGACTGATCGGCGAGCACAAGCCGACTCACCTGGCGGTGGTGTTCGACGCTGGCGGCAAAGACAAGCGCGCCGAAAAGTTTCCGGCTTATAAGCAAAATCGCGCCGAGTGTCCCGTCGAACTGGTTCCACAGTTTGATCTGGCTGCCAAGCTGGTGTCCGCGATGGGCGTCGTCTGTCTGCAAGCGCGCGATGCAGAAGCTGACGATGTGATTGCGACGCTGGCCCGTCGAGCCGAACAGTCTGGCGAACAAGTTGTCATTGTGTCGTCGGACAAAGATCTAATGCAGCTCTGTCGCGACGGACACATCCAGCTTCTGGACACGATGAAGGAAGAAGGTCGCGGCAAGCTGTTTGGCGAAGCGGAAGTCGTCGAAAAATGGGGCGTTCCTCCGTCGCAGCTCGGCGATGTGTTGGCGCTGATGGGTGACACCAGCGACAACCTGCCGGGCATTCCTGGCGTCGGGCCGAAGACCGCTGCGCAGCTCATTCAGCTGTTTGGCTCGCTCGAGGAGCTGATTCGTCGTCGCGAAGAAATCAGCGTCCGAGGCAAAGACAAGATCATCGCAGCGCTGTCGTCACATGAAGCACAGCTTCGTCTGGTTCGCGAGCTGGTTGCGCTCGATGAAAACCTCGATGGGCTGCCCTCGGTCGATTCGCTACATCGGCAGACCGTCGATCCACTGACGCTGCTGTCGCTGCTCAAAGAGCTGGAGTTTACGACGCTGTACAGACGGCTGGTGGCACCGGGAGGCATGCCCGGAATGCCCGATCTGTCCGACGCAGCCAAAGCCATCGAGTCCGGGTCCGTCCCAGAAGCCTCCGTTGCCGTGCCGTCTGCCCCAGCCATGGCCGCGACGAGTCAAGCCGCAACGGATGTTGAGAGCCCAGCGCCGAGCCAGAGCGAAGCGGAAGCCCAAGCCCCAACCTTTGAGCTGATTCAGGCCATCGCAGCGACGGAAGGATCGCCACAGATCCTGCTTTGCGAAAAAGAGCTGGATCGCGCGGTGGTCACACTCAGACAGCAGCTTTCCGACGGTTCCGCAGCGCTGCTCGCACTGACGCCCGCTTGGTGCGACGACGGACACAGTGGTCATAATGCCCGGCTGTCGCCGCTGTGTGGGCTCGCGCTCTGCACCGCGAAGCAGCCGCCTTGGTATGTTCCGTTTGGGCATCGCTACCTGGGCGTAGAGCCGCAGCTTGGTCGAGAGCGCGTCGTCGAACTGCTGCGTCCAATCCTTGAGGATGCGCGCATTCCGAAAGCGGTCTACGGTGCCAAAGAGACGCAGCAAGCGCTGATCGGGCTCGGCATCCGACTGGACGGTTTGGTGACGGACCCGGCGCTGTGCTCGTATCTGCTCGACGCGGGCGAAGACCATACGCTCGGCGCCCTGTGTGGACGCACGCTGCCGACAGGTTATCCGGCGCTGCTGGAACGAAAAGCGGTCTGTCAGTCGGGCAAGCACACGCTCCGTCTGGATGCCGTCGAGATCCGTCGCGCTGCCGAGCTAACCTGCGGAGAAGTCCGTGCGACGCTGCTCCTCGGTGGCGAGCTGCTCAGTCGCTTACGTGGCCCTTCGCTGACGCTGCTGAATCAGCTAGAGCTTCCACTCTCGACGGTGCTGGCAGTCATGGAGGGCTACGGAATCAGCCTCGATACGTCGGTGCTACAGCAGCTCTCGACGGAAGTTGCGGCCAAGTTAGATGGACTCGAGACAGAGATCGAACGACAAGCGGGCACGCAGGTCAACTTGAACTCTCCCAAGCAGCTGGCCGAGCTTCTGTTTGGAAAGCTGGGTCTGCCACCGATGAAAAAGACCAAAGGAAAGACTGGTCTGTCCGTCGATGCAGAGGTGCTGGAAGCGCTGGCCGCCGACTATCCCATTGCCGAACAGATCATGGAACATCGCAGCCTGACCAAGCTCAAGGGAACGTACATTGATGCGCTGCCACTGCTTGTCAGCAAACAGACCGGACGGCTTCACACCACCTATCAGCAAGTGGTTGCAGCGACGGGAAGACTGTCCTCGACTGATCCCAACCTACAGAACATTCCGATTCGCAGTGAGCTGGGACAAAAAATCCGCGCAGCCTTTGTCGCAGCGCCCGGACATGTCTTGATTGCCGCCGACTATTCCCAGATCGAGCTGCGTGTGCTGGCTCATCTGTCTTCCGATCCGCTGCTCGTGGAAAGCTTTCGATCCGGAGAAGATGTTCACACGCGCACCGCGATCGAGATGTTCGGACCCGATGAAGGAACACAGTCCGACAAGCGCCGCGCTGCCAAAATGATCAACTACGGAATCGTCTACGGACTGACGGACTACGGACTGGCCACGCGACTTCAGATCGAGCGACGACTTGCCAAGAAGTACATTGAGGAATACTTCGCGCGCTATCACGGTGTCCGTTCCTTCATGGAAGAGCTGGTCAAGCGAGCGCGCAGCGACGGAGGAGCCCGAACCCTACGGGGTCGCTTCCGTCCACTTCCTGATCTCACCAGCAAGAACTTTCCGCTGCGTGGCTATGCAGAGCGAATGGCCAAGAACACTCCGATTCAAGGCACAGCGGCGGACATCCTCAAGCAAGCGATGATCGATGTCCAGCGCGTGCTTCAGGAACAGTTCCCGACGACCAAAATGCTGCTGACGGTTCACGATGAGCTGGTCTTGGAAGCACCGATGGCCGATCAGGAATCGATCTGTGCGCTGGTGAAACAGACGATGGAGCGCGCAGAGTCGCTCTCTGTTCCGCTGGTCGTCGATGTCGGAGCCGCACAAAACTGGTCTGCGTGCTAGCCAAATAAGAGACATATAAAACTCCTCTTATTAGCGAGCATCTACGGATCAAACCAATAAGAAGCATGATAAATGCTTCTTATCTGATCACAGATAAGAGGCATATAAAACACTTCTTATTTGGACTGAGTCAAATAAGAAGCATGTGAAATGCCTCTTATTTGCGGTGCTGTATACTATCCGCCCAGCGTGAGCAGTCGGGCTTCTTCATCCTCTGATCCCAGCGTGCTGTATTCGGATGAATACGTTCGTGTGCGGATCACCAACAGCGGCCTACTGGTCAGAGTGGAGCGAAGCGCTGTTCATCATCCAGATCGCGAAGCACTGCTTGCGTCCTATCGGAAGGTCATCGCTGCGATCGATCGCGGAGGTCGCCAAGGTCGCTCACTCTTGATCGATACCAGAGTGCCAGCTGGACGGAACGACAAGTGGTTCGAGGAAGCAATGTCGTGGGTGCGTCCTCGCATTGACTCTGGCTTTGTACGAGTGGGTGTGCTGATTCGCAGCGCCATGGGCGCCCTACAGATGCGACGACTGACCAGCGAAGACGGGCTCGAGCGAATCGTGGGAACCAATGAGGAAGAGCTGGTGGCGGCCCTCATCCAGGACTTGCCACCACGCCCACGAGGCTAGGTGTAGGTTAGCTACAACCAGACGTTGCGCCGCAGTTGAGGCACTTGTGACACGCGCCCGAGCGAACCATGATCGTTCCGCACTCGTGGCAGGTCGGCGCATCCGTCTCTGCGCGGAACGCACGCGCGGACGCAGAACCAAACAACGTCAGGTTCGGGATGGCCGGTGGTGCTTCCACAGTGGTCTGGGTCGTCGCTGGTGCGGGCGTCGGCAGATCCATCTCAAGCTGTTCGCCCTGGACTTGATCGGGCAAAAACTTCACTTCGAGCCAGCGGAACAGATAGTCCATGATCGAGCTGGCACGCGGAATGTCTTGGTTTCCGGTCCATCCCGACGGCTCAAAGCGGGTACGGCTGAACTTATCGACGAGCAGCTTGAGCGGCACACCGTGCTGAAGCGCCAGCGAGACCGCCGTCGCGAAGCTGTCCATCAGACCCGAGATCGTCGAGCCTTCCTTCGCCATCCGAATGAAGATCTCGCCCGGTGAGCCATCGTCGTACATGCCGACGTGGATGTAGCCATCGTGACCGGCGATCGCGAACTTGTGAGTGATCGAGCGTCGCTCATCCGACAGCTTGCGTCGAACGGCCATCGGCGGACCCTTGGGATTGGCCAGCGCGGCCACTTGCTGCAAGAAGTCCTCGACGGACAGCGAGGTCGAATCGAGAAGCTGCTGACGGACAGCCTCGGGCAGACGATCAATCAGCACCTGAATCGGCAGCGAGCCATGTACAGGCTGGCTGGTGACGATGCCACTCTTACTCTCAGTCTTCGACGTGGAAAGCGGCTGGCTGCGCTTGCATCCATCGCGATAGATCGCAATCGCCTTCAGCCCCAGCTGCCACGCCTGCATGTACGCGTTTTCGATGTCTTCGACGGACGCATCGCTCGGCAGGTTGACCGTCTTGCTGATCGCTCCCGAGATAAACGGCTGCGCCGCCGCCATCATCTTGATGTGACCCATCGGATGAATCGAGCGCGTCCCGTTCTGCGCGCGGAACGCACAGTCAAAGACTGCCAGGTGTTCGTGCTTCAGACCCGGCGCGCCTTCGATGGTGTCCTGGGTCGAGATGTGATCGATGATCAGCTTCTGCGCCGCTGCGTCGTAGCCCAGCCGAGTCAGTGCTTCGGACACCGTCTGGTTGGTGATCTTGAGCATTCCGCCACCGACGAGACGCTTGTACTTCACGAGTGCGATATCCGGTTCAATGCCGGTCGTGTCGCAGTCCATCATGAAGCCAATGGTTCCCGTCGGAGCCAGCACCGTCGCTTGGCCATTTCGGAAGCCATGCTGTTCGCCGATCGAGATCGCTTCGTCCCACGCCGCTCGCGCCGACTGGAGCAGGTCGTACGGACACAGCGCGGAGTCAATGTGATCGACATGCTGACGGTGCTTGCGCATCACACCGAGGAACGGCTCGCGGTTCTTTTCGTAGCCCGCAAACGGACCACCGTGATCGCGCGAGATCTCGGCGCTCATGCGATACGCACGGCCACCCATGATGGCCGTCACAGCGCCCGCGTAGGCACGACCCGCGTCGGAGTCATACGGAAGACCACGCGACATCAACAGCGCGCCCAGGTTTGCGTAGCCCAGACCGAGCGGACGATACAGGTGGCTGTTTTCACCGATGAGCGGCGTCGGATAGCGTGCGTTATCGACGATGATCTCTTGCGCCAGGATCGTCAGATCGACCGCACGCTCGAAGGACTCGACATCGAAGTCGCCCGCTTGCGAGTGACCGACCGGGAACTGGAACTTGCGCAGGTTCAGGCTGGCCAGGTTGCAAGCGCTGTCGTCGAGAAACATGTACTCCGAACACGGATTCGACGCATTGATGCGCCCCGAGTTCGGGCACGGATGCCAGGCATTGACGGTGGTATCGAACTGGAGGCCGGGATCGCCACACTGGTGCGCAGCATCGGCAATCTGTCGCCACAAGTCGCGCGCTTGATAGGTATCGACCACCGAGCCGTCGCGAACCGCGCGGGTGTGCCACGGACGATCGTGAACCACGGACTCCATAAACGAGTCGGTCACGCGCACTGAGTTGTTGCTGTTCTGGAAGAAGATCGAGTTGTAGGCTTCGCCGTTGAAGCTGCCGTCGTAGCCAGCGTCGATCAGCGCCCACGCCTTTTTCTCTTCATTGGCTTTGCAGTGGATGTACTCGACGATGTCGGGATGCTCAGCGTTGAGGATGACCATCTTGGCCGCGCGACGGGTCTTGCCGCCGGACTTGATGACCCCAGCGAATGCATCAAAGCCCTTCATAAAGGACACTGGGCCCGACGCACCGCCGCCGCCTTGAAGTGACTCACGCGAGCTGCGCAGCGTCGAAAAGTTCGTGCCCGTGCCCGAGCCAAACTTGAACAGCATGCCTTCCGTCTTGGCCAGGGTCAGGATGCTGTCCATCGTGTCTTTGACGCTGTTGATAAAGCAGGCGGAGCACTGCGGCTCAGCCTCGACACCGACGTTAAACCAGACCGGCGAGTTGAACGCCATCTTCTGCTGAACCAGCAGGTGCGTCAGCTCGTTACGGAAGGTCTCCGCGTCAGTTTCGGTGCGGAAGTAGCCGTCCTTGATGCCCCAGCCCGTGATCGTCGAAACGACACGACCAATGAGCTGACGAACCGAGCGCTCACGGCCCGGCGTTCCCATCGCGCCGCGAAAGTACTTCTGGACGACGACGTTGGTGGCGAGCTGCGACCAGGTCTTCGGGAACTCAACGTCTTTTTGTTCAAAGTAGATCTTGCCACCCTCGCCGGTGATGCTGGCGGTGCGTAGCTCCCAATCGACCTCGGAAAATGGATCGACGCCGCGCTCGGTGAAGTAGCGAGGAATCTGGAGTCCCAGCTTGCCCGCGTTTTTGGCAGCCTTGTCGCGGCTTGGGCTCGTCGCCCGCTTCTTGCTCGGCTTGGCATCGCTTGCAGACTTCGCCTTACTGACAGTCCGGGGACCGCTCGCCGACGTGGTGCTCGAATATTTTCGGGTTCCACCCATAATGACCGCTGCTTCCGACTTCTCCATCATGTGCCATTCCTCAATTCGAGCGTTGGCGCTGCCGGTCGTCCGTCGGACAAAAAGATGCCCAACAGGCTAGCTACAGGCCAATCGCTTCAGCCCCCCGGACCATGGGCTGAAAAAAAGTTTTGTTGCCGATTCTGGTACTGCTTTGTCCTCAGCGTGCCGACGGAACAAGTGGAAAAACCATCAGCGGAACCGCCGTAACGACAAGAGGATCGCTACTTAGCATGTAGGGTAACGCAGTGCAATTCCCCAAACGCTCCAGACCGCTAACTTGATGCTCAGCGACGGAAAACCTGCTCAAAACAGCAAGAAAAACCGTGCTCAATCGAGCGAGCATTTAGCTTCCCACTTCATCCCGCGAAGCGGATGCCGGATCGGTCAAAAGAGCGGCCACCGAGCGCGCCAGATCATCTTCGCTTTCGTCGCTGGCCAGCGCACTCAGCTCTGCCGCTGCTGCGTGCTCGATCACATCTTGGGCGGCGCTGTCCGCTTGAGCGCCGGGCTCGGTGCTGGGACGCTGGCTTGACGCGGCGATCGGTCGGGTCATCGGCTGACTTTCGACGGGCTGTAGCGCAGGCTCGCCGCCGCGCGCATCGACAAAGAAGTGCAGCACCGCATCCGCCGCCGCTTCCGTCATTCCAGGCACCGCGAGCAGCTCCGCGCGACTGGCCACCCGAATCTGACGAACGCTTCCCAGCGCGCGCAGCAGCGCCTGTTGCCGTCGCGGTCCAATGCCCGGAATCTCTTGGAGCTGCGATCGAATCGTGCGCTTTTCCCGCAGCTTTTGGTGAAAGCTGACCGCAAAGCGATGCGCTTCATCGCGAATCCGCGACAGGACAAACAGCTCCGCCGTGTTGTCGCGCAGTCGAATGGGATCCTTGGTCCGAGGAAGAAACACCCGATCCGGCTTGCGATCACCGCTTATGTCTTCGCGCTCTTTGGCCAGACCGATCACATCCAGCTCCGTCGCCCAGTTGATGCCGATGTCTTTGAGCGCTGCCAGCGCCGTCGCCAGCTGACCTTTGCCACCGTCGATCACCAGCAAGTCCGGCAGGATCCATGGATCTTCGCTGCTGGACGCCGCTTCATCGTCGATGAGCGCGGACTCTCCCAGCGCTGCTTCGGCCTGCGCATCGACGGCTTCGACATCCTCAGGCTCGCTGTCGTTCCAGTCCCCAGCTTCTTCAATCGAAGACGCCACCGTCGGAGCACTGATCTGAACCGGCAGCAGCGCTTCGGATCGTCGCCGCGCAACATGTGCCGAGGAAAACCCGACTGCATCGCTCGCACTGCCCTGCCCTGGCGTCTTCCCGAGCGCTCGTCGGAACCGACGCGACAGCACTTCATACATTGCCGCAAAGTCGTCGTTTTCCACCGAGCGAACCTTGAACGTCCGATACAGATGCTTCGCGGGCTCTCCGTCGAGAAACACCACGCGAGAAGCCACTGTATCGGTTCCTTGCAGGTGCGAGATGTCGAAGCACTCGATGCGCATCGGCAGCTTTTTGAGTCCCAACCGACGCTGAAGCTTGCCAAGCGCCGCTTCGGTGTCTTTGGTTCGATTCCGTCGCGAAGCATAGGCTGCCGCCGCGTTCTTGCTGGCCAGCTCGACGAGCTTTTGCCGAGGCCCACGCTTGGGCGCTTGCACGTCTACCTTCCGCGCGCGCCCAAACAGCTCTTGCGTTCGCTCACGCAGCCAGTCCGACTTCGCTTGCTGATCTTCGATCACAATCGGCAGCAGCACCTCGTCGGGAATCTCGATCCCAGGACGATCGTAGTACTGACTGACAAACGAAGAAATCGACTCTTCGTCGGGAAATTCCTGTCCGGTGCAGCGAAACGTCCGTCTTCCGACGAGCTTTCCTTGACGAACCAGCAGCACTGCGATCTCCAGCACGTCGCCTTCGCGGTAGTAACCGATCACGTCTTGATCGACGAACTGCGTCGCGACGGCATGCTGACGTTCGAGCGTGATCTCAATCGCGTGGAGCTGATCGCGCAGCGCCGCTGCCGTCTCAAACTCTAGGTTATCCGACGCGGACATCATGCGACCACGCAGCCGATCGAGCAGCTCGCTCGACTTGTGTTCCAAAAACAGCGCCACATCGCGAACCTGCTCAGCGTACTGCGACGGAGCCACCGGCAGCACACACGGCGCATCACAGCGCTTGATCTGATATTCCAGACACGGCCTGCGACGGCTGTTCATCACTTGATCGGTGCAAGTCCGCAGCCGAAAGTGCCGACCGATGACTTCCAGCGTCTGACGACAGGCTCGTGCCGAGTGATACGGACCGAAATAGCGCGCGCCGTCTTCGCGAATCTTGCGCGTCACTTCCAGACGCGGATAGCGCGCTTTGGGATCGAGCCGCAGCACCAAATAGTTCTTGTCATCGACGAGCCGGACGTTAAAGCGCGGCTTGTGCTGCTTGATCAGGTTGTTTTCAAGTAAGAGCGCTTCTTTTTCGCTGCTGGTGATGACCGTCTCGATGTCGGCCAAGATCCGATCGAGCAGCTTCACAAACGGACGGTTGTCGCCGGAGCGATGGAAATAGTTGCGAACGCGATTCTTAAGATTTTTGGCTTTGCCGACGTAGATGACGCGCCCGCGCTTGTCCTTCATCAAGTAGACGCCAGGGTCCGTCGGAAGCTTGTCGAGCAGCTCGGCGATCGAGGGCCGAATCGTCAGGTCTTCTTCCGTCAGAACAGGAACCTGTTTGAGACGACCGCGCGGGACAGCTTCTCCGTCGGGAACTGGAATGGGCGTCGTATCGCTGGTCGAAACCACCGACGCAGGCTCCGCTGCTGGCGCACTTTCTGGCGCAGGCGGTTCCTCTCGGGAGCTGGACGATGAAGCGGCTTTACGACCTCGGGCAGACATGGCGGCTACTGTAGCCAACTCGGCCACGCTCCCCAAGCCCCGTGCCGATCGATGGATCACACAATCGGCGTCACAGGTCACAGCCGAACCCAGCGCAGAAGCTTAGCGGAAACGCCAGTTTCATCATCGGCAATGCGGCGTCACAGGTCACAGCCGAACCCAGCGCAGAAGCCGGGACGACGCACAAAAAACTTTGCGCAGACAAGCGGGCGCAGTATGGAAGGCGCGAACTCTTCGCAGGCGAGGACCAAGCAGCCATGACCAAACCACCGCAGCTGGCCAAAGATCGTCGAGAACAGGACGCGACAGACGGCACAGGGCTCGCTGATCGGCGCAGCGGCAGGGACCGTCGCATTCACGAGCGCATCTTGGTCGATTGGGCGGTCGATTATCGCGCTTCGGATACGTTTTTGTTCGCGTACATCTCGGACATCAGCGCGATGGGCATCTTCATTCGCACGCAGTCGCCAGAGCCGCCGGGAACGCGCCTGAACCTGAGCTTCAGTCCACCGGGTGGACCGCGCATGGATCTCGAAGGTGAGGTGATTTGGATCAACCCGCCACGCGACGATCACGATCGAAGCCGCCAGCCCGGCATGGGCCTTCAGTTTGTTGATCTCGATGATGCACAGCGTGAGCAGCTGGTCCGTTTGGTGCGCACCTTTGCGTATCTGCCCGACGAAGACGAAGAGCTCGTCGGAAGCTGTTAACCAAACGCTGACGAGCCGTAGACATTCTTAGTCGGCCAGGATCTCGACGATGCCGCGACTTCCGTCGATGCGCAGGAGCTGGCCGCTGCGGATTTTCCGAGTGCCGTCGCCGACACCGACGACCGCCGGAATTCCGTATTCGCGCGCGACGACCGAGCCGTGCGTCATCATGCCGCCCACGTCGCAGACCAGTCCCGCCGCATGGACAAACAGCGGGGTCCAGCCTGGATCGGTGTAGGGCGCAACCAAGATTTCCCCCGCATTCAAGATGTCCACCGATGGATCGAGCACGACTTTGGCGAATCCCTCGACGACACCAGCCGATGCGCCAAGTCCAGCCAACGCACCCTCGGGCAAATCAGTTGGTGGCAGCAGACGCGGAACCTCTCCTTCGCTGGTCATCACGAGCGGCGGGTTCAAGTGCGCAAAGCGCTCGTGTTCTGTCCGTCGGTGCGTGATCAAGCTCTGGAGGTCTGCGCTCGGATTGGCAAACAGCTCGGTCAGCTCTTGGAAGCGCAAAAACCAGACATCATCGACGCTCGCAAGACGATGGGAAGCCACCAAGTCCACGGCCATGGCCAGAACTTCTCGTCGCAGCTCAGACAGACAGCGCACCAGCAGATACTTGGGATGCTCGCGCAGTCCGAGCGCATGACGAACGCAGCGAACTTCCCGAGCGACGAGCCGAGCCGCAAGACCACCGCCAGAGGCCACGATGAGACGCTGTCCCGCTGCTTCCGCTTCGGCTTGCAGTCGCTGAAAGCGCGTACGATGTGCGCCGGGCAGGCTGTCTTTCGCTAGATTTCCGACGATGCTCGTGATGAGTAGGCCGGGCTGATCGCGATAACGAGGCCGCGCAATGTCGATCTCACTCGGGCCGCGCATTCCAAAGCGGGTCAAAAACGACTCGAACGCTTGCACAAATGCCGCGCCACCGGGCAGGTCGGCCAGCGACTCCAAGCTTCCGCGATCGGTCACGCCTCGACGCAGCGCATCCGCAAGCTCGCGGTGTGGCCTGACCAGATCAGCCAAGTCTCCGACGAGAAGATCCATCTCCGTGGTGATGTTGCCAAACAGCCCGCGCTGTAGCGACTCGACATCGGGTGCGTGCGGCGTTCCCGCAAAGCGCTGACGGAGCAATTGCAGCGACAGCATTCCGACGCCAAAGCGAGGAATGAAGTTCGGCAAGATCGCGAACATCCCCGACAGAAGCGGCAGCAGCTTTTGCAGACGCGGAAGACCGAACGACACCGACGCAAGCTCACGGTGAAACTCGTCCAGCTTGTCTTCAATCAACTGTTCCAGCGACGAGCGCAGCTTTTCGGGATGGCCGATAAACAGCTCGCGCAGCAGTCGCGGCGGCACTGGACCGAGCAGGCTGAACAGCGAACGCAGGCTCGCCACACTCGGGGGAGACACCGCTTGCACTTCGGGACGATCGGCGAGCTGCTCGATGAGCGTCGCCAGGTCGGGATACACAGCCGACAGCGCGCCCATCACAATCCGACGCAGCGTCGGAACCTTGAGCACGCTCGTCACATCGATATACAGCCGTCCGCCCGCTGACACCATCACCGACGGAGTCTCTGGAATCTCTGACAGCGAGCGCTTTCCGACGGGAAACACCAGCTGCCACAGATCCCGCCCGAGCGGAGAGATCGGTGCGGTCATGTTCTGCGCGTGGCTGAAGCCAAAATAGACGTGAACCGCGTCGCCACTCGGCAGCGGCTCCGGCAGCGGATACAGCGAAGTAATCGGTCGCGCCTGCACCAAAAACAGTTCATCGCCTTCTTTGCACCACTCGATGTCCTGCGGAGTGCCGCCGTAAAACGCTTCGATGCGACGGCCCAGGCTACACAGCTCGCGTAGGTCTTTTCCGTCGAGAACTCGCATGCTGCGCTGCGAGTCGGACAGCTTTTCGGTAAACGTCCCACCGTCGCGCAGAGGCCGGACAGCCAGCACTTTGTCCCCGATGCGCAGCTCTTTGAGCGCCCCGGTCTTTTTGTCGATCCGATACAGATCCGCGCTGATCAGACCGCTCACCAGCGCTTCCCCGAGTCCAAAGCCTGCATCGATCGTGATCGTGCCGCGATGGCCGCTCACCGGATCGGCGGTAAACAGGATGCCAGCGGACTCGGGAAAGACCATGCGCTGCACCACCACGGAGAGCTGGATGTTGCGATGCCCAAAGCGCTGTTTCTGACGGTACAAGATGGCGCGATCGGTAAACAAGCTGACGAAACAGCGACGGATGGAATCGAGCAGCGCCGCTTCGCCACGGATATTTAGAAACGTGTCTTGCTGACCGGCAAAGGATGCGCCCGGTAGATCCTCGGCGGTGGCACTCGATCGCACAGCGTAGGCATAGCCTGATCCAAGCGCTTGCCACGCAGCGACGGCAGCCTGAGTCACTTCGACAGGAAGCGGAATCGCAAGCAGCGCAGCGCGAACCTTGGCTCCGACGGAAGAAGCGGCTTGAATGTCATCCGCAGCGACGGAATCAAGCTCATCGTACAGCGAGCCAAGCTGCGCACAGCCAGCGACAAAGGCAGAAAAAGCCCGCGTCGTCACACAAAATCCCGGCGGAACCGGAAAGCCCGCACGCAGAAGGACACCCAGGTTTGCGCCCTTGCCGCCCACGTCGGACAAGTCACGCGAAGAGATCTGCTGAAAGGTCCGAATCATCGCCGCCCACTCCCCTGGCTGCCCCGCTGCCTAGCGTCGCTAAAATGAACTGCGCCACCGTCGCAACCTGGCAAACACTTCGACGGCGGACAGCGCTACAGCAAGTTCTGGAGGACGCCCAGCCACCGCCGCTTGCACCGACGGCTCGGCACTGCGCAAAAACGGATTGGTCGCCCGCTCTAGTCCGATCGTCGATGGCTCACACGGCTCGCCGCGAGCGCGCGTATCCAGACAGCGCTTCTGACGATCAGCAATCGCCGTGTTTTGTGGCTCGATGTGACGAGCAAAGGCGATGTTTTTCGTCAGGTATTCGTGCCCGCTATAGACGAGCGTCTGCTGCGGCAGCGCAGCCAGTCGCTGAAGCGACGCAAACATCTGCGGCGGAGTTCCCTCGAACAAGCGACCACAGCCAGCCCCAAACAGCGTATCGCCGGTAAAGAGCAGTCCCGCGTCGGGAAAATAGTACGCAACCGCCGTCAGCGTATGCCCAGGAACATGCAGCGCGATCACTCGCTCGCCGAGGATTTGTAGCTCGTCTCCGTCGGAAAGTCCGTGTGTCTGACCAGGAATGCGTCGTAATTGCGCGTGCTCTTCTGCATGACCGAAGATCCGCAGCGACGGATCGTTCGCCAGCAAATGCTCGTGACCACCGATGTGATCAGGATGATGGTGCGTCGCCAGGATCGTCGTCAGCCGTCGCCCATGTATCGCAGCCAAGATCGGCTCCGATTCACAGCCATCGACGACCACCACTTCTTCGCAATCCGCCCGAGAGAGCAGATAAGCATAGTTGTCGCTGTAACAAGGAACTGGCGTGACCGTCAGCATCGTGCGCTCGCTAGGCAGGCAGAACTTCGGACTCTCCCTCGATGATCGGAGCCCACAAGGTCTGACGAATCTCATCCAGCCGCGTCTCTAGCTTGCGTAGCTCTTCCACTTGCGCGTCGATCTCACGCTGACGAACCGCCACGTCGAGTCCCGTCGCTTTCCGCTCGGCCAGTGCGCGATCCAGCATCTCTGAGATGCCGCGATGCAGCGCCTGTCCCGCCGCCGTCACAAAGTCCGCCAGCCGCGCTGCGAAGTCGTCCACGATCTGCTGAAAACGCGGCAAGATCGCCTGCGCTGCCGTCTGAACTGCTTGCGTGGCCTGCTGCTTGGCTTGACGCTTGATCTCGTCGGACATCCGACTGTGAATCAGCACCGCAATGATCGGAGCCGCCAGCGTCAGCATGCCACCGACGAAGGTGTTCACAAACAGGAAGATGCCGGTGCCCAGCGCGCCGAGCGCAAAGATTCCGACGTCGTACTTGAGCGTATCGACCTGTAGATCGACGCGCGTATCGGCTGGACCCAGCTCTGCCGCCAGCGTCGCCATGGCCTGCTGAACATTTTCGTTGGTGATTTGGATGATCTGCTCGGCCAGACGCTCAAGCTCCGACGCGACGCGATCGCCTTCTTGCTCTGCCCACTGCTTGAACGTGTCCTGCAAAAAGAGCTGCAAGTACTTGCGCACATCGTCGGCACTGGTTTTGTCAATCTCGCTCGGCAGCGCAGCCTGGAATGCCGCAACAAACTCTTCCAGATCGAGCCGAATCCGCGCCTTGATTGCGTCCGACTCCGCCACGATGCGAGCCTGAAGCTGACGCATCGTCTGCTGCTTGCCCGACAGCTCTTTTTGCACGCGCGCAATCCGCGCTTCCAGCTCTTCCAGCGTCAGACCCAGCGAGCGCGACTTGATACCGAGGTTCTGCCGAAGATACGCACAGAGCCGCTGACCATCCGATGAGGCATTGTCAAGCAAAACCCGACCTCGCTCCTCGGACAGATAGCGCTGCAAGTAGCTCTTCAGCTCTGGAATTCCGCTCTCTGCACTGCGTCCCGCAAGCTGGAGCCGCGCCGACACCGGAAAGATCATGGGCTCTGCACCAAGCAGCGGCTGCAAGTTGTCCCGTACGTAACGCGTGGCCTCGGTTCGCTCTTCGGGAGACAGCAGATCCGCCTTGCCAATCACAAACAGCAGCTTGTCGCGGCTGCGTCGCAAAATCCGCTGCTCCAAAAACGATCGCTCGGACTGCTTGAGCACCTGCGAGCTATCGAGGAGAAACAGCACCGCATCGGCACGCGGAATGTAGTTGTACGTAATCTCGGCGCGGGCTTCGTTGATGTCGTTCACACCCGGCGTATCGACGAGCGTCACACGATCCCGAAGGATCTCAGCGGGCCAGCCCACCTCAACGTAGCGAACCTTTTCAGCCTTGGTGCTCTCGATCGTCACCCACTCAGCCAGCGACTTGGGATCGACGACACGCTGGGTTTCATCGAAGAGAACCGCTTTGGCGCACGGCTTGTCGGCATACACCAAGTGATTGATCGTTGCTGTCGTCGGTGTAATGCCAGCCGGAAGCACGCTCGCGCCCAGCAGCGCATTCACAAACGTAGACTTGCCGTGGTTAAACTCACCGAGGACAACCAGCACAAAGCGCTCTTCTTCCAGCTTGGGAATCCGCTCGCGCAGAAGCTCGGATGTCAGCGTGTGCATGCCAGTGTCGTCGGCCAGTCGCGCGACATCACGCAGCACGGTCAAGAGCCCGTCTTTGAGCTCACGATGCTGTCTGCTAAGTACGCTCATCGTCCTTCGCCCTCAACGCTCGTGCTCGTCGCTGTGCTGGCGCTGCCTTTGGGCACAGGTGGTGGTACGTCTTTGTCGTCTAGGATCTGCGCCACCGCCGAGTCACAGTCTTCCGTGCTCTCTCCGTCGTCGGCGTCCTGACCCACCACCGTCTTGTAGTACAGGCTGCCGGAAAAGCGCTGAATCGCACGATAGCGACGAGCCAGCTCGCGACTGTCATCTTCAGGAAACGCTTTTTGCATGGCGATCAGCGACACATCGACGCTGCGCGCGCACAGCACTCCAGCGCGATCCGCCGTGATGTCCGCACGCCGAGCCCACGCCAACAGCGTCAGCGTCGCCGGACGAACCGCCCAGCGAGTCATTGTGCTCGCGTTGTGCGTCAGATAGTGCAGCGCCGTCCGAAACGGAACGTGACCGTTTTGAATGCGTCCACACTCTCGCCCCAGCACGTCGAGCAGCTCATCGGGACTCAGGCTATCGAGCAGACCTTGGCTGAGTACGATGTAGGTCTCAGCCTCGGTTCCGAGCGTCAGCACACCCGCTGGACGCGGCGCGATGTACACCACCGGCACGTCGATGTGCAGGATCTCCGCGCAGCGCTTGGCCGTCGCGGCAACCTGCGCATACCGAGGCGCAACCGCCCGAACCGCCGGACCGAGCAGCTCAGCTCGAGCGACGCTCTGCCACAGACGACCCGCTTCAAGCAGTGCCAGCTCGACGGGACGCAGACGATCCAGCGTCCGAAGCAGGCGAACATCTCCGGGATAGGCATAGGCCGCACCCTCGCGAACCTGGGCAGCACGAGCACCCTTTTTGCGCTGCACGTAGCGCTGAAAGTCAAAGTCCACGGTCGGCATGTCTCAAGACGTTACACAAGTTGGGCGCTTACGCGCTACCTAAGTTGCCGTCTTCTCTCGGGCTCAGCGCCGAAATCACTGCACACCGATGCGCTCATAACGGTACGGAGGAAGCAGTCGCTGCACAGCGTCGGTGATCTTCAGCGCGGTGTTCGCCATCTCTCGGAGCTTGACGAACGACAGCCCCGGAACCTCAAAGCCCCAATCGAGCGTGACCCGAGGTGGAATGTAGCCAGCCCCAAGTCGCACCGTCGAGGTCAGCAGATGGCCACTCGGCAAAAGTGCCAGATCGTAATACATCGCGACACCTTGCAGCTCCGTCGATATCGCCCCGGTTTCCGCGCCAACTTTCAGCACGACGCCAAGCTGAGCGGTGTTCTTCACGGCCCCAAGAATGCGCAGCACTCCGTCGAGAGACGCATCCAGATCGGTGAACTGGTTCTTGCGATGAATGCCGCTTACAAACAGCGATCCGCGATAGTCGGGCTGCACGAAAAACGGAAACACATCGGGTGGCAGCGGCACGGACTTCACGACGGACAACGCCCCACCGGACAGACGAATCAGCTCCAGTCGCGTCAGGTTTTCTTTCGGCAACATCGCAGCCCCGACCGCCGTTTGACCGATGGTCTGACCCGCCGCGCGCAGCTCCAGCGCTTTGGTGTCGCGCCACGCACCGCTCAGTCCGTCGAGCAGCCGCTTGCCAGCCAGTCGCAGGTTTGGACCTTGCAGCACCCACAGCGATTCCCGATCGTCTCCCGGTGCCAAATCGATCGAATACGGCTGCTCAAACGCCTGCGACAGCGTCACAGCACCGATGCGCTGTGGCTGGCTGGGCTGATGCACGTCGATGAGATGAAGCTGGTTGGTATACGCCTCGAGCACCGCTACGAGCTGCCCATCGCCGAGAAACTCTGCGTCGATCAGCTCGCGCTCTTCATTCGGTGCGGCCAGCGGAAGCTGCGACAGCGGACGAATGTGACCGGGACCAGATGTCTCAATCACCGTCAGCTGCCGAGCCTGTAGCACCACGAGCTGTCCAAACGGACCGATCTGCATTCCCGTCGGCTTGCCTTGCAGCGCCAGCGGCAGTCGATGCACCACCTGCGGTCCACCCTTTGCGCCGAGGTGAATGCTGACAAGCTCGCTCACCCGTAGCTTGTCACTCGAAGGATTCGCGGGACTCGCTGGATCGACGGTTAAAGACGAAGGCTGACTCGCGGCCAGCTCTCCCGTCGGTTCTTGCAGCACGAAAAGAGTCGCACCATCGGGAGACAGAGCCAGAAAGCGCGCGAGCGGAAACGCCAGATCGAAAGACGAAGAATCGACGTACGAGTCCGGCTGTCCCGACAAGCGACGAATCCGCACCGCACCACCTTGTGCATCACCGCCATAGGCATAGATCGCCGTCGCGATGCCGACTTGAGCTGCACCGACGCCATTGTCAACGGAAAGCGGCTGCGTGCCGGGCACGACTCCCCGAGGCATCCGCACGAGCAGCCCGCCCCCTTGCAGCGCGCCCAACACCTGCGCCGGTTGTCCACCGATGGAAACACGCGTCTGTAACGTCAGGTTTTGCCCTTGTAGCGCGATCCACTCACCGGGCGTATAGATGCCGTCGGAATGCTCAGCAGAAATCGGTCCAAGCGACGGCAACGGCAGCCCGCCCAAGTCCTGCACACGCTCAATGCGCGGCGGATGCTCGGGACGAAGCGAATCGGGCTGATTCACCCGCAGCAGTGTCCCTCCGCAGCCCGTCGCTACACAGAGAGCAAGCCCAAGAGCCCCAATCCCCACATACGTTGACAGCCCGTCCGGTACAGCTCTGTTCATACGTACATCCTGTCGCAACATCGGCCATCGCTGCAAACACAGTCCAAGCACAGCTGGGCTCGCGTCGCCAGACGATCCGACAGAAGACGTACTCACGCATGTAGGAAAAACTGAAGCAACCGAGACAGCATCGACGAGCCAGCGAAGTTGACACAAGACCTCTCGCGGCCAAGAATGCGGCTCCATGCTCGACGCCAAAATCCTTCGCGAACGTCCTTCTGAAGTGCTTTCCATTTACCGAGAGCGGCTGTTTGACGATGCCGCCGCAGAGCTGGCGCAGGCTGCACTCGCGCTCGACGACAAGCGACGCACCTTGCTGCACGCTGCGGACGAGCTGAAAAACAAGCGAAACAGTGCCTCGCAGCTCATCGGTCGAGAAAAAGACGCGGAAAAGCGCGCTGCACTCATCAAGGACATGGAATCGGTCAAGAGCGAGATCGCTGGCTACGACGCGCAGCTCGCCGAGACGGAGTCCGAGCTAGACAAGCTGCTGCTTCAGCTTCCGAACCTGCCCGATCCCGAAGTTCCGACGGGCAAGAGCGACACCGAAAACAAGGTCGTTCGCGAAGAAGGCAAGCCGTTTTCATTTGACTTTTCGCCCAAGCCGCACTGGGAAATCGGCGAATCGCTCGGAATCATTGACTTCGAGCGTGGCGTCAAGATCTCGGGCAGTCGCTTCTACATCCTGAAGGGCGCGGGTGCTCAGCTTCAGCGCGCACTCATCAGCTGGATGATCGACGTGCATCTTGATCAGGGCTACACGGAAGTCTATCCGCCGTTCATGGTCAAAGAGCTGTGTCTGTACGGCACGGCGCAGCTTCCGAAGTTTGGGGAAAACCTGTATCGCGATGCGGAAGAAGATTTTTACTTCGTTCCGACGGCAGAAGTGCCGGTGACGAACCTGTATCGCGATGAGATCCTCGAAAATGAGCAGCTTCCGCTCAGGCACGTTGCCTATACCGCGTGTTTCCGACGGGAAAAGCTGGCAGCGGGACGCGATACGCGCGGCATGAAGCGCGGTCACCAGTTCGACAAAGTCGAGATGGTTCAGTTTGTTCGTCCCGAGGACAGCAAGCAGGCGCTGCGAACGCTGCTGTCCGACGCGGAAGAGATCCTCAAGCAGCTTGAGCTGCCCTATCGCGTCATCCAGATGTGTACCGGCGATCTGTCGTTTGCCGCCTGCGAAAAGTACGATCTGGAAGTGTTCTCGCCGGGTGTCAA
The DNA here is from genome assembly GCA_016794365.1 of Myxococcales bacterium. Lineage (GTDB taxonomy): Bacteria > Myxococcota_A > Polyangia > Palsa-1104 > JAEUJZ01 > JAEUKA01. The sequence goes on from JAEUKB010000098.1 coordinate 103,029, forward strand.
TGAGTGGCTGGAAGTGTCGTCGTGCAGCAACTTCGGAGACTTCCAGGCTCGTCGCGCGCAGATTCGCTACCGTCCCGGCAAAGACAAAAAAGACAAGCCGCGCCTGGTCCACACGCTCAATGGCTCGGGTCTGGCACTGCCGCGAACGGTGATTGCGATCCTGGAAAACTATCAGCAGGCCGATGGCTCGGTGCGCGTACCGACGGTGCTTCGTCCGTATCTACGCGGTCGCGAGTTCATCAAGTAGCCGCAGCGCCCGACGAGTTGGGGGAACTCATCGGGCACTGCGACGAGGGAACGTGTTCAAAGTCGCAGTCGTTCCGAGGCAAGCTACGCGATCGTGATGGCCTTCCAGGTGACGACCGCACCGTCGCTCTGCTTCGCGAACGACATCACCGAAGAGCTCAGCGAGAGCCCGCCGCGCACGATGTTGTCGTTTGCATTCAGCGTGTCCTTGTTCCCGCGTGAGCTGTACGAGCTGTGCTTGGTGTAGACCTCCGTCGTGAGCGTCTCATCAAACAGCAGCTGCGAGGTCACGTAGGTCTTCCCGTTCGCCGTGATGATGAAGTGAATGTGCGTCGTACGACCGGCGTACCAGCCTGGGAAAATGCCGTCGATCGTCGTCCGTCCATCCGTTCCCGTCATCTGAAAGCCACGCAGCCAGTTTGAAGCCAGCGCCGCCGCGTCGTTGCCCGTACAAAACGATGTATTCAGGTCCGACAGCGATCCGCTATAGCCCGTTCCCGAGTCAATCGCCTGCGCCGCCCGAGAGTACGTTCCCGCTGGCGAGGCATACCAAATCTCGACGATGGCATTGGGCACCGGCTTACACGATGTATCGACGACCATCAGCTCGAACCGCGTCGGCAGACCGACCAAACCGTCCGACAGATCCTTGCGCAGATACGTGTTCGAGTGACACGGACCCTTGGTCGCCGAACCGAACGCCACGCAGCTAGAGCCAATGCCGCTGCCAAACGGGTTGCCGTAGTCTTTGCCCGTCAGGAACGCGCCGGATCCGACGGCGAGTCCCCCCGACAGCACGCTGCCATCGCTGCTGCTGGTTCCACCGTCAGTTCCCGACGAAGAACCACCGTCTTCTGTGCCTGCGCTCGACGAGCCATCACAGCCAAACAGCCACAGAGCGCCGAGTCCACCGAAAGCACCAAGCACGTTGCGTCGAGATAAGCTCTTCATAGTCTCTCCTTTTGCGGCGGCATCCGCACACCAACTGCCACACAAGCACACGTTTCAACCGGCAAGCTCGTCGCAGACTTCAGCGTGTTTCCCTGCGCTGCTTGCTCATGAAACTAAGGTAGTTGCCGTCGCCGCAGCGCCCAGCCGTTTCCGACCAACCGGCGCATCGGAACCACCAACCGGCAGCGCGCTTGCACGAGTCGCAAAAAATCGGCACCCAAAAGGTAAGTAAGCGCCTTTAGCTGCGTAGCTTGATACTGACGGGAGAAAGTGGCTGGTTGTCTCGGCAGCGCTCATTGCCTTTGGTAAGCGTCGGGATGACTTGGTAGGTGCCTGCGCCGAGCCCGGTGCCGTCGTAGGGAATGAAGTCTGTGACGATGCCGCTTCCGTCGCTCGGTTCGGTGACATACAAGACCAGCGGTTTTCCGTCGCGAGCCAGACGAACCTGCACACGCACACCTTGGGCGGGCTGACCCTGCAAGCTGATGCGATAACGGAATCGGTTGCCCTTCAGTCCACCGCTGATTTGGAAGTCTTCATCGACGGTGAGCATGCCATCAAACGGCGTTCGTCCGGCCACGCACTGACAGCTTCCCGTCGCAAGTCCCGTGCAGCTTCGGTTGCAAGAAGGCGTCCCGCCGAGCACACCGTCGTAGCCGAGATCATCACACGAGCTACCATCAGTGCTGTTGCCGTCGCAGATCTCGCTCTGTCGATCGCGAACCCCGTCGCCGCAGCGTCCACGCGGACTCGCTTGAGCCAGCGCCCTTGCCGCATCGATCCGGCCCGAACCATAGAGGTCATCTCGTCCCGGCGCACCCAAGTCAATCGCACTTTCCGACAGAAGCTGCCGCAGCGAGACCTGATTGAGCGACGGAAAAGCCGACCACAATAGCGCGGCCACCCCTGACACCACCGGGGTTGCCATGCTGGTTCCGTCGAGAACCGCATAATCACTCGGTGTCACTTGCGCCGACAAAGACAGCTTGCCTTGGTTTGCATGCTCGACCAGCGCTTCTCCGTCGCCAGCTGCCAGCGACATGACCAGCACCGGATGTCCGCCTCCGAGTGAGATGCTGTCGGCAATGGCACCAGCGGTCTGTGGATCCCCAAAGCGATGGTTGTACAGAACCACACCGACGGCACCGGCCTGTCTGGCACTGCGAATCTTGTCGTAAAATGAGATCGCTGTCTGTCCTGGCGCGCTCGGTCCCCGAGAGATCAGCGCAACTTTTCCGACGGGCTGACAGGCTTCGACCTCGCTGGGACTGCCAAATCCACAGCTTGTCACCTGCGCCGACGACAGCGCCGTGCCAGAGCTTCCGCCGGGAATCACAGCATCCACGTTCAGTCGATTTCCGTCGCTGACAAACGATTGGGTGACTTCTCTTTGTCCGCGACCAACAGGAACGGTGGAATAGATGCCAACCCCCGGAGCAACCACCGACACCGACGGACCCGTGCCTGAAAAATCAGCCAGCTCGTCGTTTCGATCAACTGCACCGACGGTAAATGACTCTGGATAGGCTCCCGGAAAGCTGAGCGCAGCGGTTCCGATGGCTCCGCGCGCAGCATCTTCGGAATTTCCCGCCGCAGCGACGATCAAGACGCCGGACTGATACGCAGCTTGAATCGCGGTGCGCTCGGCTTCGCTGTCGCTGGAACCGCCCAGACTCATGTTGACTATGCGACAGCCATCTGCGACCGCAGCGTCGAGCGCAGCAATCACATCGGCATCACTTGCGACGGGATTTCCGTTTTTCAGACGAAACACTTGATAGACACGAATGCTGGCTTCGGGTGAAATGCCGACGCTGCCTCGTCCGTTGCGTGCAGCAGCGACGATCCCAGCGACGTGCGTTCCGTGTTCCCCGATGTCGCGATAGTCGGGACTGCGCGCGACGAAGTTATAACCCGCAGCCAGCACCGACGGACGATCTGGATGCCGTGAGTCCGCGCCAGTGTCGAAGCCGGTGTCGATGACGCAGACCGAGATGTTTTGCCCGAGGCTCGTCGGCCAGACGCGATCGGCCCCAACGTGCGAAACCTGCCAGCTGTTCATCAGTTCGTCGCGCAGAGGCCGAATCGGAGACGTCCCACAGTCCAAGCTGCAAGTGCTGCCGCGCGCGCTCGTCACAGCTTCGTCGGGATCACAGCTGCCATTGCCACAGCTTGTCTCGACGGAGCTTCGCAGCACCGCTGGCGCCACATGAAGGCCTGGAAGCTCTGCGCGAAGGGCGTGCACCGACGCCAGCTCACCCGAAACCGTCACGCTATGCGCCAGCCCAATGCGCTCGCTAAACTCGTAGTCAAGATGCAGTCCAAGCTGCTCCATCCGTCGTCGCAGCGACTCTCGCGGCATCACTTCGCTCGAGCGCGCGTCGTACGGCAGCGTCAGCACGAACTGATCCCCGAGTACCTGACGAACCGGCTGTGCGACGTGACGCGACGAAGGCTCTGCCGCACAGGCCCCCAAAAGACCGAGCAACAGCACCATCCGACGACGCAGCCGACTCGATCCTGTCTTTTGCACCATAGGTCGGTTTTACCATGGGTGTTATGATTCTCGCTCTGTACCGATGCTGGAGCCCGTCGCACGCAACAAGCTAAGCTTCCGCGTCCTCGGCCTGTTTCAGGATGGCCGAGGCGTGGTCGTCGGTCAGGCTGCGGCGATCTTGCTACTCAGCGTCGAGCGCGTTGTGTCCATGCTGCGGCTGCTGAGTGAAGAGCTCTCGCTGGATGACTTGCTGCCGACGCTGCGGATCAATGTCGTCGAAAACACGCTGCGTGCCAGCTCGTATCTGCTCAGCGTTCAGACGAGTGACTCGCTGCTCCTCGATCGGGTGGCGCGACTGACACGGCTCGTCGGAGCCCCGCTGTGTGTGGGAAGCAGCCCGCACTTTGTGGCCTATCGAGACGAGCGCGCGCCACTTGGCTACGACGCACAGCCGCTGTCCGAGCCCGGCGATCTGACACTGTACACTCCCTCGTTTGTGCAGTCGTACCGTCGGGTACGCGAGCTTCGACTGACGCAGCTGATCGCGCAGCTTCAGCTCTTGCCGCTTCCGGGCGGACTTCGCGCCGCACTTTCGCAGCCAGATCTCGACGGGATTGGACAAAAAACAGCGTCTCCGAGCGAGCTGTATCTGACCTGTGGACGCGGGCTGTCCGAGCCGATCTTGCGCGCGTTGTGGCAGCACGGCACCGACGCAGAATTGCTTGTACCCGACAGCCTACCGCGTCCCGATGTGCTGGAAGGAGAGCAGCGCTCGCACGATCCATTGATTCGGATGTCGTCGCCGTCCGTCGAGCTGTTACTTCGACTGTCAAGCTTACCGACGGTGCGACTCTTGCGTCCCGAAGGTGTGGGCATCTTGATCGAGCTGGGATTTGCGCATCCGCTGCGTCTGTCGTCGCTCCAGAGCCTGTTTCCAAGCGGTGATCTGCTGCTTTTTTACGGCGGAGCGCGTGGCTTTGTGCGCGCCAAGACGCCCAGTCGGATTCCGCTGGTACGACTGATTTCTCCGACGCTGACGATCGATAAACAGGCTGACGGCTCTGCGACGGAAAGACCCGTGCCGCTTCATCCGTTTTTGCTGACGACTGCGACGACCAAGCCGCTTCCGATTGCGATCTCGCTGCGACTTGGCCAGCGGCCTGGCGGATCGACTTCGCGTCCACCGACGGCAACGCTGATTCCTTGGCATCGACTTGCGACGCTGCTGCGCCTTTTCGGTCTTCTGTCAGGAGACGCGCTGTGGTCGCTTCGCGCCGTCGGTCTTCCGTCAGGACTCTTCGTCTTTGGCAATGACAGCGTGCAGCACCTTGTCTCGGGACAGCTTCTCGACGAGCCTGCACCGCTTCTGTTCGTGCCGCGCAGCCATCAACTCTTGCCCGAGCTTCCTCCCGAGCAGCTTCGCAGCCTGCTCTCGCAAGGCGAAGATCAGCTGATCGTGTTTTTGCCGGGGGACGCGCAGCCGCTGTCGGTGTCGCGCTCGCACAGTCAGCCGCTGTCGCTCAAGCTGCTGTCGGGGCTGGCGTCCAAACAGGGTGTCGCGCTGATGCCCGGATCGATGCAGCCCGTCGAAGCCACGCAGCTTGACTACGAGCCACTGTCGTTCTTTTCGACGATGCCCCTGTGGGGACTTTCGCGCAGCAAGGAGGACGAGTGAAAGATCTCGACTGGGCGACGACGCTGCTTGTGCGCTTTGTGCTGCCGCTGCTGACCGGTGGACAAGCGATCGTCTCTGTGCCACTCCTCGGCAAAGGGATCGATCGGCTGCTGCGAGCGATCGACGCGGGACTTGACCACAGCACGCAAGGGCAACGGCTCTCGGAAGCGCGACGACAAGTGCTGGCTGCGCTGGGCATTCTGACAAACAGCGTCGAGCTTGCGTCCGATCCCGACGGACTACGCATTGTGGCGACGCTGCATGACACGCTGTTTCTTCAGCATCCGTACGGCAAGACGCTCTCGGCATCGCGACGCGCTGGACTGATTCAGCACATCCGTCGCCAGCTCGTCATCGCGAGTGAGTCGCTGCCCGAGCCAAGTCCCGAGACAGCCCGCGACGGAGCCATCTATCAAAAGCTCCTGCTTCGCTACAGCCTGTGTGCCGGACTGTGGAACGCCAAGCCAAAGCTCGGCTCGTCGGGATCGCTCGAAGCAGATGTCCTGCCGCTGGTGCTGGATGCCGACGACAAGCCGCTTGCGCGCTATCTGGCGCACTGCTGTCCGTTGCTGCTGCTTTTGCGTCCACCGCCGGGCTTGCCGCTGCTCATCGAGCTGATTCCGTGGCTCCAGCTTCCCCAGGTGACGCGCCTGTTTGTCAGCACGCAGCTTCGACACGGAGTGACGCAGGCGCTCAGTCGAATCGGCTCGTCGCTGCTACTCATCGCGCAGCAGCTTGCGGAACATCCCGACGCGCTCTCGACGAACGAGCGCAAGACGCTGTGGACGGTGCTCAGCCTGTTTCACCTGCGTGCGGCGCTGATGGACCCACAGCCCACGACGCCGCCCGACGAGTCGCTTCGCAATGCACTGGCGCTCTATGCGCTCATCGCGCGGACGGTGCCTGCGCTGGCGCTTCCCGCCGATGTAGGTCACGATCAGCGGCTCAGCAGCCGTGTGCTGCACTATCAGCAAGCCTGTAGCGAGCGCGCCGGGATGAACCGACTGAGCCAGATGCGAGAGCGCTGTGCGCCGCTTCTACAAGGTCTTTGATCTAAGTTTCCGACGAAGTGAGTCGCGATGAATACGACTGAATCCAACATCCAACGGCTGCCGCTGCTCCTGCAAGAGCTGGGACGACGACTGGGCCGCGAGTTTCTGGCCAAAGACGAGATCATTCGGCTGCTGCTGCTCTCGGTGATTGCGGGTGAGCACATGCTGATCGTCGGTCCGCCGGGAACCGCCAAGAGCGCGCTGGTGCGGTCTTTGGCCCACAAGCTCGACGCGCACTACTTCGAGTATCTGCTGACGCGCTTTTCAGAGCCGAACGAGCTGCTCGGTCCCGTCGATATTCAGGCGTTTCGCGAAGGAAGCTTCCGTCGTCGCACCGAACAGATGCTGCCCGAAGCCGAGATCGCGTTTCTCGACGAGATCTTCAAAGCCAGCTCAGCGATCTTGAACAGCTTGCTCGGGCTGCTCAATGAACGGGTGGTGCGGATTGGTGCCGAGCGCGTCGAGGTTCCGCTGCTTGCGCTGTTTGCCGCCAGCAACGAAGTTCCGTCTGATGACAGCTTGGCTGCGCTGCTCGATCGCTTCCTGTTGCGGGTTCGCTCGCACAACCTGGAAGGCTTTCACTTTCAGCAGCTTGTCCGCTTTGGGCTCGAGCAGGAAAAAAAGCTCCTCGGAGTGTCCCCATCGGGTACAGCATCCCCAGCGCTGCTGTCCGCGCGCGAGATCCTGCTGCTTCGTCGCGAGCTGGCCAATCGGCTGTCTTTTTCCGACGAGTTTCTGACGGAATACAAGACCCTGATCGCGCAGATTCGCAGCGAGGGCATCTTCGTGTCGGATCGACGGCTCATCAAGCTGCTGAAGCTGTGTGCGGCATCGGCGCTGCTCGACGGAAGAAGCCAAGCCGATCCCAGCGATCTGTTTGTACTCAAGCACACCTGGAACACCGTCGAACAAGCCGACATCTTGGCAGGCATCGTCGATCCAGTGCTGCGAAGGCATCGTCACAGTCAAAACCGCAGCGACGCGACGAGCAGCCAGAGCCTTGCGGCCATGCAAAGTGAGCTGCAAGCCCTGCGAATCAGCCTTCAGCGCGCCGGAGAGCTATCCGACGTACAGCTATTTGCCAAGCTGCGCACGCTCGGCGAGCTACGTGCCGCACTACAAAATCACGGCAGCGACGAAAGCCAGCGCGCTGTCAGCGACATTGACGCGCTCCTCGACAGCGTGGTCCACAGCGCACCGATTGGATAAGGAACCGCCACCATGCCCAGCACGCACCATACGACCTGCAACCTGTGTGAAGCCATGTGCGGCTTGTCCGTCACCGTCGAAGACAACAAAGTCACCAGCCTGCGTGGCGACAGCGAAGATGCGTTTTCCGCCGGACACATCTGTCCCAAAGCCTTCGCACTGCGCGAGACCTTCGACGATCCCGATCGCCTGCGTCAGCCGATGCGTCGCACCACCAGCGGCTTCGTCGCCATCAGCTGGGAAGAAGCCTTCGACGAGGTCGCGCGCAACCTGCTCCACATCCGTCGTCGCGATGGCAAGCACGCGATCGGGCTCTACGCGGGAAATCCGATGGTTCACAACCTGCACGCGCTGCTTGGCTATGCCGGGTTCACGCGCGCACTCGGAACCCGCAATCGCTTCGACGCCAACTCGCAAGATGCCAACCCACGGCTGCTCACCAGCCTGCTGCTGTACGGCGAAAACACCACGATTCCCGTCCCTGATGTCGATCGCACAAGCTATCTGCTGATGCTCGGAGCCAACCCAGCCGCGTCGGGCGGAAGCCTGATGACGATGGGCGATGTCAAACACCGACTGCGCGGCATCACCGAGCGCGGCGGCAAGCTGGTGCTTATCGATCCACGTCGCAGCGAAACCAGCGAATACGCCAGCGAACATCACTTCATCCGTCCCGGTGGCGACGCAGCGCTGCTTTTGGCGATCCTGCATGTGCTGTGTCAGGAACAGAAGGTGCGCTGGGCGAACGTGCGTGAAGTGGCCATCGGAGCCGAGCGCATCGAGTCCCTGGTCAAAGACTTTCCGCCCGCTGCGGTGGCCGACGCGACTGGCATTCCGGCAGAGACGATCGTGCGCATTGCCCGGGAGTTTGCGGCGGCACCACGCGCGGTGGCATACGGACGCATCGGAACCTGCCAGCAAGAGTTTGGCACCGTTGCCAACTGGCTGATCGATGTGCTCAACCTGTTTACCGGAAACCTCGATCGCGAAGGCGGTTCGATGTTCCCAAGCCCGGCGTTTGACCTGGGCAGCGTCGGTCGCAAGGTCGCTGGCACAAGCTATGCGCGCTGGCGCTCGCGAGTTCGCAGCCTTCCCGAGGTCGCAGGCAACTTGCCAGCCTCGGCACTCGCCGAAGAGATCGACACCGCTGGACCCGGACAGATTCGCGCGCTCGTCTGCCTGCTGGGCAACCCGGTGATGTCGGTTCCGAACAGTGCCCGGCTCGATCGCGCGCTGAGCAGCCTCGAGTTCATGGTGTCGCTCGACTACTACATCAACGAAACGTCGCGTCACGCGCACATCATCTTGCCGGGCCGACACGCGCTCGAGCGCTCGCACTACGATCTGGTGTTTCACTCGCTTCAGGTGCGCAACACCGCGAAGTATTCGCTGCCCGTCATCCAGCCGCATCCCGACTCGCGCACGGACTTTGACATCCTGTACGAGCTGTCGATGCGGCTCGGCGGACTACGGACCGGATTTCCTGTGGTGGATCGCGCGCTTGCGCTTGGACATCGCATCGGGCTGCGCATCACGCCGGAACACATCTTGGATCTGATGCTGCGCACAGGTCGCTACGGAGACCGCTTCCTTCCCGGTCGTCACGGACTGAGCCTTCGGAAGCTCAAAGAAGCGCCGCACGGAATCGATCTAGGACCGCTGCGTCCGTGTCTGTCTGAACGGATTCAAACCAAAGATCGCAAGATCCAGCTTGCGCCGCAGCTTCTGATCGATGATGTCGCGCGCGTCAAGACGTGGCTACAGCAGAACAGCAGAGCCAGCGATCGCGGACTGCTCCTGATTGGACGAAGGCAGCTACGCACCAACAACTCGTGGATGCACAACTGTCCGTCGCTTATCAAAGGTCCAGATCGATCGGCGCTGATCATGCATTCCCAAGATGCGAGCGCGCTCAACTTGCAGGCCGGACAGACCGTTCAAGTCGATAGTCGCGTCGGATCAATCACGGTCACACTCGCAGTCAGTGATGAGGTGATGCCGGGTGTGGTGTCTTTGCCTCATGGCTTTGGACATCAGCACGTCAAGGACACGCTGCGTGTAGCCGGATCCCTGCAAGGAGCCAACGTAAACCTTATCACCGACGATCATTTCTTGGATCCACTGTCAGGAACCGCCAGCCTAAACGGCGTTCCTGTGCGAGTCCGTAGCGCTGCTTCATAGCCAGTCCGAACGACGTAGGAGTCTGTTCGGAGTCTCTCTACACACGTTGGGAGCGAAAAGGAATCGCCATGACTCATCCGGTTCGCATCATCGGTAGCTATCTGTCTCCCTTTGTTCGCAAAGTCCTGGTGTTTCTGGATCTGAAAGGAATTCCGTATCAGATCGATCCGATCATTCCGTTTTTCGGAGATGATCGCTTTTCGCAAGTCAGTCCGCTGCGGCGTGTTCCTGTGCTGATCGATGACAAGGTAACGCTGAGCGATTCCTCTGTGATCTGTCAGTACCTAGAAGATCGTCATCCGACGCCAGCGCTGTATCCGCAAGACATCGTGAAGCGAGCCGAAGCGCGCTGGTTGGAAGAGTATTCCGATACGCGCATGGCAGAAGTCTTCATCTGGCGCATCTTCAACCAAGTGGCGATTGGTCCAGCGGTTTGGGAAGAGCCCGCCAATTCCGATGTCGTCGAGCGTGCGCGCGAACAAGAGCTGCCGAGCATCATGGACTACTTGGAACAAAAGATGCCTTCTTCAGGCTTCATATTCGGCACTGTCTCGATCGCCGATGTGTCCTTGGGTGCGATGTTTCGCAACGTCATGCTCTCGCGGATTACCTTGGATGCAACGCGCTGGCCCAAGACCGTGTACTACCTAGAGCGCGTGCATTCCCTGGATTCGTTTGCCAAGCTGTTTCCCATCGAGCATCGCTTGATTCGGACGCCTCCGCGTCAGCATCGGGCGGTCCTGGCAGAGCTTCAGGTGCCGCTCACCAAAGACAGCTATGCCGCAGAGTCTCCGCGACGAGGACTGATGCGTACGTAGTATTGACCGCGCTCGCACTTTGATGAAACGATACGAGACGGACATTCGCTGTGGATGCCTTCGCCATCGTACCTGGGGCTCGGGTCGGTCCCTATGAAGTCCTCGATCAGCTCGGTCGAGGAGGCATGGGCGTCGTCTTTCGCGCACGACACATTCAGAGCGGAAAGCTGTACGCGCTCAAGACGGTCAAGGCCCCCAATCCGCACCTCCTATCGAGCATTCGCCGCGAAATTCAGCGGCTGCGGCGCTTGTCGCATCCCGGTGTCGTCCAGCTTCGCGATGAAGGGGTGTTCCACAACCTACCGTGGTACACGATGGAGCTGTTTGACTGCGGAACCTGGGAACAGTTCAACGAACGTCATCACCCAGCGAACAGACCGTCGCAACAGCCGCTGCCAAAGCCCGCTCTGCAAGAGCTACTGACCCGTACGCTGTCTCTGTGTGACGCCCTCGCCTACATCCACGGAGAAGGAGTCGTTCACCGAGACATCAAGCCATCCAACGTGTTTTGGCCGGGACGAGAGCGTGCAGTTCTGGTGGACTTTGGACTGGTGCTTTCCTACAGCCGTCCTGATCGCAGAGAAGCGCTGCAAGTGGCGCCGCTGATGGCTGGAACGGTCGCCTACATGGCACCGGAACAGATTCAGGGAGAGCCAGTAGATGCGCGGGCCGATATCTTTGCGCTCGGCTGCATGCTGTATGAAAGCCTCACAGGAGTCCTTCCCTATCCAGCGACGCTCAGCGAGCGACTGAAACAGAGAGAGACGCAGGTTCGTCCGCCCTCTGTACTGGCCCCGTGGCTTTCCAAAGGACTCGATGAGCTGATCTTGCGGATGCTCGCGCCGGATCGAAAAGATCGCATCGGGCACGCAAAAGACATCACGCAGGCACTGACTTCGTCTCTGTTTGTGGATGCACCGCAGCTAGACATCGAGCCCACGCGCAGCCGGGACTATCTGTATCGCTCGGGATTTGTGGGACGCGACGATCTGCTCGTCAGCTTGAATCAGCAGCTTCACAAGCTCCTTGCAGGCGAAGGAAAGCTCCTCCTTATCGAAGGAGAGAGTGGCAGTGGCAAGACCCGACTGCTCAGCGAGCTACTACGGAACGCAAGTCACATCGGCGTGTTTGTCGCAACCGGAGAGTGTCCTCCGCAGCATGCAGCAGACAACGGAAACCCGGTGATTCACATCGGACCGCTCAAGCCGCTGCGTCCCTTGCTTCAGTCGATTGCTGATCGCTGTCGTCAAGATGGTGCTGCCTGTACGGAACGACTGCTCGGATCACACTTGCATGTCTTGTCTGCGATTGAGCCCGCGCTGAGCACGCTCCCTGGTGCAGACAGACTCCCGAAAGCGGCTCCCTTGCCGATTGATGCAGCCAAACATCGTGTGCTGAGCGCGCTGTCGGACTGCATGACCACGCTGGCGAAAGAGCGACCGCTGCTGCTCCTTCTGGATGACTTGCAGTGGGCCGATCCACTGACGATGGAGTTTCTGGTTCATCTCGACAATACAGCGATCCCTGGTGCGCCCATCCTGATCTGTGGAACCTTCCGAAGTGAAGAGATGACCACAGCCCTGCGCGAGCTGATGCAGCGATCCAGCATCATGCGACTCGCGATGCGCAGACTGGATGAGCACGCGGTCGGACAGATGATCGCCGACATGCTGGCAGTACGACAAGCACCGATCGAGCTGGTGAGCGTTCTGCAAGAAGTGTCCGCAGGGAATCCGTACTTCATCACAGAGTATCTTCAGACTGCGGTCAGTGAACAGATCTTGCGACGGGATGGACAGCAGGGCTGGATGCTCGCAAAGCCAACGTCTACGTCATGGCAGACCAAGCTGCGCGAGCTGGGACTTCCAATCACGCTGCAAGCGCTGATTTCACGCCGGATCAATCAGCTTGAAGGAACGCTGCGCACGGTGGTGATGACCGCATCTGTGCTGGGCAGAGAGTTCGATGGTGAGCTTCTGTTTTCGATCTGTGGTCTGTCGGAATCCGATGGTGCCGATGCGCTCAACGATCTGCTCCGACAGCAGCTCCTTGATCCAGCCGGTGGGGGTCGCTATCGCTTCGTTCATGACAAGCTGCATGAAGCGGCGTATCAGTCTCTGTCTGCACAAGAAAAGCGACAGCTTCATCTGGCAGCAGCCCAAGCGATGGAAGCCTTACAGAGCGATCACTTCTTGGGACTCGCTCAGCATTACACCAGCGCCAACGAACCAGACAAAGCACGGATGTATCTACAGCGTGCTGCACTGCCTCTGCTCCGAATTGGCGCGCACCAAGCAGCGACTCCTCTTCTTGCGCAAGCGCTGCGCTTTGCCGACGAGCCAGGCTGTGTCCTAAGCACCGAAGATCGCGCCGAGCTACATCGTGTGTATGCCGATGCGCTGTTTGGCATGGGAGACATTGAACACAGCGCAGAACACGCAGAGCACGCGCTGACCTTGCATCATGTCTCGATTCCCAAGAGTCGCTTTCAGCTTGTACTGAGCCTGCTGCTTCAGACCCTTGAGCAGTTCTACTGGCTGATGCGCAAACCCGATCTGACGCGACCAAGTGATGAGCGATCCCTCACGGTTGCGCAAGCTGCACTGCGTCTATCCACCTGTCATTTCGCGGACAGTAGGAAGCCGATTCCTTCTCTGGTATCGACGCTGCTCGCTGCCAACTTGGCCAATCGCGCTGGACACAGTGGTCCGCGTGCGATTCCGTATGCAACGCTCGGCTATGTCACTGCAATGATGAAGATTCCCTTGCTACCGCAGCGCTACTTTCGTGATGCGGTTGAAGATGCGATCGCTCGCAGTGACACCCACAGTCAGGTCGCGGTCGCAGCGTATGAGTGCGCGCTGTATCAGTCGCGCGGACAGTGGGCCGAAGTGGATGCCAGTGCGCGCAGAGGAATCGAAGCGGCAGAGCGCAGCGGAGATCTGCTTGGACACGAAGCGATGGTGATGCTGCTGGCCGGAAAGGAAATGATTCGTGGACAGCTTGATTCAGCAGCCATCCATCTTGAACAAGTCTGTCACACTGCTGCGACTCGAAACGCGCACAGGAATCGCGGCTGGGCGCTGTCTCTGCTGGCCCTTGCACGCTACTGGACAGGACAGTCTGTTCAAGCCATTGAGCTGGCTCACAGCGCGGTATCCTGCTTTGAGACAGAGCGTGGCAACGATGCAGCCAATCCCAAAGCCCTGCTGTCTGCGCTATTCCTTTCGCAAGGACAGACCAAGCAAGCACTCCAACTGGCCGAAGAGAGTGTCGAGATCTTGCAACGCCGACCGCTGTTCTTTCAGATGTGGACGGGCTGCTCTCTGCTGCTTGATACGCTGCTGCAACTGCTAGAAAGAGAGCCCGATCAGACCACTCCCAGCGCGTGCAAGCTGATCGATCAGATCGAGCTGGTTTTGCAGATGCTACAGCTGATGTGCAAGATGGCTCCGATTGCTCATCCGCTCCAGCTGCGCGCGAGCGGAATGCTGCTTCGCATAAGTGGACATCCGCAGTCCGCCAAGCGACTGCTCCGCAGATCGATCCGTACTGCGCAGCAGCTCCAGATTCCGCTGTCCGAAGCCGCAGCCCACCTAGAGCTGGCGAAGCTGTTTGCACCCAGCTCGCGCGCACGAACCGAAGCGCTGGCACAAGCCAAGCAGCTTGCACAGTCCGTTGGCTGTCTGTATCTGATCGAACGCATCGATGCCGAAGATGCAAAGGACCGTCATTAACTACACGGAAATCTTGTACTTTTCCGTCAGTCTTCCCGACTACGAGGCGGTCCCAAATGCAAAGGACTGTCAGATAGAATCAAGCTGTACACAGTCCCATCAGAATGCGGCATCCTATCGTAAATGCCCTCTTGGTTTGCATACCTAACGCTTGGCGCATGGCTTTCCACGGTCTTTTTGGCTGCACTGGTCAGAGGCCGTCCGTTTGCTATGTTCGCCGGAATCATCGTCGGCCTACACTCTCTTATCGCGGTTGAGATCGCGGACATGTTCCAGCCGGTGTGGGGACTGTTTGTCGCGCTGCACGTCGCGGTCTACCTAAACTTCCTGTTGCTCTTGCGACCCCGGATGCGATCCCTGCCCTACCGTCTGCTGATCAACTGGCCGGGATCGTTTTTTTGGGCCGGAACGCTCTTGGCGATGCCGTGGGCGCTCATCAAAGCTGCTGGGTTTACACCGTGGGGAATTGTGATCCCGTACGCGCTCGCAGCGATTGGATTTTTGCAGTCACACATCGCACAGAAAGAAGAAGTGGATCTGGTGGTCGGAGACACAGCGCGCAACACTGAAAAGCCGCTTCCGCATCCGCGTGGCAGAGCGCGTGTCGATCGACCATTTCAGATCGTGCAGATCACCGATCCGCACCTGGGTCCGTTTATGTCGGTGGCGCGACTACGTCGGATTGCAGAAGATGCCGTGCGCCAAAAGCCAGATCTGGTGTGCTTAACCGGCGACTTTCTGACCATGGAATCGCAGAGTGATCCGTCGCTGCTGCGTGAAGCATTGGCTCCGCTTTCTGCGCTCCCAGGTCGCGTCTTTGCCTGTCACGGAAACCATGATCATGAAGCCCCGGAAGTGGTCCGTAGTGCGCTGACTGCGAACGGAATTCGCCTGCTCGTGGATGAAGCAGAGATCGTCGATACCGAAGCAGGACGCGTTCACATCATCGGGATGGACTTCGCGTGGCAACAGCGCAGAGAGCGCATGCAGAGCGTCTGTCAGCAGCATCCGCGCATTGCAAACACCTTGCGGCTGGTGATGCTGCATGATCCCGGTGCATTCAAGCATCTGCCCGAAGGAGAAGCCGATCTGGTTCTGTCAGGACACACGCACGGCGGTCAGGTCGGACTGCTCAGCATGGGAATCCCCTGGACGTTCCTACGGATGTTCGGAATCACGATTCCTGATCATGGCTTTTGGGCGCGCGGTCGTGACCGAATGTATGTTCATCGCGGCAACGGACACTACGGATTCCCGCTCCGCGTCGGAGTTCCCGCCGAAGAGAGCATGCTACGCATCCATCGCGCTTAACATCTCGTCATTCAGCGGTGTCGCACACGATCATCCGTGCTGAGCCAAGACAGAGCGCGCAGCCGGAGCCAAGCTCCCAGCCAACACCTGAACCAGCTCCGCAGCGGTAGGACGTTGCCGAGGATCGATCGACAGACACGCATCCAGGGACTGAGCCAGCAGCGGATGCAGTCCCATACAGCGCTTTTGCAGCGGAATCACCGTTGGTGACGTGATTCCCAAGTCTGCCCACAAAAGCGGTGGCTGCTCAAACGGAAGGGTGCCCGTCAAGGCTTCATACGCAACCATTCCAAAGCCAAACACATCGGAAGCAGGAAGCGCCTGATGCGCTCCACTGCGCAGCTCAGGAGCCATATAGAGCGGCGTTCCCAAAATCGCGCCTGCTTGGGTTAGCTCTTCGGACAGACGACGGCGACGACCTCTCGATCGCGAAGAGTCACCATCAGCGGTAGACGCAAGCTCACGCGGAGTGATGAGCACCATCGGAGGCTCCACGGTCTTTGGTGGCGGCAGCGATTTGTGGGCATGCGCCTCTGTCACCGCTCTCTGTAGCTGTCCAACCCAGGTACTTGCCTGACCCAGCACACCGCGCGTTCGATTCACTTCGTCCATCTGCGCGGCCAGCGAAGCGATCTCACGCGCCGCCTGCGCAGACGTACTCGGGGTATCTGCAACCGTATCGAGCAGCCGCGAGATTCCGAAGTCCGCCAGCTTCACCATCACCGTTCCATCATCCCGATTCGCCACCAAGATGTTGCCCGGTTTTAAGTCTCTGTGGACCGCACCTGCGGAATGAACTGCCGTCAGAGCTTCTGCGGTTTGCAGCAGAATCCACAGCATGAAGTCGCGCTCGCCGTAGCGATGTCTAAGCTCGGCCAAGCTCTTGCCTCGGACCAATTCCATGATGATGTACGCAACGCGATCTTCGGTGATGTCTACATCGATGATGTCGATCAAGTTGGGATGATTGATACGCGCCAAGAGCTGGGCTTCTCGCGCAAAGCGAGCCATCGCGCGATAGCTTGGCTTGTCACCCAGAACCTTCGCAGCATATTGTCTACCGTCCGCCGCGCGAGTCACTTCATACACGGTTCCCATCCCGCCTTGACCCAGGATGTCACCAATCACATAGCGCTCTGCCAGCATGGTTCCGCGCGCCAAAATTGGCTGAAGCTCCGTCGAGTATTCTTCCTTCTCGGCATCCATTCCGCTGGCCAGACCGGACTCCATCGAAGCAACCAGAAGACGTGAGCGCTGCTCGATCTGACGACGTAACTCTTTGTTGAGCTGCTGAACTTCCGCAGCGTGATCTTTGAGCTTGCAGATCTGATCCAAGATGTCTTTTCGCATCCGATCGAGCGTACTTGCCAGCGGAAACAGAGAGCTTTGGGAGTCCATCTCTACAGGTGTATCTAGATCTCCGCTGGTCATCCGTGCCACCGACCGAAGCAGCACTTCTTGTTCCGCTACTTTGCGCTGCGCGTCATCGCTCATCTGTCGCAGCTTGCTCGCTGCATCTTCCGCTTGCGTACGCGCACGCAGAAGCTCTCTCTCATACTCACGACGATTGGGAGCACTGACAATCAGAACCCGCACCAAGGACTCTGTTCCCGTCTCATCCTTCTTCACATTTGCAGCCAGCAGCACCGGCATCTGCCTGCCATCTTTGCAGCGCAGATCCAGTGAGATCTCACTGATGAAGCCACGCAGACGCAGCAGCGGAATGCAATGAGTCTGAAACAGCAGCGCACCCGGAACCGTGAGAAGGAGCGAATAGGGACTGCTCTTTCGTAGCTCTGCTTCGCTGTATCCAGTCCAGCTTAGGAGCGTCCGATTGACATGAACAAGTTGTCCATTTCCGTTGAGAAACAGCAGTCCACAGGGGCTGTCTTCATACAGCTCATCCATCAGCGCCAGCGAAGATTGCGGCAAGGTACTCATGCTCTGCTTTGTTTGTGCAAGTAGCTACGGATGATGGCAATCGTCTCTTCGGGTGCGCTCAAGTTGGGACAGTGACCCGTGGCTTTCATCCGCACAAGCTCGCTCTGTCCAAGCTGCTGATGCAGATATTCACCGACGGTATCTGGCGCAATCGCATCTTGCTGACACTGCAAGATCAGCGATGGACACATCAGCTTGGGAAGGTCGCTGCGGTTGTCAGACAGAAACGTCACGCGCGCAAAGTGACTCGCGATCGAGTGATCGGTACGACAAAAGCTTCCGTTTAGCTCCGTGCTCAGCTCGGGACGATCGGGATTGCCCATGATCGTCGGTGTCACGATGCTCGACCAGGCCATGAAGTTGGCGTCCATCAGCTCCAACAGACCTTCAATGTCCTTCTGGGTGAACGCGCTCTGATAGCCGTCGTCGTGAATGTAACGCGGCGAAGGAGCAACCAAGATCAGTCGCTCGAAGATGTGCGGCGCTTTGATCGCAGCGAGCACACCGATCATCGAGCTAACAGAGTGTCCGACAAACACCACCTTACGCAGTCCCAGATCCGTACAGATCTCAACGATGTCATCTGCGTATCCAGACAGCGTTCCGTACTTTTCGCGACTGTAACAAGAGGTGTCAGATGCACCCGCACCAACGTGATCAAACAGAATCACGCGATGATCTTGTTCAAACGCTGGCGCTACATAACGCCACATTCCTTGATCACAGCCAAAGCCATGAGCAAACAGCATCGGAGTGCTTCCTTTGCCGTACTCTCGCACATTGTTGCGCAGCAGAGACTTCATCGACACGACCCCCTTCACATAGTTCCCCCGACGGAGCGCTCTACCAACTGACATCTTTCGATGCAGATCCACACAGCCTGTGATCCGCACAAAACAATACGCAGTCAACCAGAGCCGACGAAAGCGTAGCGGTCACCCTCCGCTGGGTCAATTCACATCCGTGATGATACGGAAAACGCACCATTTTCAGACGAGAACAGCGCACAAGCAGAGACTCCTTTGCACGCGATCTTAGATGCCGCAGCACGGGCTCATGTGTGCGAGATCAGTGCGCACGACAATGACTCCCAACTGGGTTTCCCACAGGAAGCAGAGAGCGTACGCCCAGCGAAGGACGCAGCAGCAAGCGATGGTGTACGTGACGATAAGGAATCGAGAGGAAACGTACAGACAGACGCGGCAAGGAAGGACCGCGTCAAGGTGTACTAGAGCTTTTTGCCGACGCTGGCCAAGCCTTCCAGATACGGACCAAAGCCTTGCAGCGCCGTTCTCTGCATATACAGAAGCATGCCGCGCGTTCCGCCCAGCTCAGTTCCGCCACCCGCGCGACCGGGCCCACCGTGCAGAAGATGCGGCATCACCGTACCGGGAGGAATGAACGCACCGGCGACTTTTTCGCTGCCCAGACAGACTCGACCATGGAAAGGAGCCAGCCCAAGCGCCATCTCCTGAAGGAACTGTTTGTCGTCGCTGTAGACGCTGGCAACCAGACCCCCTTCCCCGCGACCGGCCAGCGCGATGACGTGCGCACCATCACGATACGGAATCACCGTTGCCACAGGACCGAACACTTCATGTGAGTGAACCGCCTTCAGCGCATCTCCGTCCGTCGCGCAGAGCAGCGTCGGCATCACGAAGTAGCCCTTGCTTGCATCGGCTCCGTGCAGCGTCAGCTTGTCCGGTCCCCCAAAGACAATCTTCGCTTCCTGCGCCAGCTTGGCAATCCCAGCAAGCGCATCGGCCTTCTGCTGCGCCGTGGACAGCGGACCAATCGTCACTTCATCCAGCGTCGGCGCGCCCACTTTGTGCTGGCTCAGTCGATCGGTCAGATCCGCGACCACCGTATCAACCTGCTCTGCTTTGACGAAGATGCGACGGATCGCCGTACACTTTTGACCCGCCTTCTGCGTCAGCTCTTTGACCACGCAGCTTAGGAACAGATCGTACGTCGGAGCCCCGGGCTCTAGATCCGGTCCAGCAATCGCGACGTTCAGGCTGTCCGCTTCCACGTTGACGGGAATGCCTTTTTCCAGCACCCGCCGATGACCACGCAGCTTGGCCGCAGTGTCCGACGATCCCGTAAACGCGACGACATCCTGCGCGCCCAGGTGATCGAACAGATCGCCGACGCTGCCGCAGATAAGCTGCGCCGAGCCATCGGGAAGCGCACCGCTCTGTAGCATCACCTCGAACATTCGCTGCGCGAGCAGTGCGGTCGAGGTCGCAGGCTTGGCAACAAACGGCATTCCCGCCGCAATCGCCGTCGCTGCTTTTTCAGCAAGTCCCCACGCAGGAAAGTTAAATGCATTGATGTGAACGGCAACACCGACGCGCGAAACCAGCACATGCTGACCCGACAGACGCGACGAGCGACCGAGCGGAATCGGCTCTCCATCGACGAGATAGTGCGCATCTCCGAGCGACTTACACAGCTCCGCGTAGTACGCAAACGTCGCCGACGCACCATCGACATCAAACTTGGCATCCGAGCGCGTGTTGCCCGCGTTCGCCATGCCCAGAAGGAGCAGCTCGTCGCGGTGCGCCACAATCGCATCCGCCAGCTTCTTACAGATCGCGCCACGCTCGGCAAAGCTTAGCTTGCGCAGCGCCGGACCCCCGACGGTACGCGCCCAGTCGAGCGCTCCCGCCATGTCCAGTCCTTCGGTGCTCGCTTCGGCAATCGGCTCCTCGGTGGTCGCGTTATGCAGCGTCGCACCTTTGCCCTGCCCACAGACCCAGGCACCCTTCAAATAGCTTGATAGCGTCTTCATCGTCAGCTCTTTTTCCGTCGCAAGCGCGTGTGGCTCGATACGTCAAGACCGATTGGTCGGTTGGTGTGGATTTTGGATGCGGATGACGTAGGTCAACCGAGCGAGGTTCTTTAGCACGTTGGGAACGCGCTTAAACAGGTTGATCGACGGAGGCCGCTTTTCGACGATGTGAACCGGAATCTCCTCGACGCGCTTGCCTTCACGCTGCGCTCTGATCACAAACTCCGACGCAAACAGGTCTTTATCGACCACGCAGTGCGACACCGTATCCAGCAGTCTTTCCCGTCGGAACGCCTTCAGTCCGTGGGTATCGGTTCCTCGGAAATCGAGCAGCACCCGCAGCATACCGTTGATCGTCTGCGTCGCCACCCGTCGCAACAGCGGACGCTTGTCATGCGCGCCACTCATCGCCTTCGAGCCCACCACCATGTCGGCGCGATCGCTTGCCAGCAGCGCAAGCGCACGCTCATAGAAATCGACATCGCACAGATCGATCTCGTCGCACATCACGTAGGTTCCGCGCGCTCGCTCGATGCCCGCCTTCATCGCTGCGCCATAGTTTGGCCGTCCCAGCGAGTCAATGCGCACCTGCGGATAGCGCGCCGCCAGCTCTTGTCCGATCTGCACCGTACGGTCCGACGAGCCATTTTCGCTGAGCAGGATCTCGTAGCTGGCCAGCTCTTTTCTGTGGGCCTGTGCCGTCTGTAAGCGCTCGATCAAATCGATAACGGCAGCGTGCAAGATTCCCTCTTCGTTGTAGACGGGAATCACGATCGAGACGGTGGGTGTATCTAAGCTCGACATCTTACTTCTTCTTCAGCATTCCCGACGGGCTCGTAAGCTGCGCGGCGACATCGCGACCGAGCATCAGACAGTCCTCCATCGAGTTGTAGGTCCAGCTTCCGTAGCGACCGCGTGGATAGATGCCGTGCTGTTCCAAAAACGGCATCAGCGCCGCGAGCGCTGGATAATAGTTGTCGTCGAAGACCACGTAGGCGTACTCAATTTCGCGCAGGTCGGCAAACAGCAGGTCTTCTTTGCTGTGAAGAACGCCCGCAGCGACGAGAGCATCCAGCACATCGGGCACCAGCTTCGCTACGTCAATCGATCCACGCTCCGACAGCTCGACGTAGAACGATCCGCAGCCCGGTGGCGCCATCGACGGCACAGCATTCGAGTACACACCGACGCGATAAAACGGATACTTTTCCTCGGGAACGTACAGCCAGTGATAGTCCGAGCGCGGTGGAACCTTCGTCGCCACGTTCAAGTAGCGCACCGGCGTACAGCGCAGCGCATCGACAAACGGCACAAGGTGACTTGGCAAGTCGATGATGCGTCGGCACAGCTCTGGCAGCGGCAGCGTCGCCACCATCGCGGAATACCGATGCCGATCCCCACCGATCACCGCAGTCTTCGTCTGAAGCTCGACTTGCTGTAGCTCCGCGCCTTTGTGCAGTCGCTCTTTCGGTAGCTTTTCGACGATGCGATGAACCAGCGTCTCGATGCCGCCTTCGCGCGGATACAAAAAGTGCGCGTTATAGCCAAGCTCCGGCGGCGTATCACCGACTGCGCCCTTCACCACATCAGCCAGCTTCGGAATCGGCACAAACCGAGAGCACCAAGCGGCGGTAATCTCCGACGGATCGACGCCCCACAGCTTGCGGTTATACGGCAGCATGAAGTGCCGTGAGATTCCTTTGCCAAAGCGCTTGTCGCAAAAGTCCGCAAAGTTCTGCGCGGGCTCCGTCGAGCGAGCGTCTTGTTGGGCTTCAATAAACCCGAGCAAACACTCACTAATCACCGACGGAGGAAGCCCGAACAGGTTCGCCTGAAACGGATAGCGCGTCAGCACGCCACTTGAATAAATGCGCGCTTTGCGATCCACTTTCGTCAGCTCATGCGACGAGCGATCGCCGGGAAACAGCTCTCCGACCAGCGACATGATGCCCGGATCGCGCAGGTGCAGCCAGTGACCGGTCTTGTCAAAGTAGAAGCCGTCGCGGCACTCGGTACGCGCATGACCGCCGGGCCGCGCGTCCTTTTCAAAGAGCTGCCACGATGCAGAAGCAGGTAGGTGCAGCGCCGTCGAGAGTCCCGTAAGCCCTCCGCCCACAATCAGCACGCCGTCGTCCATGTCCCTTCGGCTAGTACCATGGAGCGCCCAGAAACGGCAACGGAAACGGCACACGAGCGCGCGACTTACACTGCCTTTGCTCTGTGATTTCTCGCATCATATGACCGATGCGCACCGCCTCTGGTTCACCGCCGCTTACACCGCGTCCAACGGTCCCCAGCAAAGAGAGCCTGCTGCGTCGCCTGCGACGACGACTTGTGACCATTCCGATCGTCTTTGTGGCCACCCTTTTGTCCGTCGCGCTGCTGCCGCTGCTTCTTGTGTTCTTGGGACTTGTCGATCTGCTTCGACGCCGCCTGGTCTTCACGCGCGGTCTGCTGTTCCTTGTCGGATTCCTGCTGTTCGAGTCCGTGGCCATCTGCGGCATCACGCTTTTGTGGGTGATTCAGCTCTTCTATCGAAATCGCGACTGGTTCGAGCACGCCAATCGCACCGCCCAGACACTGTTTACGACCGGACTGTATCGCATGGGAGAGCACCTGTTTTCCCTCCGCACACACAGCGAAGGAACGCTGCCACCGACGGGGCCTAACGCACCACCGCTCCTTGTGTTCATTCGTCACTGTAGCACTGCGGATACGGTCCTTCCTGTCCTCTTGCTTGCGCCGCTTGGCTATCGGCTCCGTTATGTCCTCAAGCGAGAGCTACTGTTGGACCCCTGTCTGGACATTGTAGGACTGCGACTGCGCAACTACTTCGTCGCACGCGGAGGAAAGGAAACAGAAGAAGATCTGCGCGGCGTACTCGATCTCGCAGCCGATCTGTCGCAGCGCGATGCCTTGGTCATCTATCCCGAAGGAACGCGCTTTTCACCAACCAAGCGCGCACGCATCTTGGAACGACTACAGAAGCACGGTCCGCCCGATTCCTATGCGCTGGCCGCGTCTCTGACCCACACCCTTCCGCCCCTTCAGCGCGGTCCACTTGAGCTGCTCCGTACCAATCCTTCTGCCGACCTTCTGCTGATTGGACATGTTGGTCTAGATGCAGCCGGATCTCTGGCTGAGCTTCTGCGCGGAGATCTGTTCGGTCAGACCGTTCGCATCATCACAGAGCATATTCCTTTTGCACAGCTTCCAACCGATCCCGTCGAGCAGAGAGCCTTTTTGGCTGCCAAGTGGCGCGAAATCGACGCATTTGTCGGCACCTTCCGCAAGGCGGAGTGATCTTCCCCCTCCGATTCCCATCTCTCCGATTCCCATCTCTCCGATTCACGCACAAAAGGAAGCATCCTTTCGCGCTCCCTTGTTCCTAAGCCGGAACAGACCACTGCAAGCCCCACAGACCTTGCGTTCCCAGTCGGTCCGGCCCGTTGACAGCCGTCGTGTGACTACGCTATACGAACCGCATGATTACGCATACTTGCATTTATTGTGGATCTGCTCGTCTTCAGTCGGCCTATCAGCGCGCCGATGGCAGATCCATTGTCCGTTGTGAGGACTGCGAACTCCTATTCATTTCTGACATTCCTGAAGATCTCGCTGCGCTCTACGGAGCGGACTACTTTCACAAGACCAGCGCCGACGCTGGAAATGGCTATCACAGCTATGATGAGCTGGCCCCGATTGCGTTTCGCTGGCAGCTTGCGCTCGCAAAACTGTTTGGATCAAATCCAGCGGAAGCACGCAAGAGCCTCCTCGATGTAGGCTGTGCAACCGGACACTTCCTGAAGATGGCTGGAGCCGCTGGCTTTGACTGCGCTGGCGTCGAAATCAGCGAGTCCGCAGCAGAGTCCGTACGCGCCCTAGGATTCCCTGTCCTGGTCTCTGCATTTGAGCAGTCGCGCCCCAAAAAGTGCGACATCATCACGGGTTGGGACTTCATCGAGCACGTTGTTGCGCTCAAAAAGACCTTTGAAAAGGTCAAAGCCACGCTGCGTCCGGGTGGTGTCTTTCTGTTTGCTACGCCCGACGGTGGATCACCCCGCGCACAGGAACACGGCAAGGACTGGATCTGCCTCAACAGCTCTTTTGAGCATATTACATATCTTACGCGCATCTTTTTGGATCGAGCCCTGCGTGAGATCTTCGGCTGTGAGCCGCTGCTCCTAAGCTTCGATGTGGGACAGTCTTGGACCAGCATCATTGGCGTTGTGCGCGCTGGCGGACTCACGGATCAAGATCGCCGCATCGGAGCACTCCTGTCCGCGCAAGCGACACCTTCTAGCGATGAAGAACTGCTCCGTTATGGCGCAGAGCTTGGCTGGTTCTATGCATCGTTTCTACAGCTTCCTTCGCTGGCCAAGCTCCTCGATCGCGCGGAAGGACTGCTCCCGGCTCCGCTGTGGTCTGCACTGCAAGGCGCGCTGCTGTATCAGTCGCAGCAGTACGCAGAAGCGATTCCGCAGCTCACCAAAGGACTGTCTACCGAGCCGCTGTGCGGAGCCTGGCTGGCGAGTGCCTATTCCATCACCGGATCACTTCGCGAGCAGCAACATCAGCTTCAGTTGGAGCAGCAGCAGCGAAGTGCAGAGCAGCGCTGCGCACAGCTGGAACAGACCGCAGATCAGCTCTGGCAGTCCAATCAGCGCCTGCTGGATTCGATGACTTGGAAGATCGGTCGATCCATCACAGAGCCGATTGAGCGAGTTCCCCACAGTCGCGCGCTGCTGTCTGGACTTCAGCAGGTACGAGAGCGTGGATCCGTCGGAACACTACGCGCAGCCCAGAGCTACGTACAGAGCCTGTCCCAAGGTCAAAGTCCGGTGCAGCTTGCCGCCAGCAAGCTCACCTCCGCCAGCCTGGCCGTTACGGAATGGGTCGCAGAGTACGTCACAGAGCATGTCGCACCGCTTGGATCCACAGCCCCGGTTCATCGTTTGGTACCAGCCTTCCTAAAGGACAAGCTCGCTTCGTCTGTGGGCGCGCGAGGTGAAGCAACGAGAACAAGCAATCTAACGCCGACCCCTGATCACTCCGCTGATCACTCCGCCCTGCGCAGCCGCGCAAACGGACGCGCCGAAACGGACAC
Source organism: Myxococcales bacterium (assembly GCA_016794365.1). Classification (GTDB taxonomy): domain Bacteria; phylum Myxococcota_A; class Polyangia; order Palsa-1104; family JAEUJZ01; genus JAEUKA01. The sequence continues at coordinate 128,548 of JAEUKB010000098.1, forward strand.
TGCATCGCAGCCGCTGCATGTGGATCTGCTGCGCGATCCATCCCTTGTCCGTCATCAAGGACTGCCACTGGTCAGCGTGATCCTGCCGGTCTACAACCAGACAGATCTGCTCCGCTCCTCTGTCCTTAGCGTCCTGTCCCAGAGCTATCCCAACCTGGAGCTAATCATTGTCGATGATGGATCCAAAGAAGATGTGATCGCGACGCTGGGAGAGCTGCTGGATCTGCCTTCCGTTCGTCTGTTCCGTCAGGTCAATCAGAAGCTCCCGCGTGCGCTCAGCAACGCATTTCAGCTTGCCAAGGGAGAGCTCCTCACCTGGACCTCTGCCGACAACCTGATGCATCCACATGCGATTCTGCGTTTGGCGGAAGTCCTGCTGAGCCATCCCGAAGCGGTCCTTACCTATGCCGATGTCCAGGTGATCGATGACAATGGGAATCCGCTTGTAGACAAGTCGTATCGTGAGCAAAACGTCGATCCGCTGGTCCCAGAAGTGATTCGACTCTATCGCAGCGATGTTCCGCTTGCCGCAGAGCGTGACAACTACATCAATGCCTGCTTCCTGTATCGGCGCAGCGCATCAGAGTCCATGGGCCATGTCTATGCGGACTCCCTTCGCGGTGCGGAAGACTATGACTTTTGGCTGCGTCTCCGTCGCTGCGGACGACTCCTTCACATTGGAAACGCCGATCCGCTGTACTTCTATCGCGTCCATCAGCGCTCGATGAGTCACGATCTGCTGACGCAAGAACGAAACGCGCACTTTACGCGCGTGAACCAGCTCCTGAATCTGGAAGCACAGCGCGTCCAGTTTGGTCGCAAGCGCTGGGATGTGGTGCTGGATCAGAGCCTGTCCATGCGCGTTCGCAGCCAGCTTACAGAGTCGCTCCAGCTCCTTCCTGTTTCGATCATGTCCCGAGGAGACGCCAGCCAAAAGCGGATCCTTTTGTTGGCAAGCGATGCGCAGCCACCACAGACCAGTTCCTGGCAGGTCGTAGCGCGCGTCCTGGCCGATTCCTATGAGCTGATCTGTCGGCCCCCAAAGTCCGCGCAAGCAGAGGATGGACTTCCCCCTTCCGCAGATCGCGTGATCCTGTTTCCGCAAGGAGTCACGCCATCGCCGCTATTGTGGAAGGCACGCGACATTCAGCCTTCATCGCACGTACTGCCAGCCCAGCACCGCGATCGTCCGGTCTTTGCCATCGCGCTGCCGCTCGCCCGTCTGGGAACTGGGATTGCGCAGCTTCGCAAGATCATCGCCGCCAATCCGTGGGCGTTCTTCCTGTTCGTAAGTGAAGCCAGCGCTCAAGAGCGCACAGCCATAGAGGATCTGCCAAACGCCGCGTTCGTTGCACCGTATCTGCTGGAAGCCCCGCATCAAGTCTATGGATCGGTTCAGTGGCTGCTGATTCCACCGTGTGAACAGGCGCTCTCTTTGGGGGAATATCTGGGCCAGCTTGCGCACGCGTTTGCGACCCAGCATCCACTGATTCTGTGCGAAGGAACCCCCAAGATTGTGGCCCCCTATCAGCTCTGTCTGGGGGAAGATCCGTCGCTGTCACTGGACTTTGCGCAGCGGCTTACCCGCAATATGATGCAGACAGAAGTCCTCAATTCCTATCTGGAGTCGTGGCAACCAGAGCGCTGTCTCGGCAGTCTGCTCGCCCATGCAAATGCGTTCGCGCAAGACCACGCAGTGCCGCAGCCACAGACGGGAATTTCGCCGCCTCCCTATGCGGAACCCCAGCCGGTCTTGGGCATCATCAGCGCGCACAGCGAGCCACGCAAGACCGTGATGCTGGTGGACTCTTTGGATGTCGGAGGACTGGAAGAAGTGGTGGCGTTCTTGGTGCGCAACCTTCCATCACACGGCATCTTTGCATCGGTTGCTTGTCTGTCTCGTGGAGGCTTTGTCGCCGACAAGCTATCACGCGAAGGCCATTCCGTACGGATCGCGGATGGGAATCCTCACAAGCTGACCGCGCTGCTACAAGAACTCGATCCCGATGTGATCAACTCGCACTATGCCAGTCTGCCTGCGCTGCAAGCCGCCGCGATTTTGCGCAAACCGATTGTCGAGACGATTCACAACACCTATGTCTGGCTGTCCAAAGAGCAGTGGCAAATCGAGGCCCAGCGCAGTCGCTTCTTTGAAAAAGGACTCGCGGTCAGCAGCCTGGTCAAGCGCTACTATCACGCGCACAATCCTGAGCTGTCCGCAGATCGCGTGATGGTGGTTGGTAACGCCATCGATCCAGATCGAATCGCTCCGATCGACCTGCGCTTGGCCCGCGCCGCACTAGGAATTTCCGACGACGCGACCGTGTTTCTGTGCCTTGGTCGTTACTGCTCACAGAAAAATCAGCTGGGTATCATTCATGCGTTTGCGCAGGTCGCAGCGCGCGATTCAAGCGCATTCCTGCTGTGTATGGGAAACGCACCCAAAGAAGAGCAGGCGTACTTTCAGCAACTTGAGTCGCTGGTCGCCAGTCTGCCTTGCCGCGATCGGATTCGGCTCGATGGTTATCATCCCAATGTCTCGACGGTGCTATCCGCCGCAGATGCCATGGTGATGGACTCCTTTTTTGAAGGCTGGAGCCTGGCCGCGACCGAAGCGCTGCTCTCTGGAACACCGCTCATTCACAGCCTGTGCGGAAGCGCGGAAGAGCTGTGCGGAGTCAGCGCAGAGCGCGGTCTGGTGATTCCCAATCCCGGTGGAGACATCATGCAGCTTCAGCTAGATGATCTGGTCCGCATCGCGCATCAAGCAGAGCAGCCCAATCATCCCCAGCTTGTCTTGGCGATGCAGCGTGTTCTCCGTGAGCGCGATCGACTCCGCGCAGAGCGAACCGCCATCAGTGCCTATGCCCGTCGGGTCTTTCATCCCACCGCGATTCTGTCGCGCTATGCCAAGACCTTCCGTAGCCTTACGTCCGCCCCTTAAACCACCGTAGGAAATCCATCATGCACGTCCTGTTGGCCATCGGAACACGCCCCGAAGCGATCAAAGTTGCGCCGCTGTATCATGCCCTGCGCAGCGATCCGTTCTTCCGCGTGACCACCTGTATTACCTCGCAGCATCGCGAGCTGCTTCAGCAGATGCTTTCCTTTTTCGATGTCCGTCCTGATGTGGACTTGCAGGTGATGCAGCCGCGTCAAACGCTTGCGGATCTGACTTGCTCTGTGCTTCAGCGTGCGGACAAGCTGCTTGCGGAAACGCGCCCCGATCTGGTCGTCGTACAAGGAGACACCACAACAGCATTTACCGTCGGACTGGCAGCGCTCTATCAGCGCATCAAGGTCGCGCATGTGGAAGCTGGTCTGCGGTCCTTTGATCTACAGCAGCCGTTTCCTGAAGAAGCCAATCGGCGCTTGGTCGATGTCTTTGCGGACTATCTGTTTGCGCCAACCGATGGAGCCGCCGAGAACCTGCGCAAAGAAGGCTACAAAGACAGCGCGATCTTTGTGACAGGAAACACCGGCATTGATGCACTCCTACTGGCCACAGACATCGTGCGAAAGCAAGGTCACGCGCTGCCAATGAACCTGCCCGCAGGAAGCAAGCTGGCGCTCCTCACCGCACATCGCCGCGAGTCTTTTGGCGACGGGTTGATCCGCATCTGTCAGGCCGTTCTGCGGCTGCTCGATCAGCATCCCAACCTGCATGTCCTGTATCCGGTTCATCCCAATCCCAACGTCCAGGAAGTCGCGCAAAAGTATCTGGCTGCACATCCTCGCATCTATCTGTGTGCGCCGCTCGAATACCCTGGCTTTGTCTCTGTCCTGGCCGCAGCCGATCTGATCCTGACCGATTCCGGCGGCGTGCAAGAGGAAGCGCCCGCGCTTGGCAAGCGAGTGCTGGTGCTGCGTGAGACCACCGAGCGTCCTGAAGGAATCGATGCCGGCGTAGCAGAGTTGGTTGGCACCGACGCAGATCTGATCGTCGCACGCGCATCCGCACTGCTGCGTGATGGCGATTCCCAACGCACGGTGGTGAGTCCGTACGGCGATGGTCGTGCCTCGCAGCGCATTGTCGAAGTCTTCAAGACCGGCTCCCTGCGCGACTCCTTTTGCGTCTCTGACCGCAAAGAAGAAGCCAAGACCGGCGTGCCCGCTCAATCCCCCAACGAACGCACCAACAAGAGACTCGCTCGTCGCTAACGCGATCGATCATGAAGAACGAAACCGCAGACAGAGCAGAGCGCTTCGGACTCCTGCTGCTGATCTTTTTTGCATCCCTCGCTGCGTGTGGACAGACGTTTCTGCTGCTTCATCTGCGGCTCAATCGACTGCCGATTTTCCTTTCCGCAGTCCTGCTGCTGCTCGTTGCGCGCAAGCTCAGCCGAAGGCCTCTGTTTGATCTGGCCGCGCTCTTTGCGGGACTGTGGGCGCTTGGTACGCTGTGTTCCAAGGTCTACGATCTGTCGTGGGACGGACAGACCTATCATCAGGAAGCGGTGTTTCAGCTCGCGCATGGCTGGAATCCGATCTGGGATGCGCCGCTGCCGCTGTGGCACAGAGACATTCAGTGGATCAACAGCTATCCCAAAGGAACCTGGATCATCGGTGCGCTCATCTATCTGTCTCGCAAGCAGATCGAGTCCGCCAAGCTGCTGTCCCCAAGCCTGATGATTGCGGCGCTGCTACTCGGCTATGCTGCATGTCGCGCACTCTCGCTCAAGCGCGCCATGAGTGGGCTTATCGCAACGCTGGCTGCGCTCTGTCCGGTGGTGTTGTGTCAGCTTCCTTCGTTCTACGTTGACGGAGTGCTCGGATCGCTGCTGACCATCTTGCTCAGCCTGGCGGTCTTGTATGTGAAGCAGCCGCGCGGTCGCTATCTGCTTGCGATGATCGCTGCGCTGGGAATGCTCTGTGTGGTCAAGTTCACCGGCATCGGCTATGCGGGTATTTATGCATTCTGTCTGATTCTTTTTGTGCTGCTGCGACTACGATCACGACTCCGCGCGGTGCTGATCACCCAGACGGTGGGCATTGTCTTTGGTGTGCTCTTTTTGGGCTTTCAGCCTTATGTCACAAACCTTGCTGCGGGTCGTCATCCGTTTCATCCACTGGCAGGGAAGCACAAGATTGATCTGATGGCAGAGCAGCTGGGACCCGCATTCACTGCACAGCCTCGCTTGGTCATGCTGACAGAGTCTGTCTTTGCGGAGTCCAGCAATGATCGGAAGTGGCCGCGCTGGAAGATTCCGTTTGCAATCACCCAGCAAGAGCTTCACGAGTTTGTCATTCCCGATGTCCGCATCGGTGGCTTTGGTCCGTGGTTTGGCGCAGTCCTGCTTCTATCAGGAATCGGACTGCTCGCCCTATTTGTGACCCAGCTACGGAATCCCAAGCTACCAAGCTCTCGACGAGAAAAGCGCCGCAGAGTCCCCGATTCCCTGCTCATTGGAAGCGTGGTCTTGCTTGGGATCTTTGGCTCGTGTCTCATCAATCCTGCACTGTGGTGGGCGCGCTATGTTCCGCAGCTCTGGCTGATTCCGGTGATCGTCCTGCTGCTGCTGCGCATTCATCGAAGCCGCTTTCTGTGGCCGCTGCTCTTCGCGCTGCTTGGGAATCTGGGGCTGGTGCTGGTCCCATCGCTGTACCTTCATGACAAAGAGCAGCGCTATGTCCGTACAGAGCTTCACAACTATCGCAACACCAAGCTGGACGTAGACTTTCACGCTTTCTACGGAACCCGCTTTCGCTTGTGGAATGCGCAGGTCAGCTATCGCGAAACCGCTGCATTACGGTGCGCTACGCCGTACGTGTTTGGTCGCTCCGCAGCGGCATTTTGTGTGCAAGCACAGGAGCCAAGTTCACCATGAGCGCTCTGTTTTCACAGGCTGCGAAGCTCAAAGAAAAGGCGCTGCACACGCTGCGGACACACTGGCTGACGACACGCTTTGTCCAGTATCGACAGCGACGACAGCAGAGCTTTGGAATGGATCTGTCTGGACTGATCTGTCCAGGGATTCCCAACCTGGTCTCGATCATCTTGCCGGTCTATAACGGAGCCGATCTATTACCCTCCGCGATCGATTCGATCTTAGCGCAAGATCATCCACACTGGGAGCTCATCATCCTAAACGATGGATCGCAAGATGAGACACCGCAGCTTGCCGATTCCTATGCAGCGCGCGATCCGCGTATTCGCGTCATTCATCAGGAAAATCGCAAGATTCCCAAGACCCTGTCACGCGGCTTTCGGCTCGCACGCGGAGAGTTCCTGACCTGGACTTCCGCCGACAACCGGCTGCGTCCGTCCTTTCTGCGTCAGATGCTGGACTGTCTTGTGCGACATCCGCACTGGGATCTGATCTACGCAGACCAAGATCTGATCGACGCGAACGGACAACCACTGCGCGGCAGCGACTTCTTTTCAGCGTGGCAGCAGCCAGTCGGAAGTGAACACCTACAGCTTCCAATGAAGACCGAGCTGCTGCATGCCGGAAGCAACTTTGTCGGTGCTGCGTTTCTATATCGCAGCCGCGTTGCGCACCTGCTTGGCGACTACAGCAGTCAGCGATTTACCGTCGAAGACTACGACTACTGGCTGATCTGTAACACGCTGCTTTCGCTGCATCACGCAGACTTTTCAAATCCAGTCTATGAATACCGCTTTCATGACAACTCACTCACCGCGCGCGCCAAAGAGCTACGGATCTCCACTGCGCGGGAGCGACTGCTGGTGTTCGATGGAATCCGACAGCAGCTCTGCCTAACACCCCTCTCTTGGATCTGTGAAGGCTCCGAAAGTACAGGCTCCTCGACGCTGCGCAAGGAACTCTGTGATCAGCTCTGCCAGCTTGGACACACGCTCCTTACGCGGCGCGAGCTGTCACAGCGCACGGTCCCAAGTCAGCTTCATCAGGTCGTGTATCTACAGCTGGGTCACAGCTTTGAGTGTCTCCAGCCGCCTCCCCCTTCCCTTCCCAGCGGAGTCCTGACCGCATTCCTTCTCTGCGATGATACGCTCCCAACCAGCGCACATACGAAGTGGGATGTCGTCGCTGCGCTTGGTCCGGGACAGACTCCCAAGCTGATGGACGGATACCAAGGACTGCTGCGTGCAGACACCGTGACGACCCTGATCCGCGCGCTGGACTGTCGTAGCCGTGCAGAGCTGTTGCGTCGCTATGAACAGCGCATGAAGGAGCCCGCGAAGTGGGACACAGTGACCGTTCTTCTCGACGGAGACATGCCAGATTCCCAGCTTCGCGCAGTGATTCATTCCCTGCTTCTACAGCAGCTTTGTACGCAGCCTTTCAGCCAAGATGGCGCGAATCCCAAACAAGCAGAAGCATCCCAGCAGCTGGCACCAACGTGCTGCAACTTGGAAGTGTTGCTGCTGACCCGCACAGAGAATGCGCACGCTGTCAAAGTCTGCAAGGCACTGACCACCGCACAAATTGGTACAGGTTTAGCGACGGTAAAAGTCCTTCATCTGTCTGACTGTCCTGCGCGCTGGCAGCTTGCGGCAGCCGTGGCAGAGTCAAGCGGTGCAGTGGTGGTTGCGCTCGATCGTCCGCTGCAAAGTCGGCGCGCACTTAGCGATCTGTGGGATCAGCTGGTGCAGCATCCTGAGCTGGCGCTGCTTCTTTCTTCGCCTTCTGCACGACTGTCTTCCGTTCGTACGCGAGCCTTTGCTGGGCGACGGCAGCCGCTGCTTGAGATTGGCGCACTCCGCAGCACCAAGTCCGCGCTGTTTCCAAGTGTACTAAGCCAGTTGGAAGCGCGCAGTCAGCTTCAGCGTCTTGGCTATCAAGTTGCGCACAGTCAGCTTCACAAGCCACGGTCACTGACCATCTTGCCAACTCAGCTTCGCGCCGCTTACGAAGTGATTTCCCAGAGTCTGCAAGGTCAGTAAAAGCCGCTACGCTGCCACTAGGAACCGTCGATGCAGAACGGCTCCAGCGCCGGAAGCTCACCCACTGGAAGCTTACCGCCCACATTGGGAACACAGGCCCGCAGTCCCAGATCACAGACATACAGTCCGCTGTTCCGAATGCCGGGCTTTTCGCAGTCTGCATCTTGATTACAGACCTGTAGATAGTAGCCTTTGACCTCAATGGGAGACAGTCCGTACTTGGGTACACCGTAATAGGAAGAGCGCGCAGGACGACAGGTTGTCGTCGCTGTGTCTGCCACCACACAGTATCCGGTCGGCCACGGAACGTCCGTTTCGCGCAGACAGACTCCGTTTGTCCCGCAGCCACTGTCTTGCTTACAGCTTGCCCCCAGCTTGACTCCGCAGTTTGCGACATCGGTTCCCATCGTCACCGCAACGTCGCAGCGCTGCGGCAAGGACAGCGGATACAGACCTTCAGGCATCACCAAAGAAGTGGGAGAAGCCCACGCCGGAAGCTCCGCAGGAACGAAGGCAAACACCCGATTGGGAAGGACTCCGACGAAGGAATCTCCGTCGGAAAAATAGCCATTTTGATCTTTGTCGAGGTACGCCAAAAGTCGCGCGATGCCAAAGCCACGACTCAGTCCGCTGGCTGTCCGTGCAATGTGTTCCGCGCCCGGATGCTGATACATGTTCAGCACAAACGGTGCTCCAAGCGGCGTGGACATCGACGCAGAGCGCTGCTCAACAAGCTCCGCAGGATGGGTTCCTCGCTCTCCTTTCGGATTCCAAAACAGCGCCACCCGAACGTGATCAACGCCTTCGATCTGCGCGGCTCTGGTATCGGTATTCCCTGTCACCTGCCACAGTGACAGACCTTGAAACTGAGCATCCACCAGCGCATCTCCACAGCCGAAACAGAGAAGTCCGAAAGCAGCCAGCAGCGACGATGCAGCAGCAGTCTTTGGCGTGCCTTGTGTGTGCGTTAGAAGCGCCATACTCCGCCTCCTGCGACCCACCACGTGAAGACAGATCGCGTTGTACTTGCTGACTCTTCACCGCTCATGATGTTGGCACCGCGAAACAGACTTGCCACTGGACCCAGCTCTAGGCGCAGACCCAGACCCGATACAAGCTGCCGCTCGATGGCAAACAGCGCAGAAAATCCCAGTCCAAAGGAGCTGCGGTCAGTGACCGTACGCAGCGTCGGAGCAAAGCGCTGTGCATACCACGTTCCTTCCATCGCCACCCCAAATGCGAGCGAGAACCACGGAAGGTCAACATAGCGCGAAAGAAGCAGCGCAAGTCCCAGTTCATAATGACGCGAGGACAGTCCGCCATCGATCGATACAAGCGCTGCGGTGCTGCCGCGAAGACGTGCTCCCACAGTCAGCCAAGGCAGATCGGCGGAATAGCCAAGCACGGCATTCGCCGTCGGGGCTTCTCCCATAAGGAGTGCTCCGCGTGCGCCCGCAAGGAGGTTTACACCATGCACAGAGACACGCGCACCACCCCGCTTGCGAACCAGCTGATCGTAGCGTACCGATCGAAAGGACTGTGTATCCAGATCGACCTCTTGGCCCGGTAAGAGTGTGACCAGATACTCGCGATATTCATGACTGCCGCGCCGCTGGATAAAGTACGTTCCGCGTGGCAGCGCAATCACACCGCGATCATGGGTGGTGCTCAGCTCTGCGACGACAGCACCGCTTTCCTTTTCTTCTGTCACCAAGTACGTTCCGGCTTGGGACAAGCGCAGACGACCGATGTTCTGCTCGGCTCCGCTGAGCGTAGTCAGGACCAGATCGCCGCTTCCTTTGACATCATAGGAATAGGTTGGATGCTGAAGGGAAAGCGTCTGTCCACTGGAACGGAGTGTCTGCGCATAGCTGTAGGCATAGGCTTCTGAAAGCGTTACTTTTCCGTCGCCATTCCGATCAGCCGCGCCGCGCAGGGCATTCACCAAGTGATGCGAAAAGAACGATGCGCGCAGTCGATCGGACTCTTGGCTGGACTCTCCTGCTGTGCTGGAAGAGATCATCGCGGTGCCTTCCGCTTCGACGCGATCCTCGATGCGAATCGCAAACTCTGGCGCACTGCGCATTCCTTTGACGCGCGTCACCGAGCCAGAGCGACAGGCATCGACCACCAAGATCCGCATCGTAGCCGCAGAGCCAGCGACCAGCGCACGAAGCTCTTCCATCGGGAGTCGCGTACCTCGCAAATGCAAAGACTCTGCATCTGCGTGACCGGAGTAAAACACCACCAGCGCTGTGTTTTTTCCATCCGCAGCGCGGGCACGTAGCGCGGCATTGATGCCCAGCAGAGTCCTTCGCACGGTCTCTGTATGTTCATCCAGCAGCATCCGTACTCGGTCGGAAGCCACTCCACCTTGCGTGCGCAGCACTTCAGCAAACTCGCGGGCATCGCGCTCTCCGTACAGAAGCTGAACCTCATCCGCATTGCCGCGATTGTTGCCAATCACAACCAGCCAAGTCTCTTCAGGAAGTGCCTGTGCCAGCACTCCGTACAGCAGCACACACCAGATGCCAAACCATCGGAGTCCAAGCAAGACACGGCGGACTCTGTTTCTAGCCAGCACATACTTCATGACAACGTCTGCTTGTAGCGAAGGGAGTGATTGCTGTTCCAACAGCTGCAAATCATTTGCAATTCGGAAGCAGACCATCAGCGTAGCGCGAATGCTCCACGCTTGGACCCCCCGAGTCTTCTACTTGCGCAGTCTGGACCAAACGGCACGCGCACGATGTCCGATCGGCCTGGTACAGTAGCGACATGGAAGAAGCGAAGATTCCGACGGACACAAGCGAGCACGGAACCTTGCCGCAGCGCGAGAGTGCGCTCGTAGGAAAGCGCGTGGTGCTTGGGATTTCAGGTGGCATCGCGGCCTACAAAGCAGCAGAGCTGGTCCGGCTTCTGCGCAAGGCAGGGGCTACGGTGCAAGTGGTGATGACCAAGGCTGCGCAGGCGTTCATCACGCCGCTGACGCTCCAGACGCTGTCGGGTCGGAAGGTGGCCACAGAGCTGTTCGATCTGACCCAGGAATCGGAGATCGGTCACATCTCGATCGCGGACTCTGCGGATCTGCTGATGATTGCGCCAGCGACGGCAGATGTCTTGGCGAAGCTGTCTTTGGGACTGGCCGATGATCTGCTAAGTACGGTTGCGCTCGCGAGTGCGGCGCCGCTTTTGGTCTGTCCGGCGATGAACGTCAACATGTGGAACAAGCCGCAGGTGCAGCATCACGTCGCGCAGCTTGCCGCGTTTGGTGCGTACATCGTCGGGCCCGCGCCGGGAGAGCTGGCCTGTGGCTGGGTCGGGCCGGGACGGATGGTTGAGCCCGCCGAGATTGTCGCGTCAACAGAGTCGATCTTGTCGGCGCAGCAGCGCAAAGATCTGCGGGGCCGCTGGGTGGTGATCACCGCCGGACCGACGTATGAACCGCTCGATCCGGTGCGCTTTATTGGCAATCGCTCGTCGGGAAAGATGGGCTTTGCGCTGGCCGCAGATGCAGCGGCGCGGGGTGCGGAAGTGACGCTGATTGCCGGTCCGGTTGCGCTCGATACGCCGCCGGGTGTGCATCGGACAAACGTCGAGAGTGCGAAAGAGATGGCGCAAGCGGTGCTGCCGCTGCTCGATCGGAGCCGTCCGCCGGACTGTGTGGTGATGGCTGCTGCCGTCGCTGACTATCGACCAAGTGAAGTGGCGACGCGCAAGCGCAAAAAGCATGAGCTTGGCCAAAGTCCAGCGATCGCGCTGACGGAAAACCCGGACATCTTGCGCTCGCTCGGACAAAAGCGAGGAAAGTCAGCGACGCTGCTGGTGGGATTTGCGGCGGAAACGCACGATGTGGAAGCCTATGCTCGACGCAAGCTGACGGAAAAAGGCTGTGACGTGATCATCGCGAACAACGTCGCGGAAGACGGCAGCGGCTTTGGCACCGACACCAATCGTGTCACCATCTTGACCCGTCGCGAGGAAGGCTCCGTCGAGGTCGTGCCGCTGCCGCTGCTCAGCAAGGCTGCCGTGTCGGACAAGATCTGGTCGCACTTGCTGTCGCTGCTGCCCGCACAGCCGAAAGGGTAGCGACGGAAGTTAGTGACTGCGCTCATCGGAGCTAACCGCTTCGAGCAGCGAGATCTCTGCCGTCGAGCACTGTCGCCACTCACCGAGTGGAATCACCACATCAAAGCAGGTTCGGTCACCGCGTCGCTCAGCGACGATCTCCCAGCCGTGGGCGCGCACCAGTCGATGGGTAATCGCCAGCCCAAGCCCGGTCCCTTGCGGCTTGGTCGTAAACCACGGCTCGAATATGCGAGCGACGGGAGCCGAGAAGCCTGGACCTTCGTCCCACACGATCACGCGCAGCGGACCTTCGGGATCGATCACCGACGCGAGCCCGACGCTGCGACCGGACGGACAAGCATCGATCGCGTTGGCCAAAAGATTCAGCAAGATCTGAATGAGCGCATCGGGATCGGCCAGCACTTCGAGCCCTTCTTTGATCTCCATCTTCAGCGACTGCGACAGCAGCTTGTCGGCGAGCAGCAGCCGCACATGCTCGGTCACCGAGCGCAGCGACACAGGCCGAGGCTGCACCGTCCGCGACAGCGCCATCTTGCGCATGCGATCGGCCATTCGTTCCAGTCGCGACACTTCTTCTTTTCCGATGTCGAGATCCTCGGCCCAGTCCGTCTCACTGAGCGGCTTGCCCTGATGCAGCGTTCGTTCCTGGCGCTCGATCAGCATGCGAAAGAAGTTGATGGGAAAGCGAATCTCGTGGGCAATCTCGGCGGCCATCGTCGAGATCGCGCGATCCAATCGCTCTCTGTGCGCGCTGTGTTCCGCCCGTCGCAGCTCGTCTAGCTCTTCGAGAGCGATCGCGTTGGCCAGTGCGAGTGCCGCCTGATGCGCGATCGTCAGCAGCAGCTCTTGATCCAAGCTGGTAAAGAGCTGGCCCCGCAGCTTGGGCGACACGACGAGCACACCGATCACTTGCTCTCGGAAGCGCACCGGAACCAGCAGCCACGCCCACAAGTTGGGGTTGCTCTTGCGCATCGCGCGATCGGAATCGACGAACACGACGCTGCCGTGACACAGCATGTCGAGCTGCTCGGGACGCAGATGATCGACGCCAGCACCGCGCAGCGCCCGACGAATCGCACGCTGGGTCAGACGAAACAGGGTACGGCCTGAATCGACACCGCTGTCCGGCATGGCCAACAGCGGAACATTTGAGCTATGTCCCGGATCACTCGGCGGCGGCACCGATCCTTCGGTCCGCGACAGCGCCACTCCGTCGATTCCCGGCTCACGCTGCTGTCGTACCCGACGTGGAGAGCTAACCGCCACCAGCTTGGCCCGCGAGCAGGCACAGACCGTCGTCACGGTTCGCTCGACCGTCTCGATCACCGACGAGCGCGTCCGCAAGTCAGTAAAGCGAACGATCAGCTCATCGACGGTCGATCGATACAACGCTTCCGCCGGAAACAGTCGCGCCGCCAGCCATCGTCCCAAGAAGCTGTGGGCCGGACCAGCGACGCTGACCAGAGCCACCAGCGCCACCACTTGCACCGGCTGCGGCAGCACCGATCCGATGCGAATCAACAGCAGCATCAGCAGACCGCCCATAAAGCTCAGGATCGCAATCAGCAGCCGTCGCAGCCCCGCCCCCGGCACCACCAGCGCGCTGTCCCACAGATCGTGCCGCACCATCGCCACAATCAGCGCCAGCGCACAGAGCAGCCCAATCGGTAGCGCCAGCATCAGCACATGCAGTCCACAGAGCTGCGGAATGTGAACGGTGACCGCGAAAAACAGGTGCATCGGGAAGATCGTCACCGTCGCCAGCAGCGCTTGCGCCCGCCGACGTTGAACCAGCGCTACGGTCCGATAGGTCATGGCCAGCAGCGCCACCACCGACGAAAGCAGCGCCAGAAGCTCCACCACATCGCGGCCCAGACTGCTCCACGGACCATCGAGCACCAGCGACATCACCACCAGAATCACCAGCGCAGCATCCATGCCTCGCAGCGCACCATGTAGCCACGGCCAGCGCAGCAGCGCCGGAATCCGCACTGGAAAGAACAGCACGAACTCTATCAGCGCGGACTGTGCGACGAGACATGTGTAGCGATGCGCGCAAAAGGGAAGCGGCAGGGAAACGATGCAGTGGAGAAAATTGCGATGCGCTCTGTGCTTCTTGTATATGAAGCGCGCTCGATGAGTATTTGTCAGCCACGCTTCTGGGCCCTTCTCGCGGTGCTCTCGCTCCTGCTGGAGCTATGGCAAGGCGGAAGATCTATGGCTGTGTGGTCAGACTCCGCAACGATTGCAGCGTCTGTTCGAGCGTCGCGCGCTGCCAGTGAGCGCGCAGGTGCGAGCAGTCGTTCAGACAGTCCATCAGACGATGAATCCGAAGAAGCTTCGGATGAAGATCACGATCCAGAGTCTGCGCAGGAAGCAGATGACGAGTCGGAACCAGAGCCAGACAGAGAAGCAGAAGACGATGACGAAGATCCAGCGAAGAGATCCTCGCAGCTTGTCTCTGTGATTGCGCACAGTACGTACGGATTTCTCGGTCAGCGTAGCAGGAAAAAGATACGGTTTTTCGTTGCTGACAAGCTCTCTGATCTGACCCATCGGGAAGCCCCAGAAAGACCTCCACGCGCGGCATAGGAACACCGAGCAAGACCGTCGTCGAACGATCCGAACCCAAGCGCAAAGGACCGCAGCGTACGCACAAGTACGCACGGACTGACGACGCAGCGGCCAGGATCTGTCAGCGGTCTTCCACGCGTGTTCTCTGTCATCGGTGTAGGAAGTCACGCAGCGTTCCATTGGAGCGCTGTAGGTCGATGCTCATACGCGCCTGCGTGTGAGCGTTCTCGCTCTGGGAGCGAACATGAAAGAGACAACCAGTACCGGCGCTTCGCAGCGCAAAAGAGAGGATGACTCTCCGTTTGCGAGCCGCCTACGTTCGATGTATTCGGCCTGGAAGACAGACTGGAAAGACGTGCTGTTCCAGCCAAAGCTTCCCAATGTGCTGGCAGCACTGACCGTCGCTGCCGTTGCCATGCCACTGAACCTAGCACTGGCCGTAGCGAGCGGTCTTCCGCCCTCTGCTGGACTGTTTGCTGGAGCCATCGGCGGCTTCATTGCCGCATCGTTTGGTGGCGCCCCCATGCAAGTCACCGGACCCGCTGCTGCACTTTCGGTGATGGTTCTGGGACTGTCGCAGCGCTTTGGAGTCGTCGGTGTTGCCGCAGCCTGTCTGATCATCGGCGTCCTACAGATTGTCCTGTCCCTAAGTGGAGCCGGACGACTTGGCAAGTACGTTCCTGAAAGTGTCTTGGCAGGCTTCACAAGCGGCGTCGGGATCAAGCTGCTGGATACCCAGATTCCAGAGCTTCTGGGCTTTCCCGAAGTCGTCAACTACCAAGTGATCGATCTGGCGATGATGATGCACCGTCCACAGTGGCTGCATCATGTGTCGTGGGTCGCTGTTGTATCCGGTCTGACGGTGGCGTTTACGATCGTTGCGCTGTCCAAATACAAGCGACTCCCAGCGGCAGCCATTTCCGTCGCTGTGGTCACATTTGTATCGGTGTATGTTGGCTGGAAGATCGAGCGCGTCCGTGACATCGGAGAAGTCCTGTCCATCCTTCCCGATCTGTCGGTTCCGATCGTGGCCGATGAAAGCTGGCTGGATCTGGCTGTGGCAACGCTTCCGCTCGGACTGCTTGCCGCGCTGGAGTCTCTCCTTTCTGCGCAAGCGCTCGATCGGATGACCCACAACAGCCGTCCACACGAACCCAACCTAGAGCTTTTGGGCCAAGGCCTGGCAAACTTCACCGTCGGACTGTTTAGCGGAATGCCGGTAACAGGCGTGGTGGTTCGATCCGGTGTAAACGTCCAGAGCGGAGGAACCAATCGACTCTCTTCGCTGCTTCACGGACTCCTTCTGGCTGGGCTGATCCTGACGCTGGCACCGGCCATCAGCAGCATTCCGCAAGCCGCGCTCGCAGGACTGCTCTGCGTGGTGGGATTCCGCTTGATTGAGTGGCGAACACTGACCGAGCTTGCGAAGAAGGAAAAGCTGGAAGCTGCGGCCTTTTTGGCCACCGCGCTGGGAACGCTCAGCGGACATCTTCTGACGGGACTTATCGTCGGAATGCTGATGCATGCGCTGAACCTGTATCTGCATCGTGGCAAGCGATCCTCTGCGCTGGTGAGTGCAGAAGCGCGCGCACGCGGAATTCGCGCCACGCTGGGCACAGAGCATGCACAAGCCCGCGTGACCGGACACAGTGAAGCGACACCACCACATCATCGCTGGCTGCGTCAGATTCGGCATCATGCAGTGCGCTCTCCCACCGCGTATGTGCATCCACAAGGAACCGTGATTGGGAAAGTGGTCTTGGGAGATCACGTTCACGTCGCTGCGGACACCTCTGTTCGCGCCGATGAAGGAGCCCCGTTTTTCATTGGATCAAACTCCAACATCCAAGACGGAGTGATCCTTCACGCGCTGAAAGAAAAGTATGTGGAAGTCGCTGGAGAGCAGTGGGCGATCTACGTTGGAGAAGGCGTATCGATTGCACACAACGCGCTGATCCACGGACCTTCCTACATCGGTGATCACACCTTTGTTGGCTTCAACGCGGTCGTACATGACTCGATCGTGGGCGCAGGTTGTTACATCGGAATCGGTGCAATCGTCGTCGGTGTTGAGCTTCCAGAAGGTCGCTTTGTGCCACACGGAAGCATCGTAGACAGTGCAGATGCTGTCGATCGACTGCCGCTGGTTTCGCAGCATCATCGCGAGTTCAACGAAGACGTGGTCGAAGTCAATCGCGGACTCGCCATCGCGTATGCAGCCGCCGATGCGGAAAGCGAACAGAGAAAAGAAGACGCAGCGCTCGTTCATGAGCTGGAAGTCACCCCTTGGCAAGAGCGCTGGCTGGTCACAGCCCCCGCAGAGAGGTTCTAATGTTTACGTACGGAATCCTAATCGGAGTGCTGCTGCTCGTCGCAATCGTGGCAGCAAAGAGCTTCGTCAACGTCCCAGAAGGAGAAGTCGCAGTCCTGTGTCGCTTTGGCAAAGCGGTTCGTTCTGCATCGGGTCAGTTGCTTGTCCTTTCCGCAGGACTTCACAACAAACAGCCGTGGGATCACGTCCTGCGTGTGAGCATCAAAGAACAGAGTGTAGAGCTGAGCGGAGACGATGATCGCACCGTCATGACCAACGATGGCATCGTGATCCGCTATCAGTCTGCGCTGCGCTTTGCAGCCGTTGTCGATCAGCTAGAGCATCACCTGTTTGGGCTGGCGCGACCGATTCCGCACATGGTGGGAACCTTCACTTGTGTGCTCCGCAATGAGATCGCAAACTTCCAAACCCCGTCGCAGGGAACACTCCTTCGCGGCACAAATGGATCGACAGTAGAGCAGCTCATTGATGACTCACTGGGTGCGTACGCGCTCATCCGCAGAGAACGAAAGACGCTGAATCAGCGCGTCACAGAGTTTGGCAAAAAGCTGATCGGTGATCACTTCGGAGTCCGGCTGGAAGCGATCGATGTGATGAACTTCGAGCCCCCCGATGAGCTGCGAGAAGCGCTCAACACCGTCGTACAAGCCAAGAGTGATGTGGATACTGCGCTGTTCCGTGCGGAAGGAGAGTGTCAGCAGCGACTGATCGCAGCAGCCAAAGGAGTCGCCATCGCAACCGAGCGTGCGCGCGCGATTGAAGTAGAGATGAGCGAGCTGGGTGCCAAGCTGCGCGAGCTGGATGAAGCGAACGTCCTGACAGAATACGTTGCGCGTCGCCGAGCAGAAGTGCTGTCGGAAGCGCGACATGTCTATGTACGCGGAAATAGCGAATCAAAGACCTCTCACGAACAGCAAAAGGTGAACCCATGATCACTTGGCTCCCACTCGTTTTGGGAACTGTGGCTCCGCTCCTTCTGGTCTTCGCGCTGTGGACGATCCTGCGCATGCTAACGATCAGCGTGGAAGACGAAGAAGTGGTTCTGGTCGAGCGCTTCGGCAAGCACGTTGCAACCTATCGCGAGCCAGGACTGATGTTTCTTCCATCGCGGATTCTGCCGTGGGTGGCGCTGCATCGCGTCTCTCTGCGCAGAGACTTCCTTCAACTATCCGATTTGCACGTTGCGGATCGCGAAGGAACGACCGTGATTGTGGATGTCTGGATCGACTACCGCGTCATCGATCCGATCAAAGCAGAGTATGCGGTGGCGCAGCTTCATGATTCCCTGCGCGGACTGGTTATGCATGCCACGCTGGCACTGCTTGGGCGACGGACATTTTCGGAAATCCTCTGCGATCGCTCGGAGCTGGGAGAGCTGCTCAAAAACGACATTCGCACGGACACAGAGCGCTGGGGCGTCGCCATCGAGCTGGCCTTCCTACAGAAAGTGAGCCTGCTTCCCGAAGTGTCAGCGCGGATCTTGTCAGCGATCGCAGCCAGGCTGGGACGCGCGCGCGCAGAGCTTCAGGAAGAAGGACGACTGGCGGTAGCAACCCTGGAAGCCCAGACCAGTGTGAAGGTGGCCGCGCTCACCGCAGAAGCGAAAGGACAGTATCCGCTCGCCGTTGGGAGAGCCATGGCACTGCTCGGAAAGGAGCCCCAGGTTCTGGCTGCATACAACGAGCTATACCGGCTGTCGCTGATTCGTCCACATCGTGCCACTGCGTTCATCGGCTTTGAACAGGACGGTCTACGTCCCGTCGATGCGCTGATGATTCCACAGACCACTGCCAGCACAAGCAGCTAAGCGCTATGATCCTGCGCAATGACTCCGCTTGCGCAGCTTGAAGCCTTGGTTGCGACCTTTTCCGATGCACCGCTTGGCCTGCTGATCGAAGAGCTTCACAATCCCACCCCTCACAGTGAGCTTCGTCGCCTGGCCGCTGCGCAAGCGCTGTCTCGGCGTCGATTCCTTCCCTCTTCTGCGATCGATTCCTTAACCGCCGCGCTGCACGATCCGGGCGCTGTCAACATGGAGCCTTGGATCACTCCAGACCCCTACATGACGCCCCCCGAAGCGATTCATCATGAGTCCGTACAAGCTGCGGCGCTGGCTGCGCTGATCGCGCAAGGACACGCCGCGCTCGGCTCTGTCTGTCGGGGGTTTTGTCGTCGCAGTGTGTATGGCTATCAGCTCCTGCGCTTCCTAAGCGGAATCGGCGGTACCGCACTCCTTACGACGCCCAAAGACGAGCTTGCAGCTTGTCAGGCATGCATTCTGTCGCAGCGAGCTGATCACGATGGACAGCGAGCCATCACCATCTTGGCATGGGCCAACGCACATCAAACAGACACCGACTCCTTACGGGCTCAGCTAACGTGTCCGATGGGAACAGTACGTGCCGATGCAGCCGAAGCATTGGCCCGCCGCGATGGAGAGTCTGCACTCCCAGACCTACTTTCAGCCGCGCACACACACGATGCAGAGTCCCTGTGCGGAGTGATTCGCGCGCTCCACAGTGTCATCACCACGCACACCACGCTGGATGATGAGTCACTGAACACCCTGACCCAGCTTGCATCCGTTAGCGCAGCCACCGCCGAGCTAACCAAAGTCTGCGCGATCTTGGGAGTCCTTGGTCCGCGCGCGCAGTCAGCCACTGCCGCCCTGCGCAAGCTGGCGACTCGACCCCCCACAGACATCTACGACTATCACAGCCGCGCCGTCAGTCAGGCGGCCACTTGTGCGCTGCGCGCGATAGAAGAGGCAGCAAGTCTCCCAGCGCGGTGATGCGGAAAGTCAGGAGTCCAGAATCCCACAGAACGCAGCGTCCGGAGAGCCAGTCCGTGTTCACCTGCGTCCACGCTGGACTCTGTTCGGGGTCTTTACTCTGTTCGGGTCTTGGCTCTGTTCGGGGTCTTTAGAAGCGCGCTCGGTACAGAATTAGCTGGTTTAGCAGATAGCTTCTTCGTGCATCGTACGCAGCCAGGACCGCATCCGCGCGTGCGGTGATCACGCTCCGCGCAACCGCACAGTCCGCAGCCGCCGGGTTGATCTTTTGCAGTTCGGTCATTGCCGCACAGATCGCCGGAGTGCTGAGCAGCGCATGCAGTGCTGCCTTGTTTTTTTCCAAACCTGCTACCATC
Organism: Myxococcales bacterium; assembly: GCA_016794365.1. Lineage (GTDB taxonomy): Bacteria > Myxococcota_A > Polyangia > Palsa-1104 > JAEUJZ01 > JAEUKA01. The sequence continues at coordinate 148,560 of JAEUKB010000098.1, forward strand.
TTCTCGCGGGTCATCGTCGTATTGAGCGATTCCTCTAGTTTGGTCGAAAACAGTTTATATACATATGGATCACCAAGCAGCTTAAAGTCAAGACGAGCTTCTGCACAGTAAGACAATCCAAATGAGTCTGGATAAGCGTTTGCGCCATTCGAGTGACAAGTCGTATATCCTTCAGGATCCCAGGCCATCACGCGATAGGACTCGACAGTTCCGCCCGTTCCATTGGCCTCTTCAGTTCCAATAAAGTACGCTTCATCGATATAGTCACCAGAGCGAAGAATGGACTGATTGGCGAGATATCGCAGATATTGATCCAGATCAAGCTGCGTGCGAGCTGCCGTGATCAGTGTATTACCCGAAAGTGGCGTAATCGCTGAGATAAATGCTTTGTATCGATTCGCAGGTGCAAGTGGGTCCACAGAGTCCGAATACAGAACTTCAAACGCATCAGCAGTTCCAATTGGATACTGACGGCGAAGCACACCGGACGTTCTGGCATGATCCTGGCGAAGCTCATCCTGTGCTTTTTCCATCAAGATATAAATGCCGCGCGTCTTGCCATCGATGATGAACTCGACAAAGCGATGTTTCATCGTAAATAGATCATCGGCATACAGACCAAATACTGTCGGTGCATAGACATAGGCAGGATCATCACACATCGAGATCAGCGTATATTCATCTGTTGCTGAGTCTGGCATCAGATATCGTGCAGCGCCAGTTAGTTGAATTGTATAGCTTTTTCGATCGCAGCGCAGCGAGCCTTGTCCATGTAAATGTGCGGTGGCCAAAACGGTTGGCTGCCCCGGTGCCAGACGGACCTGTGTTTCAAAATCACTGCGCGCCAGTGCTTCATCATATGTCGCAGTTTGTGTAGCACGGATTCGTGCATCATGCGCTGCACGCTGCGCGGCGTCAAAGACCAGCTCAATGCGCGGTGTGTAGCTACGTTTGGCTGAATCAATCTCATCGACATTACAAGGCGCACCGACTTCTTCTGGAAGCGTAGCTGGAAAAGATGCTGTCAGCTCACCCTGAAGCGGTAAAGCCAAGATTCGAGCGCTGAACTTTGTCTCAATGCTACAGGTTGCTAGCTTATAAAATGCATTCTTTCGTACATCGTCAATTGCCAAAGCTGCTTGGGTCAAGCCTTCGGCAGTTGGCAGCGCTGGAATCACAAACACCTGGGGATAGTCGGTATAGACAAGCTGCGGATCCTTCGCCAGCACAATCAGGCTACGCATGACATCGGGGCCTACACCACCAACATCGCGCACATCGCTTACTGCGGTTCCAATTGCTGCAAGCAGTGACAGCGGGTTGGGATCTCCATCGGTGCCTTTTTGATATCGATCCAAGGCTTCGGTCAGTTTTCTCCGATCCAGCAGGAAGTTGGAAAACAACTGAACAGCAGCGCCGTGACGATACAGCGCAATTCGCTCAGTCGATGGACGAGCTGCCACAAACGCTTGAATGGCCGCAGCCAGGCTCACCCGCTCCGCAGCCGTCTGACTAGGCGGTAGCAAAATGGCGGTATAACCAGGCGAAAGAGACATACGCATCACTTTGGCCTTGATCCCAATCGACTCGGGCCCTTGTGCAGTAATCTGCGCGGTCAGATCCTGCGCAAATGGCTGACCACTCGCCTGGTTGATGACACCGAGGGTCATCTCTCGACCGCCCCCCGGCCAGCGTGCGCTACGCAGCAGAAGATAGCGCGCGGTCTCTGGCGGTGGCGCTGGCATCGCCAGATCGGGTGGAAGTTCCAGGACCGCAGGCGACTCACTGCTGCAAGCACAAAAGCACAGCAGCGAGAGTAGACATCCTGACACAAGGCATTGTGACCAATTTGACTTCATATTGAGCAGTTTGATCGACATCAGCGTAGTAATTCTATAGTATTCGGCAGATCGTCGATTTTGTTGCTTATCCTGCATCGTCGGCGACCATTCACCTGATCACAGCTCACTCTTCACAGCGCGGATCCCCTTGCCCTGTGATTCTCTTTACGTCTGAACCCAAGGTCCAGCCGAGAAAAGACCTCCGTTCGGCTCACGGCTCGATTTTCGTCACAGATGGCACGGTTGACCAGCTGAAAGTCGGCGACTGTAGAACATCACGCTTGCGCTTCATCTCCATTGTCACAGCGATGACCATGCGACTCTATCAGGTAAACACCTGATCATTTGAATAGCGAGCAAGCAATCACTTCCCATTCACATCATGGTTCATCGCCCAATCGCTCATCCACGATGCTGTACGAATCCTGACGTGACGAAGCTGTTGTTTTGATTGGATATTTCTAGATTGTCAGTATGCTGATTGCACTATTTTTGTCTCAATCTTCACAATGATGGATCGTCGTTCGATAAGCACATGTTATCGTCGATGCGCTCAGTTACGAAATATTCCCATTCATACAATGGAAAGATCAGGTCTCGCTATTTGCAGCACGATAACTATGGATGAGCCTTGAACACATGGCTGCTTCTTTGCCTTTTGTGATATCCGTGCTTAGGATGTTTGCTTGTTCTTTTCTGGCAATTGTCAAAAGGAGTATTTCAGAATGAGTTCCCTGTTTTCGTCCCGTCGGGGACGTATTGCTCTCTGGCTGGCACTTTCTATCGGTACGAGCTGCACCAGCGGCGATTCCGGCAGCGGAATGCAGCTTCCCCCCGACTACACACCGACGGAAGATCAGACCAAGAATCCGTGCGACTACATTGCGTGCCAAAATGGTGGCGCATGCTCCAGCGACGGAACCAATCCGGTCTGTGACTGTCTGCCAGGCTTTTCCGGGCAACTGTGCGAGCAAAACGTCAACGACTGTCCGACGGATGCCTGCGAAAATGGCGGTGTCTGCGTCGATGGAATAAACAGCTATAGCTGCTCGTGCCCGGCAGGAATCACCGGCGAGCGCTGCGAGATCGATCGCGATCTTCGTCTGACGGTGCCGCGACGGATGATCAGCGACAAGCCGGTCACGCTGCGCGCAGAGATGCTGGATCCCGCCAGTGGGCAGATCGTCACCGACGGCTGCTTCGATACGCTCGGCACAGTGACGGTGCGTCGGGCGGACAGCGGAACCAATGTTCCCGTCACGGTCACGGTGTTTGACGATCACGTTCCCGTCCCCGAAGACTCGATCCGCTTCTATCACGGCGTCGGCAGCGTCTCGCTAACCCTCGACGGAGGTGCAGCGGTTCCGGCGGGCGAATACCTGATCACCGTCACCGTCGGAGAGCGCACAGCCACACGACGACTGACCGTCGAATCCAGCCCGACCTGGCGTGTGATGCCTGCGACGCTGACGGGCGGCGATCTGACCTGGGGACCGAATGAAAACATCCGGCTGTCGGCGCATCAGACGACTGTTCCGGCAGGCTCGACGCTGACGATTCATCCCGGCACCAACGTGATGATCGACACCACCGGCAAGCTCGAAGACGGCACGCTGCTCGTCGTCAACGGCAAGCTCAGCGCGAGCGGCACCATCGAGCGCCCGATTCACTTCTTTTCAGAGCGCGGTGCCGCAGCGATGACTCACACAATCAGTGGCTCGTCGCTGTCGAACCCGAACTCATGGCGCGGAATCTTCTTTTATGGCAGCGACAGCTCGAACCTGGACTGGGTCATCCTGACCGGCGCTGGCAACGGTCCGATCGCTGGCCACCCTCGCCCGCCGATCCTCAACTTGAACAACAGCCACAGCCTAACCATCCAGGACAGCATCTTCGTCGATGCCACCGGCATGGTGATTCAGAGCCCCGGCGTCGGTGCCTCAACCATCCGTCGCTCGCTCGTTTCGCGCGTCGGCATTGGCGCAGAGTTTCTGTCGAGCGGCAACACCGTCCTCATCGAAGACTCTTGGTGGACCTCGATCGGACGCGGACCGACCTCGCCACTGCGCTACGACGGCGACGGCATCCACGTCGATGGTGCCAACTCAAAGCAGACCATCCGTCGCTGCTTCGTCGTCGATATCGGCGACGATGCGATCGATCACTCGAACTCGACCTTCACGATCGAAGACACCGTCATCCACGACGCTGGCGACAAAGCGATCAGCATGACCAACGGCTCTGCCACGATTCGCAACACGCTCATCTACAAGACCGGCTCGGGCGTACGCGGCTCCGCCAAGGTCTACAACAGCACGATCCTGTCCCCGTCCCCGATCGCCAATCCGCTCGTGCTCGCCGACAGCATCGTCTGGCCGTCGTCGATGTCGAGCTGCGACGGAGACATCCACCACTCGATCCTCGGCAGCGGCTCTGACCTAAGCTGCGGCGTCGGCAACCTGTCGTCGAACCCGATGTTTGTCGATCCGACCACCTGCAACTACCGACTGGCTGTCGGCTCACCCGCTTTGACCGCTGGCAGCAACGGCGGCCCGATCGGCTGGAAGTAGCGTACCGTCTCAGTAAGCCGTCTTGCCTATCGACAAGCGGCGTTTCTGCGCACTAGCACTTGCACATACGCTGCACGCAGCTTCCACCAAGCTTACTGCGTGCAGCGCATGATGCGCAGTCAAGACACCAGCTATTTCTTCTTCTTCTTTTCGTCCGTTTCTGTTCCAGTATTCGGATCGTAGGTCAGAACGACCTCAATCTTTTCACGGAATTGAACGGCACGCTTGCTGTATGCACAAATCGACTTATCAATCGGAACACCCAGCGCAGCCAGCCAGAAGTCAACCTGAACCCAGAGATCTTGCTTGCTCAGACTTTCATCATCATAATTGACAATCACCCAGTTGTGGCCAGGTGTAGCAATCTTACGCACCAGCGGACCCACGCTTCCGGTCTTGGCTGGAACCTTCAGGTGACCATAGGCTTGCTGCGCGAAATACTCACACTGACCTACGCCACGCAGGATGGCTTCGCGATAGCCATCTTTCTTCAGATCGGCTTCCTTGGCCTTGGTTGCCGCTGCATGCTCTTTCACAGTCTTCACTTTGTCGATCAGTGTCGGAGCCTCATCTTCCGATGCACCCATTTTGTAAACAAACGGAATCTCTGGCTTAAACGCCGTTCCGTTGGCCGATGAGTACTTGCCTTTGTCAATGGCGCACAGCGCAGTCCACTTCAGATACAGCGCCCACGTTTTTTGCAGCTCTTCTAGGGGTGCGTGTTCTTTGACAATATCGATGTAGCCAAGGAAATCAGAGACAGCAAAGTCTCTCAGCTTCTTCACTTCCGAGATGTGTGGTTTCACAAACTTGAGTGCATCATCAACCTTAATGGCCATGTTCCCGAACTCCTTATCAAATGGTTTGAACCTGCGTCAGAAACCGATGCAGCCAGCCCATTCACTCCGCACAGCGATCACCTTCGCCTGGCGCACATAGAAACGTAGCACAGGGAAAGCAGCTCGCTGCGAAGGTCTTGTATTCGCTGGCAACCCAGTACACTTCGCTCTCCAATCACGCGGCAGCATCCAGTGCCAGGCTGCGGCCTCCGATCCCGATTCCCAGGCTGGCCCGGTCCATCTTGTCGATGTTCTCCCCGGTTTCAGCATCGCTTCATGCGATCATCAAATATTAGTCATATGAAATGACTCTTATTTGAAATATGAAGCATTTCAGATGCTTCATATTGGAACCATCTTTGCCCTGGCAAAAGTTCCCTTTGCAGCTCGTCCAGCGGGGAACGTAGTGAGGCTTCTCAGCGACGGTAATATCAATACAGCACGAACTCTATCAGCGCGGACTGAGACAGTGCGAACGCCACGAAGTAGACCGGAACCAGGCGCTGCGAAGCATGAAAGTCGCTCACCGCAATCAGGAGCGTTGCCAGCAGTGCAGCCCAGCGCATGAACGCGCGCGCCGCAATCCCATCGGGACGCACAACGTACGCAAGTCCCGCTGTCAGCAGCCAGACCCAGCCAAGCAGAATGCTACAGCCAAAGCCAAGCAGCGCAGACAGCGAGTCCGCACGAATCGGCGTCGCTGGACCCCAGGACAGCTTGCGTGTAGCCAAGCGCTCCAGCACATCGTCGAGCGGCAGCGGAGGAATCGGGGATGCAGTGCTCGTGCGTGACGAAAAGGCGAGCACCGTTAGCGTCCACAGAACGAACAGAAGGAATCCGATCCACAGCGCAGGAAACGGAGTCTCTACCCGAAACAGCGGCAGTCGCGATCCAGAGTTCGAACTGGTGACAGTGCGATGAACCCCTCCAAAGGAGGAAGGTGCCACGCTTGGCAACGAACCGGCCCCAGACAGCGGACCACCAGGAATCGAGCGAGGCAGAGAGTCAGACATCGCCAAACGTACAGGCAGACAGCGTAACACCGCTCGCTTGACACTGGCTGCGCAAAGTCGATACGCTTCGCCGTCGTTTGAAAATCACAATCATGCGCGCAGGTGTACGGGAAGCCAGAGCCAAGCTGGCGCCGCCCCCGCGACTGTAACGGACGACGAACCTTGACGGAATCTCCGGAGGACCACTGGCAAGCGGGGCTTGTTGGGAAGGTCTCAAGGTTCGGAGGACTCCGAAGCCAGGAGACCGGCCAGCACGCAGCAAACACCTTTCGGGAGGAAGGGTCCGTTGCGCGAGGTTCTGTCTCGTCATCACCGATTGCTCTGCTGTGCGCTGTCCCTGTGGCTGGGCAGTGTATTTGCTATGCCGTCTGTTGCGTCGGCGCAGAGCATGCAAACAACGGTGCGCAGCGATTCCCTCCTGCGTCAGCGTGACGACTCGTCCGCCGTGTCTGTCATCGAGCTTGGGCTGCCGGGACAGGCCAGCGCGCCCAGTGCATCTCGCTTGTCGGTGGCAGAGCTGATTGTGGGACAGCCCGGCGTGCAGGTGCGACGGACGGGCGGACTTGGACAGTTCAGCGGGGCCAGCCTGCGTGGCTCGGCACCGGGCCAAGTCGCAGTGTTTCTCGACGGAATTCCGCTGTCGCGCAGCAGTCAGTCAGCGGTCGATCTGTCGCTGCTGCCGCTCGATGGACTGGAGCGCGTCGAAGTGTATCGCGGAGTGCCGCCACTTTCTCTCGGAAGTGAGACGGTCGGTGGCGCGATAAACCTGGTCACCCGGCAAGGCCAGGGTCCACAGAGCGGCTGGGTCAGCCTCGGGAGTGGATCGTTTGGCCTGCGTCGAGTCAGCGTCGGCTACAAAGCGCCTAGACCGAAGGTGATGCTGACGCTGGGATATCAGAGTGCCGACGGAGAGTTTCCGTACTACTTTAACGAAGGGCTGCGCTACAGCGCCGAGCAGCTTGCCGAGCTGAGACGGAAAAACGACGACTTTGCCCAGGTCAGCGCCAACGCGCGGGTTCAGCTGGATCGCGGTCAGCAGTCATTTTTTCTACACGGAAGTGGTCTGCTGCGTCGCCAAGGTGTGGCGGGAATTGGTCAGCCGTCGTCGCTGCCAGGTCAGCCTCGGCAACAGACTGGACGCGCGCTGCTCGATGTAGGTGCCAGGCTGATGACGCCCAGTCAGCGCGTTCGGCTGGACATCGACGGACACACGCTGCTTGAGCGGACCGCGTCCTCTGATCTGCTGTCGCTGCCGCCGAGTCATACCGAGCAGCTGACACAGCAAGTGGGCCTGCGCTCGCTGCTGCGGGTGATCACGTCGCCGCAGCCAGATTCCCCGACGAGCCAGCTTCTTGCCGTCGCAGAGCTGCGCTACGAACACCTGCGGCAGCGCGACCTGTGTCCGGCGCCTCGGCTCGACTGCATCACGCAAAATGAGGCGCAGAGCGAGCGGCTACGCGGGACGATTTCCGTCGGTGGAGAGCTGGCACTGGCCGAAAAACGACTGCTGTTTGAGCCCGGAATCCACCTGCTCTTGGTTCGCTCGGTCAGTCAGGGCTTGGGCGATCGCGGGACCGAAGAGGTTCCGACGACATTCTCTGCCCTGCCCTCGCCACGCGCGGCGGCCCGGCTGCTGCTTCGTCCGTGGCTGCTGCTTCGGATGAGCTGTGGTCGCTTCGTGCGTCTTCCGACCTTTTTGGAGCTGTTTGGCGACGGAGCTTTCTTTCGCAAGAGCCTGGATCTGCGTCCCGAGTCGGCGTGGCTGGGTGAGCTGGGAATCGAAGCCAAAGGACAGCCGCTGCCTCGTCTGAGCGCCGTTGTGAGCCTGCATGCCTTCGGTCGCACCGTCGATGACTTGATTGATATCGTGCGAGACGGACCCACGCTGCGCGCCCGCAACGTCGGACAAGTCACCGCTGCTGGCATCGAGCTGTCCAGCCAAGCGCGCATTGCAGAGCTACTTTCCGTCGAGCTTAACTATTCGCTGCTCGACACGCGCGATCGCACCGATCAGCCGGGACGCGCGGACAACTTGCTGCCGGGACGACCGCTTCATTCCGTGTTTTTGCGCAGCGAGCTGAGCCACTTTCGCGTCCGACTCTCGTATGAGCTGGACTACACAAGCGCGCTGTTTCTGGACCCGGCGAACGTCAACCTGCGCCCGGCGCGAACCCTGCATGCCGTCGGACTGTCGCTTGGACCGATCTTGCCGATTCGCTTGTCGCTGCGCATCGAGCTACGCAACCTGCTGGATACACGGCTCGTCGATGTGACGCTGCCGCTCATGAATCGGCCTGTGCCAGTGCCTCTGACTGATTTTTTTGACCATCCGCTGCCCGGCAGAGCGCTGTACGCGACGCTGTCGGGACGGCTGTAATCACTGACGAGGACGCACTGTCCCGTCGAAGGAGTCTTGATGCGTAAGAACCTGTCCATCGTTTCGTCTCTGTGTGCTGTGTTTGTCGTCGGATGCGAGCCCGAAATGACGATGATGCAGCCGATGCCGACGGCACCAACCTATCTGGCCATCACCGCGAGTGACTATGTCGCGGGCTCAGGAACGCTGTCGCTGCTCGATCCCGAGACGCTTCAGCTACAAAAAGCCGTCGATCAGATTGATCCAAGTGGATCGGTGCGCGCGTTTGACAAGAAGCTGTATGTCATCGACAGCACGCACGGAACGCTGCGAGTCTACGATGCTGCCGAAGGATTCAAGACGCCGAAAGACTATCCGGTGCGCAAGACGGGCACGCTCGACGGAACGCAGGGCAATCCAAACGATATCTACGTCGATGCAGCCCGAGGCAAGCTGTACGTCTCGCTGTACGGATCCTTTGGAGCAACCCAAGTCAAAGCAGCGACGGCACTTGGCGTCATGGATCTGAACAACCTGGCGGCGGGCATTGGCTCGTTTGTGACGCTGAATGTCGCAGCCGCTGACACCGACGCAAATCCAGACGCAGGTCAGCTGGTTGCGTGCGGCGATGCCTTGTATGTGCTGCTACAGGATCTCGATCGCAACAATGGCTACAAGCCCGTCGGAGCCGGTCGCTTGGCCAAGATCAACCTAGCCGCACCGACGACGGCCAGCTACATCGCGCTGACGGGAGAAAACCCGACGCGGATGGCAACCTACGCAAACTGCGAGCAAGCGCTCATCTCCAGTGCGGGCGATCAGCTCGGCGGAACCACGACGGGCAAGAGCGGCATCGAGCGAGTCGATCTCAAAGCTGGCAAGAGCCTTGGACTGGTGCTCAGCGATAGCGCGCTCGGTGGCAACGTCAGCACCATGGACGCTATCGATGCACAGCGTGTGTTCGTTGATGTCTCGACGAAGACAGCCAGCGGTTACAACAACACCATCTTCACCATCGACGCTCAGACGGCGACGAAAGGATCTGCCATTTTGGGACCGATGAGCTACGTGCCCGCCGTCCGCGTGCTGGGCAATCAATTGGTCGTACTATCGGGTAGCAAGGCCGGAAATGGACAGCTCAAGCCGGGACTGTATTTGGGCGCAGCGACGGGAGTTTCGCTTCCAACCGAGCCGATCGACTTCGGTCTTCCGCCAAGCTCCGTGGCCCTTGTCTCACGGTGATTTGGTCTATACCCTGCATCCCTAGTCATGGCGTGGTGGTCGCGAAAGAACAAGGCCACCGAGTTAGCTTCCGAAAAGCGCTCGGTGCCAACTGGCCTTTTTATCAAGTGTGATGGCTGCTCAGCGACGGTGGATTCTGAAAAGATCCGCGAGTCGCTTCGCTGCTGTCCGCACTGTGGTTTTCACTTCTCAATGCCGACGGAAGAGCGTCTGGCGCTCCTGCTCGATGAGGGGTCCGCAAAAGAACAGGATCTCGAGATCGCGCCGCTCGATCCGCTCGGATTTCGCGACAGCAAGCGCTACGCCGATCGACTGGTGGCGCTGCAAAAAAACACCGGCCAAGCCGATGCCTTCCGCAGCTTCTTGGCCAGCATCGACGGTGTCCCGGTGTCGTTTGGCATGTTCCAGTTCGAGTTCATGGGCGGATCGATGGGCTCTGTCGTCGGTGAAAAGATCACGCGCGTGTTTGAGCGAGCCGCCGAGCAGAAGATCCCCGCGATTGTGCTGTCTGCGTCGGGTGGAGCGCGAATGCAAGAAGGCATTTTGTCGCTGATGCAGATGGCCAAGACCTCGGCAGCGCTTCAGCGTCTGCGTTCGCTCGGTGTGCCGTATGTCTCGGTGCTGCTGCATCCGACGACCGGCGGTGTCGCGGCTTCGTTTGCGATGCTCGGCGACGTAATCTTGGCTGAACCGGGCGCGATGATTGGCTTTGCCGGTCCGCGTGTCATCGAACAGACGATCCGGCAGAAGCTGCCCGAAGGCTTTCAGCGCGCAGAGTTTTTGCTTCGTCACGGCATCATCGACAGCATCGTCCCGCGTGCAGAGCTTCGTCCCAAGCTCGGTCAGCTGCTGCGACTGCTGCGCGGCGACTGTGCAGCCTCACCGACGAACCAAGAACCAGCCGCTGATCATCCCGTACCGTGAGCCCGCTCGACTATCCGCAGACGCTTCACTACCTTGCGAGCCTGTCGCCGCTTGGCATTCAGCCTGGACTTGCGCGCATCACCGAGTTGCTGCGTCGGCTGGGACATCCCGAGCGTCGCGTTCCAGCCATTCACATCGCCGGGACCAACGGCAAAGGCTCAACCTCGGCGTACGCAGCCTCGATCGCCCAAATAGCAGCCCGTCGCGCTTCCGTCGATCATCAGCGACCGTTTCGCATTGGACTGTATACATCACCGCACCTGCACCGGCTCACTGAGCGCATTCAGTATTCCCAGCACGACGCGCTGACGGAGTGTCCACCGCAGCGCCTTGCCGACGCGGTATCGACGGTACGCTCGGCCTGTGCGCAGGCTCCGCAGGTGGACTTGACCTTCTTTGAAGTCCTGACGGCGGCAGCGTTCTGGCTGTTTGCGCAAGAGCAGCTCGATCTGGCGATCATCGAGACGGGACTCGGTGGACGACTGGATGCGACGCGGCTCTGTCAGGCGCAAGCGACGGTGATCACCAGCATTTCACTCGATCACATGGACTGGCTCGGTCCGACGGTGACGCACATTGCAGCGGAAAAGGCTGGCATCTTCGCGCCCGAGGTTCCCGCGCTGTGTGTCTGTCTCGATGCTGCGGCGCGTCAGGTTCTTGTGTCAGCGGCGCAGGCGGTGCGGGCTCCAATGTGGCTGCATCCGCAGACGGAAACGCCCGATATCAAGCCGCTGCCGAGTCTGCCCTCGTCGCTACAAGCGCTGCTTCCGCTGCCCGGTGAGCATCAGCGATGGAACGCCGCACTCGCGGTGGCCGCGCTGTCGCACATCCAGGGACCGCTTCGGCCCTTTGTGCGCGATCTGGATGTGATTTCGGAAGGTCTACGCACGACGCGCTGGCCTGGCCGTATCGAGACGATTCATCCGGTGTCCGCGCACCATCAGCGATTTGCCGATCGTGAGATCGTGGTCGATGCTGCCCACAATCCCGAAGGTGTCGCGTCGCTGACAAGCTGGCTACAGAGCGAACCTGAGCGTCCACTGACGATTCTATGTGGCGTTGTCGTCGGAAAGCTGACCGCCGGAATGGATGCACCGATTCTGTATGCGCAGCGTGTCATTGCGTGCTGTCCGCCGACTCCGCGTGGGCTCGCAGCGACGCAGCTTGTCGCAGAGCCCGGCTTTGGCACTGCGCAGCCGATCGAGGACTGGCAGCTTGCGCTTCAGACCGCGCTCGAACAGACCCCGCCGGGAGGCCGCCTGCTCGTCTACGGTTCCATCTTTCTGATGGCAGCGGTTCGCGCCGCGCTGCTCGACGAACCGACCGATGAGCTGCTCGTGCAAGATCCCGGCAAAGTCACTACGCCGCAGGCCGCGCCGCCGCTCCCAGCGCCAGCAGCTCGCCGGTAACTTCGACGGCTTGCAGAAGCTGCGCCTGCTCCTGCGGATCACTCACAAGCTCGGCGGTCTGCGTGAGCAGCTGCTGAAACACCTTCGGATCTTCGGTCTGCCGCAGCAGCAGCCAGCGCATCGCTTCTTTGGGAACGCTCCCGACGGATAGCAGCCGCACCACCGTCGGACTGACTTCCGCCGCAACCCCGAACAGCGCCAGCATCACCCCGAGCATCGCCGACGGATGTTCACCACTTACCGTCGTGCAGTACGCCCGCAGTGCCGCGTCACCGGATGTCATCGGTCGCTCGGGAAACTCATCGGAATAGCCGAGCCGTCGCAGGTCCGACAGCACAAGCTGAATCCGCGCCTTTTCCTCTTTTTGATGAAGCAGCAGCAGCGACGCAACCTGTGGATCACTCACACGCTCACCGGCCCGACCCAGCACATCCTGAATCAGGTCGCTCTGCTGGGCGAAGTCGAGCAAAAATGCTGCGTACTTGGCCCGCAGCGACAGCGGGGGTCGCATCAGGTAACGAACCGTCGCCATCTTGTAGCTGCGAGCTGAAGCTGTCACACGGGAAGAAAGAGCCTCGACCATCTGCATCGGTGTCTTGGGCTGACTGGGTGCCGCTTTGGGCATGGAGTTTCTACACTTTCTAGGCTAACTCCATAAGCTCTGCGATGCCACTGACGATCACAAAGTTTGTCGTCGAGATCTAGTGACAAGCGGCGCGCGCACTCTGTCCGGCAGCCCGAAGGACTGGTGACATCAGAGAATCCGATAGTGGTCTAATTTGACGGTCCGACCACTCGTTTCCGACGGAAAACACCTGAACATCCGGTCATACTCACACAGACCTTCTACGCACGATCGGAGTGACAAAGCTAGGCTTTACCGCATCGCGCTTTTTCTTGTCGATAAGCTCGATAATGTCCTCGTAATACCACGGATTGCGTGCGAGTTTCGCC
>JAEUKB010000062.1 GCA_016794365.1 Myxococcales bacterium
CCTTCGCGATACCAGCCGACCAGCCGCTCGAGCCAAGGGTGCGCGTTTGGGCACGGAGCCAGCCGCTTAAGCCGCCCGTCGGAAACCTTCATAAAACCAAACGGCACTTTGCCGTGGAATCCGCCCTGCTGCTGGATGTGGAGGATCGCCGCCTTGCAGCGCTCCGACGTGTTTTGCCGCTCGATCTGCCCGATGATCGCGAGGAACGGCAGCAGCATCTTTGACACCGGTTCAAACGTGTTGATCCCGTCGCGGATCGCCACCAAATTGCAGCCGTACGGCTCGAGTAAGTCTTCGTTGATGTTGCACAGATCGCGAAGCGATCGAGTCAGCCGATCGAGCTTCGTGACGAGCACCGCCGCGATCGATCCATCGGCATCCTTGATCGCCTTCGTCATGCGCTGAAACGCAGGCCGATCGGTGTTCTTCGCCGAGAAACCACCGTCAACGAACATCTCTTCAACGATCCAGCCGCGATCGGCTGCGAAGCGCTTGATCTCTTCGCGCTGCGCATCCAGTGACAAGCCGTGTTGCACCTGCATGTCGGTGGACACGCGGCAATATCCAAAAACTCGTACTTTGTGATCTGTATTACTAGATGACGCTAGGTGAGAGCGAGACTTGCTACTGCGGCTGTTGTGAGAGGACATGGCTTGTTTCTCCGTCGCTGTGACCATTCGTGGTCAACCTGGAAACAAGTCATAGAAAATCTGTAAGCGTCTCGGTGAACAATTCCCTTGTCGTGGACGGCTTGGAGTCCTTTGGCGATTTGGGCTCCGATTCGACAGACGCGCAGCGGAGGGATGGGACCGGCGGTGATGGCTTCGGTGAGCGTTTCTCCGTCGAGAAATTCCATCACCAAGTAGGGATGACCTTCGATCAGGCCGAAGTCAGTCAGCGCGACGACGTTGGTGTGGTTGATCATCGACGCGGTCTGCGCTTCCTGAATGAAGCGCTTCCAGGCCGATTCTTCCTGGGCTTTGCGCAGCACCTTGATGGCGACGGGCTTGCGCAGCGTGACGTGACGCGCTTGATAGACCACGCCCATTCCACCTTCGCCCAGTCGTCCTTCGACGGTGTAGCGGTTGTCGATGGTGGTGCCTATCAGCTTGTCTTCGGTCAGCGTCGATGGATCGGCAAGCGGGCAGATATGGACCGTGCCGGTCTTGTAGCTCGCACCGCAGCGAGTACAGGTCGTGGCATCGCCAGTATCTGGGCGTTCCGTGTTCACCGTCGTAAAGGCACCTCATCTGCCATGGTCTGTCGTCACTTCAGCGAGGGTCGGAAGCCCGTGCGCACAGACCGTCGAGCCAGCCTGTCCGTGCAGCCGTGACCCATCGTCGAAGGAGAGCCATGGGAGCGCCACAATAGGCTCATGATACAACAATGGTTTTGTAATTCAGAGTACGTATTAGATTGATTTTTTGAGCAAATGAAGGGCAGAAGACGCCATGAATGCGCGTTCTTTCGTCTGAATTCCCACATCGTGGGGCAATCTGAACAAATGCGATTTAGATCACGGATTGCTCTCGATGGGATATCATGAAGGTGGGTGGGTGATTTGCCGTCTGAGCCACGGAAGTAAGCTCGGTGGCTGGGTCGTGCAGCACGCGCCAAGGCTAGTCAAACCATGATCGGCACGCGTATAGGCCCATATCGGATCGAACGAAAGCTTGGCCAAGGTGGCATGGGCGCTGTCTACGAAGCGATCCACGAGACCATCGAGCGTCGCGTCGCCATCAAGGTGTTAAACCCGCAGCTTGCGCAAAATGCCGACGTGGCGGTGCGCTTTATCAACGAGGCGCGCGCGGTCAACTTGGTCAATCATCCGGGGCTCGTGCAGGTGTCGGACTTCGGGCAAATGCCTGATGGCACCGCGTACATCGTGATGGAGCTGCTGGAAGGTGACTCGCTGAGCAAGCGACTTGCGCGGCTCGGTGGCAAGATGCCGCTGCCGGACATCCTGAAGCTGGTCCGTCAGATCTCGTCGGCGCTACAAGCCGCCCACATGAAGGGCATTGTCCACCGAGATTTGAAACCAGATAACGTAATGCTGGTTACGGAATCGGACCCGGAAGCGGGGACGCGGGAGCGGGTGAAGCTGCTCGACTTTGGGATTGCGAAGCTCGGAGCGTCGTCGCAAGGGGTGAACAAGTCGAACACGCAGACCGATGCGGTGCTGGGCTCGCCAGAGTACATGTCGCCCGAGCAGTGCAAAGGCGGCGTGAACATCGATCAGAAAGCGGACATGTATTCGCTCGGCGTGATCATGTTTCGGCTGCTGTCGGGACGGCTGCCGTTTAACGCCGAGGGTGTGGGCGCGCTGATGGCGATGCACATCTACGAGCCGGTGCCGGATCTGCGACCGCTTGCGCCGGATGCGCCGCCAGAGCTGATTGCGCTGGTGGAAAAGATGCTGTCGAAGAACTCGGCAGATCGTCCGACGGCTGCGCAGGTTCAGTACGAAATCGAGCAGCTGGCGGCCAAGGTCGGCATGTCGATGGTGACGCAGTCGTTTCAGGCGGTGCGCTCGCAGATCATGACCGCCGATGCGATGCCGGACGGAATCAAAGGCATCTCGACGCTGGGAGGCGCAACCGGACAGGCGGCAGCGATTCCTTCCCCGGCTCCGAAGTCGCGCGCGACGCTGTTTGTTGGGCTCGGGGTTGGGTGTTTGGCGCTTGTTGCAGTGGCTGCGGTGGCGGTGGTCAAGCGCACGAGCAAGCCGAATCCGCCGACGGTGGTGGTGAATCCGCCGCCGCCGCAAAAAGATCCAGTGACGCAGCCTGCGACGACGCCGTCCGTCCCGGTCAAGGCGCGGCCCAAGTGGTCAGTCGATAGCGAGCCGCAAGGCGCGGACATCATTCGGGCGGACGACGGGCAGCTGCTGGGACAGACGCCGTGGACGGGTGAGCAGCCAGAAGGAACGGGCCCGATCGAGATCACGCTGCACCTGAGCGGCTATTCGGAGCGCAAGCTCACCCTTCGACCCGGAGCGGACGCCGCGTACAAGCAGACGCTCAAGCAGCGACGAGGCAAGAAGGGCAAAGCCGACGGAAAGAACCAGGGTCAAAAGAAAGATGACGGACCAGAAATTGCGGACTAATGCACTGTCTGGGGGGCGGCTTGGCTGTGCGGCGGTCGTGCTCTGCGCGATGATGTCTTCAGCGGGCGCATCTGAGCAGAGCAGCGGCGACGAAAATGTCGCAGCGTCGGATCCTTGTCTGACCGACAACCTGTGCAAAGCGCACTACGACGAAGCGCGCAAGGCGTACAAAGAAAAGCGCTACGACGAAGCGTACAAAGAGTACAAGGCCGCGTATGAGCGTCGGCAGGCTCCGTGGCTGCTCATCAACGTAGGCCGCAGCTTGCAGCGCTTGGGACGGAACAAAGAGTCGCTCGATTTTTATCAGCGCTATTTGAAAGCCGACCCGAATCCCAAGCCAGAGACGGTGACGAAGGTCAACGAGTACATCGAGCAGGTCAAAGCGGGCATCGTCGATGAGCCAGAACCAAAGCCCGAAGCCTCGCCCAGTCCGCAGCCGAGTCCGCAGCCTCAGGTCACAGGGACGCAAGCGTCAGCCAGTGGCACTTCCGCCGTCGAGCCGGAAAAGACGCCGATCTACAAGAAGTGGTGGCTGTGGACCATCGTCGGTGTGGTCGTCGCTGGCGGTGTAGCGGGCGGCGTCGTGGGCGGTCTGTTGGCCAATCGCGAGACGATTCAGATGGTGCAGTCGAACCCTCCAGTACCGACGGGCGTCACGGTTTATATGCCTTCCTTTTAACAATTGAATCGTTTGTAGGAGGACTCTATGAAGTCTTGGTTTCATCGGGTGAGCGCACGGTCGCTGCTGCTTGGTGGGCTGTCGCTGGCTAGCTCCTGTGATCCGGTGGTTGAAAACATTGCCGACAGTCAGATCCTGATTGTGGTGAGCGTCAAAGGCGTTCAGACCGGCACGCAGGTGCTACAGGTCAAGTCGTCGCTCAATGGCAAGCCGGACCCCAATGGGCTGGACATCACCAACAACACCAGCAAGTTCGCGATTCAGCTTCCCAACCAAGAGTCTTCCTACGGTCAGTTCAAGCTGGACGGCTTCGCGCTCGATACCAATCGCTGCTATCTGGCCAACGGTCAAGTCACCGAGCAGATCACCAAAGACAAGACCTACTACGAGCTGGAGCTGACGCTTTTGCCGCAGGCTGCGGCCAAGTGCAACCTGACGGTGACAGTGACGGGAAATGGCACGGTGACATCGAATCCGGCGGGCATTGGCTGCGGCGGCGGTCAGAGCGCTTGTTCCTATGACTTTCCGTTTGGCACCGATGTGGTGTTAAGCGGTCCGGCTTCGCTGACGAGCTATCCGGTGTGGACTTCGGGCTGCACGCCGAGCACAACGCTGTATCAGCCAACCTGTACGACCAAGCTGCAAAAGGGCGGAACCAAGGCAGAGGTCGATTTTGTAGCGCGCGCGTGCTCTCCCGATGGCTGGTGTCAGTATCACCCGATTGGCACCATCCAGAGCCTCGGGGATGTGTGGGGCTCGGGCAGCAAGGACGTTTGGATCGTTGGCAACGGCAACACGATCCTCAACACCTCGGGCGGAGCATTTACCCAGTCAGCGACGGCTCCGTTTGCCAACCTCTCGGTCAACCAAGTCCGGGGCAGCAGTGCGACCAACATCTATGCGCTGTCGAACAGCGGAGGAACGCCAGGTCTGGCTCGCTACGACGGCACCAAGTGGACGGGACTTCCGACGTGGCCGGGATTCCCCAACATCGATGCGCGCGGTCTGGTGGCGCTGCCTTCCGGCGATGCGATTGTGGTCGGCTATAACTTCGCGGTGGGTGGACCGTTTGCGGCGCGGCTCAGCGGCACCAGCTGGACGTCGATCACGACGGGACTGACCGCCACCGAGATCCTCAATCGCGGCTGGCCTGCATCCGACACCGAGGTGTGGGCGGGCAGCACCACCGGCATCTGGCGCTACGACGGCACCAAGTGGACCAAAGACGTAAGTCCGGCGGTTCAAAACAAGAACGTACAGTTTCTGTGGGGAACGAGCGCCACGGACATCTGGGCGGCGACCTCGACGGAGCTGTTTCACTACGATGGCACATCGTGGACGGCGGCTCCGGTGGACAACGGCGTCACCATTTCTTCGATTTCCAACATCGGTGGCGGCACAGGGCCCGATGTCTGGCTCGCGAGCAACACCGCCGGTCGCTTGTTCCGTTACGCGGGCGGCTCGTGCAGTCCGAAGTGCTGGACCCAGACCGACCTTCCGGGCGTGACCCAGTCCATTCGCGCCATCTGGGGCGCGGCGAGCAACGATCTGTATGCAGTCGGAAACCTCGGTCTGATCCTGCGCTATGACGGGCAGACGTGGTCGCGATCTCCGTATGCGCGGGCTCCGCTGACGACCGGGACGCTGACGGCTTCGTACGGTGTGCCGAACAATCAGAACTCAGCGCTTCAGATCTTTGGGCCGATCGATACCAACCTAAACGTCGATGCGAGCAACATCACCGTCGCAACCGGCTTTTCGACCACCAGCCAGGCCATCAACGCCGTCTACGGGCTGTCCGCCAACGAGATCATGGCCGTCGGCAACAACGGTCTGGTGATGCGCTATAACGGCACAAGCTGGGCCACGATTCCGTCGGGCACAACCAACAGCCTGACGGGTGTCTTCATCAACAACTCGCCGCGCTTTTACTACATCTCGGGGGCCAACGGCTTTATCGCGCGCGCTGATCAGACGCTGAGCGGCTTTACGGTACAGACGAAGAACGTGCCTCCAGCGCCGAATCCCAACACCACCACGCAGTATCTGTATGCGATGGGTGGCTCGTCGATGTTCAACTTGTACGTCACGAGCTACAGCGGCGTCATCTATCGCACCACGGACGGAGTGAGCTGGAATCAGATCCTGCCCGCACCGAACACCACCGAGACGTATTACGTCGCGTACTATCATCCCACGTCGGGCCGTGTGTATCTCGGCGGCACCAACGGTCAGCTCATTTACTACACCGGCGCATCGTTTCAGACGCTCTCGACGGGAACCACCGCGTCGATCTATTCGATGTGGGGCACGACGGGCACGCAGGCGATGTGGGTGGGCGGCACGGGCGGAACGCTGCTCAAGTTTGATGGAACGACGTTTACGCCGCTAAAGAGCGGAGTGATCGGCACGATTCGGACGCTGTGGGGAAACAACCTGACCGATGTCTGGGCGGCGGGAGACGCAGGGACGATCCTGCGCTGGAAGATGTAGCGACTACTTCAGGCGAGTGCTGAGCAGCTCGCTGAGCGCTTGCAGGGCATCAATCACCGTGAAGATGCCCACCACCTTGCCGTTCTGTTCCACAATCGCCGAGCCGTACTTCTTCGCGGCCATCTCATCGACCACTTCATCGAGCGGCGAATCGGGAGAGACAACGTACACTTCCTGCGTCATCGCGTCTTCGACCTTCACCTTGCTCGGGTCCACATCTTTGAGCGTCTCGATGAGATGAATGTCGCGGATCGACAAAAGACCAACCAGCGCGTTCGCATGGAGAACCGGAAGGTGACGAATGTTGTGCGTACGCATCACTTCGGCAGCCTCGGAAAGCGTCAAATCAGGACGCACCGTATGTGGGCTGGTGGTCATGTACTTTTGGACTTTGGGAATCGGCTTGCTCATGGCGTCTATTCTCTTTCCTGTGCGCGGTAGCTTCTTACTTGAAGGCCGCACGTCTAACCTGAGTCTGCGACGCGAAAGTTCAAGCGCTGCGCCCGAAAAAATACCGAAATCCAGCGCATCCATATGAATCGTACAAAATGCCTAATATTGACCCAAGGGAAGGTTTGCTGCGACGTATCGTCGGCTGGGTGGGCTACAGAAGCGGCGCGGGAGGCTGATTGATCGACAGCTCTGCAACCAGGCGCGCAACCAGCTCATCGTAGAGCGACTTCATCTCTGTTTCGTTGCGCACGGTCTGGTGAATGCGTCCGCCTGCGCTCATGCCGTGTCCGCCTGCTGCGCCTTTGCTGCCGACGACACGACGAATCAGCTCTCCGGCATGAGAGTCTTCGTCTTCGCTGCGAATCGACAGAAACACCTGGCCTTCGTATTCGCCCATGCACAGGCAGTAGCGCGCTTTTTCGTACGCGAGCATCAGCTCGGCAATCTCGGCGACCAGATCGGGATACGGCACCGTACCCAGGTTGATCGCGAGCAGCTCTCCCCAGCAGATGGCGCGTCGGCATGCGCGATCCATCGCGACAAAGTGTTCCCGGCTGAGCTTGGGATTGGTGATCGAGTACAGCTTGGTGTGATCGGCCTGCGCGGACAGTTCCAGATAGGCTTGACGCTCGTGGGGACCGCACTCTCGTCCGAGGTCGCGCGTCTCGGTCTTGACGCCGTAGAGAAACGCGGTGGCCAGGTCCGCCGACAGCTCAATTCCCGCTTGCTTGAGATAGCGCCAGACAATCGTGCAGGACGCGCCAAACTCGGGACGGATGTCGCACCACGGAACCTCTGCCGACAGAGGCCGGGGCGGATGGTGATCAATCACAATGTCGGGCAGACGTGAAAGCGGCAGGGAGTTATTTCCCGTTCCAGGCTGGGTATCGAGCAGCGCGATGATGCCAAACGAGTCGAGATCCAGGTTTTCGATGGGCCGCAGATCAAACGACAGCACGCGCACCATGGCTCGGTTTTCCGCCCGACCGATGATGCCCGCCATGCCAATCGTACACTCGATGCCTTGACGACCGAGCAAGAGCGACAGACCAGCCGCCGCCGCCAGCGAGTCCGGGTCGGGATTGTCATGCGGCAGAAGCAGCGCCTTGGGCCTGCGCGTCTTTGCCCACTCCCTCGCCATGACAAGGGCACCGCCGAGATCAAAAGCCATGTGGTTCCACGGTATCTCGGGTTTCCGCCGGAAGCAAGCCCTGTCACCGACAGAGGCTTGTCGCATCCAGACCGCTGCGCGGCTTTGGGCTACACCGAGATGACTGCGACGTGGCATGCTGCTGGCGATGAAGGTGCAATCGACCGGATCGCGGCTCCACTCGCTGCGTCGCTTGTGGCGATTTCCCGTGGCTGTGCTGTCGCTGCTGGGACTGCTCGCCGATGGCGGAATCTCGGGCGACGAGCTTCTGTGCGAACAAGCCACCGTTTCGCTCAAGTCCTGCTGTCCCGAGCTAGGCGATGTCAGCTACTCGTGTGTGCGCTCCGGCTGCGGCGGACAGCTGGTGCCCGAGCTGGATGTCGATCGCTCGACCTGTCTGCGCAGTAAGTCCTGCGAGGAGCTGCAAGCGCTCGGGGTGTGCAATCCGGCGACCTGGGAAGTGCCCGCAAGCTGTGCGTCTTCGCCCTGCACGAGCAAGGTGCCCAAATGTCAGTAGTTAAATTTGTATCAAAAAATACAATTCACTGGCTGCTGCTGGGGATCGTACAGAGCCCGATATCTGCATATGCGCTATCAGCCAATCCTGATGGAACCACAGTGGCCACTGATTCGATATCGGTGGGTTCCAGCGCAGAGCCGCTGACCGTGGTGGAAGTCGAGCCAAGTCCCAGTCGCGCGCGTTGGTTTGGCCGGGTGAGCGCTGGCTTTGCCTATCGCTGGGCGTTTCGGGAATCGCTGCTCGGTGGTGCGCTCGAAGCAGAGCTGGGTGCGCAGAACAATCGCTTCGCCGGTGGAGGCCGATTGCGCGTCGAAGCCGGTCAGATGCAGTCTGGGCTGCTTTATCAGGTGCTGACGCTTGGCCCGAGCTTCTGGCTGCCCGCGATCGCGGATCGACTTCGCTTTGGAATGGGGCTCGAAACGGGGGCGATCCTGGTCGATCGACGCAGTGTCCCCGGCAGCGTGATGTGGACGGTCTTGGTCGGAGGCCGCGTCGATGTCGCCGTGGACTTGGTTCGCATTGGACCTCGCGGCGGACTGTTTTTCGCAACCGGAGTCTCTGCGCAAGCGCTGACCGAAGCGCCGTTTCCCGTGACGATTGTGACGGGCGCGATGCTCGGCTATCGACCGTAGACGGACGGCAAACCGTCGCTGTCTGTGTGGGCTGTCTGCGTGGGCTGTGATGCTTCTTGGGTGGGCTGTGATGCTTGTGCGGATGCGCTTACTGCGCGGGTGCGACTTCGACCAGCGAGCCTTCATGTAGCTCAGGCGAGCGCGTCGAGATGACCTGCTCACCACCCGACAGACCGCTCACCATCACCGAGTCCGCTGCTTGATCCGAAACCGTCACCGACACCGCTGCGGCTTTGCCTTCTTTGACCACCAGCACGCGGCTTCCATCGACCAGCGCCACAGCGGGCAGCGTCGCCACCTGCTTGAGCACCGACTTTTCGACCAGCAGCTCGTCGCCCGCCTTCACCGTCGCATCATCCGGCAGACCCAGCGTCACCAGGCTGCCATCATCCAGCTTGGCAATCGACTTGACCGACCCTTTGACTGATACGCTCTTGCTCGCGTTGGTCAGGCTGACTTTTTGACCTTCGCTCAGGCTGGAGCCGTCGCTGCTTGGAACCTTCAGCTCGGCAATCAAGCCTTTTTCCAGGACCGACACCGCATCGCTGCCCGCCGTCACAGCCTGACCCTTTGCCACCAGCACTTTGTCGATCAGGACATCTTTTTCGGCCAGGAGTCGCGCGGCCTTGCTCTGCGCTTCTAGCTCACCGATTTTGTTCTGCTTTTCGGTGATCTTGGCTTGCAGGTCAGCAGCGGCTTTGCCCTTCACCCGACCCGTCTCGAGTTTTTTTTTGAGCGCATCGAGCGCTTTCTGCGCATCGGCTTGGGCTTTTGCCGTCGTCGCCAGCGAGTCCAGCTCGACCAGCGCCGTTCCTGCCGTCACCGACTTGCCCTGCTCGACGACCATCGTGACCTTGCCTGCGCCACTGATTTTCAGCACCACGGGCGTGCTGGCTTTCACCGTGGCTGGCGTCGTGTAGTTCCGCGTCACATCAGCCAGCACAGCGGTGGTCGTCTTCACCGACACCTTCTGCGGCATCATCGTCGGACGAATCACGAACCAGAACACCGCGCCACCGATGGCGAGCAGGAGCAGCAGGATCACCACCCACTTGCCACCACCGCCACCCTCGGCAGGCTTTGGCGTCTCGACGGGCTTTGGTGGTTCGACCGGCTTGACAGCAGGCTTCGGAGCTTCGACGGGCTTCGGAGCTTCGACGGGCTTCGGAGCTTCGACGGGTTTCGGAGCTTCGACGGGTTTCGGAGCTTCGACGGGCTTCGGAGCTTCGACGGGCTTGGCGACTTCGACCGGCTTTGGCGGTAGCTCGACCTCGATCGGAACCACTGGTGCTTTCTTCGGCTCGACCACCGGCTCTGGCTTCGTCGCGGCCATGACTTCTTCGAGCAGCGAGCTGGGCGACTCGGTCACCGATGCTGGCAGATCCACTTTGGCAGGCGACGAAGGCGCATCGGAATCGGCAACCGGCGGCGGCAGCGACTCCAGCGCTTCCAGCAGGTTCGAGCGCGGCGCAGGCGGCGCAGCCGCAGCAACCGTCTCGACGGGCGGTGTCACCTTTACCGGCGGAACCGGCTTCACCGGCGGCTCGCTCAGTGAGGGCTTCGACGCAGCAGTCTCGGCACTCGTTCGTGTCGGTGGACGCAGCGTCAGAACCGGCTGACCCATGCGATCGTCGTCCTCTCGCACCGGCGTCCGTCGGACCGGATCGATCGGCTTGATCGCAGCGGGCGACTCGATTGGCTTCACCGCAGGCGGATCGATCGGCTTCACCGGCGTAACGGGTGGAGTCGGCTTTGCAGCGACGGGCTCTGGCGCTTTGACTTCCGGGGCTTTGACTTCCGGGGCCTTGACCGGAGTGACCGGTGCAGCAGCCTTTTCGACCGGCTTGGCAGTCGCTTCGACCATCGGAGTCGCCGCAGGCTTGCCCGTCGATGGAACCACTTCGACGCGCGCAACCAGACCGGCTGCCTGAAGATACGCCGTCGCCATCAGCGATCCCGGTAGCTTTCCGGGCTGCGACGCGACACCCTCGAACAGACCGAGCTGTCCAAGCCGCTCCGCGTAGACCTTGATGTCGTCGCTGGTCGCGGCAATGCTTAGCTCTTTTTCGGCCACGCGAGCGACTTCGTCGAAGCCGCGCTGACCGTCGAACTTTTGAGCAAGCAGCCACTCGAAGTCGAACAGACGCAGGACCCCGCCACTCTTTGGGTCGCTCACATCAAAATAGAGCACACCCTGCGCGTCCTCGACGGGTTCACTGCGCAGATCGGAGCGAAGTCTTGGCGTTGTCGTCATGGCTACCCTTTTTTCTGACCCTTCAGCTCGCCGAGCACCAGCTTGGCAACCGCCTTGAGCGTCTCGAACACACCTTCACCCTTGACTGCAATCGCTTCGAAATCGGGCACATTCCGTTCGTTCAGCGCGCGACGCAGCTCATCGACGGGCATCGCATTGGGCATATCGCGCTTGTTGTACTGAATCACAAACGGCAGCTTTTCGAGATTGTAGCCCGCATCGACGAGGTTACCGCGCAGATCCTCAAGCGATTCGATGTTGGCTTCAAAGCGCGCCTCTTGCGAGTCGGCCACGAACACCACACCATCGACGCTCTTCAAGATAAGCTTGCGGCTGGCTTCGTAGAAGACTTGGCCAGGCACGGTGTACAAGTGAAAGCGGGTCTTGAAGCCACGAATCTCACCGAGCGAAAGCGGTAGAAAGTCGAAGAACAGCGTTCGCTCAGTCTCCGTTGCCAGGGAGATCATCTTTCCTTTGGCATCGGGATTGGTTTTATCATAGATATGTTGGAGATTTGTGGTTTTGCCGCAGAGTCCCGGTCCGTAATAGACCAGCTTGCAGTTGATCTCGCGTGAGCTGTAATTAATAAAGCTCATCGTATATCCTGAATCCCGCTTATTTGCGAATCCTGGCTGCCTGTGCAAATACCGCTGAACTTTGCTGCGTCGTAATCTGGATATGCCAGGGTATTCCCGCTTAATGGGAAGAATCCAGATGCAGCCATCTCACAAGTGCGCATATGCGACTTGGAGTTCAGCGGTGGGAACCCACTGCGGAGCACTCGCTACTCTCCGAACAGCTTGTCGATGTCGTCGTCGGTAATCTCGCCCGCAATGTTCGGGGCTTGACTTCCGCCTTGGCCCTTTTGCTGCTGCTGGATTTTGTGGACCAAGTCATCGAAGACCTTGGCCATCTCCTCGGAAGCGCGGCGAACGCGGAGCCGGACCAGGCCGATCGACGAATTCGAGTCGAACAGCACCGCCAGGATTGCCCGCTTTGCGACTACGGAGATATTGACGTTAAATTTGGTGCCTTCGTGAAATTGACCGCCAAACTCTTCTTCTTTGATGAGCTTAGCGATGGCCGAAGTCGCCGCTACGTTTCCAGCAAACAATGAAGATAGCGACGTAATGTCGAGATCTTTTGTTTGACCGGAACGAGAGATTTCCTGGCCATCTTTGTTAATCACCAGCACCGCTATCGAGTTCGAGTCGCGCTGGAGGCGGTCGGAGATTGCCTGAATCTTCCGCTGCTCCTCCTCGAACAACATTTCCATGGCGACCGGTTCTCCTCGCGTGGGACCCCTAGCGTCTGTTTCACCGAGAGCAGACGGGCAGAGCCCAAAAGATAGTGAGTTCCCTTTTATCAGGCTTTAAAGATGGTTGCAAGCATTACCAACCTAAGGCTACATGTCCCGGCGTACCTCGAGCGCGCGGGCGATGGTGATGCCATCCGCGTACTCGAGATCTCCACCGATGGGCAGACCGGACGCGATGCGCGACACCCGGATGCCGTAGGCTTTGACCGCTTTGGACAGGTAGAGCGCCGTGGCTTCCCCTTCGACGTTTGGGCTGGTGGCCAGGATGACCTCTTCCACGGGTGAAGGCGGCGCGAGGCGGGCTATCAGCTCGCGAACACGCAGATCGTCAGGGCCAATGCCTTGCAGCGGCGACAGCACACCGTGCAGGACGTGATAGCGGCCTCGGAAGCTACTGGTTCGTTCGATCGACAGCAGGTCGGGAGGATGCGCAACCACACACAGCAGCCGATCGTCGCGGGCTGGATCGCTGCACATCTCGCAGGGATCGTGCTCGGTCAGGTTCATGCACAGCGAGCACAGACGAATGCGCTCTTTGACCTCGACGAGTGCGCGCGCCAGGCTCTGGGCTTGCTCCGCCGGAGCACGCAGCACGAAGAACGCCAGCCGCGTCGCGGTCTTTTGACCAATCCCTGGGAGCTTCGACAGCTCCCGAATCAGCCGCTGGATGGGATCGCCCGCTGTCGATGTGCTTGCCACAGCTTGCCTCGTCGCCTATCGCAGCAGGAAGTACGGATCGAGGATGCTACCCACAAGACGCATCACCTGACCGCGCAGACCCGTCGCTGATCCGCTTCGTCCTTCATCGATCAGATACACGACACCGTCTAGACCGCTCACCGCCGCGCGCAGACCCTGCGCCAGCAGTCCGCTGGATGCATCGCGCTGCGAGGTCTGGGCAAACTGCGTAAAGGGCTGATTGCCTCCGACGACAGAGAACACAACCGCATAACCTTCCGGCGGAACCGCCCACACGATCGGGTTGTAGCTCGGATTGTCGATGAGCTTGCCGCTTAGATCGGTGATCTTGGCGCGGTTGTCATACGGCAAGTCGGTGTTTACCAGTCGTCGCGGGACTCTCAGCACCAGGTTGCCCAGCGCGTGCTCGTAGTGGATTCGGCGCACGCCCTGGATCTCGGTGTGATCGCCAGGGAAGCGACAGAAACCGGAGCAGCTCAGCTGTTCGGCGCCATTTTGCGGGTATTCCTCTTCGACTTGGCCGGTCAGGATGCACTGGTTGGTTGCACTTGAGAGCGGTAGCAGCGAAAACAGCTCGAACTCGCGGTTTAGCCACGGATCGCCTGCGGTGCGCTTGACGTCGGAGCCACAGCGCGGATCCATCGGATTGCTGACGCAGATCGGATCCCACTGCCAGCCTCCGCGCGGCTGACCGAGTCGTGGACCTTGCTTTTCCGTCTTCAGATCGGGCGGCTGCGGATAGAAGTCTTGGCCGTGGACGACGTGAATCGGGTACTCGCTTTGACCATAGGGCAGCACCACGGTTCCCCCGTCGCGGAACAAGTTCTGACAGCTCGGCGCTTGCGCAGCCTCGGGTGATGCTGGAATGCGGTGACTGATCAGACCTTGCTGAACCGATGGACATCGCTGCACATCCCCGTCGGGAACACTGGTGTGAGGACCGATGCGAATCCTCGGCTGAAGGGTTCTTGCGGCAGCAAAGGTGCTGTCGGCGGGCTGGGGTCGCTGGCACACTCCGTCTGAGCCTCGGCGAACCAGCGTCGCAAACGGTGTACGATCGGTCTTTACCACCATTGAGTCGCCGCCGCGCACTTCATAGCGGAGCTGATCGGGGAAGCAGGCCAGCTTGACCGAGGTGGCTTCCTCTTGGGTCATTTCGCGCCAGCCAGAGCCGTCGTTCCACGGTGTCCCTTTGGTGATAAGCGGTGCGCGTACGCAGCGAGCCGTCGGGAGCTGTCCCAGGACCGCGCGCTCGTCTACTTCCAAGTGCGAGTGAGCACAGACGAAGCCGCTGCCGCAGTCGGTGTTGACTTCGCACTGGCGAATGCAGCTGGTGCTGGGTTTTCCGACGCTGTCACGGCCTGTGACTCGACACGCGACGCCGGGAGCACCCGTGCGCGGCTTGACCGGCGGATTGAACAGCGGATCGCTACATGACTTGCCCAGCTCGGCCATCGTGCAGCTCTGACGTTCAATCAGGAACTCTGGCTCGGGCAACTCTTCGATTGTGAGTCGATCCGTGACATCAGCGAGCGGCGGCGTTGCCGGAATCTGCTGTTCCGCCTTGGTGATGGCGTAGCGACGGAGCCAGCTCGCAGCCCATGCGGTGTCATTGCTGCTATCGGTGAGCAGTCGCTCAGACAGCGCGCGACACTGCGTTTCTTGATTGCGGTTCATGCACAGGCCCGGCGAGCTAATCTGCGTCTGTTCGCGCTTACACAGCGTGCCGCTCGGGCAGTCCGAGTTGCTGTAGCAGCCGGTGAGCCATAGCTTGTCGCCAGGCTCGACGCCGCGATTGCAGTATAGGCCGTTCAGATCGATGAGCGTTCCGTCGGACTGCAAAAGGCCCGTGGACCGTCCGAGGCCATTGAGCACCGATTCCCAGCCCAGCGTCCAAGACTCCGACGAGGTCGCAGCTGGATCTGTGAAGTGAATCGTCGTCACGGGTCGGCGCGTGGGCTCTGCCGGAATGTTCTGATCGGGGCTGGTCAGCGTCAGCGCTTGCTCGGCAATCGCTACATCACAGACCGGATCGACTGGCAGGTAGTAGTACGGCGTCACCATCGGTAGCAAAAGTCGTCGTCGAGTCTGGTTGCTTGCCGTCTCCGAGATCGTCGTGTAATGGCTCACGAGAGAGCCGCCGAGTCGCGTCGTCACAATCGGAAGTCCCGACGTATCGCTGTCTGGGCGTGGACCGTTTGGCCCGGTATCTGAGCGCTCGTCGAAGCGAGACAGCACACGCCGCGTATTGCCGAGCCGATCTTGCGGAACCACCGTCAGCGCTTGCGGATGCGCCGGTAGACCGAGCTGCTCTGGGTTCGACAGCGCTTGCGAGCGGGTGTGTAGCAGCGCCAAGCGACGCAGCGCCGAAAACTCTGGGAAACAGGCTCGATACGACGGGCTCGGACACAGATCCGCAACCTGGACACCAAGCACCGATCCACCACCGCCCAAGATCCATGCAAAGTCTCCGACCCACAGCGGAGCGCTCGCGGGAACGTAGGAAGATGGATCGGGACTTGCGGAAAACGCACAGTCGTTGGGATTGGTCGATGTGCAAGGAATCGTATCAACGTGCGTGATGCCGATGTCGCGCGGCAGGCTTGCGTTGGGCAGCCAGATCCCTGGTCCCGTCGCCAGCGGCGAGCGCGGCGTCTTCATCTTATCGACGGGCAGGCACGACAGACGACGCAGGTTGGACTCGATCTGGTCGTCGGGCAGCACGCGCAGCGACGCTCCCGCTTGACTCAGCAAGTAGCGCGCGTCGGGATTGGTCTCGCACTCTACCTCGCGATCGAGATCAATCACGCGCACACTGCTGTCTTTGGCGACGACGTATGCAAACTGTCCAGCGGGCGTTCGTGGCGTCACGCGGATTGCATCGAGCCCGATCTGCGCGCTGCGTCCATCGTTTCGGACCTCAAAGTCGAGTGACACCCGTCGAACCGATGCAAGCAGGTGCGAACCATCTGTCTTGGTGCTGTCAAAGTCCACCACCGTGACGGATGTTCCGACGGCATCACTTACCAGCAAGCGTGAGCCATAGATATCGACTGCCACCGACGCTGGATAGCTGGCTGCTTTCATGGCTCCGCTCGGCGGAATGTCCATCGCATCGGGTGGCAGCGGGGATGCGTCACCGCCACAATCCGACGGACACTTGAGCTGTTCAATCTCGCTGGCCGTCAGCACTTTGGGCGCGTTGCGAGCGTCCTTTTGGTCAAATGCGATGGCTTCCCAGATTCGACCGGCGTTTGCTCCGTCGCTGGTATCGACGACCGCGACCACTCCGCAGGTTGGGAATGCCACCACAACGCGACGCTGACCGGCTCGCGACCATGGGGCAATTTCGATCCAGCCGGGACGAGCCGCAATGAACTTTTTGCCTGTTCCCGACGGAATCCAGGGCTGAACGCTCTTTGGACAAGACTCTCCGTCACAGTCGCGCGTCGCGCAGGTTTGTCCGCTGTCATCGCATGCCGGGGCCCGCGCAACCAAGTTGGCGACGGGTTGAAGCTTGACGACTGACAGATCGCAGGAACCAGCATTGCTTGTCACGGCCCAAGCAAACTGTCCGTCGAGGCTGGTCGGCGCTTCTCCCGGTGGCACGGGCACGGTTGCCCGGACATGAAGCGGCAGATGTCCCGCCGGTAAGAAGCCAAAGCCGGGCTTTCCGCCGTGTAGGTTTGCCAGTCGTCCGTAGGTTGACAGTCCAGGTGCTTGCAGCGAGGTATCTGCGACGGAAATTTCGCCTCGGACCGTGTTCGAGACCAGCGCAAGCTCGGTGCGATACATGCACGTCGGTGCGACGGCTGCACACGCGGTGTCGTCGGCAGCACAGCAAGGTGAGTTGGGATCTCGTCCGAGCAGCGTCGCAGCCTGACGAACCTTTTGATAGTAGTTGTCCCGACGGAGACGACGCTTTCCTTCTTCACACTCTGAGCGCGGCAGGACCGTTGCGACGGGCGTGTAGTTGCGCCAGTCAGTCGCTCCGCAGTATGCGTCGAGATAAGCTTGCGGGTCGCTCGTCGGATCTCCGGCTGGAATGCAGCCGCCTTCTTTCGTCTCAAACTCGACGCAAAATAAGGCCAGGTCGCTGGGTCGATCGAGCGATCTCGTCGGGGTTGTGATGGTCTGGTTGTTACAACTCGCCGAGGCAAGCAGCCCGAGGACGAAACCCCAGGCAAGCCGCGTCGAAACCAAAGAGCAAGACAAAGGACGCACAGCTATTGCACCTGCTTGGGAGACGGTAATCCGATCCGGGCCACCATGCGCCGATAGCTCGGGCTGCGCGGGTCCAGATCCAGTACCGAGATGGTGTTATCGAGGTAGTTGCTGACGTAAGCGCGCGGCGGAAGCTGCGACTGACCAGGGCCAAGTGGTCGTGGTCGAAGGTCGTTGCCCGTCCCTGGGCAGGTGACTCCCAGCTTGGCTGCGTCGCTGTTTGAGCGCAGTGGATCAACACAGGGGTCCACCGCGCCTGGATAGCCAATCGCCGTCGCTGTTTCGTCTGTACCGAAGTTCAGCGCAATGCTCAGCGGCCCGCGACCTGCTTGCATGGTTCCTACCAGCTCTCCTGTGTCGGGATCGACTTCAGCGACCTGGCCGGACAGGTAGCAGGTGACAAAGATCCTCGTCGTCATCACGACTTGACCCATGCTGTAGCGCGGCACCTTGGCAATCACCTGACGAGACGGTCCTGCGCACAGGTTCACCACCGACGTGACTTGGTTGACCGGGATGTTGCTCCCGCCACCGCGCAGCCTCGTGTCCATCACTGCCAGCGCAGGCGGTTGAAACAGCGCCATGTAGGCGCGATCGCCGCTTGGCTCAAACACGATGGATCGCACATCCTGCGTCGCATTGGTGAACTGGCTGGACACACCAAACAGCAGTCCGGGGACGATCTTTGCGCCAACGCCAAGTCTGAACGTCGATAACGTGCTGGTCAGCTTCGAGGTCACAAACCACGACTGCGTCAGGTCTCCTTGTTTGCGCGGCGCGATCGCAAATGCGCCGGTTCGTCCGTCTGTCGTCGAGATGAGTGACCCGCTTACATCGGACAGGACCGGGGCTTGCAAATCGACCGGGCTCTTGCCCAGATCAAATGCAGAGGCTTGTCCCGTCGGTAAGTGACTGGAAACCAAGTATTGGTAATACGTTCCCGTCTGAACCGCTGCGCCTTCGACCTTGTAACAAGGTGGCTTTCCCGTCGGATTTTGACTGCGATCGGAAAGGAATGTGCCGCGATCGTGTCGAAAACCGGGCTCGATGCAGCCGCGATCGACGAAGATGCTCATGGGCTCGGCGGGTAGCTCGAAGCGCGGGCGAGTCCCTTGCGATTCGTCGTCGGGATTGACCCATACATCATCGGGGGTGCGATTGACCCGATTGGAACCACTGCACTGCGTCAGGGCATAGCGCGTTCCAGCGGGGTGCGCCGCCAGTGGAGCTGCTACATCTGCGTCGCTGAGCCGACTGGACGAATCACAGCCAAGGCGGAGTTCCGGCGAGTCACTGCCCGCCCGACCTCGACGCAGCGGTCGCGCAGACTCTATCAGTGTGATCGACGGATCGCCGCGCACAGCAATCAGAAGTCCTCGACGAAGTGCTGCTCGTTCGGGCAGGGCCAGCCAGTTGGGCGGATCTTCAGCCAGAAGCTGTAGTTCTCCGGGGAAGAAGCCAATCTTGACCGTCTGATCGGACAGGACAAAGCGCTGTGATTCACAGCTTACGACGGTGGGATCGTCGATATCGCGCTGGCAATAGCAGCGATCGTAGTCCGCGACGCGCTGACCCGCTTCTTTGGCTTCGGTTTCTTCGAGGGTGGCACTGACACCAAGCGCTGCGCCAGAGTCGCCACACGAGACTTGACCGCAGAAGCTGTCTCCGACGACACCGGAGTCGCTGCCGAAGCGACGGAAGCACTCGACGGCGCGGGCGTGACGCAAGATGTCAACCGCAACCACCGTCGAGCCACCAAAGCTCAGATCCGCGTTGGTGTTCGTCGCGTACAGAACATCTCCGAGCGGATCCATCGCGATGCTGCCCGGAAAAAACAAGCAGTGAGACGGTGGCTCAGTGTCGGTGTCAGAGCCAGACCACGGACGGCAGCCCGGCGCGAGCGGTTGTCGCTCGGAGCAGCCGATCGAAGACAGAAGAAGGGTCGCTCCCAAACCAAGGAGAGCTGTCCTTCTCAAACGTAGGTGCCAGGCGCAAGCTTTCGCTGTCACGGTCTGCGAAGGTTGCTACAGCCGAATCGCCGCGTCAATCAAAGTGGTCGTGCTACCGTCGGTTGAGAACCTGACGACTCGATGCATGGCTGCTCGCTGGCTCACGCTGGCGTGCAAGCCATGAAGGATCCCGACCGTGCTTAGCGTTCCAGCGCCGAGATGGCTTTGTCGGCGACATGCAAGCGATCAGCGAGCGTCCGAATGACGAAGGTGTGAAACGCTGCTGCGACGCGTGGCGCTTCCGTTTCCATTCGATCAAGGGCCGAGCGCTCCAGCTTGTGAACCGTGGATGGCGCGTCTGCAACGACCGATGCCGAGCGAATGCTCTGACGATACAGGCCCATTTCGCCGAGCGTGGTGTTGCTGGTCACCGAGCGCAAAAGCAGCGGTGCTCCGTCGGGACGTTCCAAGACGATGCTGACGCGTCCCGATTCGACGACATACGTTGCGCCCGAGGCATCGCCCTGACGGAACAGATACTCGCCTTTTTTTAGCTCGATGCGCTGCACATAGTCCATAAACCGCACCGCGAGATCGAGGCTGCCGAACTCTTTCGCGAGTCGCTGCACAAACGGCATATCGATGCGTGACAGGCTCGGTTCATTGACGACGGCGCGCTGCTCACACCACTCTAGCGCTGCGTCGAGATCATCGAACACCACGCACACATCGTCGTCGCGAATGCAGTGTTCTCGACGAAGAGCGCGCTCCATCTCGGCATTGAGCGAGGTAAAAATCAGCTGCATCCGTCGGTCTTCGATGGTCTGTCGCAGCTTCACCAGCGTCAGCGCCGTCGAAGAATCCATTCCGTTGACGTAGCGAAAATCGACGACGACGGCTTTGAGCGGCTGCGGATCTTGCGCGTACGATCGACGGATTCGCTGTCGGATGTCAGCGACCAGACCGACGATCGAGCCAAAGAACAGATAGCCACGCAGACGGAGCACCCAGTACTGACGACCGCGAATGCGTAAGACCTGATTTTCCTCGGCGGAGCGCTGGACTTTGCTGCCGTATTCATCGAGCGTGAACGAATTCTTGACGACGGAAACACGGCTGTAGTTGACCGCGAAGATCAGACAGCTCGCCAAGGCTCCGACGAACAGACCGACGACGAAGATGCCGGTGACGATGATCAGCACCAGCATCAGCACGACCAACATGTAGTCGGTGCGCTGCAACTTCCAATACGCTTTAAACAGCCACTCTTGCAACAGTCGCAGGCCCAGATACACCAGCGTCGCACCGAGGACGGGACGCGATAGAAGGCTCGCCAGCTTCGGACTGATAAACAGCACGAACAGACAGAGCGTTCCGGCGATGACGCCCGAAAGTCTCGTCGCTGCGCCTGCTTGAAGGTTCAGCATGCTGCGGGCGACGGCGTTGCTTCCGACGATGCCTCCGCACAGTCCCGAGACGATGTTGGCGATGCCGTGACCTTTGAGCTCTTGATCGAGATCCGCGTCGCGCTTGGTGGCCACTTCGATCGCCGCTGCTGTGACGAGCACTGCGATCGCTGTGACGGAGATGAGGGTGATGACCTCGAAGATGAAGTTGCGAACCGCTGGCCATTCCAAAGCTCCCGTCGCAAACGGGATAAACGGCATGCTGACGTTCAGGTTGTCAGACACGCGGAGCAGCCAGCCGATTTCTTGCGCTTTGGCGATGTTCAGCTCGGGATCGATCGCGATGATGACGTGGGTTAAGAGCGTGCCACCGACGAGAAGTGCCGGAAGTGCGAAGTACTGCTGCGCGCGTCCGAGCACAAAGAACATCGTCGCGGCAAAGCCAACTCCAAAGAGCGTCTGTCCGACGGCTCCGCGCTGAAGAAGCTGCGGCAACAGATCGAAGTTGACCTGCACATCGGGAGGCACCATGACGCGCATGCCACCGACGGCCAAGACCCAGCCGGTGGAAACCAAGAAGCCTCCGACGACGGGATAGGGAATGTAGCGAACCCAGCGTCCCATCTTCAGCTTGCCGAGCACGTACAGCGCCACACCGGTCACAGCGGTCGAAAGAGCCAGCGCGAACACGATGTGGGGCGACGGATCTTTGTCGGCGATCTTTTCGGTCAGCATCATCGCCATGGCCGCTTGCACTGCGGCGGAGCGTGAGTCTGGACCGGCGATTGCGAAGAAAAACGGGCTCGTAAGCGCAACCAAGATCAGCGTCAGTCCGGCGCTCATCAGCGACATGCGCACGCCGTCTTCAAGGTTGCCTTTGAGCGGGCCGGAAAAGATCATCGCCGCAAACGACAAGCTGTAGCTGATCGTCACAAGCGCTGAGATCGAGCCCGAAATGACATCGCGCACCGCCACTTTCGGCGAGCGGGCCAAGTCAGCGATGCGCGGTTCGATCTCTCTGCTGCCCGATGCTCCCGCTCGCGGAGAAGCTTTGAGCACCCCTGAGATCGAGCTAGCACTCCGCGTGCTCTGCTCGGAATCTGCATTGGGCGTCGCAGGCATCAAGTTCCTCTGCCGTCACTCATACCGAGCGCAGCCGCTCGGAAGAATGACATTCATCCTACACGGATTGTTTGCCTAGGGTGCGCAAATTGCTGGGTTCGCGCGGACAATCACGTCTCGCTGCGGACTATAGTGGAATCTCTTGCGTAGTGCTCGGTGCGAGAAGATCTGGCTCAGCCATGGGCGGAAGCTCGGCTTCTGGCTCCGCTGGCGTGGGTTCGTTCGCTGTTTCCTGAGACGCTGCCTTCGGTGCTGCGCTGGCGTGTGAGTCCTCGACAAAGTTGGCGATCCAGTCGATTTCTTCCCGAACGCGCACGATCGCATGACCCGTGTGACGAAGTGCGTAGGCGATCCCGGCCTGGAGATCGCGCTGCGTGACCACTCGCTCCAGACCGACGCCCAGATGCACCATCGAGCGCGCCACTTCGGCAGAGATGCCCACCAAGATGCTGAGTGCGCCGATCATGTCCGCCGCGCGCACCGTCTGAATCAGCGAGTTGGCAACCGCCGTATCAACCACCGTCACACCCGTGATGTCGATCAGCACAACCGCCGCTTGATAGCGAACGATAGCGGCCAGCACCGCGTCCATGACATGCTCTGCACGGCTGCTATCGACGTGACCGACCAGCGGGAGCACCACGATCTGCTGATAGATCGGAAGCACCGGCGTACCAAGCTGGCGGATCATCTGTAATAGATGTTGCTGCTCTTCCACCACGTTTTGCAGCACCGAGCTGGTTCGTTGGTGCGCTCGCTCACTGGCCCACAGCGCTGTCACATCGCGCAGCAAAAGCAGCCAGCGATCGGGACGAGCCGTCAGCTTGCGGATGCTCCAATCGACGGCGCGCTCGTGCTGTAGCAGCAGCCGTCCTTGGGTTGGCTCGCTGGGATCGCTCGGAAGTGACAAAAGCGCTGCGGTCTGCGTCTTCGCTTCCTCGAGTAGCTGACCTCCAAGCTGAAGTACGACATCGGAAAACGTCGTGTCATCCCATACCGATACATCCAGCCCAAGTACGTCGCTCGCTTGCTCGTTGGCCCACAGCGCGCGCTCATTTGTTGCGGACAACACCACCGCACCGTCTCCGATTGCGCTAAGCAGCTCGGGAATCAGATCGGCAATCGCTGCGGGTTGGTCGGCCACTTGACCCTCGCGCACACCGGCACGGTCATCCTGCTGGCGATGAGAAGACTCCATCGTAAATTCTCATGCTACGGGATGGCGGAAGCGATTTCTAGCCACCAAAACGCGGACCCATCCGAACCGATCGCTGCGTTTGTTAGCCGCAGAAGGCGCGCTGTGTGCTGATGAACTACAGCGCAAGATCATCAAGAGATAGCCAGACACCGCATGACGGAAGCGACCGAATAAAATCAGCAGAACGAAGACGGATTTGCGATCCCTTCGACGCTGAGCCGCGAGATCGATTGCGTACGGGATCGCTCGATTTGGGCCTAACCAAGCCTTCGCAGTTTTTGTGATTTTGTCATGGAAATTCTCTTGACGGCCTATGATGTGGCAGCATAAGTTTCGCTCCTACGTCAGTGCTGTACCCTGTTCTCATCAGCCTCGCGACTTGCTCTCTTGCCTCAGTCGAAATGCCTCGTGTAAATCGAGTGACGCGCTTGCATGCTCTTTCCTGGCTGACCGTGGTTCGTGCTTACGTAGACAATCCTCACAGTCGGTAGTCGAGTGAGGAACGAAGGGAGATTCGATAAACGCATGTCCGGACTTCAGGGAACTTCCGCAGGGCCTCAGATGGGCGATTCGTTCGCCGCCATGTTTGAGGAAAGCCTCAAACACGGAGACGTGAAAGAGGGCGAGATCGTCCGTGGACGAGTCATCCAGATCAACAAAGATCACGTCATTGTTGACATCGGAGACAAGTCAGAAGGCCAGGTGGCGCTTGCTGAGTTCTTGGGCCCGGACGGCCAGGTTCTCCTCAAAGAGGGCGACGAGATCGACGTCTACCTCGAAAGCCGTGAAAACGAAAATGGTCTGTGCGTTCTCTCGAAAGAGAAAGCCGATCGTTTGAAGGTGTGGGACGAGATCTCGGCTGCGTGCGAGCGCGACGAGCTGATCGAAGGCGTGATCTCGCAGCGCGTGAAGGGCGGCCTCGCGGTCGGCATTCGCGGCGGAGTGAAGGCGTTTTTGCCGGGCTCGCAAGTGGATCTGCGACCTGTTCGCAACCTGGACTCCTTCATCGGCAAGCAGTTCAAGTTCAAGGTCATCAAGTTCAACAAAAAGCGCGGCAACATTGTTCTGTCGCGTCGCGTTCTGCTCGAAAAAGAGCGCGCTGAACTGAAAGAGCAGACGCTCGAGAAGCTCACCGAAGGCCAGACGGTCGAAGGCATCGTTAAGAACCTGACCGAATACGGCGCGTTCATCGACCTCGGTGGCATCGACGGTCTGCTTCACATCACCGACATGAGCTGGGGCCGGGTCAATCACCCGTCCGAGCTGTTCCAAGTCGGCGATCACGTCCGTGTGAAGGTCCTGAAGTACAATGCCGACACGGAGCGAGTAAGCCTCGGTCTGAAGCAGATCACCGACGATCCTTGGAGCCACGCTGCCGAGCGCTATACGCCGGGCACGGTCGTCAAGGGCAAGGTTGTGTCGCTCAAGGATTACGGCGCCTTCATCGAGCTGGAAGAAGGCATCGAGGGTCTGGTTCACATCAGCGAGATGTCGTGGACCCGTCGAGTCAAGCATCCGTCGAAGGTGGTTGTGGTTGGCGATACCGTCGAAGCCGTCGTGCTCGATATCGACGCCAAGAACAACCGCATCTCGCTGGGTATGAAGCAACTCGAGCCGAATCCGTACGAGCAGCTCGCCGCCAAGTATCCGCCGGGCACGAGCGTCAAGGGTCGCGTTCGCAACATCGCTGACTTCGGTATCTTCGTCGAGATCGAAGAAGGCATCGACGGCCTGGTTCACATCTCGGATATGAGCTGGACCCAGCGCATCAAGCATCCGTCGGAGATGTTCAACAAGGGTGACGAAGTCGAGGCCGTGGTGATCAACATCGACACCACCGACGGCGAAAAGCCGAAGATCTCGCTCGGAATCAAGCAGCTCAATGCAGATCCGTGGGCGATCATTCCCGACAAGTTCAAGGTCGGCAGCATTGTCCCGGCCAAGGTGCAGAAGGTTCTCGACTTCGGTGCCTTCGTCGAGCTGGACAAGGGCGTCGAAGGTCTGGTTCACGTCTCGGAGATCTCGGACGATCGCGTCGAAGATCCTCGCTCGGTGCTCAAGCCCGGTCAGGATGTGAACGTCGAGGTCATCTCGCTGGATCCGCAAGAGCGCAAGATCGGTCTGTCGATCAAGGCTGCGAATCGTGCAGCGGCTGTCTCGGCGGCGCAGGGCTTCGGCTCGGGCGAGCTGGGTGCAAAGCTGGGCGATGTCCTCAAGAAGAAGGGCAAGAAGCAGCGTCGCAAGCAGGACGACGACGAAGAGGACGAGGAATAGCCTCGCTCGGCTTCGCAGCCGAAGTGCTGACTTCATTGTCTGTGGCCGCGTGAGTCTGTGTCAGTGACTCACCGGCAGCCCACCTCACGCTCAGGGCGCAGCAGTCCGCTCGCTCCCACGACTCCCCAACAGCTCGCGTTCGTTCCACGGCGACGAAGACTTGCGGCGTAAACGCTGTCTTCTGCGCGTCTTCCGAATGGTTTCGTGTCTACGCTCGCGTCTGCGTTCCGACGAAGCGCTGGCTTGCCTGTGGCTGATCGATGATTCAGCCAGCGGGCAGCGTGATCGGTTGGGGTGTTTTGCAGGACAACAAGCGACGCGGTGAGGAACACACGAGGTGCGGAGTTGAACAGACGAGGCGCGGTGTGGAACAGACGCTGCGCGGAACGAACAAGACGCGGTGTGGAACAGACGCTGCGCTGCTCGGAATTGGGTCGGCAGCCCGTACGCTAGAGCAGGAAGGGCAGGACGGCTTTGCGCTCGCTGGGATACTCGGGAAAGCGCTTGTGATAGTCGCGGTGATGCGAGACAGCGCGCGGTACCAAGTTGGCTGCGGTCCACAGCGCGAAGGTGAGTCCGCCCGGTGACCAGGTCAGGATGGCCCAGCCGATCCACTCGACAAGCTCGCCGAAGTAGTTGGGACACGAGATGAAGCGGTACATGCCGCCGTAGGGAATTTTGTAGCCGGTCTCGCCGGGTTTGCGCAGGTTGAACAGCACCCAGTCGGCATGCTGGTTGATGGCAAAGCCGATCAAAAAGACAGCGGTTCCGACGACAAAGCGCGGGTCGAAGAGCCAAGTGGCATCGTAACGCGGGCCCAGATCGGTCAGAAAGCGCCAGTTTAGATAGGCGTTTCCGAGGTTGAAGACAACCGCGAGGAGCGCGATGACCAGCGGCATTTTGCCTCCGCCGCGACGACGAAACGGGAAGATGAAGGCGCGATGAAAGTAGTGAATTTGCCAGATCAGGGCAAAGACGAAGAGGACGATGTCCCGTCGCTCACTATAGAAAAACAGCGCAAGCGGCGCGAGCGAAGCGGGAGCTTCCATCACGATCCAGCCCAAGGTGGCGCTGATCTCGGGACCCCAGCCTTTGCTCTGGCTTTGATAGCGACCGTAGGGTGCGGCGCGAAACAGCAGGTTTACGACGGTGAGGGCCGCGAGTACCCAGAACGAGACGAGCAGGCCAAAGTAAAACTGACTCTCGGTGATCGTGGTTTGCATCGACACATGACCTCGCGAGGGCAGCCTTACCACATGTGGTATAGGTTCCGGCGTGAAAGCCGCTTCGCGAAACGTGCTGATCGTGGTGACGCTGTTGCTCATCGCGGCAAATGGACTGCTTCTGTGGCCGCTTGGGGCCCGTGAGTCAAAGCCTGCGCAAGGGGAAGTGAAGACGCTGCGCGTGGGTCTGGTCTTCGACGTCGGAGGTCGCGGCGACAAGTCGTTCAACGATGCGGCGTTTCGCGGCGTCGATCTGGCGGTGCAAAAGCTGGGAATTTCAGCGGAGTTTGTCGAGCCTGGCGACGGAGCCGATCGCGAATCGGGACTGCGTCTGTTGGCCGCGCGGGGCTTTGACCTGATCTTGGGCGTCGGCTTCGTGTTTTCCGACGACATGCTCCAGATTGCGCACGACTATCCCGATCGGCACTTTGCCTGCGTGGACTACGCGAAGTTTGATGCAAACGGCTTTGTGGTTCCGCCGCGCAACATGGTGGCGCTCAAGTTTCGCGAAGAAGAAGGTAGCTTTCTCGTCGGTGCAGTGGCTGCGCTTCAGTCGCCTCATCAGACGCTTGGGTTCGTCGGTGGCATGGACATTCCGCTGATTCACAAGTTCGAGGCTGGCTTTCGACAAGGTGCGCTGGC
The DNA here is from genome assembly GCA_016794365.1 of Myxococcales bacterium. Lineage (GTDB taxonomy): Bacteria > Myxococcota_A > Polyangia > Palsa-1104 > JAEUJZ01 > JAEUKA01. Next base: position 27,343 of record JAEUKB010000062.1, read on the forward strand.
GGTATGTCCTTCGTGCAAAGTTCTCGTCGGATATGCCGGAACGAGTGCCGATGCCTTCAAGAACCCAGCGCGTGGAAAAGAACTGGCGACAGCGCAGTATCAAGCCGGTGCCGATGTGGTTTTTCATGCAGCAGGCTCGACGGGACTTGGGGTCTTTGAAGCCGCGCGTGAGACAGGAAAGCGCGCGATTGGCGTCGATAGCGATCAGTGGGATGAAGCGCCGGGCGTCGTGATGACCTCGATGGTCAAGCGCGTCGAGGTCAGCGTCTTCGACGTGATTTCGTCTCTGCGCGATGGACACTTTGAGCCGGGCGTGAAGGTCTTCGGGCTGCGGCAAGGCGGAGTGGACTATGCCTACGATGAGCCCAAGCGCGGCATGATTCCAGCGTCGGTGCGCGAGCGGGTCGAGTCACTACGCAGAGACATCATCGACGGCAAGATCACGGTTTTGGACAAATAACGCACTTCTTCGCACGTCAGCCCAGCACGCTGATGCGCCGCCACCTCGACGGTGGCACGGGACAACGAGACATGTACAAAGGGCTCCGGGTCGCGGTGGTCGTCCCGGCCTATAACGAAGCAGACAACCTGCCACAGACGCTGGCGACGATACCGGACTACGTGGATCATATCTTGGTCGTCGATGATGGCAGTGCGGACAAGACCTCGACGGTGGCTGCCGAGCATGCGCGGCCCGGCATCGAGGTGCTGCGGCACTTTCACAACCAAGGCGTCGGGGCAGCAGTGGCGACGGGCTATCGACGAGCCGTAGATCTGGACAGTGATGTCGCGGTGGTGATGGCGGGCGACGGTCAGATGGATCCGTCGGACTTGCCCAGCCTGCTACAGCCGATCGTCGAAGGACAAGCGGACTACGTCAAAGGCAATCGCTTTGCGTATCGAGAAGTCTGGCAGACGATGCCGAGGCTGCGACTCGTCGGGAACATTGCGCTGTCGCTGCTGACGAGGCTGACGGCGGGATATCCGCACATGTTTGACTCGCAGTGTGGCTTTACGGCGGTGACGCGGCAGACGCTTTTGGCGATTGATCTCGATGGGCTGTTTCCGCGCTACGGCTATCCAAACGATCTGCTGGCGAGGCTGTGGGTCGGTGGCGCGCGCGTGCTGGATGTGCCGGTACGGACGATTTATGGCAGCGCGTGGCGATCGGGAATCTCGCTGAAGACGGCGATTTATCCGGTGCTGTTTGTGGCGCTGCGGGCGCTGCCGTGGCGACTGTGGATGCGAATGCGTCGGCGAGATGAGCGGTCGGAGCGTCCGTGTACGTCGGAGTAGTGACGACATCGTATCCTCGCTTTTCCGGTGACGCGGCGGGCGGCTTTGTCCACGAGCTGAACCTGTATCTGCGTCGCTGTGGTCATCGGGTAACGGTGATCTGCGCCGGGGACGGTGTGGCCAAGTCGCATGAGCTTCTCGACGGAGTTGAGGTTCATCGTCTGTCTTCGTCGCTGTTTTTCCACGGTGGCGCGCCGGATGCGCTGTCAAGCGGGCTGAGAAGCGAGCCGCTTTTGACGCTGCTTCGCGCCGGATGGTTTTCAGGATCGCTGCTTGCGCAGTGCGCGGAGCGACTGCGGGACTGCGACATGTTGATCTCGCACTGGCTGGTGCCGTGTGGGCTGCTGGCGACGCTGTGTCAAGGCCAGCGACGGCATGTGGCGATCGCTCACTCGTCGGACATTCACTTGCTGCGACGCCTTTACGCGCAGTCGCTGGTTCGCTGGCTGGCGAAGCAGACGCGGCTGATGTATAGCGCGGCGCATCTGCGAGTGGACGGGGCCCCGGGGGACGTGGTGGCGATGGGCGTGACGGTGTCCGACTTTGCAGCGACGGACGAAGTGCGACAGAAGGCGCGACAGACGCTGGGCTGTGCAACAAAGACGGTGCTGTTTTTGGGACGCTTGGTGCCGGTCAAAGGTGTGCCGGTGCTGCTCGATGCGATGGCCGAGCTGGCGAGCGAAGTTCCCGTCGAATTGATCGTGGCTGGCGACGGTCCAGAGCGATCCAAACTGGAAGCGCAAGCTCGTCGGCGCGGGCTGTCTGTGCGCTTCGTCGGGCCGGTCTTTGGAACGGAAAAACAGACGCTGCTGTGGGCCGCAGATGCGCTGGTGCTGCCGTCGCTACAGCTTGCGGATGGTCGAACCGAGGGCGCTCCGGTGGTGCTGTGGGAAGCGCTGGCGGCGGGCTGTCCGGTGGTTGCCTCACGCGTGGGCGGTGTGGCCGATCAGCTTCAAACGGCAGGACTTCTGACGGAACCAGGTGATGTCGCGTCGCTGGTCTGTGCGCTGCGGCAGGTGCTGACAGACGATCGTACGGCGCGCAGGCTGCGAGAGGAGGGCCCACTTCGCGCGCGAGCGGCGGACTGGTCGGTTGTGGCTCCGCAGCTGCTGGGCTGCACGCTGACTGGATAGCGATCGCGTATGGATGTGATTCGTGCGGCCAATCCGTCGGCTGTGAAGGTTGCGACGGCGTCTCTGGCGTGGTAACGAATCAGCATCCCGCTTGTTATTGCGAGCGGTATAAATAAACCTATTGCGTACGCACTGTTTTTTGCGAAACAGCAAGACGGTCGTCGTTTTTGGCGCTCTGCCGAGTCGGCAGAAGAGGAATGGCAGAAGATGAACTTGGCATCCGTGACAGGTCAGCTCCGACGGGGGCTCGGGCAACCAACTGGTCAAAAGCGTGGGCTCCTCGGTCGAGCGAAGTGGCTCTCGCTGCTTCTTCTGCTGGGAGCGCTCATTCCTGGCTGTGACAAAGGTCTGGCTGGGCTGCTCGACAACACTGGAGTCGGAGCGACGCTGCTTCCCGGTGTGAAGCTGAACCTTCCGCCGCCGCCGTCTTTCGCCGAGCCAAGCACTCCGCGCGAGTATCCCGACGGAACGGTATCGATCTACGGACTGCGCAAAGAGTTTAAGCGCTACAGCGACACCAAGAACAAGTACATCGGGCAGAAGGTGAAGGTGAAAGCGTACCTGCTCGAGGTCTACAAGTGTCCGGTCTGTCCGAAGGGCCAGCAGTGCAAGCAGTGCGAAGAGCCGCACATGTATGCGTCGGACGAACCAAATGGCTCGAAGGAAAAGGGCCTGCTCATCGCCGAGTATCGTGGCTTTCGAGGCCGTGAGCCGAAGCTGACGATCGGCAAGCAGTACGCGTTTGAAGGTGTGTTCAATCAGTCGAGCCCGAAGGGCTTTACGTCGAGCGACGGACTGCTCGTCTATCACAAGATGCTCGACGACACGAACAAAGAGCACATCGGTCCCGCCGAAGAAAACGAGCGCCAGGCTGCTCTCGCTGAAGCGGCTGCGCTGAAGGCCATGGGTCAGCGTCCGCCAGTTGCTCCGACGCCAGCTCCGGGCGCTCCCAAGTAAACCAGCTTTTCATCGTGCTTCCGCCTTCACTTATCGCGCTGCTTTCGCGCGTCTCTCGCTCTTTTTACTTTAGTGTTCGTGTGCTTCCCGAGGCTGTTGCGGCCCAAATTGGGCTGTCGTACTTGCTCGCGCGCGCGGCGGACACGATCGCTGATACAGATCTTCTGCCTTCGTCTGTGCGGCTGGACTTGCTGACCGAGCTGGATCTGGCTTGCTCGGGAGATCCGTCCGCAGCGGCGCGACTGGATCGGCTGCTACAGACCGCGCTGTCCGACGGAGCTGTTCAATCATTGCCGTCGAGCGAGCGCACGCTGTTACAAGTGCTGGATGAGTGCTTGGCGCTGCTTGCGCAGTATTCCGAGCGCGATCGCGTGCTGATGGCCAAGGTGCTGCATCAGCTGATCACGGGAATGCAGGTCGATCTGCGACGGTTCCCGGCGGCTGGCAGCGTGACTTCGGCGGATCAAGTGGTGTCGCTGCGCTCGCTTGCGGAGCTGGACGAATACACGTATTACGCGGCGGGCTGCGTCGGAGAGTTCTGGACCGAGATCTGCGCTGCGCACATCGCCGGACTGTCGCACCTGGCGGCTCCTGCGCTGCTTGCGAGAGGCGTTGCTCTCGGCAAAGCGCTTCAGCTTACGAACGTGGTGCGCGACCTGGCATCGGATCTGCGGATTGGACGCTGCTATGTGCCAGCGCCGCTCGTCGCACAGCATGGCTTATCGACGGATGAGCTGTTTGCGCAGACGACGGAGCCGCCGTCTGATTGGACAAAGGCGCGCGCGCTGCGGCACCTGACGTGCGATCTGCTGAAGCTGGGTCTGGATCGCTGCGACGAAGCGTGGCCGTATGTGCTTGCGATCCCGGCGGATCAGGTGCGGCTGCGACTGGCCTGCATCTGGCCGCTGTGGCTGGCGGTCGATACGCTGGCGCTGCTCGGAGATGTTGGATCGCCGCTGCTCACGCCGGATCAGCCGGTGAAGGTGTCGCGCCAGTCTTTGTACGCGCTGCTTGCGGGAACCTCGACGGTGACGCTGTTTGGACGAGCGGTGGGCTCAGATCGCTGGTTAGACTCGCAGTTTCAGCAGCGAAGAGCGCGTGCTCTGCGTTCCCTTGAGGTTCGGTCATGAAACGAGTCGCTCCGGTTCAGTTCGCAGTCGTGAGCGTGATGGCTCTTACAGCGACGGGAAGTGTCTCGCCCGTAGCGGCACAAGCTGTGAGCGAAGCGACGACGGCACCCATTGACCTGAGCGAAGCAATTCAGACGGCACTGACGCACAGTCCGACGGCGGAAGCGGCTCGACAGACCAAGCTCTCGGCGGAAGCGCGGATCGGAACAGTGCGAAGTTCGTGGCTGCCGCAGTTGACACTGTCGGGTTCGGTGCGTGGCGACTATAGCTACCAAATCGGGGGCATGAATACGCAGGTGACGACGCTGCGCTCTAGTGGTCAGCTTGCGCTCAACCAGATGATCTACGACTTTGGTCGCGTCGGAGGCCGGATTTCAGCCGCACAGGCGAGCGCGCAGGCCGCGCAGACCGACGAGCGAAACGTCCAGTCGCAGGTTGTTCTCGGTGCGATGAGTGGCTTTTACGCGGTGCTGCAAGCGGAAGCGCTTTTGTCCGTCGCCAGCGAAAACCAACAGCAGCAGCTGCGACGACTGAAACAAGCCGAGAGCTTCTTCAAAATTGGCACCAAGCCGCAGATCGATGTGTTGATTGCTCAGACGGCGGTGGCGCAAGCGCGGCTGCAAGTGCTGCAAGCGACGGGAAATGTGCAGGTCGCGCGCACGCAGTTTTTGCAGTCGCTGGGTCTGCCCGAGAGCGAGTGGCCGCGCTGGCAAAAGCGCCCTGTTTCGTCGCTGCTCCCGCCTCCGCATGCGCTGGAGTCGCAGCTGCATGGTGCCAGTGCAGAGACGGTGGCGACGATTCCTGATGCGACGGTGGATGCGGCACTGCGCACGCGGCCTGATTTTCAGTCGCTCCAGTCGCGGGTTCGCGCGGCGGAAGCGCAGCTTAAGGCGGCACGAGCGGACTATTTTCCGACGCTGTCCATCGGAGCAAACGCATCGCTCAGCAGCGGAACCATCGGCGGCATCAGCGGCCTGGATGTGACGACGCAGCAGTCGCTGCCGGGTCTGTTGGTGACGGGAACGCTTGGACTCAACTGGCCGGTCTTGACGGGCTTATCGACGGTCTATGCGGTACGAGACGCGCAGGCTCAGCTCTCGCTCGCGCAGGCCAACCTTCAGCAGCTTCGGCTACAGGTTCGGAGTCAGCTTCAGCAGGCGTTGCAGCAAGTGTTGACGGCGTGGCTGACGGTGGAAGCCTCCGTTGCGCTCGCGAATCAGGCGAAAAAACAGCTCGAAATGGCAGATGGTCGCTATCGAGCTGGTGTCGGCAATGCGATCGAGCTGGGCGACGCGCAGGTCTCGGCGATGCAGGCCCAAGCGCAGCAGGTTCAGGCGGACTTTGCGCTGGCGCTTCAGCGGGCGAACCTGCGCTTTTATCTCGGCGAGCTGATCAGCGAAACCGAGCCACGAGGAGGAACCTCGCCATGAGCGAACAGAGATCAGCGCCTCGGCTGAAGCTGTGGATTTGGCTGGCGATCGCTGCGATCGCACTTTCCGTCGGAGCGTATCGGCTGTTTTTCCGCAAAAGTGAAGCGCCGCGCTGGGTGACGGCAAAAGTAACGCGCGGTGACGTGACGCAGGTGGTAAACGCGACGGGAACGATTCAGCCGCTGCTGCTGTCGCCGGTGGGCTCGCAGGTGTCGGGCATCGTCTACAAGCTGCACGCTGACTTTAACGACACGGTGAAGCAAGGTCAGGTCTTGGTGGAGCTGGATCCCGCGCTGTTTCAGACGGCGGTAAAGAGCCAAGAAGCCAACTTGGCGTCGGCGCAAGCGAACCTGATTCGGACGAAAGCGGATGCGCAGAATGCGTCTCGAGTGGCCGAGCGAGCGCGCGCGCTGTTTGCGAAGAACTACATCTCGGCGGCGGATCGGGACACGGCGGTGGCAGCCGAGCAGAGCACCGCAGCGAGCGTTCAAGCGGCGGAAGCGGGCATCAAGCTGGCGCAAGCGAGCCTCGATAAAGCGCGGCTGGATCTGAAAAACTCGGTGATCCTCTCGCCGGTCGATGGGGTGGTGATTTCGCGCAACGTCGAGCTGGGCCAAGCGGTGGTGGCGTCGTTTCAGGCACCGAACCTGTTTCAGATCGCAGGTGATCTGCGCAAGATGCAGGTACTGGCCAGCGTCGATGAGGCTGATATTGGCTTTCTGACCGTCGGAGCCAGCGCCGAATTTACGGTCGATTCCTTTCGCGGCAAGCGCTTTCGCGCCAAGGTCGCTCAGATTCGTAACGCTGCTCAGACGGTGCAAAACGTCGTGACGTACGTGGTCGTTCTCGACGTGGACAATGGCGAGCTGCTGCTGCGACCGGGCATGACTGCGAACGTGAAGGTGGTGGTGGCGGATCGCAAAGACGTGCTGCTGGTTCCGAATGCGGCGCTGCGCTTCAAGCCTCGATTGGAACGACCAGCCAGCGACGGAGCCAAGCCCGAAAACCGTGAGCGTCGCAGCCGAGGAGAAGGCAAAGGCAAGTCGTCGATCTTCGTTCCCGACGGAGAAGGCATTCGTCCTGTCTTTGTCACCGTCGGAATCAGCGATGGACTCAATACGGAAATTGGCGAAGGACTCAGCGAAGATCAGGTCATCGTCGTTGATTCTCAGAAGACTTCGTCCGGGTCAGCTCCGACGGGAAATCCAATGAACGCGCCACGACCTGGCGGGGCTCCCGGCGGCGGTGGCATGAGACGCGTTGGGATGTGATGCCGGTGCTTTGGGAAATGGTCTCGCGATGATAGTGTGCTGCCATGGTTTCTGACCCAGCGCTGTCGCTTTTGTCTCGTCACATCCGCGACGTTCCCGACTTTCCCAAGCCTGGCATTTTGTTCAAGGACATCACGCCGCTGCTCGGAGAAGCGACGGCGTTTCGGCTGTCGATTCAGCTGTTGGCGGAACGGATCGCGCCGCTTCGTCCGACGATGATTGTCGGTATCGAGTCGCGAGGCTTTATTTTTGCGGCTCCCGTCGCTGAGCGACTTGGACTTGGCTTTGCGCCGGTTCGTAAGCCAGGCAAGCTTCCCTATCGTCGAGTCACCGAGAGCTATGCGCTGGAATACGGTAGCGGCACGCTGGAAATGCACGAAGACGCGGTGGCTGGTCAGCGCGTGGTGATCATTGACGACGTGCTGGCGACGGGCGGAACGGCAGCGGGCGCGGCGCGACTGTGTCAGCGTCAAGGGGCTGAGCTGCTCGGCTTTGGCTTTGTGATTGAGCTGTCGTTTCTGGACGGTCGCAAGCCGCTGGCGGGACATCCGATCGTGACGCTGCTTTCGTATTAGACGCGGAAACGCGCTGCGCAGCGACGGTGGATTTAATCATTCGTAGCGCAGTGCTTCAACCGGATCGAGGCTGGCTGCTCGCTGGGCGGGAACGACTCCCGATAAAATGCCGACGAGCCCTGAAAATCCGACGGCGATCAGCACGATGTCGAAAGACAGTCGCACGGGCAGCCCCGGTAGGAGCAGTCGTCCCGTCGTGATGATCAGCGCACCAAGCAGCAGTCCGATGATTCCTCCGAGGAGCGAGATCACGATGGACTCGAGCAGAAACTGAAGCAAGACGTGACGCTTCTTGGCTCCGACGGCACGACGGACGCCAATCTCGCGGGTTCGCTCGCGCACCGATACCAGCATGATGTTGGCGATGCCGATGCCTCCGACGACAAGAGAGATGCTGGCGATCGCGATGAGCACCATCGAAAAGGTGTTCATGATGCCGTTTACCGTCGAGAGCATGTCATCTTGCGAGATCACGGTGAAGTCGAGCTGATCGTTGTGACGACGACGCAGAAGGTCGGTGATCTCTTCGATGGCTGGATCGACGCTGACTTTGTCGCGAGCGCGTGCAAGGACGTGAGAGAGTCCCTCGACGGCGAATAAGTCCATCGCGGTGGTGACGGGAATGAACACGATGTCGTCGAGATCGAAGCCAAGCGTCTGACCTTTGTGTTCCATCAGCCCGACGACGCGGAACTCTCCGTCAGCGACTTTGATGACCTTGCCGAGCGGGTTTTCGTCGCCAAATAGCTCGAGCAGCACGGTGCGACCGAGGACGACGAAGCGGCGTCTGGCATCGATGTCTTCGTCGGACAGAAAGCGACCTTGATCGACCTGCATCTGCCGGATTTCGGTAAATCGGCTGCTGACGCCCAAGATGAGCGTGTCGCGACGACGGTTGAGATAACGAACAGTGCCGCCGCCAGTGACGACGCCGCTGACGCCATCAACGGATGTCGCGCGTCGCGCCAAGATCTGTTCGTCTTCGCGGGTGATCTTGTACACGGTGCCGAGAGCGGGACCGCCAAAGCCTTTGGTTTCGCGACGACCGGGCTGAATCTGAAGCAGGTTCGATCCGAGCCCAGCGAAGGTGTCACCCAAGTAGCTGCGCGCGCCTTCTCCGAGAGAGACCAGCAAAATCACCGAGAGCACACCGATGATGACGCCCAGCGTGGTCAGCACGGCGCGGACTTTGTTGGCGCGAAGCGTATCGAGCGCCGTCAGGAGCAGTTCAAGAAACGGCATGCGCTGCGGACTGTAACCCGCAAGCCGCCACGGTGGTTATTTCTTGAGCGCGTCTTTGGCGCGACGAGCCGATTCACACAGCGGCAGGTTGCCTTTGATCGCGATCGTGATGGCGTTGGCTGCCACTTGGCCGATCGAGATGCCTCGTCCCGACAGACCTTCGGGAACGCGCTCGTGCAGCAGAAACTCGCGCGCGTCGGCCAAGCTGATGCCCTGCGGTCCGCGTGACAGCACGTTGTACAGCAGCGACGCTTCGACGGTGCCCACAAAGCCAGCTTTCGACGGAACCTGATGTCCGCCTTGGGCCGACTGCTGCATCCGAACCTGATGCGCTGTCGCCAGATCATCGAGCGTCAGCGTCTGTCCGTTCTTGCTAAGCGACAGAAGCTGTTCGATGAGTGCTGGATCCACTTTGGCGTTGTCTCCGGCGTGCGCATCTTGGCGAGTCAGGCTGGCGTCGTGCTCGAGCTTGCCGTGCTGACACAGATCTTGAAGATGCAACACGGGCTCACTGCCTTCGCCGGGCTTGCCGAACTGTTCGAGCGCAGCTTTCGCCAGCTTGTCAGCCAGTGCGGTTGAAACGCCCAGTCGATTGACCATCGCTGACACCAGCTGTGCGCGTGTGGCGATGCCGCTGCGAGGAATGTCTCCGCCGTTGGCGAGCGAGTTTAGTGCCGGACACGGACTTCGCTGCTCGCCAGGCTGTGCGGGCTGCCAGCCAGATGCGGCGGGCTCGGACTGCTTGCTCATGTGCGCCCTCCAGAAAAAGAGGGTCCAAGTGTACCACGGGCAGGCTAGGCGGTTGGCAGGGCAGCGGGCGGAACAGGCGGGCTGATCACGTCACTTACAGCATCGGTCATGGACTCACGTACGGGCTCTTTACCGGCCAGGATGTGCGCTGGAGGTGTGCGCAGATCCCACACCACCCCAACCCACGACAGCAGCTTCAGGATGTAGTAGCTGAAGTCTACTTCCCACCAGAAGAAGCCTTGGTTGGCGGTGCTCTGGTAGTAGTGGTGGTTGTTGTGCCAGCCTTCGCCCATCGTGATGAGCGCCAGCCAGAAGTTGTTGCGGCTCGTGTCCGTGGTCGGATAGCGACGGCTGCCCCAGACGTGCGCCAGGGAGTTGATAAAGAAGGTGCCGTGCCACAGCAGCACACTGCTGACCAGACCGCCCCACACAAACCAGTGAATGCCGCCGATCGCGTACAGGATCGCTCCACCGATCAGCGCCGGAGCCCAGTGCCAGCGATTCAGCCAGCGCAGCTCGGGATATTTGGCAAAGTCACGGATGCGATCCCACTCGGTGTGATCGTAGTCGTTCGACAGAATCCAGCCGACGTGCGACCAGTAAAATCCGTCTTGCTTGGGCGAGTGAATGTCCTCGGACATATCGCTGAACTTGTGGTGATTGCGATGATGCGCTGCCCACCACAGCACGCCTTTTTGCATCGACGAGCCACCGATGACTGCCAGCACGAACTGGAACCAGCGCGAGGTCTTGTAGGCTCGATGCGAAAAGTAGCGGTGATAGCCCGCCGTGATCCCGAACATCCGAATGTAGTAGAGCGCGACGCAGACGATGATGTCGGTCTTGGTTGCGCCGATCCAGATCGCCGAGGCAATCGCAGCGATGTGGACCAAGAAAAACGGGATGCTCGTCAGCTTGTCGAGCTGAAACGGACGCGGCGGACGCTCTCTGGGTGTATCGATGATTTCGACGGAGGGCGTGGGGCGTTTGGCTTGGATCTGCATGTCGTCATGTTGCCCAGCCGATGTCACGGGATTGTCATGGCGACATAATCTTTTTGCGGCGCTCCGGCTTTTCTTGTCGTCGGAGATCCAACCAATGGGCCAAGTCTTTGTCAGGCGTGTGCGTCGATGGTTCGATGTGATCCGATGCCACGTTATACTTGCCGCCATGAAGCGAGACCGGCGCGTTGTCTTCATCGGATGGCTGCTGTGCCTCGGCATTCTGTGCGGGGTGAGCGGCTGTAAGCGTCCGTCTTCTGCGCCGAAGATGCGGGTGGTGGACATTCAGATCGCGAGTCAGACCGACGACACCGCAGCGAAACAAGGCGCACCGCAAGCGCTCGATCTAGAGCCGCTCATCGCTGCTGCCACCGCTGGACTGCGCGCAGCGGACGTTCCCGTGATGCTTTCAGCGACGGATCGACAGCCCGGGGACTTCGTGTTGCAGATCGAAACCGGACTGGTCTATGCGACGGGACACGAGCTCAAGTCCAAGCAGCCGCTCTTGCGGGTTCTGACGGCGGGACTGCTGCGAACCCGACGCGGCATAGATGTGATGAGCGACGACAGCACGCAGCAGCCAGAGCTTACGCGGCTTCAGCACTTGGCCGTCAGTGAGCAGGCTGAGCGAGTGAAGCCTCCGACGGATATGCAGTGGCGAGATCTGGCGCGTCGAGCGATCGAAGATACTGCGCACAGCCTCGGGGCTCAGCTTCGGCTAAGCGGCGTGCCAAGCAAAGACCTGATCGCGCTCATCTCGAATGGAAAAAAAGAAGCGGATCTGCGTGGTGTCGCGCTGAAAATTCTGGCGCAGCGCAAAGAAGCGGGTGTCCAGCCACTGGCGATGGCGGTGCTCAAAGACAAGCACTCACCGACGGCGCTTCGTGATCAAGCGATTGGCGCGCTGGTGGAATTGGGCGATCCAAAGACCGTGCGACCGATGCTCGATAGCACCGAGTTTCGCGACCACAGCGAGCTGGGCAAAGTGCTGGAAGCGGTGGCGGCGCTCGGTGGAGACGAAGCGCAGCGCTACCTGGAGTTTGTGTCCCAGAGTCACAGCGATGCGCGGATTCGCGAAGAAGCCAAGGCCGCGCTGTCGCACTTGCTTACGCGTCAGGCAAAAAAAGATGCAGCGACCAGTGAATCAGGCATCTAAGCAAACGGCTCGCACAAGACACATCGGCTGCGCGGATGACTTCCGAAGATTGACACCCGGAAGGCCACCCATTTATATTCGCGGCGGAGCAAACGAGGTTCCGAATGTCCGTCGAACAAGCAACTGACTATGGCCCCACGCTCGTGGCGATTCTGTTTGGAATCGCTTTTTCTTGCGTGTTCTTGGGTCTCGCCATGTTTTTGGGCCCCAAGCGCGAGAACGCCGAAAAGCTCTCTCCTTTCGAGTGCGGTTCGGAACCGATTGGAAGTCCCCGCGTCCGCTTTTCCGTCAAGTTCTACCAAGTGGCGCTCCTCTTCCTTATCTTCGACATCGAAGCTGCGTTTCTGTATCCGTGGGCAGCGATCTTCCGACGGCTGTCCTGCCTTGGAACGGTCATTGGCGGTGAGTGCCTGGGCACCGTGACCGCGTTCGGTTTCGTCGAGATGCTGGTCTTTATGAGCACGCTGGTGGTTGCTCTGGCCTATGTATGGCGTAAGCGCGCCATCGGCTGGGGCTAACCGGGAGTCAGGAAAAAACCATGGCCGAGAGCTACACCACCCGCCTTGACGATGCCCTCAACTGGGCGCGTAAGTACTCGCTGTTTACCTATCCGTTCGTCACCGCTTGCTGCGGCATGGAGTACATGGCAACTGCTGCCTCGAAGTACGACATTGCTCGCTTCGGTGCCGAGTTCCCGCGCTTTTCGCCGCGTCAGGCTGACTTGCTGTTCGTCGTCGGAACCATCACCGAGCGTCAGGCTCCGGTGCTGCATCGCATCTGGATGCAGATGGCCGAACCGAAGTACGTCATCGCCTTTGGCGTCTGCGCTTCGACGGGTGGTTTTTACCAAAACTACAACACCGTGCCCGGCTGCGATCAGGTCGTCCCGGTGGATGTCTACATTCCAGGCTGTCCGCCGCGCCCGGAGCAAGTTCTCGACGGGCTTATTCTCCTTCAGAAGAAGATTGCCGAAGCCACGACCTGGGTTCAGCGTCGCGATCGCAAAGAAGTGGAGCTGGCTGCTCAGTCCACCGATGGTCGCAAGCGTCTGCCGGTGGTGGCGTAGCGTGCCGCCATTGTTCGTGAGCGAGCAAGCAGCAAGGGAAGATTTTTGCAATGAGCAAAGCTGATCTCGACAAGCTGGTGGCACAGTTTCCCCAGGCAATCGTTTCGTCGCACAGCAACATGGGCGATGACACCGCTGTGGTGACGGTCCCTGCGCTAAAAGACGTGATGCGCTATCTGCGTGACACCGCCGGGTTTGACTTCTTGGTGAGCGTCACTGCCGTCGATTTTTTCGGTCGTGAGCCTCGGTTTGAGGTGGTGTATCACCTACGATCGATGGCGACGGGCAACCGACTGCGCATCAAAGCGCCGGTCCACGAAGAAGAAGGCGGTCCCGTCGCGGAAGTTGCGACGGTGAGCGACTTGTGGCCGACGGCAAACTGGCAAGAGCGTGAGGTCTACGACATGTTCGGGATCAAGTTCACGGATCACCCGGATCTCCGTCGCATTCTCATGTACGAAGAGTTCGTGGGCCATCCGCTGCGCAAGGACTATCCCAAAGAGCAACGGCAGCCGCTCATTCGCCGCGACTACTCGCTGAGCTAACGGAGCCAAAGACATGTCGATGACGACACAGAGCAAGACTGGCCTGAAGACGCTTGCCTTTGGCATGCCGACTCCCGACGAGATTGCGTCGGGTGGTTCTCACGGTTTGAGCGCGCGTCCGAAGCTGCCGCCCGACCTGATGTCCAAGCTAAACGCTGCCGATCTCGAAGAGGTCGAAGACATCGAGCTTCCGACGGAGCCGATGACGATCAACATGGGTCCGTCGCACCCGGCGACCCACGGCACCGTGCGCATCGTTCTGACCATCGATGGTGAGACGGTGCGCGATTCCGACGTGCAGGTTGGTTATCTGCACCGCTGCTTTGAAAAAGAAGCCGAGTACGCGACGTATACGCAGGTCTTTCCGTATACCGACCGTCTGAACTACGTATCGCCGCTGCTGAACAACGTCGGCTTTGCACTGGCCGTCGAGAAGCTGCTTGGCATCGTCGATCGTCTGCCCGAGCGTGCGCAGTACATTCGCGTCATCATCGGTGAGATCTCTCGCATCACCGACCACCTGACCTGTCTGGGCGCGTCGGCGATGGAAGTCGGCGGCTTTACCCCGTTTTTGTGGATGATCAAGGCCCGCGAGTGGCTGTGGGAGCTGCTCGAAGAGCTGACGGGTGCTCGTCTGACGCACTCGTACGTGCGAATCGGTGGTGTCTCGCAGGATCTACCCGAGCACTTCATCGAAAAGCTGCGCGCGACGCTGCAAAAGAGCACGTCGGTGATCGGCGAGTGTGAGAGCTTGCTCGTCAAGAACCGCATCTTCCGTGACCGTATGGACGGTGTCGCGACGATGTCGGCAGAAGACGCGATCGCCATGGGCTGGACTGGTCCGTGCCTGCGCTCGACGGGCGTACCGTACGATGTTCGCAAAGATCATCCGTACCTGGTCTACGATCGCTTCGAGTTCGATGTTCCGGTCGGTTCCGTCGGTGACAACTACGATCGATTCGCGGTTCGGCTCGAAGAGATTCGACAGTCGATGCGCATTTTGGATCAGGCGATGAAGCAGATTCCCGCTGGTCCGGTGCTGCTCGACGATCCGCGTGTTGCCATGCCCGCGAAGAACGCGGTCTACAACACCATCGAGAGCATGATCGGCCACTTCAAGCTGGTCATCGACGGCATCAAGGTTCCCGCTGGCGAGGTCTACTCGTACACCGAAGGCGGCAACGGCGAGCTTGGTTTTTACATCGTTTCCGACGGCACGGGTCGTCCGTATCGCTGTCATGTGCGCTCTCCCAGCTTCATCATCACCCAGTCGATGTCGAAGCTGATCCTGGGAGCAGGCATCGCCGACATCATCCCCACGTTCGGCATGATCAACATGATCGGCGGCGAGTGCGACCGCTAACCCGAGACAAGGCAACTTACAGGTCATGGCAGAGACCCCTCCCTCACCCATCAAGTCGAGCATCGCAGCCGCCCTGCGCGAGACGGCGACCCCTCCGTCCCCGCCCCCGGTTGTGCCGCCCGCCGCTGCCAGTGCTGCGCCCGCTGGTTCCGCCCCTGGCCCTGCGAGTCCGCCGAGTGAGCTTGTCACCATCAAGCTCGACGGTCGGGATGTCCAGGCCAAAAAGGGTGCCAACCTGCTTGAGGTCTGCCTCGCGAACGGCGTGGACGTAAGCTACTTCTGCTATCACCCTGGACTTAGCTCTCCGGCGGTGTGTCGGCAGTGTCTCGTCGAAGTGGTGGGTCAGCCGAAGCTGGTTCCAGCGTGCTTTACGCCGATCGCGGACAAGATGGAGGTGAACACCTCAACGTCGCGCGTGCTGACCATCCGTCGGCAAATGCTGGAATTTACGCTGGTCAACCATCCAGTGGACTGTCCGATCTGCGACAAGGCGGGCGAATGTACGCTCCAGAAGCAGTATCAGGACTGGGATCATGAGGGCTCGCGGTCGTCGATCCCGAAGGTCCACAAGCCGAAGATGCAGGATCTCGGTCCGCACATTGTTCTCGACGCAGAGCGCTGCATTTTGTGTACGCGCTGCATTCGCGTCTGTGACGAAGTGGCGGGTCAGAAGCAGCTCACCATGGCGTGGCGCGGCGATCGAGAGCAGCTCACGGTGGCGCCGGGTCATCAGCTCGACAATCCGTACTCGCTCAACACCGTCGATGTCTGCCCTGTGGGTGCGCTGACCAGCAAAGACTTCCGCTTCACCATGCGGGCGTGGGAGCTGTTTACGACGCCGTCGGTGTGTCCTGGTTGCTCGACGGGCTGTAACGTCGAAGTGCATCACGCGCAGGGCGAGATTTGGCGGCTTGTGCCTCGGGAAAACCTCCAGGTCAACAAGTACTGGATGTGTGATGAAGGCCGCTTTACCTACAAAGACGTGCGTCACAAGCGGCTGACCTCGGCGCGGATCGGTGGCGGAAAAGGCCAGCCCGCGCAGATTACCAGCCTCGACAAAGCTGTTGCATTTGCGGCGGAGCGGCTGGAAAAGCTAGCCAGCAGCGGTGCGACAATCGGTCTGGTCTATTCGGCTCAGACGACGAATGAAGCGCTGTTTGCACTGTCGCAGGTTGCGCAAAAGCTCATCGCGCGTGGTGCCAACATTCGATCGTACGTGACGGGCACGGCGTCCAAGCCAGAGCGTGCGGACAAGATCCTACGCAGCGCTGACACGAACCCGAATGCTGCTGGTGCCGCGCTGTTTGCGGGCGCTGGTGCTGGGGATGCGGGCGCGCTGCTTGCGGATCTGAAGGCGGGCAAGCTCAAAGGCCTGTGGATGGTTGGGGCCGATCTGCCGCTGAGCGAGCAAGCGCTGGCTGATGCCGCGCCGATCGTCGATGGACTGGACCTGTTTATCTGCCAAGCGGCGTCGGATTCGGCACTGCTTCGTCGAGCTCACGTTCAGCTACCGGCGGCAGTCTGGGCGGAAGTCGATGGCTCGTTTACGAACAACAAGCACCTGGTTCAGCGGCTGCGGAAAGCGGTTGCGCCACAAGGTGATGCGCGCTCGCACCTGGAGCTGATCAGCCAAATCGCAAAGAAGGCCAACCTGGCATCGGGCGAAAAGTGGCAAGTGTCGGCGCGACAGGCCTTTTTGCAGATGGTGTCCGTGGTTTCGTCGTCGCTGCCCGTTGGCACCGACCCGGCTCAGAGCGTGGCAGCAGGCTTTGCGTCGGCGGACTGGGGCAAAGAGTTTCTGCCGGTGCAGCTGCGCTTCGCCAACTCGCGCGGTTAATTGAGGGGATGCGATGACTGATTCGATCCTAATGTTTTTGGCCGAACACACGGCCGTTGCGGCGCTGCTCAAGCTGCTGTTGCTGGTCTTGGGCTTTGTCATGCCCTTGGCGTCGCTTAGCACCTGGGCCGAGCGCCGTCAGTCGGCGATGATGCAGGACCGACTCGGTCCCAATCGCGCGAACATTGGACCTGTGAAGCTGTGGGGTATCCTCCACTTCGTCGCTGATGCCATCAAGATGATGTTCAAAGAGGACGTGGTCCCCGCCAAGGTGGACCGCTTCCTGTTTGCGCTCGCACCGGTGATGGCGATTGCGCCGGTGCTGATTACCTTCGCGGTGGTTCCGTTTGGTCCAGACCTGTGCGTCGGTCAAGTGCTGAGCGTGGTGACCGATCCGACGACCTGTAAAGCGACGATTCCGCTGCAAGTGGCGCGGATGGATGTCGGCATGCTGTTCTACTTCGCGCTGGCGTCGCTGGCGGTGTACGGAACGACGCTCGCGGGCTGGGCTTCGTACAACAAGTGGTCGCTGCTTGGCGGTCTGCGTGCTTCGTCGCAGATGATGTCGTACGAAGTCTGCATGGGCCTGTCGCTGATGGGCGCGTTTTTGGTCTACGGCTCGCTGGAGCCGAACGCCATCGTCACCGCGCAGGGATCGAACATCCTGAACTGGGGCATCTTCACCCAGCCGCTGGCGTTCGTGCTGTTCTTCACCGCTGCGATTGCCGAAACCAAGCGCGCTCCGTTTGACCTTCCCGAAGGTGAGCCCGAGCTGATCGGTTACTTCGTCGAGTATTCCGGTATGCGCTTCGGCATCTTCTTTTTGGCCGAGTTCATCGAGACGATCTTCTTGGCGGCGATTGTGACGACGGTGTTCTTGGGTGGCTGGCAGGTTCCGGGCCTCGATTCGTCGGGCTTTGGTTCGTTCCACCTGCCGCATCTGGCGGTCGTGCTTTTGCAAGTGGTGGCCTGGTCGCTGAAGATCCTGTTTCTGTGCTGGCTCCAGTTGCTGATTCGCTGGACGCTGCCGCGCTTCCGTCCCGACCAGCTCATGCGGCTTGGCTGGAAGCAGCTTCTGCCGCTGTCGCTTCTCAACATCATCATCACCGCCGCCGTGGTTCTTTGGCGGTCGGGAGGCAAGTAAGCCATGTCCGCACATCACGCTCCTTCGTCTGTCGAAGCGTCTTCGGCGACTGGTAAAGTGCGAGGCAAGGTCGGAGTCCGCGTCGTCGGTCGGCCTGACTCGCTTGAGCAGCGCGTCTATCTTCCCGAGGTCATTCGTGGCCTGGGTGTGACGGCAAAGCACTTCTTCGCCAACCTGTTTTCGCGCAAGTACACCGTCACGGTTCAGTATCCCGAAGAGAAGGTGAAGTACCCGGATCGCAACCGAGGTCTGCACCGTCTGATGCTGCGTGATGACGGACAGGTTCGCTGCGTTGCTTGCATGCTCTGTCCGACGGTGTGCCCGGCGCACTGCATCACCATCGTTCCCGAAGAGACGGGCAACCAGAACGAAAAGCGTCCGCGCATCTTTGAAATCGACGAGCTGCGCTGCGTGGTCTGCGGTCTGTGCGTCGAAGCGTGTCCGTGTGACGCGATTCGGATGGACTCGGGTGTGCATGCTCCGGCGGTGGACTTCCGAGGCGATGCGATTCAGACCAAGATCGACATGCTCAAGCGCGGCACCCAGTCGGTGGCGACGCAGGGTGGTGTGGGTTCCGACTGGCGCTCGAAGCAGCCGTCGGTCAAGCAGTACGATCCTCCCAAGTAAGCCATCATGCTGCGTCCCGGCTCGATCGCCAAAGAGCTCACCATCACCCACGTCGTCGGCGAGCAGGACTTGGCTCCGCACGTCGCCGCGACTGGTACGGGCGGTGGTCCCGAGCACAACCTGTTTCCGCTGGTCTTGGGCACTGCCAAGCTGATCTCGCTGATGGAGCTGGCTGCGGCCAAAGCCATGGAGCCGATGCTGCTGCCCGGTGAGCTAACCGCCGCGATTGGCGTGCGCATTGAGCACCATGCCCCGACGCCGCTTGGTGGAACGGTGCGCATGACGGCTCGCTATCTGGGTCTGGAAGGCAAGTTTCACCGCTTCGAGGTGATTGCCCACGACGATGCCGGAGAGATCTTCCGAGGCCTACACGTTCGCGCGGTGGTTGAAGCGCGACGGCTCGAAAAGGGCGCAGCGCGTCGCTTGCGTCAGTAATCTGTAGTCCAACCTACAGATAAGTCTGATTTTCCCGCCCTACAGCGCGGATTTCCCCACCCAACATTGCGATCGGATGTTCCGCACAGCGAGCTTGGCGACTCGCTGCGTTGTCTGCTTGCGCCGACAGCCTCACTGGCTGCGAGCGTGCTTACTTGCGATCCGACAGCGCTTGGCGAATCAGGAAGACCGACAGGACGAAGAACGCGCCAGCAGCAATCACGTCTCCGCCAAGTCCCAGCCGTTCCCAGTAATCGCGACCCAGATCGAGCTTGTGCGCGAAGGGCTCTGCGAAGCCTTGTAGAAACGCGATCAGCATGCCAGCCAGCGAGCCACCCGCGACCAGTCCCGTCGCATAGAGCATGCCAGGACCGATGTCGGACTCAGCGGCTGCGGCTTTGCCTCCCGAGCGCAGGGTGCGACGACGATTGACCAGCCAGCGAACCATGCCTCCGACGAAGATGGGCGAAGTGGTCGAGAGCGGCAGATACGCACCGACGGCCCAGGACAGCGCATGGGCTCCAGCGAGCTGCGCCATCAGTGCCATAAACACACCGACGAGCACCGGACCCCACGGGAGCTGCTGGCTGAGCTGACCTTTGATCATCGTCGCCATCAGCATCGACTGCGGCGCTGGGAACTTTTCGGTCCCGATCGCGTGCTGGACACCGGGAATCGAGCGATCGAGCAGCAGCAGCGTTCCACCAATCACCAGCACCGACACCACCACGCCGATCATCAGGCCGATTTGCTGCTTATACGGCGTTGCTCCGACGAGAAATCCGGTCTTGAGATCCTGCGAGGTCGCGCCTGCATTGGCTGATGCGATACAGACCACCGATCCGACGAGCAGCGCCGCCGCTTGATAGGCATCGCCGCGCCAGCCGATGGTGATGAAGACGAGACAAGTGCCCATCAGCGTCGCGATCGTCATGCCCGAGATCGGGTTCGACGAGCTACCGATGATGCCGACAATGCGACTCGCGACGGTGACGAAGAAGAAGCCGAACAGCACAATCAGCGCCGAGATGATGAGCGAGCCGGGGAACTTACCGGGCAGGTTGGGCAGCAGCGCAATCAGCAGTCCCAGCACGACGGTACCAATCACCACCAGGCCGAGCGGAAGGTCACGCTCGGTGCGAACCGCGTTGGCGCTGCCGCCGCCTTTCAGATCGCGAATCGAGTCGCGGAAGCTGCTTACGATCGTCGGCAGTGTCTTGAGCAGCGTCATCAGGCCCGCGCAGGCGACGGCTCCGGCCCCGATGTAGCGAACGTAGGCGCGGTAGACTTGCTCAGCGACGGAGTGGCTCTGAATCCACGCATCGTTATAGCCGAGCGCGTGCAGATCGGTGATTCGCTGCGCGTCGGGAACATACATCGAGATGAGCGGAATCAGCGCCAGCCACGACAGAACGCCGCCGGAAGTCATCTCGGAAGCGATGCGCGGACCGACGATGTAGCCGACGCCCAGGTATTCCGGCGTGATGTTGCACTCGAGGTTGGCGTTCGGATAGACCGACTTGGGTCCGGTGCGCAGGCCCGGTGTGTCGCGCCACAGCCGAAGCACGCCCATCAGCAGCCAGTAGCCCGACGCTGCAAAGACGCCGTGGAAGACGCGCTTGGCCAAGTCGCCGCCGCGCTCACCGACCATCAGCACTTCGGCGCACGCGGTTCCTTCGGGATAAGGCAGCTTGCCGTGCTCTTTGACGATCAGGCTGCGACGGAGCGGGATCATGAACAAGATTCCCAGGACTCCACCGACGGCAGCGAGCGTCAAAATCTGGCCGTAGCGAAAGAAGCTGTCGCCTTGCGCCAAAAACAGCAGCGCGGGCACCGTGAAGACGACACCGGCGGCGATCGATTCTCCGGCGGAACCGAGCGTCTGGACGATGTTGTTTTCAAGGATGGTGCTCTTGCCGAACTTCTTGAACACGGCGATCGAGAGCACCGAAATCGGGATCGAGGCCGAGATGGTCAGTCCGGCGCGCAGGGCCAAATAGACCGTCGCTGCACCGAACAAGATGCCGAACATCGCTCCGAGAAGGACCGCTTTCGGGGTCAGCTCGGCCACATCGGCTTCGGGGGCAATGTACGGCACATACGGCTGCTGCGAGGTAGAGGAGGCGGCGGGCCGAACCGCTTCGTGTTCAGGTCCGTGTGCGGCGGGCGCAGGATCGGTACTTCGACGGGGCGACATCAGGTCGGCAAACGTATCATGTTCACCGACAAGTCAAGCTGCTTTTTCGTGCCTGTTTCGTCGGGTAAAATACAGACGATGAAGACCTACCTGAGCAGCGGCGAGGTGTTCCTGGGTCACAAGCTGGTCGGCGAACATCCCGAGCGGCCCGAGCGACTGCAAGCGATCGAAGCGGCGATCGAAGGATCGGACTTGCTCGGGAAGTTTCGGCGGATTCCACCGCGTCCAGCGACGACGGAAGAGCTGCTGCGGGTTCACTCGGCTGCGTATCTGGCGGATCTGCGACAGCGAATGGGCGACTTGCAGCCCAAAGGACAAGGCTGGCTCGATCCCGATACGTATTACGGGCCTGGAACGTATCAAGCGGCGCTGCACGCGGCGGGAACGGCCTGTGACTTGGCGCTTCGCATTGCAAACAGCGACGGAGACAATGGCTTTGCGCTGGTTCGTCCGCCGGGACATCACGCGAGCGCGGATCGTGCGATGGGCTTCTGTCTGCTCAACAACGTGGCGGTGGCGGCGGCGGCGGTGCGTGCGACGGGACGGCGGGTCTCGATCGTCGATTTCGATGTCCATCACGGCAACGGCACCGAGGACATCTTTGCCCGCGACGGTGGTGTTCAAGTCATCAGCCTGCATCAGTTTCCGTTTTATCCTGGCTCCGGCGCGGCCACGTCGATCGGCGAGGGCAATGGACGCGGTGCGATCCTCAACATTCCGCTGCCCGAAGCGAGCGCCGGTCCCGAATACAAGCTGGCGATGCGCAAAGTGGTGATTCCGGCGCTGCGACGGTTTGATCCCGATGTGATCTTGGTGTCGGCGGGCTTCGACGGACACGCGCAAGACTCGCTGGCGGGCATGAGCCTTCTGGAAGATGACTACGCGGCGATGGTGGCGTCGCTGCTGACGGTTCAGACGCGGCTTTTGCTGGTGCTGGAAGGTGGCTATCAGCCGTCGGCGCTTTCGGCGAGCGTGCTGGCGGTGCTGCGCGTGCTGACCGATCCAAGCGGTCCGAGCGGCTATCGTCCGTCGGGTCACGATGCGGGCGTTGCGCCATCCGATGCGGTGCGAAAGCTGTTGGCAGAGCTTCAGAAGCTCCACGGTCTGTGAAGGCAGATGTGGTAGCTTGTCGCCGTGCCAGTTGCCAAAGTTGTTCTGAAGCGCGGTCGTGCCAATCCCGTATGGCGCGGTCATCCGTGGGTGTTTTCGGGGGCGATTCAAAATCTGCCAGCCGGACTGGTGCCGGGCGATGTGGTGGCGGTTCACGATGCTGACGAGCGCTTGATCGGGCACGGCTTTGCCAATCCTCGGTCGCAGATCGCGGTGCGGATGCTGACGGTGGGAGAGCTGGCTTCGGCGGCGCAGCCCGATGTCGCAGAGCACCTGCTGCCACCCAAAGCGCTGGTTGATTCGCTGATTCATCGTCGGATTCATGAAGCGAGCTTGCTGCGGCGATCGATCGGGCTGCCGCGCTCGGATACGACGGCGTACCGACTGGTGAACAGTGAAGGCGACGGGCTGCCAGGACTGAACATTGATGTGTTTGGCGACGTGGCGGCGGTGCAGTTTTCGGCGCTCGGGATGAAGCTGCACGAAGACGCGGTCTATGCAGCGCTGCGAACGCTGCCCAGTCCTCCGAAGTGTATCGTCGAGACCGCAGCGGGCAGCTTTGCCAACATCGAAGGCTTTGCGTCTCAAAATCGCGTGGTCTTCGGGGATGAGAGCCTGCTCACCGATGGAACGCTGTGTCTGGAACATGGCGTTCGGCTGCGCATCGATGTGCGAGAAGGACAAAAAACCGGCGCGTTTCTCGATCAGCGAGACAATCGGCTGCTGTTTGGTCGTCACTGCGCGGGCGCGAAGGTGCTCGACCTGTATAGCTACGCGGGCGGCTTTGCGCTGCAAGCGCTGCGAAACGGTGCGGTCGAAGCGACGTGCGTCGATATCTCGCCGCGAGCGCTCAAGCTGTGCAGTGACAACAGCCAGCTAAACAGCCTGGGTCCGCTGCACACCGTCGAGTCCGATGCGTTTCGGTTCCTCGAAGGCGCGCGGCCTCTGCACTACGATGTGGTGGTGGTCGATCCGCCCAAGTTTGCGCGGGCGCAAAAGGATCTTCCGGCGGCGCTCAAGGGCTATCAGCGGCTCAATGCGCTGGCGATGGGCGTGGTGCGACGAGGCGGTCTGCTGGCCACCTGTTCGTGCTCGCAGCTCGTCGATGAGCAGTCGTTTTTGCGGATGCTGGCAGCGGCAGCGAGCGATGCCGGTCGTCGCGTCACGGTGCTGTATCGCGGCAGCCAAGGACTGGATCATCCAGTGCCACCGTCGTTCGACGAAGGTCGCTATCTGAAGTTTGTGCTCCTCGGCGTACTGTAGAGCTACGGGCGAAACCTGATCGCTCGGCGATTGCTCGATGCTGATCCCGCTTTTGTCCGTCTGTGCGCTGATTTGCGCCATCCTGCTGTCTCTGTGGTCGCGGATCAACGTGGGGCTCTTGGCGCTGGCGCTCTCGTACCTGCTCGGGGTGCTGGGTGCCAAGATGACGCTGCGTCAGGTGATGGCGGGCTTTCCAGTGCCGCTGCTGCTGACGGTGCTGGCGCTGACGCTTTTGTTTGGGCATGCGCAGTCGAACGGAACGCTCGGACGAGTCGCAGGCTACGCGGTGCAGCTGGCGCGCGGTCGTCCGGGGCTGTTGCCGCCGGTGTTTTTCGTGCTGGGTGCGACGCTCGGAACGGTGGGTGCGGGCAACATTGGTGCGGTGGCGATGCTGGCTCCGGTGGCGATGGCGGTTGCGCATGAAGCTGGGATTCCGTCGTTTCTGATGGCGCTGATGGTCGCGTGTGGAGGCAATGCTGCGTCGCTTTCTCCGATTGCCCCGACGGGAGTCATTGCCAGCGATCTGATGGCGCGGATCGGTCTGTCCGGCTACGGGCTGTGGACCTATCTGCACTGTCTGTTCGCGCATGCGCTGGTCGCGTTTCTCGGGTATCTGTGCCTGGGCGGAGCGCAGCTGCTCGTGCAGCATCCAACCGAAGCGCAGCGAGAGCGACTGGCGCAGCTTCTCGCGAACCATCGACAGCCGCTGCACAAGACGCATGTTGTGACACTGTTGGTGTTACTTGGCGTGATCCTGGCGGTCGCGCTGGCCAAGGTCGAGATCGGCGCGGCGGCCCTGTGCGCGGCGGTTTTGCTGTCGCTGCTGCGTCTGTCCGATGAAGAAGAAGTCCTGCGCAGCCTGCCGTGGGGAACGATCCTGATGGTCTGCGGCATGACCTGTCTGATGGGCATTTTGGAGCGCACCGGCGGCATCGACCTGTTTACGCGGCTGATTGAGAGGCTCTCGACGAAGCAGAGCGCACCAGGCGTCATCGGACTGTGTACCGGCGTGCTGTCGGCGTATTCCAGCTCGTCGGGGGTGGTGCTGCCCGCGTTCTTGCCGGTCTTGCCAAAGCTTGTGCAGAAGCTGGGCGGCGGAGATCTGGTCGCGCTGGCCAACAGCGTAAACGTCGGTGCGCACTTGGTGGATGTCTCGCCGCTTTCGACGCTGGGAGCGCTGTGTCTGGCCAATGCGCAGGGCGACACAAGCAGGCTCTATCGGCAGCTTCTGGCGTGGGGACTTTCGATGGCGCTCGTCGGAGCGATCTACTGTCAAGTGGTCTTTGGCTGGCTGCACGTTGGCTCGTAACTGGGCAGACCGACGGCGTAAATTGTGTAGGTAGGCTCGCTGCCGTGTCTCTGCGCGGATCACAGCGAGGGTGGGACGCGGACTTCTCTTCGGGAAATGTCGAGTGATTTGGCTATAATGAAGCTGTGGCAAAAGACAAGGCTCCACCGTCGATTTCCTCGGGCGTAGGTAGCGATGCAGACTCGGAGCCAGCCACCATCGATGTCGTGCCTGGACAGCCGCTCGGTCCGCTGCGTGTCGAGCCTGCTGATAACGACGACGACGGCGATGCACAGACCGCAGATATTCCGGCCACTCAGTCTGCGTCGCGGCCCGCGCGAAGTCATCCAGCCAGTGCGCCGCGATCGATGCCGTCGATGCCGAAGGTGGGCATCCCGCGCTCGCTGCAAAAGTGGGATCGCTATCAGGTGATCAAAGTGCTCGGTTCGGGCGGCATGGGTGCGGTCTACATGGCGCGCGATCCTCGTCTGAACCGGCTGGTGGCGCTGAAGATCGTGCATCCGATGCTCGGTCACGCCGATGGCTCGACGGGCGCGGTGTTCGTCAAGCGCTTCGAGAGAGAAGCTCGTCTGCAAGCGTCGCTCGATCATCCGCACATCTGCAAGGTGTACGAAATCGGTGAAATGCCGAGCACTGGCGAGGACGCGGGCTATCCGTACATCGCGATGCAGCTGATCAGCGGCAAGCCCCTTCACATCGCTCAGCACGAGATGTCGCTGTTTGAAAAAGTGCAGGTGATTCAGCAAGTCTCCGACGCAATGCATGCCGCGCACCGTCAGGGACTGATCCATCGTGACATCAAGCCCTCGAACATCATGGTAGAGCGCACCAGCGACGGAAAGTTTCATCCGTATGTGATGGACTTCGGGCTCGCGCGGGAGACGGCAGGATCGGATCAGAGCCGCTCGGGCATCATCGAAGGTACGCCGCGCTTTATGGCACCCGAGCAAGCACGCGGCGACACCAAGCACCTCGACCGACGGACCGATGTCTACGCGCTGGGCGTGACGCTGTACGAGATCTTGGCGGGACGCTCACCGTACGATGGCAGCGTCGATATCGACATCTTGCTGGCGGTTCTGACCGTCGAGCCGAAGCCGCTGCGCGCGGTGGATGCGACGATTCCGCCGGACTTGGAAGCGATCACGCTCAAGTGCTTGGAAAAAGAACAGGCGGCGCGCTACGACTCGGCGAAGGCGCTGGCGGACGACTTGAAGCGCTTCATCGACGGAGAGCCGGTGCAAGCGCGTCGGATTGGGCTGTTTCAGCGGCTCTATCGCCGGGCGCGCAAGCACAAAGCGCTGGTCGGACTGGGGACGGCGCTGCTCGTGTCGATCCTCGGGCTGCTGGGCTACGGGGTGCGGACGCGGCTTCAGACGATGGAGCGCGAACGGCAAGCGCAAAAGCAGGCCGAGCTGGCGCAGAAGCTGGGGCAGGAAATCAGTCAGATGGAGTGGCTGTTGCGCAGTGCGAGGCAGCTTCCGCTTCACAACCTGGAGCGCGAAAAAGGCATCATTCGGCGACGGATGCTGCGGCTGGAAGACGAGCTGTCGAGCTACGGCGGGCTCGGCAAAGGGCTGGCGCACTACGCGCTCGGGCGTGGGCACTTGGCGCTGCACGAATATCCGCAGGCGCTCAAGGCGCTGCTGGCGGCGCAGGCGAGCGGCAATCAGAGCGCTGATGTTCACTACGCGCTCGGGCTGGTGCTCGGCAAACACTACGAGCAAGCGATGTACGAAGCGCGGCTGAGCGGTGGTGGCGACTGGGCGGAAAAGCAGCTGTTGGAGCTGCGGCCTCGGTATCTATTGCCCGCGATTGAGTCGCTGCAAAAGAGCCGAGCGCTCGCGTCGGAAACGCAGGGCTATTTGGAAGCGATGATTGCCTATTACCGTCGCGACTATGATGGAGCGCTGCAAAAAGCGCAGGCCGTGGCAAAAGATGCTCCGTGGCTGTACGAAGCGGAAAAGCTGCAAGGCGACATTCACCTAGAGCGAGCACTGTCGGCGCGAGACAGCGGCAAAGACGAGGATGCGCGACGAGAGTTTGCGGCCTCGGTCGGTCACTATCAAGCAGCGGCGCGAATCGGCCAGAGCGACAGCGAAAACTACGAAGGCCTGGCCGAAGCGTGGGTTCGTCAAGTCGAGATGGCAGCGACGCGCGGACAGCCCACCGAAGAAGCGTATGCCGCCGCGATGGAAACGAGCGACAAGATCACAGCGGCGGAGCCAGGCAGCACGGCGGGACCGCTCAAGAAAGCGTATGCAGCTCTTCTGACGATGGCGATCTCGGGATCAGGAACCAGCTCCGTCGAGCGAGTGCAAAAGTGCATGCTCGAAGCGCAAGCGGTGCTGGCCAAAGAGCCCGAAAATCCCTATGCCAGCGACGTAGCAGCAGGCTGTAACGCCTTCGCCGCCGACAGCGCCCAAGGCCGAGGCGAAGACCCGGAGCCACTCTTTCGACGTGCGATTTCGCTGTTAGAGCCTGCGATTGCGCGGGCGCCATATTTCTTGTGGGGAATCAACGATTTGGCCAGTACATATCTGGCTTATGCTTCTTATTTGCAGCTTCACGGACATCCAGAGACGCGAGGTTATTTTGAAAAAGCAATAGCATTCCAAAAGAAAGCAATGTCTTTGGATGATAATTATCTCATCGCAAAGCAGAATGCACTGTATACGCTCTATCGAATGATTATGATTGCTCAAACCAGGGTGGAGCTGGATGAGTTATTAAAGCAAGCGGATGCTCTGTACGGTTCATGCATTGAGAAGAACAGTCAGTTTCAGCAGTGCAATATTAACTATTTGGCAGTTTATACTCGTGCAGCACAGCGTCTTTCTTCAGCGCAACAAGACAGTGACCTCGCGCAGCAGCGGGCAGTACAGACGCTAGCGCGGGCGCGGGCGATTGGTGGGTCGTTTTTGGACTTGGAGCAGAACGCGGCGCTGCTGTACGTGCTGGATGCGCAGGAAAAGCTGGCGCGAAAACAAGATGCGACGACGGCGCTGCTGTCGGCAGAGCAGACAATCCAGCGCTGCTTGGGGCTGAGCGGTCAAGATGCGATGTGTCGGACGCTGCTGGCGCAGCGGGCGTGGCTCGATGCGAAGCTGGCCGAGCTTGTGAAGCAGCCGACGAAAGATGCGCTGTTGCTGGCGCTCAACAAGGCGCTGGACGCGACGAAGAGCCCGGAGACGTATCCCGATGCGTGGCAGACGGTGGCCGAGACGTATCTGCGGCTTTTGCGCAGTGAGGAAGGGAAGGCGAAGCAGCGTGCGGAGTGGCTGTTGGCGGGCAAAGCTGCGACGGCAAAGGTCTTTGCGGTCAATCCGAATCACGCGCTGGCGCTGGCGACGCTGGGAGAGCTAGAGCTTGTGAGTGCTCGCTCGCAGCCCGATGCCGCGCAGAAGCTGACGGCGGCGGAAGCGGCGCGCAAGGCGCTGACCCAAGCGGTGCAGAGCGATCCGCTGCTGACGGGACGGCTGGGACCGCTGCTGACGGAAGCGAGAAAGCTGGCGACTCGCTAACGCGCTGGGTGGGTTCTTTTGCGGGTGGGTGTGCTCAGGTGGGGACAGGTGGGGACGGGTGGGGCTGGCGGACTACTTTTGCTGAAGCTCTAGGTAGACGTTGTCGATGGTGCCTTTGGCTCCGCCGCCATCGACGCAGACCAGCCACGGTTCCTTGGTGGGCTCATCGCGGAAGAACGTGTCCATCCAGGTGGACCACTGCGGCTCGTCTTTGGAATCAGACGGTTGGTAGTACGCGGTCTGGCCGTTGTGGGTGATGGAGGTCTTGACCTCGCTCAGATCGACGCCGCTCACTTGGGGCAGGATGCGAACGAAGTTGGCGCGGGTAAATTCGGTGCTGGGATCGACGACGATCTTTACGCAGGTCGGACCTTTGGGTGACAGATCGACCTTGTCGAGGCTCCAGTACAGCTCGCGCGGCTTCACACCCATCGGCGGGCCGACAAAGAGCTGCGCGTAGTCGAGGTGCGGGAACGTGGACGCCGGATCTCCTGCGATGGCGATTTCGAGCGCGGGCACCGAGCCAGCAAACGACGCACGACCCGGATAGATGGGATAGATGGACTTGGTTGCGTACGTGTCCCAGCTGCCCGTGGTTGCAAAGCCGCCGCCCGGAATGGACAGGCTGCGGATCTGGTCGCGAATCTGAATGCTCAGGTCTTCGGGATTGCCGTTGGAATAGCGGAAGGTCAGCGTGCCAGCCTTGTGCGGGTTGGCCGTGCCGCTCACGTAGCTGCCGCTCAGGATGTCCCACGGACGCGTGAACTGGACGTTGATCCAGCACGAAGGACTCAGCGCGACGAGCTTGTGATCGCGCACGCAGTCGTCCGGTCCTTTGCACGCAGCCGATGCGCCGCACTTGGTGCTGACCGCGCGAACGACGGTCTGACAGTTGTTGCAGGTGCCCGGAGACTCGCAGCGCAGCGCTTCGCCGGGCTGGCTGCCTTCACCGCCTCGGCAGTAGCTGTCGTAGCAGCTGCAACCATCCTTCGATCCGCACGAGGCATCGCACTGATACAGGCCGTCTTTCCAGTTTTCGACTTCCAGATCGGCCCAGGCGCCCAAAAAGATCGACATCTGACGGAACGTCTTGCCGTAGATCTGGGTGTTTTCGTGGCCGGTGACGGTGTCTTGGTAGCTGTTAAGCGAGCTGCTATTCCAGCCGCTATACGTCTGCGCCGCGTCGCTGGTTGGGGTGATTGGAGCCGTGAGTCCAGCGTTGGCAAACGCAGGTGAATATGATCCATCGGCGCTGCCGCTCTGTGAACACAGGTGTGTGGTCTTGAGGTGATCGTCGCAGCCGCCCCACTCGCAGGTTCGACCGATGATGATCTGAAGATCCTTGTGCAGCGAAGAGCTAAGTCCGCCAGTGTCCGGGAAGTAGCAAGCGAACGCGCGCGGGTTTGCGTAGTAAGCGCCCGTGACGGGATTTTGAATCGACGGGCTCGCGTCCCAGATGTTGCCCCAGAACTGGCCCTCGGGATACGCCATGAACAGCTTTTCGTTGTCGCCGAGCTTGAGCGAGTCATTCATGCCACGCATCGACAGCGCGTTGTGAATGCCCTTGGTGTTAACGCGCGCAATCAAGCAGGCTGACACCGCTTGCTGCTCAGAGAGCGGGATCGTGCCAGTGCCTCGACACCAGGTCGGAGCCAGGTCGAAGTTGCCTCGGAAGTAGCGCGTTTCCGTGATGCCAGGTGTCGCGGGGTTGTTTCCCGTCCAGCGTACGTTGTCGGTGGGCGCGCAGGCGCAGCCGGTCCAGTATTCCAGGCCAGCCAGCCGGGACTCGCGCTCTGCCGTCGAGATGCCGGGCGCATTGATCCACGCGTTCAGACCCCAGTCCGTCGGGACCGAGGTGTTGCTAAAGCCAATGCCATTCCAGCCGATGCCGTTCCAGCCGATGCCGTTCCAGCCGATGCCGTTCCAGCTAATGCCGTTCCAGCCAATGCCTGCGTTCTGCTGCGTTTGTGCCTGATCCGGAAGGGCTCCGGGTTCCGCATGACATCCAATCAGCAGATAGGTTGTAGAGATCAGTGCAAGAACGTGTTTCTTCATGCCCAACGCCTCCCGATCGAAGTCCAAGGTTTCACGCTTAGCGCACAGCAGTGAAGGAGAAATTCAGAGGTAGGGCCATTCAAGATAACAAACCACAATAAAGTGCTAGAATGATACAGATTTCACTACCATCCAAAGATCTCCGTATGGATTATTATGGCGGCTGTGATCGTGCTCACAACGCAAATCGATAAAACGAAGTCAATACGCACATAAGCCAGATCGTGCATCGACTTTGAACGATCACACAGGTCTGCGCGGCGCGCACAACGTCCTACGTGGTCGCAGGCTCCCTGTAGGCTGGATTACTCTTTGGAAAATTTAGTAATATTGAAAACCATGCCAGCAGTAGGTGAACTCGGACCGGACTTCGCTCTCTACAACCAGGAACAGCACATGGTGCAGCTTGGCCGTCTCCAGGCCGACGCAGATCATGTGGTGGTCTACTTCTTTCCCCAGGCGGGCGCGCCGGGCTGCGTGCGGGAAGCGATCGGCTTTCGGGACGTGCTGCCCGAGCTGCTCAAGCGACGGGTGCGGGTGGTCGGGATCTCGGCAAGCCCTGCGTCGGAGATCGCTGCCTTTGCCAAAGAGCAGAGCCTGAACTTTGACGTGCTGTGCGATTCCAATCGGCGAATCAGCGAGGAGTGGGGCGCACTTCGCGGCGAAAACACCGCGCGCATGACCTTTATCCTGAGCAGCAAGGGCATCGTCACGCATGCGTTTCCGCGCGTCGATGTGTGGAAGCATCCAGCAGAGGTCTTGGCGCTGTTTGCGGCGAGCGCGCCAGTGGCTGAGCCTGCGTCGGCAGCTTCAGTGGCTGCGACGGCACAGCCCGTGGTGAGTGCGACGCCAGCGACATCTTCGTCTACGGGTCACAGTGCGGGGCCCGATCTGGTGGCGGAAGCCGCGCGGGCGGTGCTGAAGCTGTTGCTCATGCACAAGCAGTCGGGTGGCTCGATTCCTCCCGACGTGAGCGAGCTTCTGTCGCAGCTTGGGCACAAGTAACGCGCGCGCCACTCGATCCAACGCTTAGAACGCCTAACGAAACCTATTGCGGACCCTGGCTGCTGCATCGTCGGTCCTCACGTACTTGCGTACGCTCCGGTCCTCCTCTTTGCTTCCAGGGTTCCTCATGACGGTTTTGTTAGGCGTTCTTAGGTTCGGATCGGCGGGGACTGTGCCTCGGGGATCATGTGTCCGCCGCGCGCGATGCGAAAGCGATAGCCGCGCCAGCTGACCTGTCGGGTGCCGAGCGCCTGACACAGCCCAGCCCACAGCAGCAGCTCCGCCGACAGCACCTCGAGCGCGCTCTTTGTTACCGTCTGACGAATGCCTTGGGTTTGTCGCAGCAGATAGCACAGCAGCGTCCGACTGCTCCACAGTGCGACGGCGAACAGCGACAAAAGCGGCGTCCGAAGACACACGCTCGCCAAGAGCAGCGGCGGCGTTGCAGCCATAAAGATCGGATAGGTCAGCAGCAGCAGGGGTCGCTGGGCGCGCACGACCATCAGCCAGCGTCCTACCCGAGCGATCACCCCGCGCAAGCTACGACCTCCGTCGGAACAGTTCGCGGGTCGTGGGCTTAGCTCCACCGAGTAGCCAGCTTCGCACAGTCGTCGCGCCAGCTCGTAGTCTTCGCCCAGGATGGTTCGGACGCCTTGGAGGTTGCCGATCTCGGCCAGTGCTCGTCGAGAAATTGCCAGCAGCGCACCGGCCATGCTGGGCACGCCGCCGATCAGACGATACAGACCATACAGCGCCATGAAGTTTTGGGCGGAACCTCCGACGAGCGCCGAGGAGACGCGATCCCACAGCGTGCGAGGAGCTTGCTCAACCGGCGACGCGAAGGCGATTCCGACGGCATTTTTTTTGACAGAAGCTGTCGGTGCGCCGCTGACCATGGAAACCAGCGTCGGTAGATCGTCGGGACCAAGTCGTACGTCGCTGTCAGCAGTCACAATGATGGGCTCACTCGATCGTGAGAGCCCGACCGAGAGCTGTGCGACCTTGCGGTTCAGACGCGCTTCCGGTCTGGTCAGCAGCACTTCGACGGGAACATCGGGCGGCGCAGTGTCTGCAACCTGCTGGAGCGTCGGATACGCTGGATCGGATGCGCTCGGCACCAGTAGTAGCACGCGACGCGGACCGGGATACGGTGCGTCGATGGACGAGCGCAGGTTTTCGTACAGCCCCGGCTCGCTTCCTTCGCACGGTCGCAAAATCACAATGGGCGGCCACTGCGCAGGTGGCTCGGGACGCGACTTGCGCAGACGTACAATGCCCACCACGAGGAGCAGCGAAAAAAACAGGGACGTTCCGCCCCAGACCTCAAGGCTAGTTTTCAGCACAACACCGAGCATCAAGCTTTGCCATCATCGCTTTGTTGAAAACGCTCGGATAGAAAAAATATGCAGGAAACAAGGGCTTTTTCTGATCACTTCGGTTCGTCGCTGACGCGGACTTGATGGGTCTTATAGCGCAGCAAAAACTGCAAGGTGGGACGACGGAAGCGAGTCAGATCGAGGTATTCACCGACGCCACGTAGACGGATACCGGGTAGGCGCTCTTCGTCGGAAAGTTCCATGCCAAAGCGCGCGTAAAACGGCGCATCCAGCAGCGCACTGTGACGGACTCGCTGCGCACGGAGCGTCAGTGCGGACATGGCGCGCGGAACCTTCAGCCACAGAAAATCTTCGCCATCAAGCGGCGGCTCTGACGCGGGAGGCTGGCGACTGCGGGCAAGCTCGGGCTCGTCTTCGTCTTTGCGTAGTAGCAGGCCAATGCGATGTCTACTTCCGTCGAGCAGCGTGGTGTCATAGACCACTGCTCCGACGGAACCGTCTTCGGAAAAGCCGTGCGCCCAGCCCCAGCGCAGGAAGCAGTCTTCCAGTCGGCCTCCGCCGAAGTTGTGATCGCAGTACGCGGTGCCCGCAAAGGAAATCGGCTCGTTTTCCAGTCGCAGATCGACGGAGGCACTGGAAAACAGCGACAGCGGCTGCCAAAAGTGCGCGTCGTGCGTCGGACTTTCCCCAAGCAGCACCGGAAGCTGCACGCTCCTAGGCGGACCAAAGCGAAGCTGACCGGACAGGCGCGGACCGGGCTTGCCAAAAAAACGGGTGATGGGCTCGGAAAAGTCGATGCGCAAGCTGCCGTCGGGCTCGGCGGTCATGCGGGTGCGCTCAACTTGGATTTCGTGATCGCTTGTGCGCAGCGATTCCTTGGGATACTCGTTCATCACCCACAGCTTTTGGCGTGGACTTTCCGTCGGTGCGGTGCGTTCATAGATCGCAAGGTTCACGGCGGGGACATCCAGTCCGGTGACTGCTTCTCCTCTGCGTAGACGGGCGGCGTATTCGGCGGAAAATACCGATCCAGCAAACAGGATGAGCGTCAGTCCGAAGCGACCTGTGGCGTCGTGAACTTCGGCGTACCACCAGGCATAGCCGCCGACTTGGGCTGCGAGGCTGAGCGCGGGTGCAGTGCTGGCTTGTAGAAATCCCGGTGTGGTGTGCGCGGACACGAGCGAAGCGGCCTCCGAGGCAGTGACACGTCGCCCCAGCAAAGCGAACCTTGGTGTAGCGAGCAACTACTTTTGCGGTTCGATGCTGTCGATGGCGCGGCTGTGACAGGCCGCGTGAAGGACAAGGCTCGCACGGACGTGACCAGCCCAGGGCCCCCTTCGGTCACATGGTGGCACCGGCTGCGCTGCGCTTTTCCGCGAGTCTTGCGTACCTTCCGCGACTCGGGCCCCCCGGCAGCGAGGATGCCAACGACCACCTGGACTGGTCACGACCTAACGCGAGGACAATAGGATGCATGAAAATTGAAATATGAAATACAAATAATTTCGCGAATATGAAGCCAATGCAGGCGCTGGTTGGGGTCTTGTGCGGGGGAAGTCGCAGGCCAGGATGCAGACCTGAGCGATCTTCCCACCTGTCCAGCTTGCGAACGGGTCGCGGCGAAACATCAGACTTTTTCGTCGTGTAAACGGTTGTGCCTTGACGCGTTGCGAGGGAGTGCCTATTCGTGGATGCCTTGCCGCTGCACGACATGCCATACCGGACTGTGCAAGGTGCTTCCGACGAACTGCGAAGCACAGCGGGCCCGCATGAGCTGATGCCGCACGATCCTTGCTATCCCGAGCGGCTGCGACGGTGGCTGCGGCCTCGTCCGGTGTGGCTGCATGGCCAGGCTGAGCTGCTCGATGGTCGTCCAGTCTGCACGGTGGTGGGATCGCGCGCTTGTAGTCGGCAAGCGGAAGAGCGTGCGTTTGCGCTGGGACAAGCGCTCGGTCAGCGCGGGATCGTGGTGGTGTCGGGTGGAGCGCTCGGGGTGGATGCAGCGGCACATCGCGGTGCGCTGCAAAGTGGAGGACCGACGTGCGCAGTGGTGGGAACGGGCATTGACGTGCGCTATCCCAAGCAGCATGTCGGGCTGCAAGACGACATCGCGCAGCACGGGCTGCTCTTGTCGATGTTTGCGCTTGGTGCGCCGCCGCTGCCGCTACACTTTCGGGTGCGCAACGAGCTGATGGCCGCGATCGCTGATGTCGTTGTCGTCGTGGAAGCGCAGGACAAGTCGGGATCGCTCATCACAGCGCGTCAGGCGCTGCGGTACGGGCGGACGCTGTGTGGGTTTTCAGGATCGGAAGGCGTGATGTCGCTGCTGTCTTCCGGTGCGAAGCTGGTGCGATCGATCGATGAAGTCGTGGAGCTGGCCAGCGCGAAGCCAGAAAGCGCGAAGCCAGAAAGCGCAATGCCAGCCAGCGCGAAGCCAGCCAGCGCAATGTCTTGGCAAGCCGATCAAGCGAAGGAGTCGGACTCGTGGGCTCCGTTAGATGCGACGCTGACTGCGGATGAAGAAGCGGCCCGTGCGGTCTGGACTGCGCTGCTTGCGACTACATCCGCAGATGTTGGGGAACTGTGCGCGCGTACCGGCCTGAGTGCGGATCGGTGCGCGGCGGTGCTTGTAGATCTGGAGCTGATGGATCGCTGTACCCGCTTGGCGGGTGGGCGGTACATCGTGCATGCTCCGCTTAGCTAGGAAAGCCATGGCCCAAGCCAAGTCTTCGACCACATCAAAGTCTGCTCGGAAGACCGCCCCGTCTGACGAGGAGCGTACCACCGCCACCAAAACATCGACCAAAGCGTCGAAAAAAGCGACTGCTGCGGCAGATGGAAAGGCGGGCTCGGCAAAAAAGACCGCAAGTGCTGCCAAAAAGAGCGCGAAGCCAGCCGCCAAAAAAGCTGCTGCGAGCAAAAAGGCCGATGCGAAGTCAGCGACCGGCAAAAAGTCAGCAGCCAGCAAAAAGTCAGCGGCCAGCAAAAAGTCAGCAGCCAGCAAAAAGTCAGCGGCCAGCAAAAAGTCCACGCCAGCGCGCGGTGGTGGCAAGCGTGGATCGATGCTGGTTGTGGTCGAGTCTCCGGCCAAGGCCAAGACGATCGAGAAATACCTGGGCGGCGCGGCCAAGGTGATGGCATCGGTCGGTCACGTCAAAGACCTGCCGAAGTCGAAGATCGGCGTCGATCTGGACAACGAGTTTACGCCCGAGTACGTGGTCATTCGCGGCAAGGGCAAGATCCTGACGGATCTGTGCAAGGCCGCTAAGAGCAGCGATGTCGTCTATCTGGCGCCTGACCCCGATCGCGAAGGAGAAGCGATCGCGTGGCACCTCGCCGATGAGATTCGTCCGGCCAACGCGAACATCAAGCGCGTGCTGTTCAACGAGATCACGCAGCGCGGGATCACCGAAGCGATCGCCAATCCAACCGATCTGGACAAAAACAAGTACGACGCTCAGCAGACGCGGCGCGTGCTGGATCGGCTGGTCGGTTATCAGATCTCGCCGATCTTGTGGAACAAGGTCCGTCGTGGCCTGTCCGCCGGTCGTGTCCAGTCGGTGGCAGTGCGTATCATCGTCGAGCGAGAAGCGGAAATCGACGCATTTACGTCCGAGGAATACTGGACGGTCGCTGCCGAAGTCGAAGGCAAGACGCCACCGCGCTTCTTTTTGCGGCTCTATAAGATCAACGACAAGAAGCCGGAACGTCTCGACGGAGCGACGGCGAATCAGATCGCCGAGCTGCTTCGACGGGTGCCGCTCAAGGTTGCTCAGGTGGAGCGCAAAGAGCGTCGCAAGATGCCGACGGCGCCGTTTATCACGAGCAAGCTTCAGCAGGAAGCGGCCAAGAAGCTGCGGTTTACCGCCAAGCGCACGATGGGCGTGGCGCAGCGACTGTACGAAGGTGTCGAGCTGGGCAGCGAAGGCCGCGTCGGTTTGATTACCTATATGCGTACGGACTCGACGCGAATCAGCGCCGATGCCCTGACGGAAGTGCGCGGCTACATCGGACAGCGCTTCGGCAAAGATGCGGTTCCCGACGAGCCGATCGTCTACAAGTCGAAAAAAGGCAACGTCCAAGACGCGCACGAAGCGATCCGTCCAACCAGCACCAAGTACGATCCCGAGACGGTCCGCAAGCTGCTGCGAGAAGAAGCGGCGAAGAGCCCGGACAAAGCGCGCGACATCGAAGACCAGATCAAGCTGTATCAGCTCGTTTGGAATCGCTTTGTGGCGTCGCAGATGAAGCCAGCGGTCTACGACCAAACGACGGTGATCGTCGATGTGAAAAACGCGGGTCAGACCTACGAGCTGCGGGCAAGCGGTCAAGTGCTGCGCCTGCCGGGCTTTACGCTGATCTACACCGAGACGGAAGACGAAGACGCTCCGGCGCAGGAAGCTGCGACCGATGGCGATCGGCTACCGAGCCTGGAACCGGGTGAGCTGCTCAAGGCGCTGAGCGTCGCTGCGGATCAGCACTTTACGGTGCCACCGCCGCGCTTTACCGAAGCGTCGCTCGTCAAAGAGCTGGAAGAAAAAGGCATCGGTCGTCCGTCTACGTACGCGGCGATTCTTTCGACGATCCAAGATCGCGGCTACGTTGAGAAGAAAGAAACCCGCTTTCATCCGACGGATCTGGGCAAGCGCGTCAACGAGCTGCTCGTGCAGAGCTTCCCGCACATCCTGAACGTCGATTTTACGGCGCGGATGGAAAACGATCTCGACGACGTGGAAGACGGTCAGCGCAACATGCTGGCGCTGCTCAAAGAGTTCTACGAGCCGTTTAAGACCGACGTTGAAAAAGCGCATGTCGAGATGAAAGACCTCAAAAAGGTCGAAATCCCGACGGAGCTGGTCTGCGAAAAGTGCGGTCAGCAGATGGTCATCAAGTGGGGCCGAAACGGTGAGTTTTTGGCGTGCAGCGGCTATCCCGAGTGCAAAAACACCAAGGAATTTACGCGCACCAAAGACGGAACGATCGAGCTGGTTCCCGAGCCCACGACCGATGAAAAGTGTCCAACCTGCGGCGCAGAGCTGATCTTCAGACGGGGACGCTTCGGTGAGTTCTGGGCTTGCTCGCGCTATCCCGAGTGCAAGACGACGCGTCCAGTGAGCTTGGGCATCACTTGTCCAAAGCCCGGCTGCGGCGGCTTCTTGACCGAGCGACGCTCGCGACGCGGATCGCCGTTCTTTGGCTGCTCGAACTACAGCGCCAAAGGCTGCGACTTCGTGTCCTGGGATCGTCCCGTGAAGGAACCGTGTCCAGACTGCGGTGCGCCGTTCCTGCTGAAGAAACAGAATCGGTCCGGCACCAAGCTCCGTTGTGCGACATGCAGCTACCAGAGCGAACAGTCGGAGTCCGATCTGCCCGATATAGGCGGTGAGGATCCTGGCGGCGAAGAAGATGCTGCGTAGGTGACGTAGAAGGGCATCCCAAGGGCGTGTGAGCGCAGGCTTGGGATGAAGCAGGGCATCCCCAAGCGGCGGCGGTGGCGGCGCAGTTTGCCGAAGCGGGATGAAGTCTCAGGCTCGTGAGCGGGCCTTGTGCATCCCAAGAGCGTTTGCGCGCAGCTTGGGATGAAGTCTCAGGCTCGGCGTCCGTGCTCGGCGTCCGGGTTCATTGGGATGCTGGCTTCCCAGCGATCGCACAGCTGCGACCGCACGAGGACGCGACAGCTTGGCGCACTAGATCTCCAAGTGGTTTGCGCTGGTTCGTGGCCTGCCTTACGAAAAATGAAGATTGACATAAGTCCTTCCGATCCACTAACGTAGGCTGACCCTGGACCTTGGCTCTGACGATCAGAGCCGTCTCAGGGGGGGAAGCAAGGGGCGGTCGGGTAGGCCATGAATCCAGGCCAGTACCACATCATTAAGGAAACTTCCCAATCGATTGGGGAGCTTCTCAAGCAGCAGTACAAGCAGATTGGTTACAAGCGCGTCCATTTGGTTGTGGCTGCGCCGAAACAAGAAAACATCGAAGGCAAGATGCCTGCGGTGTCGCTGTACTTGTACAATGTGACGCTCGATGAAGAGGGCGTTGGCAACAACCGCAGCGCCCAGTACATCGACGAAGAAGTCGGTGAAGGCGGTCAGGTTCGCGAGATCGCTCGAGACATGCCGATGTGGCTTCGTCTCGACTATCTGGTCTCGTGCTGGGCGCAGACGCCGGAAGAAGAGCAGCTGCTCCTCGGCGCGACGATCCGCGCGTTTATGGAGCATCCGACGATTCGCGGCGACCAGCTCAAGGGCGATTCCTTTGAGCCGGACGACTACATTCCGTTGCTCCTGTCCCAGAAGCTCGACGAGACCGTGTTGTCGCGCTTTTGGTCGAGCCTCAACCAGCCGCTGAAGCCGGCCATACAGTGCTGGACCACGATCCCGCTGTATCCGACCACGGCGCGCACCTTTACGCGTGTTCGTGAGCGTGAGGTTCGCTTTTTTGACTTGGACAAACTCAACCGGCTCCGTCAGTGAAGAGCTGAACGGGGCCACTTGGACGCAACCATCGCCAGGCCGTACCGATAACCTTCTGCGAGACCACTTGGACCAGCGCG
Organism: Myxococcales bacterium; assembly: GCA_016794365.1. GTDB lineage: Bacteria > Myxococcota_A > Polyangia > Palsa-1104 > JAEUJZ01 > JAEUKA01. The sequence continues at coordinate 66,657 of JAEUKB010000062.1, forward strand.
GAAGGCAACCCTGGGGATCATCTGACGGTAGGCAAATCAGCAAGGAGAGCGCAGCATGGCCACTAGTTACCTTTCGCCGGGCG
>JAEUKB010000001.1 GCA_016794365.1 Myxococcales bacterium
TACTGCGCGATGATGGGAATCAAGCTGGTGAAGCTCTGCAAAGATGTGATGTCCGGCGGGAAAGATGTCCGGCCAGGACTCGCAGAGGCGCTGCGAACGTTGCAGACATCTGCGGATGTTTTGATCGTGCTGAAGTTCGACAGGTTAAGCCGTTCGATCAAGCACTTCTGCGAACTGTATGAAACGTACTTCAAAGACGGGACGAAGGAACTGATTGCGATTCGGGAATCGATCCGGCTTGACTCGTCGCTGGGCCGGGCACTGGTGGGAATCCTCCTGGTGTTTGCGCAGATGGAACGGGAAGCGACAGGAGAGCGTACGAAGGAGGCGATTTCATATATTAGGCGTAGTGGATATCACTTTGGAAAGGTGCCTTATGGGAAGCGTGCGGTCGCTGCGCCGGACCATCCAAAGCGCAAGATTCTCGTCGAGAATGAAGCGGAACAGAGCGTCATCGCGCAGCTTCAGGAGTGGGCGCTGACTGGTGTGAAAGTGACAGAGATGGCGCGGCGACTGAACGCGAAGGGAGTGCTGCCGCCGCAAGGAAAGGAGTGGACGAAGAGCCTGGTCTACAACCTCCGTTTGCGGCTCAGTCACATCACACCGAGGCCGCACAACACGCGAAGTCACGACGACACGGAAGTGCGCGAGCGGATTCTGGAGCTACGCGCGAAGGGTCATACGCTCAAGCAGATTGCGTCGATTCTGAACGAACAGGGATGGCTTCCGCTCAAGGGTCGCTGCTTTACGGAACGGAGTGTGCAGGGACTCCTCCGATCGAGTGACGCCGCCAAGATCCTGAGTCCCAGACAGTATTTGCAGATGATGATCACGAAGATGGAACGGGCGCATGAAGCGGAAAATCCGAAGGAACCGTTCAAGACGCCGAGTCTTGCGGAGTTGGGGCGGCTGCTCGACGAAGCAGGATTCCTAACGCCGAGAGGGAAAGACCACTGGTGGCCCGCGCAAGTGGCGCAGGTCATGGCGGGGCGGTACGAGGGGTATTACAGCGATCCGCTTGATACGTAACCAATGCACCGACGCAGAATGAGGAACGTCGTCCCGTCGGCGGCTACGAGCCTCTCGGCTCTGTCGGCAAACGGTCCGGCGGTGTCGTTTCAGCAGTGTGAACCGTCGGCACCGATGGCGGAGTCTGAACCGCCTGCGCCTCATGCTCCGCGTACCACTTATCGCGCGCCTCGATCCAATCGAGAATCAGCTTCCGTGCCTCTGCAATCGTGATCACCGTCTGCGGCGGACTTTCCTTCTGCTCGTCTTCAAGCAGATAGTCAAGCTGCGTAATCACCACCCGCCCGTCGGGATAAATCCTGGCATTGACGTAGTTGTTGGCTCCATTCAGCGCAGGCTCTCCTGCTTCGGCATGGTCCAAATCCGCAAGCACCATGTCCTCGCTACCGTCGAGATCACGCATAAAGTCAAACAGGAGATCCCGTCGCTGTGGGTCCGGTTCATCATCAATGACAGCGTAAGGCGGACCATCGGCATGCGTGACTTCAACGTGGAGCTTCATTTCTTGGATCCTTGGTACTTTGGGCCTTGGTAGACAGGATACGCGGACTCAATGCCGCCCTTTCCGTCGAGCCGTAGCTCCACTTTCATTCCTGTGGATGTTTCGCCGCGAAACGTGCCTGAACGCACTTCGGGTGTTCGGTTTTTGTACGCTTCATCGATGGCATTCTCGACCTGCTGTTCCGTCCAATCTTTTGGAAAGAAGGTCGAGCGACGGTCTTTCTTGACGCCATTGATCATCACATTGCCGCTGTAGACGCCGCGAGAGTCGGGCGGACTCTGGGTTCCTTCGACGATGTAGGTGCCTTTCGCTTTGTCGCCGCTCGGTTCGTAGTGCCAGCCTCGGGCCGCACCGTTCTTGGGATCGACATCTCCATAGAAAATGTGCCCTCTGCCCTTGTCGGTAAGAGCACTTGCAGCCTCAGCACTCGTGGCCGCTTTTGATCCAGTGACAGACGCTGGCGCGCCGTTTGTTGCGGCGGGCTTTTCGTGTTCGATGACTTCGCTGACTCTTTGACGCGCCACTGCCGACGCTGCGCGCGGACCTTTGCCAAATGACAGCGGCGGCGGCTGTCCTCCCGCGAGCGGCTCGGCGTCGCAGAAAATCATCCGCGCCAGCTCATACCCGAGCAGCGACGCGCCACCACCTTGCTCGTCGTACGCGACCATCGTCGCCAGGCTCGCATCACTCACCGCGTGCAGGATTCCGCCTCGGAGAAAGCACGGCTTGCCGGTCTTTTGCTCTTTCCGCTTCACCACCTCGACGAGCTGCTGCACCACAATCGCGAGCTGCGCCGTCTTTTCGTCAGGCCGCCCGAGGATTTCGCGCGCTTCGGTCAAAAGCGTTCCGTCGGACTTGTCGATCCAGACGTGCAGCCCGACGGGAAAGCGGCGTCCGTCGCGATGGATGATGGTTCCCGCGTCAATCGGGTCGGGCGTGCCGATGCACAGGATCTTGATCCGCCCGATGCTGCTCGGGTCGGTGTAGATGCAGCCGTCGGCCTCGAGGATTGGATCGACCAGGAAGGCGTCGATATACCAGTCGGGCATGCCGCCGATGCCCGCGCGTCCGTCGCCGGTCCGATAGCGCAGGCCCCACGAATACGACAGCTGCGCGAGTGCGGCGCTACCGACGGAGCGACCTTCGCTGATGACACCGATTCCGAGCGCAAAGCGTAAGCCTCGGTCCGTCGCAGCCTCGAAGATGGCGAGCGCGGTCAGGCTGGACGGCATCGCCTTCGGGTCGAGCGGGAACAGCGCACTCGCTTGCAGTCCGGCTCGATAGCAGTCGCGCGGCAGCGTCGGATCGGGCGTCTGATACAGCCGCACAGAGCCCGACGCGGACAGACGCAGCTCGAGCGGCGTTGTGACTCCGTCGCGCCACAAAAGCCCCACGCTCCCGTCGAGCTGGAGCCATCGCCACAGCTTGCTTCCGGCCACGCTCGCGGCAGTCTCGGGCGGCACATCGCCACTGCCCAGCCAGCGCGACGGCACGCTCTGGGTCAGCGACAGCGCAAGGTCCGGTCCCCCTCGGTCGAGCCACGGCCACAGCCGCACGCGCAATCCGACGATCAGCGGCGTCGCCGCGACCGCCGATTCCTCCGCCTGCTGCCGCTGAAACGCACCGAGCGACACCGACACATCCAGCGCGTCCAGCATCGACGCTGAGAGCCTCGTCCGTCCCGCCAGCAGCAGGCGGCGCGACGGAATCTGCCCGAGTCCCAGCGTGCCACCGACGTGAACACCGAGCGCATCAAACCGCGCACAGTCCCCAACCAGCCCGCACGGAACCCCGCTTGCGAGCGACGAGACAAGCGGCTCCGTCGAGGCTTCATCCGCACACGCGACCGAGGACGCCGCCACGAGCGACAGAAGCCACACAAGCGCGCCAAGCCACCTCACGCCGCGCACAGTAGGCAAACCACGGACCGACGGCAAGGGTCGTGTATGAGTCGGAGCCTCGCGGCGCTGGGAAGCAGTGCCAGCAGTCGATGCCAGGGTTCATCTGTCAAAACGGACCGCGCCAGCAAGCGCAAGTTCTTCAGCCAATCAGTCAGCGCCAGTCCATCAACACAACAAGGTGCCGTCATGCTTGTGAATAAATCAATCAAAGCCGAATGAATTATATCAAGAGTGCAAGCAAGCGTCGATGGACTGACTTGATTGATTCAAAATCACAGTGCGAATGATATGCCGGAACACATGCCGGAGCAAATGCCGGAGCACATGCCGGAGCACTGTATGGAGCGCAGTGCGGATGACTGAGCGGTTGACTTCGTGGATCAGCATCAGAACACCTACCGGATCACCATGCAGATCACCTATCAGATCACCATGCAGATCCGCACAGTCCTCCGCAATGACGATGGATTATCAAGCAAAATTTACGCCAGGATAGATTTCCATTGAAGATTCAAATGGTTATCCGTTGGTCAAATCAAGATCATGATTCTTCATCCGCACAGTAGTCCGCACAGTGTTCCGCATGATGATCCGAAACGCGTTCCGGCATGTGCTTCGGCATGTGCTTCGGCATGTGCTTCGCTATGTGTTCCGCATGGTGGATCGACAAGACAACGCAGCCATCAGTCTTCGGACCGGTGCTCAGAACGCCTAACGAAACCGTTATGAGGAACCCTGGAAGCAAAGAGGAGGACCGGAGCGTACGCAAGTACGTGAGGACCGACGATGCAGCAGCCAGGGTCCGCAATAGGTTTCGTTAGGCGTTCTCAGTTCCATTCGGCAGGCACTTCTATGGGAGGGGGCTTTGACTGACCTGGTAGGCGGCAGTCTTGTCAGAACGGCGGGTCAGATGCCGGTCTCCTGCCGACCATGACATTCATTTGTTCAGTCCATTGAGCTGCGTTTGGACCGAGTTGTCGGCGTAGATCGCTGTTCGATTGCGTCAGGAATCGCAACCTGACTTGGACCAACCGATCGCGATCAGGCTGACGGGCACTGACTGGAGGCGCAGGGTCACAAACGGGTTGAGCGCGGAGCATGGCCAAGGCCTGGAGCGCGGACCGCCGCATTTTACGTGGCGCTTTGCGACCTTATTCAGACTGCGCCAGTCGATCCGCTGAACCACGCCACTTCTGGACTATCGGTCAAACGGATATAGAAGTATTTGAGATCACTCTATGTTTCTTGCGGTGTGGAGCGCGGGGTTTGGATGCGATGCGTTCCCAGATCGCCATCACAGCGGAGACCCGGACACACCTTTGCAGATCCTCCAATTGTTGCGGAGTTCCAGCGACCTGTCGGATAGCTGGTTGACAGTGGAACGGGTCGCACATGTAATGGTGTCGTTCAATCCAAGCACTAGCGGCGCGTTGAACAGGGGTGTGTTGGGAAGCCGCTGCTTGGAGCATGGGAGTGCCGCGACAGAGACATCTGCTTGCGCCATTCCATTTTTGTTCGCCATACATGGGGGAAATCCGTATGTCCATCAAGCTGCCTTCCGCTCTGACGGTCTCTGGGGTTGTTGCTTCTGCATCGCAAGTGCCGGTGAGCGGATTCAAGGTACGGGCCAAACTACTGGCACCAGATGGCGCATCCATTGCGACCATCAATGATGAGACATCACAGCCTCTGGAAGCGAAGACGACAGCGGATGGCAAGTTCTCGCTGACGATCAAAGACAGTCAGACGCTGAAGCAGCTCCTTACGCAGGGATACTCCGTTCTGTTCAAGAGTGGAGACGACGATTCTGCAAGCAGCCTGGATGAGGGACTGAGCCGCTCGACTCCTCTTCACCTGGACGCCAAACAATCGGTCTCTGTGCAGCTCTGCTGGCAACAGAGGCAGGCCGGTGATGCAACCAAACCGGCGGTTTCCGCCAAGCTCGCGCTCATATCGGTATCGCGGGACGGCAAGGGGCAGTCGCAGGATCTGGTACTGGCTGGTCGCATCGAAGGATTACAAGGTCTTCCGGTCAGCGGTCTGGTCATCAGTGCCAGCCTGATCGTGCCCGGAACCGGTCAAGTGGTGGAGTTTCCACAGCCGATCGATCGGCCTCCGGTCACGAGTACCGCGCAGGATGGCAGCTTCCAGTTGGTCTTGGTGCGTGGCGGCGATCTCATGCCGTTCCAGCCGTACTCCGTGTACGGAGTACGACTCTCTGCACGAGCTGGTCAGGCCACGGGAAGGAGCGGTGCAGCCGCAGTAACCGTTGATCTTTGCCACCTCAATCCGCAGGAAGGAACCCAGATCCGTCTGCGCTGGGACGCTAGTGATCCGGCCAAGCCTTCTCTCAAAGTGGCATGCGTTCATCGCGATGGAAAAGCCTGCAAGGCGGCAGAAGGAACGTTGAAAGCACTGGGTCAGCTTCTTGACGCCAAGACCTCTCTGCCGCTGGTCAACCATCGGGTGAAAGTGCAGGCCGGTGCAGCGCTTCAGTCCATGGGAGAAGTGAGGACCGGCACTCGCGGATTCTTTGCGCTCCTGCATCCGTGGCCTCTCAGTTCGGCGGCGTCCGATGTCTCCATGAGCTGGAAGTTGCAGGTATTCGATCCGAACGGGAATCCGGTCGCCAAAGACGTGCTGCTGTCGCAGGATGGCTTGATGGATGCTGCCTTGCCGGTGCAAGTCACGCTTCCTTCTGCAACGGATACATCGCCGACAGTGAAGCAGACCCTTGCTGCGCTAAAGCAGAAGTTGGATCCGAAGACGCAAGCAGCGCTGGATGCAGCCAAGATCTCGACCCTTCGGACCGTGCTCCAAAGCGGAGGGCTTGGAAATGTAAAGGGAACCGAGAAGGCCGATGTAGATACGCTGCTCCAGTTGGAGCGGTCTGCGGATCTGTGGTCGCTCTTTCCCTCGAACGTAGCTGCTGATGGCGCAGTCAAATCAATCGCGGTGTTGCTTGGGAAGGGAATCAGTGGCACGGAGCACCTTGGGAATCTGCCTCGGGCTGCTGGAACTTCTGCGCTGAGTGGTGAACTGGGAGACTTTGCCGGGGCACAGACCCATGCGGTGGCCGCTGCGCGGAACAACCTCCTGAACATCCTTCTGCTTGGCGCGCGCATCAATGCCAGACAGACTGCGGCAGCCGGAGTGAGGGGTCTGCGAGCAGAGACTCTGGGAGCAGTCAATACCCTAACAGCGCTCTTGCCTGAATCAACCTCGCAGGGCTGTAGCTGTTCGGAGTGCCAGACCGCAGTCAGTCCGAACGCGTACCTGATGGACCTCATCCGCTATGCGTACTTCCGCGTAAAAACGTCGGGAAGTCCACTCGGTGTAGATGAACTTCAGACGACTTTTTTCCAGCCCTTTGCCGAGCTACCGACGAGCTGTGCGTCGATGAATCAGCCGGTCCTGACCACACGCATTGCCATCGAGATCCTGCGTGCCTATGGAGCCACGATTACGCTCAGCAGCAGCCAGGCCACCACACTGGCAAACAACTTGGCAGACTATGTGCAGCAAGCATATGACGCCATTCTGTCGGAGCTAGGAACCAATCGCACAGAGCTACGATTGGCGCTGGGGAATGCAGATCAGCTCTCCGCACTCGCGGACCAGCTGGCTGTGCCCTCTGCGACGGAGGTTCAGCAGCTTCTGCTCGGGGTCCCCGACGAGGCGACGCTGGAGTCACGCTTTGGGCTTCGTGCAAGCACCCGCGCTCCCATGGATACACAGCCCGTTCCGGATCTTCTGACCTGGCGTCTGACTCGGCTGCGCACGGCTTGGCGAATCCAAGACGCTCCGGCGCGCTATCCCACGGATGTGCCGATTCTCGATCCGGATGTGATTGACATTTCCAATCTTCGCAAGGGCTGGGACTCTACTCATGCGACCACGCTTCGTTGGACTGCGCGCCGCTCGGACATCGACACGCAGCTCGCGAACATTCGCAAGAGCCGCGCTTTAGCCATTGGTGCAGCGGTCATCACCGTCACACAGCCCACGGTCATGAGCCCAAGCGAGGATCAAAAGTGGGCCGCATACCTGACGGTCTCGCTGAGCGATGACGAAGTGCAGAGCAAGGCCGCGACGTTGTCCATCAGTGAGCAGGACCAAGCCAAGCCAAAGGCCGCCAAGTCCAGAGTCGAAAAGGGCAAACTTGCGCGAGGGGGCAGTCTGCCTCTTAGCACCGACGAGCAGACCAGTATTAATACCGTACTCAACTATACCGGAACGTCTTTGAACCAACAGACCCAGGATGCGGCACAGACCTGGATCGACGCTCAGTTCACGGGTCTGACGCCAACCAGTGGCAGCGCCATCAGTCCGATCGGTGGCTGGATCGCGCTTCACAGTGACCTCAAGGGGACCGGGACTGGCAGCGTCGCGACGGCGACACAAGAGCTTGCCCGATTCAGTCTCTCTGTTGATGCGTTCCTGCGTGCGTTCGATCTGCGCATGAAACTCACCAATCAGGGCTTCCGAACCGTCACCGATGACGACTGGGCAGAGTTCGCGGCAATCTTCGTGATGCGCTGGAAGTCCGGTCAGTTCGCCACCTGGATCACGCAAGAGCAAGGCGATCTCACCACGGTCTCTGCCGACCTATTCTGGATCAGCCCCACTCAGCCCGCTCAGCCCAAGTGGCTCGGATCACCAGAGCGCTACCAGCAGTGGCTCACGGCGCTCAACGCCGCCCTGAGTGAGCCGATCATCAATCCCGCGCTGCTGGGGGCCTCTGCATTCATCAGTACAGATTCAGCCGATCCTGCCTATTCAGCATTCGACCTGTGGCAGCAGCGTACTACGTGGCTTGGCAACATGATGACTGCGTTAGGCTCAGCGCGTACAGCCGTGGACGGAGCAGCGGCAGGTAGCAAACTCTCGACGTTCGATGACCAAGTGCTGTCCGTCATGCTGCTGATTCCCAAGGTAGGCTCGGCTGCAAATCGCTGGTATGAGCCAGCACAGCTTCAGCTTGCGTATGACAAAGGCGCGATGACCGGAGCGCATCTGGCGCAGCTTATGCTCGATCGCAATGGATTTCAGAGCCTGTTTGCGCTCCGTAGCTTGATCCGTGATGGCAAAGCGACCACTGATCAAGAATGGCAACCCACACAGCTTGCGCTACTAAAGGCTGTGCTACAGCGCAAATATGGCGCATGGCGAATTGAAGAAGCCGCGCAGAATATTTCTCAGAGCCCGGTGTTCTTCCAATTGCCAGCCGTCCCAGCCATTACGTTCCCGCCGCAGGCCGTTTCTGATGATATGCCTGCACCATATCTGTTCACCAAAGTAGAACTGCAACGATGGCGTAGGGTCATCGCTGACCGCATACAACAGGAAGAACGGGTTCACCAGGACCAAGCAAACCTCATCGACCGAGTGGAACAATCGACGTTGGGCCGGTTGCGCGACTTCCTGCGCGACCTTTATTCGAGCGGTTTCGTGGGGCCCTCCACTGCTGAGACAATGTCTGATCGATTTCTGTTTGATTTTTTGGACAGCCCGACCAACAAAACATCCCGAGTTGCCCAAGCAATCGCAACCCTTCAGCAGCTTATCTTTGCTCTGCGCACCGGTGAGCTGTTCCGATATCGAACCTCTTCGCTCAGCTCTCTCTATCCAACCTTGACGCTAGAGGCCGAGCATATCGAAACAGAATGGCAATGGATGGGCTCCTACGGAAGTTGGCGATCCGCGCTGTTCATCTTCATGTATCCAGAAAATCTGCTGTATCCGACGCTGCGAAACACGAAGGAGCAGAGTGAGACATTCCAGTCTCTCGCCAGTCAGGTACGTAGCAGAGTGGCACTGACGCCCGAGGATGCTTGCTCCTTGGCATCTGACTATAGAGAATATTTCGCTGATATCAGTCAATTGACCATTCAAGCATGTTGCATTGCCAGCGCTCCGATAAATCGAAGTACGGCTTGCGCATCATATCAAATTCCGCAAGAGAGCCAGGAGTTGATTCTGACATTCGCCTTGGCACCAAGCAGTCATGGGTATTGGATGATGCGAACCCGGGATTTTCTCACTAATTCATATCAATCGATATGGACTCGGATACCGATATGGGATCACATTGTAGCATTCAAAGGAGCGGTGCCATACCGAACTCAAAAAGGTCAACATTTAGTTGCAATTTTTGCGTTTGTTAGGAAAAAAGACACAAATCAAACAGTGTTTCAGGTGTTGCGATTAGATTTGGATAAACTGAATACTCAGAATCAATGGGCCAAGGAAGCTAAAGATCTTGAGCTGCCAACACAACAAGCACTGAGCATAGATGTAACATATACCGTTGAGGTTGAACAATTTGCAACAGACTCAGTGCCGGGGTATCTACCTAGGGTATACGTTGCCAAGCTCCGGAAGCCTTCTGAGTTTGATGGGTTTACGGATATATACATTCGTGAATTAAATGAAGACGCGAACGGCTGGGCAAGTGACTACTATATTGATACAATTCCACGGTTAGGGTACCTGGATTTTGGTTTTTCAACGGCGGAAACAAGTAGCTACGCGAATGGTTACAACTTCATATTCAGAACAAAAGACGGAGACATGCAATGGTGGTTTAAACTTGGATTTCGCTCAGATTCATCAACATTCTCTTTTTCGGTTAGCAACTTAGCCCAGTGGGGTCTCGGAACAGTAACAGGTATCAGGGTTGTGAACGCAAACCTCTCATCAGGTGTGACCAGATTTGCAATTTTGTTCACTGATAACAATTGCCTGATTTATTCCACAGAAATTGGAACTTCCGACTACTATCAGGTCTTCACTCGAAACGTCTCATGGAATTCTGTTCATGCCACATGTGAGCTGCTTTCGCCTACAGATGGCCTAACGATAAACGCAGAAGCACTAGATATCTTCGGGAATTATTATAAGGCAGATGCAGCGCTTAGCCCAAGTGGTGATGGGTTACAGTTTTCCACTGTAAGCATACTGACTCTTCCCAATGCCGGAATGTCAAATCTCGGAATTCCGTCAGCATTGCCACTTACTCAAGACAGCCAACAGAGGAAAACGGAGAATTCATTTTATAGACTCCTGTTTGATGAAAGCATGCTTTGGTCTCCTTCGCATCTTATCTCTGTGTTTGAGGCAATGTTCTCTGTGCCATTGCTTCTGGGATCCGGTCTGCAACAATCAGGCTACTACATGGAAGCTCTGTATTGGTATAGATCGATTTATGATTTCTCAAAGAGAGATGTCGCTATTGATCCAATACTTGGAGACATGCGTAAACTCTTTTATGGACTTGTTGCGGAAGAAACAGAGCCCGAGGATAACTATACCAGAACCCAGCAGTGGATCGCTGACCCATACAATCCACATGCCATCGCTGGAATGCGTAGAAATGCGTATACACGCTTTACGCTGCTTACGATCATTCGCTGCTTGATCGAATACGCCGATTCAGAGTTTGCGTCGGATACTCCGGAGAGCGTGCCTCTCGCTCGTGAGCTGTACTTGGATGCGCTGCAACTGCTCGACCAAGCGGAGTTGGCGGTGCCGGGCGACTGTAGTGCGCTGGTCGCGCAGATGGACTTTAGCTTTGTGCCGACCGACTGGCAGGGGACCACGGCACAGCTCCAAATGACCTTGACGGGGACGCTGGCGCAGCTGTCTCCGACCGCAGGTAGTCAGCTCCGTGGCTCGGTGACGGCGGCGCTCAAGGACACCACGAAGCCGAAGTGGGCTGACCGCTTTGCCAATGCATACAAAGCCATCAAGGCGGCTCGTGCGACCGTGCCGAAGCCGCCGAAGTTTGGCGCTGCTTTCAAAAATGAGCGCAGCGTCAGAGCCCAGGCACAGTTCGCCCTGCTGGCGGTACCGGAGTGGCAGCGGATCGATGCGGCGCTGCAAGGCCAGGTCGGTCAGGACTTTCGCTCGAAGCTGTCGGCGCTGACCGGAGTGGTCGAAAGCAGTCTTCAGTCCGATAGCACCCTGAAGCTGGACTGGCTGTCGAAGCCAGGCCGCATGCGCAAGGCGGTGATGGACCCGGCCAAGCGCAGCCCAGAGCTGGTCCAGCCAAGCGGCGCAATCCGTGCAGATTACAAGCGAAGCCAGCGCTGGAATCCGCTTACACCAACGGCCCAAGGTCTGGCTGGACAGCAGCTTGCGGCGGCACCGGCGATGACTGCTGCTCTCATTGATCCACTGTCGGTGCAGTTCGTACCGACCGGGCCTGTGTCCTTCTGTGTTCCGCCAAATCCGGTGATTGCGGGGCTTCGGCTGCGAGCGCAGCTCAACCTGTACAAGCTCCGCAGCGGACGCAACATCACTGGGGTGCAGCGTCAGCTTGATTTCTACGCAGCACCCACGGATGCTCAGAGTGGTCTTCCTTCGATTGGTGCCAGCGGCGGGCTGTCCCTCGCGGGCAGTGGTCGCACCGTTCCCACCGAGTACCGCTACCCTGTGCTGTTGGAGCGCGCCCGGCGGCAGATCCAGGTCGCTGCGCAGTTTGAGAGCCAGTTGCTGCAATCCCTGGAACAAGCCGACAATCAGCGAGAGAACCTGCTTCGTGCCAGAAACGAGTTGGCGACGCAGCAGGCTGTTCTCAATGTGAAGAAGCTGGAGATTCAGGAGGCTCAGCTTGGGGTGAGCCTGGTCCAGATCCAGCAGCAGAAAAATACCCAGGTGCAGGACTACCTTCAGGAGCTTATCAACGAGAATATCTCGGCACTGGAGCGCTCATCTCTATCTGCGCTAGACGCGGCCATTATCTTCCAAGGTTATGCTTTCGCAACTGGAGTTGTTGCCGCTGCTGCATTCCAATCAGCTAACGCAAACCCATTCGCAGCAGGCCAAGCGGCTGCGTTTGGAATACAGACGATCTCTCAGGGCCTATCCACAATGGCTAACATGTCATCCACACAGTCCCAACTGCTCAGGATGAGGGCCGACTTCGCACGCCGTAGGAAGGACTGGCAGCAGCAACAGAAGCTCGCGAATTTTGATGCACAGGCGCTCGGCGTTCAGCTTCAGCAAGCGAACCTACATGTTCAGATCAAGCAGGAGGATGCCAATCTCACCAGCTTGGCGATCGATCACGCACAGTCGGTGGTTGACTTCCTCGTCACCAAGTTTACGAACGCAGAGCTGTTTGAGTGGATGAGCCGGATTCTGCAAGGGCTGTATGCAGAGCAGCTTCAGCGGGCCACGGTGACGGCGCGACTGGCGCAGCAGCAGCTCACGTTCGATCTGCTTCAGTCTGTGGATGTCATCCAAACCAGCTACTGGAACATCCCGGTCCAGAATTCTCTGCCAGGAAATACCTCGTCGAACGCTGGGACTACCGACCGGAAAGGACTGACCGGAGCGGAGCGGCTGCTCGCGGACCTTGAGCAGCTCGACACCATCGCGGCGCAGCAAACCACTCGCAAGCTCCAACTGACCCGTACGATCTCGCTGGCCACGGTGGCACCGGGTGACTTCCAGCGACTGAAAGAGACCGGCGAGATGTGGTTCCAGACCACTGAGCAGGACTTTGATCAGGAGTTCCCTGGTCACTACTTCCGCCGCATTCACAAGATCAAGGTCTCGGTGCTGGCGCTCGTTCCTCCGGCCCGAGGAATTCGAGCGACGCTTACCAACATCGGACCAAGCCGCGTGATGGTGCCAGGAACGGCTGGATTTGAGCTGCGAACGCTGCCCGCCAGCAACGAGTCCGTTTCTCTGACCTCTCCGCAGAACGCGAGCGGTCTGTTCGAGTTGGACATCCAGTCCGAGCTGAAGCTGCCTTTTGAGGGAGTCGGCGTAGACACTCTGTGGCACTTCGAGCTGCCGATGCCTGCGAACCCGATGGACTTTGACAGCATCGCCGATGTTCAGGTGACGTTCGAGTACACCGCTCGCTACAGTGCCGACTATCGAGCGGAGCTGGTTGCGAATCCGCAGAAGCTCCCTCGCGTCTTTGGTGCCGTACGCGTGTTTAGCTTCCGGGCGGAGCTTGCGGATCAGTGGTACGCCCTGCACAATCCGCCGCTCGCTCCGGCTGCCACCGACATCCATGCCACCTTCACAGTGGATGCGTCGGACTTCCCAAGCGGGATGAACAACGTGCGCGTCAAGCGACTGACGCTCTATATGCCTGTCTCTCCCGATTCGAGTGGCAATCAGATCGATCTGAGCAAAGACTCTCTGTCCAAGTCGATTGGGCTTGCCTTCGGAGCGAGTGCCACACCTGCCTATCAGTCGCTTGATTCCGATTCGATGGTCGTTGCGCAGAGTGCTGCGGATGCTTGGTTCCGGCAACTGCCCGCTCGTACTCTGTCTCCGTTTGGGACGTGGACGCTGGTGCTACCGAACAGTCAAACGATCCTCGATCTGCTGCGCAACGATCAGATCAAGGACATCCTGCTGGCAATCACCTACGAGGCGGAACTCCCAGAGTGGCCGTCGGGGCTCCGTCCGAAGCGTGCTCTGTTCTAAGGAATCGACTCGCTTTGGGTAACTGAGTGTGACGGTGATGCAAGTGCATCCGGGATGCACAGAGGGTGCTTAGATGAGCAAGGGCGCAAACGTAACTCCATCGGTTGCACTGCCTCAGGGTGGCGGGGCCATGCGCGGCATGGGAGAGAAGTTCTCTCCCGATCTCTTTACGGGGACTGGCAACTTCAGCGTACCGATTGCGGTGCCAGTGGGGCGCAATCAGCTTCACCCGAGCTTGTCGCTGAGCTACAGCACCGGTCAGGGCAACGGACTGTATGGCGTCGGCTGGGGCTTAGGAATTCCTGAGATCACACGCTCTACCGCTCATGGACTGCCCATCTATGTGGACGATCGGGATACCTTTGTGCTGTCGGGGATGGAGGATCTTGTACCGCTCCCCTTGCAGTCAGGACAGCCCCAGCGCTACCGCCCCCGAACCGAAGGAGTGTTTGCAAACATCGAGCACATCCGTACGACCACAGACAACTACTGGAAGGTCGCAACCAAGGAGGGACTGATCAGCTTCTATGGGACTCCGCGCGCCCACGTCACCAGTCCTCCGTCTGATTGGCAAGATCCGGCGGCAGTCCGTGACGCCGTGGAGCCAAACAAGCTCTACGCGTGGAAGCTGACCCGCACGATCGACATGTTTGGGAATCGCATCGACTATGTCTACGATCGAGATCAAGGCAGTGACGGACCGCATCGCTGGGATGTCCCGATTCTCAGTGAGGTTCGGTACATCGACTACGGCAGCACCGCTTCGCCCAGCTTTCTGGTCAAGGTCGTGTTTGATTGGGAAAATCGCCCCGATCCATTTTCATCCTATCGATCGGGATTTGAGATTCGCATGAGCAAACGCTGCCATCGCATCGTCGTGCAGGTCGGTGGCAACAATCAGACCGTCTACTCCTTGAGCTACTCGCAGGCGGAAAACGGGCTGTCTCGGCTCACCCAGCTTCAGCGCACCGGCTATGACTCGATGGGGACTGCGCAGTCACTCCCTCCGCTTGGCTTCACCTATACCCAGTTTCAACCGCGCGACCGCAAGATGCAGCAGGTGCAGGTTCCCAATCTGCCCGTTGGAGCGCTGCTCATGCCGCAGTTCGAGCTGGTGGATGTCTCGGGAAAGGGACTCCCGGACATCTTACAGCTTGGCAATGGAGTGGCCCGATACTGGCAAAACCTTGGAAGCGGTACGTTCTCTCTGCCACGCAACCTGGGTGCAGTGCCCGCTGGGCTTGATCTAGGAGCCCCCGGTGTTGCACTGATGGATACCGATGGGAATGGTCAACTGGACTTGGTCGTTTCGACTCCCACCACTTCGGGAGTGTTTCCCATGCGCTTTGGTGGGAAGTGGGATGCGCGATCTTTCCGTCCGTATCGGTCTGCTCCAAGCTTTGTGCTGAAAGATCCCGAAGTGAAGCTTGTCGATCTGGATGGCGACGGTGCGACCGACGCGATTCGAGCGGATGGAGAGATCCTGACTTGCTTCTTTCAAGATGCAGAGAGCGGCTGGAAGGAAGTCCTCCGATTCCCTCGCCGTGCGCTGGAGTCCTTCCCGAACGTCACCTTTTCCGACCCCCATGTGCGCTGGGCAGATATGTCCGGTGATGGTCTCTCGGACTTGGTGCTTGTTCAGATGCGTACGGTCTACTACTGGTCTGCCATGGGTCGCGGACGCTTTGGACGTCGCGTGCAAATGCAGAACCCCCCCCGACTGCCCGTACAGTTCGATCCTCGTCGCATCCTGCTGGGAGATGTCGATGGAGACGGTTGTGCGGATCTGCTGTATGTCGAAGATCGCAAGGTGACCCTGTGGCTGAATCAGCAAGGCGAGCGATGGAGTGAGCCCATCGTTATCGAAGGGACTCCTGCGATCACCAACCAGGACTCTGTTCGTCTCATCGATCTGTTCGGCAGTGGCGTCGCAGGTGTGCTGTGGATCTCTGCCCCACCAGCGGGGCATCGCGATCTGTTCTTTCTCGACCTAACCGGAGGCACCAAGCCCTACCTGCTTTCGCAGATGGACAATCACATGGGAGCTGTGACCCGTGTGACCTACTCACCATCGACTCGCTTTTTCTTACAAGATGAGAAAATCCCCACCCAACGCTGGACCGCTCCGCTGCCGTTTCCGGTTCAGGTCGTTGCCAGTGCAGAGGTCCAAGATCAGATCTCTGGCTCCCGAATGGTCAGCCATTACGTCTATCACCATGGATACTGGGATGGTGTGGATCGCGAGTTTCGAGGCTTTGGCCGCGTCGATCAGCGCGACTCGGAATCGTTTCTTCCCTACTATCAACAGGCTTCTGGATTCGACAAAGTTCCGATTGCCTACTTCGCTTCGCCTACCGAGACACGTCACTGGTTTCATCAGGGCCCCCAGGGCGATTCTTACAGCGGCTTTTACGAGCCAGACTATAGTCGTGAGTACTGGTCGGAGGATCCCTGCATTCTCAAGCGAACAGCCTTACAAGCTGGCTTTCTGTCGCGACTTCCTTTGCGCGCCAGGCGCGATGCACTGCGCGCTCTGCGCGGTCAGACACTCCGTACAGAGTTATATGCACTTGATGGATCGCCGCAGCAAAGTCGTCCCTACACGGTGACAGAGTCGGTCTCGGCGGTGTCTGGACTTCCCGGCACTCGCCCTTCCGATGAAACCCTGCCAGCCGATCCCTCGGTCTTGCCTGCAACGGACTGGCGGCTGCGAGTGTTCTTTCCTTTTCAGTTCGCGCAACGAACCAGTCAGTGGGAGCGAGGAGAACAGCCGCTGGTCAGCTTCTCACGAACCGACAAATACGATGCGTTCGGACAAGCACAAGAGCAGATCTCCGCTGCGGTTCCTCGTTCGCGCTCAATCAATCATCAGCAGTCTGTTCCGGCAGATACGTCACCTTATCTGGCGCTGCTCACCCGGACGCAATACGCCTACTCTACCACTGCGTATCTGACGGGCCGCGCTGCAACGGTGAGAGCGTATGAAATTACAAGCAACGGTGGCAATTCGGTCGGTGACTTCCTTGACGGCGCGCAAGTTCTCAGCAGCACCCTTGATGCAGGAATGTCGCCTTCAGGACTCAAGCTGGTTTCCGAGACACGTAGCTACTATGATGGAGCCGCGTATATCGGTCTGCCGCTCGGTCAGCTCGGGACCTTTGGTGCGCTGTCTCGTAGTGAGCAGCTCGTCATGGAAGACGCCCAGCTTACCGCTGCGTTTGGCGCGACCATACCTCCGTTTCTATCTGGCGGAACAAAACCTGCTGCGTGGCCACAGGAGTACTGGGACTCGCTCTCCGCACTGGCAGGGTTTACCAAGGAAGGGAGCCGCTACTACGCTTCGATCACACGGGCACAGTACGATTTTCAGGACGTTGCCGTCATCTCTCCGCGAGGACTCCTTCAGAAGTCGAAGGATGCGCGTGGACGAATCACAGAGGCCCAGTATGACAGCACCTATTCCCTGTTCCCAACGCAGATCACCGATCCTGCTGGGCTTGTGACCACGGCGGAATACGACTTCCACTTTTTGCAGCCCAAGAAGCTGACCGATCCGAACGGCAACATCTCGTCGGTGACCTTTGCGCCTATTGGCCTCATTGCACAGCGGTTTGTGAAGGGCAAGACCGCTACGGAAGGGGATCAGACCGCTCCGAGTGAACAGTATTCCTATCAGCTCTCGACGACTCCGGTAGCGGTCACAGTGACCAAGCGGCAGTATCACGACTCCGATACGGATGCCGTCATTCCGGCTGGTCATCGCGACGATGTGATTCGGGCGCAGAGCTACTCCGATGGCTTTGGTCGCGTCGTACAGATTCGGACCCAGGCGGAGTCACTCGTCTACGGAGCGCAACCACTGGGAAGCGGAGTCCTCAACCCGGATGTAACGGTCTCTGCGGTCACGGGACTGCTGACGCCGACGATGGATAGTAGCCGCGTCCTCTGTAGTGAGTGGAAGCGCTACGACAATAAGGGACGAGTGGTTGAAGCCGCCGAGCCCTACTTCGACAGCGGATACACTTATCAGACGCCCACCCAGCAAGGGGCCCTGGTTCAGACGTACTACGATCCCATTGGTCGAGTCGTTCGTACCGTCAATGCCGATGGATCGGAGAGCCGCATTGTCCGGGGAACTCCTCCCATCGTGGCGGGCAAGCCTGCGCTCGACAATCCCGATGCCTTTGCGCCGTCTCCGTGGGAAGTCTGGACGTACGATCCCAACGACAACGCGGGCCGCGACCTATCTTCCCAATCGCTCGATGTAAACGAAGATCTGAGTCGTGGACGCGCCGCCCGCAGCAGCTTCGTCGGTCATGTCGATACCCCGGCCAGCATCATCGTTGATGCACTCGGTCGGACGATCTCGGCCACGCAGCGGCTGAGTTCGGACAGCACGGCGGGCGGCTGGTTCACCTACACCTCAAGTTACGACATCGTTGGTAACTTGCTCTCGCATCGCGATCCGCAGAATCGCGTGGTGCAAACCGCGATCTATGACTTCATCAAGCGTCCGCTCAGGACCACCTCGCTCGATGCCGGTGACCACTTTGCTCTATATGATGCGGCGGCGCTGCCTATTTATATCGCCGACGCGCGCGGAGCATTGACGCTCAGCAAGCCCGACGCTGCGGGCCGACCCCACAAGACGTGGGCCTGCGATGTCAACGGTGAGAGCATCACCCTGCGCATCGCGCTCGCGTACGGCGATCAGAACATTCCTGATGCCGCCACGCTTACGGCGCGCAGAAGCAGCAACCTGCTCGGTAAGGTGATGACGCAGCGCGACGAAGCGGGGCTGGTTTCGTTCACGTCCTATGATTTTAAAGGCAACATCACCTCGCGCAACCGCCGGGTCATCAAAGACGATGTGATCCTGGCAGTGTTCTCTGGTCTGCCCGCTGCGGGGAAATGGAACGTCGCGCCTTATCGCGTGGACTGGGACAAGGCGATGGCCGATGCGGACCTGGACACCGTGTCGTTTGTCACCGACGCGGCCTTCGATGCGCTGGGCCGGCTCAAGTGGTCGCTGTACCCAGTGCCGTCGGGAGCCCGACCCAAGCTGGTCCCTTCGTTCAACGAGGCCGGTGCCCTGCGCAGCCTGACGCTCGACGGAATGACGCTCGTCGAACACATCGGGTACAGCGCCAAGGGCCAGCGAACCTTGATGATTGCTGCCGTCTGTAGCGCCGCCGGGACCATCGACAAGCGAATTCTGACGCGCTATGCTTATGACACAACCACCTTTCGCCTTGTGCGCATGCGCTCTGAGACCTGCACGCTCGACGCCAGCCAGCGGATTACGCCGCAGGGCAGTCCGTATCAGGATACGGGCTACCTGTACGATCGCTCGGGGAACATCTGGAAGCAGCTTGAGCGGGTGAAGGACGGCGGGTACTCTCCGACGAGGGATGCGCTCGATCGGCTGTATACGTATGACGCACTGTATCGACTGCTCAGCGCGACGGGGCGGGAAACAGCATATGTGACGACGCCGGGCTCGACGGAGAGGCTGTGGGACGCGAGTCCGTGGGATGGGGATGTGACGAAGGCGCAGGGGTATAAAGAGGAGTACGAATACGACGCGGTGGGGTTTGTCAAGGAGCTGAAGCGGACGTCGTACCCGTCGAGCGGGGCGCAGGTGCATACGCGGACGTACTCGGGATTTGTCGTGGCGGGGGTGCAGCAGAACAATCGGCTTGCGAGCGCGAGCTATCCCGACCCGTCGCCGATGCCGGGCGGGCCGATCTCGGTCAGCTACGGCTACGACGACGGCGGACACTGCGTAAGCGAAGGGGTGGAGCGCAAGTACGAGTGGGACCACGCCGGGCGGCTGCGCAGCTTCCGCAATCAAGCCACCGACGCGACGGAGCCGACGCAGTACGTGCAGTATTTGTATGATGCCTCGGGGCAGCGGGTCAAAAAGCTCAATCGCAAGCAGCTCGGTAGCGACTGGGACGTGGTGGTGTACATTGATGGGGTGCTGGAACAGCGCACACAGCAGCGGGGAGCGACGACCAAGCAGGGCGTGGTGCTGCATGTACTCGACGGAGGCAATCGACTTGGGATGCGGCGAACGGGCGAAACCTTCGACGCCAAGCCCGAAAACCTCCTGGTCCTGAGCGATCACCTGGGCAGCGGCAGCGTCGAGCTGGACTGGAGCCTAGGCGACTTCATTGACCGAGAAGAGTTCCGCCCCTAC